>CALOCX010000009.1:0-302065 GCA_942491995.1 uncultured Gammaproteobacteria bacterium | reverse complement strand
AGCACCTGCAGCAGATCCGTGGAGTAAGCACCCCCAGGTCGTATTCACCTGCCTGCAGGCGTGTAGCCGCGTCCATTTGCCGGCCAAGCAGTATCAGGAAACGGGGATACTGGATCATCCCGCGTGTTTCCAGGTCATAGGCGAGCTGGTTCAGGGAAGCACCGGTCGGCATATTATAGATCATGCCGTCGTCCGGCAGATTGAGCGCGGTGTCCTGGAATTGTGGAAAACGAACCAGGGTGATGGCGGCAACCGACAACGCCGCCAGTGTTGCCATGATAAACAGTCGAAACAGGAAGGTTCCTATACCTTTTTTTGCGGATTATGTGTTGTCATCGTTGCTGTTTAACCTGTTTACCCATCTGCAGCGACATGCGTTAGTCAGTCAGCAATGCTTGCAAGCGTGCGGTAACAGGTGCCCCTTTGGAAAGGCCTGTTCATCAATCCCGATGACAGGCCAGATACCAATGAGGCTGTTACAGACAAACACTTCGTCTGCCTGCAGCAACGTATCCAGTGTTACAGGCTGAATTCGGGACTCTATCGAGTGCTGTTTCGCCAACTCCAGCACACGTGCCCGCATAATACCGGCAACACCGCAAAGCGTCAGGTCAGGTGTCATCAATACCCCGCCTTTCACCATAAAAACATTGCTCATGGTGCCTTCCACCAGCTGCCCGCCGGTGTCCAGCAACAGACCTTCCATGATTTCCGGGTCATCCCACTCCTGTCGTGCCAGTACCTGCTCGAGCCGGTTGAGATGCTTGATGCCGGCAAGAGCGGCGTTTTGCCCCAGTCGGGTGTGGCAAATCCTTGTTCTGACACCACTCACGGCACAGCTTGCCGGATAGTCCGGCCAGTCATTACTTGTATAACGCGTGTTGGCCGTGGGTTCACAGGAACACGGTAGCCGCGGCCACCACACCCGCGGGTAATGATGATCTTTATAACGGCCCGCTGCGACTGCTGTATCAGCAAACGACATTCCTCTGCCAACTGCGTGCCATCAACCGTCGTCAACCCGAGGCGCTCGCAGCCGGATTGCAGCCGCTGCAGATGACGCGCCCAGTGACACAGCTCGCCGCCGCGAACGGCGATTGTTTCAAAGACACCATCACCGTAGAGCAGGCCGCGATCTGACGTCGACACACAGTCAAGCGGCTTGCCATTCACCAGCAGCCGCGGCGCAGTTTCCCTCATGCGTCGTCCAGCCCGAGTGCACGCAACAGCCCGCGCGCCTTGGCACGGGTTTCCTCCAGTTCAGCCTCGGCATCCGAATCCGCCACAATGCCGGCGCCGGCACGCAACTCCAGACGGTTCCCCTCACACACCATGCTGCGTATCAGTATATTCAGGTCCATGCTGCCGTCACGATTGATATAACCCATGGAGCCGGTATAGGCACCACGTGCCACTTGTTCAAGTTCGGCAATAATCTGCATGCAGCGCACCTTCGGGCAGCCGGTGATGGTACCACCGGGGAATACCGCACGGATCACCTCGCCCGGCGAAATGTTGTCGCGCAGACGCCCGCGCACATTGGAAACGATATGGTGCACATGGGCATAGGATTCGAGCACCATCAGTTCGTTGACTTCAATGGTACCGGGTACACACAGACGGCCAAGATCGTTACGCTCAAGGTCGATCAGCATGATGTGCTCGGCGCGCTCCTTGGGGTGCGCCAGCAGCTCGTCCGAGTAGGCCCTGTCGGACGCCGACACGTCGCCACGTGGACGCGTGCCGGCGATTGGCCGGGTCTCAATCCTGCCGTCACGTACACAGACCAGGCGCTCCGGGGAAGAACTGATGATCGACACGCCTTCCCAGGTCGCCATGCCGGCAAACGGTGATGGGTTGTGTCGACAAAGATTGTTAAACAAGATGGCGGCATCGACAGCCTGTTGAAGCGTGATCTCCCAGCGCCTTGAGAGATTGACCTGGAAGACGTCACCTTCACGAATGTAGGCATGTATGCGCCCGACAGCATTGAGATAGTCCTGCGGATCATCTTCACAGACAGTCGCCACTGCAGCCGTGTCCGCTGCCAATGAAGTGGTCAACAAGGAGATATCCTCAAGGATTTCGGCAACCGCTGTTGACTGTCCGGGTTCGGTAACAATGTAACACTGCTGCCTGTCATTATCATGAATAACCGCCGACCTGAAACGGGTAGCGATGGCAACCGGCAAGCGACCCCTTGATTCTGGCAACTGCAGGCACGGCTCTATTTGTCCCGCCAGTTCATAACCCAGGTAGACAAACCAGCCACCGGTGAACGGCAGCCCTGCCCTGACAGGAGCGGCCGGTCCCTGCTGCTGCCACCAGTCATCAAACGCCATCAGAAAGTCACTGCCGGGTTTGCCCGTTCCAGCCGCTCCTGTGAGATGCCCGTCAGCATCGAGTACCAGGCTGTCACCTGGATAAGCAAACAGGATATCGAAACGCCCATGCGCGCTACTCTGTAAAAGGTGGGGATAGCGCCGCGGATCAGACTGGTGCAGATCGACAAGATCGAAGACCCGCTCGATCGCATGCACATGGCACTGTCGGGTAGTTTGCCGTGCGCAAACCCGGTACCACTCATTATTGATTATTTCCCCATGCCGGTAGCGATCAGGCCATGTGCCAGTACTTTTTATAGCCACGGAAAATATGGAAGAAAAAATGCCTGACTAGAAATCTTTCCGTGTTTTTCCGTGTGCTTCCGTGGTCATGATTACAGTCTTGATGCGGCAGGATCAGTACTACTGCATGCGGCGAAATATCAGCGTGCCGTTGGTACCGCCAAAACCGAACGAGTTGGACATGGAAACATCAACCTTCATTTCCCTGGCAGTATTCGGCACATAGTCCAGGTCACATTCCGGGTCAGGATTTTCCAGATTGATCGTCGGCGGTACAACCTGGTCGCGCAGCGCCAGTATAGAGAACAGCGCCTCGACGCCGCCGGCGGCACCCAGCAGATGCCCGGTCATGGACTTGGTTGAACTGATGGCCACCTTGCCTGCCTGGTCGCCAAACGAACGCTTGATGGCCAGCGTCTCGGCAATATCTCCGGCGGGAGTCGAGGTGCCGTGGGCATTGATATAATCGACGTCGCCATGATTCAGGCCGGCATCTGCCAGTGCCGCATCCATGCATTGTGCCGCGCCTTGCCCGCCCTCGGAGGGTTGTGTCATGTGGTAGGCATCACCACTCATACCAAACCCGGCAATTTCCGCATAAATGTCTGCACCGCGTGCACGTGCCAATTCATATTCTTCAAGCACCAGTACACCGGCACCATCACTGAGCACAAAACCGTCACGGTCCCTGTCCCAGGGACGACTGGCCGCCTCGGGGTCGTCATTACGGGTGGAGAGCGCGCGTGCTGATGAGAACCCGCCAACACCTGTGGGACAGGTCGCCATTTCTGCACCACCGGCGATCATGATGTCGGCATCACCGTAAGCAATGGTGCGCGCGGCAATACCGATGCTGTGCGTCGCCGAGGTACACGCGGTAACAATCGCAAGGTTGGGTCCTTTCAGACCGTACATAATGGAGAGATTACCGGCAATCATATTGATAATGTTGCCCGGCACGAAGAAGGGAGAGATTTTTCGCGGACCACCGTCCAGAAACGCCTGGTAGGCGATTTCTATACCGTGCAAACCACCGATACCCGATCCAATCGCAACGCCGGCGCGCCGGGCATTGGCCTCGCTAATCTCGAGACCCGAGTCTTCAATGGCATGACTGGCGGCGGCAATGCCGTAGTGGATAAACTCCGCCATGCGACGTGCATCCTTGTTTGGCATAAACGCAGACACATCGAAGTCCCTGACCTCGCCACCAAAGCGTACCGGGAAGTCAGCTACATCAAAACCGGTGATCGGGCCAATGCCGCTCTTGCCGGCAAGGATGTTTTCCCAGGCAACGTCAACCGTGTTGCCAACAGGAGAAACAATACCCAGGCCGGTTACGACAACACGTCTTTTGGACAATGCTCATCCCTCAAATAGGTACCGCTCAGAAAACACATAAGCTAATAAAAAGCCGCACCCATCATGCCAGGGTGCGGCTGGAATTCTCGAGAAAAGAATCAGTCCTTGTGGGCGTTGACGTAATCAATAGCCTGCTGGACGGTGGTAATCTTTTCTGCTTCTTCATCAGGAATCTCACATTCGAACTCCTCTTCCAGCGCCATAACCAGTTCAACGGTATCGAGTGAATCAGCACCAAGATCATCGACGAAAGAAGAACTGTCGGTCACTTCGTCTTCCTTTACCCCCAATTGCTCGATAACAATTTTCTTGACGCGCTCATCAATATTGCTCATTTCGGATTATTCCTCTTTGATTAAAAAATGCAGCCGAGGCTGCGCAAGTATTGTAGTGAATGCAAGATGCAAGATACAAGTTGCATCTCTGCCCGGTTACCGCGGGATTACGTCCTGCCTAACTCGTTCTCCCAAGGTAATCTATTAATGGTATATTAATTATACTATTCAGTTATTTATGAATATTAATTAATGTACTAAATTACGTCTGTCCGGACAACAGGGCACGGCGCTAGCTCATGTACATACCGCCATTCACATGAATCGTTTCACCGGTAATATAGGCCGCATCTGCGGATGCAAGAAAGGCAACCGCATTGGCAACATCCTCGACGGTCCCCAGTTTTCCGAGCGCAATCTGTTCCAGCAGCGCATCACGTTGTTCCTGCGGCAAGGCGCGCGTCATATCCGTATCGATAAAACCCGGCGCAACCGCGTTCACGGTAATGCCACGCGAACCGATCTCCCTTGCCAGCGACTTGGTAAAACCGATCACGCCCGCCTTGGTAGCTGCATAGTTTGACTGGCCCGGGTTGCCGGTTGCGCCAATCACCGATGTAATGGTGATGATGCGTCCGTGTTTGGCTTTCATCATGCCACGCAGGCATGCCTTGCTCATCCTGAAAGCCGAGGTCAGGTTGGTTTCAATCACATCATTCCATTCATCATCTTTCATGCGCATCAGTAAATTGTCACGCGTGATGCCGGCATTATTCACCAGGATAGTCGGCGCACCGTATTCGGACTGGACATCCTTGATCAGCGACTCAATTGAATCGGGGTCGGTCACATTCAACACCTTGCCCGCACCCTTGATCCCGCTCGCCGCGAACGAATCCGAGATACCCTGCGCGCCACTTGCGGAGGTTGCAGTACCGACAACGGTCGCTCCCTTACTGCCGAGGGTCGTTGCAATCGCCTTGCCAATACCGCGACTCGCCCCTGTCACCAGGGCTATTTCATTTGATAACGACATAATAGTTCCTGTTTGCTTGCTGGTATCAGTGCCTCGAAAAACTAGTCTTCCAGCGCCGACGTTAACGATGGTCCGTCAAATACAGCCGTTGCGACAATCGTTTTATCTATTCGTTTGCACAAACCTGTCAGCACTTTCCCGGGACCGGCCTCTATGATTCGGTTCACGCCCTGCTCTGCCATGGCTTGCACTGAAGCAACCCACTGCACCGGGCTATACAACTGCCTGCTCAGGTTTTCGCGGATGCTGTCCGGATCATCATGCAGTGTGGCGTCCACATTCTGCATGACCCTGATTGCGGGTGTCCTGATCTCTGTCTGGCTGAGACGACCGGCGAACTGTTCGGCCGCCGGCCGCATCAACGCACAATGCGACGGCACACTGACCGGCAGTTGCACCGCACGCCTGGCGCCCGCCTCTTTCGCGAGCGCCATGGCACGCAATACCGCATCGGTACGCCCTGCAATGACGACCTGTCCGGGAGAATTGTAGTTCACCGGCGATACCACCTCGCCATCAGCCGCCTGTTCACAGACGGCAGCAACCGCGGCATCATCCAGGCCCAGGATGGCTGCCATTGCGCCGCTACCCGCCGGTACGGCAGACTGCATGCAGCGGCCACGTTCTGCTACCAGACTGACAGCGTCCTGGAAATCCAGGGCGCCTGCACAGACCAGGGCCGTGTATTCTCCGAGGCTGTGCCCGGCCATCAGTGCAGGGTTTGCACCACCGGCATCCTGCCATACGCGCCAGACAGCAACGCCCGCCGCCAGCATCGCAGGTTGCGTCTTGTCTGTCTCATTCAATTCTTCCTCGGGGCCGTCCTGCACCAGCTGCCATAAATCATAACCGAGCACGTCACTGGCCAGATCAAAGGTATCGACAACCTGCGAATAGTCCGTGGCAAGCGCAGAGAGCATGCCGGTTGACTGGGATCCCTGACCGGGAAATACAATTGCGAGCGTTGCGTTCATAATCAATATTTAATCAGTGCCGAACCCCAGGTAAAACCGCCACCAAAGGCTTCCATTAGCAGGATTTCACCACGCTTGATGCGACCATCGCGTACCGCAACATCCAGCGCCAGCGGCACCGATGCGGCAGATGTGTTGCCGTGTTCATCCACTGTAACGACGACGTTATCCATGGACATCTTCAGCTTGCGGGCAGTCGCCTGGATGATGCGTATATTTGCCTGATGCGGAATCAGCCAGTCGACGTCGGATTTCTCCATATTGTTGGCTGCCAGCGTTTCATCGACAATGCGGCCCAGTGTATTCACCGCCATTTTGAAGACTTCATTGCCCTGCATCTGCACATAGGCCTGTCCGGCCAGTACCTTGTCATAGCCGCTCGATATTCCGGCCGGCACTGTCAACAGATGCTCGTAACTGCCGTCCGCATGCAGATGCGTAGAAAGAATTCCCGGCTCATCACTGGCCTCGAGGACCACGGCGCCGGCACCGTCGCCGAACAGGATACCGGTACCGCGATCATTCCAGTCGACAATGCGTGACAGGGTTTCCGCACCGACCACCAGCGCACACTTGGCGGAACCGGTTTTAATAAACTTGTCGGCGATGCCGAGGGCATAGACAAACCCCGTGCACACGGCCTGCACATCAAACGCCGCCGTACCGTGAATATCCAGCCGTTGCTGTAACAGGCAGGCGGTACTTGGAAACACCCTGTCCGGCGTCGTTGTCGCCAGCACAATCAGGTCGATCTGCCGTGGTGTACGCCCTGCGGCCTCCATTGCCCGGCTTGCGGCAATTTCCGCCAGATCACAGGTCGTCTCGCCACCCGCAGCAATATGTCGCTTGTAGATACCGGTGCGATCCCGTATCCATTCATCCGATGTATCCATGATTTTTTCAAGATCATGGTTGGTCAGCACCTTTTCCGGCAGGTAGCTACCGGTACCGGTAATGCGTGAATATTTCATAGCGCCTGCCTGTTTTCCTCATGGGAGCGTAACTGGGCCGATATACGTTCGGGTACATTTTCACGGACTTCGAGAATGGCAACCTTGATGGCGTTTGCAAAGGCAAAGGCATCCGCACTACCGTGACTCTTGATGACAATCCCGCGCAAACCCAGCAAGCTGGCACCGTTATATGCACGCGGGTCAATGCGACTACGGAATGCCTTCAGGACCGGCATGGCGATCATGGCTGCGAGCCTGGTCAACAGATTGCGCCTGAACTCCTGCCTGATGAATTCAGCGATCATCCTGGCGACGCCCTCACTGGTCTTCAGTGATACATTGCCGACAAAGCCGTCACAGACAATGACATCAAAGTTCCCCTTGTAGATATCATCACCCTCGGCATATCCCGCGTAATTCGCCATACCCGACTGCAGTAATTGCGCCGCTTTCTTGACCTGCTCGTTACCCTTGATGTCTTCCTCACCAATATTCAGCAAACCGACACGTGGCTGCGTGTTGCCATCGACTGCACTGGCCAGTACCGACCCCATCAGGGAGAACTGGAACAGGTGCTCGGCATTGCAGTCAACATTGGCGCCAAGATCAAGCATCCAGGTGTGTCCGGTCATTGAAGGCAGCGAAGTGCAAATCGCCGGGCGCTCGATACCGGGAAGCATTTTCAGCACAAAACGGGATGTTGCCATTAACGCACCGGTATTACCGGCGCTGACACAGGCGTGTGCAACACCCTCTTTCACCAGATCAAGCGCAACCCGCATGGATGAATCCTTCTTGTTGCGCATCGCGGCCGACGCCAGCTCATCCATCTCTACCTGCTGGCTGGCATGATGAATGCTCAGACGCGGGTTTGCCGATGCGCCGGCAGCGGCAACTGCCGCCGCAAGCCTGGATTCATCGCCCACAAGAATGATGCGGACATCAGGGTGCTGGCTGAGGGACGTGATTGCCGCGGGTACGACGACATCCAGACCACTATCACCGCCCATGGCATCGAGCGCAATCGAAATGTCATTACTCATGATGTGAACGGCTGAAGTTGGTTAGACAGGAACCTGATTGATCAGGTCTGCAGGGCATGTGATCACCGTGATTAATCAACGGGTATGTCACAGCCCCTGTAACAAGGCGGGCAACTAGTCCAGGTCTTTACTGATAACCTTGCGACCCTTGTAAAACCCGTCAGCACTGACATGATGACGCAGGTGTGTTTCACCGGTTGTCGGTTCAATCGACAGCGTGCTGCCAGTCAACTTGTCATGCGAACGGCGCATGCCACGACGTGATGGCGTCTTGCGACTTTTCTGTACGGCCATGATGTAACTCCTAAACTACTGTTTCAATTTCAGTCCCGCCAGCACGGCAAACGGATTCTTGCGCTGTTCGCTCTGCGGCGGCATATAGTCTTTAACAAATTCCTGGCAATCCACGCTGTCACTGTGTCTGGGCACAATAGGGATTGCCAGCAACACTTCTTCTGCAATCACGTCGGCAATATATGCCGGCTCCGCCGTTACCAGTAGTGGCTCATAGCGGTCAGACAGTGCATTCGCCGCCTCATCGCTGGCCACCAGCCCGAGGCGGAAAACCAGATCCAGTGGCAGGCTCATATTCTCCAGACAGCGCTGGCACTTCAGCATGACTTCGCCCTGAATGGACCCTTTCATGTAGCGCGTGCCATCCGGATCCTTGCCCAGTTCCATTTCGACCTGCAAATCGCCTTCGTCTGAAACCAGCACAGGCAACAGGCGTTCCAGGCTGCTCACGGCTACCGTGCCACGCAGCAGACGTCCTGCCTCCGCCGTAGCGATCAGATCAAGCCGATCTGGCAGATGCTTTATCATAACCCGCGGATATTATCTGCAGACCCGTATAGTGTCAATCTCAATCAGCTGCATTAAATCCTTCATCTTGCTAGAATTCAGAAACTTAGGCTGTCGCGCAGGCAACGCGTGACGGCTACTTAGCACGCAGTGAAAAAACAGGTAAAGTCGTCCCTTGAGTATGCTAACTGACAGGAACCGATGTGATTAAGAAGCTGCTGATTGCGAACCGCGGTGAAATCGCCGTTCGTATCATACGTGCCTGTGCCGAGGCAGGAATTACATCCGTCGCCATCTATACCGACGCCGACCGCTATGCCCTGCACGTAAGCAAAGCTGACGAGGCCTACAACATCGGGCCGGAATCCGTTGCCGGTTACCTGAATGCGCATCGAATAGTGAATCTGGCCGTTGCCACCCACTGCGATGCCTTGCACCCGGGATACGGATTTCTGTCCGAAAACCCCCTGCTGCCGGAAATATGTGCCTCACGGCAGGTCCGCTACATCGGCCCCGAGGCGTCCGTCATACGCATGATGGGCGACAAGATTCAGGCGCGTGCTGCCATGCAGGCGGCCGGTATCCCGGTTGTCCCCGGTAGTGAAGGCAGCCTCAAGGACCTTGACGAAGCGCTGGCACTGTCCGAGAAGATCGGTTACCCGATCATGCTGAAAGCCACCAATGGCGGCGGTGGCCGCGGCATTCGGCGCTGTAATTCGGCACTGGAATTGCGCAAAAACTACCAGCGTGTCATCTCCGAGGCCAGCAAGGCATTCGGATCAGCCGACATTTTTCTGGAAAAATGCATCGACAGACCGCGGCACATAGAAGTCCAGATCCTCGCAGACCGGCATGGCAACGTGGTGCACCTGTTCGAGCGTGATTGTTCCATACAGCGTCGCCACCAGAAACTGATCGAAATTGCCCCTTCACCTCAAATCAGTGACGAGCAGCGCCAGTGGCTTGGGGAAACCGCGGTCCGCGCAGCCCGCGCGGTCAATTACGAGAATGCCGGCACCGTGGAATTTCTGCTCGACAAGGACGGGCAGTTTTACTTCATGGAAATGAACACACGCTTGCAGGTCGAGCACACGATTTCCGAGACCATCACCGGTATCGACATTGTACGCGAGCAGATACGCATAGCGGACGGCCTGGCGCTGAAATACCGGCAAGAGGAAATACAGCGGCGTGGTTACGCAATGGAGTTGCGTATCAATGCGGAAGATCCAAAAAATAATTTCCTGCCAAGCTTCGGGCGCATCACCCGCTACTTTGCGCCGGGTGGCCCCGGTGTGCGTACCGATGCCGCCATCTACAGCGGCTACCCGATTCCACCCGACTATGATTCGATGTGCGCAAAACTAACGGTGTGGGCGCTTGACTGGGAAGAACTGCTGAACCGTGCCAGCAGAGCCCTGCAGGACACAGGTGTCTATGGTGTAAAAACCACGATCCCCTACTACATGGAAATCCTCAAGGTGGCGGATTTTCGCAGCGGTTCATTTGACACCGGTTTTGTGGAAGACCATCCGGAATTAACTGAATACAAGACCAGCCGGCCAACACGCGAACTGACTGCGGCCATTACCGCGGCCCTGTCGGCTCACCTTGGACTATAGGAACAGCAACAGGAAAAACACATCATGTCGAAAGTACACATCACCGATGTCATCCTGCGAGACGCACACCAGTCGTTGATTGCAACGCGCATGCGCACCGAGGATATGCTGCCCGTGTGCGAGCAACTGGACCGTATCGGCTACTGGTCACTGGAAGTCTGGGGTGGCGCCACCTTTGACAGCTGCCTGCGCTTTCTCAAGGAGGACCCCTGGGAGCGCCTGAAGACACTGCGCAAGGCATTACCCAACACCCGCTTGCAGATGCTGCTGAGGGGCCAGAATCTGCTCGGTTACCGGCACTACTCCGATGACGTCGTCAACGCCTTTGTGGCGCGCGCTGCAGAAAACGGCATGGATGTTTTCCGTATCTTCGATGCATTAAACGACACACGCAACCTGGAGACGGCCATCAAGGCGGTCAACCAGGCGGGCAAGCATGCACAGGGAACCATCTGCTATACCACCAGCCCCGTCCATAACACGGCAGCCTTTGTAGGGATGGCCCGGGAACTGCAATCAATGGGGTGCGACAGCATCGCCATCAAGGATATGGCAGGACTGCTGACCCCCATGGCCACGGCCGAACTGGTGCATGCGCTTGGCCAGGCCACGGACCTGCCGCTGCATCTTCACTGCCATGCAACAGCCGGGACTGCCGAGATGTGCATGTTGAAGGCGGTAGAAAATGGCTGCAACCATATTGATACCGCCATCTCGTCCTTTGCCTGCGGCCCAAGCCACCCGCCTACAGAAAGCATGGTGTCTGCATTTCGCGATACGGAATATGACACTGGCCTGGACCTGGAGGCGCTGCAGACAATCGGTCTCTATTTCAGGGATGTGCGCAAGAAATATGCACAGTTTGAAAGTGACTATACTGGTCCGGACACCCGTGTGCAGGTCTACCAGGTACCGGGGGGCATGATCTCGAACCTGTCAACACAGTTACGCGAACAGGGTGCACTCGACCGCCTTGATGAGGTTTTCATGGAAATTCCTCGGGTGCGCAAGGACCTGGGCTATCCGCCACTGGTGACACCGACTTCCCAGATCATCGGCACGCAAGCCGTACTCAACGTACTCACGGGCAAGCGTTACGGAACCATCACCAATGAAGTAAAACTCTATCTCCAGGGACGTTATGGCAAGGCGCCTGCCCCTTTTGATCCTGTCGTGCAACGCCAGGCCATTGGCTCGGAAGCCAGTATCGATGTCCGACCTGCAGATCTGCTTAATGATGAAATGGACAAACTGCGCAAAGCCGCCGGCGAATTCGCCAGCAGCGAGGAAGATGTACTGACCTATGCCATGTTCCCGGAAATCGGCGGGGACTTCCTGCAGCAGCGCGCAGCAAACACACTTGTTCCTGAAACCATTGAGTATGACCACACAATCGAGTATGACCACACAGAGGAAACAGAGAGGCGCACGCGCCCGACAGAATTCAATGTCACCCTTCATGGCGAGCCTTACCATATAAAAATTACCGGCACCGGTCATCGCACACAGGATAACCGGCCGTTTTACATGACTGTAGACGGTGTCCCGGAAGAAGTACTGGTTGAAACGCTCGACGAAATCCACGCCATGGGCAAGATCGATAACAGTCCCGTGAAAGGCAGCCAGCGCCCGCGGGCCACCCGGCCCGGCGATGTCACCACATCCATGCCAGGCATCATTATTGATGTTCTGGTCAATGTGGATGACGTGATAGCGGCGGGCACGCCGGTACTGATTACCGAGGCAATGAAGATGGAAACTGAAATACAATCACCCATTGCCGGCAAGGTGACCGCCGTTCATGTGCGCAAGGGCGATCGTGTCAATCCGGATGAAACACTCGTTGAAATCACTGCCGACGAATAGCGTCGCCCATGACGATGACGCAGACCGTCACACTGGCATCGACCTCGCCGTTCCGCAAGGAACTGCTGCAACGCCTGGGCTTGCCGTTCATGACGGCGGCACCCGATGTTGACGAATCTCCGCTGGCAAACGAAACGGCCGTGGCACTGGTACAACGCCTGTCGGAAAGCAAGGCGCGTGCAGTTGCCGCGACACATCCGGGACTGGTTATAGGCTCCGATCAGGTTGCAACCACGGGTAACAACATACTGGGCAAACCCGGTACGCATGAACGGGCGTTCCGGCAACTACGCAATCTCTCGGGAAAACGTGTCACCTTCCAGACAGGCCTGTGCCTGCTGAACACCGCGACCGACGAGGCGCTGGTGGACGTCATTCCCTATACAGTGAAATTCAGGGAACTTGGAGACCAGCAGATTGAACGTTACCTGCGACACGATCAACCGTACCACTGTGCCGGCAGTTTCAAATCCGAGGGTCTGGGTATCGCCCTGTTCGAGTATATGGAGGGAAGCGATCCAACCGCATTGATCGGTTTGCCATTGATTCGCCTGACCGGCATGCTGGCACAGTCGGGGATTGACCTGCCATAGCGTTAAATTGCATGAAAAGACCTTGCAGGAGCGGATCGCAATAATTTTTGGAGAAACGTGGTCTAGCGCACCGAACCTGTACCATTGGCAAACACTTCGCTCATGCCTTTCACCATGGCCACGCCAATACGGTCGCTGAGACGCTTGAAGAAATCAGGTTTCTCTGTGAATTCGAGGATCTCCTCGACACCAATAACCTCGCGAGCGACGTAACTGCTACTGCCGATTTCATCCGCAAGCCCCATGGGTATACCCTCCTCACCTGTCCATACCAGCCCGGTAAACAGCTTGTCATTATCTTTCAGGCGTTCACCACGCCCCTGCTCAACCGCAGAAATGAATTGTTGATGAATGCTGTCGAGCAATAGCTTGACATGCTCGACATCGGCAGGCTTTTGAGGCGTAAACGGGTCAAGAAATCCCTTGCTCTCGCCAGCCGTGTACAGGCGTCGTTCGACACCGAGTTTTTTCATGGTATCGACAAAGCCGAAACTGTCCATGCGCACGCCGATAGAACCGATAATACTGGCCTCATCCACATAGATATCATCCGCCGCAGAGACCACATAGTAGCAACCGGAGGCACATACATCCGTGACCACGGCATACAACGGGGTATCCGGATGCAATTCACGAAGCCGCTTGATCTCTTTGTAGATATAGCCGGACTGTACCGGACTGCCGCCGGGAGAGTTTGCCCGCAGGATGACCCCGGCGGTGTTTTTATCCTCAAAGGCATTACGCAAGCCCTTGATTACGGTATCTGCACTGGCCTCGGTTGAATCAGAAATGACACCCTTGAGATCAACCAGTGCGGTATGCTTCTCGGATGCCTTGCCTAACTTATCCCAGTCGGTCGGCATATACAGTATCAGCAGTGCCAGCAGGTACAAGGCCAGCAACACCTTGAAGAAGATATTCCAGCGCCGTGTGCGTCGTTGTTCGTCAACCGCAGCAAAGGCGAGCCGGTTAATGACGTCACGACTCCACTCCTCACTGCCTGTTTCCATCTTGCTACTTTTTGAATCCTTGCCAAACATATTGTCACCTGTTGTTTATAGTGAAATTATCCGCGAAGTTCTATGAGACCTGCTTCGTTCATCCACCCCGGCATGTCAGTGAGCCGCTCCAGGCAAACCAGCGGCGCATGTCGATTCAAGCGTTCTTCCGAGTGCACGCCGGTTCGAACCGCAATCTTGGCGGCCCCGGCATTGGTTGCCATTTCCATGTCGTACTCGGTATCGCCAACCATCAGGGTCTCCCCGGGCGAGACATCCAGTTTCGCCATAATATCCAGCAGCATCTGGGGATGCGGTTTGGAACGCGCCTCGTCTGCACAGCGCGTGGCATGAAAACAGGAGGCCAGACCGGTCTCATCAAGCACCCGTTCCAGTCCGCGACGTGCCTTTCCGGTAGCCACCCCCAGCAGCAGTTGCTGTTGCGCCAGGGTATCCAGCACATCTCGCGCGCCCTCGAACAGCTGCGAAGCTTCAGACTGAAACCAGTACTTTCTGTAATGCTCCACAAACGTCTGCTGAAAGTACTGATCTCGCCCCGGCACCAGCGTATCAATCGCCTCACGCAGTCCCAGGCCGATGACATTCTTGACCGTATCATCCTGCATCGGTTCCAGTCCCAGGTCAGCGATTGCCGCGTGCAGGCAAGCGACAATTTGCGCCTCGGAATCCATCAAGGTGCCATCCCAGTCAAAAACGATGAGCTTAATCTTGTCGGCCATGGTTGATATGTGTGAAGGTATTTGCGGATAGAAGGCAAATTATGTCAACTCAAGCCGGTCGATAACAGCCTTCAGTTCATCATCCAGGGGCGCGCTCACGGTTATTTTTTCACCCTCGGCTGTATCCGCGAATTCAAGGTAGTGGGCATGCAGCAGCATGCGACGCAAGCCAAGCTGTTTCATAGAGAGATTGAAGGCCGGATCTCCGTATTTCTCATCGCCGGCAAGCGGATGACCGATATGTGCACCGTGCACACGAATCTGGTGTGTCCTGCCGGTTTTCAATTCAACCTCGACCAGTGTAGCCGCGCTGAAACAGGTCACCGGCTTGAATACGCTGATCGCAGACTTACCGGATTCATCCACGCTGACCATACGTTCGCCGCCACGCAGCAGGTTCTTGCGTAACGGTGCCGTTACCCTTTGCTTGCCACCCTGCCATGCCCCTGAAACCAGTGCCAGGTAATGCTTCACCACTTCACCCTGCCGCAGTTGCTCCTGGAACGCACGCAGGAAGCTGCGCCGCTTCGCCAGCACCAGGCAGCCGGAAGTTTCCCGGTCAAGCCGGTGCGCAAGCTCCAGAAAGGGGGCCTGCGGTCGCCCGGCACGAAAGGCCTCGATAACACCGTAGCTCAGGCCGCTGCCTCCATGGACGGCGATACCGGACGGCTTGTTGATCACCAGGCAGCGACTGTTCTCAAACAGAATGCGGTCCTCGAGGCTGCGTATCGGCCTGACCTCGCCTGCCGCGGGTGTTGCAACCCTGACGGGGGGAATGCGCACCGTGTCACCGGCGCATACCTTATATTTAGCACGTATGCGGCCGCTGTTGACGCGCACTTCACCACGCCGGAGGATGCGGTAGATATGACTCTTGGGAACGCCCTTCAGATAACGTGCCAAAAAATTGTCAATACGCTGGCCTGCCTCATCGGCGGTCACATTGACCTTACGCACCCCGGGGATGCTCTTTGCCGGCGCCTGACTCATGGAATCGCTATCTACCTGAAAACGGGTAGGGAATTGTACAGGGTTTATCGCCGGGGTATTACCTCGTTTGTTTGCGGGTATAGAACAAGATTGTTATAGTCCATGCTCGGTTTGACCTTGATCGGGCGGTCTACGTCTGCAAGTCAATCCGGCGACACCCTATTTACAGGAGAAATGTTGGCTGCTGCTATAGCCAATGATTTCCGGATTCAATCAGTAACGTACTGTTATAAATACCACCAAGCCAGTTAAACAATGAGCGCCCCCGTGAATAATGCACAGCATCATATGCCCGTTTTCATTACCTGCCTGTTATGGCTGATGGGTGCGATTCCAGCGCCCCGCCTGCAGTACGGTCCATCACGGACACGTCAGGCAATGTGCGCTGTGCGTCATCAGGTCGAGCGTATGAGAGAAATAAAACATGAAAAGAATGTTGATCAACACCACGCAGCCCGAAGAGCTGCGTGTGGCCATGGTCGATGGCCAGAAGCTCTACGATCTTGATATCGAGGTCCCTTCACGCGGTCAGAAAAAGTCCAACGTATACAAAGGTAAAATCACCCGCATCGAGCCCAGCCTCGAGGCAGCCTTTATTGACTACGGTGGTAATCGCCACGGTTTCCTGCCGTTAAAGGAAATTGCGCGCAGCTATTTCAGCGACTCTGCCAAGCAGGGAGGCGGCCGCCTCAGTATCAAGGACGCACTTAGCGAAGGCCAGGAGCTGGTCGTACAGGTTGAAAAAGAAGAACGTGGCAACAAGGGCGCCGCCCTCACCACCTTTATCAGCCTTGCCGGGCGTTACCTGGTGCTGATGCCCAACAACCCGCGTGCCGGCGGGGTCTCGCGGCGGATTCAGGGCGAAGACCGCGACCTGGTACGCGATGCCATGAGCGGTATGAATATACCCGACGGCATGGGCATGATTGTCCGTACCGCCGGCATTGGCCGCAGCAGTGAAGAACTGCAGTGGGACCTGGATTACCTGGTACACCTGTGGAGCGTCATCGAAGAGGCCGCGGCGGAACGGACGGCACCGTTACTGATTTACCAGGAAAGCAACGTCATTATCCGTGCACTGCGCGACTACCTGCGCACGGATGTTGCGGAAATTCTGGTTGATAGCCCCGAGGTATACGAGACGGCACGTGAGTTTATGGAGCGTGTCATGCCCCACAACCTGGGCAAACTGAAGCTCTACCAGGACACCATTCCGCTTTTCAACCGTTTCCAGATAGAATCGCAAATCGAGTTTGCCTTTCAGCGGGAAGTCACACTGCCCTCCGGCGGCGCCATCGTCATTGATCACACCGAAGCACTGATATCCATCGACATCAACTCGGCGCGTGCCACCAAGGGCGGTGACATTGAAGAAACCGCCCTGAATACCAACCTGGAGGCCGCGGATGAAATTGCCCGGCAGCTGCGTATACGCGACCTCGGCGGACTGGTCGTCATTGACTTCATTGACATGCAGCCTGCACGCCACCAGCGGGAAGTCGAAAATCGTCTGCGCGATGCACTGAAGATGGACCGGGCACGCGTCCAGATCGGACGCATATCCCGCTTTGGCCTGCTGGAAATGTCACGCCAGCGCCTGCGGCCATCGCTGGGCGAATCCAGCCAGATTGTATGTCCGCGCTGTACCGGTCAGGGCACCATCCGTGGCGTTGAATCCCTGTCATTGTCGGTACTGAGAATCATCGAGGAAGAAGTCATGAAGGACAACACCCTGCGTGTTGTTGCACATGTCCCGGTCGATGTCGGCACCTACCTGCTCAATGAAAAACGCGAGTTGCTCGTAGCCCTTGAAGCACGCTACAAAATTGCCGTGATGCTGATTCCATCACCGGCGCTGGAAACCCCGAATTACGATGTGCAGCGTCTCCGCAAGGACGACACGGCCGTTACGCAAAGCACCCCGAGTTACCACCTTACTAAAGCAGCCGTGGAACCGGAGATTCCCGCATCAGCATCCGCGGATGCAGTTAGCGCAGAAGTGCCGGCCATCAAGACAGTCAAACCGATCGCGCCTGCACCCGCACCCACGCCGGCACGCAGCATGGAGGCTGACACAACTGCAAAACCCGGCCTGATGAAACGTGTAATTGCCAGCCTGTTTGGTGCAGCCGAAGAAACATCGCAACCAGAACCCGAAAAAACACGGCAACCGCGCAGCCAGCAAAACCGCACGACTGGAGACAATCGCAGCACTAACCGTCGCAGGCCGCAGTCACAGGGCAACCGTCGTCCGCCCAGCCGGTCATCCTCAGGGCAAAGCGCCAAACCGCGCCAACCTGCCGGCAACCGCCAGCAACCGCGACCGACTCAAAAGCAGGAAGCTGCAGACCAGACTGCGACCGAATCCACTCAGCCAGCAGCATCGGCAGCCGCCTCGCCGTCGACACCTGCCGCTGAAGGCACGAGTCAGCAACCGCGGCGGGGATCAAGGCGTGGTCGTCGAGGTGGCCGGCGACGCTCAACCGACCAGAACAGGAAGAGCGGCAACCAGAGAGCGGCAACAGGTGAACAAACCACACCTGCTGGCAACGAGGCAGGACCTGCGAACCCATCACGACGGGTTGAAGATCGCAATCAACAGCAGAAGGGAAACAGCGGCACCGATCCGGCACCCGCCAGCAGCAGTCAGGCAGGCGCTGCGCCGCAGGCCCTGATCAAGGCCGCACCCGAGCCCAAACCCAAGGCGCCTGAGACACAGTCAACACCCGTTAATCAGGCCGCACCTGCAACAGATGTGTCACCCAAACCAGCACCCAAAGCGGAAAAGGTCGCCTCGGAATAGACGTGTAATTACAGCCGATGCTGATGGCGAATGTCTGCCAGCAGTCCGGCTGCGGCCAGTTCAATCAGGTCGAGCACGCGTTCAAACCCGGTGGAGCCTCCATAGTATGGGTCCGGAACCTCGTTCACCTCGATATCAGGTACGAATTCCATAAAGAGACGGAGCTTCGATTCGTGCTCGGCGGGACAGTATGAAGCCAGATTCTCGAAGTTACTGCTGTCCATCGCGATGACATAATCAAACACGTGGAAATCATCCGGACTGACGCGCCGCGCCTTTTGATTACTTAAATCAATCCCGCGCTTTAACGCTGCTGCAGATGCACGCTCATCGGGCTTCTCTCCGATATGATAGGCATGCGTCCCCGCCGAATCGACTTGTATGACGGTAGCAAGCTCGTTGTCTGCTACCAGCTGTTCAAAAACACCCTGGGCCGTTGGTGACCTGCAGATATTGCCCATGCAGACGAAAAGCACATTGACCATTACAACTCCTGCTTGCTACTCATTATGTGTTAATAACGCATCGACCCGCGCCAGGTCTTCCCGGGTATCGACGCCGTGCCCGGGCATTTCAGTTGCGATACCGACGTGAATCTTCATCCCGTGCCACAGTACCCGCAGCTGTTCCAGTTTTTCAATCGATTCCAGCGGTGATGCTTCCATTTGCATATAGCGTTTCAGAAAACCGGCACGGTAAGCATACAGTCCGATATGACGCAACGCTTCTGTGCCACCACCCACCGCCTGCATATCACGATGAAAGGGTATCGCTGCGCGGCTGAAATAGAGCGCATAGCCCTGCTTGTCGAGGACAACCTTGACGATATTCGGATCCGACACTTCATCGGTGGTTTGAATCGGATAGGACAGCGTCGCCATCGGGGCTGCTGCATTACTGGCGAGACCAGACGCAACCTGTTTGATGAGCGTGACAGGGATTAACGGTTCATCACCCTGCACATTGACGATGATGTCGTCGTCATCCCAGCCCTGAACCTGAACGACCTCCGCAATGCGCTCGGTCCCCGAGGTATGCCCGGGGGATGTCATGCACACCGTCGCATTAAAATTGTGCGCGGCATCCGCAATGCGCTCGTCATCCGTCGCGATGATCACCTTGCTTGCACCGCTCTGTAATGACCGCTCGTGCACATGCTGTAACATCGGTCGACCGGCCAGTTCAAGCAGCGGCTTGCCTGGCAGGCGTGTGGATGCATAACGTGCCGGTATGACGACTTTGAAGGCCGTGCTATCCATACGATGCGGTCTCAGACCTCCTCATCTGCCGGCAACTGCCGCGCCTCGTCTTCCAGCATCACCGGAATGCCTTCCCTGACGGGATACGCCAGCCGGTCTACCTTGCATATCAATTCACCTTCATCCTTGTGGTAAACAAGTGGCCCCTTGCATATCGGGCATGCCAGTATATCGAGTAGTTTTTTGTCCACGCTGATCCCCTGCCAACTATAGGCTGTCTTGAAGCATTATTATCCACGATGTGGGAGCCGGGTATCCAGTAGCGCATCCAGATGAGCACGGAAATCGTCGCTCATGTGCGCATTAACGGGCACATACCAGTCATTTGCAGTCGCAAAATGCCGACATTTGACCGCATCTTTCTCCGTCATAATGACCGGCCTGCCATCACCGAAACGGATGTCATCAGGTTGAAAAGGGAAATGGTCGGAAAATGCATGCGTTTCCAGCTGCAAACCGGCCTGCTGCAGCGAACGGAAAAAACGTTCGGGATTACCAATGCCCGCCACGGCATGCACTGTCTGAGAGCGAAAGTCATGCAGCGCGCTGGTCTTGTCCGGATCCAGCAGGTTATGCGCATCTCCCTGCTCCATTCTTAGCTGGTGCCCCTGCTCCCTCCCGAGACCGTTAATGACCACCAGATCGACTGTTTGCAAACGACTGACCGGTTCCCGCAACGGCCCGGCAGGTATCAGGAAGCCGTTGCCGAATCGTCGTACGCCATCAATCACGGCAATCTCGATATCGCGTTGCAGGGCGTAGTGTTGCAGGCCGTCATCACTCAGGATGACATCACAGTCACTGTGTGCAATCAGCGCTGCTGCGGCCGCTACACGATCAGGTGCGACGGACATGGGACAACCTGTCTTTGCCGCAAGCAGAACAGCCTCATCACCAACTACCGCGGGATCACTGTCAGGCCTGACCTGTTGTGGCCAGTTGCTGGCCGCCCCTCCGTAACCCCGGGAGATAATCCCGGGCTTGTAGCCCTTGCCTCGCAGGTAATCTGCCAGCCACGCAACCAGAGGTGTTTTACCGGTCCCGCCGACCGTAATATTACCCACCACGATCACCGGCACCTTAACCCTGGTGCTGCGGAAGATGCCGAATTTATAGGCTGATCGACGCAGACTGACAACAAGGCGGTAGATCCATGACAGCGGCGTCAGCAATAGCAGCCATGGACTGCGTGTGTACCAGTAATAATCCAGGCGTTTCATTTAACCCTGTTAATCACGCACCGGCTATTGTTCCTCTATCCTTGATGTAGCCAGGGAAATCTGCGTCAGCCCGAGCTGGCTGGTGGCATCAAGCGCGGTAATAACCGCCTGATGCGGCGTGCTGGCATCGGCACGAATGATGACAGTCAGTGATTCACGGCCATTTACCGCCTTGCTGATGGCCGCTTTCAGCGTCTTGAGTTCACTGTTCACAACCTGTCGTTCACCGATAAAGTAGCGTCCCTGTGCGTCGATCACGATCTCGAGAGACTCATCTTCTGTTTGTGTCGGTGTCGCCGTGGCCTCGGGTAACTCGATCTGGATACGTGACTGCTGTTCAAACGTGGTGGACACCATAAAAAAGATCAGCAGCAGAAATACCACGTCGATCAGTGGTGTCAGATTGACTTCCGGTTCATCCTGTTCGCCGGGCTGCAGGTTCATCGTCTCTTATCCCCCGGCCGGCCTGCGCTGGCCATGCATGATTTCAACCATCACCAGTGCCTCCTGCTCCATTTTCAGCACCAGCATCCTGACCCGCCCCCTGAAATAACGGTAGAACATCAGTGTCGGTATCGCGACCACCATGCCCGCTGCCGTGGTTATCAATGCTTCCGAAATACCACCGGCCAGCGCACCGGGATCGCCGACACCCTGCGTGGTAATGGTTGCGAATACCTTGATCATGCCAATCACCGTACCCAGCAATCCCAGCAACGGTGTAATGGCCGCAATGGTACCGAGTGAATTGAGGTAGCGCTCCAGCTCATGAACAATATGCCGGCCGGTATCCTCGATACTCTCTTTCATCACCATGCGGTCCTGATGGCGGTTGGATATCCCGGCCGCAAGGATGGAACCCAGTGGTGAACTGGCCTGCAGTTCAGCAAGGTGTTCATCATTCAACTGGTGAATCTTCTCCCAGCGCCAGACCTGCTGCACCAGGTTTTTCGGCAACACGCGTCGCACCTGCAAGGACCAGAGCCGTTCAACAATGATTGCCAGTGATACGATCGAACAAAGAATAATCGGCAGCATAAGCCAGCCGCCTGCTTTCACCAGTTCTAGCACAACATGTCCATCCTTCGTTATGGTGGGGATCCGAAAACGATGCAAATCATACTGTATTTGACCCGTGAGCCATACCGTGTTTCAGGGAATATTTGTTGCCTGCCAATATCGCCGCCGCTGATCACGGAAACGCCGGATTGCCGGCTGTTCATCACCTGATGATAGCGTCACAGTGAGGGCGCCACTGAGACCTGTTTCGTACATTTCGGCATGCATGTCCGCATAGCGCTCCACGACCGGCAATTGCGGAAAGCCATAACGATTACGGTAGCCACTTGGAAACAGCACCACATCAGGATCAACCGCCTTGATAAATTCCGGGGTGGATGAGGTGTCACTGCCATGATGCGGTGCGACCAGCACCGCCGCTGCAAGTTGCTGCCGCGATCGCCGCAACAAGGCCTGTTCAGCCCGAGCTTCAATATCACCCGTCATCAGGACACTGTGGCCACCCGCTGACTGGATTCGCAGCACACAGGACGCATTATTACCACGTAGCCGGCTGTCCCTCGCCGGGTGCAACAAGGTAAAACTGACCCCTTCCCAGACCCAGTGGCGGTTGTGCCAGCAGTGTTCGGCATGGGAAGAAGCCAACTTCTCAGTGACGCTGGTCAGCAATTCAGCCGCCGGATAATCAGCCAGCAGTGATGCAACACCGCCGATGTGGTCATTATCACCATGACTGACAATCAGCATATTCAGCGTGTGGATACCCGAGTGCCGTAAAAATGGCACTACAACCGCCTTGCCGGTATCAAACGTATCGCTGAAACGCGGCCCGGCATCGTAGACAAGTACATGATGCTGCGTCTGGACGACCGCCGCGAGCCCCTGCCCCACATCCAGCAAGGTGACGTGTGCCTTTCCCCATTCCGGACGCAGCGGCTCAACCGTAACAAGGGGGAATAGCAACAGCAGCGCCAACCATCTGCCGGGAATGCCTCGTGGCATAAACAAAATGGCAAGCCCAAAAAATGCGGGGAGCAGGGTCCAGGCGACAGGCTGATGCTGCTGCCACAAGGCATGCTCCAGCCCCGCCAGACCATTCAGCCATGGCCAGACAAGATCCATCAGCCTGGCCGCCATCTCCAGCAACCAGACACCGGCCGTACCGCTAATGCTGAACAGCAGTGTGCCTGTCAGCGCAACGGGCACAACAACCATGCCGACGTAAGGTACCGCAAGAACATTTGCCAGTGGGGCAATCACAGAGGCCTGCTGGAAGAACACTAGCAATAAAGGCGCCATGCTAATGGCCAGCACAATGTGCATATACACCCACTTCTGTACAAAAACCCGGGGACCATGACGGCCGCTGCTGCAATATGCAATGACCGTGACTGCCCAGAATGACAGCCACCAGCCTGGCGACAGCACAGCAAGCGGGTCCAGCAACAGTATGGTCACCACGGCCAGCGCGATGGCCCGGGAGAAGGAAGCACCCTGATCTGACATGATCGACAACATAAAGATGCTCACCATGATCAGGGCACGTCGCACCGGAATACCGAACCCCGCCAGCAATGCGTAAGCAAGTGCCGCGAAGACGGCCGCCACCGCAGCCACCTTGCTTGCAGGATAGCGCTCCACCAAGTATCCGCAGCGTACCCACATGACCCTCGTCAACCAGAACACCAGTCCCGCCACCAGACTGACATGCAGGCCCGATATCGCCACCAGGTGGCTGGTACCGGTTGCCCTCAACACCTCCCATTGGGATGCACTCAGTGCACTGCGATCGCCAATGGTCAAAGCACGAATAATGGTCAGTGAAGGACTGGCTGCTGGCATTCCCTCGTAAACAGACATTAACCGCGATCTGAATCTGTCTATGACAGAGACCCTGTTTACGGAAAGCAGGCGATTACGCACCTTGTCCTGGCGCACATAGCCGGTTGTACGTATCCCTTGCTGGAACAGCCACTGCTCGAAATCAAAGCCGCCGGGGTTCGAAAATCCATGCGGCCGTTTCAGGCGTACTGCCAGCTGCCAGCGTTCACCCTGAGCCACTTTGAAGTCGGGATTGTAGATGCTGAGTCGTGCTTTTCCCCGGAACGTCGACCAACCCTGACCCGCATCCAGTCGTTCGATATAAAAAGTGAAGCGCTGTTGTCGGGGTGTTATCTGCCGCGGCCGCTCAAGCACCCGGCCTTCAACCAGGACCGTCTTGCCTTCCAGTGCCGGTGCAAGCTCAGGATCAAGTGCATTTCTCGCAAATAGTGCGGTCCAGAAAAAACCGAGAATAAAAAAGGCCGGTAGCCGGGCGCTCCGCCAGAAAAGCGAGCACAGCGCAAGTGGCACCACGGTGTATGCCCACAACGGCGGCAGAACGGCACACCATTGCAGTACAACCACACCGGCCACAAAAGCGGCAGTCGGTAATAACATGTTCTTCCCTGAACAGTGTTGTCAAGCGCATCGCCGTATCCGATTGACGACTAGATTAAATGACCGTCCTCCAGTAGCACCACCCGGTCCATACGCTCGGCAATCAGCGGGTCATGTGTAGCCAGCAGCAGACTGGTTGAAAGTTCCCGATTGAGTTCCATCATCAGACTGAAGACCTGTTCGGCATTCTGCCGATCAAGATTACCTGTCGGTTCGTCGGCGAGTATGCAGGCAGGCCGGGTTACCAGCGCACGGGCAACTGCCGCACGCTGACGCTCGCCACCGGACAGTTCACCCGGTTTATGTGTCGTCCGCTTAGACAGACCGACACGTTCAAGCAATGCGATTGCCTGTTCCCTGGCATCCGCAGGACGTACCCCCCGGATCAATAACGGCATGGCCACATTTTCAAGCGCAGTAAATTCAGGCAACAGGTGATGGAACTGATAAACGAACCCCAGTTCCCTGTTGCGCAGGCGCCCCAGTTGCAGCGGCGACATGGCACCAATTAATTGTCCGGCTATGCTAATGTCACCACTGCTTGGTTCATCGAGACCACCCAGCAGGTGCAGCAGCGTGCTCTTGCCACTGCCCGAGGCGCCCATGATGGCAATGCGCTCACCGGGTTCCACATCAAAATCAACGCCGCGCAATATCTCCAGCGCCACATTGCCCTCATCAAAGGTCTTACACAGCTGCCTGCAGGCGAGTACGCTACTCATAACGCAAGGCCTCTGCCGGATGCGTACGCGCCGCCCGCCAGGCAGGATAGAGTGTCGCCAGCAGGCACAGGCTCATGGACACCGACGCCATCACCCAGACATCCTTCCAGTGTAATTCCGATGGCACATCACTGATGTAGTACACATCTGCCGCCAGGAACTCGACATTAAAAAGCTGCTCGATCGCAGGTACGATGGTTTCGACATTCAGCGCCAGGCCGATGCCGCCGGCAACACCCAGTGCGGTACCGAGCACGCCAATCACCACACCCTGGATAATAAAAATGGTCATTATCGATCGCGGCGAGGTACCCAGTGTGCGCAGAATCGCGATATCTGAACGCTTGTCTGTGACCACCATAATCAATGTCGAAACAATATTAAATGCGGCAACAGCGACAATCAGCGTAAGAATAATGAACATCACACGCTTCTCCGTTTTTATGGCGCGGAAAAAATTTGCGTGCTGACGTGTCCAGTCCTCGACTCGATAATCACCCTGCAACTGTACAGACAGTTTCCTCGCCAGGGCGGGCGCGTCATAGATATCCTCAAGCTTCAAACGCAAACCGGTGACGTTGCCCTCGAGGCTAAAAAGCCTGGCAGCATCATTGATATGAACCAGCGCCACGCCGCGATCATACTCAAACATACCGACCTCAAAAATTCCGACAACCGTGAAGCGTCGCAACCTCGGCAGGATGCCCGTCGGACCGATCGTAACCTGGGGCGAAACGACCGTAACCGATTCACCGATACCGGCTCCCAGTGCAATCGCCAGTTCACTGCCGAGAATGATGCTGTACTCACCGTCTTTCAGTGCCCCCAGATCGCCGCCGTTGATATGCGAGACGACATCGGAGACACCGCCTTCCATCCCCGGCATCACACCCCTGATCAATGCACCACTGACACGTTTACCCTGGCTGAGCATTGACTCACCCTGGACATAGGGTGCCATTGCCTGAATGGAAGGTTCATTCTCGAGGATCTGTGCGAGGGCCGGCCAGTCAGCCAGCCTGCCCGCATAGGTCGTCACGGTGGCATGCGAGGCCATCCCCAGGATGCGGTCGCGCAATTCTTTCTCAAAGCCGTTCATGACAGACAGCACCGTAATCAGCGCCGTCACGCCCAGCGCGATCCCCAGCATTGAGGTCATGGAGATAAAGGAAATGAAATGCGTGCGCCGCTTGGAATGCGTATAGCGCAGGCCAATGAACAATTCGAGTGGACGAAACATAGCCGGTAATTAAATCACATCTACCGGCTAAATGCGCAGGCTTATATCCTGCAAGGGTGCGCCCCGGCGCCCATCCGGATCGTACCTGACATAAACACTTGCGCGCGGTGCTAGTTCAGTCTGCCCCTGTTGGCCAGATCAGCTGATAATTCTGCCCAGCAGGTCAATTCGCTCTCCTGATTCAGATGCTTGCGTAACGGTTGTGCCAGCCCCCTCGACAGCCATGCTTCACCACTGTAGAGCGCGATAATGGCCTTGCGCAGCATGGATACGATCGCGGCACGACCGATGACACCCTGCACACCCAGTGATACGGCAGCCAGCGTCTTGTACTCATGCTCGCCCTCAACCACCATCAGCGACCGGATCGACGGATAGTATTCGTGCAGTGAACGGATCGCCTGATGACCTGCCTGCTCCATCACAGCTTCATCCAGCACCAGCACATCACTTCGGCCCAGGGCCACCCAGATGCCGGCTTCATTCAGACCTCCCGGTTGTGCAACAAGATTGACCTCGGGGCAGTCTGCAAGCAACTCGGCACAGCCCGGGTAACCGTGGTTTCCGACGCACACGACAGTAACATTTATTTTTTTCATAACTGGTTGTTTTTATAAGCCTAAATCAGCTTACGTTGTGGACCGCAGCGACACAATTGGACTTAGGTACCAAGCACTTGCCGACTGCCATTACCGCGCCACGACCACCACGCGCGCTTTTCCCAAAGGAGCACCCGCTTGCTGCCGATAAGCTGATGAATAATTTCCATAAATGCTTACAGGTTTGTCATGACACAGTACGGCCGGCGACGCCATTTCCACCACCACCTGACTATTGCGCTGCTTGCGGGACTGCTCAACCTTGCGTGCGTCAGCCGCTTAAAGGCGGATGATTTCGAACCGTCAATGCAAACCTTAAGGCAGGTTGAACAGGACTACGGGAGTTATGCGCGACAGCGCGTACTCATCTGGTACCAGCTGATTGATGATTACCAGGATGCTCCCTCTCATGACAAGCTTGAACGCGTCAACAATTTCTTTAACCAGCTGGCCTTCGTTAAGGACAGCGAGTTGTGGGGCCAGGAAGATTACTGGGCGACTCCGTTACAAATGCTCTCGTCAAATGGCGGTGATTGTGAAGATTTCTCGATTGCAAAATATTTTACTTTGCGGAAAATGGGCATTCCCGAAGAGCGCATGCGCTTAACATACGTCAAGGCACTGCAACTCGATCAGGCGCATATGGTACTCACGTATTTCCCGTCACCGGATGCAGAACCCCTGGTGCTTGACAATCTTGTCACCGAGATACGACCTGCATCGGAAAGAACCGACCTGCTGCCTGTCTACAGTTTCAATGGTAATGGCCTGTGGCTCGCAAAAAGAAAGGGCACGGACGAGCACGTCGGTCACTCCGGACGTCTGAGTCGCTGGCAGGAGGTGATTGCACGCATTAACGATGAACAAATTCCGTTAACCCGTAGGTAATACTGGCTGTTCCGCGCATCCTGGTCTTGACTGCGCGGTTACCCATGCACTGGACTCCTGGATGACCCTGTACAGACAAATCACACTCAGCATCATTCTGCTGCTGCTTGCTGCCTTTCTGGGAACCGTTATCATCAGTACGCAAAACCTGCGCACTTTTCTGCTGACTCAACTTGAAACACACGCACAGGATACCGCGACATCGCTTGGCCTGTCACTGTCTGCCCCCATGCAGGCGCATGACATGACAACCATCACCTCCATGGTTAATGCTGTCTTTGACCGTGGCTATTACCGGCAACTGGATATCACCACACTCAATGGCGACACGCTGTTATCCCGCGGCAGCCAGACAAAAAACAGCATGGTGCCGAAGTGGTTCACCGACACCATAGACCTAGAGCCACCTGCTGCAGAAGCACTGATCATGTCAGGCTGGCAACAGGCGGGTAAAGTACAGGTTACCAGTCATCCGGGGCACGCCTACGGTCAATTATGGTCTAATACCGTTGATACTTTTCGCTGGTTTCTGGTGCTGGCAACCATCATAACCATTATCGGTCTCATAGCCGTGAACATCCTGTTGCGACCACTACGGCTGATTGAGTCGCAGGCTGATGCCATTTGCAACGCGACGTACCCGCTACAAAAGAAATTACCACGCACACGTGAACTGCGACGTGTTGTCATGGCCATGAACCGGATGTCTGGCAAAATCAGCAGCATTTTCGCGGAACAGTCCGCATTGACTGAACGCCTGCACAAGCAGGCCTACGAGGACCCGGTCACCGGGCTGGGCAACCGACGTTTTTTCGACCGCCAGTTACAGACACTGCTGGAGTCACGTGAAGAATCATCCATGGGCGCATTACTGCTACTCGAACTACATGGACTGTCAGAAGTCAACCTGTCAGCCGGTTATCAGGAAGGTGACCAGCTGCTGCAATGTACTGCCGCCCTGATCACTAGCCGTATCAAGAACATTGACAATTGTTTTGCTGCAAGAGTCTCGGGGGGAGGTTACGGTATCGTTGCTGTGGGCATGCACAAGGATGGCGCCGAATCACTGGCAGATAAACTTTGCCATGACTTGTTACAACTGCGCGCTGATGGACTCGCGCGCACCGAAACCATCGGCCATGTCGGGGTCGCCCTGTGGAAACAGCAAGATGCAGTACACGACCTGCTTGCAGAGGCAGATACTGCCTTGCGTGCCGCACAATCCAGCGGTAATAACATCTGGAAACGCTTTATCCCATCGTCTGCTATCCATACATCCAGCCATGGCAGCGGGCACTGGTGCAGAATTCTGCAGCAGGCACTTGACTCGGAAAGCATCAAGCTATTCAGCCAACCTGTCACCGCTATCGGTAACAGCTCTATCGCACAGCCACACCATGAATTACTACTGCGCATACCCGACCAGGACGGCGACTTCATCACGGCGGGTGTCTTCATGCCCATGGCCGAGCGCATTGGACTGGCAACCGATATCGACAAACTTGCCATAAGCAAACTGCTCGAGCACATGCAGGCAGAAAATGACATGCAGCCCGTCTACGCAGTCAACCTTTCATCCAGCTCTTTGCATAACCCGGTCTTCATACAATGGCTTTGCCGTCGCATGCAAAACGCACCTGCGTGCGCCAGGCGACTGTTTATAGAAATTCCCGAATATGGCGCCCTGATCAATATGCAGGACACGCGTAATCTCATAGAACAACTCGGTACGCTCGGCTGTCACTGTGGCATCGACCATTTTGGCCGGGGATTTTATTCTTTCGGCTACCTGCGCAATATCAGGGTACGTTATCTTAAAGTCGATGCCAGCTACACGCGCGGCATTGAAAGTGAAGAAGACAACCAGTTCCTGATCCAGGCTCTCACCAAGACCGCTCACAGTGTCGACATCGCCGTCATTGCACAGGCTGTTGAGACCGGCGCAGAACGGGACACCCTGGAAAATTTGCATCTTGACGGTATCCAGGGATTCCTGAACGGAACACCACAGCCCCTGAAAGCCTGAACCGGTGAAATACCAGCACTATCGTCCTTATAACCACCCGCTAAACCGTAGCGAGTCTGTGCCGATAATAGTGGGGTATACAACGATTCAGGGATAAGCAGACATGCCGGCGAGTGACTCACGAAGACCCCCCGTAATTCTGGTGGCGTGCAACAACGCACCGCTGACAGACAGAATCTCTAGCGTACTCGATGGATCATTCTCTCTGGAACTCACCACAAGTTCCTCTGGACTTGACAACCGCATCAAACAGTCAAACCCGCTGCTGACCATGCTCGACCCGGCGTTGTTTGGTGACAGACTGCAGGCAACCATCACTGAAACAATTACCCGCACCCCACTGACACGCGTCATTATCCTTGAAGATGATAAAAACAGGCCCGTTGACCAGCTGGCACTGTTCAAAAGCGGCGTCCACGGCTTTTTATCCCATTCGATTACATCGACACTGATGTTGAAGGCCGCGCATGCTGTCTGTGACGGTGAGATCTGGATACCACGGCAGCTGATCACCAAACTGATCGGTGAACTCGCACGTGACACCCATGCGGGTACGCATACACTCAGTTTTGCCGGCAACGGCTCTATCGAGCACCTGACGCCACGGGAAATTCAGGTGGCGGAAATGGTACATCGCGGTGGTAACAACAAATCGATCGCACGCACGCTCGATATATCCGAGCGCACGGTTAAAGCCCACCTGAGTGCCATATTCAGGAAACTGGACATAGAAAACCGACTGCACCTCGCACTGTTTTTCAATGAACTGAAGTAACGCCATGTGCACGTCTGCCAGTCAGTCTGCTGGCTGCGCACAAGCACAGTAAATTCCTTTATTTCAGGCATTACTGGCTATAGGATGTCAGGCATGCTGCACGACTCGATATTATTCTCAATCTTTTTGATATTTACGGGAGCCGCGGCACTTGCAGCCATTGCACTGTTTGCCCGGCAGTCACTGCTGGTTGCCTACATACTGCTCGGCGGACTGGTTGGCCCATGGGGTCTCAAGCTGGTGAGTGACGCTGCCATCATCCAGGAAATCGGGCATATCGGAATTATATTTCTGCTGTTCCTTCTCGGACTGAATCTCCAGCCCGCACAGCTGGTGCGGATGCTGCGTGAGGCCATCATGGTCACCGTCATCAGTTCCCTGGTTTTCGGTATTGTCGGCATGCTGACAGGCCTGGCTTTTGGCTACAGTCATTTTGAAAGCCTGATCATTGGCTCCGTGATGATGTTCTCCAGCACGATCATTGGCCTGAAGCTGTTACCAACGACTGCCCTGCACCACCGTCATGTGGGGCAGGTCATGATCAGTATCCTGCTGCTGCAGGATATACTTGCCATCGGGATTCTGTTGTTTCTGGAGGGCCTGTCACACACGGGCATGGAATGGCAACGGCTGGGCTTACTGGCACTGTCTCTGCCTGTGATCGTTGTTCTATCCTTACTCTTTGAACGCTTTGTACTGCAACGACTGATTCAGCGCTTCGACACCATTCAGGAATACATCTTTCTCACTGCAATTGGCTGGTGTCTTGGCGTGGCAGAACTGGCCGAGGTCATGGGACTGTCTCATGAGATCGGCGCCTTCATCGCCGGCGTCTCGCTGGCAACCAATCCCATTGCCCTCTTTATTGCAGAAAGTTTCAAGCCATTGAGAGACTTCTTTCTTATCATGTTCTTCTTTTCTCTTGGTGCTAGTTTTAATATCACAATGTTACCGGAAGTTATTATTCCTGCTACATTAATTGCTTTATTGATGCTGGTTTTCAAGCCTGTAATCTTTGCACGTCTGCTGCGGCAGTCCGGCGAATCATCAGGTCTCTCAAACGAGGTTGGCGTACGCCTTGGGCAGGTGAGTGAGTTCTCCCTGATGATTGCCGTACTGGCACTCAATGCAGGCGCCATTGGCTCCAGAGCCTCCTACCTGATACAGGCGACCACCCTGATCACATTTATTGCCTCTTCCTATATCATCATGCTGAATTATCCAACCCCCATTGCCGTCAGTGACCGCCTCAGAAAAGACTAGCCTGTGCACACAAGGGTCGCACTTTGTGAGCAAATTTTGTGTACAATCAACCGCAATACTGGGTCCTGGCAGGTTCTGGCCCTTAGAACATAGAACAGACTTCTGGAGCCAAACGCTAGATGGCACACTCGCAGTATGCAAAGACACCCAAACTGAACGCCCTGCTGATCGGTAAAAGAACTGTTCCAAGCGGCTGCAGGGTGCTCAATGTCAGCCAGCAAGGCATGTCACTGCAGTGTGATGCGGATGGCCGCCTGCTGACCTTCAGTAGTGGCGATAGCGTTGATATCTATCTGTCCGTCGAGCATACCAACGGGCAGAATAAATTCACCATCCCGGCCATTGTCAGCCATGTTGATGAAAATACCATCGATGTGGTATTTCACTGTACAGACACTGAACTGGCCGGACTGATTGAGTCTTACCGAACCAGCGAGGCACACAATCTCGAGGCCTCGATTGACTATCGACGGGTCAGCAGGAACGAGAGCACGGTCAACCCTGTCAAAGTGAATCATAGTCCCGGGGATCACGAGCAACCCGACAAGTCAACCAGACAAAACAGTCGATCATTTTATTCCGGTCTGTTGATACTGTTTGTGAGCAGCCTGGTTCTTCTCGGTGCCTACTATTACGTCTCCAGTATCAATAAACGTCTCAACACACTGGAAACGGTTACCCGCTCCCATACAGACGAGCTGGCAGAAGTACAGTCACAGGTATTCAGCAGCCGCTTGCAGGACGGCAGGTATGCCTCACTCAACGCGCGTATGAAAGCCCTGACAGATGCATTCCAGTCATTTGAGAAACGGGTCACGCAGGCATTGCCACGGGAGCCTCTCGTCATAGCCGCTTCAGCACCAGAACAGGCGAGCACTCCAGACATCGCCTCACAGCAAATACAAAAACAGACAGTCACGCCACGTGTGGCGCAAAAACCTGCCATCGACACGAGTAAAACTCAGACCGAGCCCGAGAAAGAAGTGGCGGCCCCACTACCCTCATCAACCAAGATGACCGCTGCTGAGACAACTACAACTGAGAAGGTGCCAGCATTTATTGCAGACGACCAGGGCATTGATGAATCCGTCACGCCATCGCTGCAAAAATACCCGATCATCGTATCAAGAACCGTTAAGCCAACCGTATCCGCGCGACCACAAACAGGGTCAAACACTGAAACTCCTGCAGAAATCATCGACAAACCTGTCCAGACAAAATCAAAATATACGCCAACGACCACTCCGAAACAGCAACCTGCTGCAGGTCCGGATACTCCTGAGACTGCGCCACCCGCTGTTGCTGTCTCCGCCTCGCCGTCCATGACGACACCATCCAGGGCACCTGAAATCACAACTGTTCATTCAGGCCCGTGGGTAATTAACCTGCTGTCATCACCCGACAAGACATACGTAGACAAAGCCATGGCGGAGGCCCAGTCCAGGGGAATAGACGTTGTCACAACGAGTGCCACGGTCAAGGGCAAGCAATACTGGCGCCTGCAGGTACCCGGTTTCAAATCCATGGCAGCCGCCAAAAAAGCCGCCGAACCCGTAAAGGTGCAGATGAAAATAAAAGAAGTGTGGATCTTCAAGCGCTAGCACCAGCACTCGGGCGCCAGGCAGAATAGTTTAGCCCATCTACCCTTATGACGGGCATCAGGGTCAGTCGTGCAAAATCAAGATCGACTTCGCGGAGCCCAGCAATCCAGCATTTTCAGCAAGACTATAAACAAAGCAAAGCCGCCCTCTGGGCGGCTTTGCTTCTATGTTACGGGGAAACCCGGCGGAACAGCTGCCCACCAAATCCTATGCCATATCAGAAATGAATGGCACCGCGGCAATTGAAGCCACAATAGCAACGGAACACACCATCAGCGCCAGCTTGAATCGGCATGGAAAGCGTCTTGTGCAGTGCCTTGTTTTTTCGAAGATTGACATTTTAATTTACCATGTAGTTTCCAAACAACTCAAAGAAACAATTGTAACTTACTGTATAAATTGGCGTCCCCAAGGGGATTCGAACCCCTGTTGCCGGGATGAAAACCCGGTGTCCTAGGCCGTCTAGACGATGGGGACTTGTAAACACCGTGAGGATTAAAACATCAACCCTCAGTCGCTTGGTGGAGCCAGGCGGGATCGAACCGCCGACCTCTTGCATGCCATGCAAGCGCTCTCCCAGCTGAGCTATGGCCCCGTAAAACGAAGCGCGCAATGTACGTCAGGCACTGCCCGCTGTCAAGACAAGAACAGTAGATTCACGACTAACTTCTGTCGTTAACCGGCTGAAAGGCAGCCAGATAGCAATACATCACGCATTCTGCTGCTGCTCGATTTTTGCCCACGAGTCCCTCAGTGTCACGGTCCGGTTAAACACAAGAGGCTCCCCTTCCGCCCGCTGCGAGTCCACACAGAAGTAACCTTCGCGCTCGAACTGGTAGCGCTCTCCCGGCTTTGACTCTTTCAGGGAAGGCTCAACAATACAGCGTGTGACCGTTCGCAGAGAATCCGGATTCAGGTAATCCTTGTAGTCCCTGCCCTCTTTTGCCGCATCCGGAGCCGGGGTGTTAAACAGTCGGTCATACAAGTGAACGTCAGCCTCAATACCGTGCACTGCGGACACCCAGTGAATCACGCCCTTTACCTTGCGCCCTTCAGGATTGGCTCCCAGTGTCGCGGGATCGTAACTGCAATGGAGTTCAATCACTTCACCATGGGCATCCTTGATAATTTCATCGCAACGGATAACGTACGCGTTTCTCAGCCGCACCTCGCCACCACTCACAAGCCGCTTGAACTTCCTTGAGGCCTCTTCCCGAAAATCTTCCTTATCGATATACAGCTCGGCAGTGAACGGGATCACCCGGGTACCCAGTGAATCATCTTGCGGGTGATTGGCCGCCTGCAGTTGTTCGAACTGGTCCTGCGGGTAATTCGTGATGACGATTTTCAATGGATGAATGACTGCCATACGTCGCGGCGCATGCACATTCAGATCCTCGCGTATACAATTTTCCAGCGCACTCATCTGTACCGTGTTTTCCGATTTGCTGATGCCAATTCGGTTGCAAAAATCCCGTATTGATGCAGGTGTATAACCTCGCCGCCGCAACCCGGCTATTGTTGGCATGCGCGGATCATCCCAACCGGCTACCCGCCCTTCATCGACCAGTTCTGTCAGCTTGCGCTTGCTCATTACGGTGTATTCAAGGTTCAGACGCGAGAATTCTATTTGCTGCGGCTGACAGGGCACGGTAACGTTCTCCAGCACCCAGTCGTACAACGGGCGATGATCCGCAAACTCGAGCGTACAGAGTGAATGAGTGATTCCCTCAAGCGCATCGGAAATCGGGTGGGTAAAATCATACATCGGGTAGATGCACCAGGCCTCACCGGTCTGATGATGGATGACACCATGACGTATGCGGTAAAGTGTCGGGTCACGCATGTTCATGTTGGGCGAAGCCATATCGATGCGCGCACGTAATACACGGGCTCCGTCCTCGAATTCACCGGCACGCATGCGCGCCAGCAGGTCAAGATTTTCTTCGACGCCACGATCCCGGTAGGGACTTGGAGTACCGGGCTCGGTCAGGGTGCCGCGATGAACACGTATCTGTTCGGCAGTCAGATCGCATACATAGGCCTTGCCTGCCTGCACCAGCTCGACAGCCGCCTCGTACAGACGCTCGAAATAATCTGACGCATAAAACAGGCGCTCACCCCAGTCATAGCCCAGCCAGCGCACGTCCTGCTGAATCGACTCGACATATTCGATATTTTCCTTGTGCGGGTTGGTATCATCGAAGCGCAGATTACAGGTGCCGTGGTAATCATCAGCAATTCCGAAATTCAGGCAAATCGACTTCGCGTGGCCAATATGCAGGTAACCATTCGGCTCCGGCGGAAATCGCGTGGCAACCTTGCCACCATGCTTGTTTGTCTTGATATCGTCATCAATGATATGACGTATAAAATTAGCCGCTGCACCTGCTGACTCATCGTTCATGTTGCGTTCTCTTCCACTCGTATGTTTATGTACTCAAGCGCCCTGTCGATGCGACGCAGACTGGCCTCTCTCCCGACCAGCTTAAGGGTGACATCGATGCCGGGGGATGCAGCACGACCTGCCACGGCGACACGCAACGGTTGTGCAACCTTGCCCATGTTCAGGGTCAATGCCTCTGCCACATCGATAACCACCTGGTGCAGCTTTTCTGCTTCCCAGTCATCCAGTCCAGCAAGGCGATCACGGACCTGCTCCAGCGGTTCGCGTGCCGCTGCTTTCAGATGTTTCTTTGCCGCCTTTTCGTCAAAGGCTTCATAATCACGATAAAAGAACGCGCTGAGCTCTGCCATTTCTACCAGCGTCCTGGCACGTTCCTGCATTTCACGGACCACTTCAACAAGGTCTGGACCAGCGGCAGGATCAATACCCAGATCACCCATGTGCGGGCTTAACAATCGAGCAAGTCTGGCAGGATCGGCGCCCTTGATATAGTGCTGATTGATCCAGAGCAACTTCTCTGTATTAAAGGCCGATGCCGCCTTGTTGACGTCCTTAATGTCAAAAAACTCGACCATCTGGTCAAGCGTGAACAGCTCATCATCCCCATGCGACCAACCGAGACGCACCAGGTAATTAAGCAGGGCCTCAGGCAATATACCCTGGTTACGGTATTCCATGACACTGACCGCACCGTGGCGCTTGGACAGGCGCGAGCCATCATCCCCGAGGATCATCGGCACATGAGCATAACGAGGCGGTTCCTGGCCCAGTGCTTTCAGAATGTTTACCTGACGTGGCGTGTTGTTGACATGATCATCCCCACGGATGACATCAGTAATCCCCATGTCCAGGTCATCCACCACCACTGTCAGGTTATAGGTCGGCGACCCATCGGTTCTGCGGATGATCAGATCGTCCAGTTCATCATTCTGAAAAACAATTTTCCCTCGCACCTGATCATCGATAACAACGCTGCCTTCAGGCGGACTGCGAAAGCGGATGACATGTGGTTCATCAGCATCGACTGATCGAGCACGACAATGTCCATCATAGCGTGGCTTCTGCTTGCGCTGCATCTGACCCTCGCGCAATGCCTCCAGGCGTTCCCTGGAACAATTACATCGATAGGCCAGGTTCTGCTGCAGCAATTCATCAATCACTTCGTTGTAACGATCGAATCGACGGGTCTGATAAAATGGTCCTTCATCATAATCCAGCCCCAGCCAGGTCATGGCCTCGAGGATGGCATTAATCGATTCTGCCGTCGAACGCTGCAGGTCGGTATCCTCAATACGCAGCACATACTTGCCACCGTGCTTGCGGGCATGCAGCCATGAAAACAGGGCGGTGCGCGCGCCGCCGACATGCAAATAGCCCGTCGGACTTGGCGCAAAGCGTGTTTTTATACTCATCGGGTCAACCACTCGATAAAAAGCAAGAAGATTCTATCTCATGTGCCGGCGAACGGGTATCAGGCAATGCCCGGACCCGGATCATGGCTACCAGGAGTAAGCAGTGAAGTGAGCGCATAACGTAATTTATCCTGATCCACAGGCTTGAGCAGAAACCGGGAGACACCCAGCTGGTCACATTTCTCATAGATCTCGGCGGTCGCATCACCGGTCACTACAATGATTGGTATTTCCTTCTCCTCCAGGTTCCGCGCCTTGTACAATTCAATTACATCGAACCCGGACATTCCCGGCATCTGAATGTCCAGCACCAGTATGTCATATGTCCCGCTGCGCAGCTTTTCCAGCGCCATCGGGCCGGATGAAGCGAAATCCGATTCGACCCTCATATCATCCAGCATCGCTTTCATCACATGACGATTCAATCTGCAGTCATCCGTCACCAGCACACTCAGCCGCTTACCGCTCTTCAGATAAGGTGCAAAATCCTCCTTCAGGTTATTTTTTGTACGTGTATCCAGCACCCTGGAAGCATAGGAAAGAACATTATCGATATGTTCATACGTATTTATTACCAGATGAAATCCTGCGCAAAGATATTTATCACGCTTATGTTCGTCCTCAAGAAATGCGACCAGGCAAGTACCTGCCTTATGCCCCAGGCGCACAATATTCTCAATTTCATCGCGCGCCACAGCCTGACAATCCACAATCACACAGCTTTCACCCAGAATCATATCGGAGCCCGCAAGATCACCCCGGTTCTCGAATACCCTTACACCCGGCAAGGCAGCAACCGATGTGCCTTGCGGCTGCCGCCCGCCGACGACACAGCAATCAGGCTGCATGTCACCTGACACACTTGTTGCATGCTTCTCGCCAGGCACATCAACCAATGGAATGCAGAACCAGAACCGACTGCCCTTGTTCTCCTCACTCTCGACACCGATTTGTCCTCCCATCAAATCAACCAGGAGTTTTGCGATTGAGGTTCCCAGCCCGGTTCCCCCGTAACGTCGCTGCACAGAATCATCTGCCTGTCGGAACCGTTCAAAGATACGGGACTGCATGGCCGCAGGGATACCAACACCTGTATCGATTACCTCAAACAGAATTTGCTCCGCATCTCCTCCATCCTGGAACTTGCTTACTCGAACCTTTATTTCGCCACGGGACGTGAATTTAACTGCATTGCCCACAAGATTCACCAGGATCTGCCGCAAACGGTCAATATCACCCATCACACAGGGCGATAAGGTGGCATCCATATCGGTGAAATACCTGACACCGCCCTGTCCTGCCTGCATCGAGAACATGCCTTCAACCGAGTGGACCAGTCCGTATAAGTTAAAAGCTTCCTTTGCTATATGTACATGACCCGATTCTATTCTGGAAAAATCCAGCACGCCTTCAACGAGCGACTTAAGGCTCGCAGAAGCATCTTTTATATTTCTTGTAAACTGCGCCTGCTTCACGCTATCCGTTTCCCCGTCCAGTAGATCACTGAACCCCACCACTGCATTCAACGGCGTCCTTATCTCATGGCTAACATTTGCCAAAAACCTGGTTTTTTCCTTGTTGGCCTGCTCTGCCATGTCCTTAGCTTCCTGCAGCCCCTTAAGCATTATTGCAACATACATAGGAATGATTGACAAAAGCATCACACATGCAACCGAGAGAAGATATTCTTCACGCCAGTACGGCGTAAACAGACACATTGTTATAAACCCACACAGAGATAGGCCAGCGCAAAGAATTAATTCCATATGCCCATACCTGAATCCATTCCCAACAGTTAACCACACATAAAAAACAAAGAACGGTACGCCATATTCACCAAAGTTATGCATAACAATACTTGTCACAAGTATGTCGATACACATGTATACACTATGTCGCCATTTTTGGCCTTTCGGACGAAGGTAGACGTGTAATATTGATATGATGGAAAAAATCACATAAAAATAGCCAAGTGCAACAACTGAAGTTAGATAGCCCTCGTCAAACACCCCCCAGTAATTAATTACAAGCCCATATGCCGTACCGACAATAACCAGGAGCAAACGCAATAATGTTTGCTCCAATTCAACATTCATACTAGCCCCAAATAGTGCCTGTCCCTTGCCCATCATAAGCCAGATATCTCCGACATAGCCAAAGACTGAGATACTAACATATACATTCTAGAATCGAACTATTAAGCACCAGCCTCGAAAAGGCTTCACAGACATACCTTGTCAGTAGGACTGTATATAATTACAGTATACAAAGCACCCGGTTACCTGCCCAGAAAAACATGCCCTCACCCGTCACACACCTCCCTGCAACCTGGCCACGGGCCATCGTACTGGTGGATATGAATGCTTTTTTTTCATCCATCGAACAACGTGACCATAGCGAATGGCGCGGCCAGCCGGTCGCGATTACCAATGGCCTGCAAGGCAGCTGCATCATCACCTGTTCATATGAAGCCCGCGCCTACGGCATCAAAACCGGCATGCGTCTGAAGCAGGCACGTCAGTTATGCCCCGGACTCATCCAGTGCCCGGCACACCCGGAACGCTACGCAGCAACATCTGCCGCCATTATGGGGGCACTGCAGGATATAACACCGGATATCGAAATATTCTCAGTAGATGAGGCCTTCCTGGATGTCACACATTGCCAGCGCCTGCTGGGTACGCCGCCACAAATTGCCCGGCTGGCAAAGCAAAAAGTATTCGAGTCCTCGGGAATTCTGTGTTCGGTCGGCATCAGCGGCGACAAGACCACGGCCAAGTTTGCTGCCAAACTCGACAAACCGGACGGCCTCACCATCATTCCTCCGTGGGAGGCCGCAGAACGCCTGCGTGACATGCCGGTGACCGAGTTGTGCGGCATCGCAGAAGGTGTCGGCCGTTTCCTGGCCGAACACGGAGTGCATACCTGCGGCGAGGTAAAAAAACTGCCTATCAGCATCCTGGCTCGACGCTTTGGCAATCCCGGGCGACGCATCTGGTACATGTGCCAGGGACAGGACCCTGCAGCCCTGCAACAGGACGTACCTGCACCCAAATCGATCGGCCATGGCAAGGTTGTACCGCCGAACACCCGCGATAGCGGGGTACTATTGACCTACCTGATGCACATGAGCGAGAAAGTCGGCGCGCGGCTGCGTCGCCACCACTTGCAGGCGCGGACTTTTTCAATTGGCCTGCGTACAGCTGAAGGCTGGACTGGCGGCAAGCTGCAGTGCGTCCTCCCAACCAGCGACGGCCGGGAGATTATGGCGTTGTGTCGCAGCGTGATCGATGAAATATGGCAGGGGCAAGGCGTACATCAGGTCCAGGTCACCGCACTGGACCCTGTGGACAGCGGCAGCCAGCTGGAATTATTCGCCTCCCTGGATGACGCCCGGGACGAAGTAAACGCTGTCATGGATGCCGTCAACCGGCGTTATGGAGAACTCGTGCTTGCTCCGGCACGGCTACTCAATCGCTCCAGCATGCCGAATGTGATTGCACCGGCATGGAAGCCCTTCGGGCATCGACAAACCATCTGAGAACACCATGTGCGGCGGCGTCTATTATTCGATCCATGATCAGGATATCCGGGTGTATTTCCCGAATCCGAAGGCGCAACTCCCCGTAAAAATTCGTAGCGGCGGCATCATCACCCTCGCATGGGGACGCCGCCACCAACAGGCCGGCACACTGCCTCTCGGCGGCTGGGCTCACCTGGACAGTATCTATGCCGGACGCTGGGACTGCTGGTTTCCTGTAGCAGTCAAGATACCCGTCAAAAGTTTTATGGAAAAAGACCTCGAAGGCCACGGCCATTGGTACGACCTGACCAGGGGACAATGGATCCAGGGGCTGGTAGCCCGTCACCGGCAAGAACGCCGCGTATACGTCGTCACCATAGAGCCTGAACTAACAGAGGCCATATATGACCGCTGGCCACGCATTATGAGCGGTTAAAAATTGGTGCCCGGGGCCGGGGTCGAACCGGCACGGCCGTTAAGCCGAGGGATTTTAAGTCCCTTGCGTCTACCAATTTCGCCACCCGGGCAAAACAACGCAAGGGAATTCTACAGGGTGAAATTAGAGAAGTAGAGAAGAAAATGGAGGCTGAGGGCGGAATCGAACCGCCGTCCACGGCTTTGCAGGCCGCTGCATAACCACTCTGCCACCCAGCCATTGGGCACGGACATAAACCACTGCCCTGATAGTAGAAACCCCGGCATTTAACCGGGGTTCTGATACCGTAAATTTGGAGCGGGAAACGAGATTCGAACTCGCGACCCCAACCTTGGCAAGGTTGTGCTCTACCAGCTGAGCTATTCCCGCAGATCGCAGTCAGCCATTTTATAGACTGGTCGTAGCCTGTCAAGCACCATTCTCGGGCGGGTTTTCTGATTTTCCGGACAACAGCGGCCAGGCAGCGTGCATGTAGACGACCATGGACCACAAAGTCAGTGCTGCGGCTATATATAGCAGGACTAAACCCACATCATGGGTAGGAAAGCCCGCCAGCGGCATCTTGAACAGCAATAGCAGTATGGCGATCATTTGAATCGTGGTTTTAAGCTTGCCAATAATCGACACGGCCACTTTTGTCCGCGCACCAATTTCAGACATCCATTCACGCAACGCCGAGATCGCGATCTCCCGGCCGATAATAATTGCTGCCGGAATGGCAAACAGTGGAGAAGGATTGTCCTGCACCAGCAAAACGAGTGCCACGGCAACCATGAGCTTGTCGGCAACCGGGTCCAGAAACGCACCGAAGGCTGATAATTGATTCAAACGTCGGGCAAGGTAGCCATCCAGCAGGTCTGTCAGGGCGGCAATCCCGAATATGGCCGCACTCAGCTGGTACGACCACTGCCCCGGCACATAAAAGACTATGACCAGCACCGGTATCAGAATGATACGAATCAAGGTCAGAATATTCGGTATCGTCCAGCTCATTGGTTATTCATCTTATCCCTATTCACCATGAAAAGCGTCATAGATTTGCTGCGCGAGCCGGCGATCAATCCCCTTGATACTTGACAGATCATCAACGCCTGCCCTGGCCACCTCCCTGAGCCCGCCCAATTGCTGCAGCAGTTGCTGTCGCCGCTTCGGCCCAACACCGGGTATTTGTTCCAGCGGCGAGGTACTCCGGGTCTTTGCACGACGCTGTCGGTGACCGGTAATCGCAAAGCGGTGGGCCTCATCCCTGATCTGCTGTATGAGATGCAACGCTGGCGAATCAGCCGTCAGCGTTACCGCATCCGAACGACCAGGAAGATACAACGTTTCCAGTCCAGGCTTCCTTCCCGGCCCCTTGGCCACACCGATGATGCGTACCTCGGTAATCTGTAATTCATCGAGCGCCCTGCAGGCTGACGATACCTGCCCCTTGCCGCCATCAATGAACAATATATCCGGCAGCTTGCCTTCGCCTTTCTTGAGACGAGTATACCGTCGCGTCAGCGCCTGCTCCATAGCGCCGTAGTCATCACCCGCCTGAATATCCCGGATATTAAAGCGGCGGTAATCCGATTTCAAAGGGCCTTCCAGACCAAAGACGACGCATGAAGCGACCGTGGACTCACCACTGGTATGGCTGATATCAAAACATTCTATTCGCTCCGGCATTTCATCCAGACCCAGCGCTGCCGTCAGTGACTGCAAGCGTCCCGAAAAGCCCTTGCGTGTGTTGATGTGCGCAGCCAGTGCAAGCTCGGCATTGTTCAGCGCCATCTTTATCCATTGGGCACGGTCACCGCGCACATTCGAGCGCAATGCCACGCGGTGACCGGCATGGGCACTTAACACCTCGGCGATCAACCCACGCTCCTCCAGCGCATGACTCAACAGCAACTCTGAAGGGATATTTTTTCCCAGGTAGTACTGCGGCAGGAACGCAGATAACACATCGGAAGCAGCCGTCTCCAGTGGCACCTTCGGAAAAAATACGGCATTCCCCAGGTTGCGACCGCCACGAACATAAAACACCTGCACACAGGCACTGCCTTTATCGGTCAGGCACGCGACGATGTCGACGTCGCCGCGTTCATTACTTATATACTGTTTCTCCTGAACCCGGCGAAGACTGGCAATCTGATCCCGATAAACGGCGGCCTGCTCGTAATTCTGTGCGATGGAAGCCGCTTCCATATCTGTAACCAGCCCGTCGATGACCTGACTGCTGCGGCCTTCAAGAAACATGACTGTATGTGCGACATCTGCCGCATACTGTTCGCTGTCAACCAGGCCGACACAGGGGGCCGTACAGCGCTTTATCTGGTATTGCAGGCAGGGACGACTGCGATTGCTGAAGAAGCTGTCCTCGCACTGCCGCACCCTGAACAGTTTTTGTAACAAATGCAGACTCTCGCGCACGGCACCTGCACTCGGATAGGGACCGAAATAACGTCCCTTCCTGCGACGCGCGCCGCGGTGCATACAGAGCCGCGGGAAATCCTGTTGTGAAGAAAGGTAGATATACGGGTAGCTTTTATCATCACGCAGCAACACGTTATAACGCGGCCTGAGCTGCTTGATCAGATTACTCTCCAGCAACAGGGCCTCGACTTCCGTATGGGTAACCGTGACCTCAACATCGACGATTTGATCGACCAGCACACGTGTCTTGGCACTGAGGCCGGTATTTCTGAAATAACTCGCTAGCCGTTTTTTCAGGTTACCGGCCTTCCCGACATAGAGCACCTTGCCTTCATCGTCCAGCATCCGGTAGACACCCGGATGCGTGGTCAGTGTCTTCAGAAACGCTCTGTAATCAAAGGACACAGACTTCGCTTCCATCACAGGCTAACAGGCGCCGACGGGGACGTCCTTGCCATCCAGGATCTGCCTCACGAGTCTGAATACATGAGCGAACATTTCCGGCGTCAAACGGCGTGTCTGGGTGTTGTAACGGCTGCAATGATAGGAATCGACCAGGCAAAGGTCACCGGTCACCTGATGCACGTGCGCATGCCCGAAAGGATGTGCCGACAGGCGCAGGCCCAGTGCGCGTATCACGGCGTCATGGGCAATCTTGCCCAACGCCAGCACCACTGCAGAACCCTTCAGGCCGTCCAGCTCTGCACGCAAATAGCGATTGCAGTGTTTCACTTCTTCCAGTTGCGGCTTGTTTTGCGGGGGCAGGCACTTAACCGCATTCGTGATGCGGCAACCAACAAGCTGCAAACCATCGTCACGGGAAACAGACACCGGCCTGTTACTGAAGCCGTAGTCATAGAGCATCTGGTAGAGAAGGATACCGGCATAATCACCGGTAAAGGGACGACCGGTGGCATTGGCACCATGCATGCCCGGCGCCAGTCCGACAATCAGCAACTGCGCATCACGGTCACCAAAGGGTGCAACCGGACGGGCATGATAGTCGGGATACTTGAGTGCAGTCTGATCGAGAAAATCGGCAAGTCGGGGACAATCTCTGCAATCGGGATTAAATTTCAACAAGCTCTTCTGAGACATTCAGTACTTCAGCGTGTCCATTGTTGGGGTTCAGGGACAGTACTTCATGCGCATTGGTATTGGCAACGTACAGCGTATCCTCGTGAAACGCCAGACCAGCCGGCTCGTCCAGGCGACGGTCGCAACTCGTGCTCGAAACATACGTCGTACTTACTCCTATCCTCTTGATTTTATTATTAAATGTATCAGCTACCCAGAGCATCTGGTGTATCGGGTCTGCGACAATATCCAGCGGATACTGGAACCGGGCTGCTGCGCCGGCGCCATCCACGTCGCCAAAATCAAACAGGCCTTCACCGACAAGGGTGCTGACAATGCCACTGTCCAGGTCAATTTCGCGCACTGCCGAGGTACCGGCATCAACGCAGTACAGGCGGTTTTGCATCAGCGCCAGGCTGCTGGGCTGTGAAAGGGCGGCACTACCGGGCGGCCCATCCTGAAGATCTTCATAACCGCTGCCGGTGAACACTTCAATGGTGTTGGCAATCAATGACAGGCGCCAGATCTGATGCGAACCCGTCATGGCAATATACAGCTTACCGTTTTTAAAGACGATGTCGCTCGGTGAACTCATACTGACGGTTAACGGCGTACCCAGTATGTCAACGGCCGCAGTGGTACCGGCCTTGCCGTTACCCGCTATCGTTACCACCTCGTTGCTGCGCGTGTGGATACGCCGAATGGCATGATTACCGGTATCCGCCACGTAAAGGAATTCATCAGCCAGTGCCATTCCCTGTGGATTATCAAACGCTGCCTCCGATCCGTGACCATCAATAAAGCCCGCGCCCAGGCTGCCGTATTGCCGTATCACCTGCCCCCCTGAAGACACCACCAGAATCCGGTTGTGTCCACTGTCGGCTATATAGAACCTGTTCGGTGCTGCAACAATTCTTCCCGGGAACAACAGCACACTGGGAGCCTCCCGTGCCGGATGTACCGAGAAAGTCGGTTTTCGATTTGCCGCCTGTTCATTGTTGCGGTTGAGTTGATATTGAATAATCAGTTCCAGTTGCGACTTTTTCCCATCACCTGTCATCGCCCCCAGAATGCAGCCTTCCGTATCGATCAGCACCTGTGTTGGCCAGAACTTCGTGCCATACATCTTCCATAGCATCAGATCGGGATCATGCACAACGGGATGGTTGATATGGAGCTTGTTGATCGCTTTCAGTACATGTGAGCGTTTTTTCTCGGCCGTGAACTTCGGCGAATGCACACTGATGACAACCAGTTCGTTGCGGAACCTTCTGCGCAACGAATTGAGTTCCTGGAGCACATGCTGGCAATGAATGGATGAAAAGGTGCCAAAATCAAGCAGCACGACTCGACCGGCCTGGTCAGAGAGTCTGACAGGATCCTGTACATTGAACCACTCAAGTCCCGCTGGAAACTCAGGCGCACGACTCTTCGCAGCCGACATTACATTCTCCCGGTATTGGCCTTTATTCAGATGCGTCCAAGACATGGAACACATCGTCAATATCATGCCACAGCATGCAGATATTACCCTGATGAAGGTCTCAAATCACCGGAAAAATAGCCGGACGTCGTAACGCGCCAACAAACCAGCACCCGACGACGCCCGGCTGGCAGGTATCAGTGAACGATATTTTCCTTGATCATGCCATGCCTGATGGCAAAGCGTGTCAGTTCGACATCATTATCGACACCCAGCTTTTCAAACAGACGCCCACGATAGGTGCTCGTCGTTTTCGGACTCAGGCAAAGTTTCTCGGAAATCTCGCGGTTGGACTGACCCTTCACCACCATCAGCATGACCTGGACTTCACGCTGTGTCAGCTCCTCCAGCAATGACTTGCCGCGATTGTTGACCAGTGACAAGGCCAGTTTCTGTGCCACACCCGGGGTTATATATTGATTGCCCGAGTACACTGACTTTATCGCCGCGATAATCTCGTCAATATCACACCCCTTGGTGATGTAACCGGCAGCACCGGCTTCCAGCAAGCGTGCCGGGAACGGATCATCATCGTGCACAGTCACCGCGATGACCTTCATGCCGGGGGACCCGCGGGTTATCTTGCGGGTTGCCTCCAGGCCGCCAATACCCGGCATACTGATATCCATCAGGATGACATCGGGTTTCTGCTTGCGTACCTGACTGATTGCCTGCTCGCCATCAGTCGCTTCGGCAATCACCTCGATACCCTGGGTATCATCCAGCAACCGTTTTATGCCCTTGCGCACAAGGTCATGATCATCTACCAGCATTACATTAATCATATAGCCCCCCTAGGATTATATTAGCCATTCACTGAATGGCAGGTCGGTTTTTGTACGCACGAGAGGCTAGCACCGCAAACACATCCGGACAATGGCATTTGTCCTACAGACAGGCGGGAAAAAATAGTATAGGGACTTCGCGTATCAGTGAGGAACGGCTAGTTCTTTTTCATACCGAACCAGCTGAGTTTTTCATGCAGACTTACCACCTCGCCAACAATGATGATGGTCGGTGGTTTCAGCGTTTCGCGTTCAGCCAGATCCTGCATGGAAGCAAGGGTTTCAATGTAGACGCGCTGGTTGCGTGTCGTGCCCTGCTGCACCAGTGCAACAGGGGTTGTTTCCGGCAGACCGTGCGCCACCAGCTCACGGCTGATCACAGGGATGCTGTGCAGCCCCATGTAGAAGACAATCGTTTGTGCCGGCTTGGCCAGTTTTTCCCAGTCAAGATCAACACTGCCATCCTTGAGATGACCGGTCACAAAAGTACATGACTGTGCATAATCGCGGTGCGTCAGCGGAATACCGGCATAGGAAGCACAACCGGAGGCGGCAGTAATTCCAGGGACCACCTGAAACGGTATGCCCTCCTCGGCCAGCGTTTCGATCTCTTCACCCCCCCTGCCGAAGATAAAAGGATCGCCACCTTTCAGGCGCAGCACACGCTTGCCTTCCCTTGCCAGTCGTACCAGCAGCTGGTTAATACTCTCCTGGCTCAAGGTGTGCTGGTCCCGCGCCTTGCCGGCATAAATCATCTCGGCGTCGCGACGCACCATATCCAGCACCGGCTCGGACACCAGCCGGTCATAGACCACCACATCGGCCTGCTGCATCAGGCGCAATGCCCTGAAGGTGATCAGGTCAGGATCACCGGGTCCTGCACCCACCAGGTAGACTTCGCCCGGGTCATTATAGTGCGCATCGGTATCATCGATTGCCTCCTGTAACGCAATGCGTGCCTTTTCCTCGTGACCCGCAAACAACAACTCGGCTACGCGACCCTGCAGAATATTCTCCCAGAAGTAGCGTCGTTGCTCCGGCACCGTGAAGCGCTGTTTGACACGCTCGCGGTAATCATCGACCAGCTGGGCCAGTCGCCCGTAGGCGGCGGGAATAAAACTCTCCAGCCGTGACCGCAACAGACGTGCCAGCACCGGGGAAGCACCGCCCGTGGATACCGCTATCTGTACCGGCGAACGATCAATCATCGACGGCATGATAAAACTGCACCGTTCAGGACTATCGATGGCGTTTACCGGGATACGCTGTGCATTAGCCAGCTCCGACACCCTGCGATTGACGGCTTTCACATCGGTGGCGGCAATCACCAGCACGCACTCATGAAGGTCTTCATCCTGGAATTCACGCGCCACATGAGTCACCGTATCCTGCTCCAGCAATGCACGCAATTCTTCACACAGTTGCGGGGAAACGACCGTAATATGTGCGCCAGCCCGCTTCAGCAGCGTCACCTTGCGCGCAGCAACCTTGCCACCCCCGACCACCAGGCATTTCCGGTCTTCTATATTCAGGAATACGGGCAGGTAATCCATGTGCGTGTCTCTTAATCAGCCTCGAGTAATGGGTCCAGTTCACCACGGGCATCCAGTGCCGCCAGGTCATCATAGCCACCAATGTGACGCTCACCGATAAAAATCTGCGGCACCGTTCTGCGACCGGTCAGTTCGAACAGGTCCGTGAATCCGTGCGGTTCGTAATCAAGCGCAATCTTGTCGATCTCATCCACACCCTTTGACTTCAGCAACATTTCCGCCCGTACACAGTAGGGACAAAACGCCGTACAGTACATTCGAACATTAGCCATCGTGACTCTTCAGTTAAGGTAATTTCAGAATATTGATCTGTTCATGGATCGGTTCCATTAGCGGCTTCAGTTTCTTGCGCATCACGGTCCCGATGGCATCGGTTCTCGAGAACACCGGGTTCAGCACCGACTCGCCGAGCAGGGCGAGAATCAGCATGGCGCGAACATGGTGTGCGCTATCCGGGCAAACCTGAAGCAGGTGTTGCAATGATCGACTCGACTCGCTATCGGCATCAACCTCACCGCCCATCATCGCTTCCGCCATGCGCACTATATCCTCAATGGCATCGAGTTTGTACTCGCCAAGCGACAGCCCGGCGGCATACTGATCAAGGGCATGCATCAACTCCACCACGACATCCTGATTCGAGGGTTTTTTCAGTACGGCCTCGACACTGGCCAGATACGACTGTCCCGCAGGACTCAGCAGTCGACACAACTGCCTCGCGAACGGATTGCCCTCCTCCAGCAGGTCGGCCAGTTGCTGACATCTTGATTCCCACACCGGGTTGGCGACATGCTGATCTGGCAGTTCATCCGGGGTTGCTTGCAGGAAACCGACGAAATAGGCATTTTTATGCTTGGCCTTCTCCCACAGCCTCATGCGCTCGGCGGCATCGATCAGGCTCTCCTGCAGCACCAGCCTGACAGATGTAATCTGATTTGTGGCTTCTTCCTCAAAGGGAAGAAACTCAACAAGAAACTCCGCAAGGACCGGACCCATGCTTCCCCGAACAACGGCTTCCTGTCGCAACATGCAGCGTGCATTGTCTGAGGTCTGCGATGCCCACCAGGCACGCCGTGCGAGTTCATCGGTAATACCCGGTGCATTCACCACGGCCACCACGGCTTCCGGTTCACCGAGCTTCAAGAGTGACTCCAGTGTCTCGTCCCGTGCCTGGCCCATGCGGGTCCAGCGTTTCAGATACACCGGATATCCGCCGGGTGAACCAAGCACGTGACTGGACAGGGTTTCGCGCACATGGCGCAGGTAGGATTCGTCGCGGCAGTTGGGATTCAACTGCACTTTCGCCTCGCCTTTTTCGGAGAGTGCATGGATGGTCATGCGTGACTCATCAATGCGGATCGCCTCAACCTCTCCCGCCAGCAAGACGTTTATCCGCAGCGCATCTTCCGGCGTCAGGTCCATGGCAATGAATCAGCAGTTACGGGAATACAAATCACCGCTCAAAGATCAAAACCTGCCTCGGCATAGAGACGCCTGGCCTCCTCCGGGTCTTTTTCCACGCCATTACCCTCTTCGTACATCATCGCCAGTGTCGTCAGGGAACCTGCCAGACCCTGGTCGCCTGCCTTGCGAAACCATTTTGCGGCTTCTGCACTGTCCTTTTCCACGCACTCACCCTCGAGGTACATAAAACCCAGGCCATGCTGCGCGATGGCGTAGCCCTGTTCCGCTGCCGCCTTCATCATTTCGAACGCACGCGCATCGTTGCGCACCACACCCAGGCCGTTCTGGCACATGATGGCGACACGGTGCTGGGCATCGGCATCGCCGGCCTCTGCCAGTGGATAAAGAAATTGCATCGCCTGTATAAAATTCTTCGCCTCAAAAGCCGCGACACCACTGGAATAATCTGGATCATTTAGTTTCTCACTCATCGTTGGCCTCACTCTAAATTTTTCAGACAGCCCGCTCCTGCGGCTGCACATCAGCAGCGTACACTACCCACTCAGGCGCTGGCATCGAATACCCATAAAGAGAGAATATCCCGAATTTTCATATGGATACAGTTATTATCGCAGGCTGGAATCACTCTCTCTATAGGGATATTCGGGCTAAAAATGCGCTCCTGTATACTGGCGCACCAAAGCAGTAACCCTAATCGAAACAATGGACTAGCAAGCATCCGTGGCCACACAGATGATCAGCATCGGTGCCCACCGGGGCAGGAACCAATGGCCTACGTACAACCCTTTTTAACCGCTATTGAAATTCAGACTGTACTGAGGAGAAAGTAATGAACCAGGAATACTATGATGCAGTAACCAAGATGGAAGACATGGGCGTAGACGCAGAGTACGTCCAGGGCTGGCAAGGTGGTTACCTGCTGAACCCGGAGCGTGAAGAACAGCGTGTTACCGAGGCCTACTCAGCCGGTTATGAAGACGGCAAGGCCCACAACATGGATAACTTCGGCAACTGGAAGAAGTAATCACTTCGCGCGGTTAAAAAAGGCGGGGCTCACCCGCCTTTTTTATGCCCGGCTACTCGAGGTCTATCGCCCGAATGGCCCGCTGAATAAAATCAACTCGCGCGCTGATGTCAGGCTGTCGCTGTCCTTGTGAGGCTTGCAGTATGCTCATATCTCCCTGCAGTTGATACATGAGCCAGCCACGCACCATGACGTAATAACGCTGGTCATGCCCCAGGTTCGTAATGGCCTGCAGCGCACCCGGTGCCCCGGGATTTTGCAAGGCTTCATTGACTGCAGCAATCTTGTAACCCAGTTCCATAGCAGCAGCATCCGTCAGCTCGGAGGCACTACTGACAGTGCAGGAAAACAGGGCAGCGACTAAAAATGCCATTATCGCCAGGGGAACAATGACCACCAGGCCGCCAATCACGGTGGTCCTTATAAACTGAATAAGATGTTTCATGAACATGCTACTAAGTGATTTAATAATCTCTTATGGCATCGGCACCTATATTAGGGCGAAACGTTTCTGACTGTTCCTGAATGATTTCGTCAGCCGTTTTCGTCCAGGCGATTTCACAGGCCTGCTTGCCATCCGCTGGAACCTTTTTCTTGAAGACCCGGCGTACCGGGACATGCACTGGACTGGTGACAAACGAAATAACACTGCCTGTCAGGCTGAGCGGGTTAACACCCAGGCCAAAGTCTTCAAACGACCCCTGAACCTTTATCGGAGTCGCAAGACTGAAAAATTGTGCCTTCTTGGCTTTCGGTGCCGCGTAAATGTCGATTTTACGGGTAGTGAAATCCACTGAAGCTTTTCCGGCCACGGTCATGCGCGTGGTGTCCATAAAGATGACCCGCTCCTCCATCTTGCCTGACTCCAGTCCGAGACGAACCACGATGCAATTCACTGCGGATCCTTTGCCCTTGTCGACCTCATCTGCGACCGCGTTGAGCAGATTGACGGCCCAGAGATCAAATACCTCGGCCGAGAAATTACCCGGAAACAGCGCAAAGTCAAAGTGGCCCGTGGCATTTTTCATGATCGACGCCCGATCCGGCGCCGTGGAATCAAAATCAATATCCAGGCTCATGACCCCACTCATTTCAGTCTCCGGATCAACCTGGCGTGCCAGGACACCGTAATCGAAGTGGTCAACATTGGCATCGACTGTCACGACGACGTCCTGCTCGCGCGGCTGCAGACTGAATCCCACTTCTACACCCCCGCCTGCAGTATCGACCCGCAGCGGTTCAAGTGCCAGGCGACCGTCCAGCAGTGTTGCCTTCAGAACACCGGAACCCAGCTTGTCGTTACCGGACGTGACCAGCCGGGACTCGACTTCGATAACGGCGTCAAGGCTGTTCAACACCTCGTACGAGAGCAGTTCGCGGTATTCATCCCCGGCGTCCCGTTTCCGGTCGGCAGCCTCGCCCGACGAATCGTCAGGAACCGCCTCGTCTGACCGTACCCCGGTTTCGTCCTTGCCTTTTTTGCCAAAATAAAAATCATCAACGCGGATCAGCTTCGACAAGAAATCAATATCGAGTTTCGGTTTATCGAGTGACGTAATCAACTGCATGCGGCCCTCGAGGTCACTCTCGCCGACCTTCATGGCAAGCGTTGACAGGTCGTAACCCTTACTGGAGATTCGTAATTGCGCCTCGAGCGAGAATGGGCCCAGCGGCGGCAGATCCAGGTTCATCAATTCATTGAAGTTGTCCAGCCGCTTTCCTGCAATCGTTAACGAAAATTTCAGGTCGTGCTCTGAAATAGGCAGCGCCAGTTTGGTGTCAAATGTGAAGCGTGAGTCGAGCAGTGCAACATCAATCGACAGCGGTAAAACCTCTGGCGTCCTCATGTACTCTTCCAGCGATGCACCCACAATAATGAATTTGACGGGTGTCTGCTCGATATCACCGCTAAGTTTCATGGTAATGGCAGTGCCACCTTTCACCACAATGTCACCTTCAAGATTGTCGATGTCCAGGGTGGCTTGCGTGTTCAGATCCCTGATTGACCAATGCCCATCCCTGATACCAAAGGTCATGCTGGACTCGCGCACCAGTTCTTCCAGTGTCTCTCCTCTTAAAACAAGGTCAATACCTGCCACGCGGGTCGTTGCATCCATCCCCTCTACCAGCCCCAGCCGGGACAGGATGGCGCCAACATTGATCTCATGAACCCTCAGCGCCAGGCTGACCACGGGTATTTCATTGCGCAACCCCAGCTCACCACTTGCTTCGATACGCCTGCTGAAGACGTCGCCCGTGATCGTGAACGGCCAGCTTACCTTCTGGTTCTGCAGTTCTTCGAGCGTGCCACCGTTAAGTTCGAGGTTATAGCGACCTTCCTCCAGATGACCACTGAGTGCCATGGTAACTGGCTGGTCGACAGTTGCCGTACCTTCAAGCGCGTCCAGACCAAAAACAAGTGATTTATCCAGCGCCGCATCGTGGTAGTTCACGACGACTCGCTGCAGTGAAACTTGAGAAAACCCTACAAAACCGATTGCCGGCTCATTTGCGGACCCGGTTTCTATGGCTGATTCTTCTGTTACCGGTGTTGCTACATCCGCCTTCTGGCCAAACGTCCAGTTAGCATTACCCTGCGCGTCTTGCTCCAGGTTCAGCGTGACATCTTCAGCAATCATCTCTCCGATCTGCAGTTCACCCTTGAGCAGCGACAGCAGGCGAACATCCAGTCGCGCCAGACCGGCGGTTAATAAATTATCAGCTCGACCCTGCGACACATTCGCAACGCTGACATCGCGAACTTCAATGGACGGCCAGCCGGAGAATTCCAGCACCACCGGTCCGTTGATTTTCACGTCCCTGCCAAGTGCCTTCTCGGCCGAAATCTCAACCCCGCCACGCAGATGGCTCAGATCAATGGTCACACCGAGCATGGCCATGACAGTGACAGCCACCAGAACAACGGCCGCAAGCCCGAAAACGGTCAGTACAGTCCAGCGAATCAGTGAACGCATAATCGATTTCCTGTTTTCCCAATGGTAATAATGCTGTTTGCCAGCAAGTACCATTCGCGACTGCGATCAGCTACTGCGCTTTATCCCCCGCAACATAATTAACCTGCAGCGACCCGTTTTCATCACGCAGCTTCAATCCGCTATCTGTCAACTCATACACCCGCGCCCGCGACAGTGCCGCCAGGTATTCCTGCTCCTGGTCCATAATGCCATCGGGTTCCGCACAGTGCATGCGCGTCGTCATTGCTGGCCCCACACTGATCCGGTCGTCCGTGATCTCATACGAGGCGTTGAAGGTGTTACAACCGGCATGCCCGCTGATCGTGCCATCCTCAAACCGGGCAGTCGCCAACGGTGTCGTTGCAGTCGATACAACGCCGCCGCGACCGTTGTTTATGCCAGCAGCCTGCCAGAGTGTGCCTTCCAGTGCCAGTGGCTTAACGGCCGTATATTCCAGTATGACCTTGCGATTCTTATCGAGCAGATACAGTGATCCACCCTCCAGTTGGAAAGCAACCACTGCAGACAAGTCGTTGAGGTACTGCCGTTCCTGTTCCGATACCGGCGGGCCACAGGCCATCATGGTTGTGCCCATAGGGGACGAAAAGCTGAGTTGGTCATCAGTTCCGAGGGTGTAACTGCCGAAGTAGCGATTGCAGCCGGCGCTGCCACCAAGTTCGCCACTCCTGAACCGGGCAGTCACCGTCGTGTCCGGTAATACCGACAACATCTGGCCCGACTGATCTCGGTAGTGACTGAGTTGCCAATCCGGGGCTTCCAGCCCGGACTGCGTTCGTTCATTGGTCATCATCGCTTGACTGGAATCCTCGCTGTCGTATTCTACTGGCATGGGTTCACTGTTAGGCATCCCGGCGGCCTGGCTGACACCACTGAAGGAAAATATTATCAAGTAAATAAAAAGATTGTTCATGGAGTTGTCAGTCCTCTGTCCTGGTAAATAATTCTTTCAGCGCCTTGTTCAACGGCGGCAGGGCTTCAGGCACCTCGATTTCCATCACCTGGTCGGTGATCCACTTGTTATCCTTCTCGCCCATGACGGCCGAGACACATTCACCAAAATAGCGCTTCATGGCATAGCCCGGCTCACCATCCGGCATGGGACACTCGGCATAATCGGCACCCCGTTTATTGAGCAGGTCAATCAATGGTCGCCGGTAGTCACCCTTGCCCTCTGCATCGGTGCGGTTTTCCTGCATGGTGTCGGCCAGGTGAACGGCCAGCGAGGTAATAAACATCTGCCGTTCCTGTGCATCCAGTGCCTCAGCCTTGTTACGGTCTGCGAGGTGTACCAGGAAGGCAAGAAATTCTGCGATGATGTCCATACGCTGCGAGCGCGTTTCGGTCTGGAAACCTTCATTCTCCAGGTTCAGCAATCCTTGCTGTGCAATGCGCCACAGTATGAACGCGGCGGCTCCGCCGACCTCGTCAAGCGTGCGCTCCCTGCCCTTGTTGCTCCACTTGCTTTTAACTCTCACTGCGCTCTCCCGGTAACGGATATTCGTGTTTTGTTGCCGCAAAAGAACCCGAAGTAGCGGCAATTCAGGCCGCATGCTAGCATGGACGCCTCAATCGTTTCAGCAAGGTTATCGCCGTGCCCGTTTCCAGCCATACAGCCACACCCGTCAACATCAGCGACCTGTTGCCAACGCTCGATGCAGTACGCGCCAATTGCCACATCGCCGATGCAAAACACGCCACAGACTACACGCTGTGTGTATACCTGCTGAAGATGCGTGAATACTTCCGCTGGGAGCGTGACATCGCTTTCAATGCAGCCTTGCCACACAAAGACCTCACCCACTGGCTGACGCAACGGGAAAGCCGCTGGGAATCCCTGCAGGAAAAAGAGTTTAACCCGGTGCCCGTGCTGGACAGACAGCATGATCCATTTGATGCAGAAGCCATTAACGAGACCCTCAATGAACTGGGCTATGTCTATAGCAGTGGTTACGGGCATAACCTGAAACCGATGTTCTTTCTCGGTGCACTGGAGTCATGCACGACTCACGACGGTTACACACTCGTGGTTTCCGGCAGGGAGTTTGCGCGTGACCTGGCCTCCCCGCCGGCCATGAGCCAGGGAAACACTATTTTCTTGCGCCGTGAATCGCTGCGCCGCATGTTGTGGGAAAAGATAGAGGAATGGCGCTGGAACCGGCCTGCCAATGCCATGCAGAGTGCGCTGGACTGTTATGACTTCGACACGGCCATCGATCAATCGCTCAATGCCATGACCGATAATGAACTGCGCTCGGCGATACTGCACGAGATTGGCGAGGTACAGGCCGGTGAATTACTGGGCAGCGAATGGGAATCGATGCTTGCCAGCCTGGCACACAGCAAGGCCGAAATCATGGTGCGCGCCGTGCGCGACCACCTTGCCGATGCCCTGTCGACACTTCCCGGCTTGCTGGCCGACATGAACATCGCCTCGCTGCATTTTTACATGGCGAACATGACCAACATGCGCAAGCAACTTGCCCCGCAGCTGGTCTCTGCCTATGAAATCTGGGCACTCAGCGGTGACGCGCAGGAGCTCGAGGAACTGGCCAAAGAGTCTGCAAGCCATTGGCAGGGGCTGGCTGAAAAGGTCCTCGAACTTTACCGCGAGCAGGGTCACGAATGCCATGCGGCACTGATCTTGCTCATTGAAGCAAATACCCTCTAACATCGACAGCGAAACAATTACTATTCATGTCCAGTCCATCAGCAGTTTCCCGGCCCGCATTAAAAACCATCACAGAGGTCAGGGAACATACCTTTATCTTTGCAAAGCCGAAGGCATTGCCGCTTGATATCTGCAACGAAATGATTCGCCGCTTTGAGGCAAGCCCGGACGAGCAGTATCCAGGGCGTGTCGGACAAACCGTACAGGAGGAAACCAGCATCAAGCGCTCGACTGACCTCGTGGTCAGCGGCAAGGAGCACTGGAAGGACATTGACCGTGAACTGTTCCGCTCACTGGGGCAGGCTATTCATGAATTTCGCGAGACCTACCCGTTCTTCAAGGGGCCGTTCAAGGACAGCGGCTATGCCATCCAGCGCACCAATCCGGGCGAGTTCTATCACTGGCATATCGATGGCGGCAGCCACGATTTCAGCCAGCGACAACTGGTCGCCGTCTGGTACCTGAACGATGTGGACGGACCGGGCGGTGAAACCGAGTTTTCATACCAGAACATAAAGGTAAAACCTCAAGCGGGAAAATTGCTGCTGTTCCCGCCCTTCTGGACACATGAGCACCGTGGCGTCACCCTCGAACAGGGTGTGAAATACATTGCGACCACCTGGGTGGTGTTTGCCTGATGCCCGCTGACCTGCATGAAGATAGTTGAACCGTCGACCCGCGACGAGTTTCAACGCTATTACGAACTGCGCTGGAAAATCCTGCGCGCACCCTGGAACCAGCCACGCGGCAGCGAGCAGGATGAACGGGAACAATCCAGCCACCATCTGATGGTCATGGGTGACAATCACGCGGTGATCGCTGTTGGGCGACTGCACTTCAACAGCGTACGCGTGGCACAGATTCGCTACATGGCCGTCGCGGCAGACCAGCAACGCAAGGGGGTTGGAACGCTGTTACTGAACGCCCTGGAAAAAAGGGCCGTTGAACTCGGAGCTGCCCGCATCGTGCTGGATGCGCGCGAAACAGCACTGCGTTTCTACCGCAAGAATAATTATAAAGCGGAAGGACCAGGGCATGTGCTCTTCAACACCATCACTCACGTAAGTATGACGAAGTCGCTTGATAGGTTGCCAGGATTTCCGGACGTTCCTGATCATCGCTCGAAAAGAATGTCTTGACCTGCGAGAAAAAATCACTGATTTTCTGCCAGTCATCCTTCTTCGCGGGCCTGTCATCACTTTCGTCAGCAAGACTGATTACCGGTTCGTTTAAACCTTCCTTCAAGGTCAGCAATTTGCTGTTATCGGGCTGCAGGCTCAGTCCCCGGGCAATAAAGCGATCAGCCATTACCCTGTCCTTCTTCCTGAGTGCCTTGTTTGCCAGCAACACATAACGCTCTGCAATCAACCCGAGTCCAGCCATAGCATCCGTGTTGTCTGGCGCCAGCCTGAGTGCAGCCTGGAAATAGTAGTAGGCGCTGTCCTGTGCCGGAGTCAGTAACTTGAAATCTTCCAGGGCACGATAACCCTGTGCAAGCAGGTTTTCGACTTCTGCATCCAGTGAATCCACAACCTGGACGTCGCTATTCCCTTCCGGTTCCACCGCTGGCGACTTCTCTTCAGTGCCGGCAACGCCGTCTGGCTCAAGGCCGGCGGAATCAGTTCCTGCCTCGTTCACCGCGACTTTATTCTGCAGCACCCCATCGGCAGGGTCGCTCTCATCACCGCCAGAGGCTGCTATTACTCCGGCGAGTGGGGAATCGACGACTTCATCAAATACCGCTTCCAGCGAAGCACTGGACTGCGGGTGACCGGCCGCGGTATCGGGCAACTCGTCATTCAGCACAGCCTGCAGCATTGACTCGTCAGTGGCAGCAAACTCTCCCTCCACAGCCACAGTGGATGCCGGCTCGGCAACCATTACTGGAACGGATAGTGCTGCACCTTCGCTGTCAGCAGGGGAAACCGTGGCCGTCTCAGGCAACGGCTTTTGTACTAACGAGACATCGGCATTTACATCCGGTCGATGATTGCCATCATTTACGTAACCGCCTGTGGCCACCGTGACGGACAGGACTGCAACAGTCAGCAGGCCCAGTGAGGGTACCAGTCGTTCCTGCCAACTGGACATGCCGCTCAGCCATTGGTTCCAGCCATGCAATTTAATCGGTGACGGAATGTTTGTATTCACAATTGCAGGAGGAACGAGAGCAACAGGTGAATCGGCCTCGCGGTTACTTTCCGACAGCTCCGCTACCGGGGCCTCACTCTCCTCTGCAGCCGACACCCATAGAGGAGGCTCTATTTGTTGCTGTATTTGTTGCGATCCGCTCACACGAATTGCCAAATCCGACAACGAGTTTTGCTGAAGCCCCTGGATATCCAGTGCTTCCGCCAGATCCTCATCTCCGGATTGCACACGGGACATCGGTCGCAGTTGTTCTGCATCCATTTCCTCTGCAATCGCCTGCACATCATCGCTGTCCAGTTTGTGACGTCCGACCCCGTAACCGAGCAGCAGCAAGCGGTTACACAGCTTGTTGATATGCCGCGGCACTCCCCGGCTAAAGCGGTAGATATCCAGGACAGCATCACCGGTCAACTCCGGGTCACCCTGCCATCCGGCCTGGCGTAACCGGTATTCAACATAATCACGGGACTCCATCAGATCCAGTGGGACAAGATGGTAATTGGCAATGACCCGTTGCTGAAAATATTCCATCTCCGGATCTGACATCCGCTCTCGCAACTGTTCCTGTCCAATGAGAAACAGTTGCAGCATTTGACGTGACCTGGAATGCAAATCTGCCAGCAACCGCAATTCATCAAGCGCTGCTGCTGGCAAGCCTTGCGCTTCATCAATAATCAGCAGGGCCCGTTGGCCGGATCGCACCATCTTCTCGAAGTACTGCCGGATACTGTGGCGTAACGATGCTCTGTCATCCTGTTCAGTCCTGATATCGAAGGCATAGGCTACGGTACGCAACAGGTTATCTGCATCAAGACTGGATGCCGCAATGTGCGCTGCCCTTACCGAACCCATATTGAGCGTATCCAGAAAGGTTGCAGCCAGGGTGGTTTTACCGGTGCCAGGACGACCAGTGACCATGACCAGACCTTCACCCAACTTGAGCGCATACTCCAGATATTCACGCGCCTGCCTGTACCCTGAATGACTGAAACAGAAATTCGGATCCGGCGTCAGGCTGAAAGGATTGGTGTGCAGATGATAAAAGGACTCGTACATAGCATCAAAGACCTGTTATGTTTCAGTTTCCTGCACCTATATTCTGATGCACGAAAGGTTAACGAACGAAGTTTCTATGGCGGGATTGTAACATATAACAGTATTTTTTATAGGGTATTTAAAGGCGGCACAAAGCTTTGTGCGCCAATTTTATGGCGGCCCGTTCCGCAAGACTTAATAAAACAGCAATCCAAAGAAGTCAGCCGGGCAGGATATAGCGCGCCCAACAAGCCGTTAAACGGGGAAGCCTTTCTCTCGTGCAATAGACTGTAATTCATCACGCGACGGATAGTGTTTACCCTGCTGCTCAAGGTAAAACTGCCAGTCAGCAAGCTCCGCGGCCTGCTGCGGATGTGTTCCCTGGCAACCCAGCACGGTGATAACTGCATCGCCTACCTTCCAGGGACCCTCGCCCTTGATGTCACCGCTGACCAGCCGCACACCTTCCGCGGCTGGCAACTGCTCCCAGAACGGCCTGAAATACAACAGCCCCTGTGGGTGACGAAAGCACGCCACCATGACATGCCGGGTGTCATCCGGGTAACGAATCAACAAGGGGGTCGTCAACGACAACAGATCAGCCATGGTCTGTTAACTACCAGGTACCATGGGCAAGTGCCAGGTTGCTATGCCAGTACCAGCTCTGTTTCCAGCATTTCGCCATTGGTATCGATGTGTATTTCCTTCACACCGGGGACACGCGCCAGCACATAGGCCGATAACAGCATCATCATCTCTTTATTATCGTTATGCATGGCCGTCAGCATCTTGTCCCCCACGATCTGGCAACGCTGTTCACGGTTCGGGTTATCAACCCACTCGCGACTCATCTGCCAGCCCTTGTCCATGTCCCTGTCGATCTTGTCGAAGAAATCACCGCCCTGCGCAATAATCTCTTCGGGCACCTTGATCGGGTAGGTCTTGTTTTCGATAACAACTTTTAAAATCATACGCGTGGTCTTATGCTAGTTGGCAAGTAAATATCGTCGAATGATTCTAACCCATAGCGGCCGGCACGTGCAGGACTAATCATGCTTACACACATCAGGGGAATACTGGACCAGGAGCAACTGGCGACCGCACACAGGCTGATTGCTGCAGGCAGTTTTCAGGATGGCAGCAGGTCTGCCGGCATGGCCGCCCGGCGTGTAAAGCATAATGATGAGCTGGCACTGGACCCGGCACAGATGAGCGACCTCAACAACCTGGTCATGGGCAGCCTCGTGAAACACCCGACCTACCGCAGTGCGGCCATGCCGCTTAAAATTGCGGCGCCCTACTACGCGCGCTACACCCCGGGCATGAGCTACGGCGACCATGTCGATGACCCGATCATGGGACAGGGGTCAGAACTCTACCGCTCGGATGTTTCCGTCACCATCTTCCTCAACAACCCGGATGATTACGACGGTGGCGAACTGGTTATCCGGACAGCGTTCGGAGAGCAACTGGTAAAACTGCCTGCCGGTGATGCCGTCATCTACCCGTCATCGAGCCTGCATCGTGTTGCCGAAGTCAGCCGCGGAGAACGCCTTGTGGCAGTCAGCTGGATCCAGAGCCTGGTCCCGGAGCCGGAGAAACGCGCCCTGCTGCATGAGCTGAATCTTGCACGCGAGACACTGCTGCAGGAACAACCGGATGCCGGGGCAACCGCCCGGGTGAATCACGCCTACATCAACCTGGTACGCATGTGGTCGGCGCTTTAGCCATGTCACGAAACAGGGGACTGGTCCTCCATCGGCCCGACATTCATGGCAACAGACAGCCGTAGCCCCGAACCGAGATGGGGCGTCACCTCATGCAGCACATCGGGTGCAAACATCACCAGCTTGCCTTCCTGCGGCTGAATGCGAACCGTGTTGCCGGCATCGTGCAGGATCAGATCACCGGAATTTTCGGGTACGCGGATGTAATACACTGCCGAGAGCAATTCATCGTTCTCATCATGATGATGCAGCGACGTGCGCTGCCCTGCATCCATGGCATTGAACCAGAATCCAACTTTCAATGTAGCCGTCGGGATACCCAGCAACTGCGCGGCCTGTTGCTTCATCACATCCAGCAGCGTAGAAATATCCGGAATGTCTGACGCTTGCAGGTAGATATTCTCGAAGCGTCCTGCAAAATGATGCGTCTGCCTTACACGGTCTGTTTCATACAGTTCCATAAAACGGTCGTACAGGCGGGTGTTGAGCCTGGCTGGCTCTGCCAATGAGACTTCCCGAAAAAGCATCGTTTACAATCCGCTGATAGCCCAAAGCCGGTATTTTACCTGCAACGGAACCCTCCCTGAAGTCGCGGATCATGCCTGTATATCCGAGTGAATACTCCCTTTGAGAGGGTGCTGTATATGACTTGCGGGCGGCATCGAATCACTTCCGATAGCGCTCGCATTGCAATACAATTCGTCATCGAAATTTTTTCTAACTTTGAATCAGGAGCATAGAAATGGCACTGGAAGTTAATGGCAAGAGCATCGAGACCGATGAAAACGGTAACCTCACAGACCCGCATAGCTGGGATGAAGATGTCGCCAGGGCACTCGCTGCCAAGGAGGGCATTGAGCTGACCCAGGAGCACTGGGACGTGATCAATTACCTGCGTTCAGAATACTTTGACAATAATGGTGAGCAGCCCATGGAGCGTGTCATCAATAAAGGCATGTCCAAGATCTGGGGCAAAAAGGTCACCAGCAAGGACCTCTATGCCCTGTTCCCGCTCGCGCCCAGCAAGCAGGGTAACAAGGTTGCGGGATTGCCGTTCGTCCTGCGTAAAGGCGGCTACTAGACGTAGCTATTCAAACCTGATCCGGGAGTGATGCAGCACAGGGATGTGCAAGTGTCACCACGGACCAGAATGCCCGAGGTGACCATCCCTGCAGGCAAAAAAAAGCCGCACCCTTTCTGGATGCGGCTTTTTTCATGCGTCTGTAAAAAGTCTAGCGGTGCGAACCCTTCTCGGCATGCGCCATGTCGACCAGCTTGTTGGCCATGTCCATGTATTCCTGGCGGAAGTGGTGCAGCGGGTGGCCTTCTGCTCCAACGAAGTAGTCTTCCATTTCAACGCCGTTCGCATGCTCGTAGTCCATAAACTTCTTCTGCATTTCCAGCATCTTCGTGATCAGTTCCTGTTTCTCACTCATGACAGATTCTCCAGATTCAAGTAATTCTTTGTATATACGTCAGTTATGCAGCAACTATAGCCACTGGCCGGGGCCGGTAATATATCCCGATTGGGCAGTTTGTGCTGCCAGTCAGCTGATAACCAAGTTTCAGGGTGCGTAATTCTGCCTTGCCGCAAAAAAAAGGCAATCCCCCGGTCGGGATAATTACTTGTCTTCGGACTCCTTGACCGGATTGATGCCCTTGTGTGGCAGGAACAGGCCACAGCCAATGGTACGTCCCTCCCCCAGACCGACCTGCTGCAGGCGTACCGACTGCTCCGGCTCCAGGTCTGCGACCATCAGGCTGCGGGTAAACACAGCGCCATCGGGAAACTTCATCGTGTGCGAGATACCACCGAGCATCTTCCTGCAGGGGATATCCAGTGCCTGCAGTTGCTCCGCAACCTCCTGCAGAAATTGTGTTTCATCCAGCTCTTCACGCGTGATCACATAGCGTGAAAACAGGGTTGGCAGGCTCGACAGCAGCGAAACCTCCGACTTGCCGACTTCTAGCGGATGACCTTCAATATCCAGCGATTGGCCGCTTAATGCCTGCGCATCCTGCAGGCGTTCCCTGGGGACACGCAAACGCATCCGGGTGCGTTTTGACAAATGCAGCAACTCGTTCTCGGTATCTTCCGGCCGAAACCAGCCATTACCGGATGCCGCGCCATGTATCAGATGGATGCCGGCACACGCTTCCTCTTCAAGCCACGGCAAGGCCTTCAGCAGCGCGGTCGAGAGCGAGTGCGCATGATCCAGCGGCAGGGTCGGACAGCCAATCCTGAAGGCGACATCCACCACATCATCGGGGACAGCGAAGCCCGCTTTCTTGTCTGTATCATCGTTCCAGTACATTGTGATTATCTACCTGTCTCTACACTGTTTATCCGCTGTTTTGCGCTGCCGAAAAGGCCGCCTCCAGTTTATCTTCCCAGTCCTGCGGGGTATCCGGAAAGGGCGGTTTCACGTCCATGCGAAAAAACATTTCGCCACTACGCGCACGCTCACCGATCGCCAGCTTCAGGTCTTCGAACGATTCGAGGTCATGGTGCTGCAACAACACTTCGCTTAACCAGAGCATTTCAAACCCCACTCGTTTGTCTGTCCATCTTTTCAGGTACCGTGGATGCGATCATGATAGCGTGCACGGTAAAGTAATCGTTGCTGGCCGGCAGCCGCATCGTTGCTGAAGGCCTCCCGCTTGTGCAATACATTATTACAGATAATGCCCTGCCCGGCGCGCAAGCGGTGCCTGACTGTATAGATGGAGTCACTTGCCAGCAATTCAAGCAGAAACCCGACAGCCTTGTGTGTATTTCGATCATCCTTCCATTCAATACTGCGGCTGCGCGCGGTATAGCGCATATGCAATGCGCCCGTGTCCGCGGCGACGGAAAATACCGGTCCCGATTGTGCCGCACGCAGTTCAACGCCCGCCTCGATATTCGGCGGAATCGTCATGGCATCCGGCTGCATAAGCGCCCTTATATAATCGGGGTTCTCATCCCGCAGCAGCAGGTAGGCGATCTCGGGATCCAGCAACAGGTTTTCTCCGCCACTGGCCGAGGCAGACACGCAGTGCATCACGATGCCACGCACCTGCCTGTCCGGACGGTTGTAGTAACCATCGGTATGCCAGTTCAAGGGACGATTGGTATAGGGTATGTAATGCGTGCCGGCAGCCGCCTCCATCACCCGCAGCGAGGTGATACTGTCTTCATCCGCGCGCAGATTCATATCCAGATGCTCCAGACCGAACTGCCGCCCAAGCGCACGTATGGCCTGCTTGTCCGTCGTCTTCCCGCCAGTCACCTCGTAGATGGCAAAATTGGTCGCTCGACAGTGTTCCAGTATGGCCGCATGCTCGCTGGCATCGAGCCTTGCGATATCACTGACGGCTACGACGGCATCTGCCGCCAGCGCAATGTAACCGGCAAGCCTGGCTTCACGCCATGCCTGGTATCCGGCCTCGTCGGCCAGATCAAAGGGCTGTATCGATGGGTAAGTATTCGTCATGATTGGGGAGGCAATACTACGAAGAGAAAATTTTTTTATCACGGCTTTTTCATAAAAAGGGGCACGAGCCATCTATTTGATAATGCATATTATTCTCATTCAGCAATTGAAAATTCGGCCGTCCGGACAAGCTCTCCAGGAGCAAAACAGCAAATAAGTACCCGTTAACATAAGAAAAAATTCTACTCTCATTAGTTTTCCGCCTGACAACAACTAACTACAGGAATTTAAATAATATTTTTGCCAATACCCATTTCGAGATACGGGCAAATATCCGTGCCACCCCATGGGTAGGATATGTTCACATCGAGTCCACTCCTAGAATGCGCGTAATCAAAAGTTAGTCTGCCAGCAGGCACATTAACTTACTGATTTCAGAGTTGCCTGAAACAGGTTTTTCGGGCAGCCATTGGCTGTCTAATCAGTTAACAACTTGGTGTAAGCGAAAACAAATCTCAGGAGATCACCATGGCTAAGAACACCTACCCAACACCGATGCTTGATAATCTGGAAACCGGCCCATGGCCAAGTTTCATTACCGGCATCAAGCGACTGCGCGACGAGCATCCCGATGAGCGCATCAACAGCGTAACCAACGGCCTGCTTGGTCAGCTGGAACATTCCTACGAAACCCGCAAGGGCTACTGGAAAGGCGGCACGGTCAGTGTCTATGGTTATGGCGGCGGCATTATCCCGCGCTTCTCCGAAGTCGGCGATGCCTTCCCCGAATCAAAAGAATTCCACACCATCCGTGTGCAGCCACCGGCCGGCAACTTTTACACCACCGACATGCTGCGCCAGCTCGGCGACAGCTGGGAGAAACATGGCTCGGGCCTGGTGACCTTCCACGGTCAGACCGGCAACATCATGTTCATCGGCACCACCACCGATGGCACCCAGCACATGTTCGACGAGATCAATGAGTACGGCTGGGACCTTGGCGGCGCCGGCCCCTGCGTACGTACCGCCATGTCGTGTATCGGTGGCGCCCGTTGTGAAATGTCGAACTGCAACGAGCACGGTATTCACCGCTGGATGGTGAATAACTTCACCGATGACGTGCACCGCCCGGCCCTGCCCTACAAGTTCAAGTTCAAGGTCTCCGGTTGCCCGAATGACTGCCAGAACGCCATCGAGCGTGCCGACTTCGCCATCATCGGTACCTGGCGCGATGACATGAAGGTCAACCAGGAAGAGATCAAGAACTACATCGAGAAGAAAGGCCGTCAGTACATCATCGACAACGTCATCACACGTTGCCCGACCCAGGCCATCTCGCTGGACGACAACGACAACTTTATCGTCGACAATCACAACTGTGTACGCTGCATGCACTGCCTGAACGTCATGCCGAAGGCCCTGCATCCTGGTGATGACAAGGGTGTCACCATTCTTATTGGCGGCAAGCGCACCCTGAAAATCGGTGATCTCATGGGTACCGTGGTCGTTCCTTTCAAGAAGCTCGAAACCGAGGAAGACTACGAAAGCCTGCAGGAAATGGCTGAAGACATCATCGACTTCTGGGCAGAGAACGGCCTGGAACACGAGCGTTGCGGTGAAATGATCGAGCGTATCGGCCTGGTGAATTTCCTCGAAGGCATTGGCATCGATGTTGACCCGAACATGGTCGGCAATCCGCGCCAGAGTTCCTACGTCCGCATGGATGGCTGGGACGAGGAAGCCGAAAAATGGTTTGAAAGGAAGCGCGAAGAGAAAGCTGCTTCTGCGTAACAGACCGGTCGTTGAATCAAGACTGTCCCGGTGCCTGGCACCGGGACCAGTTCAATAAAATACAGATATTCAGGAGAATCTCATGGCACAAGAAATGCGTTCGCCAATTGAATCGGGCTGTCCGGACGGGTTCCAGTACATGCATCCCGTAATGCGCAAGAACTACGGACAATGGGCCTACCACGAAGACCCGCAGCCGGGCGTGCTGCTGCACGTATCCAACAATGGTGACAAGATCTGGACCGTACGTGCGGGTACCCAGCGTATTCTTGATGTGTTCACCCTGCGCAAACTCTGTGACATCGGTGATGAATACGGTGAAGGCTACATTCACTTCACCATCCGCAGCAACATCGAGTACCAGGTAGCTGACGAAGCCAAGGTACAGCCGCTGATCAAGGCGCTGACCGATGCCGGTTTCATCGTCGGCGGCACGCGCAACTCTGTAGCGATGCTGTCCCACACCCAGGGCTGGCTGCACTGCGACATCCCGGGCACAGACGCCTCCGGTGTTGTGAAGTCCATGATGGACGAAATGATCGATGAATTTAAGAACTGGAATATGCCCAACCGTGTGCATATGACCACTTCCTGCTGCCAGATCAACTGTGGCGGCCAGGGCGATATCGCCATCAACGTGCAGCACACCAAGCCACCGAAGATCAACCACGACCTGGTGTCCAATGTCTGCGAGCGTCCTTCCGTTGTTGCACGCTGCCCGGTTGCCGCAATTCGCCCGGCACTGGTCAATGGCAAGCCTTCCCTGGAAGTCGATGAGAAGAAGTGCATCTGCTGTGGTGCCTGTTTCCCGCCCTGCCCGCCGATGCAGATCAACGATGCAGAGCACTCCAAGCTGGCCATCTGGGTCGGTGGTAATCACTCCAATGCCCGCAGCAAACCGACCTTCCAGAAGCTGGTTGCCTCCGGTATCCCGAACAATCCGCCGCGCTGGCCCGAGGCGACCGCCGTGGTCAAGAAGATCCTCAAGACCTACAAGGAAGATGCCAAGGACTGGGAACGCATGAATGACTGGATCGAACGCATTGGCTGGCCACGTTTCTTCGAGAAGACCGGTCTGCCGTTCACCAAGTACCACATCGACAACTGGCGTGGTGCCCGTGCAAGCCTGAATGCCTCAACGCATATCCGCTTCTGAGGAACCTGATTCATGAAATTTACTATTCAGGTAAACGAAGGTCCGTATCAGCACCAGTCTGCTGACTCGGCCTACCACTTCGCCAAGGCTGCACTGGAAAAAGGTCACGAAATCTTCCGCATCTTCTTCTATCACGATGGCGTCAACAACGGCACGCGTTTGACCACCCCGCCGCAGGACGACCGCAACATCGTCGCCCGCTGGACGGAACTCGGACAGGCACATGACATTGACATGGTGCTGTGTGTCGCAGCGGCACAGCGTCGCGGTCTCGTTGATGACGGCGAAGCCGAGCGCAATGGCAAAGATGCCACCAACATTGCACCCGGGTTTCGTATCTCCGGGCTGGGGCAGCTGGTCGAGGGCGGCATCCAGAGCGATCGACTGATCGTGTTCGGCGACTGAACGGGGTACTGATTAATGTCTGATACAAAGAAATTTTTATTCTTCAACCGCAAGGCGCCTTACGGCACGATCTATGCGTGGGAATCCCTGGAAGTCGTACTGATCAGTGCGGCCTTCGAACAGGACGTCAGCCTCGCCTTCATGGACGATGGTGTCTACCAGCTGGTCAAGGGGCAGGACACCAGCGGCATCGGCATGAAGAACTTCTCACCGACCTACGCGGCACTTGGCGATTACGAAATCACCAAGATTTATGTCGAGAAGGAATCGCTGGAAGAGCGTGGCCTGACACTCGATGACCTGCAGCACCTGGTCTGGGAAGACGAGGATGAGGACTATGCCGAGAAGGATTCCATTCGACTGGTGAGTCGCGCGGAACTCGGTGATGTCATGGCCGAGCAGGATGTCCTGTTTAACTTTTAATCGGGAAGATCAAACAAATGTCTATATTGCACCTGGTAAACAAATCGCCATACGAAAACAGCAACCTCAACACGGCAACCTCGATCATGAAGGGAGACGACGTACTGCTGCTGATTGAAGATGGTGTCTATGGTGCTGTCAAAAGCGGTAAGGCATCAGCAATGATTGCGGGTCAAAAGGTATCCGTACTGGGTCCTGACCTGGCAGCGCGTGGTATATCGGAAGACAAACTGGCTGATGGCGTTGGCGTCATCGACTATGCCGGTTTTGTGGATCTGGTGGAGTCCAATGACAAGGTACAGTCCTGGCTCTGAATCTTTTATTAACAACTAGCGTCATCCAACGAGGAGACCTCACATGAGTAGTATTGAAGCAAACGGCAAGACTTATGAAACAGACGAAGAAGGCTACCTGGCTGACCTGAACACCTGGGACAAAGACGTCGCTGTTGTCATGGCACAGATTGACGACTGTGAACTGACGGAGAGTCACTGGGAAGTCATCAACTTCCTGCGTGAGTACTATGAAGAGTACCAGATCGCTCCTGCGGTTCGTGTTCTGACCAAGGCCATCGGTAAAAAGCTGGGCAAGGACAAGGGTAACAGCAAGTACCTGTACGAACTGTTTCCTTATGGCCCGGCCAAGCAGGCCTGTAAGTACGCGGGTCTGCCCAAGCCTACTGGCTGCGTCTAAGTCACGGTCAAGCTGTATGCAGAGGGACCTCCCCTCTGCATACATTGACAGTTTTTACTAAACCAACCGTAAGGGAGCTCAGAAACATGCCGTTTCTGACCATAGTTTATGCGCTGTTGTTCTACGCCGCCACGGCCCTGCTGGTCGTCGGTCTGGCGTCGAAAATTCGCCAGTATGCGAAAACACCGGCACCCCTGAAGATACCTACCACCCCCGCACCGGTGACACGCAGCGGCGTGGTGATGCGCATGTTCCGCGAGCTGGTATTTTTTGAAAGCCTGTTCAAGTCGAACAAGTGGATCTGGATCTTTGGCTGGATGTTTCATTACGGTATGTTTCTGGTACTGGCGCGCCACCTGCGCTATTTCACAGACCCTGTCTGGACCTGGGTTGACCTGATACAGCCGTTTGGCATGTATGCCGCGTTTGCCATGTCTGCCGGTCTGCTGGGCCTCTGGGCACGCCGCATCCTGGTCGACCGTGTACGTTATATCACCGCACTCTCCGATCACCTGATGCTGGCACTGCTGTTTGCCATCGCCGGTACCGGCCTGATGATGGACTATGTCGTCCACACCGATATTGTCGCGGTCAAGGAATTTTTCCGTGGTCTCATGTATTTCAACTGGCAACCCCTGCCGCAGGACCCGGTGCTGCTGATTCACCTTGCACTGGTTGCCATACTGATGATTATTTTCCCGATCAGCAAATTGTTGCATGCACCCGGTGTATTTTTCAGTCCCACCCGCAACCAGGTGGACGACCCGCGTGAAAAACGTCATCTGTCCGCATGGGCAGCCGAGCTGGAAAAGTAACAGGAGCTAGAGCGTGGCTGATTTCGAAGTACCGGAACTGAAAGAATACCCCGTCATTCCTCACATCCAGGATGGGACGATGGCGCACAGCAAGCCGTTTGTCTCCAAGGAACAGTTCCAGGAACCGCTGGGCTTTCCTGGCGAACTGGTCGACAACTGGCAACAGGTCGCCTATGACAAGATGGAAGAACTGACCGGCAAGTACCGCTCGCTGGCCGTGTTTCTCGATGCCTGTGTCAAGTGCGGTGCCTGCACCGACAAGTGCCATTACTACCTCGGTACCTCCGATCCAAAAAACATGCCGGTTGCCCGCCAGGACCTGTTCCGCAAGGTGTACCGCCGCAAGTTTACCTTTGCCGGCAAATACTTCCCCAAGCTGGTCGGTGCGGTTGACCTGACAAAAGACGTCCTGGATGACTGGTACAGCTACTTCCACCAGTGTTCACAATGCCGCCGCTGTTCGGTGTTCTGCCCCTACGGTATCGACACCGCGGAAATCTCCATGGCCGCACGTGAAGTGATGGATGCCGTCGGCGTGGGCCAGAAGTACTGCAACGAAATTATCGCCAAGGTCTACAAGATCGGTAACAACCTCGGCCTGCCGCAGCCCGCCCTTGCCGACACACTCGAGGGGCTGGAAGAAGATATTGAAGACGATACCGGCGTCACCGTGCGTCTGCCGCTGGATGAAAAAGGTGCCGATATCCTGGTGGTCACCCCGTCGGCCGACTTTTTTGCCGAACCGCATGTCGACGGGCTCATGGGTTATGCCAAGGTGTTCCACGAGGCCGGTGTCAGCTGGACCCTCAGCTCGTACGCCAGCGAGGCGGCCAACTTCGGCATGTTCATCGGCAGTTACGAGAACATGCGCAAGGTATCACTGCGCATACGCGAAGCCGCGCTCGACCTCGGTGTAAAGCGCATCATCTTCGGTGAGTGTGGACACGCCTGGCGTGTCGCCTACAGCTTCCTGAATACGCTGGCCGGTCCGTTCGATTTCCTCGACCCGAAATACCCGGTGCCGATGCACATCATGGAATTCACCTATGACCTGATTCAGCGCGGTGCTATTACACTGGACAAGTCAGCGAACGATGACATGGTGCTGACCTACCACGATTCCTGCAACGTGGCACGCGCGTCCCGCATGGGACCCAAGCCGGGCGGCCAGTTCGTACTGCCGCGCGAGGTCATCAAGGCCAGTTGCAACCACTTTTATGACATGCCCCAGGACACTATTCACGAAGCCACCTTCTGTTGTGGTGGCGGTGGCGGGCTGCTGACAGACGACCTCATGGAGCTGCGCGTCAAGGGCGCCCTGCCCCGCATGGAGGCGTTGAAACACGTCGTGGAAAATCACGGCGTCACACACATGGCCGCTATCTGCGCCATCTGCAAGAGCCAGTTTGCAAAGGTAATGCCCTATTACGGCTTCCAGATGGACAGCATCGTCAGTGTGCACCAGCTCGTCAGCAACGCAATTGTGCTGGGCAACAAACAGTAACTTTTTAGTATCCGGTTCAGCTTAACGACCAGATCAGATAACAGGAGAACAGACATGGCAACTTCTCGAGATGACATGGAAAAAGATCTGACTTTCCGCCGCTTTGAAGAAGGCGATCACGAATACTCACGCATTGGTGACGATATCTTCAACGAGGACAAGTCCTACAAGTGTCCGACCTACGTGCACCGCACACCGCCCTGTCAGGGCAGCTGCCCGTCCGGTGAGGACATCCGTGGCTGGTTGCAAATCGTCCGCGGCATCGAGAAGCCGACCGGTGAAATGAGCATGGAAGAGTATGCCTTCCGCCGCTCCACCGACGCGAATCCCTTCCCTTCCATGATGGGCCGCGTCTGCCCGGCTCCGTGTGAAGACGGTTGCAACCGCAACAATGTCGAGGATTTCGTCGGTATCAATTCCGTCGAGCAGTTCATTGGTGACTCCGCCTTCGAACAGAAATACACCTTTGACAACTCAGCCCCGCTAAGCGGCAAGAAGGTTGCCATCATCGGTGGCGGTCCCGCCGGTATGGCTGCCGCCTACCAGCTGCGCCGTAAAGGACATGCCAGCACCATCTTCGATGACCATGAAGAGCTTGGTGGCATGATGCGCTACGGCATCCCGGGCTATCGTACCCCGCGTGACGTACTCAACCACGAATGCAATCGCATCGTGGAAATGGGTGGCATCGATCTGCGCATGAACACCCGCGTCGGCAAGGATGTCAGCATCGAGGAAATCGAGAAGGAATACGATGCCATTCTCTGGGCACTGGGCTGTAAATCCGGGCGTAAACTGCCGGTCCCCAACAGCGACGCACCGAACTGCGTATCCGGTGTTGCCTTCCTGGAAGCCTTCAACAAGGGCAGCCTGAAGGTCACTGCTGACAAGGTCGTGTGTGTGGGTGGTGGTGATACCTCGATCGACGTGGTCTCCGTTGCCCGCCGTCTGGGCAAGATCAACATGCTCGGCAAGGAAGACCGTCCGGAGCAGGTGATCGGCGGCTACGTCGCCCACGATTCGGCCTTTGCCGCGGCACGTGAAGGAGCGGAAGTGACACTGACCTCGCTGTTTCCGAAAGAAGAAATGACGGCCGCTGAACATGAAGTCCATGATGCACTGCATGAAGGTGTGCGCATCGATGACGGTGTCATGCCGATGGAAGTCGTGCTCAACGATGATGGCCGTGCGATTGCACTGAAGATGGCCAAGTGTACCGTGGAAGACGGACGCCCAAGCCCGATCGAAGGCACCGAATATGAAATCGAGTGCGACCTGATCGTGTCGGCCATTGGCCAGGGTGGCGATCTGTCCGAGGGGCTCGAGTCACTCGATAACGGCCGTGGCCTGATTGATTCTGATGCCTTCTACCAGGTACCGGATCGCAAGGGTCATTTTGTCGCTGGCGATATCATCCGCCCGCACCTGCTGACTACCGCCATCGGACAGGCATCGATCGCCTCGGAAAGTATTGATCATTACCTGAAGCAGGAACAACAGGCCAAGCGTCCCAAGGTCGACGTGCACCACTTTGAACTGCTGAAGAAGCTGAGTGAAGCCAACCTGGCACCTGAAGCGTTTGAAGCCGCCAAACAAGGTGACATGCGTGGCACCGACGATGCGAAGATTTGCCGTACACAACTACGAAGACCGTGCCAGTGCGGAAATTATCGCCTCGGACCGGTTGTTCCTGGGTCACTTCCCGTACACTCCGCGCATCAAGCGTACGTCCAGTGGTCCTTCTGCTGAAGAAGTTCTGGGTCACTTTGAGGAACGCGGTATCGGCCTGACCGCCGAGCAGGCCGTTGAAGAGGCCGGTCGTTGCATGAGTTGCGGCATGTGCTTCGAATGTGACAACTGCGTCATCTACTGCCCGCAGGATGCCATCTTCCGCGTCAAGAAGGACCAGTACACCACCGGTCGTTATGTCGATACTGACTATACAAAGTGTATTGGCTGCCACATTTGTTCCGATGTCTGCCCGACCGGCTACATCGACATGGCCATGGGTGATCACTAACCGCGAATCATTGACTCATGATTAAATACAGTCTCATTACGTTGATATTCAGCCTGCTGCTGGGTGCTTACACACCCGGCATCGCAGGTGATGCAAGCGCTGACGAGAACGCCTCGGGTCTCTACATTCCCGAGGCCCAACGACGCTTCAGCGAGGAACAGGGCTGCGTTGAGCCCACCGCCGTGATGCGCTCCAATCACATGGAGTTTATCCTCGATCAGCGTGATGCGACCGTGCACGAAGGTATCCGCACCACACAGTACAGCCTGAACGAGTGCATCGACTGTCACGTTAGTGATGCCCCCGATGCACCGCGTGCAGACAGCGAGAAACACTTCTGTAACAGCTGCCACACCTATGCAGCGGTGAGTATTGACTGTTTCCAGTGTCACGCGGACCGTCCGGTTAAAACGAAGTTCCAGTCCCGCTTGAACGAGGGCATGGGCAATGAGTGAAGAATCAAACATCGATATCTACCGCCGCCGCTTTCTGAGCAACACGGCCACTGCGGCCGCCGGTCTTGCCGTTGCGCCCGGGGTGATGTTAACGGAAGTCGCGAACGCCAGAGCGGCTGACACGCCAGTCAGCAGTGACGTACGCTGGGGCATGCTGATCGATACCAGCAAGTGCGACAATGGCTGTGATGACTGCGTGACTGCCTGCAACGAGGAACACAACCTGGAAGGATTCGGTCGCCCGAGCACGGACGCCCAGTGGATACGCAAGGTCTCGCTAAAAGACAAGCAGACCGGGTACGTGCAGTCACTGCCGATGCTGTGCCAGCACTGTGAGCACCCGCCATGCGTGGATGTCTGTCCCACAGGTGCCTCCTTCAAACGGGCTGACGGTATTGTGCTGGTTGACAAGCACATCTGCATCGGTTGCCGCTACTGCATGATGGCCTGCCCCTACAAGGCACGCTCGTTCATCCATGAAAAACTCCAGGACCAGGTCCCTTACGCACCACGCGGCAAGGGCACGGTGGAGTCCTGTACCTTCTGCGTGCACCGCGTCGATGCAGGCATGACACCGGCCTGTGTGGAGGCATGTACGGCTGAAAATCACAATGCACTAACCTTCGGGGACATGAATGACCCCGACAGTGAACTCTCTCAACAACTGAAGCAATACGACAGCCGCCAGGTTCGTGCTGATCTGGAACTCAATACCGGCGTGCGTTACCGGGGACTCTGATGAAGCAACTTGAATTCAAGGAAATCGACGGCGGCAAGCCGTTTTACATGCTGCTGGGTTTCATGGGCCTGTTCGTTCTGGCCGCGCTCGGGGCAGCCTGGTACATGGAACACAATGGCCACTGGGTCACCGGCATGAACAACCAGATCGTCTGGGGAACACCGCACGTATTTGCCGTGTTCCTGATCGTGGCAGCATCCGGCGCGCTGAATGTCGCCTCTATCAGTTCCGTCTTCAACAAGACTGCCTACAAGCCTCTGGCACGCCTTTCCGGTCTGCTCGCCATTACGCTGCTGGTGGGTGGCCTGGCGGTACTGGTACTCGACCTCGGTCGCCCCGATCGCCTGATCGTGGCCATGACCTACTACAACTTCAAGTCCATCTTTGCCTGGAACATCATGCTCTATACCGGTTTCATGGTCATTGTCGGCGTCTACCTGTGGATGATGATGGAACGCAAGATGAACAAGTTCACCAAAGTGGCCGGTTTCAGCGCCTTTATCTGGCGTCTCGTACTGACCACCGGTACCGGTTCCATCTTCGGTTTCCTGGTCGCGCGGCAGGCCTACGATGCGGCCATCCTGGCACCGATGTTCATTATCATGTCCTTTTCCTTCGGCCTGGCGATCTTCATCCTGGTGCTGATGGGCATGTACAAGTGGGCTGATCGACCGCTCGGTGACAGCATCCTGTTTCGTCTCAAGAACCTGCTGGGCGTGTTTGTTGCCGCGGTGCTGTATTTTGTAATCGCCTACCACCTGACCAACCTGTACATCACCGAGAACCATGGTGTCGAACGCTTCATCCTGATGGATGGCGGTGTCTACACCCGCCTGTTCTGGATCGTGCAAATCGGTCTTGGCAGCCTGCTGCCACTGGCGCTGCTGTATCTCCCGTCAACCGGTAAATCACGCGGCTGGATTGGCATCGCCTCGCTGCTGGTGATCATCGGCGGTCTGGCACAGATGTATGTCATCATCATTGGTGGCCAGGCCTATCCAATGGAAATGTTCCCCGGCAAGGAAGTGGTGAGCTCATTCGGTGACGGGGTCGTCGGCAGCTATTCACCAAGCCTGCCAGAGGTCATCCTCGGTATCGGTGGCGTTGCACTGGCACTCGCAGCCACGTTTGTCGGTGTCAGGGTGCTGCGTTTCATGCCGGTCAGTCTCGCGGATGAGGCCGTTGACCCCCATTACTCGGCAAGAGAAGCTTAAGCCAGCGTCTCACGCTGCAGTGTCGTGTCAGGTGCCACCTGACCACTCAAAATGTCCCGTCTGCTGATATCGGCAGCCCACAAATCCTCCGGGAAGACCACCGTCTCCCTGGGATTGTGCGCTGCACTGGCAGAACGCGGTCTCGCGGTCCAGCCCTTCAAGAAGGGCCCTGATTACATCGACCCCATGTGGCTGGGCCAGGCAGCCGGTCGCCCCTGTCACAATCTTGATTTCTACTGCATGTCACATGAGGAAATACTGGCGACGGTCGGCCAGTATTCGAGTAATGCCGACATCAGCCTGATCGAAGGCAACAAGGGGCTGTATGACGGACTCGACCTTGATGGCAGCAACAGCAACGCCGCGCTCGCGACACTGACGCACACGCCGGTCATCCTGGTACTCGACGCCCGCGGTATGACCCGCGGGATTGCGCCACTGATACTCGGCTACCAGGCATTTGACCCCGCGGTAAAGATCGCCGGTGTCATTCTCAATCAACTGGGCGGCAGCCGGCACGAGGCCAAGCTGCGCGCCGTGATCGAGCATTACACGGACGTGCCAGTCATCGGTGGCGTGCATCGCAACCCGGCGCTGCTGATAGACGAGCGCCACCTGGGTCTGATACCCAGTAACGAAGCCTCGACGGCCGATAGAAAGATCATCGAGATTCGTGACTGCATCAAGGAGCAGGTTGACCTCGGGCGACTGCTGGCCGTTGCCGGCAATGACACGCTGGAGTTTACCCTCCCCCCGCCCGTACACGGGATCACCACGCCAGCCGTTCGAATCGGCATCGCCCATGACGCCGCATTCGGCTTTTACTATCCGGATGATCTTGCTGCACTGCAACAGGCAGGCGCAGAACTGGTGCCCTTCAACACGCTCACCGATTCATCACTGCCAGCAGTCGACGGGCTATTTATCGGTGGTGGCTTCCCGGAAAGCCACTTGCAGACGCTGGCAGGCAACACGGCGCTGCGCGCTGACATCCGCAAGGCGATCGAGGGCGGCCTGCCAGCCTATGCAGAATGCGGTGGTTTAATGTACCTGTCACGCAGTATCGCCTGGAACGGCAAGCAATCCGATATGGTCGGCATCATACCGGCTGACACGGTCATGCATGCGCGGCCACAGGGGCGCGGCTATGTGCGCCTGCGGGAGACGGCCGCAGCTCCCTGGCCGTCCACCGGACCACCCGGCGAATTTGCCGCACATGAGTTTCATTATTCAAGTCTTGAGAATATGACGGAATCGCTGACATTCGCCTACGAGGTCCTGCGTGGCACGGGTATCGACGGCCGGCATGACGGCATCGTGATCCATAATCTGCTGGCCTGCTACAGCCACATGCGGGATACCCAGCAGCATCACTGGGCACGGAGATTCGTGGACTTTGTCCGCAGCCAGCCGAACTGAGACAAGGCCCGCCCACTGACACTATACTAGTAACAAATCTTTCAAGGAGTCACCATGATTACCATTACACCCGCCGCAGTCGACATGATTCGCCGTTCCGCCAGCGAGGGCAACATGACCGGCTTGCCCATGCGCATCGCTGCAAAACGCAACCCGGACGGCAGCATCCACTATGGCATGGGATTTGATGAAAATGAGCTCGAGGGCGATATACACGTCAAGGCCGGTGACCTCGATGTCGTCATCGCCGAAAGCAGCCAGATACTCCTGGAAGGCACCACGCTGGACTATGTCGAGCTGGAGCCGGACAGCTGGCAGTTTATTTTCATGAATCCCAACGACAGCAACTACTCACCGCCGGCATAGGCCGGATCTGACAGCATGCCCCGGCAACCAACAGCAGGAAAGGACACGGCAAGGTTTGCCGAGAAGAGCCTCGAGGAAAAATCGCTGCAGATTCTTTACGAGGTTGTCTCGAGCATCAACACGGCACATGGCCTCGATGACCTGCTCACGCGTTTCATGTACACCCTGAAACGCATTACACAATCACAGGCAGCCGCGATCTGGGTGCTGCAGAATTCCGGGCAGATGGAGCTGTCCGCCAGCAGTGGCATAGATGAGTCACTGCTATTGCCCGAGCGCAAGGATGTACGTCGCTGCCTGTACGAACGCGCGATGACCGAGGGAAAAATCTGGGTCGAAAAGGATCTGGAAAAATGTGAAATAATCGCCGGCCGCCGCTTTTTTGACAACAGCAACACCGGCATGGTCGCCGTACCCATGCGTTACCGGGGCCTGGTCACCGGCATCATCAACCTGTTCCTTGATACCTCGCTGCTGGAGTCGATCGACAGCATTAAACCACTGCTGACCAGCATTGCCCATCATCTCAGCATTGCCATCGAAAAATCACGCAACGAGGAGCTGAGCCAGCAACACCTTATCAAGGACGAGCGCACCCGTATTGCCCACGAGTTACATGATTCTCTGGCCCAGACACTTGCCAGCCTGCGTTTCCAGGTCAGGGTGCTCGACGAAACACTCCACCAGGGGGATGAATCCACCACCTGGCAAAAGCTGGAACAAATCGAGAACAGCCTGGACGAGGCCAATACCGAGTTGCGTGAACTGATTGCCAATTTTCGCGCACCGGCCTACAACCAGAGCCTGCTGGATGCCATCGAGAAAATCGTCAGCCAGTTCCGCAGTGAAACCGGCATAAAAACCTATCTGCAGAAAGAATGGTCAAATTCATCCCTCACAGGTGAATGTGAAACCCAGATCCTGCGTATAATTCAGGAAGCACTGTGGAATATCAGAAAACACAGTGAAGCCAAGACGGTACGAATCATGCTCAGGGACTGCCTGCAGGGAAAATGCCATATTCTTATCGAGGACGACGGTATCGGTATCAACGACCAGGCCTATGGCTCGCCCGGTGAACACATCGGCCTGACAATTATGCGGGAGCGGGCAGCCCGCCTCGGTGGCAAGCTGCGCGTCGAGAGTGAACCTGGAGAAGGTACCCGTATCGTACTGGAACTTAACCAACCCGAGATCACAAATAAAACAACATGAGCCTGAATATTCTGCTAGTTGATGACCACACCCTGTTCCGCGAGGGACTGGAAGGCCTGCTAAGCCGCCGCGACATTAACATTGTCGCGGCCGTTGGCAGCGGCCAGGAAGGCCTGCGACTGGCGATAGAACTGGAGCCGGACGTGGTTTTGCTCGATATGCGCATGCCGGAAATGGACGGCATGGATGTCCTGCGCCAGCTGCGCAAGAACGGTTTCAGTAACCCGGTGGCTATGTTGACCACCAGCAGTGACGAACGCGATCTGGTTGAATCACTGCGCAGTGGCGCACAGGGTTACCTGCTCAAGGACATGGAACCGGACCAGCTGGTACTGGCACTGCGTGACATTGTTGCCGGCAAAACCGTGGTTGCACCCGACCTGGCACCGGTCCTTGCACGCGTGGTCCAGGGTGACAGCATTGCTCCGGCCGAGGAGAGCCCGTTCGCCAAGTTAACGCCACGCGAGAACGAGATTCTCGCGCTGCTGGCAGAGGGTCAAAGCAACAAGGTCATCGCGCGCAATCTGGGGATCTCGGACGGCACCGTCAAGCTGCATGTGAAGTCTATTCTGCGCAAGCTGGGCGTACATTCACGTGTTGAAGCAGCGGTTATTGCCGTTGAGCACGGGCTACGCACATCCAGCCGCGACAACTATCAGAACAGCAACACGTAAGACTGCAACATGAAGACGTTTGCGGAACTTGTCAGAGATCTGCAGCCCGCAGTGCAGGAAGTTTTTCCCTGGGATATCGAGGAACGCATCAACGAGGGTGATGTACCCTTGATCCTCGATGTGCGTGAAGAAAGCGAGTATGCCGCCATGCATATAGCAGACTCATTGAATGTACCGCGAGGCATCCTTGAGACTGCCTGTGAATACGATTACGAAGAAACCGTCAAGGAACTGGTCGAGGCACGTGATCGTGACGTTGTTGTGGTTTGCCGTTCCGGGAACCGCAGCGTGCTGGCCGCGCATACCATGCAACTGATGGGATACACCCGGGTCAGCTCCATGAAGACCGGCTTGCGCGGCTGGAATGACTACGAATTGCAGCTGGTTAATTCCGCTGGAAAGACTGTATCTGTTGAGGAAGCGGATGAGTTCTTTACCACACGCCTGCGTCCGGACCAGGAATCCCCAAAGAAGTAAGGCTATCAACGATGCAATGGTTGTTGGGCATGCTTCGCTTTGCCCAACCTACACCGGGCACATTGCAGGTTGGGCAAAGGAGCAATGCGACGTGCCCAACCTGCACTCTCAAATATAGTGCTTGCGGTCTTTTCGCCGCCGGGCACCCTGCTGAATGATTACACCCTCAACGGGCACCAGGTCGGGGATCTCGATGGTCTCGTGCCCCTCTTCCAGGGTCTTCAGGAAATAGACACCCTCACCAAATACCAGTTGCCGGAAAATATATTCGTCATTATACCGCGCTAGCACATAAGAGCCGTCTTTAACGACCCCGGACGGGTCGATGATAATGATACAACCATCGACGAACTCGGGCGCCATGGTGTCACCAATGACACGCAAGGCAAACGGTTCGCCGCCACAGCTATTCTCCTGCATGATGGGTACTTCCTTGAAATAAAACGGGCTGCTTCATGACTGCCTATTATGGCAAGTTGCTATGACAGTGTTTTATTGCAATTTATATGGTTATAGCCGATCACCTACACCTTGTAATAGGCGCGATACCAGTCGACAAATCTGGCCATGCCCTCCTCCACAGACATCGCCGGCTTGTAACCAATCGCCTTCACCAGTTCATCCACATCCGCATAGGTCGCCTGCACATCGCCGGGCTGCATTGGCAACATGTTTTTCACCGCCTTTTTGCCGAGGCAGTCTTCCAGCACTTCGATATAGTGCATTAATTCCACCGGCTGATGATTGCCGATATTGTAGAGACGGTACGGCGCCGTGCTGGATGCCGAGTCCGGTGCGTCACCCGACCAGTCCGGATTCGGTTGCGGAATCCTGTCCAGCACCCGCACCACGCCTTCGACAATATCATCGATGTAGGTAAAGTCACGCTGATGATTGCCATTGTTAAACACATCAATCGGCTTGCCGGCCAGGATATTCTGCGTGAACTTGAAATAGGCCATATCCGGCCGGCCCCACGGGCCATAGACAGTAAAGAAACGCAAACCGGTTGTGGGTAAACGGTAAAGATGACTATAAGTGTGCGCCATCAACTCATTGGCTTTCTTGCTGGCAGCATACAGGCTCACCGGGTGGTCGACATTATCATGCACGGAGAACGGCATGTTGGTATTCGACCCATAAACCGAACTGCTGGAAGCATAGACAAGATGCTCGACATTATTGTGGCGACAGCCTTCGAGAATATTCGCGAACCCGAGCAGATTGGTATCAACATACGCAAGTGGATTTTCAATTGAGTAACGAACACCGGCCTGCGCGGCAAGATTCACTACCCGATCAGGGCGGTGCTTGCTGAAAATACCAGCCATGGCAACGCGATCATCAATACTGACTCGCAAGTCCGTAAAGTTATTGTAGGCTGCCGTACGTTCGAGCCGTGCCTCCTTCAGCACCACGTCGTAATAGTCATTGAGACTGTCAATACCGATAACTTCATCACCACGCTCAAGCAGCCGCAGTGACAATGCCGATCCAATAAAACCGGCTGAACCTGTAATCAGGACTTTCATTAATTCTATACCCCTGTGATTCCCTTTCTCAGTGACAAGCTGCTATCCCTTACAATGCTCCCCTGCTAATACAGGGTGGTTCAAGTGCGCATGGTGCGAGTGTTTCTGAAAGAGGCGTATTCTAGCAGAGCCGCGCAATAAATATAAAAAAGGCCCGCGCACTGCCTGCACGGGCCTTTTATTAAACAATCGGAAATTTTTCGAACTTATGCGCTAACGGCAATTGGCAGGTACATACTTGGCGGGTACATCATTACCGTTACAGGTCCACTGCAACGAACCATTGACACTGCTATCCGGTGTAAGGAGTACGGTATCACCACTATTTACCTTACCCGCAGAAATGGTTTTAAATGCTATGGAAATAATACCCGTGCCAGGGGCGGCTGTAATGCTGGATACATAGGTGCCGCTGATTTCACTCGCTGTAGGTAGCCCGTAACTGGCATTTGCCGGATCAATCGTTGGATAGCTGCCTGTTGCATTAAACGTCTCGGAAACTGCAAGCTTTGCCACCCCGGCCAGCGACAGCCCCTCTGAGACCTTGGTGCGAATGGTATAGTCCTGGTAGGCCGGTATCGCAATGGCGGCAAGAATTCCAATAATCGCAATAACGATCATCAGCTCTATTAGTGTAAAACCTTGCTGCTGTTTATTCATTGTTTAATCCCTGTCTATTTCACCTATACCGCTTTATATACTCATCCACTCTGTCTCAATATCGGCACTACGTCACAGTTCTTTAAAACTAACCGGGAAAAATACACGGATATACATAAAATAAAAAAGGCGTACAGTTATTATTTTATTAGCATATATTACATATAGTTATATAATATAGTGAATGTTAACTATCTGAATTACTTTACGATATAAAATTCACCCACCGGAATTCTCCCCAGTGTCCACTTACCCACGCGATAACGGATAAGACGTAGCGTGGGAAAGCCAATATGCGCCGTCATTCGTCTTATTTGCCGATTGCGACCCTCGGAAATTTCCAGGTTCAGCCAGCTGGTCGGAACTGACTTGCGATAGCGGACCGGAGGCTCACGTTGCCAGACCGCGGGAGGGGATATCGCCTCAACAGTGGCTGGACGCGTCCCCCCGTCCCTGAGGATGACCCCGGCACGCAACTTGTCCAGGTCTGCCTCTCCCGGCTCCCCTTCAACCTGAACCCAGTAGCCCTTGGTCTTTCCATAAGCGGGATTTGCAATACGCTGCTGCAACTTACCGTCATCAGTCAATACCAGCAGGCCTTCACTATCAAAATCGAGACGACCGGCACAATACACACCCGGGACATCGATATAGTCCGCAAGCACCCGTTTGTCACCTTCTGTGGTGAACTGCGACAGAACCCTGAAAGGCTTATTGAACAGGAGAATCACAATATTTGGATCATGCGTGTAACAACGGGCAAAACACAAGTCAGTAAATAACACCGTCTATAGTCGGATAAACCGCTGCCCTGCCAGCGAAAATTGCTTGACGGCAAAAAGCCGCACCCAATGTTGTCAACTGCGGATGAGTTACGTAGCATTAGCCCCACAAACCAATATGGGCGATTAGCTCAGCGGGAGAGCACCGCCTTCACACGGCGGGGGTCACTGGTTCAATCCCAGTATCGCCCACCATATTGGTCATCCATACAGCCCGGGCAGTACTGATCTTCAGGGTTCGCACAAACAGGAAAGCCACCAGTCACCCCCAATGTGGTAGTGGTAGTGGTAGTGGTAGTGGTAGTGGTAGTGGTAGCGGTAGTGCGTAGTACGCAAAACTCTCTCTTTCCCCTCCTTTGGGTTGTGGGGGGGGGTGCGCCCCCCGGGTGGGGTTGCCGGGCCGGTGCGCTCTCTTGGGGGGTTTTTTTTTCACTCTGCTTGGTGCTGAACCTCCCCCGACGGCCTAGCAAATATCCCGGGCCGTAAGGCGCGCGTCCTGATTGCGAGAGTCCAGCCATGAACGTGTTGTTCTTCCTGCGCTTCCCTCTCTCAAGGAGAGTGGACTTTAGGGAAAGAGGCTTTCGTTCTTCCCCAAATGGTGTGGGTAGATTAACGTAATGATCTATGAGAGACAAAGAGCTATACGCTCAGATTCCGGGCATTAAGAGTCCTTGGCAGGTATCCAGTGTAGAGCTGGCCTTGTCGGAGGGTGAACCGGATTGCCATGTACAGGGTAACTTGCAGATGCTGCAACGCATGCTGGCCAACCTGCTGGACAATGCCTTCAAGTACTCTGAACCTGACAGCCGTGTCACGGTCAGCGTAAATGCACAGGACCATGCCGTACAGTTGTCGGTACGTGATGAAGGGATCGGGATTACCCAACCGGACCTGAAGAAAGTATTCGACAGGTACTTCAGATGTGACGAAAGTCGCTCGAAATCAGGCTGCGGGTTTGGCCTCAGCCTGGTGCGCGCCGTCACCATGGCGCATGGCGGCCATATCGATGTAAACAGCACGGCAGGTGCCGGCAGCGTATTCAGAATTACACTGCCTGCCTGAACTGGTGCACCGACCGTGGTATCCTTCCCCTGGTTATTTTTTCAGGAGCACGACTTTGACACAGCGGCTTATGCGAAACTTGATGGCCATCCTGCTTTCCCTGTTTCCTGTCGTCGCACTCGCCTCCTCCGCAGAGGGACACATTCTTGACCTGACGCAGACAGATGTCGGGGTTGCCGCACTGGTGATTTTCATACTCGCCTATATCACGGTGATGTCCGAGGAATTCACGCACCTGAGGAAATCCAAACCGGTGATTCTCGCCGCCGGTGTCATCTGGGGCATGATCGCCTATGTGTATGCCGGGAACGGCGATTTCCATAGCGTGGAAACCGCGCTAAGGCACAATTTGCAGGAATTTTCCGAGCTGTTCCTGTTCCTGCTCGCTGCCATGACCTATGTCAATGCCATGGATGAGCGCCAGGTGTTTGAAGCATTGCGTACCCGCCTGGTACGCAGGGGCTTCGGTTACCGCAGCCTGTTCTGGCTGACCGGCTTCTTCGCCTTCTTTCTGTCCCCCATCATCGATAACCTGACAACCGCACTGGTGATGTGTGCAGTGCTCATGGCCGTGGGCAAGGACAACAAGCGCTTTGTCGGTCTCGGCTGTATCAATATCGTGGTCGCCGCCAATTCCGGTGGCGCCTTCTCGCCCTTTGGCGACATTACCACCCTGATGGTGTGGCAAAAAGGACTGGTCGACTTCAACATGTTCTTCAAGTTGTTCGTGCCCTCACTGGTCAACTTCCTGGTACCTGCGGCCATCATGCATTTCGCCATACCAGCGGGGAAACCGGCTGCTGACGACAAGATCGTCACCATGCGACGGGGCGGGACACGCATCATGTTGCTGTTCGCCGCCACGATTCTTACCGCGGTCAGTTTCCATAATTTCCTGCACCTGCCACCGTTCCTGGGCATGATGACCGGACTGGCCTACCTGCAGTTCTTCAGCTATTACCTGAAGAAGACACGCGCCACCATGGCACCTGATCCAAGCGCCTTCGGCGGTGTCGGCGACTTCACTATGGGTGACTCATCCGAGGAGGAGACCAGTTATGACTTTTTTAGCCGCCTGGCCCGTGCCGAGTGGGACACACTGCTGTTCTTCTATGGCGTGGTGCTATGCGTCGGCGGCCTGGGATTCATCGGTTACCTGAATATGGTGTCGGTGCTGATGTACGTCGATATGGGTCCGACCTTCGCCAATATAGCCGTCGGTGTGATGTCAGCCATCGTTGATAATATACCGGTGATGTTTGCCGTACTGAGCATGAATCCGGATATGGAACTGGGGCAGTGGTTACTGGTGACGCTGACCGCCGGTGTCGGCGGCAGTATGCTATCGATCGGTTCGGCTGCCGGGGTTGCCCTGATGGGTCAGTCGCGCGGCGCGTACACCTTTTTCGGTCACCTCAAGTGGACGCCCGTGATTCTTGTCGGCTATGCCACCAGTATCCTGGTTCACATGTGGCTGAATGCCGATACATTTGCGATCCCCGTACCCAGTGGCTAGGGTTTACGATCTGATCGTTTCTTTCTCGAGACGACGCCATACGCTGCTGCCATGACAGGCCTTGTCAATGGCATCCAGCCGTGCAGTGTGCGCCTTTATCTCTGCCTCATCAGCCTTGATGACCGCTAGCGGCTGACGGTTTTCAGCGACTCGCTGGATGGTTGAACGCCGCTGGCCGTTGCTATCCACATGACTATCCAGAGACAGACTCACCTGTCCGCCGGTCATTGCCAGGTAAACGTCAGCGAGGATTTCTGCATCCAGCAAGGCGCCGTGCAGTTCACGTTGTGAATTATCGATTTCGTAGCGCCGGCACAATGCGTCCAGACTGTTGCGTTGCCCCGGATGCATGCGGCGCGCCAGTGCCAGCGTGTCCAGCACGGTGCAGTGATCGCTCACGCGCCCCGGAGAATCCGGCAACAGACCGAATTCGTGGTCAATGAAGCCGACATCAAAGGGCGCATTGTGGATGACCAGTTCGGCATCGCGGATAAAATCAAGAAACTCCGCGGCAATATCCTTGAAGCGCGGCTTGTCTGCCAGCTTTTCATTGGTAATGCCATGGACCTCGATTGCACCTGCATCGATCTCGCGGTCCGGCTGAATATACTGGTGATAGGTGTTACCGGTCAGACGCCGGTCATTCAGTTCCACGCAACCGATTTCAATAATACGGTGGCCATCGGCAGGTTCAAGGCCGGTGGTCTCGGTGTCCAGTACGATTTGGCGCATAGTCAATTTTTCAATTCAGTGATGCTGGCGATGTCATGCCGCGATTCGCGCCGGAGGCGGCGCTCCTGCAATTAGTTACAACAGCTCATCAATCGCCTTGTTAGCCAGCGCATCGGCCTGCTCGTTTTCCGTGTGGCCACTGTGCCCCCTGACCCAGACCCAGTCGATGTCATGTTTCCGGGTAGCCGCATCGAGGCGTTGCCAGAGATCGACATTCTTCACCGGTTTCCTTGCCGCCGTTTTCCAGCCACGCTTCTTCCAGTTGTGCATCCATTCCTGGATACCTTTCATTACATACTGTGAATCCGTGGTCAACCGCACCTTGCAGGGGCGTGTCAGATTTTCAAGTGCCTGTATAGCCGCCATCAGTTCCATGCGATTGTTGGTTGTTTCAACCTCTGCACCGTACAGGGTCTTTACGTGGCCATTGTGGCGCAACAATACGCCCCAGCCACCCGGTCCTGGATTTCCACGGCAGGCGCCATCCGTGAAGATCTCTGTCTCAATTGACACGCCTGACATTGCCCTGACTGGAACTCGGGATACCTACCGGGAACAGACGCCGACGACGGCGTTGCAAACCACTCAGGGGCGTCATCACCACGGTACGTTTACGTGCGACAAGGATGTAACTGGCCGACAGGTACTTGCGACCATAACCACTGGATGGGCCATGCAGATGCAGTTTCTCAAGCAGGCGCCTGCTCTGCAGGGGTGGCCGCTGGAACAGATAGTGACAATGCAACGTGTCGAATCCCAGCAGACCGAGCCAGTCCTTGATGCGGTTTAAACTCAGGAAGTGGGTGTCCCAGGGCATTTTTTGCCGCTTGCGTGTCAGCACCCGCCTGATGCCCCAGAGGCTGCGGGGATTGAAACCCAGGATAACCAGGTGGCCATCAGGAATCAGGCTGCGGTCTGCCTCACGCAGCACCTGGTGCGGGTCATCGGTTAATTCCAGCGTGTGCGGCAGGATAATCGCATCAACCGAATCGCTCATGATTGGCCAGTCTTCGGTATAGCCACCCAGGCCGGCCTCCCGGTGCGCCAATGGTTCGACGCTTTGGATGACATGATGCGGTATGCGGCTGTCCTGCAGCCGGCAATGTTCCCAGGGAGGGTCAATCACCATCAGGTGATAGCCAAACAGCGTCGGTAATTCGACCTCCAGGGCCGCCAGTTCCGCCTCGGCCAGCAGATTCCCCAGTGGTCGCTGGTACCAGTGCCGCAAAGACGCCGCGCGTGATGATACTCGGGATGAAACCTGGATATCCTTGCTCATGAGTTGGAAATGATACCGTATTAGCGTGACGATCGCGCCAGAATTCACACTTTCCGCCAGAGATATTGACCCACTCCGGTCCACCTGTCAGCATATCCGGCCCGTCACCATCCGGGATTATCCTGTTTCGAATGACGGTGCTACCCAACAGTGACCAGGATCACCTATGCCATCTCAAGGCACATTAAAACGAAGCCGATAGCTTTTTTTATGGATGCGATACGCAAGACAGTCATCATAACAAGCTTCCTGCTTGCCGGCGGTTGTGCAAGCATCGAGCATGTTACAGAAACACCTGCCACTCAAGAATCAGGCAGCCATACCAGCCCATCCAGATCGCTACATGTCATTACTGTCACCCAGGAATCTGACTCGCAGGTTGACGACAGCAGCGCTAACAGTGCCAATGACAGCACTGCTACAAGCGAAGAAACTATCGCAGCCACCCCCGATTTCTGGGAGCAACTCCGCCAGGGATTTCGCCTGCCCGGTTCGCAACAAACTGCCGTCACTGCACGTGCTGTCGGGTACGGCAAAAATCCGCAGCAGGTTGAACGCGTATTCGAACGCGGCGAGCCCTACCTTGCCTATATATTAAGTGAGGTACAGAAACGCAATTTCCCCACCGAGATCGTATTACTGCCGTTTGTTGAAAGTGGCTATGACCCGTTTGCATTTTCTTACGGTCGCGCAGCCGGCATGTGGCAGTTCATTCCATCTACCGGAAAAATGTACGGTCTGCATCAGGACTGGTGGTATGACGGACGACGTGATGTCGTGGAATCGACCCAGGCTGCGTTGAATTATCTGGATTACCTGCAGGATAAATTCGACGGTGACTGGCTACTTGCCGTGGCTGCCTACAACTCCGGCAGCGGCGCCGTCAGCAAGGCCATCAGTAAAAATCGCGAAGCCGGCAAACCGACCGATTTCTGGCATTTGAAATTGCCGAAAGAGACCGCCGCCTATGTGCCCAAACTACTCGCGATCAGCAATGTTGTCAGAAACCCGGGCAAATACAATGTCAGCTTTTCCCCCGTTGAGACGCAACCCGCCTTTACCGTTGTCGAAACACCCGGACAAATGGATATCAGTGTTGCTGCAGAGCTTGCCGGGATGAATACCGAGGCGCTCTACCTGCTGAACCCCGGCTACAATCGCTGGACAACACACCCGGATGGCCCGCACCAGCTTGTTATTCCGGTGAACCACTCGACTACTTTCATGCAGAACATAGAGGCACTGCCCGAGTCACGACTTACCCGCCTGGTTCGGCACCAGGTGCAAGGCGGCGAGACCCTGTCCGGGATTGCCCAGCACTACAACACCACCACCAGTGCACTGATCAGCAGCAACCAGCTGAGCGGCACGCTGATACGCAGTGGCCAGTATTTACTCGTACCAGTCGGCAATCAGGATGCTTCGCAGTACGCTTCACTGAACAAGAGAATCCAGGCTGCAAACGGTGCCAGCAGTAAACAGACCTACAGGGTACGCAGTGGCGACAGCCTCTGGACGATTGCACGCAAACACCGGGTCACGGTAAAACAGGTCAGCAACTGGAACAAGCTGGACGCCGGGGCGCCGATCCGGCCAGGACAAAAACTGGTTATTTACAAAAATGGCGGCAGTAGCAGTTCAGCAAGCCGGATTAAAACGGTTGTCTACACAGTACGCAGCGGTGACTCGCTGTACCTGATCTCGAAAAAGTTCAATGTCAGCATCGAAGACCTGCGCCGCTGGAACAACCTGACCGAGGGTAAACACCTGCAACCCGGTCAGAATCTCAAGCTGCATGTCGATGTGACACAGCTTGGCGGCAACAGTCACAGCTAGCGACCGCGGTCATCCGTCTCGTCACCCTGCCCTGCGGCTGGCGGTTTCCGGCACTCACCGGTACTCGTGCAGGGGTTTTATGCCTCCGGGCGCATGTGCGGAAACAGCAGAACATCGCGGATCGAGGCGGAATCGGTAAACAGCATCACCAGACGATCGATGCCAATTCCCTCACCCGCGGTTGGCGGCATGCCATGTTCAAGGGCGCGTATGTAATCGGCATCGAAATGCATGGCCTCGAGATCACCGGCTTCCTTGTCGGCAACCTGCTGCCGGAAACGCTCGGCCTGGTCCTCTGCATCATTCAGCTCGGAAAAACCATTGGCTAGTTCGCGCCCGCCAACGAAAAATTCGAAACGATCCGTCACGAACGGGTTATGGTCATTGCGACGCGCCAGCGGTGAGACCTCGGTCGGATAGGCAGTAATAAAGGTCGGATCATCCAGACGCCCTTCCACCGTCTTTTCGAAGATTTCGATCTGCACCTTGCCCAACCCGTAACCATCTTTCACGGGAATCCCGAGATTACCCGCGACACGCCTTGCCTTCTCCAGGTCGTCGATATCAGCGGCCGTGAGTTCCGGGTTGTGGTGCAGGATGGCATCATGCACCGTGATGCGCTGAAAGGGCTTGCCAAAATCATACTGACTGCCCTGGTACTCGATCGTGGTGCTGCCATATAAATCCTTTGCCATCCTCCGCAGCAGATCCTCTGTCAGGTCCATCAGGTCGTGGTAATCGGAATAGGCCTGGTAGAACTCCAGCATGGTGAATTCCGGATTATGCCGCGTTGACAATCCCTCGTTACGGAAGTTGCGATTGATCTCGTAGACCTTTTCATAACCACCGACAACCAGTCGTTTTAAATACAGCTCCGGCGCGATGCGTAAAAACAGATCCATCTCCAGCGTATTGTGGTATGTCGCAAACGGCCTGGCCGTGGCACCGCCGGGAATTGCCTGCATCATCGGGGTCTCGACTTCAAGGTAATCAAGACGGTTCAGGTACTCGCGAATGTACTGCACAATACGGCTGCGCATACGAAAGGTATTTCGCGACACATCGTTCATGATGAGATCGACATAGCGTTGCCGGTAGCGTATTTCCTGGTCGGCCAGGCCGTGAAACTTTTCCGGCAAGGGCCGCAGCGACTTCGTCAATATGCGAATCGATTCAACACGTACCGACAATTCACCGGTTTTGGTTTTGAACAGCTCACCTTCTGCACCAATAATGTCCCCCATATCCCAGCCCTTGAAGGCCTGGTAGACGCCATCGGGTAATGAGTCACGCTGCAGAAACAGCTGAATGCGGCCGGACATATCCTGCAGTTGTGCAAAGCTGGCCTTGCCCATGACACGCTTTGCCATCATGCGGCCGGCTACCTTCACCCGTACCGGATTGGCCTCCAGTACATCGTTTTCCTTGTCGTCATACTCGGCATGCAACTCGCCGGCAACAGAATTGCGGCGAAAATCATTGGGAAAGGCATTGCCCTCGGCACGCAGCGCGTCGAGCTTGGCACGCCGTTGCGCAATGAGAGAATTTTCATCCTGTTCTGTCATGGCATCTCATCAAATAAACTTCATGAATAACGCTTTACTCCCTCACCCACCGGGAAAGGGTTGGCAAGAGAGGACATATGCGGCTGCACTCTAGAGCCCACTCTTCAGGCTGGCCTCGATAAACTGGTCAAGATCACCGTCCAGTACCGCCTGGGTATTGCCCACCTCGACACCGGTACGCAGATCCTTGATGCGTGACTGGTCCAGCACATAGGAACGGATCTGGCTGCCCCAGCCAATATCGGACTTGGTTTCTTCCAGCGCCTGCTGGTCGACATTGCGTTTCTGGATTTCCAGCTCGTAGAGCTTTGACTTGAGCTGCTTCATCGCCGTGGCCTTGTTCTTGTGCTGGGAACGGTCGTTCTGGCACTGCACCACCACACCGCTGGGTTCGTGGGTAATACGCACGGCCGACTCGGTACGGTTGACGTGCTGGCCACCGGCGCCACTGGCGCGGTAAACATCAATCCTGAGATCCGCCGGGTTGATGTCGATATCAATGTCATCATCGATTTCCGGCGAAACAAACACGGCGGCAAACGAAGTATGGCGACGGTTGCCTGAATCGAACGGTGATTTTCTCACCAGCCGGTGGACCCCGATCTCGGTGCGCAACCAGCCGAAGGCATAGTCGCCATCGACCCTGATGGTCGCACTCTTGATGCCGGCGACCTCGCCCGGCGACACCTCGATCAATTCCGTCTTGAAACCGTGGCGTTCAGCCCAGCGCAAATACATGCGCAGCAGCATCTCGGCCCAGTCCTGCGCTTCAGTCCCCCCGGAACCGGACTGGATATCAACGAAGGCACTGGCCTCGTCCATCTCACCGGAGAACATGCGTCGAAATTCAAGCTTCGCAATATCGGCCTCCAGCGCATGGATGTCTTCCTCGACGGCATCCAGCGTTTCCTGGTCACCTTCCTCGGCCGCAAACTCAAGCAGCTCGCTGGCGTCCTGCAGGGAGCGTGTCATGCTGTTCAGGGTATTGACGATCTCTTCGAGACGCACCCGTTCACGGCCAAGTTCCTGCGCACGTTCCGGGTTGTTCCAGACCTCCGGGACCTCCAGCTCGCGGATGACTTCCGTCAGTCGTTCATTCTTGCTATCGAGGTCAAAGATACCCCCTGAGGGCCGCCGAGCGCCCGTCGAGATCTTTAATCTGGTTGCGTATGGAAGTCAGGTCAGACATGTGTAAGGCATTATTTGTACAGGCAATTTGAAGCGCGCAATGATACTACTGTTAAGCAAATAAGAAAACAGGGATCAACTGATTTGCTTGCTGGCCCGGTGGGCATGATCCGGCATTTGCTATTTCCGTAGCGGGACTTCAATGCCCATGCGGCGACGTATAAAGCCCTAGAATCAGATCGATGACTTCAGCGCGCACCTCATCATAACGTGCCACGGGCCATTGATAGTCATCCCGGGTGGCAGGATCACGATATTTATTCATGTCGTCCTCAAGCATGCCGTCGAGCTTGTGAATAAAGGCCTCGGCAGCCGCGACAGCAGCGACTTTTTCCGGGTCCGCACGCATATCTTCCATGAGTCGCTCCAGCGTATACAAATAGGCCAGATCGTCGAGTCCGATGCGCATCCGTTCGTAACCCGGTGATGGAATAGCCGAGCCATCCGGCCCGGGATACACGGCATGCGCGCGCAGGGGGTCGGCATCGAAGTTGTTAAACGGCATCCCGTTATACCCGCGGTACATCCACTCCATCTTGCCACGCACACCCAGCCGGACCATCTTCCAGAACCAGTAGCCATTGGAGAAACGGTCCATGCCGACATTCACCAGCCACGGTGTGGCACCGGCATCCAGGATGTAGTCCACGGTTGCCTTGTTGAGCAGCCTTTTACCACGATTGACACGCTCCGGCCCATCCCAGCCCTTGTTGAAGGCAACGACATCGACCTCGGGGGCCAGCAGCGTCATTTCCTTGTAGCCATTGACATCAGCCCCTGTGACAATACCGGAAATTTCCTTTAACCGTTGTGCAATCTCTGCGCCGACTTCCTCCAGGGCCCTGTTGGTAAACTCGTCACCGAAACCGATGATGAGTGGTGGCCACTGGCGCAGCTTCGCTTGCTGCAGAAAATCACGTATGAATTGCACGTACTCTGTCTGAAATTCAGCGGATGACCACAGTATCCCCCTGCGGCGCCAGCGATCCATGGCGCCATAGCTCTCCAGCAGGTTGACCGGCTGTTCAAAACCCGCCTCGCGGTAGTACGTGAATGCGCGATCGATGCGCTTGTAGTCATCCATGCGAATGCCGGTGTATTGAATACTCGTCATGTTGTGCGCACGCATATCGGCAAACTCGGCCCGCAGGCGTTGCCAGAAGTCCGCCTCGCCGCTTGCTGCATACTGCACCGGACTGAAATAAGTCATGCCGATTGCCAGGTCAACAGGCCGCTGCAAGCTGAACGGCAACACCTGCAACTCGACATTGATACGAGTGCTCGCAGCAAGTTCCGGCTTGATCTCGATGCTGCCCGTGTACTCACCTGCAGGCATATCATCCGGTATCCGGTAAGTCAGCCAGAACTGTTTAGTCACGCCATCACGGAGGTTCCAGTGATTGGCGGGCACAATCATGCCCGGTCCCGGCCGCCACTGTGTTCCCCGTTTTCCCACAGGACTGGCTACATAGCGCAGCACACCACTCACAAGCGTGTCCGCTGTTGGAACCGGCTTTGCAGTCCTGTCTGACAGGTTCTGCAACTCCTCGAATTCAACCCGCGTCTCACCCAGCATTTGTAACGGCGTAATGGCGAAAGTAATCGGCACATACTCACCCGGCGTCGCCCGCAACTTTATGACCGCCTCCGAATGAGGACGTCGGTCTTCCGGCATCACCGGCTCCAGGACATTGACAGCCGAGACCGTGTAGCCGCGTTCATGATCGGCCGCTGTTAGTCCATGATCAGACCTCGCTGCTATCTCGATGCGCGGCCACTTCTGGCTGATGTTCTGCCGGCGCCATGCATCGATATCGACGATCGCCTGCCTTCCTGTTGAGTCATCCGGTGTCACCGGGAGAACGACCAGTGCATTCAGCGCACCGGTAAAACGCAGCGCTGGCCCACTGCGTATTTCAGTATGGGCATACTCACCCATCAGCTCCAGAGCCGTGCTGTTGCGTCGCTCACTGATTACCTTGACCGTCAGCTGACCGTCATCGACATCAACCACCACCCGGCTCCATTTGAAGCGTGGCTCGACATTTAGCCGCCAGACATCGGCGTGGCCGAGTTCATCCTCGAATGGCGGCGACTCAAACTGCCTGATGAAGTCAGCCACGCTGATGTCGAACTGGTAAGCCGTCTTGCCTTCGACAGTGATGCGATAGGGTTCCCGCGGAATGTATTCAAGGTGGCCGGCATCACCCGACAACACCCAGACCTCGTATTTTCCTGGTTCAAGGTCCAGAGCGAAGGTCGCCGCACCCGTTGCATAGGAACGCGCCAGGTCATCGGGTCCGCGGCGGGTGACGACATTCAGGTTATTCCGGGATTCCCATGTGTCTTGTGTATCGCCCGGCCATTTGCCGCGTTCGATCGGCCCTGCCGCATCAAGCCAGCCGTAACCTCGCCAGCTGCTGTAATCCGTGTCGGCACTGATTGTTTTGAATGACTCGACATCGGGTGCAGATTCCGGCGCAAAGTTAAATCGCCGGATGCCGTCTCCCGATTGAGGCTGTAGATACAGGGCTGTTGCTATAGCAATGCCTGCAACAACCAGCAGCGTATAGCGGAAATACTTCATTGATATTTTTTAATAGCCACGGAATCCACGGAAGAACACGAAAAAATATTCTTGCAAGGCTTTTACATTTCCGTGTTCTTTCGTGGATTCCGTGGCCATATTCTCTATCTCTATCAAATTGAACCAGCGCTACATCGCCTCAATGTATTCAACAATCAATTGCGGACTGACAATACCGCGGAACTCGTTGGCATCGAGGCGGTAGGCCATGTGGATCTGCCGGCAATCGGCCGGGAGTTCCGCTGTATTGAATGCGATACCATCAATCTGACAACTACCCTGCGCCGGCTGCAGTGTCATCTTCAGGTGCTTTTCCCCGACGACACGATAACCCAGTACCGTAAAGTCACCCTCGAACAGCGGCGCCGGAAATCCCTGCCCCCAGGGACTGGCATCACGCAGCAGTTGTGCAGTCTCCAGCGACAACTCCTGGTCGCTGAGTTCGCCATCTGAATAGATGACACCGGTGAGGTCCTCCACAGACAAATGCCTTCCCACCTCGTCGTTGAAAGCCGCCGAGAATGACGGGTAATTGTGTTCCGCGAGGCTCAGGCCGGCCGCCATGGCATGACCACCAAACTTGTCAATCAGACCGGGATGACGCGTCGCGACAGCATCCAGTGCATCACGAATATGCAGACCAGCAACCGAGCGTGCCGAGCCTTTCAGCTCCCCTTCCCCACTGCGCGCGAAGGCAATGACCGGGCGATGAAAACGCTCCTTGATCCGGGACGCGAGGATACCGATGACGCCCTGGTGCCAGTCCGGCTCAAACAGGCACAGGCCAACGGGCAACTGCTCGTCTTTCAGGTCCAATCCCGCTATCACCTGCAGTGCCTGTGTCTGCATGTCAGACTCGATATCCTTGCGGTCACGATTAAATGTATCCAGCCGGGCAGCCATCTGCCGTGCCACCTTAATATCATTGGTCAACAGGCACTCGATGCCCAGTGACATATCATCGAGTCGGCCGGCGGCATTCAAACGGGGGCCAACGCCAAAGCCGATGTCGGTTGCCACCACCCGCTGCAGGTTGCGGCCGGCACTCTCAAGCAGTGCACGGATACCCGGCACACACTGGCCCGCGCGTATGCGCTGGATACCCTGATGCACCAGGATGCGGTTATTACGGTCCAGTGGCACGACATCGGCCACCGTCCCCAGTGCAACCAGGTCAAGCCACACAGCAAGGTTGGGCTCGGGCAGGCCGGCTTGCTCAAACCAGCCCTGCTCGCGCAGGCGTGCACGCAGCGCCAGCATGACGTAGAACGCCACCCCGACACCGGCCAGGTTCTTGCTGGGAAAGGGATCGCCGCGCAGATTCGGGTTCACGATGGCTTCAGCTGCCGGCAGTTGTTCACCCGGCAGGTGATGGTCCGTAATCAGCACGCGGATACCGCACTGCCTGGCGGCTGCGACACCGTCAATACTGGAGATACCATTGTCTACGGTCATGATCAGGTCCGGGCGCAGTTCAGCGGCAACCGCAACGATCTCCGGTGTCAGCCCGTAGCCATACTCAAACCGGTTCGGCACCAGGTACTGCACATCGGCGGCACCCATGGCCCGCAATGCCCGTAACGACAGGGCGCAACTGGTGGCACCGTCCGCATCAAAGTCGCCAACGACCACGATGCGCTGCCTCGCGGTAATCGCCTGTTGCAGCAGTTCAACCGCGGCCGTCATCCCCCCCAGCAGTGAGGGTGGCAACAAGTGCTGCAGCGAATAGTCGAGGTCATCTGCTGACTCAATGGTTCTCGCGGCGTAGACCCGGCGCAATACCGGGTGCAGATCATCCGGAAGGTGGTCACCGGCTGACGCGACACGCTGAACGATTTTCCTATTCATGCGGGCACAGGATTTCGAATGGCCGGTCCCGTTTCCAGAAACAGTGCTGCCGGTACTTGTTGATCATGAAACGCGTGCCGTTACAGGGATCAATCTCCAGGGAGCTCAGGTCACCCTGCCGCAGCGCGGCAAGCAGGGGGACAAACCAGTATTTTTCAAGACCGCGAAGCGCCTCCAGCCAGTGTTCAACATCAGCGTACCGGGCTGCACTGGTCAACGCGTCATTAAGAACCAGCGTGACGCCGTCGACAGCCAGGGGAAATAATTCCTCTACACTCGCTGGCACATCAACTCTTGGGGTCGCCGCCTGCAAGGCAAGCCCCAAGGCCGTCGGGTGATCGGTGGCGATCATCGCCACACGGCTTTGCAGGGAGTCAGTTGACAGGCCACCGCCCCAGAACCACAGGCTGTTGATTGCGGGTTCTCCGCGCTGTTCCCGGGCCGCGTTGACCGGGTGGTCATGCAGCAGCATCTGCACCTCATTCAGTAATCGACGCCAATCCGCTGCTTCATTCCCCTGCGGCAAATACGCGCTGATGTCCTGACCGGCCACCTCGGAGAGTGCTGCTGTTGTTATACCCGGGGTTGCTGCGAGCGTCAGATACCAGCGCCGTGGACAGGGGGCAAGCAGTTGCAGGCCGCGCCCGGCATAAAATGAATTAAAGGCGGCGACCAGCGCATCGACTTCTTCCTGTGTCACGGGAAAGGTGTCAGCCTCAAACAGGCGCAGACTGCTTTGATCGGCACGCAGGTGTACGGGATCTGCACGCATGATATAGCCAGTGGCTGCCTCGCCGGCATCCGACCGGTAAGTCAGCGCCGCGACTGGAAAGGCATCTTGCCGGCAGGCATCGAACCCGAACCAGCGACACAGTGTCTCATCCAGACCGTTAATCCCGTTGTGCACAGGCTTGCTGCGTGACAGCAAGCGATCAAGCGCAACTGGCCGGGGTTGTAGATAATCGGATACCGGCGGATCGGACTGCGGGCCACACAGGCCCGGTAGAAGCAACGCAAGATGTCGGCGGGATGAAGACAAGACCTGATTAATGTTTTACGTCCCAGCGGGCAACCCCGCAAGCACTGCAGAGCGCAATGTTTATTCCATATTGTCCAGTATGGCGTGTTTGACAGCATCAAGATCAGCATCCACTGTCAGCATCGCATCCTCGCCGCACTGCTTGATGGCGGTATCCGGGTCTTTCAGGCCATGCCCGGTGAGCGTACATACCACGGAACTGCCTTCCGGTATCCTGCCGGACTTGATATCACGCAGCGCACCGGCAACCGAGGTCGCCGATGCCGGCTCACAGAAGATGCCTTCCCTTGAAGTCAGCAGTTTTTGTGCCGCCAGGATTTCCTCATCACTGCACTCGTCGAACCAGCCAGCGGATTCCTCCTGCACCTTCCAGGCAGGACCCCAGGACTGCGGATGACCGATACGGATGGCCGTGGCCACCGTTTCCGGATGATCAACCATCTCGCCGCGCAGGAAGGGTGCCGAACCGGACGCCTGGTAGCCAACCATGATGGGACGCTTGTCCGTGACCGCCTTGCCCGCGTACTTGCAGTGGCCATCGCAGAAGGTACAGGCCTGTGTCACACAGGCGGCATCATGATTCGCATATTCACTGTAACCGATCCAGTGAGCGGTGATATTGCCGGCATTGCCAACCGGCAGGCAGTGGTAATCCGGTGCCCGGCCCAGTTCGTCGACAATTTCGAACGCCGCCGTTTTCTGTCCCTGCAGGCGATAGGGATTGATCGAGTTCACGATTGTCACCGGCGCATGCTCGGCAACTTGCTTGACCAGCGCCATGCCGGCATCAAAGTTGCCGCGAATCTGTATAACCACTGCACCGTGAATCATGGCCTGTGCCAGCTTGCCCAGTGCAATCTTGCCTTCCGGGATCAGCACGAAGGCGGTGATACCGGCACGCGCGGCATACGCGGCAGCGGCAGCTGAAGTGTTTCCGGTCGAGGCGCAAATAATGGCGCGACTGCCCTCTTCCACCGCACGGGTCACGGCCATGGTCATGCCACGATCCTTGAAGGAACCGGTGGGATTGAGGCCCTCGTACTTGATATAGAGATCAACCTCCCTGCCGATCTCGCGGGGGATATTTTCAAGCCGCACCAGCGGGGTGTTGCCTTCGCCGAGGCTGATGATGCGGGTATCTGCCTTGACGGGCATACGGTCGCGGTAATGCTCAATCAACCCCGTGTAGCGTGTTGCAGTAGACATGCATTGAATCCTTACGAAAAAAGTAAATGTAGGGTCGAATTCATTCGACCAGTGTATTCCAACGCGGCCAGTTGGCCGAATGAATTCGGCCCTACAGTTTGCCTGGTTACATCAATCAATCACAATCCAGATGTTCCAGGCGGATGCGCATGATAGCACCATGGATACTGTCGAGGGCCTCGATTTGCCGGATGGCGGCATTCATCCTTCCTTCCTGCACCACGTGCGTCAACAGGATAATGGATGCCTGGTCGACGCCGGGCGGCGGCTCTTTCTGCAGGATGGCCTCGATGCTGATACCGGCATTACCGAGAATGCTGGCAACGCTGGCCATCACACCTGGCTTGTCGGTCACTTGCATGCGCAGGTAGTAGGCGGTTTCCACGGCTTCCATGGCAAGTACCGGGATATCGGCTATGGCATTCGGCTGAAAGGCCAGGTGCGGTACGCGGTTTTCCGGATCTGCAGTCAGGGTTCGGGTGATATCAACAATATCGGCGACCACAGCGGAGGCGGTGGGCTCTGCACCGGCACCGGCACCGTAGTAGAGCGTCGGACCGACGGCATCGGCATTCACCAGTACCGCGTTCATGACACCGTCGACATTGGCAATCAGGCGCCGTTCCGGAATGAGCGTGGGATGGACACGCATTTCAATACCCTGGTCGGTGCGCCGGGTATAGCCCAGGTGCTTGATGCGGTAACCGAATGCCTCGGCATAACCGACATCCTCCCGGGTAATGCGGCTGATGCCCTCGGTGTACACCTTGTCGAACTGCAACGGGATACCAAAGGCAATCGACGCGAGAATGGTGAGCTTGTGTGCCGCGTCGATACCCTCGACGTCAAAGGTCGGGTCCGCCTCGGCATAACCCAGTGCCTGCGCCTCGCTGAGCACGTCATCAAAGTCACGACCCTTGTCGCGCATCTCGGTAAGGATAAAGTTGCCGGTACCATTGATAATACCGGTCAGCCAGTGAATCTTGTTTGCCGACAGGCCTTCGCGCAGGGCCTTGATAATCGGGATGCCGCCCGCCACGGCCGCCTCGAAGGCGACCATGACGCCCTTCTCCTGTGCCGCGGCGAAGATCTCGTTGCCGTGCATCGCGATCAGGGCCTTGTTGGCGGTCACCACATGCTTGCCATTGGCAATCGCTTTCAATACCAGTTCGCGGGCCGGTTCGTAGCCACCGATCAGCTCGACGATAATGTCGATGTCGGGATTATCGACAACCGCAAAGGCATCGTCGCTGACACTGATGGCATCGATTCCCGGAAGACCCGCGGCATCGTATTCACGCGCCGCGGCATGGGTGATGCGGATACCACGACCGGCACGCCGGGTAATTTCCGCCGCATTACGATTGAGGACATTAAACGTACCGCCACCCACTGTACCAAGGCCCAGCAGGCCAACATTAACCGGATTCAACTGAATTACCCTCCTGAAACTTTTGCCTGACCGAGATCCCTGTTGAACATGTCCCGGATACAACGAATCGCCTGCCGTGTGCGGTGTGGATTTTCAATCAGGCCGAACCTGACGTAATCATCGCCGTATTCACCAAAACCGATCCCGGGTGAAACGGCCACCTTGGCATCGCTTAACAACTTCTTGGAAAATTCAAGGGAACCCATCGCCTGGTAGGGTTCCGGTATTTTTGCCCACACGAACATGGTGGCCCTGGGGACATCCACCGGCCAGCCCAGCGAATGCAGGCCGTCGCACAGTACATCACGACGCTCGCGGTACATGTTTGCAATCTCGGCCACGCAATCCTGCGGACCTTCAAGTGCAGCAATCGCGGCCACCTGTATGGGTGTGAACATGCCGTAGTCAAGGTACGACTTCATGCGCGTCAGGGCGGCAACCAGTGTTTCGTTGCCGCACATGAATCCAACACGCCAGCCCGGCATATTGTAACTCTTCGACAACGAGAAGAATTCAACAGCCACATCGATGGCACCCTCGACCTGCAGAATGGACGGTGCCGTGTAGCCGTCGAACACCAGGTCCGCATAGGCCAGGTCCTGAATAACCCAGATTTCGTGTTCACGTGCAATGGCGACAACCTTCTCGAAGAATTCCAGCTCGACACATTGCGTGGTCGGGTTACCCGGAAAATTCAGCACCAGCATCTTGGGTTTCGGCCAGGAATCCTTGATGGCCTTTTCCAGCTCGGCAAAAAAGTCGACATCCGGGCGCAGCGGGACATGGCGGATATCGGCACCGGCAATGGCGAAACCGTAGGGATGGATGGGATAGGCCGGGTTCGGCACCAGCACGGCATCGCCGGGGCCAACGGTCGCCAGCGCCAGGTGCGCGAGGCCCTCCTTGGAGCCGATCGTGACAATCGCCTCCCGGTCGGGATCGAGATCGACATCATAGCGGCGCTTGTACCAGTCACAGATAGCCTTGCGCAGACGCGGAATCCCGCGCGACAGCGAATAACGGTGCGTGTCGCCACGTCGCGCAGCCTCGATCAGCTTGTCAACAATGTGTTGCGGTGTCGGCTGGTCCGGATTGCCCATGCCGAAATCAATAATATCCTCACCGCGGGCCCGAGCCGCGGCTTTCAACTCATTGACAATGTTGAAAACATACGGGGGCAACCGCTTGATGCGGGCAAATTCTTCTATCACGCTGAACACCGCTTATATCGTTGAATATGAAAAGATTACAGTAATTGACCGGGACTGCCAAACTTCTTTAATCAAAGACCTTGGGAGAGCGCATTCCCAGGCTCACTTGCCACCCCCTGCCCGCATGCGTATCTTCTCCGACATGCGATTTAGTCAGGACTCTTTTGCAAGCAACAGTATCCGTGCCTACGACGACGGCGAAATCACGATAAGCGATAAAACCATTTCGCAAAGTGTAGTGATCACGGCAGAGAGCATCCAGTTGTGGGAGCCACGCAGCATCGATGAACTGACAGCCGGACACCTTGAGCGGCTCGGTGAGTTCGATCCGGAAATCGTCATTATCGGAACCGGCAAGGAACTGACCTTTCCGTCACCGGCAGTAACGGCCGGTTTGCAGGTCCAGGGCATTGGCGTGGAAGTCATGACACATGATGCCGCTTGCCGAACCTTCAACATCCTGCTCGCTGAGGACCGGCGCGTGGTTGTGGCGTTGATGATGGGTTAGGTTCATGGGCACGCTGCGCTTTGCCCATCATGCGGTCATAAACAGCTTGCAGGTCGGGCAAAGGAGCAAAGCGACGTGCCCGGCAATAGAACGCGGTTATTTCAATAGCGCGTCCACCGAGAAACCTTCATTTTCGAGGATGCGTTTCAGCTTTTTCAGCGCATCCATCTGGATCTGACGCACACGCTCGCGGGTCACACCGATTTCCTGGCCCACTTCTTCCAGGGTTGATACCGAGTGCCCATGCAGACCAAAACGGCGCTCCACCACCTCACGCTGCTTGTCACTGAGCTGTGACAGGCATTCTTCCAGATTGGACCGTACACCCTCTTCCTGCAGGGTCTCGGTCGGGTCGCGGGCATTGCTATCGGGAAGGGTATCCAGCAATGTCTTGCCAGAGTCACTCATCACGCTGCTATCGGTTGATGCGACACGTTCGTTCAAACCCAGCATGCGTTCTACATCCTCAATCGGCTTGTTCAGCAGTTCGGCAATTTCCTCGGAGGTAGGCTCATGATCAAGCTCCTGCGCCAGGCTGCGTGCGGCACGCAGATAGACATTGATTTCCTTGACAACATGAATCGGTAAACGGATGGTGCGTGTCTGGTTCATGATGGCACGCTCGATGGTCTGGCGTATCCACCAGGTACCATAGGTTGAGAAACGGAAGCCGCGTTCCGGGTCGAATTTTTCAACGGCGCGAATCAGTCCGAGGTTGCCCTCCTCGATCAGATCAAGAAATGCCAGGCCACGATTCATGTAACGCCGTGCTATTTTCACGACCAGTCGCAGGTTGCTTTCGATCATGCGCTTGCGGGCGTCTTCGTCACCCTGTTGTGCAAGCCGTGCGAACTTCACTTCCTCCTCTGCCGTCAGCAGTGGTGAAGCACCGATTTCATTCAGGTAAATACGGGTTGGATCGTGGCTGGCCGTATCGGCCAGGGATTTACGCTTGCGCAGCGGCGACTCATGATCAGACCGCAGCCTGTCAGATACCTGCCGCTGTTTCGCAGGCTGACCCTTCGCGGTGCTGTTGCTGTCGTCGGAGTCCTTGCGTTTTGCCACTGGCATCCCCGCCTGGCGCTGTACGTCCATGACTGTCCACAAGCAGACAGTCCGTGCATACAATCATGGTCACACTTACTGCTTCGGCAGAAACCCCAGCGGATCGGTCGGTTTGCCATTCTTGCGAATTTCAAAGTACAACTCGTTCCGGTTGGTGCCACTGCTGCCCATCTTGGCAATCATCTGACCTGCCGCGACATGCTCGCCTTCATTCACCAGCAGCGTGTTATTGTGCCCGTAGGCGCTGAGCAAATTCTCGTTATGTTTCACGATAATAAGCCTGCCATAGCCGACAAGTCCACTCCCGGCATAGACCACCTTGCCATTGGCAGCTGCCTTTACCGGCTGATCGGCATGTCCACCGATATCAATGCCCTGCTTGCCGGGACCGGATGACCTGAATTGCGTCAACACCCGGCCTCGCGTCGGCCATACCCATTTACCGTCATACACCGGTACGCTGGCTTTCTGTGTCGCTGCCGTATCCGACTTGCTGACAGTGGCGGGTGGCGCTGCAGGAACCGGCTTCGGGGCCGGTTTTGCCGCGGGGGCAGCGGGCGGCGTGGCGGGTGCCGGTGACGACGCCTGTATGGCAGGTCGAGGTTGCAACGCGGCCGACTGTACCGCTGGCGGCTGAAGCGCTGTGTTGACACGCAGACGCTGCCCCGTGTAAATCGTGTAGGGTGAACGAATGCCATTAATGCGCGCGAGCTCACGGTAATTCATGCCCAGTTGCCAGGCAATGGAATACAGGGTGTCACCGCGCCGCACCATGTAATACTCCTGCTGCTTGCTGTTAGTGACGCTTGCTGACGACTTTGCAGTTGTCTTCGCCACTGTTGAGTGCTGATTATTGCGTGAATCAATCGGCGCTCTTGTATTGGTCGCACAGCTGCACAACAGCGCGATCAGCAGGGCGGAAATAATGGTTCTGTAATGAGGGCGCATCAGTGACGAAAATACAAAAACGCGATGAGCGCTGCAACCACAACCAGCCAGCCGATACGCTCGACATAGGTACGCAGCCGGGTTTCCATTTCCCGCCCGCCCCAGTGCATCAACCCGGCCACCAGGAAAAAGCGGCCGCCACGACCCGCAATAGACCCGAGCACGAACAGCGGCAGGTTCATACCCAGGGTACCCGCCGCAATGGTAAACACCTTGTAGGGAATCGGTGAAAAACCCGCAACCAGGATGGCCCAGAAACCCCACTCTTCAAACCAGCCGCGCGCAGCCAGGTACTTGTCCCAGTAATGGCTTTCCTGCAACCAGGGCTGAATCAGGTCAAATCCGTAATAGCCAATCAGGTAACCCAGCAAGCCGCCCAGCACCGAGGCGATGGTGGTCAGGGCGGCATAGCGCCAGGCACGTTCCGGCCTGGCCATGCTCATGGGCGCCAGCATGACATCCGGCGGGATCGGAAAAAACGATGACTCGGCGAAGCTCAGTCCCCCAAGGTACCAGGCCGCATGGCGATGGCGAGACCACTGCATGCATTTGTCGTAAAGTTTGGTAAACATCATGGATCAGACCTGTCCTGTTAACAGTGGCACGAAAATAACAGGATCCAGGCGTTCCTGCTCATAGCTGTCGTCATGGCGCGTCACCACAGTCAGTCGCTGGTGGTCACGACTGCCGACCGGGATGATCAGACGCCCGCCCTCGGCTGACAATTGTTCCAGCAGCGCCTGCGGGATGACTTCCGTCGCCGCAGTGGTGATGATGGCGTCATAGGGTGCAAAGTCCGGCAGGCCTGCCGTGCCGTCCGAATAGCTGGCACGGATATTCCTCAGCCCCAGTTTGCGAAACCGCTGTCGCGCCTGTGCGGCAAGTGGCTCGATACGCTCAACGGTATACACCTTGGCTACCAGCGGCGCCAGCACGGCTGCCTGGTAACCGGAGCCGGTGCCGATCTCCAGCACCTTTTGCGGGTTACCCCTGACTACAAGATCGGTCATGACCGCCACCACATACGGCTGCGAGATTGTCTGGTTGTAGCCAATGGGCAGCGCCGTGTCTTCGTAGGCCCGACTCGCCAGCGCCTCGTCCACAAACAGGTGCCGCGGCGTGTTGCGTATTACGTCGAGTACGGCCTCGTTGCTAATGCCTTCTTCCCGTAACCGCGCCACCAGCCGGTCGCGGGTACGTTGTGAAGTCATGCCAATGCCGCGAGTCGATGCATTCAAGACGTCTATTCCCGAATCCGGTGGCTAGTCGGTCAGCCAGCTGGCCAGCCCGTCTATCGCATCATAGCGGGTCAGGTCTACATCGATGGGCGTGATCGAGACATAGCCCGAGCGCACGGCATGAAAATCCGTGCCCGGCCCGGCATCCTGTTCGGGCCCCGCCGGCCCCACCCAGTACACCGGCCGGCCGCGCGGATCCTGTTCCTTGATTACCGCCTCTGATTTGTGACGATGCCCGAGGCGCGTCGCCTGCATCCCTTTTAATTCATCCCAGGGTATGTCGGGGACATTCACATTAAGAATGGTGTCCGCGGGCAGGGAGCCGGAGGTACAACGTCTGACGAGGTCCACGGCCACGCGGGCAGCGGTATCAAAATGAGTCGGTCGATCCGTCACCAGTGACAGCGCGATCGCCGGAAACCCCAGGAAACGGCCCTCCATTGCGGCTGCCACTGTGCCCGAGTAGAGCACATCATCACCGAGGTTGGCGCCGGAATTGATACCCGCAACCACCATGTCCGGCTCCACATCCAGCAACCCGGTAATGGCGAGGTGAACACAATCTGTCGGTGTCCCATCCACATAGGTAAAGCCATTACTGCCCTGGCGGGCACGAATCGGGTTATCAAGCGTTAATGAATTACTGGCACCACTGCGATCGCGATCCGGTGCTACTACATGAATGCGGGCGATGGCCTCCAGCGCAGCAGCCAGCGCCTCGATACCCGGTGCCTGGTAACCATCGTCATTGCTGATCAGGATATTCATTATGTCTGTACGGGCTGCATGTCTCTTGATTGTATGCCCCCGCGGGGCAACCCGCGGAAGTGAATTTATAAATGCCTCTTTAATACAACAGCTATCTACCAACGGCAAGCCGTGTAGTATAAAGGAACATTACGCGGGGAACCTGCAAACATTATGGCTAAATCCGGAAAACCCTCGACAGACGACATTGAGCTGTTCCGCCGCAGCGTCGGACCCGTGAGGAAAATTCACCATGACAAGACCTCGCCGTCCGGGAAACCACCATCATCGCGGCCACGTCGACAGGGCCCCGCTTATGAAGCACTGCTGACCGACAGTTTTTCAGATGGCTTTGATAGCGGCGAGGTGACATCGGACGAGGCCCTGTTCTTTGCCCGGCCGGGGCTGCAGCAGCGGCAACTGCAACGCCTGAAGCGCGGCCAGCTGGCGATCGGTGCCGAGCTCGACATGCATGGCATGACAGCCGCCATGGCGCGCAGTGCAGTAGTCAACTTCATCGCCCTGTGCCGCGAGCAGCATATTCGCTGCGTGCGTATTATTCACGGCAAGGGATACGGTTCGGGAGACAGTGCACCGGTGCTGAAAAACCGTATCAACTCCTGGCTACGGCAACACCACGATGTACTGGCCTTCAGTTCGGCGCAAATCCGTGACGGCGGCAGTGGCGCGCTCTATGTACTGCTGAGATCAGGCCGCTGACATCACTGCGCGGCCATGAAAATTTATCGCCCCATGCGTCGCTGGTAGGATTGTGTAATGCGATCAATCAGCCCCGGATCCTGTGACGTGTCACCCGAGGTATCCAGTTGTACACGCACACTGCCGTCAGCCTGTCGCTGCACATTACCGATGACATGAATACCGTTGCGTGTGCCCTGTATAACACCCGCGCCACGGTCCTCGCTGGTGACCCGAACACCCTGGTCGGCAAAGGCGCCAACGGTCGCGGACCACGAGCGGTCGAATTTACTGACCGACGCGGTACTGCTGGTGGTATAGGTGCCTGGTGCCGTCTGGTAGTAAGTGCATCCGCCAGCCATAGCGACAACTAATGCAATTATCAGGGTGACGAGTTTATTCATGACGACAATAACTCCACAGGCAGACGGACACTGGAGAATACATAACTGTACCGCCAGTTTCCAGCCACCATCCGGCTGGCACGGTCAGTCCACCGCCACTGCAGCGCCTACCAGTTCACGCAGCACACAGGTCGCGTAGGCACCGGCCGGCAAGCTGAATTGCAGCAACAGATCTGCCGGGCCGGTCCGCTGCCAGCTCAGGTCCTGCAGCATGAGTCGCAGTGCGCGCCGGTCCTGTTTCAGACCTGCGGCTTCGAGGCCGGCACACCAGTCCACGTGTACTGCAAGCACGGCATGTTCCAGTTGACGACAGGCGCCCTGCACCGGGGGGTCACCACGACCGTGCAGCGGTCCGGTCGGGTGAATATCCTTTTTGTGCACGCGCGCCAGCAGTTCAGCGTCAATCGCTTCGGCGATAAAAAAACTGTGGCTGCCGCTGAGCTGCATGGCATCGCCGTCTATGGGCATATTCCAGGTCGCTGCATTCACCCGCCGGGACAGTACCTGGTTAAACAGGAATGAACGCGCGGCTGACAGTGCCAGGCTGCGCCTGTTTCTTGGCATACGCCGCCGCGGATTGGCAAACAGTTGCTGCGCGCTGTGCAGGTTGCCGGCATCACGACCAAAGCGTTGCTCGCCAAAATAATTGGGCACCCCTTCAGCGCCGATCAGGGTGAGTCTTTTTTCAAGATCGGCCTCATCAGCCTCAATGTCACGCACCGTTATGCTGAAACGGTTGCCTTTCAGGGCACCGCGCCGCAACTTGCGCGAATGCCGGGCATGCCGCAGGACGGTCAGGGTATCCGAGTTCAGCGCCGCCCAGTCCGGCGCATCACGCCCCGGCAGCTGTACCGAGAACCACTGCTCGGTGACGGCCCGCCGGTCCTTGAGACCCGCATAGCTGACCTGTCGCGGATGGATACCGGCAAATCTCGCCAGTTGCTCTGCAACCCGTGGCGTATTTTCGTTGCGCTTGCGTATCCATAGCCAGGCATGCTCTCCCTCGCCGTCCGGTTCCAGCAAGGGAATCTCTGTCACACAGAAGTCTTCGGCAGCGAGGCGGAGCTGGCCGCTGGCTGTGGGTTTGCCGTGCGCATAGGCAAGCGCGTGGATGGCCTGGTCAAGCATCGTGGCAATCGGGAACCGCTAGCGGGTATCGAGCAACACCACGGCAAGGGCGGCGATACCTTCACCGCGGCCGGTGAACCCAAGGTGCTCGGTGGTGGTTGCCTTGACGTTGACCTGAGCAGCATCGACCTGCAGGTCATCACTGATGTTTTTGCACATGGCGTCAATATAGGCAGACAGTTTCGGCGCCTGCGCAACGACTGTGATATCGACATTCACTACTTGATAGTTTCCAGCCTCCACCTGTTCACAGGTCTTGCGCAGCAGGATACGGCTATCAATGTTTTCATAGGCCGCGTCGTCTGGCGGAAAATGCCGGCCGATGTCGCCGAGACCGGCGGCACCCAGCAGTGCGTCGCACAGTGCATGCAGCACGACATCGCCGTCCGAGTGCGCCTCCAGACTGCGATCATGGGGTATCGTTACGCCACCGAGCACCAGGGTGCCGCCGTCCCGGAAGGCATGCACATCCACACCTTGCCCGATTCTCACGATGAAAACCTCGATTGCAGGTAAAACGCTGCCAACGGCAGGTCTGAGGGCACGGTAATCTTTATATTGTCACGCGACCCCGGCACCATGCGGGGACGGTAACCGGCCAGTTCCATCGCATTTGCCTCATCAGTTACCGGCTGGCCGTTGTCGATAGCCTGTTGCAGGGCCGTGCGCAATGCACCGGCACGAAACATTTGCGGGGTATACGCATGCCACAGGCCATCGCGATCGACTGTGTCCGAGATGCAGAATTCCTTGTCCACGCGTTTCATGGTGTCGGCCACCGGCACACCCAGCACCCCCCCCTCGGTACCACTTTCAAGTGTGTTCATCAGGCGTTCAATATCCTCCGCTCGTACACAGGGCCGGGCGGCATCATGCACCAGCACCCAGTCATGTTCAGTCGCGTGAGTCGCGAGGTGGTCGAGCCCATTCAACACGGAATGACAACGTTCTGCACCACCGCCTACCGTTTCCAGCGCCAGCTGCGTGTAGCGCGGCGCGATCTCCGTCCAGCGCTCATCAGCTTGCGAGAGCACCACGACCACGCCGCTGAGTCGTTGGCAGGACAGCAGTGTATCCAGGGTGTGCTCCAGTACGGTCCTGTCACCCAGCGTCAGGTATTGCTTCGGAATGTCAGCACCCATGCGTGTGCCCGCACCGGCGGCGGGAACGATGGCCCAGAATTTTGCTTTAGTCTGCATAGTCGAACAAACACATCATCTGGATAGCTTGCAGTGCTTCGATATGAATAAGATAAAATACTTATGGCCACGGAATCCACGGAAGAACACGAGAAAAATTTCTTGTAAGGCATTTATCTTCCGTGTAGTTCCGTGTGCTTCCGTGGCTATATTGAAGGCTGGGAAACATGCTACTCGACCACCTGGTAAAAGGTCTCGCCCTCTTTCACCATGCCCAGGTCCTCGCGGGCGTGTTCCTCGATGGCATCAAGACCTTGCTGCAGGTCCTGCACCTCGGCCTCCAGTGCCGCATTACGTTCACGCAGATCGATATTTTCCTGGCGCTGGAAATCGACTTCCTGGTGCAACTCCCAGACATCCTGCAGGCTGCCCTCACCGAACCACAGCTTGTACTGCAAGTAGCCCAGCAATAGCAGCAGCAGTATGACCAGTTTTTTCATGCCAGAACGGTGTACCTGAAAGCATCTGCAGGCAGCGAACGCCCCAACAACACTCAGCTGCCAGCCAGGTGCCTGAAGGCATTGCGGCCGGCATAAGTGGCTACGCTGCCGAGTTCATCTTCGATGCGCATGAGCTGGTTGTACTTCGCAACACGATCGGTACGCGACAGCGAACCGGTCTTGATCTGGGTGGCGGTTGTGGCCACGGCGATATCCGCAATGGTGACATCCTCGGTTTCACCCGAGCGGTGCGATACCACGGCACTGTAACCGGCCTCGTCTGCCATACGGATGGCATCCAGGGTCTCCGTCAGAGTACCGATCTGGTTGGGCTTGATGAGAATCGAGTTTGCTATGTTGCTATCAATGCCCTGTTTAAAGATCGAGGTATTGGTCACAAACAGGTCATCGCCTACCAGCTGCACCCTGTCGCCGAGACGTTGCGTCAACAGTTTCCAGCCGTCCCAGTCAGACTCGTCGAGGCCGTCTTCAATGGTAATTATCGGGTACTGATCGACCCAGCCGGCAAGGTACTCGGTAAACTCGGCCGCGCTGAACTGGCGACCCTCGGAGGCCAGTACGTACTGGCCATCCCGGTAGAACTCGGAACTGGCGGCATCCAGCCCCAGGTAGATATCCTTACCGGCGCTAAAGCCTGCCTTGTCGATGGCCTCGAGGATCACCTCGATGGCGGCCTCATTCGAAGGCAGATCCGGCGCAAAACCACCCTCGTCACCCACGGCGGTATTCAGTCCACGGCCCTTTAATACACTGGCGAGTGAATGAAATACCTCGGTACCGTAACGCACGGCTTCACGCAGGCTGTCTGCCCCGACTGGCAGGATCATGAACTCCTGCAGATCGACACTGTTATCCGCATGCACGCCACCATTGATGATGTTCATCATAGGCACCGGCATCTGGTAGCTGGAACCGCTACCCAGTAACTGATACAGGCCAACACCGAGTTCGCGAGCCACCGCATGGGCATTGGCCAGCGACACCGCCAGCAGGGCATTCGCACCGAGGCGGCCCTTGTTATCAGTGCCGTCAAGCTTGATCATGAGACGATCGATTTCGGCCTGCGCCGCTGCATTCCTGCCCAACACGGCCTCGCGGATGACCGTATTGATGTTGTTGACCGCCCTGGTGACGCCCTTGCCGCCAAAACGCTTGCTGTCGCCATCACGCAGTTCCACCGCCTCGCGCGACCCCGTCGATGCACCGGATGGCACGGCAGCCCGGCCAACCGTACCCGAAGACAGGATAACTTCCGCTTCTACCGTTGGGTTGCCACGCGAATCGATTATTTCACGCCCTTTTACCTCAGAAATTTCTGACATTATTACTCCATTATTCAGATGGTTACTTTGTATTATTGATAATCTTCACAAGCTATTTCATGAGCTCGTTTTCTGGCAGCGGCTGCGCCTTGATCAGCGCGTCAATCTGTTTCAGCGTCTTCAGCAGCACTTCTATCTGCCCCAACGGCCAGGCATTCGGTCCATCACTGAGTGCGACAGACGGGTCCGGGTGTGTTTCCATGAAGACACCCGCGACACCGGCAGCGACCGCGGCACGCGCCAGTACCGGGACAAACTCGCGCTGCCCGCCGGAGCTGCTTCCCTGCCCACCCGGCAATTGCACCGAGTGTGTGGCATCGAACACAACCGGTACACCGGTGTTACGCATCACGGCCAGTGAACGCATGTCGGAGACCAGGTTGTTATAGCCGAACGAGGCACCCCGTTCGCACACCATGATCTGCTTATTACCTGTAGCCAGTGCCTTGTCAGTGACATTTTTCATGTCCCACGGTGACAGGAACTGGCCCTTCTTGATATTGACCGGCCTGCCCTGGCGCGCGACGTTCTGGATAAAGTTGGTCTGCCGGCAGAGAAACGCCGGCGTTTGCAGGACATCGACCACCGCGGCCACTTCACTCAACGGGGTATCTTCGTGCACATCGGTCAGCACCGGCACACCCAGTTGTGTCTTGACCTTCTCGAGGATACGCAAGCCCTCTTCAAGACCCGGTCCGCGAAAACTGGTATGCGATGAGCGGTTGGCCTTGTCAAACGAGGACTTGTAGATAAACGGGATGTCGAGGGCGCGGGTTATTTCCTGCAACTGACCCGCCGTGTCGATGGCAAGCTGTTCACTCTCGATCACGCAGGGACCGGCGATCAGAAACAGGGGATGTTCGATGCCGACCTGAAAATCGCATAGCTTCATAAGGTGACGGCTCCTGTTACCGGGACTTGCTCAGGCATCCGCCTGTGCGGCGACAGGCTGTTCCGCCAGTCGACCACTCTGGTAGGCCCGGGCGGCCTTGATGAAGCTGCTGAACAGGGGATGACCATCGCGGGGGGTCGAGGTGAATTCAGGATGAAACTGGCAGCCAATGAACCACGGGTGACCGCTGACTTCCACCACCTCTACCAGCTTGCCATCAATGGAAATACCTGACAGGTTCAGGCCATTATCCACCAGCTGTTCCCGGTAGAGGTTATTGAATTCATAACGATGACGATGGCGTTCCTCAATGATGTCCTTGCCATAGATCTGATGTGCCAGGCTACCGGGCGTCAGGCGGCATTGCTGCCCGCCGAGTCGCATGGTGCCTCCGAGGTCCGAATCCTCGCTGCGACGTTCGTGACCACCATCGGCACGCTGCCATTCCTCTATCAGCGCGATCACCGGGTGCTCGGCACCCTGGTTGAACTCTGTTGAGTGCGCACCCTTCAAGCCGGCAACATGGCGTGCGAATTCGATCACGGCGACCTGCATTCCCAGGCAGATACCCAGGTAGGGAATATTGTTCTCACGGGCGTAGCGCACCGCCTCGATCTTGCCTTCAATGCCACGTTCACCAAAGCCGCCGGGCACCAGGATGGCATCCGAACCTTCCAGCACACCGTTACCGTGCTGTTCGATCTTTTCTGAATCGACGTACTTGATATTGACGTTGGTCAGTGTATGGATCCCTGCATGTATCAGGGCTTCCGAGAGTGACTTGTAGGATTCGGTCAGATCAACATACTTGCCGACCATCGCAATCGTGACCTCGCCTTCACGACGACCGGTATCGCGCACCACCTGCTGCCATTCGCTGAGGTCAGCCGGCCCGGCATCGATATGCATTTTCTCGACGACGATGTTGTCGAGTTGCTGCTCATGCAACAACAGCGGGATTTCGTAAATACTGTCGACGTCTACGGCTGATATCACCGCACGTTCCTCAACATTGGTAAACAGCGCAACCTTGCGGCGCTCCCCGGGTGGCAGCGGCCGGTCAGCCCGGCACAACAGAATGTCGGGCTGAATACCGATGGAACGTAATTCCTTCACCGAGTGTTGCGTGGGCTTGGTCTTGATCTCACCGGAAGCCGCGATATACGGCACCAGTGTCAGGTGCATGAACAGGGCACGTTCATGACCCAGCTCCACGCCCATTTGACGTATCGCCTCCAGGAACGGCAGTGACTCGATATCACCCACCGTGCCGCCGATCTCCACCATGGCGATATCCGCATCGTCGGCACCCTTGTAGATGCTGTGGATGATTTCATCAGTGATATGGGGGATAACCTGCACCGTGGCACCGAGGTAGTCACCACGGCGTTCCTTGCGGATAACATTCTCGTAGATCTGGCCGGTGGTAAAATTATTGTCTTTCGTCATGGTGGTGCGGACGAAACGCTCGTAATGTCCCAGGTCGAGGTCTGTTTCCGCACCGTCATTGGTGACAAAAACCTCACCATGCTGGAACGGGCTCATGGTGCCGGGATCGACATTGATGTAGGGATCGAGCTTTAGCAGGGTCACCTTGAGGCCACGTGTTTCGAGCAAGGTGGCCAGCGAAGCGGATGCAATACCCTTCCCCAGGGAAGACACAACACCGCCGGTGACGAAGATAAATCGGGTCATTTGAGGCCTGGAATTCGGGTGCGACACAATTGCCGCAAGACGGGCGTAAACGTTACCAGATTGGCGCGACCACCTCAATGACCCGATTGGGAACAGACACCTGGCAAGCCTTCAACCTGAAGATCCGCCGGCGCTGTCCCAGGTGATCAATACTCCGGGTTCGCCAGGGCCCGCCTGAAAGGGCTCACACACCCACAATCCCGGGATCATGGCGAGTTTTTCCTCGATATAGATCAACGGTATTCGCTGCCGTTCCCAGGGGGGAATTCCCTGCTCCTGGAACAATTTCTTCAGGCTGTGGTGATGCTTGCGGCCGGCCGGAATACAGACCTCACCCCCCATGCGCCAGCTGACGCGCACGCCGCTGGCACTGGCATCGGCACGCCGCAGCCCCGCACCGGACACCGGCAGGGCACTCAGCACACCGCCTGCTCCCGGCAGGGTCAAGGGTGCGGACAGTGACCAGTGCAGTGCCTGTGGCGTCTTCCGGCTGGCGGTTTGCGGCAAACAAAACACCTCATCGCGGTAACGACGCACCTCGTAGCGGTCCCAGCGCACCGCGGGACCGGCATCGGCGCGGCTATAAAGGACATCATTGACGATGCGTGCCAGCACCGCGGTTGAGGGCGTGCCGCCGCTAAAGTGTTTCAGCCAGGCACGCAGCACATTGCGCTGCCGGTCGCGTGGCAAGGCCACAAGCCCGGCGACCGAGAGCGTGTCGGCATGCTCACCTGCAGCGCCCTGCAGGTCAGTCTCGGCAAGCTGCCTGATAAGCGCGCTGGCCTCGGCACAATGTGCTGCACTGCGTGACAGACTCGAGGATACCGCCGGCCAGCGATTGCGCAGCAGCGGCAATACCTGGTGGCGCAGGTAATTGCGATCGTACACGCTACTCAGGTTGCTGGGGTCTTCTATCCAGCACAGGGCATGCGCGCTTGCGTATTGATGCAGCGCCATGCGCGTCACATCCAGCAGCGGTCGCAGGTGTTGTCCGGCGCCCAGCCCGGTCATGGCCGGCATGGCAGCCAGCCCGCTGACACCGCTGCCGCGCAGCAACTGCAGTAACAGGGTTTCCGCCTGGTCATCCTGGTGCTGGGCGGTGAGCAGGTAATGCCGCGACGGCAGCCACCCGGCGAGTACCCGGTAGCGTGCGTCGCGTGCAGCGGCCTCGGGACTTTCACCGCGCGGCGGCCGTCCATCAACGCGCAACAGGGTGTAGGCCACACCGAGGTCGTTGCAGACTTGCTGGCAGTGCGCATCCCACTCGCCGGCATCCGCATGCAGTCCGTGATGAACATGCACGGCACCCACAGTGGCATCAAACTGATCACGCAACGCACACAGCGCATGCAACAATACCAGCGAGTCCAGCCCGCCACTGAAGGCAACCTGATAAGCGGGGGGAACATCGTGCCGGCGCAGTTGCTGCAGGAGATGATCGGGTGAAAACTTCATCATTGTTCGGGGAACCGGTACCGACCCCGATCATCTGAATCAATCAAGCTGAGTGCCAATTTAAATAATAGCCACGAAACCCACGGAAAGACACGGAAAAATAAATACCCTGGAAGTAGAAATTCTGTGTTCTTCCGTGGATTCCGTGGCCATTAATCTAGCGATCGGTAAACTTCCCGTAGGACATGAGGCGCTTGTAACGTGCCTCGACAAGTTCATCCGTTGCCTTGTTTTTCAGCGAAGCAAGGGTCTTGATCAGCGACTGCTTGATGTTCCCGGCCATGGCGTCGACATCACGGTGCGCACCGCCCAATGGTTCCGGAATAACCTGGTCAACCAGCCCCAGTTCATACAGACGCCCCGAGGTAATACCAAGCGCCTCGGCCGCCTCTGACGCCTTGTCGGCACTCTTCCAGAGTATCGAGGCACAGCCTTCAGGAGAGATCACCGAGTAGGTACTGTACTGCAACATCATGGTCTGGTCACCGACGCCAATCGCGAGCGCGCCACCGGAACCCCCTTCGCCAATCACGGTACAGATAATCGGTACTTGCAGGCGCGACATCACCTGCAGATTTTTGGCAATCGCTTCACTCTGACCCCGCTCTTCCGCACCGATACCCGGATAGGCGCCGGGTGTATCGATGAAGGTCAACACCGGCAAGCCGAAACGCTCGGCCATTTGCATCAGGCGCAGCGCCTTGCGGTAACCTTCAGGCCGCGGCATACCAAAATTACGCTGCAGTTTTTCCTTTGTATCGCGGCCTTTTTGCTGACCGATCACCATGACGGGCGCATCATCAAGCCTGGCAACACCCCCGACGATCGCGTGATCATCGGCAAAATGCCGGTCACCGTGCAGTTCCTCGAAGTCGCTGAAGATACGGATAATATAGTCCAGTGCATAAGGACGCTGCGGGTGGCGCGCAAGCTGGGAAACCTGCCATGGAGTCAGGTTCGAAAAGATGCTTTCAGTCAGGGCACAACTTTTCTCTTTCAGCTTGGTGATTTCATCATTGATGTTGACGTCGGCGTCATCGCCGATATAGTGAAGCTCGTCGATCTTTGCTTCCAGCTCCGCAATCGGCTGTTCAAATTCAAGAAAATTAAGATTCATCGGCTAATCCGCAGCATTGATACGTGTGGTTAAGGTACCACAAGTGCCACTGCTCATACATACTCGACCATGACACGGTCCTTGCCCGCCAGGTCGCACAGGCGGTGTATTAACTCATCGGAGGGATGCACCGTCCATTCTTCACCCAGCGTCACACGCGCCTGCGCCTCACCCCCGGTGTAATCAATGCACACCGGGCAATGCCCCTCGCGAAACGGCTGCAGGATATCGGCCAGACTGCCAACAAAGCCATTGCCCGCCTGGCTGGACTCGACCCCCACCACCAGTCGCCGTGCATACAGGGCACGCGCCTGGTTGATGTCATAGATACTCTGCGCAGTGACCTGGTAGGTGCCGCTGAAATCGTCCACTCCCAGCCCACCCTGAATCACCAGTACCTTGTTCTTCGCCAGCATCGCCTGGTACTTGTCGTAGACATCGGGAAACACACGCACGTCGATGCGTGCCGTGCGGTCATCCAGTGTCAGGAATGCGATTTTGCCGCCTCGCTGGGTCTTGATGACGCGCATGCTCATCACCAGACCGGCAATGGTGACCGCACGTTCATCGGAAGCCCGTCGTCCCTTGTACTCCTTGCTGGCGGAGTTTGTGGCCGGTGCCGGGACAGCACACAGGGCGGTCACCTCGGCAAGCTTGCCACTGATGATATTGGAGAGTTCTGTCTCGTAACGCGTTATCGGATGACCGGTCAGGTACAGGCCCAGCGCGTCCATCTCTCCCTGCAAACGCTGCTCTTCCTCCCACTCGGGTAACACCTGCCGGCTGACCTGCAGGGGTGCGGCAGCCGTCGCTTCACCAAACAGGTCGTTCTGGCCGGTATCAAGGTTGCGACTGTGCTGTTCTGCAAGCTTCAAGGCCTGGTCAAGGTTTGCCAGCTGGGTGGCCCGCGTTTCACCGAGCGAATCCAGCGCCCCCGCCCGGATAAGGGCATCGAATACGCGCCGGTTCACCTTGCGCAGATCAACACGCTGGCAAAGATCGAACAGGTCAGTGAACTCACCGCCCTGATTACGCTCTTCAATCATGCCTTCTATGGCGGCCTGGCCAACCCCCTTGATCGCCCCCAGACCGTAGACCACGGTTGTCTTTGACAGCACCGTGAACGAATACAGGGAGCGATTCACATCCGGCGGCACGACCTGCAATTTCATGTCACGACATTCCGCGATCAGATGCACGATCTTGTCGGTGTTGTCCATGTCTGCGGACAATACCGCTGCCATGAATGCCGCCGGATAATGCGCCTTCAGCCATGCAGTCTGGTAGGACACCAGTGCATAGGCCGCCGAGTGACTCTTGTTGAAGCCGTATCCGGCGAACTTCTCCATCAGGTCGAAAATACCGCTGGCGACCTTTTCATCGACAGCGCGCTGTTTGGCGCCTTCGAGAAAGATGGAACGCTGCTTCGCCATTTCCTCCGGTTTTTTCTTGCCCATCGCACGCCGCAACATGTCAGCGCCGCCAAGCGTGTAGCCGGCCAGCACCTGCGCAATCTGCATCACCTGTTCCTGGTAGAGGATGATGCCGTAGGTAGGCTTGAGAATGGGTTCCAGGTCAGGGTGCGGGTACTTGATCTGCGCACCGTGTTTGCGCGCAATAAAATCATCGACCATGCCGGATTGCAACGGGCCGGGGCGGAACAAGGCCACCAGTGCGACGATGTCTTCAAAGGTATCCGGTTGCAAACGGCGTATCAGGTCTTTCATGCCGCTTGATTCCAGCTGGAACACGGCCGTGGTCGAGGACGCCTTCAGTAACTCGAACGCGGACCTGTCATCCAGAGGTATCGCGTCGATATCGACGTACGCGTCGCTGTCCGGCGCGACACCGGCATTGATTGTCTTCAGTGCCCAGTCAATGATGGTCAACGTACGCAAACCGAGAAAGTCGAACTTGACCAGCCCGACGGCCTCGACATCATCCTTGTCGAACTGGCTGACCAGTGCACCGCCACCCTGCTCGCAGTACAACGGCGTGAAGTCAGTCAGCTGCGAGGGTGCAATCACCACGCCACCGGCATGCTTGCCGGCATTGCGCGCCAGACCCTCCAGTGAGCGTGCAAGATCAATAACGGTGCGCACATCCTCGTCACCGTCATACAGATCGCTGAATGCCGGCTCCTGTTGCAGCGCCTTGTCCAGCGTCATGCCGATTTCAAACGGGATCAGCTTGGCGATGCGGTCGACAAAACCGTAAGGATGTCCGAGTACGCGACCCACATCCCGTACCACGGCCTTGGCAGCCATCGAGCCGTAGGTGATGATCTGCGATACCCGGTCACGTCCGTAGTGTTCGGCGACGTAATCAATGACACGGTCACGGCCTTCCATGCAGAAGTCAACATCAAAGTCCGGCATGGAGACGCGTTCCGGATTGAGAAATCGCTCAAACAGCAGGTCATAGCGAATCGGGTCGAGGTCGGTAATGGTCAAGGCGTAGGCAACCAGCGAACCCGCACCGGAACCACGACCCGGACCCACCGGAATGCCGTTCGCCTTCGCCCAGCGGATAAAATCAGCAACAATCAGAAAGTAGCCGGGAAAACCCATCTCCAGTATAACGTTGATCTCGTGGTCGAGGCGTTGTGTGTATTTTTCACGCTCGCGCTCAAGCGCTGCTGTATCGGCAGCAAAGATCTGCTCAAAGCGCTGTTCCAGCCCTTCGTGGGCCAGCTTCTTGAAATAGCCGGCCATGTCCATGCCCTCAGGGACCGGAAAATCGGGCAGGTAGTTGTTACCCAGTTCCAGTTCAATATTGCAGCGGCGCGCAATCTCAATGCTATTTTCCAGAGCCTCCGGTATATCATGAAACAGCGCCTGCATTTCTTCCGGGGTGCGCAAGTATTGCTGGTTGGTAAACTCCCTGGAGCGGCGTGGATCATCCAGCGTGCGGCCTTCATTGATACAGACACGCGCTTCATGGGCGTCAAAGTCGGAGGCTTTGAGAAAGTGCACATCATTCGTGGCAACCACCGGCACCCTGGCAGTGGCTGCAAGGTCAATAACCTTGTGCAGGTAGTTCTCATCTCCCGCGCGCCCCGTGCGTTGCAACTCAAGATAGAAGCTGTCGGGAAACAATCGCTGCCAGCGCTGCAGTAAATCACTCGCCAGCGCAGTCTTGTTAGCGAGCAGCGCCTGACCAATATCACCGGCAGTGCCCCCCGACAGCGCGATCAGTCCTGAAGAATGCCCCTCCAGCCAGTCAAGCTCCAGCACCGGTACGCCGCGATGCTGCCCTTCCGTGTAGGTGCGCGAAACCAGGCGTGTCAGATTGAGATAGCCGGCACGCGATTTACACAACAGCACCAGGCGGGTCGGCGACGCGCCACTGCTGTTATCAGCCACCCAGAGGTCGACACCCACGATGGGCTTGACGCCCGCCGCCATGGCAGCACGATAAAACTTCACCATGGAAAACAGGTTGCACTGGTCAGTGACAGCCACGGCCGGCATGCCGGCTTCGGCGACACACTTGACCAGCGGTTTGACCCGCACGGTGCCATTCACCAGTGAATATTCAGTATGGACACGCAGATGTACAAAGGCTGGTTGCATAGAAAAAGTTTCCGGGTTTATCAGGCTGGATACAAGCCGCAGCTCACTCCTCACAATTATATTATAAAACCTGTTTATCTAAATGTTTTTACTATTATTTATATTTTCATTCATCCCGCCTGCTGTGCACGGGCACACCTGCCCGATACCGGGGTTTCGCAATCAGCGTCACCTGCCCCGGCATGGCCTGGCTGACAGTGAATACTGCCTGCACAGCCGGTTAAATTACAGGGTCCTGGTGACGATATAACGACTATCTCACGCCAAATTCCCAGGATGAAACATCTTGCAGGTTGCCAGCAACAAGAACAGTACCCTTTTTGACAAGGAAGAATTGAAAGGCTTCTCGCGCAGCATGGCCGAACTGCAGTGGCTGTTACTGATCCTCGTCATCCTCTACTTTTATATCCCCACCCGCCCGATTACCGACAGCGATGGGCTGGTCGTTACCATGGTCAGCTACTCCGGCTTCGTGCTGCTGTTTCGATACATGAATTTCCAGTCACGCGAAACCCGTCTGAAACTGGCCATTGAAACCTGGGCCATGATTACCTTCATCAGTATCGTGTTATCGTTCACCGGAATGGTGGAAAGCCCGTTGTTGAATCTCTACCTGCTGGTCATCATTGCCTGTGCCATTACCCTCGGAAAAGTCATGACCTTACTCGAGGTCATGCTGATCGCCTGCTGCTACCTGTACCTGGGTTACCAGTCTTATTCAACGGGCCTGTTTGTTGCCGAAACATTTACCATGCTAATGGCAAAGTTCTCGCCTTTCCTGCTGGTCGCCTATGTCACCTCCATGCTGGCTTCAGACATTCTGCACGCAAAACAGCGCATCACCCTGTTATCAAAAACGGACGACCTCACCGGTCTGCTCAATATGCGGGCTTTCAATTCTATCCTGGAGAATGAAATTGCCCGGGTTATGCGCTATGCGCAACCCTTCACCGTCATCATGGTTGATGTCGATGGTCTCAAATCGGTCAACGATCGATATGGGCATACAGCCGGAAGCCGCTTGATAAAAACAATCGGGCACTCGATCAGTGAGAGTGTCAGGAGCACGGACATACTGGCACGTTATGGCGGTGATGAGTTTGTGATACTGATGACACATACCAGCACGGAACATGCACACATGGCGGCAGAGCGTATCCGCGCTGCCATCCACAACACCTCGTTTGACATGAAGGGTAATCGTATCTCGACCACGGTCAGTGTCGGCATTGCCAGCTTCCCGGAAAGCGTCGAGGATCCAAAGGACGTACTCGAGAAAGCGGATATCGCACTCTACAAGAGCAAGCAAAGCGGCCGCGACCGGGTGACCTACTATGACAGTGAACTGGAAACAGTTCCGGTCTACGCCTGAGTTAACCTGACCCTTGCAGTATCTTTCTGACCGGCGCATAGGAGCGCCGGTGCACCGGTGACGCACCCAGCAGCTGCAGCGCCTCGATATGCGCCTTGCTCGGGTAACCTTTATGCTGTGCCAGTCCGTAACCCGGGTACATCACATCGAGCAACTGCATTTCCCGGTCACGCGTTACCTTGGCCATGATCGATGCCGCGCTGATCGCCGCAACCCGGCTGTCGCCCTTGATGATTGCCCGCGCCGGGCAGGAAAGTTGCGGACAGCGGTTGCCGTCAATCAGCGCATGTTCAGCCGCGGGCTGCAGTGCGTCGACTGCGCGCTGCATCGCCAGCATGGTTGCCTGCAGGATGTTGATGTTGTCGATTTCCTCGACCGAGGCATACGCCACGGACCACGCCAGGGCCTTTTGCTGTATTTCATCAAACAGCCGTTCACGACGCGACGCAGACAGACGCTTTGAATCATCCAGCCCGGCAATCGGGTTGTTCGCGTCCAGTATGACGGCAGCCGCGACCACCGGTCCGGCCAATGGCCCCCTGCCCGCCTCATCGACACCGGCCACGCGACCCACCGGAATCAGCAGCTCATCATCCATGCGTACCTGCCGGTCTATCATTCGCGTACGCCTGCCAGCTCCAGCACCGTGGCAGCAGCGACCCGGTTTGCATCCCGTCGCAGATCATCGTGTATCCTGGAAAAGATGACGGCCAGCGCCTGAGCACGTTGCGGGTCCTCGATCAATGCCAGCGCCTCACTGCCGAGGGCTTCCGGCGTAACCTCATCCTGAATCAGCTCCTTCACCAGCGGCCGGTCTGCCAGCAGGTTAGGCAGTGAAAAATAGCGGGACCTTACCAGCATCCTGGCAATCCGGTACGTTACGGGTGACAGCCGGTAAGCCACCACCATGGGCCGCTTCAGCAGCATGCACTCGAGTGTCGCGGTACCCGATGCCAGCATCACGGCATTTGCCGCGGCCATGGCTTCCAGCCCCTGCCCGCTGAGCAGCGTAACAGGCAGGCGCATGGGGATCGTCGACAGCACTTCGTCAAAGGCCTGTCGACACTCATAACTGGCCAGCGGCACCACAAAATGCAGGTCATCGCGACGCTGGTAGCACCAGGCCGCGGCATTCAGAAAGTCGGCCGCCATGCGTTTTATTTCTCCGACACGGCTGCCGGGCAGCAATGCAATCACCGGCCCGTTATGCTCCAGTGCTATTTGCCGCCGTGCCTGCTCCCTGTCCACATCATCCGCAATCAGGTCTGCCATTGGGTGCCCGACACAGCGCGCCGACACCTGCTGCTGTGCATAGAAACGCTGCTCGAAGGGAAACAGCGTCAGCATGCAATCGACACTCGCGGCGATCTTGCGCATTCGGTATTTACGCCAGGCCCAGACGGACGGGCTGACATAATGCAGGGTCTTGATTCCCGCGCGCTTTAAATCATATTCAAGTCCGAGATTAAAATCCGGCGCGTCAACACCAATGAAAATATCGGGCGGATTGTCCAGAAAATGGCGCCGCAGCTGCCGGCGTATGGACAGCAGCCGTGGCAGGTGTTTCACCACCTCGACCAGTCCCATGACCGCCAGCTCCTGCATCGAAAACAGGCTGTGACAGCCCGCATCTTTCATCCGTGGTCCGGCAACGCCTTCAAACACGGTGTCCGGAAACCGGTCACGAATGGCGCTTACAAGACCGGCCGCGAGATTGTCGCCGGATGCCTCGCCGGCAACAATACCGACACGCAGCGGATGAGATCGCACGGACATTCTGGAAAAGCTCAGCGCCGTGACTAGCGGACGATGCCGCGCGAGCGAGTCTCAAGAAAAGAAACCAGCACCTCTAGTTCGGCACACTCATCCACCCTGCCTTTCAGTTCAGCAATTGCATCCTGCAGGGAACGGTTCTCGCGATAGAGCGTCTTGTAGGCCTGCTTCAGCACCTTGCGCACCGCTTCCGGAAAGCCGCGACGGCGCAAGCCTTCCATATTGAGTCCATGCGGCCGTGCCGGGCTGCCACCAACTGTCACATAGGGTGGGACATCCAGGCTGATACCCGAACCATAGGCCGTCAGTGAATGCGGCCCCAGTGAACAGAACTGATAGACCAGGGTGAAGCCACCGAGAATGACATAATCACCCACAGTGACATGCCCTGCGAGCGATGCATTGTTGGCGAAGATTGTCTGGTTGCCGACCTGGCAGTCATGGGCAATGTGCACATAGGCCATGATCCAGTTGTCATCACCCAGGCGTGTAACACCTTCATCCTGCACAGTGCCACGATTAATGGTGACAAATTCACGAATCGTATTGCGATCCCCGATTTCCAGAAGGGTCGGCTCACCATTGTATTTCTTGTCCTGGGGATCCTCACCGATGGATGTAAACTGGTAAATCGTATTGTCGCGGCCAATGCGGGTATGCCCCTTGATGACCACATGCGGACCGATGCGTGTCCCGGCATCGATCGCAACGTTTGCCCCGATCACGGAATAGGGTCCGATAGTGACATCCCCGGCAATTTCTGCTGTCGGGTCGATGACCGCAGTTGGATCTATCAAGTGTTCATATCCTGTTCTGTGCACATAATCTCGGCCGTTGCCACCACCTTGCCATCGACACTGGCTTCGCAGGCAAATACCCAGATGCCGCGCCTGGCGCGCAATAATTGGGCGCGGAGAATCAGTTGATCACCCGGTTCAACCGGCTTCTTGAAGCGCGCCTTGTCGATGCCAACCAGGAAGTACAGACTCTCGCGTTTCGCCCCTCGCTCGACTGTCCGGAAAGCCAGCAGTCCGGTAGCCTGTGCCATCGCTTCCAGTATCAACACCCCCGGCATGACAGGGCGCTGCGGAAAATGTCCCAGAAAGAACGGTTCGTTATAGGTCACATTCTTGTAACCCACCAGCGATTCGCCTGCCTTGAATTCCGTGACCCTGTCGATCAGCAAAAAAGGGTAACGATGTGGCAGGTGCTGCATTATTTGTTGGATATCCATGTTCGTTCGTTTTTCCGTGATGGTCGCTGCGGGGCGGCAAGCGCCCGGCGAAAGGTTACTACTTGTTTCCCTGCCGTTTTTCAGTCGTTAACTTTCTTTCCATGGAGTGAACCTTGCGTGCAAGCCTGTCCAGCTGCCTGAAGCGTGCATAGTTCCTGTTCCAGGCATCATTCTCCTGTGCCGGAACGCCTGAAGAATAAACACCCGGTTTGGTGATCGATTTCGTCACCATCGTCATGCCGGTAATGATGACATGATCGGCAATCTCAAGATGCCCGACAATGCCCGAACCCCCGCCGATCATGCAGTGTTTTCCTATTCTGGCACTGCCGGAGATGCCAACACAGCCTGCAATAGCCGTATGCGCGCCAATGTGGACATTATGCGCGACCTGTATCTGATTATCGAGCCTGACACCGTCCTCGAGCACGGTATCATCCAGTGCGCCGCGATCAATGGTCGTATTTGCGCCGACATCAACGTCATTACCAATCCTGACACTGCCGAGCTGCGGCACGTTCAGCCACTGCCCTGCTTCATTTGCCAGCCCGAAGCCATCACTGCCGATGACCGCACCCGCAGCAATCCTGGCGCGTTCACCGATAATGACTGCATGACATATCACCACATTGGCAGACAGTCTGCTGTCAGCACCGATGACACTGTCAGCACCGATAAAACAGCCGCCCGCCAGTTGCACGCCGGCATGAATCACCGCCCCTTTTTCAATAATACAGTGCGGACCCACCCAGGCGCTGGCATCGACACGACAGTCTGCATCAAGAATGGCACTGGCGTGTACCCCCTGCCTGGCCGGCGCAGGCGGATAAATCAGGGTAGCCACACGCGCGTAGCTCGAATAGGGGTTGGAGGAAACGATTGCAGCCGCCGGATAGGCGGCCGCATCTTCGGGCGACATGATCACTGCCGATGCACGGGTGCCTTTCAGGTATTTCCGGTATGCTGCATTTGCCAGGAAACTGATCTCACCCTTGCCGGCATGCTGCAAGGTGGCAACGCCGCAGATCTCGCAGTCCGGATCCGCATTCTGCAGTTCCCCGCCGGCTGCTTCAGCCAGCTTACCCAGTGTCTGCGCCATCCGGATATTGCCTTGTCAGCAGGCCGTCAAGGTGAGGAATTTACTTGCCGGTAAGCTTTTTCAGCACACTGTCGGTGATATCCACCCTGTCACTGGAAAACACAACACCCTGGGTAAGAATAAGATCGAATTTCTGTTCCTTACCGAGGGTAACAACGGCCTCGTACATATCCTTTTGCAACTTCGCGAGCACCTCGTTGCGGCGAATATTCAGGTCATCACGAAACTCGTCCTGGGAACGCTTCAGGTCGCGGCGCTTTGCAAGGATATCGCGCTCGATTTTACTGCGTTCTGACTCACTCATGACCGTACCGTCGCGTTCCAGCTTGTCTTCCTTGGTCTTGATCTCGCGCTGCAATGCAACCAGTTCCTTTTCCCTGGGTGTGAATTCGGATTCTATCTTGCTCTGGGCTGATTTGGCCTGTGGTGCGGCCTCCATCAGCTTGACGGTATCGACGAAACCGATCTTCATCTCCGCGAGCGATGTTCCCGAGTAAATCGACAGCACTGTCAGCAACACACTATAAAGGATCGTCGAGCTAATTCTTTTCATGGTCTCTTCTCCACAAGTTATTACAACAATCAGAAAAATGTTCCTACGGTAAACTGGAAGTTCTGCACATCATCGTCTTTATCTGCATTCAGCGGATAACCCAGACTTACAGATATCGGACCCAGCGGTGACAACCACAAGCCTGCAACGCCGACACTGTACTTCAGACCACTGGCATCAAAGGTGTTATAGTCGCCGAACACGTTACCCGCGTCAAAGAAGGCGCTCAGGCGGATACCCTCGCTGGACTCCACAAAGGGCACTGGAAAACTCACTTCTGCGTTGAATACCGTCAGCACGGAGCCACCGATGGGATCACCGCTGGAATCCCTGGGACCCAGGGTATTATCCTCGAAACCACGTACGGAACGCACACCGCCGGCGAAGTAGTTCTCGAAGAACGGCAGATTATCGAAGTCGCCAAAACCGTCACCATAGCCAAGATTGACTTTCAGCCCCAGTGTCAGATCGCGAGTTAGCGGCAAAAATCGCTGCTGTACGTAGTTCAGCTTGTAATACTGCAAACCGGAGCCGGGTGTAGTCGTTTCAAAGGAGAAAGTCTGCAAGCCGCCGGTATCGGTGAACAGAATCTTGTTGCGCGAATCATGGCTCCAGCTGCCGATCAATACAATGTCATCAAAGCTGTCACCGTGCTTGTCAATGAAGTCGGTGACTTCCAGCGGTGAGGTGGCGGTTTCTTTCAGGTCCAGTCCCTGGTAGCCGACGCTGAAACGCACAGTGTCGTACTCATTGATCGGGATACCGAAATTGATATCGGCACCGCGGGTGTCCGTGGTGTAATCCGACAGGTTGGCCTCTGACGCATCCGTTTTCCGGTAAAAGGCACCGAAGCCGCGGCTGACGCCATCAATCGTCCAGTACGGATTGACATAGGAAAAACGATAAAGTGTGTTGATCTTGCTGTTATCGAAGGCAAAACTTACCTGCTTGCCGGAACCGAGGAAGTTCTGCTGGCTGACACTGGCGTTAAACAGTATCCCTGACGTCTGCGAATAACCCAGACCGGCCGTAATACTGCCGGAAGAACGCTCTGTCACCGAGTAGTTAACATCCAGTTGATCGGTGGTACCCGGGACCGGGGGTGTTTCCACATTGACGTTTTCAAAATATCCAAGCCGGTCCAGTCGGGTACGGGAACGCTCAACCTGTTCAGCCGAGTACCAGCCACCTTCCAGTTGCCGCATTTCACGCCGCAGCACCTCGTCACGGGTACCGATATTTCCTGACAGATTGATGCGACGCACATACACGCGATCACCCGGGTCGACGAAGAAACCCAGCTCAACCTCGTTATTCTCATCATCCAGTTCCGGCGATGTATTGACATTGGCGAAGGCATAGCCCTGATTACCCAGCAGCGAACTGATTTCATCGACCGCCCCGGTCACCTTTTTACGCGAGAACACATCACCAGGATTGATCCTGATCAACGGGAATAACTCTTCCGCAGGCACCACCAGATCACCGGAGAGTGTGACTTTACTGATCCTGTACTGCTCACCTTCCGTCAGGTTGATGGTGATGTATATATCCTGTTTGTCCGGGGTAATCGAGACCTGTGTTGAATTTATAAAGAACTTCAGGTAGCCACGATCAAGATAGTAGGTGCGTAAAATCTCAAGGTCCGCCGACAATCCCTGCTTGGAATACTGGTCACTCTTGGTAAAGGTAGAAAAGATGGTCGGTGTCGTCAGGGAAAATTCCTTCAGCAGCTCCTTGTCGCTGAAGGTATGGTTGCCAATCAGGCTGATCTGCTTGATGCGTGCCACACGACCTTCGGAAATGTCGATCAGGATACCGACCCTGTTTCGGTCCAGCGGCGTTACAGTAGTATCGATCTTGACCGCATACTTGCCACGACTGAAATACTGCCGACTGAGTTCCTGTTCAACCTTTTCAAGCAATGAACGGTCAAAGACCCGCCCCTCCGCCAGACCGATCTGCTTCAGGCCCTCCAGCAATTCCTCGGTACCAAGGTCCTTGTTACCTTCAATCTCGATACTGCTGATTGCCGCGCGCTCTTTGACATAGACCAGCAGCACACCACCGTCCCGCTCCAGGTAAACGTCGTTGAAAAAACCGGTTTTGAAGAGTGCCTTGACCGCCGCAATGCTGTCACTGGTATCGATGGTCTGCCCGATCTTGACCGGCAGATAGTTGAACACGGTGCCCGCCGATATGCGTTGCAGTCCCTCGACGCGAATATCCTCCACCTGGAACGGTTCAAATGCATGCGCCGTTGCGCTGAGACAGCACACCAGCAACACCTGGCAGAGACGGGCGAATTGTTTCACATGCAGGTTCATTGACAGCTTCATTCGAACAAGCGGACGAGATCGTTGTAAAACGCGAGCGACATCAACATCAGCAGCAGGGCGATACCTATCTTCTGGCCTACAAGCTGTGCCGTTTCGGACATCGGACTTCCCTTCACCACTTCGAGCAGATAAAACAGCAAATGTCCGCCATCCAGTATCGGAACCGGCAACAGGTTCAACACCCCGAGACTGACACTGACGATGCCCAGAAAGCCAAGAAACGTTGTCAGACCAACCGCCGCGGACTGACCGGCATACCGGGCAATACTGATAGGGCCACTCAGATTTTCTACCGAGGCCCTGCCGCTCACCATTTTCCAGAGGGTGCGCAGTGTCAGCGTCGTCACTTCCCAGGTTTTGTAGAGTGCCTCCGGAACAGCCTCCAGCAGGCCATAGCGCACAACGACGCGCATTGTAGCACGCTCTTCTTCACCCGGAAGCTGTACGTAGGCTCCGATTCGACCGATGATTCTGCCCTTTTCCGACTCGCGATCCGGCGTGACGGTCAGTTCCACAGGCTCGCCATTGCGCATCACCCGCATGGCAATAGGCTCGCCCGGACGCTCACGGACATACTCAACCCACTGTTCCCAGTTGCTGATGGGGGTGTCGTCGGCAAAGACCACTTCATCACCTGGCAGCATTCCGGCACGTTCGCCGGCACCCCCGGCAACCAGTCGTTCGACCAGCGCCGGCGGCTGCCAGGGAGTGAGGCCGAAATTTTCGAGTACCCCGCCTTTTTTCAGCAGGGCATCAGGCACTTCAAAATACGCCTGCAGGTAACGCTCATTACCCGCGGAATCCAGTACCCTCAGGTTGACAATTTCCTTTTCATCGAGATTGGCGTTCAGCAACGCCATGATGGTTGCTTCCCAGGTCGGTGTTGGCTGGTTTTCTATGAAGCGGATTTCATCACCGGCGCGGATACCGGCCGCTGCTGCAAAAGAATCAGGCAGCACATCGCCGACAACCGGTTTCAATCCCGGCACACCGGAAACAAACATGACCCAGTAGGCAAGCATTGCGAACAGGAAATTGGCGGCCGGGCCGGCGACGACCACGGCGATACGGGTCGATACCGGCTGGCGGTTGAATGCGCGGTCCAGTTCCTCCGCGGCAACCTCGCCTTCACGTTCATCCAGCATCTTCACGTAACCGCCCAGCGGGATGGCGGCGACCACCAGTTCCGTCGCATCCTTGCCAAAACGGCGCAGCCATACCGGTTTGCCAAAACCGACAGAAAAACGCAGCACCTTGACGCCGAGACGGCGTGCGACCCAGAAGTGGCCATACTCGTGCACCGTCACCAGCAGGCCGATGGCGACAATAAACGAAACCAGGGAAAAGAAAAAACCGCCCATCATGCGCTCACCGCCCGCCCCGAGCCGATACATTCATTGGCCGCCGCGCGCGCGGCGGCATCGTCGGCGAGGATAATATCCAGTGAATCCACGCCATGCACCGCACACTGCTCCAGTGTCTCGCTGATCACTGTGTGTATCGCGGTAAAGGCAATGCGCTTCTCCAGAAATGCCTGCACGGCCACTTCATTGGCGGCGTTCAGTATGGCCGCTGCCGTGCCGCCGGTCTGCCAGGCGGCCGTCGCCAGCGCCAGGCAGGGATAGCGGGCACTGTCCGCGGCCTCGAATTGCAGCTTGCCCACAGCCAGCAGGTCCAGTTGATCAGCACCTGAGTCAATACGCTGCGGCCATCCCAGCGCATGACTGATTGGAATGCGCATGTCAGGATTACCCATTTGCGCCAGCATCGAACCGTCATCGTATTCCACCAGCGAGTGGATGATCGACTGTGGATGCAGCAGCACCTCGATCTGCCCCATTGGCAAACCGAATAGCCAGCCGGCCTCGATCACCTCGAGGCCCTTGTTCATCATGGTCGCCGAATCCACTGAGATTTTCCGCCCCATTACCCAGTTGGGGTGCGCGCAGGCCTGCTCAGGGGTAACGCCGGCGAGCTTGCTCACGGGCAGGTTCCGGAACGGGCCGCCCGAGGCCGTCAGCATGATTCTGCGCACGCCCCGGGGCGGCGTACCCGGACTGTAGTCATCCGGCAGACATTGCAGGATGGCATTGTGCTCACTGTCGACGGGTAGCAGCGTGGCGCCGTGCTCCTGCACCGCCTGCATAAACAGGCTGCCGGACATCACCAGCGCTTCCTTGTTGGCCAGCAATACCCTCTTGCCGGCACGTGCGGCTGCCAGCGATGGCAGCAAACCGGCCGCACCGACGATGCCCGCCATGACGAAATCGACGCTGTCCATGCCGGCAACCTCGACCAGGCCATCCGGCCCGGACAGTACCTGCACGTCCGGTGCGGATGTTGCTAACGCCTGTCGCAGCCGTGTCGCCGCGTCCGCATCTGACATAACCGCGTATTGCGGCTGAAAGCGCATACATTGTTGCGCCAGTTTCTCCACGCGGGAATGTGCCGTAAGGGCAATGACCCGAAAGCGCTCCGGGTGACGCGCAATGACGTCAAGGGTGCTGTCACCAATGGAACCGGTCGAGCCGAGCAGCGTGACACCCACAGGATGAACTGTACTCATGTTCTGCAACCTTGCAGGCTGGGCGTATATAACATCACAAGGCCAGCCACAGAAAACCGATCAGAAACATCGGCGCCGCTGCCACCAGGCTGTCGATGCGATCAAAGATACCACCATGGCCGGGAATGATGTGGCCACTGTCCTTGATGCCACTCTGGCGTTTCATCAGACTTTCCAGCAGGTCACCGGCCACTGAAAACATGACCGTCACCGCCGCCACCACCATGAATGCCAGCGTCCAGTCGAGCGCACGACTGAAAAACCAGCCGGCAATTGCGGCAAATAACAGGCTTGAGAACAAACCGCCGTAAACACCCTCCCAGGTTTTACCCGGACTGACCGCAGGGGCCAGTTTCCTGTGTCCCCATTGACGGCCGGCAAAATACGCACCGATATCTGCCAGCCATACCAGCATCAGCAGCATCAGTGTTAATGTCGGTCCGCGCTCGCCGCTTGCATGCAAGCTGCTCAGCGCCGCCCATGCCGGCAAAAGCACCAGTGCGCCGGCCAGCATCTTCAGACTGCTGTTCAGCAACGACGCCTGTGCAAGCAGTTTGGGTTGCGACAACCACAGGAGCGCACACAGCCACCACACCAATGCGAGCAGCAATAGCGGTTTGATCAATGGCTCAAGTCCCGAGCGCCACAGCAACCACATCAGTGCGCCGAGCACGCAGGTGTAAACAAGCCGTGCAGCGATTGTCCTTAACGGTATCAGATGGCTCCATTCCCAGGCGCCTGCCAGCAGGACAACACCCAGAATCATTGAGAATACCGGGTTATCCAGAAACAGCACGCCATAGATGACCAGCGGCGCCATAATCAGCGCGGAGATAACGCGCAGTTTAAGCACCTTTTTGCTGCTCCACCTGTTCGCCGGTGCGACCAAAACGGCGCTGCCGGTTTGCATACCATAGCAGCGCCGCGTCCATTTCTTTTTCATTAAAGGCGGGCCACAGTACATCGGTAAAATAGAGTTCCGTGTACGCCAGCTGCCAGAGGAGGAAATTACTGATGCGGCGCTCACCGCCGGTGCGTATAAACAGGTCAGGCGGCGGCAATTCCGACAGGGCCACCTCGGCGGCAATGACATCAGGACTGATATCCTGCGGGGAGAGTTCACCGGCCTGCACACGCGTGGCAATCGTCCTGACGGCCTGGCTAATGTCCCACTGCCCGCCATAGTTGGCGGCTATCACCAGCTGCAGCCGGGAATTATCACGGGTTTCGCGCTCTGCCTCTGTAATCAGGTAGCGGAGTTTCTCTGAAAAGGCACTGCGGTCGCCAATGAAGCGCACCCGCACACCGTTTCTGTTGAGCGACGCGACTTCCTTTTTGAGGGTCTGCACGAACAGGTCCATGATCAGGCTGACCTCCTCACTGGGACGTCGCCAGTTTTCACTGCTGAACGCAAACAGTGTCAGCACCTCTATGTGCCTGTCGATGCAGGCTTCAACCGCGCGGCGAACCGACTTGACCCCTTCACGATGACCCACGTAGCGTGGCAGCAGGCGTGCTCGCGCCCAGCGCCCATTGCCATCCATAATGATGGCGATATGCCGCGGCAAACTGTCTGTCACACTGTCAGGTGCCATCGATACAAGTCTGGCGTCTAGATTTCCATCAGTTCTGATTCTTTGGCTTCGAGCACTTTGTCGACCCCGGCAACATGCGCGTCGGTCAACTTTTGAATGGCTTCCTGTGCCTTGCGTTCGTCGTCTTCGGATATCTCCTTTTCCTTCAGCAGCTCCTTGAAATCGCTGTTCGCATCACGCCTGATATTGCGTATCGCCACCTTGGCGGCCTCGCCGTCAGCACGCACGACCTTCACCAGTTCACGGCGGGTCTCTTCGGTCAACGGCGGCATGGGGATGCGGATGACCGTTCCGGCCGTTGCGGGATTCAGGCCCAGATCCGATTTCAGAATGGATTTTTCAATGGGCTTGACCATCGTTTTCTCCCACGGGGTGACTGTCAGGGTACGCGCATCCTCGACGCCGATGTTGGCAACCTGCGAGATGGGCACATTGGACCCGTAGTAGTCGACCATCAGGTGATCCAGCAAGCTCGGGTGTGCACGACCGGTACGCACTTTTGTAAGTGTCTGCTTGAATGCCTCGATGCTCTTGTCCATGCGCACACCGGCATCCTGCAATATTTCCTCTATCATTAATCAGCTCTCCTGCTGGACCAGTGTCCCAACATCCTGCCCAGCAACGATCCGACCCAGATGGCCGGCTTCAAACACGTTAAACACACGCACTGGCATGGCATGTTCGCTGCACAACACCAGCGCCGTCGCATCCATGACACCGAGTTTCTGCGCCAGCGCCGCTTCATAGCTGATACGCCGGTACAACGTTGCCTCGGGATGCGTGACCGGATCGGCGCTGTACACGCCGTCGACCTTGGTCGCCTTCAGCATGATTTCGGCACCAATTTCAATCGCCCGCAAACTGGCAGCAGAGTCCGTGGTAAAAAAAGGATTACCGGTTCCCGCCGCAAAGATAACGACACGGCCATGCTCCAGATGCCGGATCGCCCCGCGAGCAGTATAGGACTCGCATACCTGGTTCATGCTCAGGGCCGACATCACCCGACACGGCGTGCCGGTCCGTTCCAGCGCATCCTGCATGGCCAGGGCATTGATAACCGTCGCGAGCATCCCCATGTGATCGCCGCTCACACGGTTCATGCCCTGCGAGGCCATGCCGGCACCGCGGAGAATATTACCACCACCGATGACCAGTCCCAGTTGCAGCCCCTGACTGACCACGGCGTGTATTTCCTGTGCCAGCCGCTGAATCACCTGCGGGTCTATTCCGTGACTGCCCTGGCCCATCAGGGCCTCACCGCTGAGCTTCAGCAACAACCGTTTATACGACATCAATATCCCTTTATTTTCAATATCTTATATTCATTACAGGCAGAAATCACTTGCTGAGCATTGTCTTACTTTTTGCTCTGGATTGCCATAAAAAACGGGGTCGAAAATCGACCCCGTTGTGTAGAAAAACCTGCGCTGCATGGTCAATGTCTGCAACTGAAGCAGCGCGATCAACCACCCTTGACCTGTGCCATCACCTCGTCCGCAAAGTTTTCGTTTTTCTTCTCGATCCCTTCACCGAGCTCAACACGCTCGAAGCGTATCACGCTCGCACCGGCCTGCTGCAGCAGTTTGCCGACTGTCTGATCCGGGTCCTTGACGAAAGACTGACCCAGCAGGGTTATCTCACTCAGGTACTTGCGGATCCTGCCACTGATCATTTTTTCAATGATATCGTCCGGCTTGCCACTTTCACGTGCCTGGGCCGTGAAGATGTCGCGCTCCGTGGCAATCATCTCCTCCGGCACCTGTTCCTCGGACACACAGACCGGTCGCGGATCATGTGCAGCAATATGCATCGCCAGGTCCTTGCCCAGTTGTTCATCGGCACCGGCGACGTCCACCAGTACGCCAATGCGCACACCGTGACGGTAGCTGGCGATGGGGTTGTCGCTTTCAATGCGGGTAAAGCGTCGCACGGTTATATTCTCGCCAATGGTCGCAATCAAAGCCTTGCGGGCATCTTCTACCGTGGTGGCATCACCCTCCTTGAGTGGCATGGCCATGAGTGCATTCATGTCTGCCGGAGTATCCTGCAGCACGCGCTTCGCAATGGCCTGCGCAAACTCCTGAAAATCGTCCTTCTTGGCAACGAAATCGGTTTCGCAATTGACCTCGACGATAGCTGCCGTCTTGCTGTCATCGCTCATCTCGATAACGATGAGCCCTTCGGCAGCAATACGACTCGCCTTCTTGTCTGCCTTGGCAAGCCCTGTCTTGCGCAGCGCATCGATTGCTGCATCCATATCACCATTGGCATCAACCAATGCCTTTTTACATTCCATCATGCCGGAACCGGTACGTTCGCGCAGTTCTTTCACCTGCGCAGCTGTAATAGCCATATCTATGTCCTCGTGTGTATTTTTCACCCGCACTACTGGCGGTCAAGAAGAAGTTGCTGCAGGCAGGCGCTTATTCCTTGCCTGACTCTTCATCCGTTGCGGTCTCTGCAGACTCTGGCGCGGGAGTCTCTGCCACTGACTCATCCACAACGGCTTCTTCGGCAGCTGCTTCGTTGACAGGCGCTTTCTTCTTCACAGTCACCTTGCTGGCGGTTTTCTTCTTCGGGGCCGCTTTTTTCCGTGCCGGCCGGGTAGCGCCGGATTCATCAAGTTCAATGAATTCATCAGCGGAATCAGCAACGGCGTGCGCGATACTGAGCCTGCCGGTTTCAATGGCATTGGCAGCAGCCTCGACATACAGTTTAATGGCGCGAATCGCATCATCGTTACCGGGAATAACGTAATCCACGCCCTCAATGGAGTTATTGGTGTCGACGATACCAACAACCGGGATACCCAGTTTCCTGGCCTCGCTGATGGCAATCTTTTCATGGCCGACATCGACAACAAACATGACATCCGGAATGCCACGCATGTCCTTGATACCGCCAAGACTGCGCTCCAGCTTCTCCATCTCGCGCCTCAGCATGAGCGCTTCTTTCTTGCTTATTTTTTCAAACGACCCGTCCTCGGACATGGTCTCCAGGTCTTTCAGCCGCTTGATTGAAGCGCGTACGGTCTTGTAGTTGGTTAACATGCCGCCAAGCCAGCGGTGGTTCACATAAGGCATGCCGCAGCGCGTGGCATTTTCCTTGATGATCTGCTGTGCGGACCGCTTGGTACCGACAAACAGCACGGTGCGGCCGTTGGCCACCAGGCTACCGAGGTAATTCATGGCCTCGGTGAAGAGCGGCATCGTCTTTTCGAGGTTGATAATGTGGATCTTGCCACGCTCACCGAAGATATAGGGGGCCATCTTCGGATTCCAGTAACGGGTCTGGTGGCCAAAGTGCACGCCAGCTTCCAGCATCTGACGCATAGTGACGTCTGTCATCTGTATTACTCCAATTTTCAGGGTTAGTCTTCCATGTACCCCAAAACAACAACCCGATTGCCTGCGTGGTAATGACCCGCAGCCAACCAGGCACCCTGCTGCCTGTGCCGGTACATGTGTGAATTTTGCCAGGCGCAAATGTGAAGTGCACTTAACAAGCCCGCCTTTATACCATACACTCCCTGCTCCGACAATCTGGCACACGTTGCCGTGGCTTAATCTGCTGTACCCCTCTATATAGTTAGAATCAGGACCCTGGATGGCAGTCACCATAAAAACACCCGACGAAATCGAGAAAATGCGTGTTGCCGGGCGACTTGCAGGCGAAGTCCTGCAGATGATCCGGCCACATGTCAAGGCCGGCATCAGCACCAATGAACTCGACCGCATCTGTCACGATTACATCGTCAACGTGCAACAGGCGATACCGGCACCGCTGAATTACCGCGGCTTTCCGAAATCGATCTGCACCTCGGTCAACCACGTGATCTGCCATGGTATTCCGGGTGACAAGGTGCTGAAAAAAAGCGATCTGGTGAATATCGATATTACTGTCATCAAGGACGGCTTCCATGGTGATACCAGCAAGATGTTCTTTGTTGGCGAAGCCAGCGTGGCCGGCGCACGGCTGGTCCGCATCAGCCATGAATGCATGAAAATAGGCATTGACCTGGTCAGGCCAGGCACCCGGCTCGGGGATATCGGTTACGCCATCCAGCGGCATGCTGAAGCAAACCATTGTTCCATCGTGCGCGAATACTGCGGCCATGGAATCGGCCGTGAATTTCATGAAGATCCGCAGGTACTGCACTATGGCAAGGCGGGTACCGGCCTGGAACTGGAACCCGGAATGACCTTCACCATCGAACCCATGGTCAATGCGGGCAAGCGTTACACCAAGCTGCTCCCCGACGGCTGGACCGTGGTCACCAAGGACCACAGCCTGTCGGCCCAGTGGGAGCACACCATTCTGGTCACGGACAGCGGTCACGAGGTACTGACGTGCTTGCCCGGCGATGACATCTAGCAACCCCTTTTCCAGTGCACCCGTGGCCGCCGCTGGGGTGGCCATGGACGCAGCCGTCTTCGAGTCCTGGTTCAGGCTGCACAGCCTTGATGAAGCGCGTGACAGTGACACTGCACCACTGACGCTGTACAAGGATTGCCTGCTGCACGGCAATCAGCAACTCGCGGAAAAATTCACACAGGGTATCAGCGCAGCGGTGCTGATCCATGCCCGCTCCTGGCTGGTTGACCAGGTGCTGCGGCGGGCCTGGCCGCATTTCATGGGGAGCGCAGAAGACAACCTGGCACTGGTTGCCGTGGGAGGGTACGGCCGCAGCGAACTGATGCCCGGCTCGGACATCGATCTGCTGGTGCTGCTGCCTGATGCTGACAACCAGCAGTATGATCAGAAAATTACGCAGCTGCTGACCTTTCTCTGGGATATCGGCCTTGAGGTCGGACACAGCGTGCGCAGCATCGATGACTGTGTTGAACAGTCACTCGCTGATATCACCGTGGTCACCAACCTCATGGAGGCGCGCCTGCTGGCCGGTTCGGCAAGCCTGTTCCAGCGCATGCAACAACGGACCGGACCCTCCGGGATCTGGAGCAGCCGCGATTTTTTCGAGGTGAAATGCGAGGAACAGCGCGCCCGTCACCGGCGCTATCACAACACCGCCTACAACCTGGAACCGAATATCAAGGAAAGTCCCGGCGGCTTGCGTGACATCCAGATGATTGCCTGGGTCGCGAATCGCCATTTCGGCACCGCCTCGCTGGATGAACTGGTGGAGCGCAAGTTCCTCACACGGGAGGAATATCAAACCCTGGTCAAGGGACGCGAGTTGCTGTGGGGCATACGCTTTGCGCTGCACACACTCACCGGCCGCGGCGAAGACCGGCTGTTATTCGACTACCAGCGCACACTGGCCAGTACCTTTGACTTTCATGACGACGAAAGCCGTCTCGGTGTTGAAGCCTTTATGAAACAGTACTACCGCACCATCATGGAATTGAGCCGCCTCAATGAAATGCTGCTGCAACTGTTCCAGGAAAACATCCTGCACCCCGAAGGTCCGGGCGAGCCGGTTGGCATCAACAAGCGCTTTCAGAGCCGTAACGGTTACATCGAGGCAGTTAACGATCAGGTGTTCCGGCGCCAGCCGTTTGCACTGCTGGAGATTTTTCTGCTGCTGGAACAACATCCGGAACTCAAGGGCGTACGCGCAGGCACCATTCGTGCCATACGCGAAAACCGGCATCTTATCGACGCTGACTTCCGCAAGGATATCCGCGCACGCAGCCTGTTCATGGAAATCATCCGCCAGCCCCACGGCATTACCCACGAACTACGCCGCATGAACAGCTATGGCATTCTCGCCGCCTATTTGCCCGCATTCGCAAATATTGTCGGCCTGATGCAGTACGACCTGTTTCATATCTACACGGTCGACGAGCACATACTGACGCTGGTGCGTAACCTGCGCCGCTTTACCGTGCATAAGTTCGCGCTTGAATATCCGTTGTGCAGTCACATCGTTGCCACCCTGCCGAAACCGGAACTGCTCTACCTGGCGGGACTTTTTCATGACATTGCCAAGGGTCGCAATGGCGATCACTCGGAACTCGGTGCTGTCGATGCCCGCGCTTTCTGCAAACAGCATGATCTCAGCGACTACGATACCGGGCTGGTGACATGGCTGGTGGAAAACCATCTGCTGATGTCCTCGACCTCACAGCGTGAAGATATCAGTGACCCGGTAGTCGTGAATCGCTTTGCGAAGCGCATGAGGGATACGGTGCACCTCGACTACCTTTATGTATTGACGGTGGCGGATGTACGCGCCACCAACCCGGAGCTGTGGAACAACTGGAAAGATGCCCTGCTGAAACAGCTGTACTACAACACACGGCGTGCCCTGCAACGTGGTTTGCAGGATCCGATGGAACGCGCCGAGCATATCCAGCAGGTACAACAGGACGCCGTGAAACAGCTGGGAGAACTGACCCCGGCCATGGCGGAACTCTGGGACAAGCTCGGGGATGACTATTTTCTGCGCCATGCACCCGAACAGGTTGCACATCACAGTGGCTTGCTGCTGGACAATGCCGACAACAACACGCTGGTTGACATTCAACCGGAGAGCGCACACGGCGGCACTGAAATATTGATCTATGCACCCGCCAGGGAAGACCAGTTCAGCCGCATCACCGCAGTACTTGACCGGCTCGGGCTGAACGTGGTCGATGCCGGTATCGTCACTACACAGGACAACAGGACGCTGGACACCTTTCATGTACTGGAGGATTCCGGCACCCCCGTTAGCGGCGCGCAGCGGCTCGAAGAAATAAAAGACGCCCTGCTGGCAGTGCTTGATGACGGCAATCACCCAACCTGGAATGTGTCGCGCCGCGCACCGCGCCAGTACCGGCATTTTCCCATCAAGACACACCTTGATTTCAAGCTCGACGCCTATGACCAGCGAACGGTAATGGAACTCATCACCGCCGACCGCCCGGGCCTGCTTTCACGCATCGGGCGGGCATTTGCCGATTGCAGGATCAGGCTGTTGAACGCAAAAATCGTCACCCTGGGTTCACGTGCGGAAGATGTGTATTACATTACCGATCAGCATAACCAGCCGCTGTCCGACCCATCGAAAATTGCCTGCCTTGAACAGGCGATTCACAAATATCTCGATACGGAAGACGTGTAATGCAAGGAACCAGCCGGACCCGGGATTTATCCGTTACGCCCGGCAGATGCCGCCCGGGTAAGGCGCGGTAGTTACTGGCTGGCTGGCCGTATCTCTACCAGCTCGACCGCATTGCCGTCCGGGTCACGGCAAAACAGGGCGCGCCGTCCCGAGCGACTCAGCGTACAGGCAACGCCGGCCGCTTCCAGCGCCTTCACGATGCCATCCAGGTCAGACACGCTCAGTGCCACATGCCGGTCACGGCCGCCATGTTCCGGCAACGTCGCACCACGCAGCACATCCGGGAGTTCCAGCAGGTGTATCTGGGCTGCGCCCACGTGTAACCAGGCACCGGGGAAACTCATAACGGGCCGTGACTCGTCAATCTCCAGTCCCAGCACACCCTGGTAAAACAGCAGTGAGCGCCGGGTATCACTGACCAGCAAGCTGACATGATGAATGGCCGTGATGTCAGCCATCTTCATCGCCCGCATGAATCCGTGCCGCCATGTAAGCCGCCGTTACAATCATGAAGCCACCGAGCCATTCCCTGTACAACACCACCTCATCCGTCAGCAACAGTGACGATACCGCGCCAATCACCAGTTCGAACAGCAGGATAACCGCAGAGCGGTGCACCGGCATACGGCTTACGCCATACAGCACGCTCAGGGTCATGACCAGAAAGCCGCACAGGCCCAGCGCCACCGCGGCAAGCATTACCGCAGTGCTGACCGCGGGCAAGCCGCTACCGGCCAGCACAATCCAGACTGTCGCGACCACCACGACACCACACCAGCTGGCGGTTGATTTCAGCAACACGCCGGCGCCCTGGGTGCGACGCACAAAGACATTACTCAGCGCGAAGGCAAAACCGGATGACACCGCCAGCCAGTCGGCATTATCGCGCGGCCAGGGAATACCAACCGCCTCGTTCCACAACATGATAATCGCGCCCGTCACGGCGATGGCAAACACCAGCAGGGAGCGTCCATCGAGTCGCTCGCCGAGCATGAACCAGCCCAGACAGACCGCCCAGAATGGTGACAGATAGAACAACAGCAGTACCCGCACAACATGTCCATCCAGCACCGCCATGATAAACGCAACATTGCACCAGCCCGCGGACAGCCCCATCAGAACAAGGGGCAGCAGATTCGATGCCAGCGACTGGCGCTCACGGACCAGTACCCATGAAAATACACACAGGATGGCGCCATAGCTGACAAGCGCACTCCACACTCCTCCCAGACCCTGTCCCTCCAGCAGTCGCAACGGATACCAGACGACCCCCCAGAGGGTTGCTGAAAACAGCAGGCTGATAACCGGCAGCAGGCGATGATCCTGTTTGGACGTATTCATGGCTTCCCTTATACTTTCACCACGCTCAGTAAAGGCAGGACAGTTCTGCTGAGCGCATAAAAGACAAACATTGTAGCCACGGAATCCACAGAAGAACATGGAAGAATAAAAGCATTACAGGAAATATTGTTCGTGTACTTCCGTGGATTCCGTGGATTCCGTGGATTCCGTGGATTCCGTGGCCATTGAATAATGGCCGGCAGCAACCCATCACACTCATCAAGATAACGAATGAACCCGAATCTAGCACAACTGCAACCCTACCCGTTCGAACGACTCGCCAGACTGTTTGACGGCGTGACGGCACCGGCTGAACTGCGGCCGCTATCGTTATCCATTGGCGAGCCACAACATGCCACACCGGGCTTCATCACGGAGGAAGTGATTACCCATTTACACGGCCTGTCGCGTTATCCCGTGACACGTGGCATACCGGAACTGCGTGCCGCCATTGCCGACTGGCTGGTACAGCGTTTCTCATTGCCGGCAGGCTCGCTGGACCCCGAACGACAGGTGTTACCGGTGAATGGCACCCGCGAGGCACTGTTTGCCTTTGCCCAGTGCATTGTCAGCCCGGGCAGCGATGCCCGGGTGCTGATGCCCAATCCCTTCTACCAGATCTATGAAGGCGCGGCCCTGCTTGCCGGTGCCAGGCCCTGGTTTTTGAACACCACCCGCGAAAGCGGCCTGCTACCGGATTTTGATACCGTACCCGACGCCATCTGGGAACGCTGCCAGTTGCTCTACATCTGTACCCCGGGCAATCCGACCGGTGCCGTCATACCGGTAACCGCGCTGCAACAATTAATCGAACTGGCAGACAGGCATGACTTTGTGATTGCCTCGGACGAGTGTTATTCGGAGATCTACAGGGACGGCGACACGCCACCCGCCGGATTATTGCAGGCCGCCGCAGAACTTGGCCGCGATGACTATCGTCGCTGCGTCGTGTTTCACAGCCTCTCGAAACGCTCGAATGCACCCGGTCTGCGCTCGGGCTTTGTCGCCGGCGATGCCGATATCATGAAAAACTTCCTGCGCTACCGCACCTACCATGGCTGCGCCATGCCACCGGCCACCCAGGCAGCCAGCATCAGGGCCTGGCAGGATGAAGCACATGTTGCAGCGAATCGTACCCTGTATACAGAGAAATTTGATGCCGTGCTGGACATTCTTGCGCCGCAGCTCGATGTGCAGTCACCGGATGCCGGCTTCTATCTCTGGGCACACACACCACTGGATGACACTGACTTTGCCAGGGAACTGCTGGCACAGCAAAACGTTATCGTCCTGCCTGGCAGTTATCTATCGCGTCCGGTTAATGGCCACAACCCCGGCAGGGATTATGTACGCATGGCGCTGGTGGCACCGCTCGAAGACTGCCTCGAGGCGGCAGAGCGTATTAAATCGTATATTGTCAGCCGGTAGGCAGTTATCATTACTGCATCTCGTCATGACCCATTATTTTATCTACCTGGAGATCAGCGCTTATGAGTGACATGCAGTCTGTAATCGAAGCCGCCTTTGAAGACCGCGCGAGCATCACACCGCGCAATGTCGATACCCATGTCAGGGAGGCCACGCTGGAGGCCATTGACATGCTGGACCGCGGAGTTGCACGGGTTGCCGAGAAGAAAGACGGCCAGTGGGTCGTCAACGACTGGCTGAAAAAGGCCGTGTTACTCTCGTTTCGCATCCAGGACAACGCGTTTATCAAGGGCGGTTTCACCAACTACTACGACAAGGTAACCTCCAAGTATGCCGATACCAACTCGCGTGAATTTCGTGATGGTGGCGTACGCGTGGTGCCGCCGGCAACCGCACGCAAGGGTTCCTATATCGCCTCCGGCGTGGTACTGATGCCCTCCTACGTCAACATCGGTGCCTATGTCGACAGTGGCACCATGGTCGACACCTGGGCCACCGTGGGATCCTGCGCACAGATTGGCAAGAACGTGCATCTCTCGGGTGGTGTCGGTATCGGTGGCGTGCTTGAACCGGTGCAGGCCAGCCCGACCATTATTGAAGACAACTGCTTTATCGGTGCCCGCTCGGAAGTCGTTGAGGGTGTCATCGTTGAGGAAGGCTCAGTCATCTCCATGGGCGTCTATATCGGACAGAGCACGCGCATCTATGACCGCAGCAGCGGCGAGATCATGTATGGCCGCGTACCCGCCGGTTCCGTGGTGGTGTCCGGCAACCTGCCCTCCAAGGACGGCAGCTACAGCCTGTACTGCGCCGTCATCGTGAAGACCGTTGATGAAAAAACACGCTCGAAGGTTGGTATCAACGAGCTGTTGCGCGACATCTAGTATATTTTCCACACAGATAACAGCGGCAGCAGTACGAACCCGGCTGTTTGAACTATTATAAAAATGGCCACGAGATCCACGAAAGAACACAGAAGAATAAATCCCTTGGCAAAATTATTTTCGTATTCTTCCGTGGATTCCGTGGCAAATTTTTTATGTCATTTTAAACCTGTAGCGGAATTGTAGTGCAACCATGACAACGCTGTATGGCATCAAGAACTGCGACACCGTCAGAAACGCCAGGCGCTGGCTGAAGCAGCATGACATCGACTACCGCTTTCACGATGTCCGTGAAGATGGCATCAACAAAACGCTGCTGAATACCTGGATCAAGGCGCTGGGCTGGGAACAGTTATTGAACCGGCGCGGCAGCACCTGGCGGCAGCTGCCGGCAGACCTGCGTGAGGGTATCGATCGCGCATCGGCAACGCGCGTCATGCTGAGTCAGCCTGCGATAATCAAGCGTCCGCTTCTGGAACATGACAAGCAGCTCTATCTCGGCTTCAGCGACGCACGCTATGCCGATATCTTTCTGCCGGATGCGCATACATGAGCGCCACGCTTGATCTCTCGCGGGCGCTGATTGAACGACCCTCGGTCACGCCGGATGACCAGGGCTGCCAGCAACTGCTGGCCGGGCGCCTGCAGGCCATCGGCTTCCGGACAGAGCATTTGCGCTTCGGTGATGTCGACAACCTGTGGGCACGCCGCGGCGATGCTACACCGCTGTTCGTGTTTGCCGGCCATACCGATGTGGTCCCACCCGGGCCGCTGCACAAATGGACAAGCCCCCCTTTTGAACCGGTCATCAGGGACGGCTACCTTTATGGACGCGGTGCCGCAGACATGAAGGGCAGCATTGCCGCCATGGTCACGGCCTGTGAGCGCTTCATTGCGGAGTATGCTGACCACAAGGGCTCGATCGCGTTCCTGATTACCAGTGACGAGGAAGGTCCGTCGGTGAATGGCACCGTGAAGGTTGTCGAGCTGTTAGAGTCGCGCGATGAGCACATCGACTGGTGCCTGGTCGGCGAACCTTCAAGCAGGGAGCAAGTCGGTGACACGATCAAGAACGGGCGCCGCGGTTCCCTGAATGGCGTTCTCGAGGTTCTCGGCAAACAGGGCCACGTGGCCTACCCGCAGCTGGCAGATAACCCGATTCACCGCTCAGCACCGGCGCTCGCCGAATTGTGCACGGTCGAATGGGACGCCGGTAACGATTTCTTTCCACCGACAACCTTTCAGATATCCAATATCAGGGCCGGCGACGGTACCGAAAATGTCATCCCCGGTTCACTGCAGGTCATGTTCAACCTGCGCTTCTCAACCGAATCGACAGTTGACTCAATACGCTCGCGGGTGGATGAAATCCTCATCCGCCACGGGCTGGATTATGTCATCAGCTGGAAAGTCTCCGGGGAACCCTTCCTGACACCGGCCGGGGAACTGGTGGATGCCGCACGCGCTGCCATCAAATCAACTGTCGGCATAGAAACACTGCTGTCAACCAGTGGCGGTACGTCGGACGGTCGCTTCATCGCGCCCACGGGCGCCCAGGTTGTCGAACTGGGCCCGTTGAATGATACTATTCACAAAATAAATGAATGCGTAAAGACCGAAGAACTTGATAAACTTTCTGTTATCTATGAAGAAATATTAAAACAATTATTAACTTGATAACCTATCTAATTAAATAAACTAACTAAATCAAGAATCGTTCATCAGGAACAATCACCATGCAAACGCCACATATCTCTCACACGACGACATCCCTGCTACGTGTTGCCTGCTTTACCGGCGCGCTGCTGTTACTGGCAGGCTGCTCCACCGGCAAGATGGTGGTGCGTGGCTCGCAATCCATCATGGACAGCGGCATCGAAGCCATGAACAGCGAGACGGACCTGCAACTTGCCCGTGCCGCCATGCCAGCCAACCTTAAATTAATGGAAGGCATGTTGCTGGAAGATCCCGATAATATCGACCTGTTGCTATATGCTGCACAGGGATTCTACGGCTATAGCTACGGCTTCATAGAAACAGAAGACAGGGTGCGCGCCGGTGCCTTTTACCGGCGTTGCTATGACTATGCCCGGCGCACGTTCTCGCTGCGTGGCTTCAATATCGACCCGGAAACGGCCATGGCTGACGATCTGCAAGCGGCTGTTGCCAGTGCCGGCATGGATGACGTGCCCGCGATCTTCTGGACCGGCACCTGCCTGGGAAAATGGGCTGACATGAACCGCGACAATGTTGCCAGCGTCGCCGGACTTGGCAATGTGGCCATCCTCATGCAGCGTGTCATCGAACTGGACGAGAGCTATTATTATGGTGCCGCCCATCTGTTCTTCGGTGTCTATTACGGCGGACTGTCACCCATGTTTGGTGGTGACGTTGCCCTTTCAGAACAGCACTTCCAGCGTGCCGCTGAGATCAATGACAACAAATTGTTGCTGGTTGACCTGCTGCATGCGGAATACCTGGACCGCCAGCAGTTAAACCAGACCGGTTTTCACCAGCGACTGACCGGCATACTGGCTGCCCCGGATGACCTGTATCCGCAAATGGCACTGGTTAACGCCATCAGCAAGCATAAAGCCGCCTTGTTGCTGGAACACGAGGGTGACTGGTTTTGAACAATTCAGTGGCCCCCTGCAGGAGACTTCTCACTGCGCTGATACTGTGTTTTTTCACCCTGCTGAGCGCACCCTCGCAGGCTGAAAAGACTTATATCCTCAAGTTCGCGACACTGGCACCTGCAGGTACCACCTGGGTCAACCTGCTGCATGAATGGGCAAACGAGGTCGAAAGGGAAAGTCGCGGACGGCTGAGATTCAAGATCTATCCCGGCGGCGTCCAGGGTGACGAACCGGATGTCCTGAAGAAGATACGCTTCGGGCAACTACAGGGCGGCGCCTTTACCGGCTATGGAATCGGGCAGATCTATTCACCGACGCGTGTCCTGGAACTGCCGTTCCTGTTTAACAATATCGAGGAGATCGACTACGTTCGCGAACAGTTCATGCCGGATATCGAGCAGGGTTATCGTGATAACGGTTATGAACTGGTTGGCTGGATGGAAGTCGGATTTGTCTACTTCTTTTCGCAACAACCGATTCAAACCCTGGATGATCTGAAGAAGCGGCGCATCTGGAACTGGCAGGGCGACGCGATGGGCAAGGCCTTCTTCGATGCCAGCGGACTGTCTCCGGTACCGCTGTCGATTATTGACGTCTACACCAGCCTCTCGACCGGACTGATCGATACCGTGTATGCACCACCTCTCGGCGCGATTGCCATGCAGTGGTTCACGAAAACAAGGTACATCACCGATATCCCGATGGCCAACGGCATCGGTTCGCTGGTTGTGTCACGGCGTTTTTACCAGAACCTGCCGCAGGACCTGCAGAAGCTGCTGAAACGCACCGGCAACATGACAGGCGAGAAACTCATCACGGCCACCCGCAGGGACAATGCCGAGGGGCTGGTGGTACTGCAGCAGAGAGGCATGCAGATCGTAGCCGGCCAGGAAGATCTGAAATCCGGCGAGGTAGAGAACATCAGTACCCGTGCCGCCGCAAGCCTGATGAAAAACGGCTATATTCCCAGAACCGTCATCGACAGGGTTAACGGCTGGCTGTCAGACTATCGTGCCGGGAAAGAACAAGACCCCATCGATGCTGCCAAGTGAACCGCACTGGGTAACAAGCTTCCGCCATGCGCTCATTCGCATGGAAATCTTCATGGCAGGCGCGTCCCTGCTGCTGTTGCTGGCGCTGGTTTTCGGACAGGTACTGGCACGTAATTTCTTCAGCTCAGGCATACCCAACGCGGATATCCTGTCACGTTACATGGTGCTGTATGTGGCCTTCTTCGGTGCTGCCCTGGCGGTTGAATGGCACAAGCACATCCGCATTGATGTTGTCGCTGCCTGCCTCGATCCGGCCCGCATGAAAAAGTTGCGCGCGCCCCTGTATCTCATTTCAGCGGTGCTGTGCGCTGTCATGACATGGGCCGCCATTCGATTCTGGTACGATGACTGGCAGTATGTTGCCGAACACGAGCGCTGGTCCTCGGTGCTCGCACTCATTACCCCGTTTGGTTTTTTCCTGCTGTCGCTGCACTTCCTGCTTGGTGGCCTGTTCATACAGGCCCCGGAACCCGGGAACGATTCATGACATTCGCGCTGGTCGGCCTGCTGATACTGCTGGCACTGCTTGGCCTGCCGCTGTTTGTCGCACTCGCCGGCGGCAGTTTGCTGGCCACCTACAATGCAGGCCTGGACCCCGCGCTGCTCGCGGTTGAACTGAACCGTCTGGCCTCTTCACCCTACCTCGCGGCTATCCCGCTGTTTACCCTCGCCGGTGTGGTGCTTGCAGCGGGCGGGGCCCCGCAACGCATGATCCAGCTGTTCAACGCCATGGTTGGCTGGTTGCCCGGTGGCATGGCAGGCGTTGCCATCGCCTCATGTGCTTTTTTTACCGCCTTCTCCGGCGCATCCGGCGTGACTATCCTCGCACTCGGCGGATTGATGTTCCCCATGCTGGTGCATGCCGGCTACAAGGAGCGCTTCACGCTGGGGTTGTTAACGACATCCGGCTCGCTGGGTCTGATGTTTGCGCCGAGTCTCGCCATTCTGTTGTATGGCATTGTTGCCGGCGTCAGTATTGACCAGATGTTCCTTGCCGGTATTTTTCCGGGCGTGCTGCTGATGGTGATGCTTGGTCTGTATGCGATGTTTAATGGCCGCTCGACAGATGTCCCCCGCCACCGCTTTTCGCTTGCAACCCTGGGCAAGGCGGTCAGCGAAGGATTCTGGGACCTGCTGTTGCCGGTTGGGGTACTCGTCGGCATCTTCGGTGGCTATGTCACCATCAGCGAGGCGTCCGCCTGCACCGCTGTCTATGTCATCCTGCTGGAAACTGTTATCCACCGTGAGATACACCTGCTCAAACATATGCCGGGAATACTCAGGGATACCGCCATACTGGTAGGCAGCATCCTGATCATCCTGAGCGTCGCCATGGGACTGACCAACCTGCTAATCGACGCACAGATACCCATGAAAATACTCGGCTGGATGAGCACCAATGTCGATTCGCAGCTGAAATTCCTGCTGCTATTGAACGCTTTCCTGCTAATCGTTGGTTGCATGATGGATATCTTCTCGGCGATCGTCGTGGTGGTCCCGCTGATCCTGCCAATCGCCGAAAGCTATGGCATCCATCCCGTCCACCTTGGCATTATCTTTCTTGCCAACCTCGAGATCGGCTACAGTACCCCGCCCGTCGGCATCAACCTGTTTATTGCCAGCCAGCGTTTTGGACGCCCGATCCTGTCGCTGTTTCGTGCCGCCATTCCGTTTCTTGTGCTGATGATAGGCTGGCTGGTCATGGTGACTTACATTCCCTTTATTTCATTGTGGTGGCAACCCTAGCCAACCGTTTGATCTATGCAGGATTCTGGACACGGCATGATGCGACCCGGAACAGGAATTATTGCCTTGCTGCTGGCCTGCAGCCTGTTGCTCTCAGCCTGTAGCGACAGCTCACCGCGCCTGCCACGGTTAGCCGAGAACACGGTGATCCTGGCATTCGGTGACAGCCTGACCTATGGAACCGGTGCAGATAAAAACCAGAGTTACCCGGCCGTGCTGTCAAAACTGACCGGTCGCACCGTGATCAACGCGGGTATACCTGGTGAAGTGTCCGCACAGGGCCGTGATCGCTTGCCCGCACTGCTTGACCGGCACCGGCCTGAACTACTGTTACTCTGCCATGGGGGAAATGACCTGTTACGTCGCATCAACGCGGCTGTCACGCGCTCGAATATCGAGTCCATGATCGAGGCAGCAACACAGCGCAACATCCCGGTTTTACTGATTGGCGTCCCGAAGCCCGGCCTGATATTTCTGGACGCGGCGGATATATACAGCGAAATCGCCGAGAAATACGAACTTGTGTATGAAGGTGACATACTGCCGGATGTGGAATCAGACAATGCACTGAAGTCAGACCAGATTCACCCGAATGCAGACGGTTACCAGCATATCGCTGCGGCCATCTACCAGCTGATGACAAAAAGTGGTGCCCTGCCCTGACAGATTTAACAGGAAAAATAATATAATTTAGCCACGGAAAAACACTGAAATTTTTCTGTTAAGGTATTTATTCTTCCGTGTAATTCCGTGTGCTTCCGTGGCTATCTTGTTTTCTTAACAACCTCAGTAACCAGAAGGATCCCGGAATCAGCTGCCTTTGGCGACTGCCACATTGTTGCGCAAATACACCGGCACGGCCTCGTCTGCACTGAGACTGACCCCTTGGTTGAATTCATGTATCGCCAACCGTGCCACGTCAGCAGCACGCGGTTCAAGATCAGGCAGCAGCCGTATAACCCGCTCCCCGAGGCACTGCATCAATTGTTCGCCGTAAGCACTCCAGCCACTGCCGACACCAACCCAGTCCTGCTGACCGGGCTCCGGCACAGCATCCGGACTGCAGACACACTCGCTGCCCTGCAAGGTAATGACATCCCCGTCGGTCTGTGTATAACAGCCCCAGTAGATCTCGGACTTGCGCGCATCCATTGCGGCCATCATCCGCGGTAGCGTCGATTCACGCATCCCCCCCAGCGCCAGTGCTGCCAGCGTTGACACCGGCACGACCGGCAGCTCAGCGGCGAAGGCAATACCCTGCACCATGCTGGCGGCAATACGCACACCGGTAAAGGAACCGGGCCCACGACCAAAGGCAATCGCGTCCAGTTGCCTCACCGTCAGCCCCGCTTCCAGCAACAGTGATTCAATCATCGGCAACATCAGGGCCGCATGCTGGCGCGGTGCCAGTGCATAACGCTCTATCATCTCGCCGTCCACCGACAATGCCGCTGAACAGGCGGGGGTTGAAGTCTCAATAGCCAGTAGGGTGGATGACATGCTGCGGGTAGTGTAATTCAGGTTTAAGCCACGGGCGCGACGAGCGATGAGTTCACCGCCGCGAAGAATTCATGAACGCGGTCACTATCACTGGTACACGGCATCTGCGGCAGGCTCTTCAGGAACACACGTCCGTAGGCCTTGCTGCGCAGGCGCGGGTCGCATAGCACCAGCACGCCACGATCGTCGCGATCACGAATCAGCCGCCCGACACCCTGCTTCAGATTGATGACCGCATAGGGCAGTTGATAGGCCATAAACGGGTTAATGCCCTGTTCCCGCAAGGCCTCTATCCGTGCCTGCAGGATCGGATCACCAGGCGAACTGAACGGCAGCTTGTCAATAATGACGCAGGACAGCGCCGCGCCGCGCACATCGACACCTTCCCAGAAACTGCCCGTACCCAGCAACACGGCATTGCCCAGTTCCCTGAAACGTTCCAGCAATTCCCGCCGCGGGGCGGTCCCCTGCACCAGCAGCGGATAATCGAGGGTATCGGCCAGCTGTGACGCCGCGGCCTGTAATGCGGAGTGACTGGTAAACAGAATAAACGCCCGGCCGGCACTGGCCTGCAACACGTCGCGTGCGCAGGCGACCACCGCATCAACATAAAAACGTTCATTCGGTGCCGGCATGTTATCCGGCAAATACAACAGGGCATTGTTGCGGTAGTCAAACGGACTATCCAGCTTAAGTTGCCGCGCACCCTCCAGTCCCAGTTGCGCCGCGAAATGATCAAAACTGTTGCCCACCGCGAGCGTGGCCGAGGTAAACACCCAGGCACTGGACAGGTTCTCCATGCAGTTCCTGAATATGGGGGCAACGTTCAGGGGAGTCAGATTAAGGCGAAACGAGGTGCGAAATGTCTCGAACCAGTGTATGTATTCGCTCGATGAATGTTTCATCAGCAGTGCCAGTCGCTCTTTCAGCATCACGGCGCGTGCGCGGCAACTCTCCAGGCCCTTGCCGCGTTCCGCCGCGACCACCAGCCAGTCTGTCAACTGCTGCAAACAACTGGATAATTGCAGCAGCGCTTCCTGCAATGCAGGATCGTCAGAGACCGCTGACCAGGCCGCACGCCGGTCTGTCTGGCCCAGTGCCAGCCGCAGTTGATGGGTCACGGCTTCGAGCCGGTCTGCGGATTCCGGCAGGTCCTGCATATCACCGGCCTCGCGCACATGTTCCAGCCGCGTATCGCGCACCAGGTCACGCAACTGGTGACTGCTGAGCGTGGCCCCAAAAAACAGCGAGGCAACTTCAGGCAGCTGGTGCGCCTCGTCAATAACAAAGGCATCGGCACCGGGTAACAGCTCACCAAAGCCCTCTTCCTTGAGCACCATGTCAGCGAATAACAGGTGGTGATTGATGACGACAATGTCCGCTTCCAGCGCCAGGCGCCGTGCCTTAACCACAAAGCAATCCTGGAAGTATTCACATTCCTGTCCAAGGCAATTCTCAACCGTGGAGGTTACCCGCGGCCAGATGATGGAATCCTCCGCGACCGCACCCAGTTCGGCGATATCACCGTTCGCGGTGCGCGCTGACCAGCTGCGAATATCTTCCAGTTCATGCAACTGCCTGCCGGATAACCGGCGACCGTCACTGGCAGCGGTCCCCATGCGATGCCAGCACAGGTAATTGGCGCGCCCCTTGAGCAGCGCTGCACGCACCGGCGCCTGCAGCGCAGCGCGAACGACGGGGAGGTCTTTACCGAATAGCTGGTCCTGAAGATGGCGCGTGCCGGTCGATATGATGATTTTCTTTCCCGACTGCAGCGCCGGCATCAGGTAGGCAAAGGTTTTTCCGGTGCCGGTGCCTGCTTCAACAATCAGGGTTCCTTTGGCCGCGATGGTCTCGGCAGTTGCCTGCGCCATCAGCTGTTGTTCCTTGCGCGGGGAAAACCCCGGCACACTGGCGGCCAGCGGCCCGTCATTCCCCAGCAGTTCGGCTATCACGGACACAGCAACCCGGCCACAGTCTAGCGGGCACCCAGTTCCCGTGCACGCCGCTCAGCGGCAGCGGCACCTGCAGCGTTATTCAGCTGCCGTCTCGCCTGTGCGATCAGCAACCAGTTGCGCGATTGCTGGGCATAATTGCCGGGTGCCAGGCTGTTGGATTTGCTCGCCAGTTGCTCGGCCTGCATGGGCTCGCCCTGGGAGAGACGCACCGTCGCCAGGTGATGCCAGAGCACGGCATTGCGCGGATCAATACGAATCGCACGCTCCAGCGACGCCGCGGCGGATTCCAGGTCACCGTCATTGGCCTGCTGCTCGGCCTGCTGCAGCAAGGCGATAACGGCGGGTGTTTGTGTGTTTGCCGTCACCACGGTTGTCGCCCCCGGTGCAGGTTGGTATCCGGGAGCCTGATAGGCTACCGATGGCTGTCCCTGCTCGACGACAGGCGACGGGACTTGTTGTGTCGGCGCACTGCTGCAGCCATGGATGGACAGCGGCAACTGCACAGCGACCAACACACGAAACAAAGATGTTAGCTTCACTGAAACAACTCCTTGAACCAGTCAACCGGGTCAGGCAGTGCCTTTTTGTGTTTCACACAGGGTGCCTGTTTCACCGGTCCACTGCCGGTTATAAAGGGTAATTGTACGGCATCCTGACAGCCGGCATCTGCCAGTGACCCGCTTTTCGGATCAATCCAGTGATACTCGACCCCCTCGACGGCCGGTTGTACCCAGCCGGGGTTGTTGAACTGCGTGAACAGGTCACGCCAGACGCGCAGGGCACCGGAGGAACCCGTCAGCCCGGTTGACTTGTTGTCATCACGTCCTATCCATACAACACCGAGATAATCGCCGGTAAAGCCTGCAAACCAGCTGTCACGCAGGTCATCAGTGGTCCCCGTCTTGCCGGCGACATCCTGGCTAGCGGGCAATGACTGGTAAATGCTGCGCCCCGTGCCCTCCCGCATCGCGAAACGCATGGCGGTATTGATTAAGTAATTCGGTGCCGGTTCTATGGCTGACTCTACACTGAGCTGATAGCGCTGCAACGGGGTTTTATCGGCAGCGAGTACCGCGTTGATGGCACGCAAGGGGGTCCGAAAGCCACCACCGGCAAATGTCTGGTACATATGCGTCACTTGCAAGGGCGACATTTCGACCGCACCCAGCACCAGCGAGGGATACGGATTCAGTTGCTGTTCCACACCCAGCCGCCGCAGTGTCTTGATGATGGGTTCAATACCCAGATCCAGGCCAAGACGCGCCGTGCTGACGTTATAGGAATGCGCCAGCGCCTGATACAAAGGCACGTCGCCATGATTTTTCCTGTCATAGTTTCCCGGTTTCCAGACCACGCCGTTACGTGCCGTGAAGGTCAACGGGCTGTCATCCAGAAGGGTCGCCAGCGTGTAACGCTGTGGTTGTTCCAGTGCCGTCAGGTAAACCGCCGGTTTCAGCAACGACCCGACCTGCCGATGCGCGTCCAGCGCGCGATTGAAGCCGGCAAACGCCGGGTCACGACCTCCGGCCAGTGCCAGCACTTCCCCTCCCTGAACCGAGGTAACGACCGCCGCACCCTGCAGGCTGTCGGCTTGCAGCCCACGCTCACCCTCAAGCCCGTCAAGGCGTGTCCCCAGTACACGCTCCAGTTGCCATTGCACCTGCGGATCGAGTGTTGTGAATATGCTCAATCCCTCGGAGGTAATGTCTTCGTCACGGTAATCGCGTTGCAACTGGCGGCGCACCAGGTCGAGGAAGGCCGGGAACGTGTTAATGGCCTTGCGCTGGTAATCACTGACACCCAGCTTCCTGGCCCTGGCACGTGCAGATTCCTCTGTGGTGATGAGTTCAAGCCCGGCCATCACATCGAGCACCAGGTTTCTACGTGCCGTTGCTCGTTCCGGATGTCGCCTGGGATTGTAGTAGGAAGGACCTTTCACCATGGCAACCAGCAGTGCCGTCTGATCAATGCTTAATTCAGCCAGCGGTCTCTCAAAATAAAAATAACTGGCAAGACCAAAGCCATGAATCGCACGGTTACCATCCTGTCCAAGATAGACCTCGTTCAGGTAGGCCTCGAGAATTTCGTCCTTGTTGTAGTGCCATTCCAGCAGCAGGGACATGATTGCTTCATTTATCTTGCGCGTCAGTGAACGTTCACTGCTGAGAAAGAAATTTTTCACCAGCTGCTGGGTCAGCGTACTGCCTCCCTGTACCACGCCACCTGCCCGTATATTTGCAAACAGCGCGCGCGCGATCGCCGCGGGTGAAATACCATGGTGCGAAAAGAAGTCACGGTCTTCAATGACAATCAGTGCATCCGTCAGGCTGACCGGTACCTCGTCGAGCTGCAATAACACGCGGTCTTCATTGTGCGCCGGGTAAAAACTGCCGACCGGTACCGGGTCCAGCCTTAGCAGGCTGAGTGGCTGACCACTACGGCCATCCGTCAGCCTGGCCAGCTTCCCTGAGGAAAACGATACCCGTACATTAGCGGGTGCCTGCTGCCCGTCCCAGAAATCAAAGGGCCTTGATATCAGGTGAAATTCGTTTTTGTTTCTTGAAAATTGGCCGGATTCCCGCGGCGACACGACAGGGCGATAGTGCAACGCCTTTAACTCGGTGACAAACTGCTCTGCGCTCAACTCCAGCCCGGTATACAGCTCCAGCGGACGGGCATAGACACGTGCCGGCAACGACCAGCGCTTGCCGGTGAACTGGTGACGCACCTGGAAATCAAGATACACAACATAGCCGGCCAGCAAGATGGCCAGCAGCATGACAATACGGACCCGGAGTGATCGATTGGGGCGGCGTTTCGCAACTTTACGCCGCGTCTTCTTCCGCCCGCGCTTGCGGCGTTTTACTACCATGACCCGAAAGTACCTGCTGGAATGAGTGACTGAAGTAGCGCGCCATCATACCCGATTTACTGAAAACTGCATCCACCGCTGCCCTGCCGACAAAAAAATCCCCGGCGAGGCCGGGGAGAATTTACGGAGACTTGAATTCGTTTACTGCTTGCGCCGCCGGGCCATACCGATGAGTCCAATCAGACCGGAGCCAAATAACCAGACGGCGGCAGGTAGCGGGACGGCAGTGGGGATAAATTGGGCACGCACCATCATGTCATCATAGTCGCTATCCGTCCATGGGCCGCTTGTTTCAACATTGTCATTATAGGCAAGCACGAGCTCCGGGATAGCGGTGCTGGTCATAATTCCCAGGCCACTAAGATTACTGCCACTAGCATTGTCCACCGGAGTCAACGCACTGGCGTTATCACTGGTAAAACTGAAATTCAGTACCTCACCGGCGGTGACATTGATGGAGAAACTGTCCCAACCATCCCAGTTAAAACTGTCATTATATTCAGTCATGGCATTGGAGGAACCGGAGTTAAAGCTGTTGGTGTAAGCCGATTCGGCCGCGATGTAGTAAAAAGTAACCGAACCATCCATGTCGACACTCAGCTGTGCACCGGTAGTCATCTGGTTGAAGCCTTTGCCATTCAGATCAGTGTTAAAATCGTTCTTGTCGACTGGCAGACTCTCTGTAGAGCCCCCTGCTGAAATAACAAATGCGGCATTTGCAGAAAGGGAGGCAACCAGGGTAACCATACCCGCACACACTGCAGCAAATCGTCGTGTTTTTATCGAAGGCTTCGCTCGATCTGTGTTTACAGTCGCCATCTCCTCACTTCTCAATGTTTTTAATATATTATTCATTCCTCTCTCCTATGCATTGTTGTTCTTGGCACCAGTCACCGGTTTATGATTCATCAGATAAAATCCTTTGTATGCAGGCCAGAGTCGCCTGGTTTTGTCCGACAAGCTGCTGGATCTTTGTAATCAGGCCTGACATCGTCTGGAATTCTTTAGTTCTGCTCTGGTCCACCTTCATCGACCTGGCCGGTAATTTCATTATCGACATGGTCACTCTCTCTTCGGCAAACGCTATCAATCAAAATAATTATTTCACCACCCACACCTGGCCTTCCGTCTTTGCTTCCACCCCGCCACTCTCGGAATGAAGTTCGCACACATTTGACTCACCAGGTTCATTTCTCCCGATCAGTTGTCTGATGGTTGTAACCAAACCTGTAACTGTGTGGAAAGGCCGCCTTTGGTCAGTTCCGACTTCTTCGACCAGACCTGCAACTTCTTCGCCTGACGTACCTGTGGTTCTTCGGTAAACCCGAACAATGTAACTATCCATATAGACTCCACTCGAAATATTTGTACTGCTGTTATGGTTCTTCTGCTGCTGTTATTGTTATCACTCTATGTTCAGAGTGTATGTGCCAGGAACTTAAGGATAGCTGACGGATTCGCGATTCTTTCGGATTTCAAGTGGCAAATAGCCGGGGTAACAGAACAGGCAAGACCGCATTACTCTGAGCCAGGGGAAAATATGCAGCCAGCACAAGACTCCCGTGCATCAATACACGGGAAATACAAAGAGGTTTTATATCAAGCGAGTGGTTCAGGCAGACTGCTTTTCGAGACGTGCGTATCTCAGTGAACGATGCAGTGATTCCGATTCCGGCTCGGGCTGCAGACCCAGCGTGATCGACAAAACCTGGCTGCAGCGACGATATACAGACAACCCTTCCGAGAAGCGGCGTGTCGCCAGACAGCAAACCATCAGCCGCTGGTAGAATACCTCGACCAGATCATCAACATCGATGCCTTTCCGGTAGCAGTGCATGGCCTGCTCCCAGTAACCATGCTTTTCCATGTAACGCCCGACTTCCAGCAGGTGGTGGATAAATTTGCTGCGCAGGCGCTCATGCAGGGACACGGACCAGGACGTTAATTCCTCTTTGGCAAGAAAATGGTCCTGGTACAGCCCCATCAGGTTTTCTGTCAAACGTTCCAGACTGAAAACCTGCTTGCCAGTGACATCACTCATCAGCAGTCGATGCGACTGTCCAAGCAAGCGTTCGAAGGACCATACGTCCACCCAGCAATAACGCCCATCCAGTGAGACTTTTCCCTCTTTCAACGTGAGGACGCGGCCATCACCCAGTATCTTCCGTAAGCGGTGCAGTGTCGTGTCAAACGAACGCTGTGCTGTATCGCCATCAACATCCGGCCAGAGTGCTGACATCAAACTTTCGCTACTGATCTCACGGCCGCCAAGCGCAATAATCGTTTTTAATAGTTCGAGTGGACGTCGAGGTACCTTGCGACCAAATTCAGCCGGCTCGCCATTCAGTAACAGTGAAAATCGGCCAAGGGTAAACACGCTAACCAGTGGCGTGTCATGAGGTGCCTGTGTTGAGAACCGTCCTGGCGCTGGCATATCCTGGCAGGATGGATTCCCATAGGGTTGATCTGTGTGACGGCGGGTTAACCCCGGGTTATTGATACCCGTGAACTGCAGGCGCTCAATTCCATCAAGTGTCAGTTGCTCAATCATTATTGTTCATCATGTAAGCGGTCATGCCGGATTACCTGATGCCTCCTCGATTTAGTTATTTTTCTCTGACTTTTTAATTAGTCAACACGTCACAGCATGCTTCAATAACAGGCATTGTGTGCTGAAGGACTATATGATTGAGTGACTTACATATAACTTACAGATTCCTGAATCTTGAAATTCAGTTGCCGGGCAGCCTGGGTAACACAGCCGGCTGGAGGGCACTACCGCCGCTAGCCAGGATAAAATACACGAGCAGCACATCTCGCCCGATGACAAAAATACGGCGTTCAGCAATAAGCTGTAATGATAACCAGGCGGGTCAAACAGACTGCTTTTCGAGACGTGCGTCCCTCAGTGAACGATGCAGTGATTCCGATTCCGGCTCGGGCTGCAGACCCAGCGTGATCGACAAAACCTGGCTGCAGCGACGATATACAGACAACCCTTCCGAGAAGCGGCGTGTTGCCAGACAGCAAACCATCAGCCGCTGATAGAATACCTCGACCAGATCATCAACATCGATGCCTTTCCGGTAGCAGTGCATGGCCTGCTCCCAGTAACCATGCTTTTCCATGTAACGCCCGACTTCCAGCAGGTGGTGGATAAATTTGCTGCGCAGGCGCTCATGCAGGGACACGGACCAGGACGTTAATTCCTCTTTGGCAAGAAAATGGTCCTGGTACAGCTCTATCAGGTTTTCAGTCAACCGCTCCAGGCTGAAAACCTGCTGACCACTGATATCACGCATCAACAGTCGCTGCGATTGACCGAGCAAGCGTTCGAATGCCCACGCGTCGACCCAGCAGTAACGTCCATCCAGTGACAACTTTCCATCTCTCACTACCAGTACACGGTCGTCACCGACCATCTTGCGTAACCGGTGCAGTGTGGTGTCAAACGAACGCTGTGCTGTATCGCCATCAACATCCGGCCAGAGTGCTGACATCAAACTTGTGGTACTGATCTCACGGCCACCAAGGGCAATGATTGTCTTTAGCAATTCAAGCGGGCGTTTAGGCGCCTTGCGACCAAATTCAGCCGGCTTGCCATTCAGTAACAGTGAAAATCGGCCAAGCGTAAAAACACTGACAAGCGGTGTTTCATGAAGCACCCGGGAAGAACTTCGTACCAACTCCGGCATACCCTGACGCTGACTCAAATGTGTATGATCTGACTGGTACCGGACACATCCCTTGGGATCGGCAGCGGTGGCACACGGGCGTTCAAAGCCCTCAAGTGAAAGTTGTTTTATCATGTATTTCACCGAGCAAACCGGAAATACCGGATAACTCGAGGCCTCGACCTAATCGTTAGTGTTTGTCAGCCATCAATTTGCCTTATTAGTTAGCATGTTATTACATTCTTCTTTACTAATCTTCAAGACATGTTAATAAGAACAGACAAACATCAAAATTTAAACACACAGTAACATCATAAATATTTATATTTTTTTACAATAAGTTAAATGTTTTTCAGAGAAAACACCTCACGCAAATACTGTTACTCGGATAATTACCAATACAGTTGTCCTTATTGAAAACTGTATTTTAAATTGTTGTACAGCAATCTTGCCATTTATTTGACAACTCAACAACCGTACAAAGGACTTACGACAGCAGGATAAACGAAGGAATTTCCACCATAAGCAAATTCGATCCTGCTGGCCATTGTTTTCCCCTCAGGTGCCTTGTTCCCAGGAGGAAAGATAATCCACCTGCTCTGCAGTCAGGGTGTCTATCCGGACTGCCATCGCCGCCAGCTTCAGGCGCGCCACTTCCTGGTCGATTTCGGCAGGCACCGCGTGGACGCTGTTATCCATCTGGTCCGCCTGCGTTGCCAGATGCACCGCACATAACACCTGGTTGGCGAAACTCATATCCATGACGGCGGAGGGATGCCCTTCGGCAGCAGCGAGATTAACCAGCCGCCCCTCCGCCAACAGGCAAATGCGCCGCCCGTCGGCAAGCCGGTATTCATCGACAAAGGGCCGTGGCCGCTGTTTGGCCGTCGCCATCGCCTCCAGCGCGGGTATATTGATCTCGACATTGAAGTGCCCCGAATTCGCCAACACACAGCCGTCCTTCATGACCTCCATATGAACCTGATCGACGACGTGCTTGTCGCCACTGGCAGTGACAATGAAATCGGACTGTGCAGCGGCTTCCTGCAGAGGCATGACACGAAAACCGTCCATGGCAGCCTCCAGTGCCGGCAACGGGGCGACCTCGGTAACAATGACATTGGCGCCATGCCCCTTGGCGCGCATGGCAATCCCGCGGCCACACCAGCCATAGCCGACAACGGTAAAGGTCTTGCCGGCAAGGAGGATATTGGTGGCACGAATGATACCGTCCAGCGCGCTTTGACCCGTGCCGTAGCGGTTATCGAAAAGATGCTTGGTCATGGCGTCATTCACCGCGATAACCGGGAACTGTAGTTCACCCCCCCGGGCCATGGCGCGTAACCGGATGACACCGGTGGTGGTTTCCTCGGTTCCTCCCAGCATGTTGTAGATCAAACCGTGACGTGACTGGTGTATGCGGCTGACAAGATCGGCGCCGTCGTCCATGGTGATCACCGGGTGATGGTCAAGCGCCGCATCGATATGCTGGTAGTATCGCTCGGTGGATTCGCCCCGAACCGCAAACACGGGAATGCCATACCTTTCGACCAGTGCAGCGGCTACGTCATCCTGGGTACTGAGGGGATTGCTGGCGCACAGTACGATTTCCGCGCCTGCCGCTTTCAGGGTGCGGGCAAGGTTCGCGGTTTCCGTGGTGATGTGCAGGCAGCCGCTAAGGTGAATACCTTGCAACGGCTGCGTTTCGCTAAAGCGTGCCTTGAGTTCACGCAACACGGGCATTTCCTGCCATGCCCACTCTATGCGTTTACACCCCGCCTCTGCCAGCGCAGGGTTTTTAATATCGAAATCACCAGGGTTTGTCATCGAGGGTTCCAGATGGCACTCGATAGAATTTCAGGACAGGCCACCGGACTCAGGCAGCAAAGTCACTCAACCTGACAGGCTGACGTTTTGCCCCCCAGTTTCCATGGGCCGCCTCAAACACACCGGCACAGGGCGTCCCGCAGGATGCGCATTTTCCATCAGCCGTCAGGTTCCAGTCGGTCAGCACATACCAGTCACGGCCGATCAACCGTTCACCACACTGGTGGCAGTAGGTACTGTCACCCGCTTCGTTATGCACGTTTCCGGTATAGGCATAGTGCACACCGTTTTTCATGGCAATCTCGCGAGCGCGTATCAGGGTTTCCCGGGGAGTTGCCGGAACATCGAGCATCTTCCAGTCGGGGTGAAAGGCGGAGAAATGCATGGGTACATCAGGACCCAGTTTGTCTACCACCCACTGGCTCATGGCATCGATTTCCTTATCCGAATCATTCTTACCCGGTATCAGCAGCGTCGTCAGTTCAAGCCAGACAGTGGTTTCCTGCTTGATGTATTCCAGCGTCTCCAGCACCGGGGCAAGGTGCGAACCGGTAATCTTGTGATAGAAGTCTTCTGTAAATGCCTTCAGGTCGACATTGGCCGCATCCATGTACCGGTAGAATTCACGCCGCGGTTCGGGACACACATAACCCGCCGTGACGGCGACCGACCGGATCCCCTTCTCATGACAGGCCCTGGCAACATCAATGGCATATTCGTGGAAAATCACCGGATCATTATAGGTGTAGGCCACGCTCCGGCAGCCCAGTTTCTGTGCCGCCCGGGCGATCTGCTCTGGCGAAGCCTCGTCGGCAAGAGTATGGATTTCCCGCGACTTGCTGATATCCCAGTTCTGACAGAACTTGCAGGCCAGGTTACAGCCCGCCGTACCGAATGAAAGCACGGGTGTACCGGGCAGAAAGTGGTTCAGCGGCTTCTTCTCGATTGGATCGATACAGTAACCGCTGGAGCGACCATAGGTAGTCAGTACAATGTGATCATCAAGATTTTGACGAACAAAACACAGACCTCGCTGTCCAGCGTGCAACTTGCAGAAGCGCGGACACAGGTCACACTGAACCCGACCATCATCCAGCTTGTGCCAGTAGCGGGTATCCACGGTATAGCGATCGCGCTCTGTCATGTGAATCCTTGTTAAAACAGCTTTACAACGCACTGCTTGCACAGGGTCTGTCATTGATTCATGCAAGCAGGAAAACACCCTGTCTAAAGTATAGTCAATACCCGCACCTTAACCAGATGGCCGGGTCAGGAGACCGATCAGTCTCTGGGCGGGTACGCCAGATGAAGCAACTCATCGCACGCACCGCCGCATGGGGTGCGGTGATCCCATCCACCAGTGCAACCACATGGTCGATGGCATGAATGATCGAATACATGAATCCTGCGATGCACCATTGCTAATGCAGGGCCTCGTTTGATCGTGGTCTATAAGGATGCCCCAAACCAATTCAGTATTTTTTGAATCAAATATTCAACTCCTGGCATATAAAACGCCATTACCACCATGGCAAACACAATAAGAACCAGCCATTGCAACTTGTGTACAAATTTCAAGCTATCCCACCTTCAAGGGAACGCTTTATGCAGTCAGCATACAGCCTGCTTCGACAGCCAGCTTCACCATCTACGATATTGCCTCCGATGGCGTAACGATAACTTCATCCCGCACCAAGCCACCCTACCGGGAACGGCAGTTACTCCAACAGATGCGGCGACCAGCGTCAGGGACGGTATTAATTCATTCATGGGGCAAATATACACACAGTTCGTGTGGCTTTTGCAATTGTATGCCTACAACCCTGACAACCTGCCCGGTCACGCGTTAAAAATACCCCATTATGACCAGTGCAAGCATTACCAGTAACACTAATACAACATATCCCCACAGACGTGACAAATTACCTGTGACCATATGTCACCTCCTTAGTCCTGTTTTAATTATAGTAGATGATGGTTCATTTCATTGCCTCCCCGCTATTCTGTTTCAACCGGGGCGGCACCTGGAGATCGAAAACCTGCCTGTCTTCATGCAGCCTGTCTGGCACCAGGAGCGTACATACTGTATATATAGACAGTATATTAGGGTGCTAACCATGATCAAGCGAGACTCTACCAGGTGTGATGCCTGTGGTGCATACTATGAAATAACCAACCATAAGGATCGGTGCCCTGTCTGTTGCCCGGGACAGAAACGTAACGATTCAAACCTGGATGAACATTGAAGGCGTGCAAATTCTGTTTGACCCTGAATCAATGACACCGGCGGACCCGGCAACGGCTGCCCGTATGGTTAGTCAGATCAGGGAGATGAAAGGCGATCAAGGCCTGAGCCTGTTACGAGCGGTGGCGCGTGGTGAGCTTGCCGCTGTTGATGCTATCGAGGCGCTAAACGCCTCGATGAGCGAGTATTGAAATCACGGTATGGTGCCGTGATTTTCTTTCACTGGTCCCCTGTATAACTGCTGGAAACGAAAAGACACGAACAGCATGGAAGCATATATCGAAGCGCATGCACTTTTCTGTAACAATATCCCGGTAACAGTCGAAGAGGGGAAATTTAGTTGACTGAAAGAATAAACACTTGCAAGAGCTGCAGTTACTTTGAGTACCTGCCTGGTGAAGAAGATGGCAAGGGATCGTTGGGAGGTATGGGCGCATGCCACCGCAATGCGCCTAAAGCATACTCACCGCCAGTTGGGCACAGCAGCGATGACGGCAGTAAAACAGTAGCCTGGCCACAGCTTCTTGATTCCGAGTGGTGTGGTGAGTACGAACGCAGACAGGAGACCTGGTAATCCATAATCACCTGCACCGGTTCCCGCAAACGTCTCTTAGGGGTAACCCGTATCCGGGAATACTTCGAGAAAGTACAGACAACCTACTGTAAATAAAAAATAATTGGTCGGGACGAGAGGATTTGAACCTCCGACCACTTGACCCCCAGTCAAGTGCGCTACCAGACTGCGCTACGCCCCGATTTGAAAAACAGGATTATACAGGAAACCCGGCAGGTTAACGTTTCAACAGTTGCAGCACATCCTCAAGCTCCAGACGAACCTGGTGCACAATCTGCTGACTCTGGGTAACGTCTTCCTTCGCATCATCACCGGACATCTTCTGACGCGCCCCGCCAATGGTAAAACCCTGTTCATAGAGCAGGCTTCTGATCTGGCGAATCATCAGCACGTCCTGTCGCTGATAGTAGCGCCGGTTACCGCGGCGCTTTACTGGTTTGAGCTGTGGAAATTCCTGCTCCCAGTAACGCAGGACGTGCGGCTTGACCCCGCAGAGATCACTGACTTCACCGATGGTGAAATAACGCTTGCCCGGAATCGCTGGAAGTTCGTTGTTATTGCTCGCTTCCAGCATATGCCTCTACCCTCGCCTTGAGTTTCTGACCTGATCGGAAGGTGACGACACGACGTGCAGAGATAGGGATTTCTTCACCTGTTTTCGGGTTGCGCCCGGGACGTTCATTTTTTTCCCTGAGATCAAAATTACCAAATCCCGATAACTTTACCTGACGGCCATTTTCCAGTGCAACGCGTATTTCCTCGAAAAAGAGTTCCACCAGTTCCTTGGCCTCGCGCTTGTTTAAACCCAGTTCTTCAAACAGCCTTTCTGCCATGTCGGCTTTTGTAAGTGCCATAGTTCTAATCTCTTAATGTTGCCCCGAATTCTTTTCCCAGCCGGTCAGTCACCTGCATGACCACACCCTCTATATCTTGTTCCGTAAGTGTGCGTGAATAATCCTGTAGAATCAAGCCAAAGGCGATGCTTTTTCGCCCTGTTTCTATACCTTTTCCACGGTAAACATCGAAAATCAGCAGCTCCTGCAACAAATCGCCGGCAACCTGCTGCACTGCAGCCTGCAAATCTGCCACATTGAGACTGTCATCAACCAGCACAGCAAGGTCACGCCTTATCGAGGGAAAACGGGAAATCGGGTGAAACTCTGCCAGCCGACCCGTTTCAAGGGCCGCATACTCGAGTTCAAAAACGAAACTGTCCGGGTTCAGGTCAAGCTGCCTGGCAAGCAGCGGGTGTAGACGGCCTGCCCAGCCAACCGGGCTTTTTCCACAGCTGATCTGTGCGGACTGGCCGGGGTGTAATGCCGGGTGTTCGGCCGCGGTAAAGGTGAACGCACGAGCCCTGCCCGTCAGGGAAAACAAGGCTTCCAAATCACTTTTCATGTCAAAAAAATCAGCCGGATCACCCTTACCGTCCCAGTGCTCGGGTAACCGTGTTCCGGTGATCACGCCCGCCAGCATCATATCCTGGTGGATCTCGCCATCCCGGGAATAGAAGCGCAGGCCATGCTCAAAGAAGCGCAACCGTGATTTCTGCCGGCGCAGGTTATATTGAACGGCGCCCAGCAGCCCGGGCCACAGGCTGGTGCGCATCTCAGCCATTTCCGATGAAATGGGATTGGCCAGCGGCACGGGCGTCATGTGCGGATTAATGCTTGCCTGTAACCCGGGATCGACAAAACTGTAGGTCACCGCTTCCTGGTAGCCACGGGTAACCAGGACATCACACAGGTCTTCAATCGTATTCTCGCTTTCGGTGAGCGGCAGCACATCCAGCGCCCCCTGCAGCACCACGCTGGGCAAGCGGTTGTAGCCATAGACACGCCCGATCTCTTCTATCAAGTCTGCCTCGAGCGCGATATCAAAACGGTAGGTTGGAGACTGCACCTTCCAGTCCTCGCCTTGCCCTGTAACCGTCATACCGAGCCGGGTGAGGATATCCATGACTTCATCGGCGTCCGGCAGGATACCCAGTACTTTCAGAATACGTTCTTTTCGCAAGATGATAGGAAGGCTTTCGGGCAAATAGTCCGCAGCGGCATGCCTCATCACCGGGCCTGCCTCACCGCCCGCAAATTCGATTAGCAAGGCAGTGGCGCGCTCGAGCGCACGTTGCTGCAAGCCTGGATCGACGCCACGCTCGAAGCGGTAGGCCGATTCGGTATGCATGCCGTAGGCACGTGCACGGCCGGCAATAACTTCCGGCGGGAAGAACGCACACTCCAGCAACACATCGCTGGTCTCATCCTGTACACCGGAATGCATGCCGCCCATGACACCGGCAATCGCCAGCGGCTTTTCATGGTCAGCAATGACCAGCGTCTTGTCATCAAGACTGATAACGCGTTCATCAAGCAGGGTCAACTGCTCACCCTCTCGGGCATAACGCACCTGTACACCGCCCGATAGCTGCGCAACATCAAAAGCATGCATGGGCTGCCCAAGTTCAAGCAAGACATAGTTGGTTACATCGACGACAATGCCGAGACTGCGCAGTCCGCTGCGTCGCAGGCGTTCCTGCATCCACAATGGCGAGGCTGCTTTTACATCAATGCCACGAATCACTCGCCCGAGGTATTGCGGACAGGCTTGCGGTTCCTGCACGGTTATATCAAAAGTGTCCTCGATGGTGGCCGTCACCGGCTTGATATCAACCGCCGTAACGGGCGCGCGCAGCAGGGTTCCGACTTCTCGCGCAATGCCTTCAATGCCCAGGCAATCACCACGATTCGGCGTCAGGTCGATTTCTATGATCGTGTCATCGAGCCCCAGCAGCGCCTGCAATGGCTGCCCGGCTTGCGCGTCTGCCGGCAATGTCATCAGGCCGGCATGATCCTCGCTGAGGCCCAGTTCCTGAGCCGAGCACAACATGCCATGTGACTCGACACCCCGTAGTTTGCTTTTCTTTATTTTGAAATCACCCGGCAATCGGGCCCCCACCGGGGCCAGCGGGTACTTTCCACCGGCGACAACATTCGGTGCGCCGCAAACAACCTGCAGCGGCTGCACCTCGCCAACCGCAACGCTGCAAACCCGCAGCTTGTCGGCATCCGGATGCGCCTCAACGGATACCACTTCACCGACCACGAGATCGCCCAGTCCGGCCGCCGCGGGTTCAACAGAGTCGACCTCAAGACCGGCCATGGTCAACTGCTCAACCAGTTCAGTCGTCGATACCGGCGGGTCGACCCATTCACGCAACCATTTTTCGCTGAATTTCATAACATACCTGATCCGAAAGTCTCCCTCCCCCTCAGGGGGAGGGTTGGGGAGAGGGTGTTAATCATACTGCCCCCCTCTCCCTGGCCCTCTCCCGTTGGGAGAGGGAATACACCTTTGCGGGACACTGCAATACCCGGTAAACGCCTGCTTAGTTAAACTGCGTCAGAAAATTCATATCATTTTCAAAAAACAGGCGCAGGTCATTCACCCCGTAGCGCAGCATGGCGAGTCGTTCCACGCCCATACCAAAGGCAAATCCCGTGTAGCGTTCATTATCGATGCCGACCTGCTCGAATACTTTCGGATGCACCATGCCACAGCCCAGCACTTCCAGCCAACCGCTCTGGCCACACACCCGGCAACCCTCCCCGGCACACATGACACACTGAATATCCACCTCGGCCGACGGTTCGGTAAAAGGAAAATATGACGGCCGGAAACGCACTGCCAGGTCTTCGCGTTCGAAGAAGGCACGCAGAAATTCATCGATCAGGCCCTTGAGATTGGCGAAGCTGACATGCTCGTCAACGAGTAATCCCTCGACCTGGTGAAACATGGGGGTATGCGTCAGATCCGAATCGCAGCGGTAGACCCGACCCGGCGCAATAATGCGCAGCGGCGGCTGGCGCTGCTCCATCACGCGCACCTGTACCGGCGACGTGTGGGTACGTAACAGGGTATGCGCATCGAAATAGAACGTATCGTGCATGGCGCGGGCAGGATGATGATCCGGAATGTTCAGGGCGCCGAAATTGTGATAATCATCCTCGATCTCCGGGCCTTCCTCGACGGTGAAGCCCAGCGGCCGGAATAACTGTTCAATACGGCGCAGTGTCCGGGTGACCGGGTGCAGTCCACCCCGGGTCTGGCCACGTCCCGGCAGGGTGACATCAACTGTCTCGCTCGCCAGCTGCTTGTACAGCAAGGAGGCCTGCAATACCCCACCACGTGTCTCGATGGCTTGCTGTACTTGCTGTTTAACACGATTGATTTCCTGTCCTGCGGCCGGCCGTTGCTCAGCGGGCAAGGTACCCAGTTGTTTGAGCTGCTGGGTGAGCAGGCCTTTCTTGCCAAGATAGCGTACCCGCACATCATCAAGGATTGCGGCATCACCAGCCTCCGCGACCGCCTGCAGTGCCTGTTGTTCAAGTTCGTCCAGGCTGCTCACCTGTTTGCACTCCTTGGTATTGCTGGTCCCCTCCCGGAGGGAGAGGGAATGGAAAATCCTGCTCCCGGAAGAAATAAAAAAGGGGAAAGGTTTAACCCTTTCCCCTTTTGTTGTGTCTTCTTCCGGTAAAGGGGTTAAACCGACAACCCGGCCCTGGCCTTTTCTGCCAACGCACTAAAACCGGCTGCATCAAAAACAGCGAGGTCTGCAAGCACTTTTCTGTCGACCTCGATGTTTGCCTTGTTGAGACCGTCGATCAGACGACTGTAGGACATCCCGTTTTCACGGGCGGCAGCGTTGATGCGCGCAATCCACAGTGTGCGAAACTGGCGCTTGCGTTGACGGCGGTCGCGGTAAGCGTACTGCCCGGCCTTGGTAACGGCCTGCTTGGCAACGCGGTAGACCTTGCTGCGCGCACCGTAATAACCTTTCGCCTTACCCAGCACCTTCTTGTGCCGTGCGTGCGCGATGACTCCACGTTTTACTCTTGGCATTGCTAACTACCTCTGAAAAATATTTTCAAACAAACGGCAACATGCGACGCACGGAGGCCACATCGGCTTCGTGCACTTCCGCCGGCGAACCCAGCAGGCGTTTACGCTTACTGCTCTTTTTTGTCAGGATGTGACGCAGGTGTGACTGTCCACGCTTGAACCCGCCAGACCCGGTCTTCTTGAAGCGCTTCGCAGCACCCCGGTTAGTCTTTAACTTTGGCATTTCCTGTTACTCCAGCATACTTGAATCTTTAAAATAGCCTCTGCGGCTTACCTGTTCTTCTTTGGCGCCAGCACCATGACCATGAGGCGGCCTTCCATTTTCGGTTCCTGCTCAACCGTACCGTATTCACTGAGGTCGGCCTTCACCCGCTGCAGCAACTCCATGCCAAGCTCCTGGTGTGCCATCTCACGGCCACGAAAGCGCAACGTCACCTTGGTACGGTCGCCCTCCTCCAGAAAACTGACCAGCTTGCGCAGTTTGATCTTGTAATCACCAATATCCGTACCGGGCCGGAACTTGATTTCCTTGACCTGCGTCTGTTTCTGTTTCTTCTTGGCGGTCTGAAGTTTCTTGCTCTCTTCAAAGCGGAACTTGCCGTAATCCATGATCCGGCAAACAGGGGGCTCTGCGTTCGGTGAAATCTCCACCAGATCCAGACTGGCCTCGTTAGCGATCGAACGCGCCTCTTCGATAGAGACGACGCCAACCTGTTCACCTTCCTGATCGATTACCCGTACTTCAGGCGCAATAATTTTTTCATTAACCCGGTGCTGCGGTTTTTTCGCGGCGATATTCTAACCCTCCAAAACAGTACGGCCGCGGCTCGCAGACTCGGTTTTTAGCCCCTCGGCCAGCTGCCCAATCGGCATACTGCCCAGGTCTTCACCGCTTCGCGTGCGCACGGCCACGGTCCCAGCTTCAGCTTCCCGATCGCCAATTACCAGCAGATAGGGAATGCGTTTAATCGTGTGCTCGCGGATTTTAAAGCCGATCTTCTCATTTCTCAAGTCCGATTTGACCCTCAAGCCCTGATTATTCAAGGATTCTTCCACTTTACGGGCATAGTCCGCCTGATTATCAGTAATATTGAGGACAACCGCCTGCACCGGCGCCAGCCACAGCGGCAGCGAACCGGCGTAATGCTCGACCAGAATCCCGATAAACCGCTCCAGCGACCCGAGAATGGCCCGGTGCAGCATCACCGGCACCTGTTTGCTGCCGTCCTCGGCGATATAGTGGGCACCCAGCCTGCCCGGCATGGAGAAATCCAGCTGGATGGTGCCCAGCTGCCAGACCCTTTCCAGGCAGTCCTTCAGATTGAACTCGATCTTGGGCCCGTAAAAGGCACCCTCGCCTGGCTGCAGTTCCCAGTCCAGCTGCTTGTGATCCAGTACCGCCTGCAGGGCAGCCTCGGCCTTGTCCCAGAGAGCGTCTTCGCCAACGCGCTGCTCGGGACGGGTGGAAAATTTCACGCTGACCGCATCAAAGCCGAAGTCGGCATAGACGCGGTACAACAAGTCGATAAAGTCAGACACCTCGCTCTCGATCTGCGCCTCGGTGCAGAAGATATGGGCATCGTCCTGCACAAAATTGCGCACCCGCATCAGGCCATGCAGTGTGCCGGAGGGTTCATTGCGGGTACAGGAACCGAATTCTGCGAGACGCAATGGCAGATCACGATAGCTCTTCAACCCCTGGTTGAAGACCTGGATATGTGCCGGGCAGTTCATCGGCTTGATGGCGTAGGTGCGATTTTCCGACTCCGTGGTAAACATGTCCGCGGAGAACTTCTCCCAGTGCCCGGACTTCTCCCACAGCGAGCGATCGATGATCTGCGGGGTATGAATTTCCTGGTAACCCTGCTGGCGCAACATGTGACGGATGTAATCCTGAATCACCAGATACACCTGCCAGCCGTTGTCGTGCCAGAACACCATGCCCGGTGCCTCTTCCTGGGTATGGTAGAGGTCCATGATCTTGCCGAGCTTGCGGTGATCGCGTTTCTCCGCCTCTTCCAGCCGGTGCAGGTAGGCCTGCAGCTCTTTCTTGTCGCGCCACGCGGTGCCATAGATACGCTGCAACATGGGATTGTTCGAATCACCGCGCCAGTAGGCGCCGGCCAGTTTCATCAGTTTGAAACCCTTGCCGAGCTTGCCGGTACTCGGCAGGTGCGGGCCACGGCAGACATCGAACCACTCACCCTGGCGGTACACGGAGACGTCATCACCCTCGGGTATAATGTCGTCGATAATCTCCACCTTGTAGGCCTCACCGATTTCACCGAACACCCTGAGCGCCTCGTCGCGGTCCCATACCTGCCGCTCAATCGGCAGGTCGCGTTTCACGATTTCGTGCATGCGCTGTTCGATTTTTTCCAGGTCATCCGGTGCAAACGGTTCGTCGCGTGCAAAGTCGTAATAGAAGCCGTCCTCGATAGCCGGCCCAATGGTGACCTGGGTACCCGGGTAGAGTTCCTGCACGGCCTGTGCCATCACATGCGCCGCATCGTGGCGCATCAGTTCCAGTGCTTCTTCATCCCTGGCGGTGATGATGGCGAGCTCGGCATCTTTACTGATGATGTAGCTGGTATCCACCAGCTGTCCGTCCACCTTGCCGGCCAGTGCGGCCTTGGCCAGACCGGGACCGATGTCGGCGGCAACGTCGTGCACGGTAACGGCTTGATCAAATGAGCGGGTACTACCGTCGGGGAGTGTAACTGCAGGCATGTTGTGCTCCAGTGGTGACCGATACGAGAGGCCACTTGCGTTAAGTAAAGGGTGCAGCTTGGTAATAAGGCGGATTTAGTCTGCCGATAAATTTCTGCGGCAGTATTCTAGGTCATATCACCCGGTGACACAATCGACGGAATTTCCAGATAGGTACAGCATCAATTACACTATCCTCTGCCTGCATCACACCTCATTCCCTACATCTACTACACAGTAGAAAAGGAAAACATCCCATGCCTTGTGAATTGAGCATTGTCATCCCGTCCTTTAGTGAAAGAGAGGTTCTGCCTCGCACCCTGAATACCATCAAGGCAATCGCGGCAGCGGAGAAAGTCAGCTACGAGATTATCGTCGTGGACGACGGCTCAACAGACGATACTGCCGGTCTGATCGATGCCACTCACGCCACAACCCCGGAGATCAAGGGGATCGTACTTTCCCGCCAGTTCGGAAAGGAAGCGGCGCTGTTTGCGGGTTTAAAGCACGCTTCCGGAAAGGCTGTCATCACGCTGGATGCTGACCTGCAGCACCCGCCGAGCCTCATACCCGAGATGCTAGAGCATTGGCGCAAGGGGGCCGAAATCGTTCATGGCGTAAAACAGGATCGCGGTGCGGATTCGCTCCTGCAACGGTTTACGGCAGCCGTATACAGCTCCATGTTTTCGCGACTCTCCGGCTTTGATTTGCGCGGCAGCTCGGATTTTAAATTGCTGGACCGCCGTGTCGTTGATGTGCTGACGAACAACCTGCCGGAATATGGACGGTTCTATCGCGGTTTAAGTGCCTGGGTTGGCTACCGGCAGGTCTCCATACCCTTCGATGTCGTCCCCAGAAAATCGGGCGAGAGCCGCTGGCGAGGTCTCGGTCTACTCCGTTATGCGGTCCATACCATGACGGCGTTCAGTTCATTGCCACTGATGATCGTACCGTTTCTCGGACTGGTAATGCTCGTCATCGCGCTAGTACTTGGCATCGAGGCAATAGTGTCGAGGCTCGCGGGTAATGCCATCAGCGGTTTCGCAACACTGGAAATCACCTTGTTATTTTCCGGAAGCCTGATCATGATCGGGCTGGGCGTTATCGGACAGTACATGGCGCGAATGTTCGATGAAATCAAAGGCCGCCCGGTTTGCCTGATAAGCCGTTTCATCGGCCTGGATAACAGTATGGGCAGCAACGATTAAATCCACCCGCCGCTGCCCGCTATTGTTCCGTGCCTGACGTCTTGACGGCCTTCTGCGTCCAGGTGTTCTCCGGAAAATACTGCAACAACTGCCTATAGGCGTCCCTGGCTGCACGCTTATCGCCCGTCTTTCGCGCCAACAGCACAATCCTGTAAAGCGACTCGGCTGCCCAGTAGTTATCCGGGTAAAGACTGGCCAGTTCCCGGTAGCGCTCAAGCGCCCCTGTATGATCGTCCATGAACTCAAGACTGCGCCCCGCCCAGAACAACGCCTCGGCCTTCTTGCCTGGTACTTTTCGGGCGCTGTAGGCCCGATCAAATGCATCTGCTGCTGACTCGTAGCGGTCATCCGATAACCGTTCATGACCATGCTTGTATACCCGTTCCGGGTTATTCCACCAGCTCCAGAGTGAGACACTCAGCGCAAACGCAAGCACGGCTGTCACGGGCAATAGTGCAGGACCTCGCACGGAGACAGGCCCGATTGATGCCCGCGGAAAAATCACCAGCAACACCAGCGCGATGATTCCGAACAGCGTTAGCCCGATACCGACCCGGTCTGCCATGGTCGTCCCATAGCGTAGCTCCACGCGCCGCTGTTCTGGAATAATCAGCATAAAGGCAGGTTCTGTAAGCAAAACGGGTTCACCGGTCATGCTCTGCCACTTTGGATGGTAGCTCATGCGTATGACATGAGGCCGACCCACAGCGGAGGTCTCGAATACGAGTCGTTCGCGGTCCATGCTGAGGATGCGGATTTCCCCGGCGCTCGCAGGGGCGGGTGCTTCCTGCAACACCTGGTCGGGGCCCAGGTAGACCTCGCGCGTGACATAGGGATGGGAAAGTCGAAAGCGGCGGAACGCGCTGTTCATCCAGCCTTCCCGCGACTTGATTTCGAGCGGGACATCGACAAGGTCAACGAGATTAGATTCGGGATCTTTCAGCCGCAGCACAAGGAATGGGGTCTGCCGCGACAGCACTTCAAAACGCTGGTCAGCACCGAAACGCTGCTTCATTTGCTGCGACCGCAGCACCAGGGTGTCGGTATAGAATTCGTTCATATGCCCGATCGCCGCATCAATGCTTCCCTTGCTGGATGGAAAGCGTGATAACGGCGAGGAAGGCCGGTTCGAGATCTCGGCCTGCAACTGGTAGATGAAAGCGGAACTGATTGCCGACTCCATATAGAGACCTTCCAGGACCGGGCGCGAGCCGAACAGCGGCATGGCCTCCACGGTACGGGTGGAACCGGTATCATTGTTATCCGGGTCATGCTCGAAGATCACCCTGGCCTCCATCAAGCTGCCCGACAGTGCGTCGGCGACCTCTCGATAGGCGGGCCACCTTGACTTAACCTCGTAACCTTCCAGGTTCCAGCGCGCCCAGTTTTCTATGGTGCCGCTATCGGGCTCCCACCAGGACATCAACGCAAGCAGTATGCTACCCGCCCATAACAGGGATGCTGGCACCGATCGATAGATCAGCCACCCGATCCCCGCAGCCAGTGCCACCGCCGCGCCCCACTGGGCGTAAGGAAAGAAGCGAATATCAGCCAATCCCAACTGGTGAGCAACATGGAAAGCCGTGAGGCCGAACACGCAAATCCCCAGGGGGAATCCCAGGCCCGCTCTCGCTGATCTGGAAAAAAACACGATGGCGAGCAGGTAGGGTATTCCAAGCGACAAGGGCCAAAGCTGTTTTGGCCACAGCGTTTGCCAGCGATCAACCCACATTGACGTGTCGTTGGGGATGGTCCAGGGAAGATTGCTTATCAGCGGTATCAACCAGAACCCCAATAGCAGGAAGGCCAGCGCGTGCACCTGCAGGATGACAGGCAATGCCTGTCGCCAGTTACGAAACAACAGCGGAAAAAGGAAGGCACCGAAGCCGGCCACCAGCAGCGCATAACCGTGACTGAATGCGACCAGCACCTCCAACAGGGCAGCCAGTATCCAGACGCGCCCTCCTCTTTTCAGGGCCCAGCCCAGCACACCCCAGAAAATAACGGTCCAGAGAAACCCCCAGCTGTAGGCGAATTCACCCGCCATTTGCGCCATGAGATTACCGCCCCAGATGGATGTGGCGGTGGTGAGGACAAATCCGGCGGCACCCGCAGCCCCCAGCAACCGTGCCGCAACCGGCCAGCGCAGCAACGCACCCATCACGTAGGTGCCAAATGGCAACAACACCGCCGGCAGCATGGCGATGAATTTGAAAGCGACGGGTAGCCCGATAAACCCGGAGAGGCCCACACCCAGCACAAAGGGCATCGGAAAATAATAACTAAACGCCGGGAACCCCATGAAGACTTCCGGCATCCACCCCGAGATCTTGCCTTGCGCCAGCCAGTCCCTGAATACGTCGGCATAGAGAATATGAGAGGCGGTGTCGCCGCCGGTCGTCCAGGTCGGCAGAATCCAGAGGTCCAGCCGCGTATGGTCCGCAACCCACAGGGAAATCCCGGCTGCCAGCAGCCAGCCCGTGTAACGGACAAGGGATGATTCCGCAACAGGAGCACGAGCACCCTTGTTCTGCCTGACGGCAAACAAGGTCCACAGCAACGCCATACCGGCCACCGTGATCGAAAGCATTTGCAACCAGTGTGCAGACCGCCACCAGCCGTGTCGGGGAGCAATGCCTGCATCATATGCAAGCCACTGGCCTCGCTGGTCCGTGCGGATGGACCAGGGTATCAACTTGCTGTGATGGAAACCGTTATCACTCCAGTCCAGGCGGGCCAACTGTGGATATATGCCTCCCGGTACGGCGTCGCGATCGCGGTGTTGCACCAGCTTGAATACATGATCCTGCTGGGTCAGAGGAGCCACGACCTCCCAGTTCGGTGCCGACGACAGCGATAACGATACATCGTCCGGAGAGACACCGGCCAGTTGCCAGCGCAGTTGGTCCCCCTTGAACATAACCTGGGGAGTCCGCAACGGCGTCTCGCGCGCTGCCCCCAGAAGGTACTCGATGGCAAGCGGGTAACTGTGCCATGCCTTGGCGTCATCCTGGTATTCGATACTCAGTAACAGGTGATATCTGCCGGGCAATGGCTGGCTGGACGGGGTTTCTATTTGAAACACATGTGTAGCCTGCGGCGTCCATGTCTGTGGACCGGCTATCCTGATGATTTGATCAGTGGATCGCATTACCAGTTCTGTGTTGTATACCGGCCCACCGCTACTCAGTGTTAACTCAAGCGTACCGTCAATTTCAAGAGCCGCTGCTGTAATCGTTGCCTTGTAATCGAACCGGGGTGTCCCGGATTCTGCCGGCATCGGCAGGCACAGCATCAGCCAGACAAGACAGGTCGACAGTGCACGACGAATTGGCTGCGATGCCAAGCGATTCATACCCATTGTTTTTTCAACCGCAGGAAAACAATAACGCCCGGCAGAATTCCGCCCAGGAGAATCCATATCCAGACCGGTTTGGCTGCCGCCTTGACGTTGTCTGTTACCCGGACGACAGCCGATCCGGCTACACCGACACGCTTGCCGTTGTCTTCGTATCTCCCTAGTAGTGAAACCTGGTAACGACTGTTCGCCAGTGCAGAATAATTCTCCACCTCGTATTCCAGTGTTTCTTCCTGCTGCGAGCCTATTTTGATCACTCTATGCTCATCAGAAACCGACAATTCATCTGGCATAAAAGTTCAAGCTCAATCTCTTGCACCGACTGTCCGTCATTGCGCAGCATAAAACTCAAACGTCCCTTGCCATCAACCGGTATGCTGAGCGCATGGCCGCTAATGGACACAGCCGGCATGACGATGGACGGGTAATCATAAAACCCGACCGTCAGGGCCGTGAATTGGTAACCATTCTCATCCTTGTAGACTGTTCTGATGACAACAGGGTGGCGCCCGGGAATCCTGAACACATCGGCCAGAGAAAATTCCGCCGCTGTACTTTCATCGACTTTTTTAAGTATGTTGACAACCGGGCCAACCAGCGCCTTGTCGTCCACAATAACGTCGAACTGCACATCATGGGCAGGCACATCTCCCTGGTTTTCAGCCGCGACCACAAGCTTAAAACCCTCCGGTTTCACGCTGATCGAGAATTCTGTCGCCAGGGCAATGTATGCACCGAATGTGTTTGTGCAGTTCAATGAAATAATGATGACTGTTCCCATACAGCAAGGATTTCAGCCAGTCAATTCTACCGGCTCCTGCGAACACAAAGGACGGGATCATTTCACGGAAATTCACAAGCAGGGTGCTCAAGTCAGTAACCAACCTGAAGGATACACGGCAAGGCATGCATTATTCTAAATAGAGGAGCTACGGTCCCGTTGTCTCCGCTGCATTCGGTTCCCGCAGCAACAGCATGAACGCGCCCGGCAACGTGGAAGACCACAATACCAGCAAATACGCCGCTGACAGGGCCAGCACCGAGGCAGCATCAACACCGAGCGGCAGCAACAGGGCCATCATTGCTCCCTCTCGTGCACCCAGCCCTCCCAATGAGATTGGCAGGCTGGCTACCAGGAATACCAGTATCAGCACTACCAAGAACTGGAATACCGGCAGATGCACGCCAAGCCCCGGCGCCAGCATCAACAACGCCAGCACCACCATCAGTTGATTCAGCACGGACAAACCAAATGCCGCCAGCATCAGTCCAGGGGCATTGCGGTAGCGTGGAAAACAGGACAACACCGCGTGCAAGCGTGGCCAGCGGCTACCGATACCGGCATCCAGCAGCCTTGTCCATTGGGGTACTGCGGCGATAACCACCATTGGCACTAACGCCAGCAGGCTCAATCCCAACACGCCTAGTGCAAGATGATTTTCAAACCCGGCCGGCGCAAACAGCACTGCTATGCCACCCATGCTGAGCAAAGCGGCCAAACCAAGCACGCGGTCAACAAACGCGGAGCTGACCAGTGCGCTGCCACCAAACCCGGCGGTGTAAAGTCGTGCTGTACGCGCCAGGTCGCCACCATAAATGGACGGCAGCAAGTTGTTGAAGAACACCCCCAGGTAATAACTTGGCCAGAGCTGTCGAAAGGCGATAGCCCCATTCACGTGCCGGAATAACAACCACCAGCGCACACCACCCAGCACAAATGACAGGAAGTGCAGCGCAATTGCAACGATCAATAGCAGAGGATTGATACCGGTTAGCGCGGCATAAACCTGCTTGAAATCAAAGTAACGGGACAGCCACCACAGACAGGTTGCCGTGATCAGCGCCTTCACCAGGAAGATGAAAATGTGCCTGTTTGCTTTGTTCACGCAAAATCCCGCAATTTAAGGGGCAAAAAAAATGTCACCTTTTGCTGAGAAAATTTATAGCGGGAGTAGAAATGGAAACTGTACGATACAATCATTATCCATGTCATAACATAAAGCAAAGCGGCCGGCCGTCTATCGCGGTTGGTACCCATGGTTTCTGGCAGCGTAGCAAAATATTACGCTACTCGCTGTGTTCGACAGCGTAGGGGAATACGGAAACCATGGTCTCGAAGCTACTCAATCCCCAAGGACAAAAAAGGCCGCTGGGTAGCGGCCTCTTTTACTTGATTTATATGGTAGGCGCGAGTGGATTCGAACCACCGACCCCCACCATGTCAAGGTGGTGCTCTAACCAACTGAGCTACGCGCCTGCGAAGATGGCGAACGATACAAGATATTCGCTATACGATGCAAGTCACCATTCGCGGATGCGATCCGCATACGAATGTATCAGTTCACGCAGGAGCGCTACGTTTATGCCCGGCGATTAATCGGGTACAAACGCAATTTCATTAATCCGGCAAACCCAGGTTGCCCGCCTGCAGGTGACGGATCTGGTCACGCACACGGGCAGCCTCCTCGAATTCCAGGTCGCGGGCATGCGCATACATTTGCTGCTCCAGCTGCCTGACCTGTTGCTCCAGTTGCTTGGGAGTAAGGTGCCCGTACTGCACCAGCTCCTCGGCTACCCGGTCAAACGCCCGCCCGGAGGCCCTCCCCGGCCCCAGTGCCCCCTCGAGGATATCGGTCACGGCCTTCTTGATACCCAGCGGGGTAATGCCGTGTTCCTTGTTAAAGGCCAGCTGTACCTCACGGCGGCGCTCGGTCTCGTCCATGGCACGGCGCATGGAACCGGTAATATGATCCGCATACAAAATGGCCTTGCCGTTCAGGTTGCGCGCCGCCCGCCCGATGGTCTGCACCAGGGAACGCTCCGAGCGCAGAAAACCCTCCTTGTCGGCATCCAGAATGGCCACCAGCGATACCTCCGGCATATCCAGCCCTTCACGTAACAGGTTAATACCAACCAGTACATCGAATTCGCCCAGGCGCAGGTCACGGATGATTTCGACACGCTCCACGGTATCGATATCGGAATGCAGGTAGCGTACCCGCACGCCGTGCTCACCGAGGTAGTCCGTCAGGTCTTCCGCCATGCGCTTGGTCAGTGTCGTGACCAGCACACGATCACCCGCGGCAACACGCTCATGAATCTCTGACAGCAGGTCATCGACCTGGGTACCGGCGGGACGCACCTCTATCTCTGGATCGATCAGGCCCGTTGGTCGAACCATCAGTTCCACTATTGCGTCGGCATGTTCTTCCTCATAGGACCCGGGAGTCGCCGAAGTATAAATCGTCTGCGGCGCCAGCGCCTCGAACTCGTCAAAGCGCAGCGGCCGGTTATCCAGCGCCGAGGGCAGCCGAAATCCGTACTCGACCAGGTTCTCCTTGCGGGAACGGTCACCGCGATACATACCGCCCAGCTGCGGTATGGTGACATGCGATTCATCGATCACCAGCAAGGCATTCGCCGGCAGGTAGTCAAACAGGGTCGGCGGCGGCTCCCCTGCCTGGCGGCCCGAGAGGTAGCGCGAATAGTTCTCGATACCCGAGCAATAGCCCAGCTCCGTCATCATCTCCAGATCCAGCAAGGTGCGTTGTTCCAGCCGTTGCGCCTCGACCAGCTTGTTGTTATCACGCAGCTGCTCAAGTCGCTGCTTGAGTTCCACCTTGATGTGCTCCATGGCCCCGAGGATAACCTCGCGTGGCGTGGCGTAGTGCGTTTTCGGATAGATTGTCAGGCGTGGCACACGGCGCAGCACCTCGCCGGTCAAGGGGTCAAACCATGCCAGTGATTCAACCTCATCATCAAACAACTCCACACGCACAGCCTCGCCATCGGACTCCGCAGGGAAGATATCGATCACCTCGCCACGCACCCGGTAGGTCGCGCGATGCAGCTCAAGGTCATTACGCGTGTACTGCAACTCGGCAAGTCGCCTGAGTATCGCACGCTGATCGGCCGACTCTCCACGCACCAGGTGCAGCACCATCTTCAGGTAGGCGCGTGGATCTCCAAGGCCATAGATGGCAGAAACGGTAGCGACAATAATGGCATCAGGGCGCTCCAGCAGCGCCTTGGTCGCCGACAGCCGCATCTGCTCGATATGCTCGTTAACCGAGGCGTCCTTTTCTATATAGGTATCCGAGGCCGGCACGTAGGCCTCGGGCTGGTAGTAGTCGTAGTAGGAGACGAAATATTCCACCGCATTCGACGGAAACAGTTCAGCCATTTCGCCGTACAGCTGCGCAGCGAGGGTCTTGTTGGGTGCGAGGATCAGGGTTGGCCGCTGCATGGCCTGGATCACATTGGCAATAGTGAAGGTCTTCCCGGAACCGGTCACACCCAGCAATGTCTGGTGGGCAAGACCGTCCTGCAAGCCCTCGATCAGGGCCTTGATAGCCTGCGGCTGGTCACCGGCCGGATTTAACCCGGATTTCAGCTGGAATTGTTCACTCACAGGCTATGATCAGACGGCTGACTTTGAGTATGATTGGCGTTATTCATTTCGGACCATATTTAGCGGGAAACCATCTTGGAAAAACTAACGCTTGCGAACCGGGTACAACGTGTAAAACCTTCACCAACGCTCGCAGTCACGGCGCGGGTGGCCGAACTGCGCGCGGCTGGCAAGGACATTATCGGACTTGGCGCCGGCGAACCCGATTTTGACACACCTGATCACATCAAGGCAGCGGCCATCAAGGCCATCAACGAAGGTTTCACCCGCTATACAGCAGTGGATGGCACACCCGCGCTCAAGAAGGCGATTATAGCGAAATTCAAGCGCGATAACGGGCTGGACTACAACCTTGACCAGATACTGGTGTCCTGCGGCGGCAAGCAGAGCTTCTACAACCTCTGCCAGGCATTGCTCAATCCCGGTGACGAGGTCATCATCCCGGCCCCCTACTGGGTGTCCTACCCCGACATGGTGCGTCTTGCCGATGGCGAACCGGTCATCATCCGCGCCGGTGTCGATACCCGTTTCAAGATCACCCCGGAACAACTGGAAGCGGCGATTACACCGAAGACACGCATTGTCGTCATCAACAGCCCCTCCAACCCGACCGGTGTTGCCTACACCCGTGCGGAGCTCGCGGCGCTCGGCGAAGTTCTGAAAAAATGTCCACAGGTCCTCATCGCCACTGATGACATGTACGAGCACATTATCTGGAGCGACGAACCGTTCAGCAACATACTGAATGCCTGCCCGGAGCTGTATGCGCGAACCATCGTACTGAACGGCGTTTCCAAGGTGTACGCCATGACCGGCTGGCGCATTGGGTATGCCGGTGGCCCGGCCGAGCTGATCAAGGCAATGAAGAAGGTACAGTCACAAAGCACCTCCAACCCGACTTCGATTTCACAAGTCGCCGCACAGGCTGCCCTGGAGGGAGACCAGTCCTGCATCCAGCCCATGATCAAGGCCTTCAAGGAACGCCATGATTACGTCATTGCGGCCCTGAATGACATCCCCGGGGTGGTATGCCTGCCGGCCGACGGAACCTTCTACTGCTTCCCGCATGTACAGACCGTGATCGACAGGCTGGATAACGTCAACGACGATATTCAGCTCGCCGAATACCTGCTGGACAGGGCCGGTGTCGCACTGGTACCCGGCTCCGCCTTCGGTGCACCCGGCTACGTGCGTATCTCCTTTGCAACCGGCATGGACACGCTGAAGGATGCCCTCGCCCGGATTGCAACGGCACTGACTGCATGACTGGGCTTATACCGACACACCAAGTCATACCTGCCTGATTCACACCCCGGCAATCTGTACTGATAATACTCCGCCTGTAACTACGTGTAGGAGCGCCGTCCCCGGCGCGATTCTGGAATGCCTGTCGAATGAGAAAAATCGCGCCGGGGACGGCGCTCCTACAGGTTCTTTTATTGGTTCGTCAAACCGGGATGACAGGATGTCATGTGTACACACTCAGCAGGATGGGCTGACACTACCGGAGTTACTGATCAGTCTGACAGTGATTTCAACGCTGTCAGTAAGTGGTATCAGCCAGTTTAGACACACCCTCCAGGAGAGTCGGATGGCAGCGGAAATCAACCAGTTCATCACGGCCTTGCACCTGGCGCGCAGTGAAGCCGTCAAACATGGCAGACGTATCGTACTCTGCCCCCGCAAGCAGGGATCTGTTTGCGGCAGCAGCCCGGACTGGGTCAATGGCTGGATGGTGTTTGCGAGTGACGACAGAGAGTACGACCCGGATGAAAAGGTCCTGCAGGCCGGCAACCCACTCTCCGCCGGGATCAGTCTGCGCAGTAGCAATCACCGCAAACGCATCGTCTATCAGCAGGATGGCAGCAGCGGGGGGTCGAATGCCTCCTTCACCTTTTGCGACACGCGCAGGCTGGCAAAACCGCGTGTTATCTGCCTGTCAAACACCGGCCGGCCCCGGTTGAGCCTGACCCGCTGCGACGGTAAAACGATTGATTGTTGATAAGTAACAGGAAATACAGGGAAACTGCGTTGACCGAAAAGCCGCAAATCCAGTATGATGCGCGCTCTTGAAGGTTCTCTATTCCCCGGTAGCTCAGTTGGTAGAGCGGGTGACTGTTAATCACTAGGTCGGCGGTTCGAGCCCGTCCCGGGGAGCCATTTAATATTTCACGCCAGACACCGCGCAGATGGAAGCAGGTCTGATACCATATTGCCGAGAGTAGTCAGCGTGGCTGCGGATCAAATCCGGATTCAGTCGTTGCTCGCTCGCAGGTGTTCCCTGGCGCGTTGTCCAAACTCGGTCATGAGATAGTCAAGGAAGTCGTCACGCAATTCAGGGTGCTCCAGAGCATACTCGACCGTGGCCTGCAGGTAGCCCAGCTTGCTGCCACAGTCATAACGCTTGCCTTCAAAGCGGTAAGCAAGCACCTGCTCTTCACGCAGCAATTCTTCGATGGCATCAGTCAGCTGGATTTCGCCACCCGCGCCGCGCGGGATCTTTTCCAGATGTTTGAAGATCGCGGGCGTCAGGATATAGCGCCCAACCACGGCCAGGTTGGAGCGGGCTTCCTTGGGCGATGGTTTCTCTACAATGTTTTGCACATGTGAGACGCGACCATCAGTTTTTCCCGGTGCGACAATACCATACTTGTCGGTTTCCTCCGGTGGCACTTCCTCGACACCGAGAATACTGGCGTGATACTGGTTATATGCTGAAACCATCTGGCCGAGTACGCAGCTGCTATCACCAGAGTTAATCAGATCATCCGCGAGAATAACCGCAAAAGGTTCGTCGCCCACGATCGGCTTGGCACACAACACGGCATGCCCCAGCCCCAGGGCTTCCGGCTGTCGCACATAAACGCAGGTCACATTGGCCGGCACAACCTCCTGTACGATCTTGAGTAACCCGGTCTTGCCCTTTTTTTCGAGCTCGGATTCCAGTTCGTAATTCTTGTCAAAGTGATCCTCGATGGCACGCTTGCTGCTGCTGGTCACGAAGACAAGTTCTTCGATGCCGGCATTGACCGCTTCTTCTGCTGCATACTGAATCAACGGTTTGTCGACAACCGTCAGCATCTCCTTGGGGTTTGCCTTGGTTGCCGGCAGAAAGCGTGTTCCCAGACCCGCCACAGGAAATACCGCCTTTCTGATTATTTTCTCCATATCGTTTCTCAGTTCTCCTGAACCCTGTCATAGACATCTTCAAAGCGGACAATATCATCCTCGCCCAGGTAGCTGCCTGATTGTATCTCGATCACTTCCAGCGGGATATTACCCGGATTTTCCAGGCGATGTTGTTCACCGATGGGTATGTACGTCGATTCATTCTCATGCAGGTTAAACACCTGGTCTCCACAAGTGACACGTGCCGTACCTTTCACAATCACCCAGTGTTCCGCACGATGATGATGCAGTTGCAATGAAAGTTTCGCACCGGGCTTGACTGACAGGCGTTTCACCTGGAATCGCGAACCGGCATCGATACCTTCGTAGGAACCCCAGGGACGGTATACCTGCCGATGCACCCTGCTCTCTTCACGCCCGCAGTGCTTGAGGCGGTCCACAATCGCCTTGACGTCCTGCGCCTTGTCCTTGTTGGCAACCAGAACGGCATCCGCGGTTTCCACCACCACGATATTATCAAGACCTACCGTGGCGAGACAGCGGTGCTGCGCGACCAGAAACGCATTATGCGTATCCTCCGCGAGTACATCACCCTGAATAACATTGCCATCGTCATCATGCGGACAAACATCCCACAAGGCTGACCAGGCACCAATATCGGACCAGCCCGCACTGATCGGAACAACCATGGCACGTTCGGTTTTCTCCATGACCGCATAATCAATGGAGTCACCGGGACATTCATGAAATTTCTGCTTGTTAACACGAAAAAAGTCGCTGTCCTTAAGACCCGTATTCATTGCCTCGCGACAGCTCTTCAGGATATCGGGGCGGTACTGACTGATTTCATCGAGCCAGCGATCGGCGCGCATCAGGAAGATGCCACTGTTCCAGTAATAGTCACCATCACTGACATACTGTTCTGCGGTTTGCCTGTCCGGCTTCTCAACGAAGCGTGCTACCGTGTACGCTGTACTTCCTTCAAGCTGAGTGTCTCTCTTGATGTATCCGTAACCGGTCTCCGGCAACTCGGGTACCACGCCAAACGTCACCAGGGCGCCCTGTTCGGCATGTTCACAGCCCTGTTCAACGGCAGCAACAAACTGCAGCGGTTCCTTCATGACATGATCGGCCGGCATCACCACCATCATGGCATCGGGGTCCTGCTTCACAAGGTACAAAGCAGCCAGGGTCAATGCCGGTGCAGTATTTCTGCCTTCAGGCTCAAGAATAATGGTGGCTGGTATCTTGCCAAGCTGCGCAACCTGCTCAGCCACCAGGAAGCGATGCTCTTCATTACACACGTACACCGCATCACCCAGGTTCGGAAGGCCGTCCAGGCGACAGGCTGTTTCCTGAAGCAGGGTATTCTCGGATACCAGCGGTAACAGCGGCTTGGGATAGTACTCGCGGGACAATGGCCACAGGCGTGAGCCTGAGCCGCCGGACAAGATAACTGGGTAGAGTGTCATTTAACTGCTTCCTGATCGTAATAGTGGACAATTATAAGATGTCGCTCGAATTCTCCCTAGTAATCGACGATTCAGGCCGAACATTGAATTTCCGCGAATTCTGGCCTTGCCTGGCAAAGCATCACCTGGGATCAAGGCAATAATGCGCACGTCAAAGGACCAACCCCGTCAACAGGGTAACCACTATAGCAATACTATCTCCATGTTATTTAATAATGCCCATCAATCCGTGGGAATACAATCAGCCCCAGAGTGGCAAGCTGCCATGATCCCGACGGGGTGTCCGGACCATGGCAGCCATTCATTACTGCTCGCCCGTTGATCCAACCTGAAGATTCTGGCGATTTTTCTCAATTGTACCGAGACCAATGCCCTTCACATTGGATAGATCTTCAATGCTCATAAAGGGTCCGTGTACATCGCGGTAGGCAACAATCGTTGCGGCCTTTTTCTCGCCTACGCCATTGATCGCAGCGGCCAGTGTCGCGGCATCAGCCGTGTTGATGTCAACCGGGCCTGCATTCACCTGTGGCGATAGCAACATCACCGTTGAAACCAGTAGTGATAAAAACAATCTTTTAACCTTGTGCATTCCTGCCTCCTGTGTAGTGTCTTCCCTGAAAAAACAAATCGACGTGGTAATCAGCGACCCTGTTGACAGGCTGCTGTCCCCACCACAGACACGATGCCAGCCAGGACGGTCAGTTTAAAGCGGACAGTTCCGAATTTATTGTCCGCAAAACACTCACTGGATCGTCAGCCCGGGTCACCGGGCGCCCAATGACAAGATAATCTGAACCACTGTTTATTGCATCAACAGGCGTCATCACCCGGCGCTGGTCATCGGCCTGACTGCCAGCTGGTCTGATGCCCGGCGTAATCAGCCTGAAGCCCGGATCAAGTTGTGCTCTGAGGACCGGGGTCTCCCGGGATGAACAGACCACGCCATCCATACCGGATTGCTGCGCAAGCTGCGCGAGGCGCAGGACATTATCCAGCGGTGACCCGGCGAGGCCCACGGCCGCGAGATCCGATTCATCCATACTGGTCAGTATGGTAACCGCGATCAACAAGGGTGTATGCGTGGCCCGGGTCACTCCCTCTTTCGCCGCTTGCAGCATGCGTTCACCACCCAGCGCATGTACGTTCATCATCCACACACCCAGGTCAGCTGCCGCGTGACAGGCGCTGGCTACCGTGTTGGGAATGTCATGAAATTTCAAATCGAGGAAGACATCGAAACCATGCGCGGCAAGATCTTCTACCAGCCGTGGACCAGCGCGGGTAAACAGTTCCTTGCCGACTTTCAAACGGCACAGGTCCGGCGTCAGACGTGCAACCAGCTGCATCGCAGAGGCCGCATCAGGGTAATCCAGTGCTACAATAACTCTTGATTTATGCATATCAGCCATGGCAATCGTGTGAGTAATTGAGCGTTAGCGGTTTTATTCGCCCGCAACGCCGTGAATCGGCTTTACAGTATTCCACTGTTTACAGCTCGGGCAGTGCCAATGCAGCATTTTCCCATAAAAGCCACACTCACGGCACCGGTAAACCGGTTTGTTTTCCAGCAGCTGATCGGTCATGTTTTTCAGTAACAGCAGATTCTCATGGGCGGCACCTTCACTTCTCGACAGGCTGAGATCGATAAAGCGGGACAGACCGCGTACCGAAGGGCGTTTTCCCAGCTCACCGGCGATGAAGCGGGCGGCCGATTCACTGCCCTCATTACTGCTCAAAATATCCGCCAGAGCCAGCACAGGTGAAATACCCGCATAACGTGTAATTGCCTCGTGCAAGTAATCAATAAAGGCCTTTTCAGTACCCAGCTCCTGGTGACAGGCATGCATGTCAGCGAGAATTTCCGGCAACAGCTCGATATCACGTTCTGCAACCTGCTCATAGGCCTCCAGCGCAGCGCGATAATCCCCTCGCTGCCGGGCGATATTTCCAATGATCAAGCGTGCACGGGCGCAATGGGGGTCGTATTCGCTGGCCTTCACCAGCAGGCTGGCAGCCTCCTCGCTGTTCTCCCGGGCACGGGCATTCTCGGCCAGCTCACAATAAAACTGTGCAATCACCGATTTAGCCGGCTGTTCGCCAATAAACCCCATCTGACCAGCGATACCAATAGCATTGTCCCAGTCTTTTTCCTGCTGATAGATATCCAGCAACAGGGGCAATACGGTTGACAGATGCACATTGCTTTCAATCAATTCCTTGAACAGACCTTCAGCGCGATCAAACAACCCGGCCTTCATGTAATCCTGCCCCAGTTCCAGCACGGCATCGCTGCGCTGCTCGGTGTTCAGTGAGGAACGTGCTATCAGGTTCTGGTGGATACGGATGGCGCGGTCTACTTCTCCGCGCTTCCTGAACAGATTACCGAGTGCGAGATGCGTTTCAGCGGTATCAGTGTTTACCTCCAGCATGCGGATAAAGACATCAATGGCCTTGTCCTGCTGTTCATTGAGGAGGTAATTCAGACCCTTGATATAGTCCGCACCCAGCATGGAATCAGAGTAGCTAGTGGCCTTGCCTTGACTGCGTTTTGCAGCAAACCAGCCAAAAGCCGCGGCAACAGGCAACAAAAACCAGACCAGATCCTGCATTACCATGGTGAAAGACGAGAGTTGATGGCGGGTAGAGACAATAGAACCCCCTCTCCCCTAGCGATTGATACAAGAAACGGGTACACCCGGCCTGTAGTCAGCCACACCGGATTGCTGATCCGGGAAGACTGCGGCCGGGTGACCTGGCAAGTGCGTCTAGAATTCCCTTTCCCTTTCCCTTTCCCTTTCGCGAGCAAGCCCCTCGTTGACGCGCTCCCTGAGTTCCTTTCCTGGCTTGAAATGGGGTACATGTTTGGCTGCCAGAGCAACAGAATCACCGGTCTTTGGATTTCTGCCAATGCGCGGCGGACGATAATGCAGGGAGAAACTGCCAAACCCCCTGATCTCAATCCGCTGCCCGGTTGCGAGTGCCCAGCTCATTTGTTCAAGCAGACTTTTGACCGCCAACTCGACATCCTTGTGATTCAGATGTCCGTTTTTAGCCGCGAGTATCTCGATCAATTCAGACTTTGTCATTTTATCCACCAACCCGGATGATAGTTTCCGTTCCAGTCATAATCCGATGAACAAGCCATTCCCCCTGGCGGGCAGTGACTAACTCTCGTCACCACTCATGTGCTGTTTGAGCACATCCCCAAGATTTGTTGTTGCTTCAGCAGAACCCGCCCCGTAGTCCTGCATCATGGCTGCCTCGTCCTCGCTGTCCTTTGCCTTGACGGACAACATGATGGCGCGACTCTTGCGGTCAACCCCCATGAACTTGGCTTCGACCTCATCACCGACACTCAGCATGCTGCGCGCATCTTCAATGCGGTCACGGGACAGTTCCGAGGCACGCAAGGTACCGTCGACACCGTCGCCAAGATCGATGATGGCGGCTTTCGCGTCTACCTCCTTGACCGTACCCTTGACGATGCTGCCCTTGCCATGTTCAGCCACAAAATTCGAGAACGGGTCTTTCTCCAGCTGCTTGATACCCAGCGAGATACGCTCACGTTCAGGATCGACCGACAACACAACGGCCTCGATCTCGTCACCCTTGGAGAACCTGCGGACGGCCTCTTCCCCTGGTTCATGCCAGGAAATGTCCGACAGATGCACCAGGCCATCGATGTCACCTTCCATGCCGATGAAGATACCGAAATCCGTAATCGACTTGATGGTACCCTTGACCACGTCACCCTTGTTGCGGGTAGCGCCGAACTCGTCCCACGGGTTCGGGTAGCATTGCTTGATACCCAGCGAGATGCGGCGACGTTCCTCGTCGATATCCAGCACCATCACCTCGACTTCCTGGCCGATATGAACCATCTTCGACGGGTTGACATTCTTGTTGGTCCAGTCCATTTCCGAGACATGCACCAGTCCTTCAACACCCTCTTCAATCTCTACAAAGCAGCCATAATCAGCGATATTGGTTACCTTTCCGAACAGACGCGTGAGTTGGCTGGATAACGGCGTGCCAGATCGGCCCATGGATCGGTTCCCAGCTGCTTCATGCCCAGGGATACACGGTTGCGCTCGCGGTCAAACTTGAGCACCTTGACATCAATCTCATCACCGACATTGACGATTTCAGACGGATGCTTGACACGCTTCCATGCCATATCGGTAATGTGCAGCAAACCGTCGATACCACCCAGGTCAACAAATACACCATAGTCAGTCAGGTTCTTGACAACCCCCTTGACGGTTATACCTTCCTGCAGACTTTCGAGCAGCGCCTCGCGCTCTGCACTGAATTCTGTTTCAACAACGGCACGACGTGAAACCACGACGTTATTGCGACGTTGATCAAGCTTGATAAGCTTGAACTCAAGTTCCTTGCCTTCGAGAAATACCGGATCGCGTACCGGTCGCACATCGACCAGTGAACCGGGCAGGAAGGCACGAATCTCTTCGATATCAACAGTGAAACCACCCTTGACCTTGCCACTGATAACACCCTTGACGATATCTCCGTTTTCATACGCCTTTTCAAGACGGCGCCAGACTTCATCACGTTTTGCTTTTTCACGGGACAGCTTGGTTTCGCCAAAGCCGTCTTCAACCGCTTCCAGGGATACTTCAACTTCATCGCCGACTTCTATTTCTATTTCGCCAGCCGCATTCTTGAATTCCTCGATCGGAATAATGCCTTCAGACTTCAATCCGGCATTAACGATGACACTATCTGATTGAATATCAACAACTGTCCCTGTTACTACAGCACCCCGCGTTAAGTTCTGGTTAACGAGGCTCTCTTCAAACATTTCAGCAAAACTTTCAGTCATGGGAAACTTCATCCTAGAACCGTTAATGCACGGTCCATTTATCAATAGCTACCGTATCTGGCGATACTGCAGGTCAGGTTAAAAGAATGGCCGGGGCACTGTCCCGGCCAAAACGAACAACTGATTATACGTGTATCTGCTTAATTGTACAGGGTTTTTCACACGACAGCAGGGAGAGCCTCCAGCACCTGCTGAAGGGTGCCCGCCACATCCAGGTCACTGTTGTCGATGATCAGGGCGTCTGCAGCCGGCTTCAGTGGCGAGGCCTTGCGCACCGAATCACGTGCATCACGTGCCTCCACCTCGGCTACCAGCTCATCCAGATCAGCCTCTATTCCCATATTTTTCAATTGGTTATAACGCCTTCTTGGCACGAACGTCGGGGCGCGCCGTGAGGAACATTTGAGAGTCTGCGTCCGGGAAAACCACCGTCCCCATGTCCCGCCCATCTGCAACCAGGCCCGGCATCTGGCGATAGTGGCGCTGCCATGCCAGCAGCGCCTCGCGAACAGCCGGCAGGGCCGCTGTTTTGGAGGCCGCATCAGCACAGCGTTCGGTTCGCAGGGCATCACTCACGTCCTTTCCATTCAGGAAAATGCCCGGATGCTCTGGCGTCGGCAAACGATAGTTCTCTCTCAAGCGGCCAGCCAGCGCCGAGAGCGCCACTTCGTCAGCAAGATCAAGTGATTCCTGTAATGCCGCATAAGCCAGCAGGCGGTACAGGGTGCCACTGTCCAGATGGTGCCAGCCAAGATGCCCGGCCAGCGCCTGGCTGATGGTGCCCTTGCCCGAACCACTGGGGCCGTCAATGGTGATCACCGGCGCTGCTTGTCCGGCATGATGATTTGGATTGTTCATAATATTCAGCTCAGCATTTCACTACGATCCCGGTCTGATGACGCTGCGCAACTCCAGCCTAGACCGTGGATGCCTTGATCTGCAGACCCACTTCGCTGGCCTGTTCGACAAAGCCGGGAAACGAGGTATTGACGTTGGCACAGTCGCTGATCTCAATCTCCCCCTGTGCACGCAACGCGGCCATGGAGAATGCCATGGCAATACGGTGGTCGCCGTGGCTGTCAACACAACCGCCACCGGGCGTGCCGCCTTCGATCACCATACCGTCGCGGGTTGGCTGCGCATCGATGCCCAGTGTCTGCAAGCCGTCGGCCATCACCTGGATGCGATCACTTTCCTTGACGCGCAATTCCTCGGCACCGGTCAACACGGTCCGGCCCTGCGCACAGGCTGCCGCCACGAAGATTACCGGGAACTCGTCTATCGCCAGCGGCACCAGTCGCGGCGGGATATCGATGCCGTGTAATGACGCAGACTGCACGCGCAGGTCAGCGACCGGTTCACCACCCACGTCATGTTCATTCATGACGCTGATGTCAGCACCCATTTGCTGCAGTATATCGATGATGCCGGTACGCGTCGGGTTCATGCCGACATGCAGCAACGTCAAATCCGATCCCGCTGCGATACTGGCGCCCACCAGAAAGAAGGCAGCCGAGGAGATATCGGCCGGCACATCAATGTTGATTCCGCGCAGCCGGTGCCCGGCCTGTATGCATACCCTGTTTGCATCACGCTGCACGGGATACCCCATACCGGTCAGCATGCGCTCGGTGTGATCGCGCGTTGGCGCCGGTTCAGAGACACAGGTCTGACCACGGGCATACAGCCCGGCCAGCAGCAGGCTGGATTTCACTTGCGCACTGGCCACCGGCATGTTGTATTCGATGCCGTTGAGTGTCGAGGCGCCGTGTATGTGCAGGGGCGCCGTCCACGCAGCAGTTGTTTCAATATGAGCCCCCATGGACACCAGCGGTGCCACCACCCGCTTCATGGGGCGACCGGACAACGAGGCATCACCGACCAGTGTGGAGGAGAACGACTGTCCTGCAAGCAGCCCGCACATCAGCCGCATGGAGGTACCGGAATTGCCGAGGTTCAATTCCGTGGCTGGTGCCTGCAGGCCATGCAGACCAACGCCCTCGATCTCTACCTTGCCGGCATCCGGCCCGCTGATCTGTACACCCATGGCACGAAAGGCAGACAGCGTTGCAAGACTGTCTTCACCTTCCAGAAAACCACTCACGACGGTGCGCCCTTCTGCGAGCGAACCCAGCATGATGGAACGATGTGAAATGGATTTATCGCCAGGCACACGCAAGCGGCCCGCAAGCGAGCCGCCCGGCATTATCTTGAAACGAATATCAGCAGCTTCGGAAAGGGTCATTTTTCATCCTGATGACTTGTCGATAAAACGGTCACGTGCCGCCTTGGCTGCTGCAAAGACATCGAGCAACTGCTGTCCATCGCGGTTCCGGATCGCCTCGCTCAACACCTGCAGGTCATTGATGTAATGCTCGACCATCAGCACTATGGCGTCAGCATTGGCGAGACAGACATCACGCCACATGACGGGATCACTGGAGGCAATGCGCGTAAAGTCACGAAACCCCCCGGCAGCGTATTCAAATACTTCATCGTTGTCGTCCAGCCTGGCCAGGGTATCCACCAGCGAGTAGGCCAGCAGATGCGGCAAGTGACTGGTAGCTGCGAGCACGGCGTCGTGATGCACCGGGTTCATGCTCACGACCTGTGCACCGGCGGCCTCCCACATGTCGCGCACCCGCCCGGTCGCAAGGGTGCTGGTGCCCGGCAACGGCGTCAGAATCACACGGCGGTCATTGTAGAGTCCGGGAAACGATGCCTCGACCCCGCTTTGCTCGGTACCGGCAATCGGATGCCCCGGCACAAAAAATTCCGGCACGCTGCCAAACGCCCGTTGTGCAGCATCGATGACACTACCCTTGGCGCTACCGACATCCGTCAGTACCACATTCTCGGCAAGCTGTCCCTTGATGGCCTTGAAAACACCTTCCATGGCGCCGAGGGGCACACACACGACCACCATATCGGCACCACTGACGGCCTGCGCCAGATCAGTTTCGTAACGATCAATGACACCGAGCTCAACCGCTGTTTGCAGGTTGCCGGCATTGCGGCCGGCACCGACCACTTCCCTGCAAGCGCCCGCGTCCCGCAACGCGCGTGCCAGCGAGCCACCAATGAGGCCTACCCCGATAATACACAGTCGTTCAATCATGCAGCACCTGCTCCAGCGCATGCAGAAAACGGGCGTTTTCATCGGCGCGCCCGACGGTCACGCGCAGGTGACCAGGCAAGCCGTAGTTTGCCACCGGGCGCACGATCACGCCCTTGTGCAACAGGGATGCGTAGACATCCGCCCCGGAGCTGCCGGTATCGACACACACAAAGTTGCCCGCAGACTTTATACAGGAAAGACCCAGTGCCTCAAATCCGCTAACCAGCTGCGCCATGCCTTCGCGGTTACGCCGGATACACTGTTGCAGGTGATCATCATCGTCCAGCGCCGCGAGCGCGGCGGCCTGAGCAACGCTGTTGACATTGAACGGCTGACGTACCCGGTTCAGCAGACCGGCCACGTCCGGATGCGACAGCGCATAGCCAATCCGCAGACCGGCAAGACCATAGGCCTTGGAAAAGGTACGCGTCACGATCAGGTTCGGGAAGCGAGCCAGCCAGGTGGAGGTATCCGGGTAGTCAGCCTCTTCGACATACTCGAAATAGGCCTCATCGACGACCACCATGACATGTGCCGGCAAGGCGCTAATGAACGACTCGAGCTCGGCACTGCCCAGCCAGGTACCGGTAGGATTGTTGGGATTGGCAATAAACACCAGTCGTGTCACCGGCCCGACCCGCTCCAGCATGGCCGCCAGGTCATGGCCATAGGCCGGACCATGACTGCCTTCATGCGCAGGCGCAACACACGCAGTGGCACCCACAGCCTGTACCGCAATCGGGTAGACCGCAAAGGCATGTTGTGAAAAAACCGACTCATGTTCCGGCGTCAGGAATACGCGTGCGATAATATCGAGCACATCATTGGAGCCATTGCCCAGTGTAATGCAGGTCGGGTCTAGCTGGTGTTTCCTCGCGAGCCGTTCGGCCAGCTGGTAACCACTGCCATCCGGGTAACGGCTCAGGCCCTTGATAGCGGCACTGGCTGCGGCAATGGCCAGTGGGCCCGGACCATACGGATTTTCATTGGAAGCCAGCTTGATGGCATTGCTGATACCATATTCACGTTCCAGCTCCTCCACCGGCTTGCCGGGCTGGTAGGGTTGCAGGGCGCGCACCCCGGGTGCGGCCAGACCCAGAAAACTGTTGATTGATGTAGACATAAATGCGAGTGCTTTTGGTTAGAATCGCGCTTGCGAAGCGCTCCTGCGTGTTATTTTCCAGGCTAGATAACCGCCTTCGGATAGGAACCCAGCACCTTCACGGCAAAGGTCTCACGTTCAAGGTCCGCCAGCGCGGCGGCAACATCGGCATCATCGCGATGACCGTTGACGTCGATATAGAACACGTATTCCCACATCGCCTGTCGTGAGGGGCGGGATTCAATCCGCGTCATGCTGATACCATGCTGCGCGATCGGCTTGAGCATGGCATACAGTGCACCGGGCTTGTTGTTCACCGATACCAGCAGCGAGGTCTTGTCATCGCCGCTGGGCAGTGCTGCCTGCGGACCGATTACCAGAAAACGGGTGGTGTTGTCCGGCTGGTCCTCGATATTAGGGTGCCTGATTGTCAGCTTGTAGATTTCAGCGGCCGTGTCACTGGCGATGGCCGCGGCAGTGTCATCCTCACTGACAAGGCGTGCCGCCTCTGCATTGCTGCCCACCGCGACATGCACGGCATTCGGAAGATTCGCTTCCAGCCAGCCACGGCATTGTGCAAGGGCCTGCTGGTGTGCCAGCACCCGTGTCACCTCTGCATCACTGTTCTTCACCAGCAGATGATGGTGAATTCGCAACTGGACTTCGCCACAGATCGTTAACTGCGACTGTTGAAACAGGTCCAGTGTGTGGCTGATGACACCTTCAGTGGAATTCTCTACCGGTACCACACCATAGTCGGCGGTTCCTGCGGCCACTTCGCGAAATACATCATCAAGACTGTCCAGCGCCAGTGTCCGCACTGAATGGCCGAATTGTTTCAGCGCTGCCGCCTGTGTAAAGGTGCCTTCAGGACCCAGGTAGGCAATCGTCAGTGGTTTTTCCAGGGCCAGGCAGGCCGACATGATTTCGCGGAACAGGCGTACCATTTCCTCGTCCGGCAAGGGTCCCGTATTGCGCTCACTGACGCGACGCAGGATGGCCGCCTCGCGTTCCGGTCGGTAAAAATGGGTGTCTTCACCCTGCCCTGTCTTGACCTCGGCAACCTCGGCCGCACACCGGGCACGTGCATTGATCAACGTCTGGATCTGCTCATCCAGCGCATCAATCCTGCTTCGCAGTTTGTCAAGTTTCTTCTCGGCACTCATTTTCGTCAGCCGCATTCAATAGCCGCAACTCTGGCAGTATGTTACCTGTGCATGAGGTATTCGGGTAATCCATCCATTCAACACTGTGCCATGCATTGATTATCTCTGAAGGTCTAGCTGTCGAAACTACAGCGGGTGGACATTCAGCACGCCCTTGATATCTGCCAGGTGTTTCAGACATTCGGGCGGAACATCGGAGTCGACATCAACCAGTGTATAGGCCAGTTCATTCCGCGATTTGTTCAGCATATCGAGAATATTGAGGCCGGCCTCTGCAATGCAGGTTGAAATCTGGCCGAGCATATTGGGCACGTTCTCATTGACCACGGCAATGCGGTTGGCACCGTTACGCGGCATTTGCATCTCGGGGAAATTGACCGAATTCCTGACATTGCCGTTTTCAAGGTAATCACGCACTTCTTCAGCGACCATGATGGCACAGTTGTCCTCGGCCTGCCGGGTGGAAGCACCGAGGTGCGGCAGGGTCACGACGCGCGGATGGTTCTTCAGCAGGTTACTCGGAAAATCACACACGTAGGAATACACCTTGCCGGCATCGATCGCGGCAACCACCGCTTCATCGTCGACGACACCATTGCGTGAGAAATTCAGGATAACCGCATTGTCCTTGATCAGCCTGAGACGTTCGGCATTGATCATGTTGCGCGTCGCATCGACCAGCGGTACGTGAAACGTCACGTAGTCTGCATTGGCCAGCAATTCCTCGACACTCGCGGCCTGCCGAACATCCGACGACATCTGCCAGGCACGCTTGACGGTGATATCCGGATCAAAACCGATGACATTCATACCCAGGGCAAGTGCGCCATTGGCAACCTGTACACCGATGGCACCCAGCCCGATCACGCCAAGTGTCTTTCCAGGCAGTTCAAAACCGACAAACTGCTTTTTGCCTGCCTCAACTGCCTTGTGAATGGCGGTATCTTCCCCTTCCAGCGAGCGCGAAAAGTCCCACGCCTGGCAGAGATTTCTGGATGCCATCAGCATGCCCGCAATGACCAGTTCTTTCACCGCATTGGCATTCGCACCGGGAGCGTTGAAAACCGGAATACCGGCTTCGCTCATGCGATCAACCGGAATATTGTTGACCCCGGCACCGGCACGGCCAATCGCCTTGACGGACACTGGCACGACCATGTCATGCATGTTGAAGGAACGCAGCAGGATGGCATCCGGGTGCTGTATCTCGGAGGCCACTTCATAGGAATCACGCGGAAAATGATCCAGGCCGACGGGGGAAATATTATTCAGCGTCAGAATCTTGTACATAGTTTGAGGTAATTACCAGGTCATCAGAAATAAAAATGCGCCATACAGAGACTCAACCCCGGGTACGTTCGAATTCACCCATAAAGTCGATCAGGGCATCGACGCCCGCTTCCGGCATGGCGTTGTAGATACTGGCACGCATGCCGCCCACGGAGCGGTGGCCCTTCAGGTTCAGCAGTCCGGCTGTCTTGGCCTGTAGAAGGAATTCGCCATCCAGTTCTGCGTCGGCGAGCGTAAACGGTACGTTCATCCAGGAGCGGCAATCCACATCAACCGGACTGCTGTAGAAACCCGTCTGCGCGATGGCATCGTACAGACGTTGCGACTTGCGCTGGTTGATCACCGCCATGGCTGCCAGTCCACCCTGCTGTTTCAGCCACTGGAATACCAGACCGGCAAGATACCAGCCAAAGGTTGGCGGGGTATTCAGCATGGAACCGTTATCGGCATGCAGTTTGTAGTCAAACATTGAAGGCGTGCCTGCAAGGGTTTCGCCCAGCAGATCGTCGCGGACAATGACGACTGTCAGGCCAGCCGGGCCTATGTTCTTCTGTGCACCGGCATAAATCACACCAAAGCGTGACACATCTATCGGCCTGGACAGTATCGTCGAGGACATGTCCACGACCAGCGGCACGTCGCCACACTCCGGCACCCAGTGAAACTCGACACCGCCGATCGTCTCGTTCGGTGTGTAGTGCAGGTAGGCGGCATCGGTATTTCGTTGCCAGCTGTCAAATGCAGGAATGGTGGTGAAATTGCTGTCTTCCGATGAAGCCACCACGCTGACATCGCAATAGCGCCGCGCCTCGGCAAGCGCCTTTTTCGACCAGGCACCGGTATTCACATAGTCTGCCTGCTGTTTACCGCGCAGCAGATTCATCGGCACCATCGCAAACTGACTGGTTGCCCCACCCTGCAGAAACAGCACCCGGTAATTGGCCGGAATAGACAGCAGCTCACGCAGGTCTGCCTCTGCCTGCTCGGCAATCGACAGATACTCCTTGCTGCGGTGACTCATTTCCATCACCGACATACCGCTGCCGTGCCAGTCCAGCAGTTCATCACGCGCCTGCTCCAGTACAGCAGCAGGCAGTACCGCGGGTCCGGCGCTGAAATTATAGATCTCGGGCATCGTTACTGATCCTTATGGCTTCCTCTACCGCAGGCAGAGGATTTATGTAGAAGGGATACCCTCCCGGTTAATACATCATTTACTCGCTGTCATCGACAGCGACGACTGACGCGCCATCGTCATCACTGTCGTCATCCTCCTTGTCCTCGACAATACGTTCAATGCCGACCAGGCTCTCGCCATTGGCCAGGGAGATCAGGCGTACACCCTGCGTGTTCCTGCCCATGACGGAAATCTCGTTGACCCGGGTACGCACCAGCGTGCCGCCGCCGCTGATCAACATCACCTCGTCGTTGTCATCGGCCGGCACAGCGCCGACGACGGCGCCATTTCTTTCGCTAATCTGGATGGCGATAACACCCTGGCCGCCGCGGCCATAGACGGGGTAGTCATCTGCCGAGGTGCGCTTGCCATAACCGTTCTCGGTTGCGGTCAGTACCGGGCTGTCACTGGCGATGATCAGGGAAATAACATGTTGCCCCGGTTGCAGCTTGATGCCACGTACACCACAGGCGGTGCGTCCCATGGCGCGTACATCTGCCTCCGAGAAGCGAATCACCTTGCCGGCATTACTGAACAGCATGATGTCACGCGAACCATCCGTGATCGCCACATCAATCAGGTAGTCATTGTCGCGTAAATCAATACCGATGATGCCGTTGGCGCGCGGACGGGAAAAACTCGATAGCGCGGTCTTTTTCACCGTACCCATCGCGGTGGCCATGAAAATATATTGGTCATCAGTGAAGTCGCGAATCGGCAGTATGGCATTGATGCGCTCATCCGCTTCCAGCGGCAACAGGTTCACAATCGGTTTGCCGCGCGATATCCGGCTGGCCTGCGGTAACTCGTAGACCTTCAGCCAGTAGACCTTGCCACGGCTGGAAAAGCACAGAATGGTATCGTGGGTACTGGCAATAAACAGCTTGTCAATGAAATCCTCTTCCCTGACAGAGGCGGCACTCTTGCCGCGACCGCCGCGACGCTGTGCCCGGTAATCGGACAGCGGCTGCGACTTCGCATAACCGGCATGTGACAGCGTGACCACCACGTCTTCCTCTGTGATCAGGTCTTCCAGTGTCAGATCCAGGTGATCGGTGAGGATTTCCGTGCGCCGTTCATCACCGAACTGGTCGCGCATCTCCTCGAGTTCTTCACGTATCACCTGCATCAGGCGATCCGGGTTTTGCAAAATCGTCAGCAGTTCATCGATCAGGTCAAGCAGCTCCTTGTACTCATTGACGATCTTGTCCTGTTCCAGGCCGGTCAGCTGGTGCAGGCGCAGATCAAGGATTGCCTGCGTCTGTGTCTCCGACAGGCGGTAACCGTCCTCTACCAGGCCAAAACCTGCCTGCAGATCCTCGGGGCGGGAGGCGTCGGCACCCGCTCGTTCCAGCATGCCGGTCACCGCACCCGGTTCCCAGCTGCGCTCCATCAGCGCTTCCTTGGCCACCGCGCGGTTGGGTGAGGATTTGATGACCTTGATAACCTCATCGATATTTGACAGCGCGACAGACAGGCCTTCCAAAATATGGGCACGTTGCCGTGCCTTGCGCAGGTCAAAGACCGTGCGCCGGGTGACGACGTCGCGGCGATGACGGATAAAGGCCTGCAGACACTGCTTCAGATTGAGCAGCTGTGGACGGCCGTCAACCAGTGCGACCATGTTAATGCCGAATACGTTCTGCAGCTGGGTATGCTGGTAAAGATTATTGAGCACCACTTCGGCGACTTCACCGCGCTTCAGGTCCACCACCATGCGCATGCCGTCCTTGTCGGACTCATCACGCAGACCGGAGATACCCTCGATCTTCTTGTCCTTGACCAGTTCGGCAATCTTCTCCAGCAGCCGCGCCTTGTTGACCTGGTAAGGCAGCTCGGTGAACACCAGTTTCTGTCGACCCTTGTTATCATCTCCCTCGACATGGTTGCGTGCACGGATATGGATGCGGCCACGACCGGTGCGGTAGGCCTCGTGTATTCCCCGCACACCATTAATGATGCCGGCGGTTGGAAAATCCGGGCCGGGCACGTATTCCATCAGCCCAGCAATATCAATATCGGGATTTTCGATCAGCGCCAGACAGGCGTTGGTTATTTCTGTCAGGTTGTGTGGCGGAATATTGGTCGCCATACCGACGGCAATACCGGCAGAGCCGTTGACCAGCAGGTTCGGCACCCGCGTCGGGAACACCGAGGGCTCATGCTCTGTTTCGTCGTAGTTGGCAACGAAATCGACCGTCTCCTTGTCGATGTCGGCGATCAGCTCATGCGCAATCTTTGCCATGCGCACTTCGGTGTAGCGCATGGCGGCCGGTGAATCTCCGTCCACGGAACCGAAGTTGCCCTGCCCGTCGACCAGCATGTATCGCAGTGAAAACGGCTGCGCCATGCGCACGATGGTGTCGTACACCGCCGTGTCGCCGTGCGGGTGATACTTACCGATCACGTCACCGACAATACGGGCCGATTTCTTGTAGGGCTTGTTCCAGTCGTTGTTGAGCTCGCTCATGGCGAACAGCGCCCGGCGATGCACCGGTTTCAGGCCGTCGCGTACGTCTGGCAGGGCGCGTCCCACAATCACGCTCATGGCGTAATCGAGGTAGGATTGCTTCATCTCGTCTTCGAGATTGACGGGCAGAATTTCTTTCGCGAAGTCGCTCATTAGATGGGGTAACCGACGTCCCTGTTCATGTGGTTTCAGGCCGCAAACCGCATTTGACGGTATAGACAGCAATAAAGACCGCACATTTTAGCACAGCCGACTACCCCACTACACCCGCAATATAAGGCTTTATGGCGTCACTCAGGCCGCCTGCCGGCTTTTATCGGTAAATTACCTTGCCAGGGTCAGACCGTCGGCAAACCAGGGTGGAATGCGGCCAGTTTGGCCGTATCCGGGGCAGCAACTACACCCGCCTCGGTGACGAGATAATCCACCAGCGCCGCCGGGGTGACATCAAACGCCGGGTTCCAGGCCGTGGCACCACGGGCAGCAATCCGCTGTCCGGCCAGCTCAAGTACCTCCGCCTCGGGACGCTGCTCGATGGTCACCTGACTGCCATCCGGCATCCCCATATCCAGTGTCGACAGAGGCGCGGCAACCATCATCTTTACACCGTGATAACGACAGGCCACCGCCAGCTGGTAAGTACCGATCTTGTTGATCACATCGCCGTTGGCAGCGACACGGTCAGCACCGGTAATCACCCATTGCACCTGTTTTTTCTGCATCAAAAAGGCTGCCGCGTTATCGGTAATCAGGGTCACAGGGATGTCATCCTGAATCAATTCCCAAGCGGTCAGTCGCGCACCCTGTAACCAGGGCCGCGTCTCCCCGGCAAACACCCTGGCCAGCTTGTGTGCCGCCCAGGCACTGCGTACCACGCCCAGCGCGGTACCGTATCCCCCAGTCGCCAGCGAACCGGTATTACAATAAGTCAGTACGGATTCACCTTTATCTATGAGGCTTGCACCCTGTTCACCCATCCGGTAATTGGCCTCGATATCCTCCTGGTGAATATGTTTTGCCTCATCCAGCAAGGCATCGACAGGGGCATCACCCGCCCGGGACAGTCGCCGCTGCATGCGTTCCAGGGCCCATACCAGGTTGACCGCGGTTGGCCGGGCTGCGGCCAGTTGCTGAATATCCTGCAGCAGCGGTTCCCGCCAGTTGCCCGCGGAGGTCGTCGTGTGTTGCTGCGCTGACAACACAACCGCATAGGCCGCGGTAATGCCGATGGCCGGTGCACCTCGCACCACCATGTCCCGGATGGCGTCAGCAACAGCGCTTGCTTTCGCGTAGTCGAGATAGATTTCATCCTGTGGCAAGCGGCGCTGGTCAAGTAATCGCAGGCTCGAACCGGTCCAGTTTATGGCTTGAAAAGAAGAATTCATTAGTGGTTGTAAGGCATTTAGCTGGTGGTATATAATCCGAATCAGGGTATTGTACTGATTCCATGTGAAAAAACAGTTGTCCGGGGGGCTAGCATCAGTTTAAATTTACGTCTAGAATGCGACCCCAGCAATGACACTTACCCCTCAACTACACTACACCACAGGAGTGGATAAAAAATGAAGATTGATTATCGCATCGGAGGTCTTATCACCTCAATTGCTGCCGGCGTGCTGTTTGCAAGCTCAGCGATAGCTTATGAAGGCGGCATGGCGAATGAGAGTTATGTCGGTGATTCATCCGGCAGAAACGTGATGGACAGCAGTGGCAATTGTGTTCGCACCAGCTCCTGGAAAGTCGAAGACATGACAGTCGAGTGTGGCGCTGAACCGCCAGAAGTAGTAGAAGAAGTTGTCGTCGTACCACCACCGCCACCTGTTGTCATGTATGAAAAGACCACCATGTCAACCTCTGCGCTGTTCGATTTTGACAGTGATGTACTGAAAGAAGAAGGCAAGGTTGCACTGCAGGCACTCGGTGACGATATCAAGGCGAAGAGCGGCAAGGTTGTCGATATTGACATCATTGGTCATACCGACAGCACCGGTCCTGAAGATTACAACCAGGGCCTGTCAGTGCGTCGTGCCCAGTCCGTTGCTGATTACATCATCAGCGAAGGTATTGATGCCAGCATCATCGATGTCAGCGGTGAAGGCGAAAGCAACCCGATCGCCAGCAACGCTACCCGTGAGGGACGTGCAGAAAACCGTCGTGTTGACGTCAACGTAGGTGTTGAACAGCCTCAATAACGTCATTTTAGTATCGGTATCAAACCCACCGACCGCTTTGCGGCCGGTGGGTTTTTTTTGCCTGACACAAACAAGTGCAAGCTACCTGCTGTCGCGCCGCTCCGTTATACTGCCGCTTGCGCCTGATCTGTGCAGGAGCCTTGCATGACCGCTGTCGATACCCTTATTCATAGCCGCTGGATTGCACCGGTCGAACCGGCAGCGACCCTCCTCGAACATCACAGTGTGGCCATTCATGAAGGCCGCATACAGGCGATCCTGCCTACCAAACAGGCACTCAAGACCTATACCGCCAATATTGAACACTCGCTGGATCGCCACCTGCTCATTCCCGGCCTGATCAATACACACACCCATGCCGCCATGTCACTGCTACGCGGTCTGGCCGATGACCTGCCACTGAACGAGTGGCTCAATAATCACATCTGGCCTGCCGAGTCCCGCTGGGTTAATGAAGAATTCGTGCATGACGGCACACAACTGGCGATGGCAGAGATGCTGCGTGGTGGCACGACCTGTTTCAACGATATGTATTTCTTCCCGGATACAACCGCACGCGCTGCCGCCAGTTGTGGCATGCGCGCCAGCGTCGGATTGATCGTGCTTGATTTCCCGACGGTCTGGGCCCGCGATGCCGACGAATACATCTCCAGGGGGCTCGCGGTACATGACCAGTACCGCAGTGACCCGTTGATCACGACACTGTTTGCGCCACATGCACCCTACACGGTCTCTGACAAGCCATTGGAACATCTCCGCGTGCTTGCAGACGAACTGGATATTGGCATTCATATGCATATCCACGAGACCGCGGATGAAGTCGACAGGGCCATCGAGCTGACCGGCAAACGCCCGTTGGCGCGCTTACAGGATCTGGGACTGCTCTCGCCGGCCATGGTGGCCGTGCACATGACACAGTTGAGTACTGCAGAAATCAGCGAGTATGCAGCCGGCGGTGGCCACGTGGTGCACTGCCCCGAATCCAATTTGAAACTGGCCAGTGGCTTTTGCCCGGCAGACACCCTGATGGCTGCGGGTATCAACGTTGCCCTAGGCACAGATGGCGCTGCAAGCAATAATGACCTGGATATGCTCGGGGAAATGCGCACCGCGGCACTGCTCGGCAAGGCCGTCTGCGGTGATGCCAGCGCCCTGCCCGCTCACACTATCCTGAAAATGGCAACACTGAATGGCGCGCAGGCACTGGGCATCGACAGCGACACCGGATCCCTGCTGCCGGGAAAATGGGCTGACATCACCGCCGTATGCCTGGATAACATTGAAACCCAGCCGATTTATGACCCGGTCTCGCAACTGGTGTACGCTAGTGGCCGCGAACAGGTCACCGATGTCTGGGTAGCAGGCCAGCACCTGCTAAAGGAGCGTCGCCTGACGACACTCGATGGCAACGACATACTCGAGCGCACGCGCGACTGGCGTGTACGAATCAGCACAGCGCAGGACACCAACACACCATGACTACAACACATAATGTCGATCCCGGCGAAATTGAAAAATTTGAAAAACTGGCAGGTCGTTGGTGGGATCCGCACAGCGAATTCAAACCGCTGCATGATATCAATCCGCTGCGGCTTGACTACATTGACCGGCTTGCACCGCTTGCCGGCAAGCATGTCATCGACGTTGGTTGCGGTGGCGGCCTGCTAACCGAAGGCATGGCCTCGCGTGGTGCCCGGGCGACCGGTATTGATATGGGCAAGACACCCTTGAGTGTCGCACGACTGCACCAGCATGAATCGGGACTGGATATCGATTACCGGCAGGCAACGGCCGAGCAGCTGGCTGCCGAACAGGCAGGCAGCTTCGATACGGTGACCTGCATGGAAATGCTGGAACACGTCCCGGACCCGGCCGCGACGATTGCAGCCTGTGCAGAGCTGATCAGCGATGATGGCCGCGTATTCCTGTCCACCATCAACCGCAACCCCAAGTCTTACCTGTTTGCCGTGATTGGTGCTGAATACCTGCTGCGGATGTTACCCAGGGGCACACATGACTATTCGAAATTTATCCGTCCCTCGGAAATGGAAGCCTGGGCCCGGCAAGCCGGCCTGCAACTCGTAGACCTCACCGGCATGAGTTACAACCCGCTGACACAGGAATACACACTTGGCACCGATGTGTCGGTCAATTACCTCGCCTGCTTCCGCAAAGCCTGACAGACTGCGAATAATGTCGGGTACAGACATTCGTACCATCCTGTTCGATCTGGACGGTACATTACTGGATACCGCACCGGATCTCGCGGCCGCCCTGAATACGGTTCTGGAAGAAAACCGGCAACCGCTACTGCCGTTTGAATTGATCCGCCCGGCGGTGTCTCACGGTGCTGGCGCACTCATCAAACTCGGTTTCAAACTGCAGCAGGACGACCCGCGTTTCGACCCCTTGCGTCAGCGGCTGCTGACGGTGTACCGCGAAAATATTTCCCGTCACACGACATTGTTTCCCGGCATGGACCTGCTACTGCAGGGCATTGAACAACGCGGACTCAACTGGGGCGTGGTCACCAACAAACCGGGCTGGCTGACCGACCCGTTGATGAAAGATCTGCAGCTGTATGACCGTGCGCTGTGCGTCATCAGCGGTGACACCCTGCAACATTGCAAACCGCACCCTGCGCCCTTGCTGCATGCCTGCCAGCTGGCGAAATCCCGGCCCGGGCAGTGCCTCTATGTCGGTGATGCTCAGCGTGATATCGAGGCGGGGAGAAACGCAGGCATGTACACAATGGTTGCCCTGTTTGGCTACTTCACGGATCAGGACCAGCCGCATCGCTGGGGTGCAACTCACACGATCGAAGAACCCGGTGAACTGCTTGCATGGCTGGACAATGAGCATGGCCGTTAATGACACACTGTCAATCGTACACAAGTAACGATCGATGCTATGATCAGTCCTCATGACGATCAACGAGATCACCTTTCTGATTCTTGCCATTGTTATCTCTCTGGAAATCGGTGCACTGGCGGCCTATCTCATGGAAAACAGGAAATATATCAGGCTGCGTGACAAGTACACGCAGGTGCTCACCGCACTGGAATACGAGCGCAAAACAGCCGAACACAGGGAAGCAACCTACCGCGAGACCACCCGTTCCCTGAAGGATACGTTCAATGCACTGGCCGGCAATGCACTAAAAAGCAATACCGCGCAATTCCTGCAGCTGGCCAGGGAAAACATGAAGCAGTACCAGATAAAGGCCGAAGACAACCTCAACCAGAAAGAAAAAGCCATTGAAGGGCTGGTCAAACCGATCAGGGATGCACTCGACAAAACCGAAGCAGAAATCCGGCGTATGGAAAATGAGCGCAAGCAGGCACAGGGGGCCCTGACCCAGCAGCTGCAAAGCATTGCCGAGTCACATCGATTGCTGCAATCCGAAACACGCAATCTGGTGCAGGCCCTGCGCCGTCCCGAAGTACGCGGGCAATGGGGTGAACTGACGCTGAAGCGACTTGCCGAACTTGCAGGAATGGCCGAGCATTGTGATTTTCATGTACAGGAAACCGTGCAAACCGTGCAGGGACAGCAACGCCCGGACATGGTCGTGCGTATGCCGGACAAACGGGAAATCGTTGTCGATGCGAAAACCCCGCTGGATGCCTACCTGTCCGCGGTGGAATGCAGTGATGACACCGAGCGCAGGGGCCACCTTGAGCACCACACGCGCAACGTCCGCGCCCGCATCAAGGAACTCTCCGGCAAGGCCTACTGGCGGCAGTTCAGGTTCAGTCCCGAGTTCGTAGTACTGTTTATTCCAGGTGACCAGTTTCTCAGTGCGGCGCTGGAAATGGACCACACCCTGCTTGAAGAGGCGCTCTCTCAAAATGTCATCCTGGCCACACCAACGAGTTTCGTTGCGCTGCTACGGGCTGTTGCGTACGGCTGGCGTCAGGAGGCACTGGCCGAAAACGCCGACACCATACGCGAAGTCGGCCAGGACATGTATGACCGCCTGATCACGTTTGCCGAACACCTCTCGAAGCTGGGGCGCAGCCTCGACAGCAGTGTGGACAATTTCAACAAGGCGGTGGGGTCCTACGATTCACGCGTCCTGCCAGGTGCCCGCAAGTTCGTCGACATGGGAATCCATGCCAGGAAAGAGCCGGCGCAACCGGCACAGGTTGAACGCGCTACCCGCCAGGTTCAATCTGTCTAGTTTCCGCGAATCCAGGCTGGATACACTGCCCGCGTTTGCGGGCATTTTTTTGTCTTGAGCAAGGCTGGGCCGTTCACTGCAAAGCCCGGTATAATCACTGCCACCCATGAACAGCAAACCTGTATCTCTCAACGACTGGACGCCGCCAGCGGATTTATTAAAGAGCCGGGTGATCCTGGTGACTGGCGCCGCCAACGGCATTGGCAAGGCCGTGGTAAAAGACATGGCCGCACACGGTGCTACCACCGTGTTACTGGATCGGGATGTAAAGGGACTGGAACAGACCTATGATGAAATTGTCGCCGCCGGTCACCCGCAACCCGCCATCTACCCGATGGACCTGCAGGGCGCCACGCCGGATGATTACATACAACTTGCGGCAACGCTGGAGCAGGAATTCAATCAGCTTGACGGGCTGATACACAACGCCGCGCAGCTGGGTGCGCTGGTGCCATTTGCGAATTTCGAGCACGAGCTCTGGTTTCACACCCTGCAAACGAATCTCAATGCCCCCTACCTGATGACCATGGCGTGCCTTGGTTTACTGTACGCCAGCAAGGATGCCTCTATCGTTTTTACATCAGATGCAGTGGGACGTCATGGCAAGGCCTACTGGGGTGCCTACGCGGTATCAAAGGCGGGACTCGAGGCTTTCATGCAGGTGCTGGCTGATGAACTGGAAGCCAATACAACGATCAGGGTCAACAGCCTCGATCCGGGGCCGGTGCGCACCACGCTACGACGCACGGCCTACCCGGCAGAAAAGAGCCATACGCTGAATGCACCCGGCGATGTCACCCGACCATTCCTGTACCTGGCAGGACCCGATAGCCGTGGAATCACCGGACAACAGTTCACACTGAAAGAGATGCTGTAAGGCACGCAGTGCCGCTCAAGACCCGCTTCTGGGGGTCAACCGTCCCAGCCGACCGGAACCTCCACTTCCCCTCTTTTAGCTTCGGCTTTGCGGTTTTTAAAGAACGTGGTAATTCGCGACATCATGCTTTCCTGCATCGCCCGTTCCCTTGCATTCACCGTCCCTTGTGCCACAGGCACACGACGTGCTCCGGCGGCCGTACGGGTTGATGCGCTGCCCGTATAGCGATCAATACCATTCTTCAGTGCCAACAATTCACGATTGCCCGGCTGAATGCTCAAGCCGCGATCGATATACCGCCCTGCCCTGTCATTATCACCACGATTAACAGCCTTTCGTGAGATAATCACATAAAGATCAACGATCTCCTGAATACCTGCACGTGCGTCTTCGTTGGCGGGGTCCAGCCTCAGGACTGCGCGGAAGTAACCATAGGCATTATCATCTTCTGGCGTTAGCAAACGGTAATCAACGATCGACTCTTGACCCAGCGAAAGTAGATATCCAATCGTCTCGTCCTGACCGGGTTCAGTCGCTCCGACCGTTTCAGCAACGGCTACCTCAACAGGTGCGGCGATCACAGACGGCGGTTGTTGCAGTAACGAAGCCCTGTTTTTGTCATCGCTGGCCGTGTGGACATCAGCAGCGGTAATATACCCAGCTGCGATCAACTGCGAATCAACACTGGACACCTGTGTTTCCTCAAAAGATCCGGCGGTAACTGCGCCTTTGTCCAGCGTCTCGCGGTGCCCGGGCAATGCATTGGCTGAAGCCGCATCAGCCGAGGCAACTGGCTCAGGTTGCGGGCTCTGCAGTGGTGGTGATTGTTCGTTCACAAGACCGTCAGGTGCCTGCGACTCAACATGCGGCGATTGCAAGGGCAGCGTGGCGTTACTGGCCAGCTTAACTGACACAGGCACGGCATCTTCGGTCTCTGGAGATTTCTCCACCTCGTCAGCCACTACCCGCATATCATCCGCATCCCTGACTGGCGCGACTGCCTGTTCACCCTCATCAACTGCTGGTGCCACGGGTGTTGTCGTATGCCCTGCAATCAAAACATCTTCGGTCTCATCATCGTCAGGCGGGATCGATCCGGAAGCGTTTGTATTCTGAATTTCCCGAATGGGATGATCTGTATGAGACAGCACGTCCCGAGCAGGCGCATTGCCGAGTATCGAGGGTAAAGCCGCAATTGAGATCGTCGTAATTGCCAGCGATGCGGCCGTTACCACAAGTGCTTGCCGCCACTTGAAGTGACTGAGCACCTGCTCTGCCACAGCAGCACCGAAGTGTCGAATGTCGGCGACCGTGATACTGGAGTCAGTCGCCGCATCACCCGATACTGTTGCTGCATTGTCCACCACGTTTGCGGATGGCGATTGCTGCAGATTCCACGCAGTTGGGTCGTCATGATGGCGGGCAACAAATTGTGCTTTCTTTAATGCGTCCAGCCGCGATGCCTCGGAAATAGCTGACGCATCCGCGTCCACCTTGTCCGCGCGAATGGCAAGGTCAGCAACGGATAACTGGCCGTCCCGGATTTCAGGAATACTGGTGATTGTTTCAGCGTCAGTGAATTGTGCCCGGTTGCCCTCCATGGGTGTCAGTTGCTCATCACGCATCTCAACCGATATGGCCTGCACGTCCTGCCTGTCAAACACGTGGTTGCTCTTGCCGAAGCCAAGCAGCATCAGGCGATTGCAAATCTTGTTGATATGCCGCGGCACACCCTTGCTGAGCTGGTAGATGCACAACACCGCTGCGCTGGTAAACTCCGGGTCACCGCTCCAGCCTGCCTGCAACAGGCGATACTCTATGTAAGCCCTGGAATCCATGAGGTTTAATGGCACGAGGTGATAATTGGCAATGACACGCTGCTGGAACTGCTCCATATCCGGCGTGCTCATCAGTTCCTGTAACGATTCCTGCCCGACAAGAAACAATTGCAACATCTGCCGGGACTGGGTTTGCAGATCCGCCAGTATCCTGAGTTCTTCCAGGGCGCTGTGCTGCAGAACCTGTGCCTCATCAATAATCAATAAAACACGTCGCCCCGCCTGCTCCTGCTGTAAAAAGTACTGTTGTATCCTGTGGCGCAGTGTTGCCTTGTCCATATCGGCCGCATCAAACCCGTAGGCGTAGGCCACGGCACGCAACAGGTCATCGGCATCGTAATTGGAGGCAGCAATTCGCTTTGCAATCACTGTGCTGGTGTCTATTCCTTTCAGGAATGTCTCTACCAGCATGGTCTTGCCGGTGCCCGGCCTGCCGGTCACCATGACAAAACCTTCGCCCTGGTGCAGTGCGTATTCGAGGTATTCCCTGGCGCGTTTGTAGCCAGGATGGTTAAAACAGAAATTAGGGTCGGGCGCGAGCCTGAAGGGATTGCTGGTTAACTGATAGAAACCTTCGTACATAATATATTACCTATATTTTCATGCACTTATTTTAATTATGCGCGGGCAAACAACCTACCGGCCGTGCGTCATTATTATGACGTTTATTATCCGCCCGGATGAGACTACTAGTCAAGTTATAGACACTCTCCAAACAGATATCTACAGACAGCCGTCAAGCAGCGCCTGCAACAAGTGTCCAGCAAAGATGTGCAGTTATTGAGCCCCGACCGGACAATGACCGCACAGTACACAGCGGTCGCAGCGGGGACTCGGCCGGCAGGCCTCCTTGGCATGGCGCACGATGAGCGCGTGGTACTCATTAAACAACGCTACATCCGGCCCGAGGGCAGACTCGATGGCAAGTCGCAAGCTATCGTAGCTTTCGTTGCCGGCAAACAGCCGCAGTCGCGTGAACAACCGGCGTGTATAGGCATCGATGACGAACACCGGCCGTTCAAAGGCGTACAGCAGGATGTCATCGGCCGTCTCGGGACCCACACCGTTTACCGACAGTAACAGCTGCCGCAGTTGTGTCGTATCCATGCGGGACAAGGATCTGAATCCGCCCGCATCGAGATACCAGTGACAGAAATTCTTCAGGCGCTCGGCCTTCACATTGAAATAACCGGAAGACCTTAACCAGTTTGCCAGGTGGTCCTTGCGGGTAGCGACGATCTTCGTTGCATCCAGCCGGTCGTGCGCCACCAGATTGGCCAGCGCCTTTTCTACGTTACTCCAGGCGGTATTCTGCGTCAGGATAGCACCCACCATGACTTCGAAGGGTGAATCAGCCGGCCACCAGTGCTGGGGACCATAATGGCCGAACAGTTGCTGGTAAATCAGCAGCAGGCTTTTTCGGCGACTCTGCATAGCTGCACGCGAACAGCTAGCGACGACGTTGTGAACCCTTGCCCCGTGGTTTTGGCCGGACCTGTTGCACGGGCGCATCGAGTTTGACCAGTGCGTATAACGCCCTGGTTTCTTCCGGGCCAAGATCCCTGAAGCGCCCCGCACGCACACCGCGGGGTAACTCGACCGGACCATAGCGAATACGAATCAGGCGGCTGACCTGCAGGCCCTGTGATTCCCACAAGCGGCGCACCTCACGGTTTTTCCCTTCCCGAAGAATGACGTGATACCAGTGATTGGCACCGGCACCTCCGGCATCCTGTATTGATGCAAACGAGGCCATGCCGTCATCCAGCATGACGCCTTCCTGCAAACGCTGCAGCACCTCGTCGTCGACCTTGCCGAGAACACGGACTGCATATTCCCGCTCAACCTCCCAGGACGGGTGCATGAGGCGGTGCGCCAGTTCACCATCGGTGGTCACCAGCAGCAATCCGGAGGTATTGAAATCGAGCCGCCCGACGCTGATCCAGCGGCCGTGTTTAAGCCGCGGCAGGTTATCAAACACCGTTGGCCGTCCTGCCTCATCCTTGCGGGTTGTCAGTTCACCCGCGGGCTTGTGATAAATCAGGGTACGCGGGCTGGTGTCAGGACCCGTGGCTGTCGATACCGAGCGCCCGTCGATTTGAATCCTGTCGGTCTCGGACACACTGACACCGAGTTCGGCAAGCTTGCCATTTACCGTGATCTTGCCCTCGCGTATCCAGTCCTCCACCTGGCGACGTGAACCGAGACCGGCTCGCGCCAGGACTTTTTGCAGACGCTCAGCCAACGGCGAGATACTTAATGAAGGATTGCGACGTTGTCACTTTCAGCTGTATCCGCAGCTGGAACAACGTCATCAGTATTTTCGGCGGCTTCTTCCACGGGGGCAGCAGTCTCATCATCATTCGCGGGAACCAGTTCAACACCGATACCCGGAATATCTGACAGATCCAGTTCGAGATCCCTGCCAATTTCATTGAGATCGCGCAATTCTGCCAGCGATGGCAACTCGTTGAGACTTTTCAAACTGAAGTAATCGAGAAACTTCCTGGTGGTGCCGTACATTGCCGGACGTCCGGGCACTTCACGATGCCCAAGCACATGCACCCATTCCCGCTCCAGCAGGGTTTTGATAATCGTGCTGCTGACACTGACACCGCGCACTTCTTCGATCTCGCCTCGAGTCACTGGCTGCCGGTAGGCAATCAACGCCAGCGTCTCCAGCAAGGCACGCGAATAGCGCGCCGGCTTTTCTTCCCAAAGGTGTTCAACCCAGGGCTGCATGGTTTCACGCACCTGTATGCGGTAGCCGCTGCCGACCTGTATCAATGCGATACCCCGTGATTCGTAATCCGCTTGCAAAGCGCTGACTGCATCGCGTATCTCACTGCGTTCAGGCTTTTCATGGTCGGCAAACATTGCCAGTAACTGGTCAATGTTCAGTGGCCGGCCGGCCGCCAGCAGGATGGCCTCGATGGTATTCTTGAGCTGATCAATTTCCATGGTTCTTCCCAGCAGGTCAATCCGGTTTCAGGCGCTTGCCTGTTCTGTCGTCATTTCCTCGACTTCGACCCTGTTTTCCGCATGCGCGGCCGCCTTCACGTGTATCGGTGCGTACGGCTCGGACTGTGTCAAATCGAGCAGCGATTCCTTCACCAGTTCGAGAATCGCGAGAAATGAAACCACCACGCCCATACGACCTTCCTCAATGGTAAACAGATCGGCAAACCGTGTGAAGTGCGTGGAGCTGACCTTGCTGAGCACGCTGGACATGCGCTCCCTGACAGACAGGGATTCCAGCTGTACATGGTGGTGAGCGTACATTGAGGCACGCTTCATGACGTCCTGAAAGGCTGCAATCAGGTCCTGCAGATCAACCTCCGGTGGCATTGGGATAATCTTTCGTTCCGGGGGTTCAGCGGCTGCCTGAAAGACATCACGCCCCAGTCGCGGCAGCGCATCGACATCCTCCGCTGCCTGCTTGTAGCGTTCATATTCCTGCAGGCGCCGCACCAGTTCGGCGCGCGGATCGTTCTCGTCTTCCTCGATTTCAGCCGTCCGCGGCAGCAGCATGCGGGATTTGATTTCAGCAAGCATTGCGGACATGACCAGGTACTCGCCGGCCAGTTCCAGCTGCATTTCATGCATTAAGCTAATGTATTCAACATATTGGCGCGTAATATCGGCAACGGGAATATCCGTGATGTCGATATTTTCACGGCGAATCAGGTACAGCAGCAGGTCCAGCGGTCCCTCGAAGGCTTCGAGGAAAACCTCCAGTGCCTGTGGCGGTATGTAGAGGTCCCTGGGCAGGGAATCGAAGGCCTTGCCCTGAACAACGGCGATGGGTAATTCTTCCTGTGGATGGATGTCCGGCGGTGCTTCGCGGCTCTGGTTTTCGCTCATGTAGTACCCTGGCACGTGGTAACGGCGTCGTATCCGAGGGACGATTTTCGTCGTCCGGAGGATACTAGCGTATTTTCAATCATTTGTCGCTTTTTTTACCCCCTACCCGGGATGCTCAGCTGTAGCTCAGCCCCATGGCCTGGCGGACCTCTTCCAGTGTTTCGCGCGCCACGATGCGCGCGGCTTCCGAACCTTCGTGGATGATGGCACGCACCCGCCCCGGGGCCTGTTCGAATTCCCGGGCACGCTCCTGAATCGGTTGCAGTTCCTGCAGCACGCTGTCAATGATGTGCTGCTTGCAATCGAGACAGCCAATGCCTGCCGTGGTACAGCCTGCACGCACCGCGGCCTTTACCTCGTCACCGGAATAGACCTCGTGCAACTGCCAAACCGGGCAGATGTCCGGGTTGCCGGGATCCGTGCGCCGCACCCGCGCCGGGTCGGTCGGCATGGTGCGCAGTTTCTCGCGCACATCATCCGGATCCTCGCGCAGGGTGATGGTGTTGTTATAGGACTTGGACATTTTCTGGCCATCGAGTCCCGGCATTTTCGATGCCGGTGTCAGCAACGCCTCCGGCTCGGTCAGGATCATACGGCCGCCGCCTTCCAGATAACCCAGCAGGCGTTCCCGATCGGTGATGGCGAGGTTTTGCTGCTCCGCCAGCAGCGCCTGTGCCACCGCAACCGCCTCATGGTCACCCTGCTCCTGGTAGCGTTTCAGCAAATCACGGTAGAGGCGTGCGTTCTTCTTGCCCATCTTCCTGATCGCAGCCTCGGCGGCCGCTTCATAACCGGGCTCACGGCCAAAGAGGTGATTAAAACGACGCGCCACTTCACGGGTCAGTTCAACATGCGCCACCTGATCTTCACCGACCGGTACCTTGTCCGCACCGTAGATAAGGATATCCGCGCTTTGCAGCAGCGGGTAGCCAAGGAAACCGTAGGTTGCCAGGTCACGCTCACGCAGCTTTACCTGCTGGTCCTTGTAACTCGGCACCCGCTCCAGCCAACCCAGCGGCGTGACCATGGACAACAGCAGGTGCAGTTCGGCATGCTCCGGTACATGTGACTGGATAAACAGTTGTGCCGACCCCGGGTTGACACCGGCAGCCAGCCAGTCGATGACCATGTCCCAGACACTGTCAGCAATGATATGAGACTCTTCATAGTGCGTGGTCAATGCATGCCAGTCGGCGACGAAGAAAAAGCACTCGAATTCCTGTTGCAGTTTGACCCAGTTTTTAAGCACACCATGATAGTGCCCAAGGTGCAAACGTCCGGTTGGCCGCATGCCGGAAAGCACCCTGCTGCTTCTGTGTAGTCCAACCAAAATAATCTCCTATCTGCCCATTAGTACATTCAGTAACAATAGAAACTTTTGTACTGATAATCCGGACACCGGCACAACCATCGACATGACCACGCTAATCACCGGCCACAACACCATGCCCAGCACACCCGTCACCAACAGCCCAATCAGAATAAAAAAGCCATAGGGCTCGATGCGGCTGAACTGGTAGGCCCAGGGTCCCGGCAACAGGCCGGTCATGACACGCCCGCCATCCAGTGGCGGCAGGGGCAGCAGGTTCAGCACCATCAGGATAATGTTTATGGTAATCCCCGCAACACCCATGTAGATGAGTGCAATGCCGGGCTCTCCCAGCGACAAACCAAGACGGATCAACAGCCCCCATGCAAGCGCCATGAGTAAATTTGCACCCGGACCGGCCGCTGCCACCAGCGCCATATCGCGCTTCGGACGGCGCAGGTTCCTCCAGTTAATGGGGACCGGCTTGGCGTAACCGAAGATAAAACCGGCCTGCAGCAACAATAGCAGGCCGGGTATCAGGATCGTTCCCATGGGGTCAATGTGCTTCAGCGGGTTCAGCGTCAGGCGGCCCAGCATGAAGGCGGTGTTATCGCCCAGTTTGCGGGCAATCCAGCCATGCGCCACCTCGTGCACGGTAATACCGAGCACCACCGGGACTACCCAGATAGCAATTTTCTGTACAAGACTGAGTTCGAGCATCGGCGGATTATAACCTTATGAATTTTGATTGCATTACCGGGTGTTGATCAAACGCCAGAACGTTGCGCTTGGCTCAACCTGAACTACCGAGCCACATCAAGTCAGGTGCCTGTTTGTGATTAAATAGCCATGGAAGTACACGGAATAAAAAATCTCGTACTGAAGAATATTTCCGTGTTATTCGGTGTACTTCCGTGGCCAATTTTTTTCACTCGGGTGAAATAAGTATCTAGAATACTGCAACACTGCCACACCCCTGCCGTAGCACCCGCGCGACCCCGTCGACGAGGTCCACGACGGTAGTGGGTTCCACCCCGCAATGATCACCGTCAATCACCAGGTCGACCTCATGCTCGAGTCGTTCGCGGATGTCGTTGGCGTCCGTCTCCGGCATGTCCTTGCCCGGGAGAATCAGGGTGGAACTCATCAGGGGCTCGCCCAGTTCATCCAGTAGTGCCTGGGTGACAGGATGATCCGGCACACGAATACCGATGGTCTTGCGTTTCGGGTTTTGCAGGCGCCGCGGCACTTCATGCGTCGCTTTCAGGATAAAGGTGTAGGCGCCCGGCGTCAGTGACTTCAAAAGGCGATAACTGCTGTTATCCAGTTTCGCATAGGTAGATATTTCGGACAGGTCACGGCACATCAGCGTAAAGTTATGCTTGTTATCAAGACTGCGGATGCGACGTATGCGTTCCATGCCGCGCTTGTCACCGACATGGCAGCCCAGTGCATAACTGGAATCCGTTGGATACACGACAAGACCATCATTACGAATGATCTCAACCGCCTGGCGTATCAAGCGTACCTGCGGATTAAGCGGATGAATCTGGAAGAACTGGCTCATCGAAACCTGACCTCATTGAACCGGCCAGCGGTCACTTTCCCAAACCGGCTGACAACCCGCCGGCAGTGCCGGCAGCTGGCCCAGTTTAATCCAGGGGTTTTGCGGGCCGTGATAATCAGACCCGCAGGATGCCAGCATGTTCTCGTTACGGCACAGTGACGCCATGGCGGTGATGTTATCCGCGCTGTGACTGCCTGACACGACTTCTATTCCGACACCACCGCCGGCACGAAACTCGTCAATCAGACGGCGCAGCTTGCTGGACGTCATGCGGTACCTTGCCGGGTGTGCAATCACCGCAAGACCGCCGGCGGTATGAATCCATTCGAGCGCTGTCTCAAGACGGGTCCACTGACCGGACACGTAGCCGGGTTTGTTATTCACCAGGAAACGTCTGAACACCTCGCGTACCGAGTCTGCATGCCCGGCCGCGACGAGGTGCTGGGCAAAATGCGTGCGGCCGACAATATTGCCCCTGGCAAGGGCGCGCGCCCCCGTGTAACAGCCGCCGATGCCTGCCCTGGCCAGGCGCCGGCCGATCTCCTCGGCCCGCCAGTGACGAAACTCGCGCAGACCGGCAAGCCCTGCCTGCAATGCCTTGCAGCCCGGATCGACCCCCAGACCGAGCACATGGATGGTTTGCGACTGCCAGCTAACCGATATTTCCACACCGGGCACCAGCTGTACCCCCAGCGCCCGGGCAGTACGAGCGGCATCAAACAGGCCGTCCAGCGTGTCATGGTCAGTCAGTGCCAGCACATCCACACCGGCGTCACGCGCAGCGGTCACCAGCTCGACCGGACTGAGGGTGCCGTCGGAGGCAATCGAGTGGCTGTGAAGATCGTAGTGAAGTGACATGCGCTACATTCTACAGGACACTGCCTTATAATGTGCCCCGAACAGCGGCTGGCAACGTCATTGCCACACTACAATTTATAATTTATCGGCCAATTCAATATGCAAATACCCACGGGAGCGCTAACCGCCATCCACGCTGACATCGACGCGATCCTGGCCGCCTGTAAACAGCACGACCCGGCAACGGCCACGGAAGCAGACAATGCATCCGGGCTGGAAACACTGTCACAGGCGCTGGAGCAGCTGACTGATGTCATGACCCGGGTTGAGAACGACAGGCTGTCCGCCAGCGACACCACCCCCGCGGACATCACCGAGATCGGTGACTATGCGCTGCAGTTACATGAGGCACTGTCTGCGGCGACCAGTCAACGGGGACTGGGCGGGCAGCAATTGCCACTGGCCAGTCTGGCCATCAATATCGCCCTCTGGATTGCCCATCAGGGTGGTCAGATCGAAACACTGGAACCGGTCGCGAACGCACTGGCACTGATTGCCAACAGCAGCCGGGAGCCGGCAGAACTGCGCGAACTCAATGGTGTAATGATTGAAATTATTGCTGCCGTATCCAGCGTCATCAGTCAGGACCTGGAAAAAATGAACCCCGGGCGTCCCTGGCGTGTATTGCTGCTCAACCACAGTATCATCGCCACACGCAGCTACGATACCGATCTGATGGAGGACGCCTTCAGCTTTTTAAGCAGCAAGCTGCCGGAAGATGCGACCCGTTTTTTCAGCGAGGGCATGGAACAAATGGACGCACTGGATTACCCGCCCCATGTCCGCGCGGTGATGGAAAAATACCATCGGCAGTGGCCCCTGAAACGCTCACTGCACTGACACGTGCGCCACGCGGTTACCATAAATACCACAGATTTTGCAGGGGGCAAGGACCGCGGCGCCTTTCACCTGCCCGACAAAAAGACTATTATTCGCCTCCTTTGTGCAACGACGTACCCGTAACTCTCCTGAAAATTCCGGATAAGCCCAGCAATGAAGTTTCTTTTCGACCTGTTTCCGATCATCCTGTTTTTCGTGGCCTACAAGATGTACGACATCTATGTCGCCACCGCCGTGGCCATCGCAGCCGCGTTTGTACAAACAGGGCTGTTCTGGCTGAAGAACCGCAAATTCGAAAAGATGCACGTCATCACGCTGGGGATACTGGTGCTGTTTGGCGGCCTCACCCTGATCCTGCGCGACCCGGTGTTTATCAAGTGGAAACCGACCGTGGTGAACTGGTTATTTGGCGTCACCTTCCTCGGCAGCCAGTTTATCGGTGAGAAACCCCTGGTTGAACGCATGATGGGACATGCCATCACCGCACCGGCCCCGGTCTGGAAACGGCTCAACTGGGCATGGATCGTGTTTTTCATATTCATGGGCGTGATCAACCTGTATGTCGCGTTCAACTTCAGCGAAGAGACGTGGGTAAACTTCAAGCTGTTCGGCATGATGGGCCTGACGCTGGTATTCGTGTTCGGACAGGCCTTCTACCTGAGTCGCTACATGGTAACCGGCGAAGAAACTGACGGGGAAACCAAGTAATGCTGTATGCCATTATCAGCGAGGACAAACCGGGCACGCTTGAGCGTCGACTGGCGGCACGTCCGGACCACCTCGAGCGGCTGAATGCCCTGTTGCAGGAAGGCCGCCTGCTGCTTGCGGGTCCGCACCCGGCCATCGACAGCAGCGACCCCGGTGAAGCGGGCTTTAGCGGCAGCCTCGTCGTTGCCGAGTTCCCCACACTGAACGATGCACAATCATGGGCAGATGCCGACCCGTACATCACGGCCGACGTCTATGCACAGGTCACCGTTAAACCCTTCAAGAAGGTGCTACCCTGATATGACAAATGACCGTATAGCGATGCTGCGTGAGCGCCTGACGCGTGCATTGCAACCCGTGGAACTGGACATCATCGACGAGAGCGCAAAGCATGCCGGTCATGCCGGCGCCGCCAGTGGCGGCGGCCACTTTATCGTCACTATCGTGTCTCCCGCATTCGAAAACAAAACACTCATTCAGCGGCATCGACTGGTCTATGATGCGGTCGGTGATATCATGCACAGCGAAATCCACGCCCTCAGTATCCAGGCCAGGACGCCGCAAGAATCGTAACTTCCAACCCAACAAGGACAACTCAATGAACTATCGTCATACCCTAGTACTCATCGCATCACTGGCAGCCGTCAGCGGCTGCGACCAGATGCAGTCCGGCAGCCTTACCGATACCGGAAACACCGCCACCTCCACCACACCGACTGTCGAGGGCGTTGTCGTCGCCACCGTCAATAACAGCCCGATCACCCAGGACGTGCTCGACGTCTATGCCAGCCAGCGCAAGGCGCAGGCCGGTAACAACGAACAGGCAAACTCCGAGGAAGCCGTTCTGAATGAACTGATTTCGCTTGAGCTGATGCGTCAGGATGCGGTCAGCAAGGGTCTGAACAAGCAACCGATTGTTATTGCGGCGCTTGACCAGCAGACACGCACCGCACTTGCCGGGGCCGCCATCAAGGACTTCATGGCCAGTAACCCGGTTTCGGATGAAGCTGCACAGGCTCTCTATGACGAGCAGATAGGCGTCGCCGGCAAGGAATATAACGCCCGTCATATTCTCGTGGCTGACGAGGAAACGGCGAACGAGGTTATCAAATTGCTTGACAGTGGCAGTGATTTCTCGGAACTCGCCAAGGAGAAATCAACCGGTCCGTCAGGCCCCAGCGGTGGCAAACTTGGCTGGTTTGGCGCGGATCAGATGGTGAAACCGTTTTCCGAAGCCACGGCGACACTGGAGAAAGGCGCCTACACCAAAACACCGGTACAGACCCAGTTTGGCTGGCACGTGATCATCCTCGATGACACCCGCGAAAGCACGCCCCCACCCTTTGACGACGTCAAGGACCGCATCAAGCTGCTGCTGGCCAACCAGCAGTTGCAGCAATACATCGAGTCGATGAAAAGCAGCGCAAGCATCGACATCAAGTAGTAAAAAACTGGTAGCGGCTGGCGGAACCTCACCGCCAGCCGCTTATCCGGCAGGTGCCCGTCGCTCCGGCAGTGATAACACATTCACCCGCTGCCCTGCCATGTCATTCAGCCAGACCTGCATACGCACACCCTCCTGCGGATCACTGATAATACTCAGACAACAGTCGCGTGGCGCATCGATCATTTCGTAAATGGTTTCTCCAGCAGTGCCCGACGTCACGGTCATTGCAGACATATTCAGCAACAGGGTCCTTGCATTATCAGGCAGTTCTGTCTGCCGCAGATGAAAAACATATTTCAGATAACGGCCTGTCTTCAGCCAGGCCGTGTCCGGGTGGGAAACAAAGGTATCGAGCGCCTGAAAGCGGAATGACTGCATCGGGTCTGCTGCTGCAATGATGCCAAGCACCCTGGAGACCAGGTTAATCATCTGCTCTCGTTGCAGCGGCCCGTCATTCACATCTGTCAGCACGCGAACCTCCCGTCCGGCAGTTTCAACAAAGGCGTTTACATCAGCCAGTAATACCTGGAGGTTGTCTTGCAGCCTTTCCCGTACTGCACCCAGGCCGGCGAGATCTCCCTCAAAGAACAACAAGCCTGTTTCATTATCCTGCTCGGCCACCGGCTCTTCCGGCGACGACTCGGGCACCCGCAGCGTTTCAACAACGTCATCGAGCAGTACATCTCCGCTCAAGGTGACCGGCAGCTGGATGATGTCAATCAGGGCATGCCAGAGTGCCGACAATGTGCGTGGACCAGCGAAGAACTGCAGCGGAATCCGATCGAGGGCATCGGCGACCTCTATAATACCGCCGGCCGCTTCCGATTCCGGGAACACCGTGCTAAAAGCCTGATGAATGCGCTGCGCCTTTTTCAGGCTTTCATCCAGCGGAAGCATGCCCAGCAACGGCACATCGAGACCGAGTCGGGAAAATACCTGGTGAAACAACTCATCATGTATTTCTTCTGCATCAGCAGGATAACTGACTTTATTAACAAGCAACCGGAACAAACCGGCAAAGCCGTTCAACTGCAGTACCCTGATCAGGGCGAAGGCTTCCGCACGCGACTGGGGCTCGGGTGTGATCACCAGTACCACGACACCCGAGGCCTTGCAGCAGGCCAGCAGGGTGCGCACATCCATACCGGAGGTGTCGATCAGAAAATCGTCATAGCCGTCCTGGACATCCATTTCCTTGATACAGCGCGCACGCTGGTCCGCCTCGATCAACGGCCACTCCACCAGTGGCGTACCGCAGGAAATAATATCGACCCCCTGGTAGCCGCTGCGTAACAGGCCCCGTTCCCTGGGATCGCCCGCACGCCGCAACATATTCACCGGTTGCTGCACCTGCAGCAGGTTTTCAATCGGCGTGGCACACTCACGCGCATAGAAAACGCCCACCTGGCGGCCGCGACGCACCTGCTCAAGCGCAATATTGATTGCCAGCTGCGTTTTTCCCGCACCCGGCAGGCCACTTGTAATTGTCATTATTCTTGTCATTACCGCTTACCTTGTGAATGCAAGCAATCTGGCTTCCATTCCGCAGTGTTCGTTACCTGGTGCTTCTTCAAGCTGTTAAAGACAAATATTTTGGCCACGGAATCCACGGAAGAACACGAAAATATTTTTCATAAAGTATTTATTTTTCTGTGTTCTTCCGTGGATTCCGTGGCGATTAAATAAAATAATTCCGGCACTCAGTAAAAATTGCTTACTTTCTTCCTGCTACTGCGTCTGCTCCTCGATGCGTTGCCGTTGTTGGGCATTGGCGCTACCCAGTAAATCCTCGGCGTCATGTGCCTTGTCGATCATGTCGGTCTGCTCTTTCCATACATGATCCCCGCTTCCAGACTCGCCGCCGCTACAGGCACACAACAGCAGCAACACGCCGCACATGAAACTGGTTTTCATTGCTTCTTCTCCCGGTAATCCGATAACCATGCAGCCATGTCTGCCTTCGTCATCGGCCTGCTGACAAAGTAGCCCTGGTAATAGTCACAACCCATTGCCTGCAGCCTGTCGAGGACCGTGACAGTCTCGACACCCTCTGCTGTCACCGTCAGGCCCAGGCTGTGCGCAAGGTCGATGGTGGCCCGCACAATCGAGGCATTCTCTTCATCGCGATCCATGTCCACCACGAAGGACTTGTCCACCTTCAGTGTATGTACCGGCAACCGTTTCAGGTATACCAGCGAGGAGTGACCGGTACCAAAATCATCAATTGACAGCTGAAACCCCTGCGTAGCCAGTTGACCGAGTGTGTCGATCACCTGGTCAGGATCCAGCATAACCCCGGTCTCTGTGATTTCAAGCAGTAATGAGGCAGGAGACAGCCGGTATTTGTCCAGTGCCGCCTGAATTTTATCCATCAGGTTGAAATCATGCAGGTTATGCATCGACAGGTTGATGCCCGCACGCAAACCCGGGGCACTTTTCTGCATGCCTGCAAGTTCCCGGCAAGCCGTTTCGATGACCCATTCCGACAACTGCCTGATCAGGCCGCTTTTTTCGGCCACGTGAATAAAGGACCCGGGCATCAGAATCTTTCCGTCCGGCTGACGCCAGCGTACCAGTGTCTCGATATAACTGATTTCACGCGTTCCGAATGCCATCACCGGCTGGTAGACGAGAAACAGGTCATTTCGTTCAATCTCTTCATTGAGAATGCCGTCCAGCGTCATCCTCGCGAGGGTAATTTCTTCGGTAATCGACGGGTCAAAGACCGCATAGCCCTGTTTGTTGTCCTTCGCCGAGTACATCGCATAATCGGCATTGCGCAGTAGCGTATCGACGTCATCAGCATGCTCGGGCAGCAGGGTAATTCCGATGGACACCGACGCTGATAATCGATGGCCTTCCACCTTGAACTCGGGCAGCATTGCCTGAATAATTTTCTGCGCGACCTGTATCGCCTGCTCCGTATCAGTGTCCGGAAGAATGACGACAAATTCGTCACCGCCCAGCCTGGCCAGCGTGTCCGATTCACGCAAGGCCCCGGCGATCCGTTCAACCACATTCTTTAACAACAGGTCCCCGGTATGGTGACCAAGCAGGTCGTTAACATATTTAAAACGTACCAGATCGATCAACAGTATCGCCGCCCGGCCCGGTGTGCGTCGATATTCAACAAGCAATTGTTTGAGGCGATCGAATAGCAAGGCACGGTTATAGATACCGGTCAACGGATCCCTGATTGCCATGTCATGCAGGGTTTCATAGAGCTCGCCCAGCTCATGAAAACTGACCGGTGTGTCTTTACCCGTGACCGTTATGGCATCTGAGACCGGCTTGCGTGGACTCCGGAGATGACCCAGCCGGTAGCCGAGCACTCTGAACGGTTTCAGGATCAGCCCGGACAGCAGGCGACTATCAAAGTATTTCATTATTCTTCCAACAGGACCGGATTGCCTACCGGAGAGTCACTCACTTCGGGAGCATCTCAATGCAAGCCGCTTCATCCAGCACCTCTACGCCGAGCCTGATTGCCTTGTCATACTTGGAGCCCGGATTGTCGCCAACCACCACGTAATCGGTTTGTTTCGAGACGCTCCCTGACACCCTTGCCCCCATGGACTGCAGTTTTTCTTTCAACTCCGCACGCGGCATGGAGAGCGTCCCTGTCAGCACGAACGTCTTGCCTGCAAACGGCTGCGCCTGCGACTTTTCCAGCAGCGGCCAGTGAACACCGGCCTCACGCAGTGCCGCGATCACATCACGGTTGTGTAGCTCGGCAAAGAACTCGCGTATGCGTTTTGCAACCACCGGTCCAACGTCGCGAACAGCTTCCAGTGTCTCTATATCGGCCGCCATCAACGCGTCGAGATCGCCGAATTCCCGCGCCAGCGTTTGTGCCGTCGCTTCACCCACTTCGCGGATACCGAGCGCGTAGATGAACCGTGGCAGTGTGGTTGACTTGCTGCGCTGCAATGACTTGACCAGGTTGGTCGCTGATTTCTTCGCCATACGTTCCAGATCGGCAAGATCGTCCACCGAGAGCCGGTAAAGATCACTGACATGACTGACGCGGCCCTTTTCGACCAGTTGTTCAACCAGCTTGTCACCCAGCCCCTCGATATCCATCGCGCGGCGCGAGGCAAAATGCTTGATCGCCTCCTTGCGTTGCGCCGGGCAGAACAGCCCCCCCGAACAGCGCGCAACGGTCTCCCCCTCTACCCGCACCACGTGTGAATGACACACCGGGCAGGTGCTCGGTAGCTGGAATTTCCGCGTGCCCCCGGGACGCTTTTCCATGATAACGCGCACCACCTCGGGGATAACGTCACCGGCACGCCGCACAATCACGCTATCGCCGGTGCGCACGTCCTTGCGTTGCACCTCCTCTTCGTTGTGCAATGTGGCATTGGTGACGGTAACGCCGCCCACAAACACCGGCTCCAGGCGTGCAACCGGCGTCAGTGCACCGGTACGTCCCACCTGGACTTCAATCCCCAGCACCCGGGTTTCACGTTCCTGCGCGGGAAACTTGCGTGCAATAGCCCAGCGCGGCGCGCGCGCAACGTATCCCAGCGATTCCTGCTGCTGCAGTCGATTGACCTTGAACACCACGCCGTCAATCTCGAATGGCAGGCGCTCGCGCTGCTGTTCATAGCGCTGGTAGTAGGCAATGCAGCCGGCGAGCCCGGATACCCGCTGCACGTCCTCGTAGACACGCAGGTGCCAGTCCTGCAGCTGCAACAGGATGTCCGTGTGTGTCTCCGCCAGGGTACCGCCGCTGACCTTGCCAACGCCGTAACAGAACATCTCCAGGGAGCGACTCGCGGTAATGGCCGGGTCCAGCTGGCGCAGGCTGCCGGCGGCGGCATTGCGCGGATTGACAAACAGTTTCTGGCCTGCGGCGCGGGCCTGGCGGTTGAGGGCCTGGAAAGCAGCGTGCGACATGTACACCTCACCGCGCACCTCCAGCACCTCGGGTATTGAATGGCCGGCGAGCTTCAGGGGCACCGATTCAATGGTGCGCACGTTCTGCGTCACATCCTCTCCGGTGACACCGTCACCACGGGTGGCAGCACGTACCAACAGGCCATCCCGGTACAGCAGGCTGATGGCCAGGCCATCGAGCTTGGGCTCGGCGGCGTACTCCACCTCGTCCGTTTCGAGACGGTCACGCACGCGCCGGTCGAAGTCGAGCAGTTCCTCATCGGAAAAGGCATTGTCCAGCGACAGCATGCGCTGCTCGTGGCGCACTTCGCCGAAGGCCTTCAGCGGCGCCGCACCGACACGCTGTGTCGGCGAATCCGGGGTAATCAGTTGCGGATATTGTGCTTCGAGGGATTGCAGTTCGCGGAGTAGCTGGTCGTATTCCGCGTCAGGAATGGCGGGATCATCCCGGCTGTAGTAACGATAATTGTGTTCGTGTAACTCGGCATGCAGTGTCCGTGCACGTTCGCGCACGGATTTGGGCACCGTCATGATGCCGCATGCGCCACCCGCTGTTGCAGCTGGCAGCTGATCACCTCTTCACGCATGTGACTGATGGTCTGGTTTGTCATGACGCTGCGCGAAGCATCGCACACCGCACTGTCAAGGTTATCTGCCAGTATCCGTGCCGACTCGACCATGGCATCAAAGGCATATACGCCATCGACGCTTCCGGGTATCTGCAGGAACAGCACGATTCCTTCCGTCGTGAAGCTGTCCATTGCAGAGAGGTCGAATATGCCGGGTTCCTTGATATTGGCGGCGGAAAACAGGACTTTCTCCTGGCCGTCAACTATATCGGTACGGTGGAAAATCTGCATATCACCATACTCGAGACCGGCAGCGGAGAGCGCGTTCAGCAGCACCGGACCGCGAAACGGCACACCGCGTGGCGCCATGACATAGAGCACAAACACCCTGTCGGGCGCTGCGTTTGCACCCTTGTCGTTCGCTCGCACGACGTTGTTACTTTCAGACTTCGCTGACGCCGGCGTAAACCCGTCAAGCGGATCTGCAGCAAGGCCATCGTCAGCATAAAACTCACCGACCTGATTCACTACATCATCAAGATCGTCATCGTAGTCGAAATCATCAAAACCGTCGTCCTCACCGAGCACCGGTGCTGTGCGCTGACTGCCATCGTGCCGCGGCAGCGTGTCTTTCCTGTTCTGGTACAGACTGAACAGGTAGATCCCGAGAACGATCCCGGCCCCGATGATGAGAAGTATCAAGCGCAAATTTTCCATGTGAGGGCTACCTGACCTGCTTTAAGCAATCAAAGTATAGAGTAACCGTATTTTCCTGCAAATGCTGGACGGAATTCAACAGTGCCTCCGGATCAGACGGCAGCCAGCTTCACTGCCTCGTCGATATCAACAGCCACCAGGCGCGACACCCCGGGTTCATGCATGGTGACACCCGTCAGCTGATTCGCCATTTCCATGGTGATCTTGTTGTGAGTGATAAAGATAAACTGGACATGTTCTGACATCTTGCGAACCATGTCGCAGTAACGCCCGACATTGGCGTCATCCAGCGGCGCATCAACCTCGTCGAGCATGCAGAATGGCGACGGATTCAGCCGGAAGATGGCAAACACCAGCGCAATCGCGGTCAACGCCTTTTCACCACCGGACAGCAGGTGGATGGTACTGTTTCGCTTGCCGGGCGGGCGTGCCATCACCGTCACCCCGGTATCCAGCAGGTCGTCACCGGTCAGTTCCAGGTAGGCCTGCCCGCCGCCAAACAGGGTCGGGAAGTTTTCCTGCATGCCTTCGTTAACCTTTTCAAAGGTTTCCTTGAAGCGCGCACGGGTTTCCTTGTCAATCTTGCCAATGGCACCTTCGAGCGTTTCCAGCGCCTCGATCAGGTCGGCGTGCTGCGCATCGAGATACACCTTGCGTTTGGATTCCTCCTCGTACTCTTCAATTGCGGCCAGGTTGATCGGCCCCAGTCGCTGGATACGCAACTCCAGCTTCTCCGCCTTCTCGGCCCATACCTCGACGCTCGCCGCTTCGTCTATCTCATCCAGCAGCGGCTTGTACTCGAAACCGGATGCCGTTATCTGCTCCAGCAGGGTATCACTGCGCACCTTGATTTCCTGCCAGGCCATGCGGTCCTGATCAACCTGTTCGCGCATGCTGCCGACGTTGCGTTCCTTCCTGATGCGTTCCTGGTCGAGTTCACGCGTCCGGTGTTCGATTGTTTCGACCTGCTTGCGCGCCTCACCGAGTTCCGCCTCGACCGTCATGCGCCGGGACAGCATCTCTGCCAGTTCGGCCTCGAGCTCGACAATCGGCGTATCGCCCTGACCCAGTACCGCGGTCAGTTCATCACGCCGGGTGATCAGCTGCTGGCATTGCTCACGCAGGCGCTCAAGTGACTGCCGGGTGGCCCCCTGCGCAGTACGCATGGACTCCACACGGATGGCCAGCTGGTGCATGACCTGCTGATCGTTGCGCGCGGCCTCCCGGCTGGCATCAAGCAAGCTGCTGAGATGCTGTTGCTGGCGCGTGCGCTCCTCGCGTTCCACGGACAGGGCGGCGACCGCGTCCAGCGCTTCCTGTAGCCGGCTCTGGGCACCCGCCTGCTGCTCTGCCTCGCCGGCCTTTTCAAGACGCAACACCTCGGACTCCATCATGACGTGCTCGCGCCGGCTCTGTTGCTGCTCAAGACGCGACTGCAGCGTCGCCTGCCGGGCACGCAGGTCGCTGACTGCCCGCTGTGCCTGGTTGTAATCGCTCTGCAACTGCTCACGCTCGGCTTCCACCGCCCGCAGGTCCTCACGGGCGGTTGCAATCAACTGGCGTAATTCCTCGATGTTGGCGGCCTGTGCCCGGGTTTGCGTGCTCAACTCACTGATTTCGCGCTCGCGTTCCAGTACACCCGCCTTCTCATCGCTGTCACGCGCAACGCGTAACCAGTTCTTGCCTATCCAGACGCCGTCCCGGGTAATGATGGACTCGTGGCCTGCCAGTCCGGCACGCATCGACAAGGCCTCTGGCAGCGATTCCGCCGCATAGATGCCATCAAGCAGCGTCCCCACGGACCAGGGTGCCGTCACCTTGCCGGCCAGCGGCGCACCCTTGTCGCTGGACGGGGAGACACCAGCGGCAACACGGGTATCAAACAGCGCCAGCGCACCCTGCTCCAGACTGCCGAGCAGCTGTGCGGCGCTATCCAGCCCGTCGACACAGACGGCCTCGAGATAGAACCCGAGGGCAGTTTCTACCGCATGTTCCCAGCCCGGTTCGACCTGTATCTCCTGCGCCAGCCGCTGCGCACCCTGCAGGCCGTTCGATTTCAGCCAGCCGGTGACCTGCTCCGAACGCTGCCCCAGTGCCGCGTGCTGCAAGGTTTCCAGGGAGGCCAGCTGACCACGGGTATCATGGTGAATGCTTTGCAGGGCCGATAACTCCTGTTCCCGCTGTTCCAGCCCGCCGCGTACATCGGCAATACGCCGAACGGCATTATCGAGTGTTGCCTGTATCCCGGTCAGCCCGGTTTCCTGCGCCTCGCAGGCCTGCGCATGCTGCTGCAACTCCTCTTCCAGCGACTGTTCGCCGAGCGTTTGCTGCTCGTTGTCCATGCGCTGCAAGCGCTCGTCCAGTTGCTGCATGTGTCGATCAAGGTGGTCCAGCCGGGTACGCTCCACCTGTGCAGCCTGGGCACGTTCCGCGGAACGCCGGTTAAACTCGTCCCATTCCTGCTGCCACGCATGCATCGCCTGCTCGGCTTCATGCAGCGCTGCCCTTGACTGTTCGGTGCGCTCCGTGGCCACCGCCAGCTCGGGCTCCACGGCTTCCAGATCCCCTGCCAGTTCCTGCAAGCGCGCTGTGTCGATAGATATGTGCGTCTCGATCTCGGCCAGCGTCTGCTCGGCGCGCGACAATTCCTGCTGCTGTTGCTGGCGCGATTCCCTGTTGTGCTTGATGGCCTGTTCGACACGGGCGACATCCGCACCCAGCTTGTAGTAGTGCCCTTGCACGCTGTTGAAGGCTTCATTGGCACCGGTGAGACTGTCACGCAGTTTTTCCAGTTCGGCTTCAATCCTGCGCTGCTCGGCAAGCTCGGCCTGCATGGCAAGCTCGCGCTCCTGGATCACCTGTTCACGTGCACTGCTTTCCTCGTGCATGGCGTTGTAGCGCAACGCCAGCAGTTCGGCCTTCACCTGCCGCTCTTCTTCCTTGAGTTCCTTGTAGCGTTCAGCCGCACGCGATTGCCGCTTCAGCTTGTCGAGCTGCTTTTCAATCTCTTCCAGCAGGTCATTGAGGCGATCCAGGTTTTCGCGGGTGTGTTTGATGCGGTTTTCCGTTTCGCGGCGACGCTCCTTGTACTTGGAGATGCCGGCGGCTTCTTCCAGAAAGGAACGCAGGTCGTCCGGCTTGGCCTCGATCAGGCGCGAGATCGTGCCCTGCTCGATAATGGAATAGCTGCGCGGTCCAAGACCGGTACCCAGAAAGATATCGGTAATATCACGCCGGCGACAGCGCGTGTTGTTAAGAAAGTAGTTGGAGGTGCCGTCACGCGAGACCTGGCGACGAATGGATATCTCGTTAAAACCGGCGTATTGGCCGGCGATAGTGCCATCGGTGTTATCGAAGACCAGCTCGATACTGGCATGACCAACCGGCTTGCGGCTGTTCGAGCCATTGAAAATGACGTCGGCCATGGACTCGCCGCGCAGGTGCTTGGCCGAGGACTCACCCATGACCCAGCGTACGGCATCAATGGTGTTCGACTTGCCACAGCCATTCGGGCCAATGATGCCGACCAGATTGGAGGGGATATGGATCGTGGTCGGGTCAACGAAAGACTTGAACCCGGCCAGCTTTATTTTGGACAACCGCATGGACGGCTAGACTACTCGATTGATATCCAGAAATACAAGCTTTAGTTGCTGCATACAGCTTGCACACATCATCTTGTGTCTTGTACCCTGCGTCCATGTCAACACAGCCCAGCAAGGATCTCGAGACCTTTCCCAATCCGCACCCGGAACGGGATTACACCATCCGCATCCGCACGCCTGAATTCACCTGCCTGTGCCCGAAAACCGGCCAGCCGGATTTCGCCACCCTGCAGCTTGAGTATGTACCGGACCAGGCCTGCATAGAGCTCAAGTCGTGGAAGCTGTATGTCTGGTCGTTTCGCGATGAAGGCGCGTTTCACGAGGACATGAGCAACCGTATCCTCAACGACCTGGTAAAGGCCTGCCAGCCACGGTTCATGCGCCTGCACGCTGAATTCAATGTCCGCGGTGGCGTCTATACCGACGTGACGGTGGAATACCGACAACCGGGATGGAGTCCTCCAGCCGCCATCAAACTCAAGTAATTATTATATATTTCAATTACTTATATAACTTTTCCTTGTTGACCGGCTACCGGGAACAACGACACAGTGCCGTGCCCGTTGCGCAACGCCCCCGTCACAAGCAGACCGCCCGGGTACAGCACGCGGTGGTCCACCCGGGGCATCTGTAGTGGCCGAGACCCTCTACCTGGGTATCGATGTCGGCACCTCGGGTTGCCGCAGTTGCCTGATCGATGCCACGGCGACCATCAGGGCCGAGGCCAGCACCCCCCTGCCGGTACCCGCACGCAACGGCGCGGCCATCGAGCAGGACCCTGACTGCTGGTGGACGGCCCTGACGGCGAACCTTGACCGGCTGCACGCCCAACACGCCCTGGCATCCGTCGCTGCCATTGCGCTGGACGGCACCTCGTCCACCCTGCTGTGCTGTGATGCCCACGGCACCCCGCTGGGTCCGGCACTCATGTACAACGACGCACGGGCCAGCCGCGAGGCGCAGCGTGTCGCGGACATTGCACCCGCGGAGTGTGCCGCGCACGGCGCCAGCGCCAGCCTCGCCAAACTGCTGTGGTTACTGCAGACACCCGCCGGCAGGAATGCCCGGCATGCGCTGCACCAGGCCGACTGGCTGCTGGGCAGGTTGTGCGGACAGTTTGGCCACAGCGACGAGAACAATGCCCTGAAGCTGGGTTACGACATCCTCGAGCGTTGCTGGCCTGACTGGCTGCAGGCGCTGGATGTCCCGCTGGCGCTGCTCCCCCGGGTAGTGCCTGCCGGACACCCGATCGGAACGCTGGCTCCGCAATGGGCAGAACGCTGGGGTCTGTCCCGCAACACATGCATCCTTGCCGGCACCACCGACAGCACCGCCAGCTTCATCGCAACCGGCGCCGGTCCCGGTGACGCGGTCACCGCGCTCGGCAGCACGCTGGTGCTGAAAGTGCTGTCAAGCCAGTCACTGTTCGCGCCCGAATATGGCATTTACAGTCACCGCCTTGGTGACAACTGGCTGGTGGGTGGCGCATCCAACAGTGGGGGCGCCGTGCTGCAGGCCTATTTCACGGCGGCGGAGATCGAGCGCTTTGCTACACTCATCAACATCGACGTACCCAGCGGGCTGGATTACTACCCTTTGGTGGCTCGCGGTGAACGCTTCCCGGTCAACGACCCGACACTCATGCCCCGCCTGCAGCCTCGACCGGCGGATGACGTGTTGTTTTACCAGGGCATACTGGAAGGTATTGCCACGATTGAGAAACGCGGCTATCGAAAACTGGCTGAACTGGGTGCGCCCTGGCCTGAGCGGATCATCACCACCGGTGGCGGCGCGGTCAATGCGCCATGGCGTACAATACGCTCACGTGTAACCGGCGTCCCGGTCACCGCGGCTGTCCATCAGCAAGCGGCTTATGGCGCCGCCCTGCTGGCATTAAAAGGATTATCATGAAAAACAATCATTCAGGCATGCACTACCTGCTGGAGGGTTGGCGCCTTGTCCGGCAACCCGGCCTGCGTCGTTATGTCGCCATCCCGCTACTGGTGAGTATCACCTTCTTCAGCGGTGCCATCTTCGGCCTGACGCACTGGCTGGAAATATTAATCAATCTGCTGCTCGGTTACCTGCCCGGCTGGCTTGACTGGCTTGAATACCTGCTCTGGCCGATTTTCGCGGTTGCCGGGGTGCTGATCATTTTTTACAGCTTCTCGCTGATCACCAACCTGATTGCCGCGCCCTTCAATGGCATGCTGGCGGAAGCGGTGGAAAAACATCTCACCGGGCAACCCATTGAAACCGGAGGCTGGCAGGCTCTGGTGAAGGATTTCATACCCAGCATTCTTTCCGAGCTGCGCAAGCTGCTGTACTTCCTGCTGCGCGCCCTGCCGCTTGGCATTCTGTTCCTGATCCCCGGCATCAATATTGCCGCACCCTTTATATGGGGACTGTTCAGCGCCTGGATGCTGGTGATTGAATACGTCGATTACCCGATGGCAAATCATCTGCTGCATTTCTCGACACAGCGCAAGCTGCTGCGACAGCGGCGTGTGCTCTCCTACGGTTTTGGTGGCAGTTCATTGCTGATGACCATGATCCCGTTCGTGAACTTCCTCGCCATGCCGGTCTCGGTGGCCGGGGCTACAGCGATGTGGGTGGGAGAATTGAAAGAGCATGTCCGGGATACAGCCGCATGATTGGAGCAGGATTAATGGCGGGATAATTCTTGCTCTCGCAAAGACGCAAAGCACGCAAAGCACGCAAAGAGAAAGATAATGAATTTCTAGCGATCTTTGCGCCTTTGCGAGAGCCTGTCTACAAAATTAATCAGGACAAGTATGCCCACAAGCGCTGCACACCCTCCTGCAGGTTTTCCAGCGACGTCGTATAGGCAAAACGCACATGCGTTTCAGGCTGGTGGGTACCGAAATCGATCCCCGGGGTAATGGCCACGCCCGCCTCCTCCAGCAGCCGTGACGCAAAGCTGTAACTGTCATCGGTGAAACGACTGCAGTTGGCATACAGGTAAAAGGCGCCCTGCGGAATTACCGCTATTTCAAAACCCAGTTCGCGCAACGCGGGCAACAGATAATCACGGCGTTGCCGGAACTCGTGACGCCGTGACTCAAGGATGCTGATACTCTCCTCGTCAAACGCCTTCAGGGCAGCATGCTGCGCGATCGTCGGGGCCGCCAGGAACAGGTTCTGGGCCAGCTTGTCGATGTCCGCTACATACGCATCGGGTGCAATCAGCCAGCCCAGTCGCCAGCCGGTCATACCAAAATACTTGGAGAAACTGTTCACCACAAAAATATCATCGGAGACGGCCAGGGCCGTGGTGGCCTGCTCGTCATATACCAGGCCGTGGTAGATCTCATCGACAATCAGGCTGCCACCCTGCGCGTCCGCAATGGCGTGGAATTCGCGCAGGCTGTTCTCTGCCAGCAGGGTACCGGTCGGGTTTGAAGGCGAGGCGACCAGCAAGGCAGTCACTGCTTCCGTCCAGCACTCGCGTACCTGTTGCGGCGTCGGCTGATAGGCCGTTGCGGCCGTCACCGGGATACCCAGCGGCTGCCCGTTCAACAGATAAACAAAATTACGGTTACAGGGGTAGCCCGGATCGGCCATTAACACCTGGTCACCGGGATTCACCAGCAGCGCCATGATCAGATGCAATGCCGCCGAGGCACCGGGCGTAATGACAATCCGCCGTGGCTCGATGTTGACGTTGTAACGTCGCAGGTAGAATTCCGCGAGGCGTTCGCGTAATGCCTGCAAACCCACCGCCGGGGTGTAATGTGTGTAGCCGTCCTGCAGCGCCCTGATACCGGCATCGATGACCGGCTGTGGCGTGACGAAATCCGGCTCACCGATCTCCATGTGAATAATCGAACGGCCTTGCGCCTCCAGTTCGCGGGCACGTGCCAGCAGCGCCATGACATGAAACGGCTGGATCGACTGCATGCGTTCGGCCCGTTTTGTCATCAGCTCTCCTGGCAGGCCGCGTGCAGCCGACGCAGATATTCCGTGTCAACGAAGGGGCCGGGCTGCAGACGACCCTGCAACAGGTGGCAGGAGTTGCCCGGATCACCGAGGTGGTCCAGCACGGCAACAGCCGCGGAAAAATCCTGTCTGTCCGTGTACGGGTTGACCGTGATCAGCGCCTCCACGCCGGCCGCGCGCGCAGCTTGCAAACCATTTTCTGAATCTTCAAGTGCAAGGCACTCCGCCGCGGACAGGCCCAGTTTCGTCAGCACGTAGTTATAGATATCAGGCGCCGGTTTTTTATGCGGCACGATACCTCCAGCCGCAACCACTTCAAACCAGTCATCCTCGTGTCCGCCGAAGCTGTGTTTGAACAAGGCACTGACATTTGCCGGCGTTGTGGTCGTAACAATCGCCAGGCGCAAACCCTTTTCTCGAGCCTCCCTGATCAGGCGGTCAACACCCGGGCGCAACGGTACCTGCCCCTCCGTCATCTTGCTGACATAGATCGACGTTTTTTGCGCATGCAAGGCAGCGATAAACTCATCCACATCCGGCGGCAGCGCATCTCCCGGTTGTAGCTGCTGCATGTAGTGACGAATACGCTCCTTGCCACCGGTGACTATCAGTAATTCATGGTAGCGTTCGGGGCTCCATACCCAGTCAAGTCCCGCGGCCTTGAAGGCCTCGTTAAATGCCTGGCGATGCACATCCTCGGTGTCTGCCAGCGTCCCGTCCACATCAAATAAGAGTGCCTGTAATTCTGTTTTCATACTCTGCTCATCTCTATGCAATTACCCCGCTCTGACACAATGGCCGCTCCCACCCGGAAACGACATCAGCGGGGCGGCTGATTGTCGCGCGTTCCGTTCTTGACTAATAGTAAAAGTGGCGTATAAATAACGCCCCTGTGGCTGTAGCCGGCTGATAATAATAACCATAATTACAGTGGCCAAGACAAATTTTGTCAACTCAAACAGCATGTTAAATTAGCCGAATCTGGAGATAGTCTACATGGCGGCAAAGAAGAAAGCGGTAACGACCAAGGCTGCGGCGAAGAAAAAGACCGTCGCCAGGAAGACGACAGCCAAAAAGGCTGCCGTGAAAAAAGCGGCACCGAAGAAGGCAGCAACCAAAAAGGTGACGACTAAAAAGACGGCAACAAAAAAGGCGGCGCCCAAAAAAACCGCGCCATCCAAACAAGCAGCCAGCAGCAGAAAAACCACCCGCAAGAGTTCGGCATCACAGATTGGACCCGTGCCCGGTATCGCGCCCTACAAGGAACACAAGGGCGAGGAATACATGAACGACAAGCAGGTGGAGCACTTCAGGAACATCCTGCTGGCATGGAAACGCGACTTGATGGAGGAAGTGGATCGCACCGTGCACCACATGCAGGATGATGCGGCCAATTTCCCCGACCCGAATGATCGTGCAACCCAGGAGTCGGAATTCAGCATGGAGTTACGTGCACGTGACCGGGAGCGCAAGCTGATCAAGAAGATCGACGAATCCATCCGTCACCTCGATAACGATGAATTTGGTTACTGCGAGGCCTGTGGTGTTGAAATCGGCGTCAAACGCCTTGAAGCCAGGCCAACGGCAACGCTGTGCATCGACTGCAAGATTCTCGATGAAATCAGGGAAAAACAGATGGGTTAATCACCCGATGCATGCTTGTACATCAAGAGCCGGCGCATGCCGGCTTTTTTAATTCCGGAACTGACCTTGCAATGACCCGATACCGCGGCCGCTTCGCACCCTCCCCGACCGGGCTTTTGCATTTTGGCTCACTGGTCGCGGCAGCCGGCAGTTATCTGGACGCCCGTCATCAGCAGGGCGAATGGCTGCTACGCATTGAAGACCTGGACCCGCCGCGCGAGATCGCCGGTGCCAGTGACAGCATCATCAGAACCCTGGAGCAGCTCGGCATGACCTGGGATGGACCGGTCAGCTACCAGAGCCAGCGCAGTCAGCTCTATGAAGAGGCACTCGGGCAGCTGTGGCAACAGGGCTATCTGTATGACTGTGGCTGCAGCCGCAAGGAAATTGCCGACACGGCAGTCGTGACTGAAACCGGACCGGTTTATCCCGGCACCTGCCGAAATGGCTTACCTCCGGGGCGCAGCCCGCGTTCTGTGCGTGTGCGCGTGGACCCGGTAACGAGCAGTGTTCGGGATCGTCTGCAGGCTCCGCTGCAGCAACAACTGGCGTCCGAGTCAGGTGATTTTATTGTCAAGCGTGCAGACCGGCTGTTTTCCTACCAGATTGCCGTGGTGGTCGATGATGCCGAGCAGCAGATCAGTCACGTCGTTCGTGGCGCCGATTTGCTGGACTCAACGCCACGGCAGGTCTACCTGCAACAGCTGCTGGGGCTGCCGACACCGGCCTACCTGCATTTGCCGGTCGCAGTGAACAACAAACTGGACAAGCTCAGCAAGCAGACCTTTGCCCGACCGGTGACGCCCGATGACCGGCACAGCGCCGTCATTGATGTGCTGAGGTTCCTGCGCCAGGAATTACCGGATTCGCCGCACGATGCCAGCGCCGATGAGCTGTGGCAGTGGGCCATTGACCACTGGGACGTCACTGTCCTGCCGGCCAACCGCATATTGACGGCACCTGCGGAATACATCGAACGAGACTGAAATAACCGCTTTCATGGCTTGGCACAACCGGCTGCATGACTATAATCGACACCCATTCACACATCGCACCGAATCAACCACAAAGGGAATTTACCAATGTCTGACACCCGTATTTACGATATACCGGAAGCATTTGCGCGCCATGCCCTGCTCGATGCAGCGCAATACGAAGCCATGTACGCGCAGTCGCTTAAAGACCCCGCCGGATTCTGGGCCGAGCAGGCAGAGAAATTCCTTAGCTGGGACAAACACTGGGACACGGTCCTTGACTGGGATTACAGCAAGGGACATATCCGCTGGTTTGAGGGTGGCCAGTTAAATGCCTGTTACAACTGCGTTGACCGGCACCTTGATACCCGCGGCGACCAGGTGGCGCTGATCTGGGAGGGCGACGATCCCGAGAGGGACGACAAGATTACCTACCGGGAACTGCATGAACACGTTTGCCGCATGGCCAATGTGCTCAAGTCACGCAACGTCAGGAAAGGCGACCGGGTTTGTATCTACATGCCAATGATCCCGGAGGCGGTCTACGCCATGCTCGCCTGTGCGCGTATTGGCGCAATACACTCGGTGGTCTTTGGCGGCTTCTCACCGGAGTCCCTCAAGGACCGCATACTGGACTCGGATTGCCACACCGTTATCACGGCCAATGAAGGCCTGCGCGGCGGCAAAACCGTGCCGCTGAAAGGCAATGTAGACAAGGCGCTGCTGCACTGCCCGAATGTGGACACCGTGATCACGGTGCGCCACACATCAGGCACGGTCGACTGGCAGGATGGCCGTGACATCTGGTATCACGAGGCCGCAGCCGGCGTTGCCAGTGACTGCCCCGTTGAGTCGATGGGTGCCGAAGATCCCTTGTTTATCCTCTATACCTCGGGATCGACCGGCAAACCAAAGGGGGTACTGCACACCACCGGCGGCTACCTGCTGTATGCGGCCATCACGCACAAGTATGTATTCGATTATCACGATGGTGATGTCTACTGGTGTACCGCGGATGTCGGCTGGGTAACCGGTCATTCCTATATCGTTTACGGGCCACTCTGTAATGGCGCCATCTCACTGGTGTTTGAAGGTGTTCCGACCTACCCTGACGCATCACGTTTCTGGCAGGTCTGTGACAAGCACAAGGTAAACACCTTCTACACGGCGCCTACCGCACTACGCTCCCTGATGCGCATGGGCGATGAGCCGGTGAAAAGCACTTCACGCGAGAGCCTGCGCCTGCTCGGTACCGTGGGCGAACCCATAAACCCGGAAGCCTGGGAATGGTATTACCACACGGTCGGTGACGCGCGTTGCCCGATCGTTGATACCTGGTGGCAAACCGAGACCGGTGGCCACATGATCACACCGCTTCCCGGTGCAATGAAAATGAAACCCGGCTCGGCCACGCGCCCCTTCTTTGGCATACAGCCGGCCATCGTTGACCAGCAGGGCAATGTCCTGGAAGGCACCGCCGAGGGCAGCCTGGTGATAACGCATCCCTGGCCGGGGCAAATGCGTACCGTTTACGGCGATCACGAGCGCTTTATCGATACCTACTTCAGCGCCTTCCCGGGTAAATATTTCACCGGTGACGGAGCACGTCGTGATGAAGACGGCGACTACTGGATCACCGGGCGGGTCGATGATGTTCTGATCGTGTCGGGTCATAACCTCGGTACGGCAGAACTCGAAAGCGCACTGGTGCTGCATGAAGCCGTTGCCGAGGCCGCGATTGTCGGTTATCCGCACGACATCAAGGGGCATGGTATCTATGCCTACGTGACGCTGGTTCATGGTGTCGAACCCAGCGATCAACTGCGCAGCGAACTGGTCGCGCTTGTCCGCAAGGAAATTGGTCCGATTGCGACACCGGATATCATCCAGTGGGCACCGGGGTTGCCGAAAACCCGCTCCGGCAAGATCATGCGCCGCATCTTGCGCAAGATCGCCGCCAATGAGGTCGATGCACTGGGCGACACCTCGACACTGGCAGACCCGGCAGTGGTGGATGATCTGATCAAGAACCGGGTAAGCACCTGACCCGGGTTCAGGGGTCTGCACACGCGATGATCACCCGCAGTGCATTCCGCGCTGCGTGGTGGTTGCCGGGACCACACCTGCAGACGCTGTACCCGTCCCTGTTCCGCAAGCGAAGAGCACCAGCGCTGACACGGGAGCGTGTTGAGCTGGCGGACGGTGATTTCATAGACATCGACTGGACTCAACAGGCCGACGGTATGAGGGTGCTCGTACTGCATGGCCTGGAGGGTTCACTCGCGTCACACTATACCGGTGGCCTGCTCTGCGCCCTTGAACAGGCTGGCTATAGCGCTGGTCTGATGTACTTCCGTGGATGCAGCGGTGAACCGAACCGCCTGCCGCGCAGTTATCACTCCGGTGACACCGGTGACCTTGAAGAAGTCATGCAGCGACTCACACAACGGCATCCAGACACGAAGACCGCCGTTGTGGGTTTTTCGCTGGGAGGCAACGTACTCCTCAAGTGGCTAGGCGAAAAAGGTGACCACGCAGGCGTTACCACCGCTATCGCCATTTCCGTGCCACTGGATCTGCACCTTGCAGCCCTGAAGCTGAGCAGTGGTCTGTCACGCATCTACCAGCGCCACCTGTTGAAAAAACTCAGGCGTTCAGTGACAGAAAAGGCCGCACTGCACACGCCGCCATTTCCACTGGACAGTCTGCATGAATTAAACAGCTTTCATAAATTTGACAATGAAATCACCGCGCCACTGCACGGCTTCCGTGATGTGCACGAATACTATGCAAAATCCAGCAGCAAACAGTTTCTTAAAAACATCAAGATACCGACGCTGCTATTGCAGGCAATCGACGATCCCTTCCTCCCTGCCAGCGCGCTACCCGACAAGGACGAATTGAGCCCGTCAATCACACTGGAACTCTCGACGCACGGCGGTCATGTCGGATTTGTAACCGGTTCAAACCCGCTGCGGCCCCGTTACTGGCTGGAAGCGCGCATTCTGCAACACCTTGACGAGTACCGTTTGACCCGCAGAGATTAATCTCTATTCTATATTAGAAACAATTAATAGATAATTGTATTAATTACCTTTTATCTTATTTTTCATGGCGCCTGTTCAAGCGCGACAAGCCCAAGCCGATAGACTCTTTATATTCAGTGTTTGTGTAAGCCATCCAGCCAATATTGCAGGTATCTTTCATGAAGAAAATCACATTCGGCATGATCCTCTTGATCACTAGCTCCACCGCCATGGGCGGAAACGACGTCTGGCAAACGCTCTTCAATGAAAAACTTCAGGAAGCACGGCAGGGAAACAGCAATGCACAGTTTGATGTCGCGTCCATGTATCAAAACGGCCGTGGAGTGTCCCCGAACAGGAGCGAGGCAATCGATTGGTACAATAAAGCAGCCGCGCAGGATAATGAAAAGGCTGTCAGCCGCCTGCAACTGTTACAGGCGAATGAAGAACGTTTCAGCAAGGAACTGGCAAGTGCCGAGAGTGGCGATAAAGAAAGTCAGTACAAACTTGGCAACATGTACACCGAAGGAATTGGCACCAATATCGATCTGGCCAGGGCGGCGGAAGCCTTTGAACAATCAGCAAGCCAGGGCTATGCAAAGGCCGAATATAAACTGGGCCTGATCTACTACGAAGGCACTGGAGTCAAAGCCAGCATGAAGACTGCTTTCAAATGGTTCAAGCAGGCTGCAGACAAGGGTTATGCCGCAGCGCAATACTATCTGGGAAAAATGTACGCCTCAGGCAATGGGGTGAAACTTGATTACGCCACCTCACTTGAATGGTATACAAAAGCAGTTGACGGTGGATTCAACCAGGCACGCAGTGAGATGATCGACGTTTCCGAAAAAATGAAAGCACCGAAAATAACAGCTGCCGCTCCCGCAAGGAAATCACAACCCCGAAAAACCGCAAACATCACCAGAACAAGCAAAAGCCCTGCCGCCAATAAAACATTTGGTATCGAGGATTTAATGGTTGCCGCATGGAGCCGTGATGGGGAACCTGTGGCATACCTGCCTTCCGCCATCAACAATTGCCGCACGGAAAATGACAAGATTGCCTGCTATAGCGACGACCAGACGCGCGAGACAGCTGACAGCCTCATCAGGTTCAAAACGAAATCCATCATGCGCAACTTCTCAGGCGATGGATCTTTTGATGTGACTTACCGAAATCTGGTCATCGATACCACGCAGGTGACTGCCGCGGATAGCACCGAAGTAGCCCATGAAATCGGCAGTGAAGTAACGGACACTGATGCCTATACTATCAAAACAGGGTGGGGAAAAGAGCATACACTCGAATGCAGGATGCTCGAGGAAAGCAAGGTATCCTGCCTGAAGAACAAGACGTATTCTTTTCTGCTCGTTAGTCCACAGACAGTCGCTTCCGGAAATTAACTGTTTCGTTTGTGCGCTAACAGACATTAACAAGGGGCCGAAAGGCCCCTTCTTGATAACGACCAACAGACGGCTGTCAGGCCCCGGCTTCTTCCGCCGCGACCGCCTTCATACTGAGGCGAATGCGGCCCTGCCTGTCGACTTCCAGCACCTTCACCTTGACGATATCACCTTCCGAGAGCTTGTCGCTGACGTTCTGTACGCGCTCTTCGCAGATCTGCGAGATGTGCACCAGGCCGTCCTTGCCGGGCAGGATGGTGACAAACGCGCCGAAGTCCATCAGCTTGGCAACCTTGCCGTCATAGATGCTACCGACCTCAACGTCCGCAGTAATCTGCTCGACGCGACGGCGGGCCTCGTTGCCCGCTTCCAGGTCAACTGAAGCAATCTTGATATTACCGGCATCATCGATATCGATGTTGGCACCGGTTTCGTCCTGTATGGAACGAATCGTTGCGCCACCCTTGCCGATGACGTCGCGGATCTTGTCCGGGTTGATCTTCATGGTGATGTAACGCGGTGCAAACTCGGATACATCCTCACGCGGTACGGTGATCGCCTTGTTCATTTCACCGAGGATATGCATGCGACCGTCATTGGCCTGCGCCAGCGCCTTTTCCATGATCTCCCGGGTAATGCCCTGGATCTTGATATCCATCTGCAGGGCAGTAACGCCATTGGAGGTGCCGGCCACCTTGAAGTCCATGTCGCCGAGGTGATCCTCGTCGCCAAGGATATCGGTCAGCACGGCGTAGTCGTCGGCTTCCTTGATCAGGCCCATGGCCACACCGGCGACAGCGCCACTGATTGGCACGCCGGCATCCATCATCGACAGGCTGCTGCCGCAAACACTCGCCATGGAACTGGAACCGTTGGATTCGGTTATCTCGGACACCACGCGGATGGTGTAGGGAAAATCTTCAGCCTTCGGCATGACCGCACTGACACCGCGTTTTGCCAGCTTGCCATGGCCGACCTCGCGGCGCTTGGTGCCACCGACACGACCGGTTTCTCCGACACAGTAAGGCGGGAAATTGTAGTGCAGCATGAACTGTTCTTTATAGTTGCCTGCGAGGGTATCGATCAGCTGTGCATCACGTTCTGTACCCAGCGTGGTCACGACCAGCGCCTGTGTCTCGCCGCGGGTAAACAGTGCAGAACCATGCGCGCGCGGCAATACACCGGTGCGGATGGTGATTGGACGTACTGTTTTGGTGTCGCGGCCGTCAATACGGGCTTCACCCGAGATGATGCGGCTACGGACAATCTTCTTCTCCAGCTTGCCAATGGCACCCTTGACGGCGTCACTGGAGAAACCGTCCCTGTCATCATCGGCCACCTTGTCGACGATTTCCTCGCGAACCTTGCTCAGCAGCGTGTAACGATCCTGCTTGTCTGCAACCTTGTAGGCCGCCGTGATGGCTTCTGCACCTTCCTTTTCAACGGCCTCGAGCAGCGCCGTATTTTCCTCGGGCGCGCTCCATTCCATCGCCGGTGTGTTGACCTCCGCGGCCAGTTCCCTGATGGCATTGATCACCACCTGCTGCTGTTCATGACCGAAGACCACGGAACCCAGCATGACGTCCTCGGGCAGCTCTTTCGCCTCGGACTCAACCATCAACACGGCGCTTTCGGTACCGGCAACCACCAGGTCCAGCTGCGAGGATTCCATCTGCTCGGTTGTCGGATTCAGTACATAGTTGCCATCGATATAACCGACGCGGGCGGCACCCACCGGACCACTGAACGGCAGGCCGGAGATGGACATCGCGGCAGAAGCGCCGATCAGCGCGGGAATATCGGGATTGATTTGCGGGTCATAGGAAATGACCGTGAGGATCACCTGTACCTCGTGGGTAAAACCTTTCGGGAACAGCGGGCGCAGCGGACGATCCACCAGGCGACACAGCAGGGTTTCCGCTTCGCTGGGGCGTCCTTCACGACGGAAGAAGTTGCCGGGTATCTGGCCGGCGGCGTAGCCCTTTTCCTGGTAATCCACTGTCATCGGGAAGAAGTCGCGTCCTTCCATGGGATGCTTGTCACCGACAACCGTTGCAAGCACTTGTGTCTCGCCCATGCTGACAATGACCGCACTGCACTGGCGGGCGATTTCCCCGGTTTCTAGCGTGACCGTCTGGTCACCGTATTGAAAGGTTTTCTTGATTGCACTCACAGGCGTATTCCCTTGATTGATTAAGGTGGTTGATCAGGCAGAGGATAGTGCGTGTCTAGCGACGCAGGCCAAGCTTACTGATGAGTTCCTGATAACGCTTGCTGTCCTTGCGCTTCAGATAGTCCAGTAATTTGCGGCGCTTGTTGACCATGCGCAGCAGACCCTGACGTGAATGATGATCACCCTTGTGTTTATTAAAGTGTTCGGTCAAACCCGTTATGTTGGATGTCAACAAGGCAACCTGTACTTCCGGCGAACCGGTATCGGCATCACCTCTTTTATGGTCACTAACGATTTGACCCTTTTGTTCGGCACTCAAAGCCATCTAAAAACTCCCGGAATTTACTTAAAATCTCTTCAAATTGAGCGAGCTGCGTATTCTAACCGCGGCATCCGCCGGCCACAAGCGCCTTGTTGGGGTATCAGGAGGCAACCATCAGGCGCCGTGGCGCCACCCGGCCGTCATCCAGGATCTCGCCCATGCCCAGGAAGCGGGATTCGCCCTCGTAGAGGCGTACCCAGCCGGTTGTTGGCGCCTTCGGCACCAGTACCGGCTGTCCCTGGCGCAGATAAAAGGCCGCATCCCCCGTCAGGCGGACATCCGGCCACTGTGTCAGACCGCTTTCCATCGGTAACAGCAGCTGGTCCAGCGCATAATGTCCTTCACGAGCGACGGTCTCCAGCCTGTCCATGTCAATCATCTGTGAAGCGTCAAAGGGACCGACACCGACACGACGCAGTGCAGCGACATGCGCGCCACATCCCAGGGTTTCGCCGATATCCTCAACCAGGGTACGGACATAGGTGCCTTTCGAACAATGCACCCGGATCTCCACCATTGGCGCCTCGAAACGCACCAGCTCCAGCTCGAAGATGGTCACCTGGCGGGCCTCACGCTCCACCTCAACCCCCTGACGGGCGAGCTTGTAGAGGCGCTCGCCCTTGTGTTTCAGGGCCGAATACATCGGCGGAATCTGCTCGATATCCCCGACAAACCCGCCAAGCACCTCGCGCAGCTGTTGCTCGGAGATGCCGTTGACAGGGCGCTGCTCGAGCACTTCGCCTTCTGCATCACCCGTAGACGTGCGCTCGCCAAGCCGGCAGGTCACCTGGTAATCCTTGTCTGCATCCAGCAAGAACCCGGATACCTTGGTCGCCTCGCCAAAACACAGCGGCAATAAACCGGTTGCCAGCGGATCCAGGGAGCCGGTGTGACCGGCCTTGCGTGCCGCGTACAGTTTCTTCACGACCTGCAGTGCTGCGTTTGAGGTCAACCCGGCTGGCTTGTCCAGCAGCAGGATGCCGTTGACACGGCGCAAATTCGGATTGCTTCGACGTCTACCCATAGTTAACCCACTACCCTGAAAATTAAATCACGTGTGTTCATCATCATCACCGTCATCGTGCCGGTCGCTGGCAATCGCCTTGTTAATCAGCGCCCCCATGCGTGCACCCTCTTGCAGTGAACGATCAAGATAAAAACGCAGTTCCGGTATCACCCGGATATGCATTGACTTGCCCAGCTTGTGGCGCAGGAAACCGGCAGCATGATTAAGCACAGTGACCGACGCGCCGGACTGCTCATCGGTACCCAGTACCGACACGTACACCTTTGCATGACTCAGGTCACGCGACACCTGCACTGCCGAGACACTGACCATACCCAGACGCGGATCATTGAGTTCATCACGAATCAGTGCAGCCAGCTCACGCTGTATCTGCTCACCAACACGGCGGGTTCTCGGGAATTCCCTTGGCATATCTTTCAGCTACAAAACAATCCGGTGATAAAAAAGAAAAGAGAATACCGAAGGAAAAGATGCATACGTCCTCTCCTGAAGGGAGAGGACATTTTCTTTTAATGCGGCCAGGAATGCATCGCTACAACGAGCGGGCCACCTCGACACGTTCAAACACCTCGATCTGGTCACCGGCCTTGACGTCGTAATTCTTCACGCCAATACCGCACTCGGTGCCGGCCCTGACCTCGTTGACGTCGTCCTTGAAGCGCCGTAACGATTCAAGCTCGCCCTCAAAGACGACAACGTTATCGCGCAACACACGTATGGGTGAACTGCGGCGTACAACACCTTCGGTCACAATACTGCCGGCGATATCACCAAGCTTGCGGGAACGGAACACTTCCTTGACGGTTGCAAGGCCAATAATGTTTTCACGCGTCTCGGGCGCCATCATGCCGCTGGCTGCCGCCTTGACATCATCGATGGCATTGTAAATAACGCTGTAGTACTTGAGCTCGATGTTATTGTCTTCAATCAGCTGTTTTGAAGACGCATCCGCACGCACGTTAAAGCCGATGATCATGGCATTGGATGCAACCGCGAGGTTCACGTCAGATTCATTAATACCGCCCACGCCGCTGGAAATAACCTTGACCTTTACTTCTTTTTCATCAGCCGTCAGGCGGGTCAGCGCATCACTCAGGGCTTCCGCACTACCCTGCACATCCGCCTTGAGTACGATATGAACCGTCGGCGTCTGGCCATCACGAACCGATGAGAACACATCCTCCAGCCGTGTCTGCTGCTGTTGCGCCAGGCGCTGGTCACGGGATTTCTCATGACGCAGCTGCGCCAGTTCACGTGCCTTGCGTTCATCGGATACCACGACAACATCATCACCGGCATTCGGTACCGAAGACAGACCCAGCACCTGCACAGGAATCGATGGACCCGCCTCGGCCACCTGCTTGCCGTTTTCATCGAACATGGCACGCACACGGCCATACTCGGTCCCGGTAAGCAACAGGTCACCTTTCTTCAGTACACCATTCTGCACCAGCACGGTAGCGACCGGACCACGTCCCTTGTCGAGACTGGATTCAACCACGATGCCGGTTGCCGGGCAATCGTGGACAGCGGTCAGTTCCAGCAGCTCAGCCTGCAGCAAGACGGCATCCAGCAGTTCATCAACACCCTCACCGGTCTTTGCCGACACCGGCAGAAACATGGTATCTCCGCCCCAGTCTTCAGGAATCACTTCGAGCGCAGACATTTCATTCTTGACGCGTTCCGGATCGGCTTCTTCCCGATCGATCTTGTTGATAGCGATCACCAGCGGCACCCCGGCAGCCCGGGCATGCTGGACCGCTTCCTGGGTTTGCGGTTTAACACCATCGTCAGCCGCGACCACCAGGATGACAATATCCGTTACCCCGGCGCCACGCGCACGCATCGCGGTAAACGCGGCATGTCCCGGCGTATCGAGGAAACTGATCATGCCCTTGTCGGTTTTCACATGATAGGCACCAATATGCTGGGTGATACCGCCCGCCTCGCCATCGGCTACCTTGGTGCGACGGATAAAGTCCAGCAGCGATGTCTTGCCGTGATCCACATGGCCCATGATGGTCACCACGGGTGGACGCGGCAGTTTTTCACCCTTGATCTCCTCGACCTGCTGCTTGAGTTCTTCCTCGAGAATATTTTCCTGCTCGGGCTTGGCAATATGGCCCATCTCTTCAACCACCAGTATCGCAGTATCCTGGTCGAGCATCTGGTTGATGGTTGCCATCACACCCATCTGCATCAGGACCTTGATGATCTCTGCCGCCTTGACGGACATCTTGCGCGCCAGTTCGGACACGATGATGCTTTCAGGCACGGAAACTTCATAAACGACCGATGCCGTCGGCCGTTCAAAACCGTGTTCACCGCCTGACTCGATGGTGACACGACGTGTCGGTTTTGCCTTCTTCTTGCGGCGACCACCCTTGCCGGCGGTCACATGCAGCTGCTTGCGTCCGTACTTGGTATCCTTGTCAGACGCCTCCTTCGCTTCCTTGCGGGACTTGCGATCCGCATCGGGTTTCTTGTGCCCTGCTTCCGTTGCTGCAGCCTTCTCACGCGCCTCGGCAGCGGCCAGTGACTGCTGGCGCGCCTCTTCCTCGGCCTGCTTGCGTGCATCGCGTTCGGCCTGCAGCCGTGATTCTTCCGCGGCACGTTCCTGCTCGAGTTTTTGCCTGGCTTCCTCGCGCTTCTTGCTGGCGGCCTCATCACGCGCGTCGGCTTCTGCCTTTATACGTGCCTGTTCTGCAGCTTCCTGTTCCAGACGCGCCTGCTCTTCAGCCATCAGATCAGCACGCTTGACGTAGGTCCGCTTCTTGCGCACCTCGACCGAGACGGTCTTGGCTTCCGGCCGCGCCCGTGCCGCTCCCCGGCCTAGCGGACCGCGTCCCGCCGGAACGGTGGCGCGCAGTTCGGTCTGGGTTTTCCTTTTCAGCGTAACCTTGCTGGCGCCGCCACCCGCGGTGGACAAGGCACTGCGCTTGCCATGACTCTGGCGCAAAAAATCCAGCAACTGCGTTTTCTCACTGTCCGTGATAGTCGAGTTTTCATCACTGACCGAAAGGCCCGCCTCGCCCAGCTGCACCAGCAGCCTGTCAGGTGGAACACCAACTGCTGCAGCGAATTGTTTTACCGTGACATCTGTCATTGCCTGTCTCACACCTCTTGCGACGGTTAGTCGCTTGCCTCTTCAGCAAACCAGGGGGCCCGCGCCGTCATGATCAGCGTACCCGCCCGTTCCCTGTCCATTCCATCAATTTCCATCAGCTCGTCAACAGCCTGCTCTGCAAGATCTTCCATGCAAATCACACCGCGACCGGCCAGTTCAAAGGCCAGGTCCCTGTCCATACCTTCCATTGTCAGCAGGTCTTCAGCAGGTTCTGCGTCACCGATCTTTTCTTCCTTCATAATCGCCTGCGTCAGCAACACATCACGTGCACGACCGCGCAGCTCTTCAACAATGTCTTCATCAAACTCTTCGATTGCCAGCAGCTCGCTGTTCGGCACGTAGACCACTTCCTCGATAGACGAGAAGCCTTCCTGCACCAGAATGGCGGCAATTTCCTCATCCACATCGAGTTGCTCGGTAAACAGCTTCTGCAGCTCGTGCGCCTCGGCTTCACTCTTTTCTTCCGCCTGGACCTCGTCCATGACGTTCAGCGTCCAGCCGGTCAACTGGCTGGCAAGACGTATGTTCTGACCGCCGCGGCCAATCGCCTGTGACAGCTGGTCCTCACTCACGGCGATGTCCATGGTGTGCGTCTCTTCGTCCACCACAATGGAGGCCACCTCGGCCGGTGACATGGCATTGATCACGAACTGTGCCGGGTTCTCGTCCCAGAGAATGATATCGACACGTTCGCCGGACAGCTCGGTGGATACCGTCTGCACGCGCGAACCGCGCATGCCAACACAGGCACCCACCGGATCAATGCGAGGATCGTTGCTTTTCACCGCGATCTTGGCACGCAACCCCGGATCACGCGCAGCGGCCAGGATATCAATCAGGTCCTGCCCCACCTCGGGTACTTCCAGCTTGAACAACTCGAGCAGGAATTCCGGCGCCACGCGCGAAACAAATAACTGCGGCCCGCGCTGTTCGGCACTCACCTCGCGCAGATAACCGCGCAGCCGGTCGCCGGGGCGCACCGCTTCCCGCGGAATCATCTCTTCACGCAGGACAATGGCCTCGGCGTTGCCGCCCAGATCAAGATAGACATTGCCACGCTCGACGCGCTTGACGATACCGGTGACCAGTTCGCCGACACGGTCCTTGTACGCCTCGACCACCATGGCGCGCTCGGCTTCACGCACCTTTTGCACGATGACCTGCTTGGCGGTCTGGGCACCGATGCGCCCGAAATCCACCGATTCCATCGGTTCCTCAATGTAATCGCCGTGCTTCAGATTCGGATCCAGTTCACGCGCGGCTTCCAGTGAGTACTGGCGCCCCGGGAACTCGTAGCGGAGTACGTCTTCATCGTCCTCGTCGGCCCCGGCCGCAAGCGTCTCGTCAATCACCTGCCAGCGACGAAAGGTTTCGTACTCTCCGGTTACCCGATCGATTGCGACGCGTGCGTCGATATCGCCCAACTGGCGCTTGCGCGTGGCCGTGGCGAGCGCAATCTCAATGGCCTCGAAAATTATTTCCTTATCGATGCCCTTTTCATTGGATACCGCGTCCACGACCATCAGTATCTCTTTACTGTCCATTCAAGCAACCTCCAACAACATTCAGTATTCCGGCACCAGGCGCGCCTGTTCAATCTGGTCAAACGGAAGACTGATTTCCATATCGTCTTCCTCGATGACAACATTTTCTCCACGTATCCCCGCGAGGCGCCCCTTGAACCGGCGCTGGCCCTCAATGGGATACGCCAGGCGGACTTTCACCAACTGCCCTGCAAAACGTTCAAAATCCTGCGGGCGGAACAACAGTCGATCCAGCCCGGGTGACGACACCTCCAGGGTGTAATGCCCCGGGATCGGGTCCTCGACATCGAGCACGCCACTGACCTGGTAACTCACCTTCTGGCAATCGTCAGCCGATATGCCATCTTCACTATCTATATAGACCCGCAACAGGCCGCCGCCCTTGCCACCACTCTGGAATTCCACACCCACAAGCTCGTAACCCAGCGAGCGAATTCCCGGTTCCAGCATGTCGCCAATATGTAACGGATCCTTCTTCATCCTGTTCTCCGGAAACAAAAAATGGGCCAAAGGCCCACTCCATGAACTCCGAAATTTTCCTCATATAGAGTGCAGCAACCCCTATATTCCGCCAGTCGCTCAGACCATGGACTTCCTGTCCTGGCTATAAAAAAACCCCGATCACGGGGTCCAACCAGGCGGGACGGCCCTTGAAGGCCTTGATCACCTGATCGCGGGTATTTTACACGCATATCGGGAGACGTCAATGCTGCAGGATTTCCCGACTAAATAGAGAAACTTACCGTGCTCCAGCTATCAGCTTCAGGAAACAAAACGTCATACCCGTACAGGCAAAAAAAAGCCCGGACCGCAAATCCGGCTCGGGCTGTGATTGGTAGCGGGGGTAGGATTTGAACCTACGACCTTCGGGTTATGAGCCCGACGAGCTGCCAGACTGCTCCACCCCGCATCAACGGCCGAGAAGTGTAGCGAGTGCCGTGCGGTATTTCAACCCCGAAGCCGGATTAAACGGAAATAGAGAACGGCGGATCGCTCGATCATCAGCCAAGGACGCGGCTGCACAGCGCCAGCAAGCTACCGGGGAAGAGACCCAGCCCCAGCACCAGCAAGCCATTGAGGCTAAGCGCAATCTGCATGTCGGTATGGGTGTGCAGTGGCTCATCACTGGACGGCTTGTCAAAGTACATCAGTTTGACGATGCGAATATAGTAGAATGCACCGATGATAGAAAAGGCCACGGCGACTATAGCCAGCCACACCATGTTGATATCAATCACCGCCTGCAGTACCGACAGCTTGGCATAGAAACCAACCGTCGGTGGCACGCCCGCCATGGAAAACATCAGGATCAGCATGATGAAGGCAAACCAGGGACTGCGCTCGTTGAGGCCCTTGAAGTCATCCAGCTGGTCCGCTTCAAAACCGGCACGGCTCAGCAGGATGATCATGGCAAAGCCACCAATCGCCATGACGGCATAGGTGATTGCGTAGAACATGGCAGCGGAATAGCCTGCCTCGGTGCCGGCCAGTATGCCCAGCAACAGGAAACCGACATGTGAAATGGTCGAATAGGCCAGCATGCGTTTCATGCTGGTCTGTGCAATGGCGACGACGTTACCCAGCGCCAGTGACAATACCGCGAGGATCACCAGCATGCCCTGCCAGTCGACCGAGAGGCTGCCGAGGGATTCCACCAGCAGACGCATGGCCATGGCAAACGCCGCAATCTTGGGCGCACTGCCGAGGAACAGGGTCACCGCGGTGGGCGCACCGTCGTACACATCCGGTACCCACATGTGAAAGGGAACGGCACCAAACTTGAACGCCAGCCCGACGACGATAAAGCACAGGCCGAATATCAGGATCATGCTGTTTTCGCCCGGTGTAGAGAGGACGGTGGCAATCTCGCCAAGGTCCAGCGTACCGGTCGCGCCATAGAGCATGGACATGCCATAGAGCAACATGCCGGATGCCAGCGCACCGAGGACAAAGTATTTCATGGCTGCCTCGGAGCCGGGAATGGAATCGCGGTCAGACGCCACCATGGCATACAGCGACAGTGACAGCAGCTCCAGTCCGAGGTAGATGGTCAGCAGGCTGTGCGCCGAAATCATGACCATCATGCCGAGCACCGCAAACAGGCCGAGCACGTAGTACTCACCACGCAGCCCACCCGTTGAGGTATTGAAACTGCGCGCATAGACGAACGCCCCGATGACCACCAGGAATACACTGGTCTTCAGCAAGGCCGCCATCGGGTCATGCACAAAGGTACCGCCCATGACCACCGCCGGATCGGTATCCAGCATGTTCCAGCTGATAATGGCCGTGGCCAGCAATGTCAGCTGCGACAGGATGTAGCTGATGTTGCGTTGCCGTTCACCGACGAACGCCTCGACCACGAGGATGATGCAGGCCATCGACAGCAGGAAGATTTCCGGGGTCAGCAGCATGAAGTCAGACAGGGGTATATTCATGGTAAGCGTCTCAGGGCTGCACTGCATTCAGCAGCGCCACGCCGGTTTCCTGCACGGGCAATTTGGACACAGTGACATGCGCCAGCAGGTTGTCGACACTGGCATGCATGACATCAATCAGGGGTGCCGGGTAGAGACCAAAGAACAGCACCATCACGGCCAGGCTGGCGAGGATGACAAACTCACGTCCATTGACGTCTTCCAGCTGGCGAACATTGTCGTTGGCAATATCGCCAAACACGACCCGCTTCACCATCCACAGGCTGTAGGCGGCACCCAGGATCAGGGTGGTAGCCGCAAGGAAGGCAAACCAGAAGTTCGCCTTGAAGCTGGCCAGGATCACCATGAACTCGCCGACAAAACCGGAGGTACCCGGCAGGCCCGAGTTGGCCATGGCAAACAGCACCATGAAGGCGGCGAAGATCGGCATGGTGTTCACCACACCGCCGTAGTCGTTGATCTGGCGGCTGTGCACGCGGTCATAGAGCACACCCACGCAGAGGAACAGGGCGCCGGAGATAAAGCCGTGCGAGATCATCTGCACCATGCCGCCTTCCATGCCCAGCGCCGCACCCTGTATCGAGCCGTTGTTGTCGAGCAGCGTGAACACCAGGAAGATGCCCATGGTGACAAAACCCATGTGCGCGATGGACGAGTAGGCAATCAGCTTCTTCATGTCCTGCTGCGCCAGTGCGACGAAGCCGATGTAAACGACGGCAATCAGCGACATGCCGATAATCAGCCAGTCGAGGGCATGACTGGCATCCGGCGTAATCGGCAGGCTGAAACGCAGAAAACCGTAGCCACCGATCTTCAGCATGATGGCCGCCAGCACCACGGAACCGCCGGTGGGCGCCTCGACATGCGCATCCGGCAGCCAGGTGTGTACCGGCCACATTGGCACCTTGACGGCAAAAGCCATCAGGAAGGCGATAAAGATCAGTATCTGCTCGGTCATGGTGAGCGGCAGCAGGTGGAAATCGAGAATGCTGAAACTGCCCGACTTCAGGTACATGTAGATCAGTGCGACCAGCATGAACACCGAACCGAGGAAGGTGTAGAGGAAGAACTTGATGGTGGCGTAGACGCGGTTCGGTCCGCCCCAGATACCGATAATCAGGAACATCGGGATCAGCATCGCTTCCCAGAAGACGTAGAACAGCACCGCGTCCAGTGCCGCGAACACGCCGTTCATCAGGCCTTCCATGATCAGGAAGGCGGCCATGTACTGCGCCGTCTTGTGCTGGATCACCTGCCAGCCGGCCAGCACCACCAGCACCGTGGTGAAGGTGGTAAGGATAATCAGTGGCATGGAGATGCCATCGACACCGAGGTGATAGTTGGCGCTGAAGGCCGCGATCCAGGGCACGTTCTCCTGGAACTGCATCACCGCCGTGGCATTGTCAAAATGCGTGTATAGCAGGGTACTCAGTACAAAGGTCACAATGGACACCACCAGTGCCGTCTGGCGACATGCCGTGTTGCCCAGGGTATCCATCACCAGCAGGGCCACACCACCGAGTATCGGCAGCCATACCATGGCACTCAGAATGGGAAAGTCGATCATTGCAGGGCTCCCGGTGAAATAAAGACAAACCAGGACAGGATGAACAACAGTCCGATAATCATGCTGAAGGCATAGGTATAGAGATGACCGGTCTGTATCTTCCTGACGACGGCCGCGGTCCAGCCAACCACCTTCGCGCTGCCGTTCACCAGCAGGCCATCAATAATCAGGACATCACCGATCTTCCACAGCAACTGCCCTACCCCGCGTGCACCGCCGGCAAATACCACGGCGTTGATGTCGTCGGCATAGTACTTGTTGACCAGCAGGGTGTAGAGAGCGTTGAAGCGCTGCCGGATGGTATCGGCGAGCTCCGGCCTCTTCATGTAGATATACCAGGCCGTGCCTACACCGGCGATGGCCAGGTAGATTGCCGGCCCGCCAAAGGCGTGCATGACAAACCCCGTCGCCCCGTGGAAATGCTCGGCCACGTGTGCCAGTCCGGTGTGCTCAGGGCTGACATAAATCACGCCATTGAAGAAGTCGCCGAACACGATGGGGTCTATCCAGAAACCGGCAATCACCGACGGGATCGCCAGCAGGATCAGCGGTACGGTCACCACCCACGGCGTTTCATGCAGGTGCTCTCGGGTATGGTCATCCATGCGCGGCGTACCATGAAAGACCAGGAAATACAGCCGGAACGAATACAGCGCCGTCACGAACACACTCAGCAGCACCGCCCAGTAGGCAATCCCGGCGCCCGGGATATTGGCATGGTGCACGGCCTCGATAATGGTGTCCTTGGAAAAGAAGCCGGAGAAGAACGGCGTGCCGATCAGTGCCAGCGAACCGATCAGCATGGTAATCCAGGTGATCGGCATGTACTTGCGCAGCCCGCCCATGTTGCGGATATCCTGATCGTGGTGCATGGCGATGATCACGGAACCGGCACCAAGGAACAGCAGCGCCTTGAAGAAGGCATGTGTCATCAGGTGGAAGATACCGGCGGCATAGGCCGAGGCACCCAGTGCCACGGTCATGTAGCCCAGCTGTGACAGGGTCGAGTATGCCACCACGCGTTTGATGTCGTTCTGCACCACGCCCAGCAGTCCCATGAAGAAGGCAGTGATGGCACCGATGACGATGACAAAGGACAGCGCAGTCGTCGACAACTCGAACATCGGTGACATGCGTGCCACCATGAAGATGCCCGCGGTCACCATGGTGGCGGCATGGATGAGGGCCGAGATCGGTGTCGGGCCTTCCATGGAATCCGGCAGCCACACATGCAGCGGCACCTGCGCCGACTTGCCCATGGCACCGATGAACAGGCAGATGCAGATCACCGACATCAATGACCAGTCCACGCCCGGGAATACCTGGTAAGTCGCATCGGCCTGCGCCGGGGCGGCGGCGAACACGGTTGCATAGTCCATGCTGTTGAAGGTCATGTAGATGGCCGCAATACCGAGCAGGAAACCGAAGTCGCCGACGCGGTTCACCAGGAACGCCTTGAGGTTGGCATAGATGGCCGTCGGCCGCGTGTACCAGAAACCGATCAGCAGGTAGGACACCAGGCCCACCGCCTCCCAGCCGAAGAACAGCTGCAGGAAGTTGTTGGACATCACCAGCATCAGCATGGAGAAGGTAAACAGCGCAATGTAGCTGAAAAAGCGCTGGTAGCCGGGGTCGTCGTGCATGTAGCCGATGGTGTAGATGTGCACCATCAGTGACACAAAGGTCACCACGGTCATCATCAGTGCCGTGAGGTTATCCACCAGGAAACCGATCTCGAAGCGCACACCGTCTGACACCATCCACGTATAGACGCTGGCGTTATAAGGGTCGGCACCGTCAATGGCAAAATGCTTGAACACCATGGCAGAGAGCACAAAGGAGACGGCCACACCGAGGATGGTGACGGTGTGCGCACCGGCTCGCCCGATCTGCCTGCCGAACAACCCGGCAATGATCGCACCGAACAGCGGGGCCAGCGGGATGGCAAGCAACAGGTTGTCCATACTCATGCCATCACCCCTTCAGCGTATCCAGGTCCTGGACATTGATGGTCTGGCGGTTGCGGAACAGCACTACCAGGATCGCCAGTCCGATAGCCGCCTCGGCAGCCGCCACCGTGAGAATAAAGAACACGAACACCTGCCCTGCGGTATCGCCGAGAAAATACGAAAAGGCAATGAAGTTCATGTTGACGGACAGCAGCATCAGTTCGATCGCCATCAGCAGGATGATGACGTTCTTGCGATTCAGGAAGATACCCGCGACGCTCAGGCCAAACAGGATGGCGCCCAGTATTAAATAGTCTGACAGTGCAATCATCGGTTTTTCTCTTCGGACTTCATCTCGACGATACGTACGCGGTCCCTGCTCTTCACCGCAACCTGCTCCGACGGATTCTGGTACTTGGTTTCCGGGCGCTTGCGCATGGTCAGTGCGATGGCGGCGATAATCGCCACCAGCAGGATCACCGAGGCGATCTCGAACGGATAGACATAGTCGGTGTACAACACGCTGCCGATTTCCCTGACGTTGCTGTAACCCTCGGGATGGCGTTCCGGGATAGCCATCACACCTGCACCGAAGTTGCGCGCCCGTACCACCATGTACATTTCGATGACGATCAATGCGGCCACGCTGAGCCCGACCGGCAGGTAACGGATAAAACCTTCACGCAGTGGCGAGGTATTGATATCGAGCATCATCACCACAAACAGGAACAGCACCATCACTGCGCCGACGTACACCAGTACCAGCACAATCGCGAGGAACTCGGCCTCCAGCAGCAGCCACAGACCGGCGCAGGTAAAAAACGCCAGCACCAGGTGCAGCGCGGCATGTACCGGGTTGCGCACCGTGATAACACGTGCCGCCGCAAACACCAGGATGGCGGCAAATACATAAAAGACGAAGCGTTGAAAATCCATACGTGATTTACCTGTAGGCCGCGTCCGCTGCGCGATCCGCTGCAATCTGGGCCTCGTGTTTGTCGCCGATTTCCAGCAACATCTCCTTGGTCATGACATTCTCGCCCCGGTTTTCAAAGGTGTATTCAAAAACGCGGGTCTCGACGATGGAGTCTACCGGGCAGGATTCCTCGCAGAAGCCGCAGTAGATGCACTTGAACAGGTCGATGTCATAACGCGTGGTACGCCGGGTCCCGTCTTCACGCTCTTCCGCCTCGATGGTAATGGCCAGCGCCGGACACACGGCCTCGCACAGCTTGCAGGCGATGCAACGCTCTTCCCCGTTGGGGTAACGGCGCAGAGCATGCAGACCGCGAAAGCGGTTTGACTGCGGGGTCTTTTCTTCCGGGTACTGAATCGTGATCTTGCGCGAGAACAGATGCCGCCCGGTGACGCCCATGCCCTTCAGCAGTTCCAGCAGGGTGAGGCTCTTCAGGAATCTAACGAAATTATCCATAGCTAGACAAACCAGGGGCCAATGTGGGCCATGACGGCAGCCCCTTCCAGGACCAGCCAGACGATGGTGATGGGGATAAACACCTTCCAGCCAAGCCGCATGATCTGGTCATAGCGGTAACGCGGGAAGGTGGCGCGGAACCAGAGGAAGAACAACAACAGCAGGGCCGTCTTGCCCAGCATCCAGAAGATGGCGGGCACCCAGGCAAACCAGGATTCAAACCAGGTACCGTCAAACGGTGACAGCCAGCCACCGAGAAACATCAACGAGGCCAGCGCCGCAATCAGGATCATGTTGGCGTATTCAGCCAGGAAGAACACGGCAAATGCCATGCCTGAATATTCAACGTGGAAGCCGGCGACTATTTCCGACTCACCTTCAGAGACGTCAAACGGCGCGCGGTTGGTCTCCGCCACCCCGGAAATAAAATACACCAGGAACAGCGGGAACAACGGCAGCCAGAACCAGTGCAAGATGCTGCCCTGCTGTGCCTCGACAATCTCCACCAGGTTGAGGCTGCCACCGGCAATCAGCACACCCACCAGTGCAAACCCCATGGCGATTTCATAGGACACGATCTGTGCGGCCGAGCGCATGGCGCCGAGAAAGGCGTATTTCGAATTTGAGGCCCAGCCGGCAATGATGACGCCGTAGACACCCATGGAGGTCAACGCGAGGATGTACAACAGGCTGGCATCGATATTGGCCAGCACCAGCGTGTCGGTAAACGGGAATACCGCCCATGCCGCCATGGCCGGGGCAATCGACAACATCGGCGCAACAACAAACAAAAAACGGTTGGCATTGGTTGGGAAGATAATTTCCTTCATCAACAGCTTCAGCGCATCCGCAATCGGCTGCAGCCAGCCCCGTGGTCCGACGCGGTTCGGCCCGATACGCACCTGCATATAGCCGATGATCTTGCGCTCGGCATAGGTCAGGTAGGCCACGGCCAGCAACAGCGGCACCAGGATAACAATGATCTTGACCAGGGAATAGAGCACCACATTGGCCTTGATATCAGCCCAGAAATAAACCCCGAGTCCAACCACCAGCGCAGACAGCACCACGGTCGCCAGCAGCGTGAGCAGCAACTGGGATTTGTATTTCTCGATATATGTGTTCGTGTTCATCGTTGTCGCAGCCCCGGTCAAACCCGCTCGATGGTTACAGGGCCAAAAGCGGCGCCGAGTGCGGCGGACTGATCGGTCCCAGCCTGCACCCACACGCAACCGTCCGGTACCCGTTCGCTGATCTCGACCGTCATGGTGGTGCTGGCATCACCCTGCTTCACCGTCACCGTATCGCCCTCCTGCACACCAGCAGTGTCCGCCTGGGCGGCATTGATTCGACAGTGTGCAGCCGCTTCTGCATCCGGCGTCGCCTGTAGTGCAGCGGCACGACGCACCAGTGAATCGACCGAGAGGATGGCCACGTCACCGATGCGCTGCAGCCCGGACACACTCATCGCAGCCGCAACCGTTCCGGCCGCCTGCTTGTTATCCAGCTTGATGTTGCCCACCTGCTCACGCAGGGCATCACGGATTTCCTCGCTGCTGTGTTGTTCAAAACCGTCCAGCCCGAACTGGTTACCCAGCACACGCAGCACTTTCCACCCCGGTCGACTGTCACCCACGGGCGCGGCAACGCCGGCAAAACTCTGCCAGCGACCCTCGGTATTCACATAGGTACCGGAGGTTTCGGTAAACGGGCCAATCGGCAGCAACACATCGGCACAGGCCTTCAGAGCGTCACTCGCGTAAGGCGTGAGACAGACCACCACCTCGGCAGCACTCATGGCAGTTCGTGCGGCAGCGGCATCGGCGCAGTCATGCTCCGGTTCAACAGCAAACAGCAGGTAGCCCTTGCGCGGCGTGGCCAGCATGGCCTGTGCATCCAGGCCGGCTGTTGGCACAGCATTGCCGGCCGGACCACGGTGCGGCAACACGCCTGCCAGCCAACCACCGGCACTGTTGCCAGCGTCCGTGAGCACACCCAGCGTGGCACCGCTGGCGGTGGCGATAATTCCGGCGAGTGCCTTCAGGATGGAATATTGCGGATGGGCCGCTGCAACATTACCCAGTAACAGCGTTGCGGCATTGGCCTCCTTGAGCGCCGCAGCCATACGACGCTGTGCTTCATCTGCCTTGGCATTCGCAATCGCGGTCTTCACCGCGTCGCTCGCGCCACTGCCTGCATCGGGGAAGCAGCTGGCCACCGCGGCCAGCGCATTCACCAGCTGTGCGGGCGGCACAATACTCTTTGCATGCACGTCAAACAGGAACTCGTAATCGACCGGGTTGACAAACATGACTTGCGCACCGGCCGTTGCCGCCTTGCGCAGACGATGACCGATAATCGGCTGGTCCTTGCGCGGGTTGCCGCCAATCACCAGTGCGGCATCGACATGCTCCAGCGCGGCCAGCGGCTGCCCCAGCGTCGGACACAGCGGCGCAGTGTCCTGGTCGCTGAAATCCACCTGCCGCAGCCGGTGGTCGATGTTGTTCACACCGAGGCCGCGGGCAAGCACCTGCAGCAGTGACATTTCTTCCAGCGTGGCTGATGGCGAAACCAGCACACCGAGCTGATCCGCACCGTGCGCATCGATGACGGCACGGGTGGCATCGACCGCTGCCTGCAGGCCGGTCTCCCAGTCCACGGTCTGCCACTCGCCATCGGCTTTCACCATGGGTGTCTGCAGGCGGTCCTCGCTGTACAGACCCTCGTAACTGAAGCGGTCGCGATCAGACAACCAGACTTCATTGAGTTCCTCGTTCTCGCGCGGTACCACGCGCATCACCTGCCCGCGCCGCGTATGGGCAAACAGGTTGGAACCGACGCAGTCATGCGGAGCAATGGTTGAATGCTGCTGCAATTCCCAGGCACGCGCCTTGAAGCGGAACGGCCTGGAGGTCAACGCGCCCACCGGGCAGACATCGATGACATTGCCGGACAGTTCCGATTCCAGTGACGTCTCGATATAGGTACCGATCTCCATGTTCTCGCCGCGACCGGTGGCACCGAGTTCCATCTTGCCGGCGACCTCGCGCAGCATGCGGATACAACGCGTGCAGTGAATGCAGCGTGTCATGTCGGTGGCAATCAGCGGTCCAATGAACTTGTCCTTCACCACGCGCTTCTTCTCGGCAAAGCGCGACACATCGCGGCCGTAAGCAAGTGCCAGGTCCTGCAACTCGCATTCACCGCCCTGGTCACAGATGGGGCAATCCAGCGGGTGGTTGATGAGCAGGAATTCCATCACCGCCTTCTGGCCACCGGTGGCGATTTCCGACTGCGTGAAGATCTTCATTCCCTCGGCAACCGGTGTGGCGCAGGCCGGCAGCGGCTTCGGCACTTTCTCCACCTCGACCATGCACATGCGGCAGTTGGCTGCGATCGAGAGTTTCTTGTGGTAACAGAAGCGCGGTACGCTGATGCCCAGCGCGTCGGTCACCTCGATAATCATGGCGCCCTTGCGCGCCTGGCAGGGCTGGCCATTGATCTCGATATTGACCGCCTCATCAGCCGGGATCTCGGGGCGTGCACTCATGCCGCGGCTCCTTTTGCGGTGGCGCCCGCGCCGACCATGCAGCACTTGTGCTCGATGTGATACTCGAATTCCTCGCGGAAATGCTTCAGGAAACCCTGCACCGGCCACGCTGCCGCCTCGCCGAAGGCACAAATGGTCTTGCCCTCGATCTGGCCCGCGGCGCTGAGCAACAGGTCCAGGTCCTCGGGACGGCCCTGCCCTTCCTCGATGCGCTTGATGATGCGATACATCCAGCCGGTCCCCTCACGGCACGGCGTGCACTGGCCACAGGACTCCGCGTAGTAAAAACGCGATACCCGCATCAGCGCCTTCACCATGCAGGTGCTGTCATCCATCACCATCACGGCACCGGACCCCAACGCGGAACCGACGTGTGACAGGGAGTCATAATCCATGTCGGTTTCCATGATGATGTCAGCCGGCAGCACCGGCATCGAGGAACCACCCGGGATCACGGCCTTCAGCTGATGACCGTCGCGGACCCCACCGGCCATCTCCAGCAGTTCACGGAACGGGATGCCCATGGGCACCTCGAAGTTGCCCGGCTTGTTGACATGCCCGGACACGGAAAATATTTTCACGCCACCATTGTTCGGCTTGCCCAGTGCCATGAACCAGTCGCCACCGTTGCGCATGATGGCCGGCACCGAGGCGAGCGTCTCGGTGTTGTTGATGGTCGTCGGCTTGCCATAGAGACCGTAGTTGGCCGGGAACGGCGGCTTGAAGCGCGGCTGCCCCTTCTTGCCTTCCAGCGATTCCAGCAGCGCCGTTTCCTCACCACAGATATAGGCACCGGCACCGAGGTGGCCGTGGCATTCAAAATCAACCCCGGAATCCAGGATATTGTCTCCCAGGAAGCCCGCCTCGCGGGCCTCGTGCAGGGCGTGTTCAAAACGCTCGAATGGCTCGTGATGAAATTCACCGCGCATATAGTTGTAGCCCACGGTCGCACCCATGGCATAGCCGGCAATCGCCATGCCCTCGATCAGGGCATGCGGGTTGTAGCGCAGAATGTCACGGTCCTTGCAGGTGCCCGGCTCGGACTCGTCCGAGTTACACACCACGTATTTCTGTACCGGTGCATTGCGCGGCATGAAGCTCCACTTCAGGCCGGTCGGGAAACCGGCGCCGCCACGGCCGCGCAGGCCGGACTTCTTGACTTCCTCGATAACGACTTCCGGCGGCATCTTTTCCTGCAGGATCTTTTTCCACGCCTCGTAACCGCCGACTTTGAGATAGTTCTCAAGCGTCCACGGCTCGTCAAACTGCAGGGTGTCAAAACAGACTTGTACGCTCATACGCTACTCCAGCCCGTCCAGGATCTCGTCCACCTTTTCAGGGGTGAGATGTTCATGGTAATGGCCATTCACCGTCATCATCGGCCCCGCAGAACAGGCCGCCAGGCATTCTTCCTCGAGCTTCAGCGTGATGCGGCCATCCGCCGTGGTCTCGCCCAGCTTGATACCGAGTTTCTTTTCGACATGCTCGACAATGGTTTCTGAACCGCACAACATGCAGGACAGGTTGGTGCACACGGCCACCATGTGGCGACCGACCGGTTCCAGTTCGATCATGGAGTAGAACGAACCGACCTCGTAAACCCGTATCTTCGGCATATCGAGATAATCGGCCACGGCATCCATCAGTTCGCGTGTCACCCAGCCGCCGTTCTGGTGCTGCGCCGCCTCCAGTGCGGCGAGCACGGCTGACTGTTTCTGCTCAGCAGGGAACTTGGTGAGCCAGGCATCAATCGTTGCACGGGACTCTGCACTCAACAGATCGGCTGCGCGTGTTTGTGTGGCACTACCCATCAGCGATCGATCTCCCCGAAGACAATATCCTGCGTACCAATGATCGCCACCACGTCGGCGAGCATATGGCCGCGCGCCATTTCATCCATCGCGGACAGATGTGCATAGCCGGGGGCCCGCACCTTCAGGCGGTAGGGCTTGTTGGCACCATCGGAAACCAGGTAGACACCGAACTCACCTTTCGGGTGCTCCACGGCGGCATAGGCCTCGCCGGCCGGTACCGTGTAACCTTCCGTGAACAGCTTGAAGTGATGAATCAGCGCTTCCATGTCGGCCTTCATTTCCTCGCGGCGCGGCGGCGCCAGCTTGGCATCGTCCAGCATCACGGCACCGGGATTGTTGCGCAGCCAGTCGATGCACTGCCTGATGATCCGGTTCGACTGCCGCATTTCCTCGATACGCACCAGGTAGCGGTCATAACAGTCGCCGGTGACGCCCACCGGTATGTCAAACTGCAACCGGTCATAGACTTCATAGGGCTGCTTCTTGCGCAGATCCCATTCAATACCGGAACCGCGCAACATGGGGCCGGAGAAACCCAGCTGCATGGCACGCTCCGGCGTGACCACACCGATGCCGACGGTACGCTGTTTCCAGATGCGATTGTCGGTCAGCAGGGTCTCGTATTCATCGACGCAACCCGGAAAACGAGCCGTGAAGGCCTCGATAAAATCCAGCATGGAACCCTGGCGATGCTCGTTCTTGCTGTCTACTTCCTTCTGGTTGTGCCACTTGGACGCCTCGTACTGTGGCATCCTGTCCGGCAGGTCACGGTAGACACCACCGGGACGGTAATAGGTCGCATGCATGCGCGTACCGGACACGGCCTCGTACAGATCCATCAGGTCCTCGCGCTCGCGGAAGGCGTAGAGAAAGACCGTCATGGCGCCAATATCCAGGCCGTGCGCACCCAGCCACAAGAGGTGATTCAGGATACGGGTAATCTCGTCAAACATGACACGGATGTACTGTGCACGCAGCGGTGCCTCGATACCGAGCAGCTTTTCTATCGCCAGCACGTAGCCATGCTCGTTACACATCATGGACACATAGTCGAGGCGATCCATGTAACCGATGCTCTGGTTAAACGGCTTGCTCTCGGCCAGTTTCTCGGTGCCGCGGTGCAACAGGCCGATATGTGGGTCGGCACGTTCGATCACCTCACCGTCCATTTCCAGCACCAGGCGCAATACGCCGTGCGCGGCGGGATGCTGGGGCCCGAAGTTCAGGGTGAAATTGCGAATCTCAGGCATGTGTTATTGCGCCTCTTCCCCGGCCGCCGCCTCGTCTGCTTCCTCGACCCGCTGCGTGAGGTCGACGGCATCAACGGGTCCGGAACGAATGACTTTCGGCACCAGCACGCGCGGCTCGATGCTCACCGGCTGATAGACCACGCGTTTCTTTTCTGCATCGTAGATCACTTCAACATTGCCACTGAGAGGAAAATCCTTGCGGAACGGGTGGCCGACAAAGCCGTAATCCGTCAACAGCCGACGCAGGTCCGGATGGCCGTCAAAAAGTATCCCGTAGAGGTCGAATGCCTCGCGCTCGTACCAGTTGGCACTGTTCCAGACAGCGATGACGGACGGTATCACCGGCAGGTCATCATCCGGCGCAAATACCTTCAGCCGCAGGCGCCGGTTTTTGCTGATGGATAACAGCTGGTATACCGCTGCGAAGCGCTTTGACTGGCGCGGCTTTTCGACCACCAGGTCATCGGTCACGGCCCGCAATCGCCCGGCCGTTGCCGCCTCGACACCGCGGCTGAAGCCGGAGGCACTTGATTCCTCGGTGGCCCACTCGTCGCGTCCGTAGTTGGCATAGTCGACGCCGCACACGTCGATCAGTATTTCAAAGCCAAAGCCCGGCTCGTCACGCAGGGCGGTGGCCACTTCCAGCAAGGTATCCGGGGCAATTTCAATGGTCACTTCACCCACGGAATCGATAACCGCCTGCAGGTTTTCACCGAAGCGTTGGTGTAATTGCTCTGCAAGCTGGCGGGAAGAGTCAGTCACTGTGAGTTGCCTGGCAGCCCGTTAGCGGGCAATGGTATTGGTTCGCTTGATTTTGTTCTGCAGCTGGATAATCCCGTACAACAGGGCTTCTGCAGTCGGCGGACAGCCCGGCACATAGATATCGACGGGAACAATGCGGTCACAGCCGCGCACCACCGAGTAGGAATAATGGTAGTAGCCGCCGCCGTTGGCACAGGAACCCATGGAGATCACCCAGCGCGGTTCGGCCATCTGGTCATAGACCTTGCGCAGCGCCGGTGCCATCTTGTTACACAGGGTACCCGCCACGATCATCACATCCGACTGGCGCGGGCTGCCGCGGAAGATAATGCCAAAGCGGTCCAGGTCGTAGCGCGAGGCGCCAGCCTGCATCATCTCGACCGCACAACAGGCAAGACCGAAGGTCATTGGCCACATCGACCCGGTGCGTGCCCAGTTGATCAACGCGTCGGCCGAGGTGGTGACGTAGCCTTCCTTGAGCAGGCCCTCTATTCCCATTCCAGAGCCCCTTTCTGCCACTCGTAGATAAAACCGATCACCAGGATGCCAAGGAACACCATCATGGCAACAAAGCCGAACATGCCGATGGAATCGAGCACCACGGCCCAGGGAAACAGGAAGGCAATCTCGAGATCGAAAATGATGAATAAAATGGCAACCAGGTAATAGCGCACATCAAAGCGCATGCGCGTGTCCTCGAAGGCCTCGAAGCCACACTCAAAGGGGGAATTTTTCTCAACATCCGGCTTGTGGGGAGATAGCAGGAAACCCAGGACTATCGGGCCGACGCCAATGGCGATACCAATGGCGATAAAAATCATGATAGGCAGATAGTTATCCAGCATCGTTTTTGTCTCTTCGGGCCGGTGTGACTAACAGCCGGACTCGATTCATTTTTTTAGGATCAGACAGGCGATGGAAAAGAGGCATGCAGTCTAGGCCAGCCCATGATTTCTGTCAAGTGGGATAGATGGCATATTTGTTATATTTTTCAATATGTTAACTATGTTTTTAGGGGTATAAAAAGTAACTATTCTCCATCCGGCATGCGCACAACAGGAACCATGAAATCACTGCAACTCATTGAAAAATCTGGTGCCGATGGCCGGAGTCGAACCGGCACGGCTCTCGCCACTACCCCCTCAAGATAGCGTGTCTACCAATTCCACCACATCGGCCGGGATACATAACCAGAACTGCTACTACTTTACTTTGCTACTCAGGCAGGTCGTCTGCCTGTGGCGCTGCCGGCACCTCAGCATCGTTTTCGGGAACATCCGGAACATCCGTCTCGGTAATGACTGTCTCGGTGATTTCCACTGCCGCACCCTGTTCCGTGGCCTGCTGCTCTTCCAGTGCATCGATCACGGCATTGGTTTGTTCAGCTTCCTGCTGCTGAATGGCCTGCTGTTCCAGTTGCTCGGCGATGGTGTCTGCAGACCGGGTTTGTTCACGAATCAATGGCGAGGCAATCAACAGGCAGTTGATAAAAAAGACTGCGGCCAGGATTCCGGTTGCGCGGGTGAAGAAGGATCCGGAGCCACGCGCGCCGAACACGGTACCCGAGGCACCTGCGCCAAAACCGGCGCCCATATCGGCACCCTTGCCCTGCTGCAACATCACCAGCGCGATGATGGAGACGGACACCAGAATCTGTACTACCAGTAAGAAAGAGAACATATCAGTTAACTGCTCGTGTCAGCATAGAGAATCAGGGCTTAACGGTTGGCCGCAGTTCCTATCGCAAGGAAGTCGGCCGCTTTCAGGGAGGCACCGCCAATCAGTCCACCGTCGATATCGGCCATTGCCAGCAGTTCAGCGGCATTCGCTGCATTCATACTGCCACCATAGAGTATCCGCACCTTGTCCGCGACAGCCGCGTCCAGCGCAGCCAGTTTGCCACGGATGAACGCGTGCACGTCCTGGGCCTGGTCCGGGCTGGCGGTCTTGCCGGTACCAATCGCCCACACCGGTTCATAGGCAATCACGGCATCTGCCAGTGCGCCAACACCCTCAAGATCAATCACGGCATCCAGCTGTCGCGAAACGACCTGTTCGGTAATCCCCTGCTCACGCTCTTCCAGCAGCTCACCCACACACAGGATCGGCACCAGGCCGGCCTTGCGTGCGGCGGCAAACTTGCTGGCCGTAAACGCGTCACTCTCGCCGTAAATACTGCGGCGCTCGGAGTGTCCGACGATGGCATACTTGCAGCCCACATCCGTCAGCATCGCGGGGGCGACCTCGCCGGTATAGGCGCCGGACTCCTGGTCGCTGACGTCCTGTGCACCCAGCGAGATCAAGGCACCGCCAATCAGAGTGGCAACGGTGGGTATGTAGACATAGGGCGGGCACACCGCCATTTCAGCAGTCGAAACCGAGTCCAGACCGGACTTGATGCCCTCAACCAGCTCCGTGACGCTGTCGAGAGAGCCATTCATTTTCCAGTTACCCGCAATCAGTGGCTGACGCATAGCAGTATATCCTTGATAACAACGAGCCGCGTAGCTTAGCCATCCGGGACCGGAAAATCAATGTAATCGCTGCTGCGGCCTGCTTTTTTATCAGGCCGTTGTCTTCACATCCGGGAACAATCAGTTATTGCTGGCTATCGAGCGGGGTGATCGGGGAACCGCTGTATTCCTGTCGCGCATGGGCCAACCGTAGCCTGCGGCAATCTCTAGTCGATCTGTGTTTGCAGGTAAACGGCTTTCTAAACGGCCCCGGCAACCACCGAAGCCAGCTGGTTTGCTTCTGCACTCACCTGTTGCGCATCCTCGCCTTCCACCATGACACGCACCAGTGGCTCGGTGCCTGAAGGACGCAACAGCACCCGACCCCTGCCGGCGAGCCGCTGCTCGGCCGATTTGACGGCATCCAGAATGGCGGGTGTATTATCCAGTTCCACCTTGTGGTTCACCGGCACATTGATCATCAGCTGCGGATATTTCTTCATGCCGCTTTTCAACTCGTGCAGGGTCTTGCCGTAGCGTACCTGGGCAGCCAGCACCTGCAAGGCAGAGACAATGCCGTCACCGGTGGTGGTTCGATCCAGGCAGATAATATGTCCGGAGGATTCGCCGCCGATGAGGCTGTTATTTTGCTGCAACAGCTCCAGCACATAACGGTCACCGACGTTGGCGCGGACAAAGTCAATATTGCTGGATTGCAGGGCATGTTCAAGACCCAGATTACTCATCAGGGTACCAACCACACCACCATGCAGCGTTCCTTCCTGCTGGCGCGAGCGCGCAATAATGAACAACAGTTCATCGCCATCCACCAGTTCACCCTTGTGATCGACCATCATGACACGGTCGCCGTCACCATCCAGCGCGATACCGACGTCGGCCTTGTGTTCCAGCACGACCTTCTGCAGCAATTCCGGTTGCGTCGATCCACACGCCTGGTTGATGTTCAGGCCGTCCGGCTCCACACCAATGGCGATAACCTCGGCGCCGAGCTCATCAAACACCTCGGGGGCCACATGGTAGGTGGCGCCGTTGGCGCAATCGACAACGATCTTCAGGCCTCTGAGCGTCATCGTCAAAGGAATGGTGCTCTTGCAGAATTCAATATAGCGGCCGGCGGCATCCTCAACACGCTCCGCCTTGCCCAGACGGTTGGACGCGACCGTGACCATATCGTGATCAATTTCCGCCTCGATGGCAGCTTCCACCTCGTCCGGCAGCTTGGTGCCCTCACTGGAAAAAAACTTGATGCCGTTATCCGCGAAGCCGTTGTGGGACGCACTGATGACGATGCCGGCACAGGCGTGCAGGGTCCGCGTCAGGTAGGCGATGGCAGGGGTCGGCATCGGGCCCAGCAGGCGCACATCCACACCGGCGGCAGACAACCCGGCCTCCAGGGCTGATTCAAACATATAACCGGAAATGCGTGTGTCCTTGCCGATAACGACACGGTTGGCACGGTTGCCACCCAGCACCCGGCCGGTCGCCCAGCCCAGCTTGAGCATGAACTCTGCTGTTACCGGGTAATCGCCAACCCGGCCACGAATTCCGTCTGTTCCGAAATATTTCTTTGCCACATTTGCCTCCGCTGTTGTGCTGATTATAGCCACATGCCGCACATGTCGCTCACCCGCCGCAGGCTGTCAAATAACCCCTAACCGGCGTCCCTGACAATCTGGCACATCAGGACGGCCTCACGGGTTTCGTGCACATCGTGACAGCGGACGATGGCAGCACCCTTCCAGACAGCCAGCACGGCAAGTGCAATGCCGGCATATAACCGTTTATCGACCGGCAATCCCAGGGTTTGACCGATCAAGGACTTCCGGGACAAGCCTGCCAGCACGGGGAACCCACATGCCACCAACTGCTCGAGATGCTGTAACAACTGCAGGTTATGCGCGCTGGTCTTGCCAAAACCAAAACCCGGGTCCAGCAGGATCTGCTCCCGGTCAATGCCCTGTTGCATGCACAGGGTTGCGCGCGCCAGCAGAAAGTCCCGGACCTCGCTGACCACATCGTCATACCCGGGCTGCTGCTGCATCGTTGCAGGCGTCCCCTGCATGTGCATCAGGCACACCGGCACGTTCAGGCGTGCCGCCAGTTCGACGGCACCCGGTGCCTGCAAGGCATTGACGTCGTTAATGAGTCCTGCCCCGGCCGCCACCGCCATCTGCATGACCTCGGGCCTGCGGGTATCGATTGACACGGGAACCGCAAGTGCTTCATGCAGGGATTCGACCACCGGGATCACCCGCCGTAACTCCTCCTCGACGGTTACCGGTGCGGCACCGGGCCGGGTAGATTCACCACCGACATCGATGATGGCGGCCCCCTCCTCGACCATGCGCACGGCACGGGCGACGGCCTGTTCAGGCAGAAAAAAATCACCCCCGTCCGAGAACGAATCGGGGGTGACATTCAGGATACCCATGACCTGTGGCTGCGACAGGTCCAGCAATTTGCCGGCACAGTTCAGGGTCTTTTCTGGAGTCGATAATGGGGGATTCATGCACTCGTGAGACAGCGACAAATACCTGCATGATCGGCGTACCCGCCGCGATTTATTACAATCGCGGCGGGTACGCCGCTCCTGCACGGGGCGTTAGAAAAATTGTGACTAGTGCTGTCCCGCCGGACCACCAATCTTGGTGTCCGATTTCTCGTCGACACTGGTCGAACCACTGTCGCCGGAACCCGATGTGGGCTCCGAGGCATCCCAGTCTGCCGGTGGCCGCGGTGGCTTGCCGGCCATGATGTCGTCGATCTGGTCGCTGTCGATGGTTTCGTACTTTATCAGCGCCTCGGCCATGGTATGCAGCTTGTCGAGATTGGTCTTGAGGATCTCTTCGGCACGGGCATACGAACGGTCAATGATGGAACGTATCTCCTGGTCGATATCGTGCGCCGTCTCATCGGACACCGCCTTGTGCTGGGCGACGGAATGTCCAAGGAAGACCTCGCCCTCGTCTTCACTGTAGGTCAGCGGGCCCAGTTTTTCGGACAAGCCCCACTTGGTCACCATGTTGCGCGCCAGTTCAGTGCTGCGCATGATGTCATTCGAGGCGCCCGTGGTGACCTTGTCGGGACCGAAGATCAGTTCCTCGGCGATACGACCGCCGAACAGGCTGCAGATCTGGCTTTCAAGGAACTCCTTGCTGTGACTGTAGCGGTCCACCTCCGGCAGAAACATGGTGACACCCAGCGCGCGACCGCGCGGGATGATACTGACCTTGTAAACCGGATCGTGTGAAGGCATGGAGCGGCCGACGATGGCATGCCCGGCCTCGTGGTAGGCAGTCAGTTTCTTCTCGTCCTCGCTCATCACCATGGAGCGTCGTTCCGCACCCATCATGATCTTGTCCTTGGCCTTTTCCAGATCCTCCATGTCGACCAGGCGTTTGTTGCCACGAGCGGCAAACAGTGCGGCCTCGTTGACGAGGTTGGCAAGATCGGCACCGGAAAATCCCGGGGTACCGCGCGCAATGATGCTTGCCTTGGCGTTGTCCGCCATCGGCACCTTGCGCATGTGGACCTTGAGGATCTGTTCGCGGCCACGCACATCCGGCAATGGCACGACCACCTGGCGGTCAAAACGGCCCGGACGCAGCAGTGCCGGATCCAGTACATCGGGGCGGTTGGTTGCCGCAATCACGATCACGCCTTCGTTGCCTTCGAAACCGTCCATCTCTACCAGCAACTGGTTGAGTGTCTGTTCGCGCTCATCATGCCCGCCGCCAAGACCGGCACCACGATGACGTCCGACGGCGTCGATCTCGTCAATAAAGATGATGCAGGGAGCATGCTTCTTCGCCTGATCGAACATGTCGCGTACCCGTGAGGCACCGACACCGACAAACATTTCTACAAAATCGGAACCCGAGATAGTGAAGAACGGCACCTTGGCCTCGCCGGCAATGGCCTTCGCCAGCAGTGTCTTGCCGGTACCGGGCGAACCGACCATCAGCACACCGCGCGGAATCTTGCCACCCAGGCGCTGGAACTTGCTCGGATCGCTGAGGAACTCGACCAGCTCACCGACCTCTTCCTTGGCCTCTTCCACGCCGGCTACATCTGCAAAGGTTGTCTTCACCTGGTCCTCGCCAAGCATGCGCGCCTTGCTCTTGCCAAACGACATGGCACCGCGGCCACCGCCGCCACCCTGCATCTGGCGCATGAAGAAGATCCAGACGCCAATGAGCAGCAGCATCGGAAACCAGTTGATAAAGATCGTCATGAGCAGACCATGCTCGTTCGGCCCGGTAACCCTGACCTCGACATTGTTGCTCAACAGGTCATCCACCATTTTCGGATCGTCAGGCGGCGTGGTGGTGGAAAATCGTGAACCGTCAATGCGCGTGCCTTTGACGGTGTGTTCTTCAATTTCCACCTTCTGCACGCGACCCTGTTGTACTTCATTGATGAAATCTGAGTAATTGATGGGCTGGCCAGCCGATGTTTTTGGTCCAAAATTGTTAAACACCGTCATCAGCACAATTGCAATGACAACCCAGAGCATGAGATTTTTTGCCAGATCGTTCAAACCGGAGTCCTCGATTTACTTAAGTATAATAAGAGCTGTGTCAGCACCGTATGACGGCGCGTCAAAAGCGTGGCTTTAGTCATTATGACATATTCGCATTAATACGACCTTTCGCCAAAACGTACACCTCGCGGCTTCTTGGTCGTGAAGCTTTAGGCTTCCTGATCAACACGTTGCGGTACTGTCCTCGTAAATCTTTGAGGAGGGCATCGAAGCCTTCACCCTGAAACCCCTTGAACAGCAGGTCACCGCCCTTGCCCAGCACCGTTGCTGCAAAATCGGCGGCCAGCTCAACGAGGTACATGCTGCGCGGCTGGTCAACGGCGTCCATACCACTAATATTGGGTGCCATATCCGACATTACAAGGTTGACCGTGGCGCCGCCAAGCAGTTCCATGAGTGAGGCAAGTACTTCATCCTCCTGAAAATCACCCTCTAAGAATTCGACCCCGGGCAACGGCTCCATGGGCAGGATATCGAGCGCAATAATGCGGCCCTTGTCGCCAAGTGTCTCCGCGGCGTACTGCGACCAGCCACCGGGGGCCGCCCCCAGGTCCACCACCACAGCGCCAGGGCGCAGAATACGGTCTTTTTGCTGTATCTCGTCCAGCTTGTAGACGGCACGCGAACGGTAACCCTCGCGCTGCGCACGCTTGACGAACTCGTCATCGAAATGTTTTTTCAGCCACTGGTGGCTGCTCTTGCTTCTGCCCATCGTAAACTGTCTACCGGTACAGGGTTACCCGTATAATCGCACCATTGTTCACGGAAAAACTCATCATGTCACTAACCGAAAAAATAAAACGCGATCTGCGCGGACGCGGACACGCACTGAAACCCGTTGTCAGCACCGGTAATGCCGGTCTCAGCAAGGCCGTCCTCAGGGAGATCGCATTATCGCTTGAACATCACGAGCTGATGAAAATCAGGATCGGTGCAGCCGACCGAGAACAACGCAGGGCCATCATTAGCGAAATCTGCGACAGCTGCGAGGCCGAACTGGTACAGGCCATCGGCCACATCGCACTCATCTACCGCGAAAAGCCGGAATAGCCCGAACGGCACTTAATCAAGGCTACTGCCACGGCAAGCACACGGGATTATTTCTGCTAAGGCAATTTATTCTTCCGTGTATTTCCGTGTGCTTCCGTGGCCAATTATCATTTATACTGGTAAAAAAATTAATTGAGCACCCTTCCCGACTAGCCCCTGCTTCTCTGGCCTGCCGCAACCAGCACCAGACCGAGAACACTGGTTATTAAAAACAGCACGCTCGCGATGCCGTGCAACTGGCCAAAACGCGCGCTGTCCGTCAGCCCCTGCACACGCAAATCGGCCACCATCGGGGTAATCACAAACTGGCCGATAACCACGAGCAACAGCATGATGACCATAACCACTGCTCGCCAGTTAGCCGCCCTGAAGGTCAGTCCGTTAATAATCAGTAGCAAGGCACTGCACAGGAGGCCGAGGTAACTGGTGAGCGTGAACAGGCTGCCGGCAACACTGCCCGCCAGCGCACGATCATCCAGCTCGGCAAACAGCAGCGGCGCCACCATGAAGCCTGTCACCCACAAGGCACCAACCCACAGGGCAAGCAGGATGCGTTCGGCGGCTGGTAGCAGTTTACTGGTCAACGGGAAGGCCCATCGCGGATGAACCCGATTGATCGCCGGGCATAAACGATCCGCTCCTACAGGGTTTTAGATATATTTGACTTCGACGATCTCGAGGTTTCTTTCGCCGCCCGGTACAATGACCGACACCACATCACCCTCGACCTTGGCAATCAGGGCACGGGCAATGGGTGAATTGATGGAGATCATACCGACCTTGATATCGGCTTCGTCCTCGCCAACGATCTGGTAAACAATGCTTTCCTCGGTGTCTTCATCCATCAGCTCAACCGTGCAGCCAAACACCACCTTGCCGTTGGCAGCCAGCGTGGTGACATCAACGATATGGGCATGGCTCAACTTGCCCTCGATCTGCTTGATGCGGCCCTCCGTAAAACTTTGCTGCTCGCGGGCAGCGTGATACTCGGCATTCTCTTTCAAATCACCGTGGGCACGTGCTTCCGCGATGGCCTGAATGATGCGCGGACGATCCACTGTCTTCAGACGCGACAGTTCCTCGCGTAACTTTTCAGCGCCTTTTGCAGTAATCGGTACCTTCTTTGTCATGTTCGTTACTCCTGATGCAGGCTCTGCAGACTGGTGACGTTACCGGTATCCAGGAAGTCCAGCGCCATACAGGTCGCGCGTGCACCGGCCATCGTCGTGCTGTAGGAAATCTTGTTGTGCAGGGCCGTTCTGCGAATTGTATAAGAATCGGCGATCGCCTGTTTACCCTCGGTGGTATTGACGATCAGATCGATCTGACCGTTCTTGATCATGTCGACCACGTGCGGACGCCCTTCCATGACCTTGTTGACCACACCACATTCAGTGCCGTCGGCACTGATCGCCGCCGCCGTGCCGCGTGTCGCAACCAGTTTAAAACCTTTCTTCGTCAGGTCACGCGCCAGCGCAACCACGTCGTCGCGGTCTGCCTTGCGCACGCTCAGGAATGCCGTTCCCTTGACCGGGACCGCATTACCGGCACCCAGCTGGGCCTTGGCAAATGCCTCTCCAAAGGTCTTGCCAATGCCCATGACCTCACCGGTGGATTTCATTTCCGGGCCAAGCAAGGGATCAACACCCTGGAACTTGATAAACGGGAACACCGCTTCCTTGACGGAATAGAAAGTCGGTTTAACGGCCTCCGTGTAACCCTGTGCCCGCAATGACTTTCCGGTCATGACACTGGCCGCGATCTTGGCCAGCGGCCGCGCGGTTGCCTTGGAGACAAAAGGTACGGTGCGCGAGGCACGCGGATTGACCTCGATCAGGTAAATGTCATCGCCCTTGACGGCAAACTGGGTATTCATCAGGCCAAGCACCTTCAGCTCTTTCGCCATGCGCGCGACCTGCTCGCACATGCGTGCCTGTATATCCTCGCTGAGGGTATAGGGTGGCAATGAACAGGCAGAATCACCCGAGTGCACACCGGCCTGCTCGATATGTTCCATGATGCCGCCGATCAACACGTCCTCGCCGTCAGAGATGGCATCGATATCGACCTCGACAGCATCATCCAGAAAATGGTCGAGCAATACCGGCGAGTCATTCGACACCTGCACGGCCTCGCGCATGTAGCGTGCCAGGTCTTCCTGCGAGTAAACGATTTCCATGGCACGTCCACCGAGCACATAGGAGGGACGCACCACCAGTGGATAACCGACTTCATCCGCCAGTGCCAGAGCCTGTTCCGCATCGGATGCAATCTGGTTGGACGGTTGCAGCAGTCCCAGTTTCTGCACCATCTGCTGAAAGCGCTCACGATCTTCCGCGTGATCGATGGCATCCGCGGAGGTACCGATAATGGGGGCGCCATTCGCTTCCAGGCCACGCGCCAGTTTCAGCGGCGTTTGCCCGCCGTACTGCACGATCACGCCCTTCGGCTGCTCGACATGAATGATCTCCAGCACATCTTCCAGAGTCAGGGGTTCGAAATACAACCGGTCGGAGGTGTCGTAATCCGTCGAGACTGTCTCCGGGTTGCAGTTGACCATGATGGTCTCGAAGCCATCCGCGCGGCAGGCCATGGCGGCATGCACGCAGCAGTAATCGAATTCGATGCCCTGCCCGATACGGTTGGGGCCACCGCCCAGCACCATGATCTTGTCATTCTCGGTGGGCGCCGCTTCGCATTCCTCTTCATAGGTGGAGTACATGTAGGCTGTCGCGGTAGAGAACTCGGCCGCACAGGTATCAACCCGTTTGTAGACCGGCCGTACAGCCAGATCGTGACGATGCTGGCGCACCTTGTCCTCGGTACAGTCCAGCAGGCGCGCCAGCCGCCGGTCGGAAAAACCCTTGCGCTTCAATTGCCGCAGACGTCCGGCATCAAGTGCCGCGACACTCAGCGAACGCAGGCTGTTCTCCTCGGCAACCAGATCACCGATTTGCGCCAGGAACCAGGGATCGATCGCCGTCAATTCAAACAGCTCCTCCGCTGTCAGCCCGGCACGAAAGCCGTCGGCAACATTCCAGAGGCGTTCCGGACGTGCAATACGCAACTCTTTTATTAACTCGCGCCGCGCGCCCTCGACAGACAGGTCAACAATCTCGTCCAGACCGTCGACACCGGTCTCCAGCCCGCGCAGGGCCTTCTGCAGGGATTCCTGGAAGGTGCGGCCAATCGCCATCACCTCGCCGACGGATTTCATCTGCGTCCCCAGCACTGGTTCGGCCTGCGGAAATTTCTCGAAGGTAAAGCGTGGCACCTTGGTGACGACGTAGTCGATGGTCGGCTCGAAAGAGGCCGGCGTGGCGCCACCGGTGATCTCGTTCTGCAGTTCGTCCAGGGTAAAACCAACGGCCAGTTTCGCAGCCACCTTGGCGATCGGGAACCCGGTTGCCTTGGAGGCCAGAGCCGAGGAACGCGACACGCGCGGATTCATCTCGATCACGATCATGCGGCCGTCTTCGGGATTGATCGCGAACTGCACATTGGAGCCACCGGTCTCGACGCCAATCTTGCGCAGCACGGCAAGCGAGGCGTTCCGCATAATCTGGTATTCCTTGTCTGTCAGGGTCTGCGCCGGTGCAATAGTGATGGAGTCGCCGGTGTGCACCCCCATGGGATCGAGATTCTCTATGGAACAGATAATGATGCAGTTGTCATTCCGGTCGCGCACCACCTCCATCTCGAATTCTTTCCAGCCGAGAATGGACTCTTCCAGTAACACCTCGCTGGTCGGCGACATGTCCAGCCCGTGCTCACAGATACTGACGAACTCTTCCCTGTTGTAGGCGATGCCACCACCACTGCCACCCATGGTGAACGACGGCCGGATAATGACCGGAAAGCCGATCGAGGCCTGTGCCTGATGGGCAGCCTCCATGCTGTGCACCACGGTGGCCCGCGGCGTACTCAGGCCGATCCCGGTCATGGCGTCGCGAAACAGACCGCGATCCTCGGCCATGTCGATGGCCTCGCGGCTGGCGCCGATCAGTTCCACGCCGAATTGCTGCAGCACGCCTTCCCGTACCAGGTCGAGCGCGCAGTTCAGGGCCGTCTGACCGCCCATGGTCGGCAGCAGCGCATCGGGACGTTCCTTCTCGATGATGTGCGCCACGGTTTGCCAGTGCACCGGCTCGATATACACGGCATCCGCCATCTCCGGATCGGTCATAATCGTGGCCGGGTTGGAGTTCACCAGCACCACGCGGTAGCCTTCCTCGCGCAGCGCCTTGCAGGCCTGCGCACCCGAATAGTCGAACTCGCATGCCTGACCAATCACGATCGGGCCAGCGCCGATAATCAGGATACTGTTGATGTCAGTACGTTTTGGCATGACCTAGCTCGACCTCGACCGGATGGCATCAACAAAACGGTCAAACAACGGTGCCACATCATGCGGACCGGGACTCGCCTCCGGGTGGCCCTGGAAGCTGAATGCGCTGCAATCCGTGCGCGCCACGCCCTGCAGCGAGCCGTCAAACAGGGAGCGGTGTGTGGCCACCAGGTTTTCCGGCAGGCTGGCGTCATCGACGGCAAAGCCATGATTCTGGCTGGTGATCATGACCTGCCCGTTCTCCAGATCCTGCACCGGGTGATTGGCGCCGTGGTGACCGAATTTCATCTTCACCGTACGCGCACCGCTGGCAAGCGATAACAGCTGGTGACCCAGGCAAATACCGAAAATTGGCAGACCACTAGCGAGCAATTCCCGAATCGCTTCTATGGCGTATATACACGGCTCCGGGTCGCCGGGTCCATTGGAAAGAAATACGCCGTCCGGTTGCAGCGCCAGCACCTCGCTCGCAGGGGTCGTTGCCGGCACCACGGTCAGGCGGCAGCCGCGATCGACCAGCATGCGCAGAATATTGCGTTTCACCCCGAAGTCATAAGCGACCACGTGCAGTGGCAACGCTCCCTCACTGCTGTCATCGGGCAGACCGTCAGCCAGCGACCAGGTGCCTTGCTGCCAGGAATAGGACTCTGCTGTCGTCACCACCTTCGCCAGATCCATCCCCTGCAGTCCAGGGAAATCGCGGGCCTGTGTCACGGCGGCCTGCTCGTCGATCGCATCACCGGCCATGATGCAGCCAGCCTGTGCACCCTTATCGCGCAGGATGCGGGTCAGGCGGCGTGTGTCGATGTCAGCGATGCCGATGACACCGCGTGCATTCAGATAATCCTGCAAGGATGACTGGCTGCGCCAGCTGCTGGCCAGCAGTGGCAGGTCACGAATAACCAGGCCGGCGCAATGAATGTCAGTGGCCTCCTCGTCTTCCGGATTGGTGCCGACGTTACCGATATGCGGGTAGGTCAGGGTGACGATCTGCTGTGCGTAAGAGGGGTCGGTGAGAATTTCCTGGTAGCCGGTCATGGCGGTGTTGAAAACCACCTCACCGCTTGTATGTCCATCAATACCAATAGCGGTGCCACGGAAGAGACTTCCGTCTGCAAGGGCCAACAGGGCCGCTTTCTTCAACAGGACCTCCGCATCTGACGTAGAAAACGGGAGGGTTCCCGAGGAACCTTCCCGTTTATGAACTACCGGTTAACTACCAAAATATGCAGCGAATTGTACTGGATCGCTGCGGCGGTTGTCTACGGCCGCCTCACTTCAGGCCCAGCACGTCCTGCATGTCGTACAGACCGGCGTCCCGCTGCATCAGCCAGGCCGCTGCCCGCAGGGCACCATTGGCAAAGGTCATGCGGCTGGAGGCCTTGTGGGTGATTTCCACACGCTCGCCGCTGCCGGCGAACAGTACCGTGTGATCGCCGACGATATCGCCGGCCCTGATGGTCTCGAAGCCGATAGTTTGGCTGTCGCGTTCCCCGGTATGCCCTTCGCGGCCATAGACGGCGCAGCTATTCAGATCCCGGCCCAGCGCAGCGGCAACCACCTCGCCCATCCGCAGTGCCGTACCCGAGGGGGCATCCACCTTGTGGCGGTGATGCGCCTCGATAACCTCGATGTCGACGTCATCACCCAGCACCCGTGCTGCCGTATCCAGCAGCTTGAAACACAGGTTGACACCGACACTCATGTTCGGCGCAAACACAAGGGCGATATCCTGCGCTACCGCTGCAATCTGCTCTTTCTGCTCATCACTGAAGCCGGTGGTACCAATCACCATGCGGCGGCCGGCCTGGCGGCAGACCTTCAGGTTGGCGAGTGTTGGTTCAGGTCGGGTGAAATCAATCAGCACATCAAAGTCGCGCGTCACCGCGGCCAGGTCCGCGCCCACGGTAATACCGAGCTTGCCGATTCCTGCAAGTTCACCGGCATCGGCGCCCAGCAGCGAGCTATCCGGATGTTCCAGTGCCACGCTGACGTCCAGTCCGTCAACCTGCTGGCAGGCCTCGATCAGGCTACGGCCCATGCGACCGGCTGCGCCGGTAATTGCGATTCTTGTCATGTCGATGGGTATATCGTGTTGGGAATGGGCAAAGAGTGAGAGTTCACCGGGGTGAAGTCAATATGAATTCTGGAGTGGGGGTTTGATTTGGGATCAGGTTTTGCCCTGGAGGGCGGGGTACTTGCTTGCCTGTTTCGCCCATAGGGCGAGATACTTTTCTTTGCTCCGCCAAAGAAAAGTATCCAAAAGAAAGGCGATCCCGGAGGCTTGCCCTGCCAAGCAAGCATAAATGCTTGCTTGGCAGGGTTCCCTGCGCTTCTCGTAAAGCCCGGCGCTCGCGCAACTCGCTCACGCTCAAACAGGCGCGAGCGTCCTCCGGCCTTTACTGCGATGCTCGGCTGCGCCAGACGGGGGGAAGCCAAAACCAACACCCAAAAGCCGCCACCCGATCCCGTTTGCACTCACCGAGTACCGCAGCCAGTCCGGGATCAGGCGCGCACCCTGTCTGAGCGAATCGAGCATCGCGAGATCGCGAGTTGTGCACGCCCCCGGACTGGCGAGGAACGCAGGGCATCGGCGTCAGCCGATGAGTGCACCGGGTGCCATTCTCTTTGGGTACTTTCTCTTGGGCAAGCAAGAGAAAGTACCTCGCCCTTTAGGGCGAAACAGGAAGTTGATACACCCCACCGAACGGGCAAAATATGAAGGTTAAAGAAGCAGCCTGCCCAACCGGGCAGAACAGTCAGATTTAAAGGCTAACCGGCCAGGCCATCAAAAAACTTCTTCACACCATCCATCCAGGATGACGCCTGCGGACTATGGCGCTCACCACCCTCCTCCACATGTCCGTAAAATTCCCTTAGCAGGTCCTTCTGCTTGCGCGTCAACTTCACCGGCGTCTCGACCGTGACCTTGCACAGCAGATCGCCCACGGGTCCGCCACGTACCGGCTTCACACCCTTGCCACGCATGCGGAACAGTTTGCCTGTTTGCGTCTCGGGTGGGACCTTGAGATTGACCCGCCCGTTCAGCGTCGGCACTTCCAGCTCGCCACCGAGTGCGGCGGTCACAAAACTGATGGGCACTTCGCAGAAGAGATTGCTTTCCTGGCGCTGAAAGATGGGATGATCCTTGACCGACACCTGTACGTAGAGGTCGCCTGGCGGCCCGCCATTCTCACCCACCTCACCCTCACCCGCGAGACGGATACGGTCGCCGGTATCGACACCGGCCGGTACCTTGACCGACAGGGTCTTGCGTTCCTGCACACGGCCCTTGCCACGGCACGCCGGGCACGGATCCGAAATAATGGTGCCTTTCCCCTGGCAATGCGGACAGGCCTGCTGCACCGAAAAGAAACCCTGCTGCATGCGCACCTGGCCATGCCCGCCACAGGTGGTACAGGTTGACGGCGTACTGCCTTTCTTCGCACCGCTGCCACCACAAGTCGTGCAGTTCACCTGGGTCGGGACGCGGATCTTGACCTCGGTCCCGGCAACCGCATCTTCCAGCGAGAGTTCCAGGTTATAGCGCAGATCAGAACCCCGGTAGACGCGCTGGCCTCCGCCGCGCCCTCCGCCAAAGATATCGCCGAACACATCGCCGAAGATGTCATTGAAACCACCGGCACCGGCAGCACCGCGTCCAAAACCGGCACCCATGGAAGGATCGACCCCGGCATGCCCGAACTGGTCATAGGCAGCACGCTTGTGTGAATCGTTCAGTACTTCAAAGGCCTCCTTGCACTCCTTGAATTTATCCTCGGAACCGACATCACCCTGGTTGCGGTCCGGGTGGTGCTTTTGCGCGGCGCGGCGGTAGGCTTTCTTTAACTCGGCCTCACTGCAATTTTTGGAGACACCAAGGACTTCGTAGTAATCACGCTTTGACATATTCGCTCAGCAACTATGTTGTTTGTAACCGAAAATACTGACTGATTTCTGTACGGCAAAAATCCGGACCCGTGTAAACGGGCCCGGACCACGGTCTATTTTAAGGCATACAGCTGCCGCTACTTGCTATCGGCATCCTTCACTTCTTCAAACTCGGCATCGACGACATCATCTCCCTTCGTGCCGGCATCGCCTTCCGCAGCTGTGGCACCTTCAGCAGCACCCTGTTCAGCCTGCTCCTTGTAGACACGCTCTGCCAGCTTGCCGGACTTCTCGCCGAGTTCACTGGTCTTCGCCTCGATGGCCGCCTTGTCATCACCCTTCATGGCTTCCTGCAGTGCCTCGATAGCCGCCTCGATGTCTTTCTTCTCTGACTCGCTTACCTTCTCGCCCAGGTCGGCCAGTGACTTGTTGGTGGCATGTATCAGGCCATCCGCCTGATTGCGCACATCAATCAGCTCATGGAACTTGCGATCTTCCTCGGCATGCGCCTCGGCATCCTTGACCATCTTGTCGACTTCTTCATCCGACAGGCCACTGGAGGCCTTGATCTGGATAGACTGCTCCTTGCCGGTCGCCTTGTCCTTGGCGGACACATGCAGGATACCGTTGGCATCGATGTCGAAGGTCACCTCGATCTGCGGCACGCCACGTGGTGCCGGCGGGATATCGCTCAGGTCAAAGCGGCCCAGCGACTTGTTGGCCGTTGCCACATCGCGTTCACCCTGCAACACATGCACCGTCACGGCAGACTGGTTGTCATCCGCGGTGGAGAACACCTGGTTTGCCTTGGTCGGGATGGTGGTGTTCTTCTCGATCAGCTTGGTCATGACGCCACCCAGCGTTTCGATACCCAGTGACAGCGGTGTCACGTCAAGCAACAGCACATCCTTGACCTCACCGCCGAGCACACCGCCCTGGATAGCCGCGCCGATGGCAACGGCCTCGTCCGGGTTCAGGTCCTTGCGCGGTTCCTTGCCAAAGAAGTTCTGCACGGCTTCCTGCACCTTCGGCATACGTGTCTGACCACCGACCAGGATAATGTCATTGATATCGCTGGCAGACAGACCGGCATCCTTGAGCGCCTGCTTGCAGGGATCGATAGTGCGATCAATCAGGTCTTCGACCAGTGATTCCAGCTTGGTACGCGTCAGCTTCATATTGAGGTGCTTCGGACCGCTGGCGTCAGCCGTGATGTACGGCAGATTGACATCGGTTTGCTGGCTGGATGACAGCTCGATCTTGGCCTTCTCGGCACCTTCCTTGAGACGCTGCATGGCCAGTGGATCACCACGCAGGTCCATGCCCTGGTCTTTCTTGAATTGATCGGCCAAATAGTCGATCAGGCGCTTGTCGAAGTCCTCACCACCGAGGAAGGTATCACCATTGGTGGACAGCACCTCGAACTGGTGTTCGCCATCGACATCGGCAATCTCGATAATGGATACGTCAAACGTACCGCCACCCAGGTCATAGACAGCGAGCTTCTGATCACCGCGCTTCTTGTCCATGCCATAGGCCAGCGCCGCCGCCGTCGGCTCGTTGATAATGCGCTTGACGTCCAGCCCGGCAATGCGACCGGCATCCTTGGTCGCCTGGCGCTGCGAATCGTTAAAGTAGGCCGGCACGGTAATGACCGCCTCGGTGACTTTCTCGCCCAGGTAGTCTTCCGCTGTACTTTTCATCTTCTGCAGTACACGTGCCGCCACTTCCGGGGGCGCCATGCGTTTGCCCTGTGCCTCAACCCAGGCATCGCCGTTATCCGCCTTGACAATCTTGTAGGACACGAGGCCGATGTCGCGCTGCACCACTTCTTCATCAAAGCGGCGTCCGATCAGGCGCTTGACCGCAAACAGCGTATTGGTGGGATTGGTGACCGCCTGGCGCTTGGCCGCCTGGCCGACCAGGACCTCGTCACCATCGGTAAAACCGACGATCGACGGCGTGGTGCGGTCACCCTCGCTGTTCTCGATTACCCGGGCCTCACCGCCTTCCATCACCGCCACACAGGAGTTGGTGGTTCCCAGGTCAATTCCTATAATTCTGCCCATTTTCTATAATCTCCACGTAACTGTTTGATATGTTTAAGTTTGAACCTGAATTCCTATAATCCTTTAGTTGGGGGTGAACGACCTGAAAATCAAGCCTGTCCCGCTATTTAGTTGGCCGCGGGCACCTTCGAAACGATGACCATTGCCGGGCGAATCAGGCGGCCGTTCAGTGTATAGCCCTTCTGCACCACGTTCACCACGGTATTCGGCTCGACATCATCCCGCTCCTGCATCGACATGGCCTGGTGAAAATCCGGATCAAATCGTTCATCCTGGGGATTCACTTCCTTGATGGCTGCCTTGTCCATGGCGTTTGAAAGCATTTGCAGTGTCAGCTCGACCCCTTCCTTGAGCGAGCCGGTTTCGGCACCCTCGACATCAAATGCCGCCAGGCCCATCTCCAGGCTGTCCTTGACGGGTAACAGTTCATTGGCAAAACCTTCCAGCGCAAACTTGTGTGCATTCGCCAGATCCCGCCCGGAACGCTTGCGCAGGTTGTCTATTTCCGCCTGCAGACGTACCACCTGGTCCCAGTGTTCATCTGCCTTGCCGCGCGCATCTTCCAGCAGGGCGGTCAGCTCGGCATGATCTGGCTGCTCGTCCGTGCTAACTTCCTGTTCTGCACTGACGTCATCCGGGAACACCTCTTCATTTGAGGCATTGTTGGTATTTTCCTTATCTGACATAGAGTTACTCCACAATCCTGATATTTTTTATAAATAATTTCGTCGCACCACCACGGGCACGTGCTCGCTAGCTGAAGAGATGGGGGTTATTCCTTGTGATTCAAGGCGGCACCCAGCAAGCGTGCCGTGGCATCTACAATCGGGATTACCCGGTTATAGGCCATCCGGGTTGGGCCAATGACACCCAGCACTCCCATGACCTGACCGTCCACCGAGTACGGGGCCGTGACCATACTGCATTCATCGAGCATCTGGTAACCGGATTCCTCACCAATAAAAATCTGTATACCTTCACTGTGAATGCACTGATCCAGCAGATTCAGTATGTCGCGTTTCTGGTTAAAGGCATCAAACAGCTTGCGCAGCTTGTCGATATCGCAGAGTTCCTGAAACTCCATGAGGTTGGTTTGACCGGCCATGACAAAATCCTCATCCTGCTTGGATTCCAGCACCTGATCCGCCATCTGCATGGCCGTCATCATCATGCTGTTCATATTACTGCGCGTTTCCCGCATTTCGCGCAGCAAGGTCGCACGCACCTCGGCAAGGTCCTTGCCGGCGAATATTTCGTTCAGGTAGTTGGAGGCCTGCTGCAGTTCTGAGGCAGAGTGCTGCTTCTCGGTCTTGAGTATGCGGTTTTGTACTTCATCCTCACCGGTTACCAGTATCGCCAGCACCCGGTCTTCCGACATTGGAATAAATTCGACGCGCTTGAACAGGGCATGTTCATGACTCGGCAGGGTGACGACACCGGCCAGGTGTGTAATACCGGAAAGCAACGCAGAAGCGGACTCCACCAGGTGCTTCGGTGTCTGCTCCAGAGACAGCTCGAGGCGTATTTTTTCAATTGAACGACTATCCAGTGGCTGCACATTCAGGAGCGTGTCGACAAAAAAACGATAGCCCTGCACCGTGGGCACGCGGCCGGCCGAGGTATGCGGGGAGCTGATAAAACCCAGAGACTCCAGGTCGGACATGACATTACGGATGGTCGCCGGGCTTAAATCCAGACCCAGTTCACGTGCCAGGGTACGCGACCCCACGGGCTGACCATCACGCACATAGCGGTCAATCAACGAGCGCAGCATCCGCTGGGCACGATCGGGCAAGTCATGTTTTGCGTCAGACATCGCGTGGCAGTCAGGCAGTCATTAAAGTATCGACATGATAATTGATTTGGCACTCCCTGCGGAAGAGTGCCAGCAGTGGATTGTGCCACAGGTGCGCCACCGGTAGCGGGATAGTTGGCGCACTCCGTGAGTCATGTTAGTTTCACCCTCCAATACCCGGAACCGCTATGACACCGCATTTCACCCACATTGGCCTCATTGGCAAATCGGAAGACAGCAATGTCTCGACCACCCTGCGCGCATTAGGTGACTACCTGGAGCAGCAACAAGTCGAGATCCTGCTCGATGAGAGTCTCGCGGATATCCTCCCGGAGAGCCCGCATGCCGTGGTCGAGCGCGCCACGCTGGCACAGAGCTGCGACCTGGTTATCGTGGTTGGCGGCGACGGTACTCTGTTGAATGCTGCACGCAGCCTGGCTGAATCCGACATTGCCGTGCTCGGCGTCAACCTCGGACGACTGGGTTTCCTGGTGGATGTGTCACCCGAGGACATGCCCAGGCAACTGGATAAAATTCTTTCCGGTCAATTTTCCGAGGAACAGCGCACCCTGTTGCACATGACGGTCATCCGTGATGGCGAGGTGATCAGCCAGAGTTCCGCGCTGAACGATGTCGTCGTGCACAAGAAAGACATCGCCCGCATGATCGAACTCGATACCTACATCGATGGCCATTTCCTCAATACCAACCGCTCGGACGGCCTGATCGTCTCCACGCCGACCGGTTCCACCGCCTATGCCCTCTCCGGCGGCGGTCCGATCCTGCATCCAAGGCTGGAAGCCATCACGCTGGTACCCATTTGCCCGCACACCCTCAGTAACCGCCCGATCGTGATCGACGATGATTCCGTCATCGAGATCATCATCCACAAAGGCACACTGGATGCCACGGTCTCCTGTGACGGACAGGTCGATCAATCACTGGAGGCCGATGACCTCATCACCGTGCGCAAACATGACCATGCGCTGCGCCTGCTGCACCCGCCGGGGCATGATTATTTTGCCGTGCTGCGGGAAAAACTGCGCTGGAGCGAGCAGCCCTGAAGGCGGCTGACAGTTCATCATGCTCACACATATCCACGTTCGTAACCTCGCGATTGTCGATGAAATAGAGGTCGAACTCAGCGCCGGCATGACCACGCTGACGGGTGAAACCGGTGCCGGAAAATCCATCCTGGTGGATGCGCTGGGCCTGGTACTCGGCGATCGGGCGGACAGTTCCGTGGTACGTCATGGCTGCGAGCGCGCAGAAATATCCGCCGGTTTTCACATCCAGGATATTCCCGCTGTTCGCCAGTGGCTGGCGGAGCAGGAACTTGACCGGGATGACGAATGCCAGCTGCGCCGCATCATCAACCGCGAGGGCCGCACACGTGGCTATATCAATGGTCAGGCGGTTCCCATGCAGTCGCTGCGAGAACTGGGCGAGCAGCTGGTAGACATCCATGGCCAGCATGAGCACCAGTCTTTATTGCGCAGTGCTGTGCAGCGCCTGTTGCTGGATGCCTTCGGAAATCATCAGACACTGCTCGACAGGCTGGCAAATCTCTACGACGAATGGAAAGCAGCCAACGCTGAACTGCAAGGCACGTTCGCTAATGACGCCGAGCGTGACGCCCGCCTGGACCTGCTGCGCTACCAACGGCAGGAACTGGAATCTCTGGGGCTGGACAGAGACGCCATACGGAACATTGACGAAGAGCATGCCCGCCAGGCCAATGCCGGTCGACTGCTGGAATCGTCCCGGCAGGGACTGGAACGCCTCGATGCCGAGGAAGGCCCCTCTGCCAGTTCCCTGCTGAACCAGACACTGGATGAACTCAGTGAACTGGCCACTCTGGATAGTGCACTGGAAGAAACGTGTCAGCTGCTCGGCGAAGCCGCAGTTTTACTCAAGGAAGGTGCTGACTCGCTACGACACTATGCCGAGCGTCTCGATATCGACCCGCAGCGACTGCAATGGCTGGAACAACGCATCGGTATCCTGCACGACCTGGCGCGCAAACACCGCTGCAACCCGGAAGACCTGCCGGCAGTCGAGGCTGACATTTGCAAGGAACTGGAGAGCATCGAACATGCCGACAAGCACCGTGAGGCGCTGCAGGCAAGGCTGGCAGCGCTGCAGCAGGATTACCTGGACTGTACCAGGCAATTAAGCGGGAAACGGACCCGCACCGCAAAGGCGTTCAGCAAGAAAATTACCGACGCCATGCAGACGCTTGGCATGGCCGGCGGTGTGTTCTCCGTGTGCGTCAGTCCCCGCGCCGGGAAGGTGTTTAGCCCTTCGGGAATGGATGACATCGAATTCATGGTCAGCACGAACAGGGGGCAGCCCGCACAGCCCATGAGCAAGGTGGCCTCGGGTGGCGAACTGTCGCGCATCAGCCTGTCCATCCAGGTGATTTCAGCCAGTAGCGACACCATCCCGACATTGATATTCGATGAAGTCGACAGCGGTATTGGTGGCGGTGTCGCTGAAATCGTCGGTCAGAAGCTGCGCGCTCTGGGCACGGAGCGGCAAGTGCTGTGTGTCACGCATCTGCCACAGGTCGCAGCGCTCGCGCATCAGCAACTGCAGGTCAGCAAGCTTTCCGGCAAGGATACGACCCGTACCCGGATACGCACATTGAACGAAGCAGAACGCATCGACGAACTGGCGCGCATGCTCGGTGGCGTCAGGATTACCCGCCAGACGAGGGAGCATGCACGTGAGATGCTGCTACAGGGGCAGGCGCCGACGACCCCTGCCGTGAAGCGGAAAAAGTCTGAACGAACCGGCTAGCACGACTGCAGCTTGATAAACCCCATCGTTGCAAAAAGATACCTGTAGGAGCGCCGTCCCACCGCGCTTATTCGCGGCGAGACGCCGCTCCTACATTACGAGTCAGAGCCTCACCTGTAGTGAATTCCAGAACAATTCGAGTTAAAGCGCCTGGCATTTTTTGCAAATGCCGTACATGTACAAGCAGTGGTCAGTTAACTCGTAACCGAGATCCGCGGCGATTGCCTTTTGCCGCTTTTCGATGGTCTCATCGATAAACTCATCCACCTGGCCACATTTCACACACACGATATGGTCGTGGTGACTGCCCTCGTTGAGTTCGAAAACGGAGTGCCCGCCCTCGAAGTGATGGCGGGTCACCAGGCCGGCTGCTTCAAACTGGGTCAGTACCCGGTAGACTGTTGCCAGCCCGATATCCTCACCGGTATCCAGCAGTGCCTTGTAGACATCCTCCGCGCTCTGATGGCGGCTACTGGTATGTTCCAGGATGTCGAGGATCTTCATCCTCGGCAGCGTAACTTTCAGACCGGCCTTGCGTAACTCACTGGATTCCAATGCAACCTCTCCTGTATTGATGCCACTGACTGCAAACTTGCGGTATTATGCGGCCGTCAATCCCCGGGAATACGACCGATCTGCGAATGAAAAAGCTTCTCATTATTATGACCTGTATTGCAAGCCTGTCGATCACGGCCTGCTCAAAGTATCACCTGATACATAAAATTGACGTGCAGCAGGGTAATGTCATTACCCAGGATGAGGTTAATCAGCTTGAACCCGGCATGAACCGCCGGCAGGTGCAATACATCATGGGCTCCCCGATGATCGCCGATGTCTTTCACCAGGACCGCTGGGACTACGTCTATCTGTTCGAGCCAGGCTATGGCGACACGATTGAGGAGCGAGTGACCCTGTTTTTCGAAAATGACGAGCTGTCACGCGTGAGCGGTACCCTGCACCCGCAAGCGGCAGATGCAGCCGAGCCACGACCGCAGCAGGTCACGCTCGTCGTCCCTCCCGAGGAGCGCATCGAGCCCGGAATCTTCAACAAGCTGTGGCACTGGATGACATTTCGCAAAGCGGATGAATACAGCTACGTCAGCTCGCAGGATCCCGGTTACTCGCGGACGAACAAACCGGGCCAGGATTCAAACAGCAATTAATAAAACGCAACTATTCAGCACACCACAGAGACACTGAGTACACAGAGAAATTTCTTAATAAAATCGTGTGAAAACGACAAAAAATCTGGATCTTGGTACGTTGGTTTATGCTATCTGCCTGGAGCTTATTCAAAGTACACAATCTGTGTTCACTGTGCCTCCATGGTGAATATTTACAATAAAACAAACCCTTTTCCAGCTGTCTGATCAGGCACCCGCACCCTTCTTCATCACCTTGCCCTGCGCTGCGCGCTTTTTTCTGACTTCTTTCGGGTCTGCAATCAACGGCCGGTAGATTTCAACCCGGTCCCCGGCATAGAGTGTATCCGTCAACTTCGCGAGTTTGCCAAAGACACCCACCTTGTTCTTCCCCAGATCGATCTCCGGAAACTGTTCGAGGAGACCGGACTGCGCAATCACATCCGCGATGCTTGCATCGGCTGGCACATCCAGAGCCACAATGACCTGCCTGTCAGGTAACGCATAGACCACTTCAACAGGCATTGTTTCAGCGTTTGCCATACACTTCGACCGCACGTTTCTGGAAAGCATCCACCAGGGTGTTTGCAATCTTGTTAAACACGGGACCCACGACAACACTCACCATCTTGCTGGAGAATTCATACTCAAGAAATAACGAGATCTTGCACCCTGCATCGCCCAGTGCGTCAAAGCGCCAGCGTCCCTGCAGTTTACTGAACGGGCCTTCAACAAGTTGCATTGCGATTTCCTTGCCAGGACGAAGGCGGTTGCGGGTAGTAAACGACTTGTTCACCCCGCTGACAGTAAAACCAATCCGGGCACTCAGTTCTTCACCCTGCTGCGACAGAATCTGCGCACCGTTGCACCATGGCAAAAATTCCGGATACGCAGTGATATCACTGACCAGCTCAAACATTTCATCAGTCGTATAGGGCAGCAGCGCCGAACGATCAACTCTATTCAAAATAGCCGCCTGTAAGGATTCGTCAACTGGTTCAAATGACACTGATGGCCTTGAGAAACACAATGATAACCGCAACGGGTGTAATGTAACGCACCAGGAAACGCCACAATCCGTAGAAAAACCCGTCACCCATTGCCAGTTCGTCCACCGTCGAGGCACGTGACATTTTCCAGGCCGCGAACACTGCGATCAGCAAGCCGCCCAGGGGTAGCATGATATTGGCGGTCAGGTAGTCCAGCAGGTCAAACACGGTACTGTCGCTGAATACGCCAATACCTGACAATAAATTCACCTCCGACCACAGATTGAAGGACAGCACGGTAAGCAGACCGAACAACCAGGTTGCCACGCCCGCAATCACGGACGCAAAAATCCGCGTCATGCCCCTGTTTTCCACCAGCCATGCGACCGCCGGTTCGATCAGTGAGATGGATGAACTCCACGCCGCGAACACCAGCAGTACGAAGAACAGCATGCCGAAAAATGCACCGTATTCCATGTGCCCGAAGGCAATCGGCAAGGTCTGGAATATCAAGCCGGGTCCGGCACCCGGCTCCAGCCCGTTGGCAAACACAATCGGAAAGATCGCCAGCCCGGCCAGCAGCGCCACCAGCGTATCCATCAACGATACCGCGATGGAGGTCTTCGCGATCGAGGCAGAATCCGGCAGGTAGGAGCCATAGACCATGATAGCGCCCATGCCCAGACTCAGCGTAAAGAAGGCATGCCCCATGGCAATCAGAATGCCATTTGCCGTGATCTTGCTGAAGTCCGGCTGAAACAGGAAGCTCACACCCTGATCGAAGCCACCGCTGTTCCACGCATAGCCCACCAGCACGAACAGCAGTATGAACAGCGCCGGCATCAACAGCTTGACCGCCTTTTCCAGTCCACCACTGACGCCGCGGGCGACAACGGTCATGGTCATGACCATGAAAATCGTGTGCCAGGCCAGCAAGCGTTCCGGGTCATTCACCATGTTGGTAAAAATGGTCTGCACACCGTCAGCGGTAAGACCGGTAAACAAGCCGCTGCCGGTACGAAAAACATAGGCCAGCGCCCAGCCGGCGATGACACTGTAATAGGAAAGGATCAAAAAACCGGCGAGCATGCCGGCCCAGCCAAGCCACTTCCAGTGCCTGTTGGCATGTTCCTCGGCTGCCAGTGTACGCATGGTATTGATCGGACTCTGGCGTCCGCGCCGCCCGAGCAGTACCTCGGCCATCATGATCGGTATGCCGATCATGGCTATACAGACCAGGTAAATCAGCACAAAGGCGCCGCCGCCGTTTTCACCTGCGATGTAGGGAAACTTCCAGATATTACCCAGCCCGACGGCCGAACCGCTTGCGGCCAGAATGAAGGCCAGCCGGCTGGACCACTGGCCGTGAATTGACACCCGTTCGCTTGTCATGCCTTCCCTCCGGTTGACGGCACGGGCATTGTCCGTGAAATGAAAGTTGATCACAACCGGGAAACAGGTGGGTATACGTCTCCCGGTTGGTTGATATACTGCACGAATGGGAAAAAAGAAAACCACGCCAAAGAGTGGCTCCAGCACCATCGCGCTGAATAAAAAGGCCCGCCATGACTATTTCATCGAAGACCGCTTTGAAGCAGGACTCGCACTGCAGGGCTGGGAGGTAAAAAGCCTGCGCGAAGGGCGCGCACAACTGACCGAGAGCTACATTGTCATCAAAAACAGCGAGGCCTGGCTGTTTGGTTTTCACATTTCACCCTTGCTCAGTGCATCTTCACATGTAACACCGGACCCGACCCGCACCCGTAAGCTGCTGTTGCACCGGCGTGAGCTCGACAAGCTGATTGGTGCAGTTGAACGCAAGGGTTACACCCTGGTACCACTGGCGCTCTACTGGAAGAAAGGCAAAGCGAAACTGGAAGTTGCCCTCGCACGTGGCAAGCACAGCCATGACAAGCGGGCAGCAGAAAAGGATCGCGAATGGTCGCTCAGCAAACAGCGTCTGTTACGCGGGCACTAGTCCTGTGCCGTTTCCTGACTGGCACTGTCCACGTTCCTGGCATGCAAACGTGCAATCAGGCTGTCCATGCCATCGCTGCGTATCTGCTGGGAGAAACTGGTGCGGTGCGTGGCGACCAGGCTGATACCCTCAACGGCCACATCATAAATCTTCCATTCTTCCGTGACCCGACGCATGCGAAACATCACATGGGCGACCGGGCCATCGGGCTGATCTATCTCTGCGTTGACGACCGCAACCCCCTTCTCGCGATCACCGCGCAGCGGCAGGAAGCGCACACCATTGTCCCTGTAGGCCGAGACTGAGCGCAGGTAGCTGCGCAAAATCATTTCACGAAACTCGGCAATAAAGGCCGCGCGCTGCTGCGGGCTGGCAGTCCGCCAGTATCTACCCAGCACCCAGCGCGAGAGCGTATCGAAATCCACGCGCGGAAAGATCACCTCGTTGGCAATCACACGCAGACGCACCTCATCGTGGATCACATCCGGGTCCTGCCTGACGATGTCCAGCAGGGTATCTGTCATCGCCTGCAGCACTTCGACCGGCCCCTGCTCTGCCATAGCCGGGCGTGACAGTCCCAGCAGCACGGCAAGTAGCAACCACCCGGGCCTGCGCTTCACGGAATTCTTGTCAGCCTCAAACCTCATCACACCCCCAGTCACCCGCACAAGCGCTACCTGTCTGTATTTGACAGCATAGACCAACTTGATTTTCTCGTGTGTCACGAAGTCCTTAATCGATAATGTAAATACTTCATAGGGATGCTGTCATGGATGTCCTATACTGGTGGCTCACGCGCCATTTAATTGCCATCCTCAATACATACGTATAACATATTGACTTTAAAAGATAAGAGCGAGAGCCGGCCGACATGAACAGACTTGTTATGCTCCCCTTCCTGTGGTTGTACGCAACACTGGCGTTCGCGGCAGAGATTCCGGAAGTCGTTCAGCTCTGCATGGAAAAAAACACCCCGGCAACAAGCTCGATGCAAAGCATCGAACTGCGTGCACGCGATCGCAGCGGCTACGAGCAGGTACTTGAGGCTGACACCTACTGGAAACGCAACGCGGATGGGCACTCAAGCATACTGATGCACTTCAGCGAACCCGCCGATATTCGCGGGGCGCGCTTCCTGATCATCGAGAATACACCGCAAAACGACATGTACATGTACATGCCGGGACTGTTCAAGGTGCGCAAGATCACCTCCAAGCGAATCTCCAGCTCCATCCTCGGCACGGACTTTTCCTACGAGGATTACGAACGGCTGCACGGCGTTTTCACCAACATGCGGGCCGAGCAATCCCCGGATGAGGTGCTGGATGGTCGCCCCGTCCATGTCATTAACAGTTACCCGGAGGGTGATTCCGGTTACGAAAAAATAAAGACCTATATTGATATTGAAACCTGCGTCGCCCTGAAAACAGAATTGTTTGAAAACGACCATCAGTTGCGCAAGATGCTGACCGTCAAACCGGCTGACATCAAAAAGGAAGGTGCTATCCATGTACCGCGCACACTGCTGATGCGCGACCTGCGGGACAAAACCGAAACGCGCATGGTGATTCAGGAAATCAAGACCGATGTCAACCTCGAGGACGACCTGTTTGATCCCGCGCAACTGAAACAGAAAAATGCACCCGTAATTCAGACTGACTGATGCGCTTCATTATCAAATTAGCCGTGCTGGTGTCACGCCATACAGGGCTTACACTGACCGCAATCCTGGCGCTAACAGTACTCGCACTGACTGCAATTGTTGACCCGCTTAGCGGTGAAATGCGACTCGACATCGACCCTTCCGCAAACCGCCTGTTCTCGGAGAACATGTCCGCCAAGCAGTTCTATGACAAGACACGGCAACAGTTTGGCAGCGATGAAACACTCATCATTACCGTGGTCAGCGACGATATTTTCAGCCCTGAAAGTGTCGCTACCATCCGCAGCATCACAGAGCGCATCAGTGATGTGGATGCCGTCCACCATGTGTTATCACTGTCAAACGCCATCGATATTCGCAGCATCGATGATGATCTCGATATTGCGCCTTTCTTTAGCGATGTTGACGAGGGCACTGCAAGCCTTGATGACGTAAAGCAGCGCATTATGGGCAACCCGCTCTATGCGGGTAACCTGGTATCGCTAGCCGGCGATGCCACGGCAGTGGTGGTGTATTTCAACGACATCTCCGACCGGGATTACATCCGCGGTGGCATCCATGACCAAATCACGGCGATAATCGAGGAAGAACAGGGCAATACTGAAATCTTCATGACAGGGTCGCCCTACTTCAAGTACGCCATGGTCGATCTGCTGGTCGATGACCTGATCTGGACGCCGCCACTGATCACCATCATTCTGGTTGTTGTGCTTGCCTTTTCGTTCCGCACTGTACTGGGAGTCATCGTCCCGCTGCTGACGGTGGGTATCGGCGTCATTCTGACACTCGGAACGATCGCTGCACTCGGTTACTCCCTCAGCATGATCTCGGTGCTGGTGCCGCCGCTGCTGATGATCCTGGGCTTTTCCTACTCGGTTCACGTCACCTCCGAATATCACCAGCAAAGGGTCAAACCGGATTCAAAAGACACGGTCATCCTGCAAACCCTGAAACACATGACGCTGCCGGTCATCCTGACCGGCCTGACGACGATTGCGGGTTTTATTGCCCTGATGGCAAACCCGATCAGTGCCGTCAGGGAATTCGGTGTATTCGCAGCGATCGGTGTGGTCTACATTACGGCACTGTCAATCACCTTCACCCCGGCGTTATTAAAGGCGCTGGATCGCAAACCGGGCACATGGACCGCAGCCAGTGCGACCGCTTACGGCAGCGGTTTTGACAATTTCGTTGACCGGATCTCACTGTTTGACCTGAACCATCGACGCAAGATATTTGTTGCCTTTGGCGTGCTCACCCTGCTCGCCCTGGTTGGCATTACAAAGATCCACGTCAGCACCGAATCCATTACCAACTTTAAAAGTGACTCGGATGTCCGCAAGGGATTTGATGTCGTCAACGAGAAGCTTGGGGGCGCCAATCACTTTTACATTGTCGTTGAAGGCGATCACCCTGACAGTTTCAAGGACCCGGAGAACCTGGCGGCACTGCGGGAGCTGCAGGACTGGCTGGAACAGCAGCCCGAGGTTGGCGGGACTGTATCCATTGCAGATTACCTGATGCTGATCAACCAGGCATTCAATGACAATGACCCGGCGTTCCATGCGATCCCGGAGAGTAAACGCCTCGTCACCCAGTTGCTGTTCCTGAGTTCCAGTGACGAACTCGACAGGATCGTTGATTCGCGTTTCAAGACGACCAACATCGTGGTCCGCTCCAGGGTCATCAACTCGGACAAAATGTCGGTGTTACTGGAACGCATCAACCAACAGATTGAAAAGTTACCTGAACACCTGACCCCGGTCGTGACCGGCAACCCGGTACTTATCAGCGAGACATTGACTAACATCATCGTCGGCCAGGCCAGGAGTGTCGGCCTGGCACTGATCTTTGTCTATGCCATCCTGACGGTCATGTTCATGTCACAGCGCATCGGTCTGGTTGCCCTGCTGCCGAACATCGTGCCTATTGCGGTCTACTTTGGTTCGCTGGGCTTTTTCGGCATCAGCCTCAACCCCAGCACCAGCCTGATTGCACCCATGGTGCTGGGTATCGCGATCGATGACACCATTCACTATTTCTCGCGCTTTAACCGCGAGGTACGCCGTCACGCGGACGACAGAAAGGCAACCCTGCTGGCCATGAAGGCTGTCGGCAGGCCGGTCACCTTCACCTCGATTGGATTATGTCTTGGCTTCCTGGTGTTAATGACCAGCGACCTGCGCATGCAGGCACACGTTGGCCTGATGGCCTCCTACGCACTGGCAATCGCCTGGCTCAGTGATTTCTTTCTGACACCTGCGCTGTGCGCCAGTGTCCGCTTTACTACCCTGTGGGATGCCCTGACACTGGACCTTGGTGACAATCCACAGGAGTCCATTCCGCTGTTAAAGGGGCTCAAGACCTCGCAGGCCCGTATCGTTGCACTGATGGCAAAGGTCATCAAGGTGCCAAAGGGCAAGCGCATCATCAGCGACGGTGACGTGGGCAATGAAATGTACGTCGTTATCGAAGGCAAACTGCAAACGTCTGTCAATGGTGACCAGGGACGCATTGAGCTGGCGACACATGAACGCGGCGACGTCGTCGGAGAAGCCGGACTGTTCTTTGCGACACGCACCGCCGATGTTGATGTGGCGGAAGACAGCCGCCTGCTGTGCCTGTCCCAGGAGAACCTCGACCGACTCAGCAGGCGTTACCCCTACATCGCCACCAAGGTTTTCAAAAACCTCAACAAGATACTGGCAACACGTTTATTTACCACGACTCACAGATTGACATAATAATGGCCGATTAAACGACAGGCCGGGAGTGCTACATGGAAAACAATAATAATCAGAAAGAAATGCTGGAAATGGTGGAACGTTCGCTGGACGACTTTCGCAAGGGTATGGAGTATCGCGAGCAGCTCAGCATCCGTATCGGGCGACGGACTACCCAGATCATCCGTTTTGGCATGACAGGCATGTCGATACTCGGGCTGGCGCTGTTCTACCTCATCTTCATCCTTACCAAGGATTTCTCCGATATCAGGAAGCACATGACCGAGATGTCCGGCTATATGAGCAACATGGAAGTGGATTTCTCTACCGTCGCCGGCGGCATCACCCGGGTACATGAAACGATGCTGGTCCTCAACGAGAACATCAGGGTGATGCCGGCAATGAACAGCTCGGTTGGTAATATGGATACCAACCTGGGTGTACTCAGCAGCGACCTGCGTGCCGTGGTTGAGCAGATACAATACATGAATGGCAACGTCACCAGCATGGCCGGCAACTTGCAGCTGCTGAACAACCAGTTCACGGACATGAACCGGATAGTGGGCAATATGTCCGGAAACATGCACCAGATGGCAAAACCCATGAAGATGCTCCCGTTCCAGTAATTGCCGATGAATACACGGCAATGAAGGGAGGCATCGAGAAACGGCTGCTGATCCATGCCGGTGAACGCGGCAATGTTATTTACTTCCTGTTGTTCTTCCTGCTGGTCAGCGCCGGTATGGCCATTGGCCGCAGCAGCGCCGATGCCCTGTTTTTCAAGCGGGTGGGCATCGAGTACCTGCCGCTGATGTATATCATCCAGAGCATGATGCTGGCCGCCGTCAGCCTGGTGTATACGGCGTTTGCCGACCTCATCCCCGCCGAACGGTTTTTTCGCAACCTGTTCGGCGTGTTGATCGTCCTCGTCCTTTGCAGCTGGGTTGTTATACACAACTCCGACACGACACTCATCTACCCGGTCTACTACCTGATCTACGAGGTCTCATCGGAAGTGTTGCTGGTGCATGCTGCCCTGTACATGAACCAGAACATGACCACGCTGCAGGCCAAGCGACTCGCTCCACTGGTGTATGCCGGCGCACAGATCGGCACCATCATCGGTGGCCTGACGTTGCTATTCGCTGCACCGCTCATCGGTACCCAGAACATGCTGCTGGTCTGGTGTGGCCTGCTGGTCACCTCGATAGCTGCCCTGTATGTGCGCCACAAGCGGCACGGTGCCTCCACCCATTTCCGCAAGCCGCGCAAGACACAGCACCTGCTGAACGAGGGCCTGACCCAGATACAGCAGGGAGTAAAGTTCACCTACAATTCCAGCCTGCTGCGCGCCTCGTCGCTGACGCTGTTCTTCATGGTGGTGGCCTTCTATGTCCTCTGCTACAGCGTCAACCGCGTCTATACCCAGACTTTCGAGTCGGAAGAAAGCCTGACCCGCTTCTTTGGCCTGCTGACAGCCGTCACCAGCATTCTGGCCTTGTCCATGCAGCTGTTCATCACCAACCGCGCAATCAGGCATTTCGGTGTGCGCGCCATCAACCTGTTCTTCCCGTGGACGACGCTGGCCAGCCTGGCTGCACTGACTGTCAGTTTTTCGCTACCGGCAGCACTGATCGGCAGCTTTAACAAGGACGCACTCATGCCAGCCTTCAGGAATCCGGTACACAGCATGTTCTTCAATGTCCTGCCTGACTATATGCAGGGACGTATCCGCGCCATCTCGGTAGCCGTGGTGCTGCCGCTGGCATTGCTGACAGGCGGCTTCCTGCTGCTGCTGATGCAACGCCTCGATACACCCGTCTACTTCCTGGTCCCGGGTATGCTTGCTGCACTGCTGTACCTGTTCTTCAGCGGGAAGATGAACAAGGCCTATGTCAGTACCCTGATTGCCACCCTGAAAGAGCGCCTGTTCCTGCCCAATGAACAGATGTATGCCGACCTGGGCGACTGCAGTGACGAGGACATGCAGGAAATCATGCGCGGTGTAACGCACAGCGATACCGAGGTTTCCATCGCCTTCTCCAGGGTCCTGGCGGCATCTTTCCCTGACAGGGCTGCCAGCATCATCCTGCAGCGTTCTTCGGGGGAAGACAACGCGGCCGCTGACCGTTACCTGAAACTGCTTGACAGACTGGACATCGCCGGGCATATCGATGACCTGAACCAGCGTGCACAACGCGGCGATGCCCACCTGCAGGCGAGTATCCTGCAGCTGCTGCTGGCGCAGGGCGACCACGATACGATATCAAGGACTATCCGCCTGCTGGACAGTGACAACCCGCGCCTGCGCGCAACGGCTATCCAGGCGGCCCTGCGCTACCCTGATTCCGCTCCCGGCATCGCGCGTATCCTGTCAGTCTGGCAGGCACTGCTGCAGGACGACCGGACCACGCAACTGGCTGCACTCGCCCTGATTCCCGAGCTGCAAGACTTGCCGGAACAGGAACGGCAAACTCTGCAACCCGCCTATCAAAGTGCCTTCTCGCAATTGCTGGAGGATGCACACGATGACACCCGTGTTCGCGCCCTGCATAGTATGCAATCTTGGCATGGCGACAGCTCTGATGACATTCAGCTCGCACTGCGCCACTCGCTGGCCAGTGAACACCCCGGGGTACGCGAAGCCGCAGCCAGGTGCCTGCACCTGGCGAATGCCGGGCAGCGCACATCCCTGCTGCTGCAGGCCATCGGCGATGCCAATCCACGGGTACGTCAGGCCGGCATCGAGACAATGAAGGCGACAACCGAAGATCACAAGGATCTGGCCCTGCAATGGATAATGGACAACCAGGGCTCCCTGCGGGCCCAGCAGGCGCTGCTCAAGCCGCTGCTGGACAGCGGTCTGCCCAATAGCGTTTTTGCCGACATTGCGCGCAAGAAATCAGAAGAAGCACAGTTGCTGGGACAGGCACTGTCAATCATGGACGCGGATGCAGGCGGACTTAATTGCCTGGAACTGTTGCGTCTAACCCTGAAAGAGCAGCTCGACCAGAACATCGATCTCGCCCTGATGGCACTGCAACCCCTGTATGAACCCGGCCTGATAGCCATCATCCGTGCGGGCTTTGCCAGCGGTGATGCACGCCATGTTGCAAATGCCTGCGAGGCACTGGAAAACCTCGACAAGCAGGAAATAACGGCCGGTTTGAGTGTTATGCTGCAGAAATCGGTGAGCAATGATTTCAGCGGTGATGACAGCTTCTTCGGCTCACTCGAGGATGTCGTCAACTGGTGCGTGCATCATAGCAACAGCTGGCTTAACCTTTGCGGAGACCAGGCCTTGCAGCCATCGAACGCGTGACCAGAACATGCCTGACTTGTTTGACCGCCTCATTCTGCTGAAAAAGTCGCCCATCTTCTCGATGGTCATGACCGATGACCTGCGCGTGGTGGCCCAGGCGATGGAGAAGCAGGAGTATTTTGCCGGCGACTGCATCTTTGAAATCGGTGACCAGGGTGACCACCTCTATATAATCGTGTCAGGCAAGGTGGGAATCTCGCTTGAAGCAAAGTCATCCAGCAAGTCCTATATTGCCACCCTGTCCTCGGGTGACTGTTTTGGCGAGATGAACCTGCTGGATGACCTGCCACGCTCGGCAACGGCCGAGGTGATTGAAGATACCACCCTGCTGTCACTTGAGAAGACCCGCCTGCGGGGACTGATCCAGAGTTACCCGGACATGAGTGTCGGCATGCTGCGCAGTCTGTCGCTGCGACTTCGGGATGCCAATCAGAAATTGATAAATGAGAAATCACATGAGTAACCAATCAAACATAAAAGTGCTTTTGCTAGCCGCACTGTCAGCTGCCAGCCTCTGGCCGGGGTTCGCGACTGCAGCTCCAGATCCTGCAGACAAGCATTACAACAAGATCGGATTCTTTGACGTACATGTCTGCAACTGGCCAAATCAACCACTTTTTCTGATGCCACTGATATCAACTGCGTTCTACGATGACATTGAAAAGGTGGATGTTTTCTACCCCGATGGCAGGCAACTGGCAGCACTCGACCTGTCACGTTTTCGCACCATTGAAGCAAAGGATGCACCGAAAAAACAGGTGTTCATAAACCAGATCGGCATGCCGGATGATGCCGTTGAAGGCTGGTATTCTGCAGTCATTACGCTGAAAAACGGCGAGACACACACCGCGAGTGACTATGTCGTGCTCTCTAAACTGGGCCGCGCAAGCGGACAGAACCCGGCTCACGAACAAACGCTTGGCTCGCTACCAGAGAAGCTTGCCTGGGACCCGGTACCCGGAGCGAATTACTACCAGGTATTTATCCGCGACCAGTGGGAAGATAACAAGCTGATCTACACATCCAAGTTACTGTCAGCGCCAGAGCTCGTGTTGCCACCCGGCCTGATCGAGGACGGTGGCTACTATTCATGGCTTATTCACGCACGTGATATCAATGAGGACATCAAACTGGGTGATTTCAACAGCGGCTCAATGAGCACGCCAGTATCATTTTCCGTCGATGCCGGCCACTGACCGACCGCAAGTGCAGTACCACTGCTTACCAGCGTGCCGGCAACTTCTGGTGAATGGTGATGCGTTTTTTATCAACGGATATATAACCACCGGCTTTTAAATCCTTCAGGATGCGGCTCACCATTGCACGCGACGCACCCACCATGTCGGCAATTTCCTGCTGGGTCATCTTCTCGGTGAGCATCTCACCATCTTCCTGTTCTTCTGCCTGTTCCAGCAACACACGCGCCACCCTGCCGTACACATCCAGCAGGGCCAGGTTGCTGACATTCCTGGCCAGCATGCGCATGCGGCTGGTCATGGGCTTGATGAGATTGATTGCGATCTCGGGGTTCTTCGACAGGCATACCATGAAATCCTCGCGGGAGATAATCATGAACCGGGACGCCTCTGTCGTCATTACCGAGGCAACCCGTGGCTGCTTGTCAATCAGCGCAAGATCACCAAAGTAATCCCCGGCACTCTGGTGGTTCAGTACCGCTTCACGGCCATCTTCGCCACTGATATAGACCTTCACACTGCCGGACAGAATCACATACAGTGAGTAGGTCTCATCATCCTGATTGATAACAATCGCATTCTTCTTGAATGACTTGACCACGCTGTGCTGTTCAATCTCAGCCAGTGCAGCACTCGATAGCCCGGAAAATAGAGGAACATTCTCTAGCATTATCTGTCGCTTATATTGTATTCATAAAATATCACAAAGGTTTTGATAACGCGCAGCCAGGTGCTTTAGAATATGTCGGCTCACCAATGCGGTGCAAGGTAGCCCGCAGACAGCTAACACACCATGGCCGGCAAACTGAAAGAACCACGTGTCATTACCGACCATCGCCGTGAACCGGTCTGCATCCTGCCGGCCGGGTTTTATTTTGACGACCAGCGCTGGGACAGGATCTGGCAACGTTTCGAGGAAAAAGGCGAGGCCCTCTCACACGAAGACTTGCGCGCACTGTTCCCGGATGAACCCGCCCTGATTCCTCGCACCGGCCAGCAGCGCTAGCTTTTTAGCGAACGGATGATTGTAACGCAGCAATTCGCTGTTCCAGTGGCGGATGGCTCATAAAAAGTTTCTTGATCCCACTCCCCAGCCCACCTGAAATACCAAAGGCTGCGAACTCACCCGGCAGATCATGCGGCTCATGCTGCCGCTGCAGTGCCTGCAAGGCACCAATCATCTTGCCACGTCCCGCCAGCGTGGCACCGCCGTCGTCCGCCCTGAATTCGCGTCGACGTGAAAACCACATCACGATCATCGAGGCCAGGATGGACAGGAATATTTGCGCGACGATCGACACTATGAAATAGGCCGGTCCATACCCGCGCTCTGTCTTGAACACAACCCGGTCAACCACATGGCCGATTACGCGCGACAGGAATATAACGAAGGTATTGACCACGCCCTGGATGAGTCCCATGGTCACCATGTCGCCGTTGCTGACATGGGTGATCTCGTGACCAAGCACCGCCTCGACTTCATCCGAGGACATATTCCGCAACAGGCCGGTACTCACGGCCACCAGCGCATTGTTGCGGCTCATACCGGTGGCAAAGGCATTGGGCTCCGCGACATCAAAGATACCGACTTCCGGCATGCCGATGCCCGCCTGTTGTGCCTGCCGCTGCACGGTATTCACCAGCCACTGCTCGGTGCTGTTCGCCGGCTGCTCGATAATCTTGACGCCCATTGAGCGCTTCGCCAGAAACTTCGACATGGCCAGCGAAATAAACGAGCCACCAAAACCAATGACTGCCGACATAATCAGCAAGGCCTGCAGGTTCAGGTCCACGCCATTCTCGGCGAGGATTCCCTCAAAACCGAACAGCTGAAAAACAATACTGATCAAGACCAGAATGGCCGCGTTGGTGGCCAGAAAAAGTGCAATTCTCATCATGGCGTGTTTCCTTCCCGGGGATCGTCGTTACCGATGTCTGTAGTATAAGTGAACCTGCCTTCCTGCAGATAAAAATGGTGCCCGGTTGCGAATAAATCAAGACAAAACGAAACTTTTCCTGATCTGTGCTATCTTACTGACTACCAATGGGGGCGACACGGCTTCGACGTGGGTCGCGAAACCTGAGGTGCATGCCGAGGTGCAGGATACCTCGTAAATCCATCTGCAAACTTTTAGTTGCCAACGACGACAACTACGCACTCGCAGCTTAAACCCCTGTAGGGTGCCGTCTGACTGGAGCCGTGCATGTGCGTCCAGGTTCTTCGGAACACTCAGGCGTCGACTCTCACATGATCGCGATGAAGCACGTTCGGGGCGGATTCGTTAAAACTTAACCGAAATCGCTGGTTATCTTCCCTGCCCGTCGGGTAGTGACCAGTTAAATTAATAGACAGGGATAAGCATGTAGAGCCGATGGCAGAGGACT
>CALOCX010000008.1:0-75715 GCA_942491995.1 uncultured Gammaproteobacteria bacterium | reverse complement strand
CGTACCTTCTCCCGAAGTTACGGTACCATTTTGCCTAGTTCCTTCACCAGAGTTCTCTCAAGCGCCTTAGGATTCTCTCCTCACCCACCTGTGTTGGTTTGGGGTACGGACTCACATTACCTGAAGCTTAGAGGCTTTTCCTGGAAGCATGGCATCAATCACTTCGCTCAAAAGAGAGCTCGTCATCACGTCTCAGAATTGTGTTCCCGGATTTGCCTAAGAACACTCCCTACACGCTTAAACCGGGACATCCAACACCCGGCTGATCTAGCCTACTCCGTCCCCTCATCGCAGTAATGTCAGGTACAGGAATATTAACCTGTTTTCCATCGACTACGCCTTTCGGCCTCGCCTTAGGATCCGACTCACCCTGCACCGATTAACGTTGTGCAGGAAACCTTGGGTTTTCGGCGTGCGGGTTTTTCACCCGCATTATCGTTACTCATGTCAGCATTCGCACTTCTGATACCTCCAGCATGCCTTACAGCACACCTTCACAGGCCTACAGAACGCTCCTCTACCATGCGTACATTCCCTCAACGCTACTCTGCAAACACGAGTCCTCGGCATGAGGGTGTGCCTGGGCGTTGCCTCGCAACGCCAATCGAATAGTTTTGAGTGGAATGTACGCATCCGCAGCTTCGGTACACAACTTAAGCCCCGTTAAATCTTCCGCGCGGGCCGACTCGACCAGTGAGCTATTACGCTTTCTTTAAAGGATGGCTGCTTCTAAGCCAACCTCCTGGCTGTCTGGGCCTTCCCACATCGTTTCCCACTGAGTTGTGATTTTGGGACCTTAGCTGGCGGTCTGGGTTGTTTCCCTTTCCACGACGGACGTTAGCACCCGCCGTGTGTCTCCCGTGATTGCACTTTCTGGTATTCGGAGTTTGCCATGGGTTGGTAAGTCGGGATGACCCCCTAGCCATAACAGTGCTCTACCCCCAGAAGTGATACACGAGGCGCTACCTAAATAGCTTTCGAGGAGAACCAGCTATCTCCGGGCTTGATTAGCCTTTCACTCCGATCCACAGCTCATCCCCTCATTTTTCAACATAAGTGGGTTCGGGCCTCCAGTAGGTATTACCCCACCTTCACCCTGGCCATGGATAGATCGCCCGGTTTCGGGTCTACTCCCAGAGACTAATTCGCCCTATTCAGACTCGGTTTCCCTACGGCTCCCCTGTCACGGTTAACCTTGCCACTGAAAGTAAGTCGCTGACCCATTATACAAAAGGTACGCAGTCACACCACGAAGGTGCTCCCACTGCTTGTACGCACACGGTTTCAGGATCTATTTCACTCCCCTCACCGGGGTTCTTTTCGCCTTTCCCTCACGGTACTAGTTCACTATCGGTCAGTAGGTAGTATTTAGCCTTGGAGGATGGTCCCCCCATATTCAGTCAAGATAACACGTGTCCCGACCTACTCGATTTCACTCATTACAATCTTTAATGTACGGGACTATCACCCACTATGGTCAGACTTTCCAGACTGTTCCACTAGATTGTAATGCGCTTAAGGGCTAATCCCCGTTCGCTCGCCGCTACTTAGGGAATCTCAATTGATTTCTTTTCCTCCGGGTACTTAGATGTTTCAGTTCCCCGGGTTCGCCTCTACACCCTATGTATTCAGGTGCAGATAATCACCAAAGGTGATTGGGTTTCCCCATTCGGAAATCTCCGGGTCAAAGCTAGTTTATCAGCTCACCGAAGCTTATCGCAGATTACTACGTCCTTCATCGCCTCCTACTGCCTAGGCATCCACCGTATGCGCTTAGTCACTTGACCATATAACCCCAAACAGTCCGGCTTGCGCCAAACCTGCATACCGGGCAAGTTTCCCGATATACAAAGCTATATGTTGACTACTGGTTTTCTCGCAAATGCAACATACCCGAAACAGATTTTTACAAACCTGTTTCTATTGTGAGACAAGCATTGAGAGATGCTTGTCTCGCGCCTATTACAACTTCTCAAATTTTTAAAGAACAGTACTGATGCGGTGATCAGTCATGAATAACCTGTTAGTGGTTACTCATGACTGATAACTACAGGCTGTAATGGTGGAGCCAGTCGGGATCGAACCGACGACCCCCTGCTTGCAAAGCAGGTGCTCTCCCAGCTGAGCTATGGCCCCCTGACTTGTCTGTATTTCGCTACTCTGCGTTGCGTTCCTCGCTCGGTCGTCACATAGCTAGCACTATGCTCGCTTCCTCTCTCGTCACGCGCCTTGATTAGCAAAATACATCCTGCGTCAGGCGATTTTTTCGCCTACTGCGTTAACCGCCTGTTTTGCCCTTCACTAGATATAAGCGAAGATCATTTTGTATCGCATTTTCTGCTAATCAAGGCGGGGAATTGCGAAGTGTGCTAGTGCACACAAGTAATTTTCCAACGCAGAGTAGCGGATAATGCGGCTCAAAATTGGTGGGTCTGGGTGGATTTGAACCACCGACCTCACCCTTATCAGGGGTGCGCTCTAACCAACTGAGCTACAGACCCGGCGATACTGTTTGCCGGTCTGGCTCGAAAGAGCTACAGAGGCACGGCCGATATACAGCCAAACTTCTTGATCAGGTAATTTGTGCGGACGCTCACGCTTCAGACTGTGATGCGGTCTCTTTAAAGGAGGTGATCCAGCCCCAGGTTCCCCTAGGGCTACCTTGTTACGACTTCACCCCAGTCATGAATCACAAAGTGGTAAGCGCCCTCCCGAAGGTTAAGCTACCTACTTCTTTTGCAACCCACTCCCATGGTGTGACGGGCGGTGTGTACAAGGCCCGGGAACGTATTCACCGCGACATTCTGATTCGCGATTACTAGCGATTCCGACTTCATGGAGTCGAGTTGCAGACTCCAATCCGGACTACGACCAGCTTTCTGAGATTAGCTCCCCCTCACGGGTTGGCAACCCTCTGTACTGGCCATTGTAGCACGTGTGTAGCCCTGCCCATAAGGGCCATGATGACTTGACGTCATCCCCACCTTCCTCCGGTTTGTCACCGGCAGTCTCCCTAGAGTGCCCAACTGAATGATGGCAACTAGGGACAAGGGTTGCGCTCGTTGCGGGACTTAACCCAACATCTCACGACACGAGCTGACGACAGCCATGCAGCACCTGTTTTCCAGGCCCGAAGGCACCCCCGGATCTCTCCAGGGTTCTGTCAATGTCAAGGGCAGGTAAGGTTCTTCGCGTTGCATCGAATTAAACCACATGCTCCACCGCTTGTGCGGGCCCCCGTCAATTCCTTTGAGTTTTAACCTTGCGGCCGTACTCCCCAGGCGGTCAACTTAATGCGTTAGCTGCGATACTAAGGGGTTAAACCCCCCAACATCTAGTTGACATCGTTTACGGCGTGGACTACCAGGGTATCTAATCCTGTTTGCTCCCCACGCTTTCGCACCTCAGCGTCAATGTTAGTCCAGGAAGTCGCCTTCGCCACTGATGTTCCTCCGGATATCTACGCATTTCACCGCTACACCCGGAATTCCACTTCCCTCTACTACATTCTAGCCTGGCAGTATCGAATGCAATTCCCAGGTTAAGCCCGGGGCTTTCACATCCGACTGACCAAGCCGCCTACGCGCGCTTTACGCCCAGTAATTCCGATTAACGCTTGCACCCTCTGTATTACCGCGGCTGCTGGCACAGAGTTAGCCGGTGCTTCTTCTGTAGGTAACGTCAAGGCAATGGGGTATTAGCCCACTACTGTTTCCTCCCTACTGAAAGTGCTTTACAACCCGCAGGCCTTCTTCACACACGCGGCATTGCTGCATCAGGCTTTCGCCCATTGTGCAATATTCCCCACTGCTGCCTCCCGTAGGAGTCTGGGCCGTGTCTCAGTCCCAGTGTGGCTGATCGTCCTCTCAGACCAGCTACAGATCGTCGCCTTGGTAGGCCATTACCCCACCAACAAGCTAATCTGACATAGGCTCATCCAATAGTGCAAGGTCCGAAGATCCCCTGCTTTCCCCCGTAGGGCGTATGCGGTATTAGCTTGAGTTTCCCCAAGTTGTCCCCCGCTACTGGGCAGATTCCTATGTGTTACTCACCCGTCCGCCACTCGACGCCTGGGAGCAAGCTCCCATCGTTTCCGTTCGACTTGCATGTGTTAGGCATGCCGCCAGCGTTCAATCTGAGCCAGGATCAAACTCTTCACTTTAAGTTGAAGCTTGATTGGATGCTTTGAGGAGCATCCGGATCCTTGCTCGATGATTACTGTCATGAATTGACATCTGTTGCCAGACATCTGACGCTCTCATCGAATTTTGTTGCATACACAACATCGACGTAAGCGCCCACACAAATTACCTGATCGAATTTTTAAAGAACTATTGCCGAGAACGGTGCTCGTCAAGGAGCGCAAATTGTACGCAGGTTTTGCCTTCTGTCAACACCCAAAAACACAAATAACTCAGAAATATATTTATCCGGCATTGAATGAGGCGGGATAGTAGATGCAACAGCCTGCTGCAACAGCCTGCACCATTAATTATAGTCGAGAAAATCAGGGCCGGCGAGGTTCACACCATACAAATTTTCGATGAGTACGCAATAGCAGCTCGAATTAAGACCTTACAGAGTCACTCCGGTCTGCCGCCTGCCAGCATCAGGCCACCGTCACCCGGGCAAAACGACGCTTTCCGACCTGAAATACATGGGCACTGCCCGCCCCAAGCGCCAACCCCTTGTCGCTGATGCGCTCCCCGTCGATGCGTACCGCGCCTTGCTTGATCATGCGGTAGGCCTCCGAGGTACTATCCACCAGCGCGGCCTCCTTCAGCAGGTTGGCAATGCCAATTTCACCACCGTCCGCCGTGACCATCACCTCGGGCATTTCGTCCGGCATGGCACCCTTCTGGAAACGGGCGATAAAATTGGCCTGCGCCGACTCCGCCGCTGCCTTGTCATGGAAGCGGGTAACGATTTCCTGTCCCAGCTGGAACTTGACATCACGCGGATTGGCGCCTGCTTCGACGTCGCGGCGCAGCTGCTCGATCTCGCCCAGTGGGCGAAAACTCAGCAACTCGAAATAGCGCCACATTAAATCGTCGGAAATCGACATCAGTTTGCCGAACATGTCATCCGGCGGCTCACTGATACCGATGTAATTATTCAGCGACTTGGACATCTTCTGCACACCGTCGAGGCCCTCAAGAATCGGCATGGTCAGGATTACCTGGGGCTTTTGTCCATAGTGTTTCTGCAGTTCACGACCCACCAGCAAATTAAATTTCTGGTCGGTGCCACCCAGCTCGACATCTGCCTTCATGGCGACGGAATCGTAGCCCTGTATCAGGGGATAAAGAAACTCGTGAATGGCAATCGGCTGGTTGGCTGCATAGCGCTTGTTAAAATCATCGCGCTCCAGCATGCGCGCAACGGTATGCCTGGCCGCCACCTGGATAAGGTCGGCGGCATTCATCTCTCCCATCCACTGGGAATTGAACATCACCGTGGTCTTTTCCGGGTCCAGTATCTTGAAGATCTGGTGCTCGTAGGTAGCCGCATTCGCCAGCACATCGTCACGCGTCAGCGGCTTGCGTGTGACGTTCTTTCCCGTAGGATCGCCAATCATGCCGGTAAAATCGCCTATCAGGAACAGCACCTCGTGCCCAAGCTCCTGGAACTGGCGCAGCTTGTTGATCAGCACGGTATGCCCCAGATGCAGGTCCGGTGCGGTCGGATCAAAACCGGCCTTTACCCGCAACTGCTTGCCGGACAGTAACCGCTCGACCAGTTCAGCCTCAACCAGGATCTCATCGGCACCGCGCTTGATTTGTGCCAGCTCGTCAAACTTAGTCATACTCCCGTGCTCCCAATGTATTCATTTTCGCGACAGATTAACATACAGGCCGGACTATGGATGACCCGCCTGTCCGCACGACAGAAGCTCAAGCCTTGCCCGTAAAGTGACGCTACATTAGGGAGAAACAGTTGACCAGCTGTATACTAGCCGTTAACTTATGCCAAACCTAAACAAGGGCTTACCGTGAATCAACCGTCCATCATCAACCTCGACATCAAGTCTCAAACCCTGGCCGCAGGGTCACGTCCGCTACACCTTCGTTATGCATACCTGTTGCTTGCTGGCCTGACCACCCTCACCGCTGTCGCATTGCTGAGCGGAAATTCCGAACCGGCGAGAGCCATCCAGACCGCCGGCCTGGTGCTGGACGAGAAAAACACCGCCATTGAGGTCCTCACATTACCGCAAGCCACCCCCACGGAGACAGTGACGATCCCCGGACTTGCACCGCAAGTATCATTAATCGAAACAGTGCCTGCCGAGGCGCACGAACAGACCTCTGCCACACTCGAGACCCGCGGCGACTGGCATGATGTAACGATCAAACCCGGTGACAGCCTGGCAACGATCTTCGCGAAGCTGCACATATCGCCACAGCAACTTCATGCCCTGCTGGAACAGGGCGGCGCTACCCACAACCTGAAGAAGATCCACCCGGGACAGACTCTGCACCTGTTGACGGATGATGAACACGGACTCCTCAAACTGTCCTACCCGATCGACAAGCTCAGCACGCTGGAAGTCAACCGCATTGGCGATGACTTCGAAATCAGTACCATCCACCGAACCCCCGAACGTCAAGAAGTAAGCACCAGTGGCACTATCGAAAGTTCGTTGTTTATGGCCGGGCATAATGCTGGCCTGTCCGATACCGTCATCATGGAACTGGCAGGCATCTTCGGCTGGGATATCGACTTTGCGCTCGACATACGCAAGGGTGATCAATTCACCGTGTTGTACGAAGAGATCTATCTAGACGGTGAACATATTGATAACGGTAACATCCTCGCCGCGGAGTTTATAAACCAGGGCAGGCGATACCAGGCCGTGCGTTATACCGACGCCGGTGGCAGAACAGACTACTATGCGCTGAATGGCGAGAGCATGCGCAAGACCTTTCTGCGTACACCGGTTGAATTCAGCCGTATCAGTTCCCGCTTCAGCAACGGACGCAAGCACCCCGTACTGAATAAAATTCGTGCCCATAAGGGCGTGGACTACGCCGCGTCCAGCGGCACACCCATCAAGTCAACTGCGAACGGCAAGATCATTCACATTGGCAAGAAAGGCGGCTACGGCAACACCATCATCGTACAGCATGGCACGCGCTACAGCACGCTGTATGCACACATGTCGAAATACCGGGGTGGTCTCAAGACCGGCAGCCGCGTACGTCAGGGACAGACCATCGGTTACGTCGGCAGTTCCGGTCTGGCGACTGGTCCGCACCTGCATTATGAACTGCGCGTAGACGGCACACACCGAGATCCCCTGCGGGTAAAACTGCCGGGCGCGGACCCGTTGAACGAAAAATACATGGCGGATTTCACTTCAAAAGCCAAGGCGCTGATTGCACAGATAGACCTGGTGCGCGACGTACAGGTTGCCAGCAACAATTAACCGGCGGGCAACAGCCAACACGCCAGCCGGTATTACTCTGCGATTGTTTCAGGCCCTGAATCCCTGATGTGACGTGTGCCGATTCTAGCGATCTTCCGCCGGCACATAATCACGCGGCTCATACCCGGTATAAATCTGCGTCGGTCTGAAGATCCGGTTCTCGGACATCTGCTCACGCCAGTGCGCCAGCCAGCCAGCTGTACGCGCAATGGCAAACATGGAAGTGAACTGGTCGGGCGGGATACCCACCTCGCGATAAAGGATACCGGAATAAAAATCGACATTGGCATAAACACCCTTGGGGGCAAGCACGTCCTCACACGCTTCTTCAAGCGCCAGCGCCGTTTCAAACAGTGGACTGATCGTGCCCTGGGAGTCGGCCAGCTCGCGCATCAGCTTTTGCAACAGTGCGGCACGCGGATCCTTGACCTTGTATTCACGATGACCCATGCCCCAGATAGTTTCTTTGGCTGCGAGCTTCCTTTCCAGCCAGGGTCTTGCATTTTCCGGTTTGCCGACTTCCTCCAGCATGGTAATTACACGCTCGTTTGCCCCGCCGTGCAACGGCCCTGCGAGGGTGCCGATAGCAGCGGCAATCACGTAGGACGGCGACGCCAGTGTTGAACCGGTAACCATGGCGGCAAACGTCGATGCATTGATGGTATGTTCGGCATGCAGGATGAAACATACATCCATGATGCGCGCCACCAGCGGGTCCGGCTCTTCGCCGTTGAACATGTAGAGGAAATTTGCCGCGTAGCTCAGGTCACGGCGCTGCCGCATAGGATAGTTACCCAGGCGTAATTGCTGCCACATGGCGACCAGCGTGGCCATGCGCGCAAGAATCCGGATCGATTGGCCATAGACGTATTGCTCGGTTTCATCACCCGGACTGCGAATCTGCACGGGAACATGGTTGGGATAAAACATGCCAAGGCTGGCAACAGCGGTTTGCAGCATTTCCATCGGGTGCCCGGTGACCGGCAATGACTTCATTATGTCATGGATGTTGTACTTCACCCGGCGATGTTCACGCAGCTGGGTGTCAAACCGCTCAAGCTGCGCCACGGTCGGCAGCTCACCGTCCAGCAGCAGGTAGGCCGTTTCTTCAAAAGTGCTGTGCTCGGCCAGGTCGACAATTCGATAGCCACGGTAGGTCAGGATCCCCTGCTTGCCATCCAGATAGGAAATATTTGACCGGGTTGCAGGTACACCTTCCAGCCCTGGTTGATATTCATTCATAGCACACCTTTTAGAAATCAGACGCCCTGTTGGCCATGTCGTTAATTGACATCATTCGCACCAGAAACGGAATTCATGCTGCGAAAAATACAAAGGGGGCGATTAAGCCCCCTCCTTGAACACGAATTATAGCGTTAATCAGACTGAAAATGAGGAACCGCATCCGCACGTCGTGGTGGCATTCGGATTATTCACCACGAACTGCGCCCCTTCCAGGCCCTCGGTGTAATCAACCTCGGCACCAATAAGGTATTGATAACTCATCGGATCAATGACCAGAGACACGCCGTCATTCTCAACGGTCACATCGCCATCACCCACCTTTTCATCGAATGAGAAACCGTACTGGAAACCGGAGCACCCGCCACCCGAAATATAGATCCGCAACTTGAGATTCGGATTATTTTCCTCATCAATCAGTGACTTGACCTTTTTGGCGGCGGCGTCGCTAAAGGTGACTTGAACGCTCATCTGGGTTGCTGCTTCACTCATGGAATTTCTGCCTCTTGCATCAGACATTGTATTGATCGAAAATTATGTCATTTCCCGAGTAAAATGGTCAAGTATTCACTCCGGGAGGGTGCCTGATTCAACCGCTTCACGGTCAAATGCCAGCACCGAAGCATCGGCTTCAGAACGGTGCACCAGACTGCCATTGACTGCCGCACCCATCGACATTTCAATCAGCTTGTAATAAACGTCGCCATCAACTCTGGCCTTGGCGGCCAGTTCGATGTGCTCTTCAGAACGAACATCGCCAGTGACTGTACCGTTCAGAATAACGATTGGCACCCGCACATCGCCCTCGATACTGCCATGTTCGCTGACAGTGAGGACGGACGACGAACCTGCCTCGGCAATGACACCACCCTTTATCTTGCCATCCACAAGCAGTCCACCGGTGAAATGGACATCACCCTCAATCCGTGTCTGTTGCCCGATGATGGTGTCCACCCGCGCATTCGCATTTTTCCGTTTCTTGCCTTGACCCAGCATATTCATTCTCCTGTCGCTAGGGAGCCGACACGTACCAGTCAAATGTCTGTTTGACCGATGGCGGCTTGCCCTTGCCCTCGGGTATGACATCCAAAATCACCTTTTCAGGTTCAAATCCATACGGCAACGTAATCGTGCCGGCAAGCTCCTGAAAGTAGCGAAAACGAAACTTGAGCTGTTTGACGGCCGGGTTGGTAACTCCGGCAAGCGCCAGCTCGCCCGGTTCTCCCAGCATCAAGCCGGCTATTTTCCAGTCCACCACGCCGGTGGCCAAACGGTCGTTGCGTTTTAACTGTGTCAGTACCAGATCGTAGTGATACTCACCGGCACCGGTACCACTTTCGAGTGTAAAGCGGTGAATGCGCAAACCTGACTGCACATCACCCGGAGCCACGATGCCGCGATAGAATTCAATTTCCTCGCGTGCGGCCTGCAGTTCCATTTCCAGTTGTCCGAGGTCAGACTTCACATCCTGCGCGGCCTGCTGGTCAATCTGGCTGGAACGTTCCAGAATCGCGACCCGTTCACGCAACAGCTTGTTGTCCTTCGTGAGCTTCCTGGTGAGCTTCTCCTGCACTGAGTACTGTGTTCGCAATGACTTTAACTCGATGACACCACGCACCTTGCCAAGATCGTAGAGCCACCAGCCGGCATAGAGTGCAATGCCAACTGCAGCGATCACCATGATACGAAAGCGCAGGTTATTCCACACAACAACCACCAAAAGTAGTATGCCAAGTGCTCAGGCGCATGACCGGGAACAGATCACAAAACAGGCAAGATAAAAGCGGATCAGGGCAATAACGCCACATTCGACAAGCCTGTATTTTCGTCCAGCCCGAACATGATATTCATGTTCTGCAGTGCCTGTCCGGCAGCGCCCTTGACCAGGTTATCGATAACGGAGAGCACCACAACAGTATCGCCCTGCTGTGGACGGTGAATGGCAATACGGCAGTGATTTGCTCCGCGCACACTGCGCGTCTCCGGATGGGAACCGGCGGGTAAGACATCAACGAACGGTTCATCGCTGTAGCGCGCCTCGAACAATGCCTGCAGGTCACGGTCAGCATCCAGCAGCTGCGCATACAGCGTGGCATGAATGCCGCGAATCATGGGCGTTAAATGCGGTACAAAGGTCAAGCCAACCGGTTTTCCCGCCGCCTGCTGCAATCCCTGGCGAATTTCCGGCAAATGCCGGTGCCCGGGCACGGCATAGGCCTTGAAATTCTCACTGGCCTCACACAGCAACGTGGCCGTTGTTGCCTTGCGACCCGCGCCGCTGACACCGGACTTGGCATCCGCAATCAGGTGACCCGCCTCTACCAGCCCTTCCTCCAGCAGCGGCAGGAAACCCAGTTGTACCGCGGTTGGGTAACAGCCAGGATTGGCCACCAGTCTTGCCTGTGCAATCAGCCCGCGGTTGACCTCGGGCAAGCCGTAAACCGCCTGTTGCAGGTACTCCGGACACACATGCTCCATGCCATACCACTGTTGCCATTCTTCCACCTGCTGCAGGCGAAAATCTGCCGCCAGATCGACAACCCGGACCCCGGCTTCCAGCAACTGCGGCACCATGGTCATGGCTGTTCCATTGGGCGTGGCAAAAAACACCAGGTCACAGTCAGTCAATTGCCCGATTTCAGGCACCGAGAAGGCCATGTCGAGATGCCCACGAAGATTCGGGAACATGTCTGCCACGTCCTGACCGGCCTCGGAACGCGACGTAATGACCGCCAGTTCTGACTCCGGATGGCCTGCCAGCAAACGCAACAATTCGACACCGGTATAGCCGGTTCCACCTACCACACCCACCTTGATCATGCGTAATTCACCTGTTTAATGGTTATGCTTGCAATCCGCAGATAGTACACCATCCCCTGTCCTTTCATTCTACAATAGCAACCTGAAAGGCACGCATCTGCGGCGCAGCATCAGCCTGCAACCCAAATCACAAGGAACAAACCGTGTTCAAGGATCGCTGGAATCAATGGCTGGACAATCTCGGGCTGAGCGTCTCCAGCCTGGATGCCCTGCGACAACTGTCCATGCTGTCCATCCCGGTGGGCCTGCTGTCGGGTGGCGTCATCATTGCTTTCCGTTTACTGGTGGAATCATCGCAGGGCATACTGCTGCCGGGCGGCAATATCGAGAATTACGAGGGACTCGACCACCTGCCCCGCTTGCTGCTGCCGCTTGCCGGAGGCTTGATCATTGGCCTGATCTGGCAATTCCTGAAACAGGAGACCCGCGAGACAGGTGTCGTGCATGTCATGGAACGACTCGCCTACCACCAGGGCAGGCTACCGCTTCGCAATGCCGTGGCACAGTTTTTTGGTGCTGCACTGAGCATTGTCAGTGGTCACTCTGTCGGCCGCGAAGGTCCCAGCGTACATCTTGGTGCCACCAGTGGCAGCCAGATCGGTGAATGGCTGCGCCTGCCCAACAACAGCCTGAGAACACTGGCCGCCTGTGGTATTGCCGCCGCAATTTCAGCCTCCTTCAATACACCACTGGCAGGCGTCATCTTCTCCATGGAAGTCGTGATGATGGAATACTCGGTGGTGAGCTTCGCACCGGTAATTCTGTCCGCGGTCACCGCAACCACGTTGACGCGGCTGGTATACGGCAGTGAACAGGTGTTTGTAATCCCGCCCATGCAGCTGGGATCTTTACTGGAACTGCCCTATGTCATCATCATGGGGCTTACGCTGGGAGGCATTGCCGCGCTGTTTATCCATTTAATGCAACGCTCGACCACGCTGTCGAAGGGCTGGCCAATCTGGATTCGCTGCACCCTGGGTGGCGGTGTTGTCGGCCTGATTGGCATCGCGATACCGGAGGTCATGGGAATCGGTTACGACACCGTCAACCAGGCATTGCTGGGGGAGCTTGCGCTGTCGATATTGATTGTCATCACCATTGCCAAGATCGTAGCCAGTGCAGTGGGGCTTGGCCTGGGTCTGCCGGGTGGCCTGATCGGACCCACCCTGGTGATTGGCGCCCTGGCCGGTGGCGCCACAGGTATCATGGCCGACATCTGGCTGCCGGGTGAAATCGCCTCCCCTGCCTTCTATGCGCTGATTGGCATGTGCACCATGATGGGTGCAACGCTGCAGGCACCACTCGCCGCACTCACGGCCCTGCTGGAACTCACCGCCAATCCGCATATCATCCTGCCAGGTATGCTGGCATTGATTGCCGCCGTACTCGTCAGCCGGGAAGTGTTTGGCAAGGAGTCGGTCTATCTTGTGCTCATGAAGGCACGCGGTCTGGATTACCGCGCCACGCCCCTGGCCCAGGAATTACGACGTATTGGCGTGGCCAGCGTCATGGAACGCCGTTTTGAATCGTTACCCGAGGTAGTTGACCATCAAAGCGCACTGGGGGCACTGGCAAGCGAACCTCGCTGGATACTGATTACCCGGGAGCGACAAGCCGTTGCCATCATGCCGGCCGCCAACCTGGCACGACAGATGCAGGATCACCCGGAGCAGGAAGAATACTCACTGCTGGATATACCCGCGGAACGCAAAGAAATAACCGCCGTTGATTTTCAGGCCAGCCTGCAGGAAGCGCTTGGCATACTCAACAGCAATGAGGCCGAGGCACTCTATGTGACACGACACACCATCCCGGGAATCAGCCGGATTTACGGTGTGCTGACACGCGAGGATATTGACCGCAGCTACCGTGTGCACTGATCCGCAGTAAATCCGGGTGCAGGAGCGGCGTCAGTCCCTGACCAGCTGCAGAAACTCGGAACGGGTGCGGTCATGGTTGAGGAAAGTACCAAGCATCATCGAGGTCGTCATTTTCGAATTCTGCTTTTCTACACCACGCATCATCATGCACAGGTGCTGGGCCTCGATAATCACACCGACACCGGCCGGTTCTATTGCATCCATCAGGGTATCCGCAATCTGCTTGGTCAGGTTTTCCTGAATCTGTAAACGCCGCGCATACATGTCGACGATGCGTGCGATCTTGGAGAGACCAATCACCTTGCCGGTGGGGATATAGGCGACATGACATTTACCGATAAACGGCAACAGATGATGCTCGCACAGGGAGTACAGCTCGATATCCTTCACCAGGATCATCTGGTCGTTGTCGGATTCGAAAATGGCGTTATTAACGACCTCGTCGACAGATTGCTGGTAACCGCGCGTCAGGTATTGCATCGCTTTGGCGGCGCGCTCGGGTGTTTTCTCCAGACCTTCCCGATCCGGATCTTCGCCAACACCCTCTATGATCTGCCGGTAATACTCTTCAAGCTTGTTATCCATGCTGTTCACCTTTTTTTGATACTGGGCAGTGGCAATGCCCTAAAACTGAAGGGTAACATGATGTACACGTGGCGAGCGCATTACTCATAACGCGTCCCGTCAATCATTATCCAGCCTCCTTGTTGATAACCCTCGGGATCATGATGCGTCCAGTGAATCACGCCGCCACGATCATTCCATTCATAGCGACCGCGCAGTGTCATGGACAAGCCCTGCCGCGCCGGTATGCGCCTCGCGAGATCGATATTATGGGCAACCAGCAGGCTGTGGCCGTCCTCGAGTTCGAGGATAAATTTCTGGTGGCGTGACCCCTCATGATCATCTCTCAAAACACGTACGACACGACCGCTGGTCTCAAGCCAAACGCCGGAGCGCCGTGCCGCATACGCCAGCTGTACGCTATCGTCTGCACCATTGAGACCGTCATCAACCCGGTCACGCTCGACATGGTAGTACTGGTAGAGCGCCAGCCCCAGTACCACCAGCACCGGCAACAGACGGCTTCGAAGCAGGGGTCGATACCTGTTCCTGGACAAGCGGATATCAGTATGCGATGCGCAACGCTCAACCCTTCAGGATCGAGCCCAGCACACCGCGCGAGATTGCGTGGCCAAGCGAGGTGCCCAGTGAACGTACGATGCTCTTGACCATCGCTTCTACGACGCCCTGGCGGTTGCTACCGGGCCTGGGCGCAGCCTTCTTGTCAACTTGCGACTGTGCCACCTTGTCAGCGCGCTCCTTGAGCATCTCATAGGCCGAGTGCCGGTCAACCGCCTGATCGTAGCGGCCGCTGAAGGGGCTCTCGTCCATGACGGCCTGTCGCTCTGCCCGTGTTGCCGGACCAAGACGCGAGGCCGGCGGTCGAATCAGGGTGCGTTCAACCATCCCGGGGATACCTTTACCGCCCAGTGTGGATACCAATGCCTCACCGACTCCCAGTTCCTTGATAGCGTCAGCCGCATCGAATGCAGGATTCTCGCGGAAGGTCGTCGCCGCTGCACGTACCGCCTTCTGCTCGCGCGGCGTATAGGCACGCAGGGCATGCTGAATGCGGTTACCCAGCTGCCCGAGAATGGTATCGGGAATATCCAGCGGGTTCTGGGTGACGAAATAGACACCGACACCCTTGGAGCGGATCAGGCGCACCACCTGCTCGATCTTTTCAATCAGTGCCCGGGGTGCATCCTTGAACAGCAGGTGGGCCTCGTCAAAGAAGAACACCAGGCGCGGCTTGTCCGGATCACCGACTTCCGGTAATTCCTCAAACAGTTCCGACAGCAGCCACAGTAAAAATGTCGCATACAGCTTCGGCGTCTGCATCAACTGGTCCGCGGCCAGGATATTGACATTGCCGTAACCGTTCGCAGCCGTGCGCATGAAGTCGAACAGGTCCAGTGCCGGCTCACCCATGAACTGTTTGGCACCTTCCTGTTCCAGTACCAGCAGGCGTCGCTGGATGGCGCCCACCGAGGCACCGGAAATGTTGCCGTACTCCAGCCTTAACGTCCTGGCATTTTCGCCGGCAAAGGTGAGCAACGCCCGCAGGTCCTTCATATCGAGCAACAGCATGCCCTCGTCGTCCGCAATCTTGAAGACCGCATAGAGCACACCTTCCTGGGTATCATTCAGCCCCAGCATGCGCGCCAGCAGCAGCGGCCCCATTTCCGATACCGTGGCACGCAGCCGGTGGCCCTGTTTCCCGAACAGGTCCCAGAAAACCACCGGGAATGCCTCCAACGAGTAATCTTCCAGGCCAATCACTTCGGCACGTTCCCGCAACTTCGGGTGTTCCTTGCCAGCCTGGCTGATTCCCGAGAGATCGCCCTTCACATCCGCCATAAAGACGGGCACGCCGCGACGCGAAAAGTCTTCAGCCAGCACCTGCAGCGAAACGGTCTTGCCGGTACCGGTTGCGCCGGCAATCAGGCCGTGGCGGTTGGCAAGACGTGGCAACAGGTAGACAGGTTGCTCACCCTTGCCGATAAAAATACCCGGATCCTCTTGCATGATTATGAAGGCTCCTGTCTGTACGTCAGGCCTGTGGCGGGCCGGCGGGTAACTCTGCAAGGTCATCGATGATGCGCGCGTATTCCCTGCCCAGATCTTTTAACTCCTGCAGTTCGAACATGGAAGCGGGCTGACCGGATGACTTGATGGCGCGCTGGATCACCTGCATCCGCGCAATCACCCGTTCCAGGTCCTCCTGTGTCTTGTACATTTCTGCCCCCTGATTTTCATGTAACACCTGGACACAACAGTCCCGGTACGGCTTGAATCATATCGCATCTATTGCGTTTAATCTGTTCTGCCAATGATAATCAAACAGCAAGGAGACACGGATAATGGGATACAAGATCGAGGAAATCGAGGGCATCGGCCCCGCCTACAGTGAAAAACTGGCTGCGGCCGACATCAGCACCACCGACGACCTGCTGAAACTGTGTTGTGATGCCAGGGGGCGCAAGGCCACGGCGGAGAAAACCGGTGTTAGCGAGGGCCAGTTATTGAAATGGGCCAACATAGCCGACCTGATGCGCATCTCCGGTGTCGGCTCCGAATATTCCGAGCTGCTGGAAGCGGCCGGTGTGGACACCGTCAAGGAACTGCGTAATCGCAATGCCGCCAACCTTGCGGCAAAAATGGCCGAGGTCAACGAGACCCGGAAGCTGACACGTGCCCTGCCAGCGGAGAAGGCCGTCAGCCAATGGATCGAACAGGCCGGCACCCTGGACCCGCTCATTACCCACTAGAGGATGGCCCGTCCGTCGGTGCAGGCGGCTGCTCCGGCGGGTTGGCCTTGTCGTCGGTCCTGCGCGCAACCGGGGCAGGCGGCATGATGAGCCGGCGCATGCGACGCCGCGAAAAGGCATCAGACACTGCCCCGATACTGATCGACAGCAACACCCCGCCTGCGATGGAAAGCAGCAGGTAGTGCGCATTCCAGATAAACACAAAGGCCACCTCCGGATAACCTGCCTTGAGGATGTTGAAAGCCGTCTGGAAGTTTTCGACCAGGCTGTCACTTACTTCCGGCAGGCGTTGCTGATCCGGTGGCGGTTTGTCGATCCAGAACCAGCTCACCCATCCCAGCAGAAATACAATAAAGGCATTACGTAACATAAGGATATTCCCGGCAGCGTAAGGAAAATTGATAGAATAGAGTTCATATTACCAACAGCCGGATCAACCTGACAGCACACGGAACTGATGGATATCGCGCAAACAATCGCACTCACCATGGGTGTAGCCTGGGCCAGCGGCATCAACCTGTATGCCGCCATCCTGATGCTGGGCGTGATGGGTGCCACCGGTAATATGGTGTTACCCGCCGAGTTGCAGATCCTGAGCGATCCGATGGTTCTGGCGGCCGCCGGTTTTATGTATTTCGTCGAGTTCTTCACCGACAAGGTGCCCGGTATTGATAGTGGCTGGGACAGCATCTCGACCTTTATCCGTATCCCCGCCGGCGCCATACTGGCTGCCGGCGCGATTGGCGATGTCGGCCCGGCTGCGCAACTGGCAGCCGGCATCGCCGGGGGCACACTGACAGCCGGCACCCACGCAACCAAGGCCGGATCCCGGGTACTGATCAATACTTCACCGGAGCCGGTCTCCAACTGGTTTGCGTCCGTGGGCGAGGATGTGGCCGTCATCCTTGGACTCTGGACGGCGCTTTATCACCCGGTCCTGTTTATCGTGCTGCTGATCCTGTTTATCCTCTTCATGATCTGGGCATTACCGAAACTGTGGCGCGGCATCAGAAAGCTATTTGGCTTCATCGGACGCAAGCTGGGTAACCACACAGCAGCAGAGACACAGGACAAGCTACCGCCCCCTGCCTCAACACCTGACACCCGACCATGAAATTGCGGGGAATGCTGATTACGCTGTGTGCAGTTGCGATCATGGCAACCCTCGCTTATCTCTGGCTGGCTCCCGTCGCGCTGAAGACCGCGCCGGACATCGGCCTGATGACCCTTGACGGTAAAGAACTGCAGCTTGCCAGCCTGCATGGCAGGCCCGTGCTGGTCACCTTCTGGGCAACCACCTGCAACAGCTGTGTCAGTGAGATACCGCACCTGATTGGGCTCTATGACGAACTTGCCCCGCAAGGGCTGGAGATCATCGGCATTGCCATGGACTATGATCCGCCAAACCGGGTGCTGGCACTGCGCAAGGCACGCAACATCCCCTATCCCGTCGCACTCGATATTCAGGCTGATGCCGCGCGTGCCTTTGGCAATGTTCGCCTGACACCAACCTCGTTCCTGATTGGCCCGGATGGCCGGATTACTTACCAACACACGGGTGAAATGAATATAGCTGCCTTGCGCAAGGATATCCTTGCGATGCTGGCGGCTACCCAAACCAGCCCTGCCACGACGAGCCCGTGATATGAGCACCTCAAACCTGACAGATCAGACAGGAATCCCGCCGGGATAATCGGTACAATAAGACATTCGCCTACTATTTTTACGAGGGATCCCTGCATGAGCCGTATCGTCAACTGTGTTGTCCTGAAGCGTGAAGCCGAGGGCCTGGAGCAACAACCACACCCGGGATCACTGGGAGAACGGATCTACGAAAACGTGTCGGCCGAGGGCTGGAAACAGTGGCTGGAGCGCCTTACCATGATTATCAACGAGAATGGCCTGAATACCGCCGACACCGGCAGCATCGAACTTATCGAGAAACACATGGTGGGTTTTTTGTTTGGTGAAGGCGACTTTGGTTCCGTCCCCTCCGGGTTCCAGGCGCCGGGCGCCAAGAAGTAGCCGGTTAATGTGTCGCAGCCGTCGCGCTGCACACCTCAAGCCTGATGCGGACGCCTGTCCTCGATCTTTAACAGGGGACCAACCACCACGGTCAGGTGGTCATGCGCAGTACGCAGTGCTGTTTCCACCTGTTCCGGTGTCGCTGCGCTTGCAAACATGAACCCCAGGTAACTGCTGCCTTCCGGCAGCGGTACCAGTTCATAACCCTCACGGATACTAATCAGGATATCCTCGATAAAGGGCACGGCACGTGCCGCGGTGATGCCCTCGATACGGCGCAGGATGCCCGCCTCCTGAATCGGGATCATCAGCACCCCGGCGGCACCCGCAGGTGGCCTGATGGTCAATGGCTGTCCAACCGCATGTGCAATCACCAGCGCCTCCAGGCTGTAACCGGTACCAAACCTCAGCAGCCGCGCACATTCACCACCGATGGTACGGCTGGCAACCTCGATAATGACACAGCCGTCCTCTGCCAGCCGCACCTCGGCGTGCACCGGTCCCTCGCGCAGGCCAAGGCCTGCACAGGCGGCCTCCACGGACGCCACGATCTGCTGCTGCAGGTCCGCGTTGTGGCGTGACGGGGTCACATAATAGGTCTCTTCAAAATACGGACCCAGCAGCGGGTCCGGCTTGTCGAAGATCGCCAGCACCTCCAGTTCGCCCTGCTGCAACAGGCCTTCAAGCGCCACCTCCGGCCCGCTGATATAACCTTCCACCAGTACATGCGTGCGCAGCCAGGCATCACTCGTGACCTCGGTGGCAACAATGGCCTCAACGCGTGCACACGCAGACAGCAGTTGATCCGGATTGTCCGCGCGTATGACGCCACGACTCGCAGACAGCGACAACGGCTTCACCACGCACGGATAGCTGATGGAGGCACACTGGGCGGCGACATCGCCGCGCAGATTGACGACGCGAAATTCCGGTACCGGGACACCGGCAGCCGCCAGTGCCTGTCGCGACAAATCCTTGTAACGCGAGTTGCGCGCCGCCTGAGGTTCATTGTGTGGCAACGCCAGTGCCTGCGCGATACGGCTACCCAGTTCTACCGTCGTATCATCCGTCGCGACGACACCACTGAACGGTCGGTCACGGGCCGCTTCAAGCAGAATATCCAGCGCAGCAGGCGCCGACAGATCCACATGCAGGCCGGCGGCTATGTCACCGACCAGTGAATGTTTACCCTCGGATGCAACCAGTACGTCCACCCCCTGCTGGCGGGCAGATTCAAGATAGGCAACAGTACGATAACTGTTAGGGGGTGCAATCAGCAGAAGGCGCGAGTGCGCCTTCCGGGAATGATGGTTAGCCACAACCTCCGCCGGCCGCACCACAGGCACCACAGGTGCCGGAACCGCCGGTGATGGCGAATGCGTTGTTGAAGACGAAGCTGGCACCGGTTGGTTTCTCGACGTAATCAATCTCAACGCCGCGGAGAAAATTCAGTGCAACGGCGTCAACATAGACATCGAATCCCTCTTCCTTACGCACGCAATCGTATTCGGATTGTGTATCGGTAAACGTCATGCCATAACCCATGCCACCGCAACCGCCACCGGATACAAAAACACGTATCGCCTTGAGATCGTCATCCTCGACCTGACTGAACAATTCCAGCATCTTCTCGCGTGCCGCGGCCGTCAGTGCCAGTTCGGTTGCGGCAAGTTCCATCGAAAAACTGTTTGTTGTCTGTGACATGTCTATCTCCAAAGTGGGTGTGATCATAAATCACGCTGTCTGTTTAGAGACAATATAAGGCCAGATGGTTCCGGATACTACCCTTGCAGTGACGGGGCATCTGCCGGCTATGCCATCACTCACGAATAATTGATTGAAATTCCGGAGCTTGCAAACAGCCCTGCAGCACATGAAGGTCTTCATGTGCTGCAGGGACAGAACATAACAGTGGCTTACTTAACGATCGAACGACCTGGCGTCGGCGGCAATTGCGGCAGCGGCTGTTCCGGGAATTCACCGGTCAACGCGTCAAGGAAAGCAACGATATCCGCTACCTGATCATCTGTCAGGTCCTGGTTTAGCTGGACCTTGCCCATGACACGCACGGCTTCATCCAGTGTGGGAACGGCACCGTTATGAAAATACGGGGCAGTGATGGAAATATTGCGCAACGTCGGTACCTTCCACAGATGTTTGTCGGCTTCATTATTGGTCACCATGAAACGTCCGGTATCCTCGGTTAACTTATACTGCTTGGCGTAGTCGTTATCCGTAAAGGTCGGCGCTTTCATATAGAACCCGGTGCCAGCCTCCATGGCCGGGCCATTAAAGGCCGGGCCGGAGTGGCAGCCAGTACAACCGACACTCGCGAAACTCTCCATCCCCCGCACCTGCTGTGCTGTGAGCGCCTTCTTGTCACCCTTTACGTAAAGGTCATAGGGACTGTTCGGCGTGATCAGGGTGCGCTCATAGGCAGCAACGGCCTTTGCAGCATTATCAACCGTCATCGGATTGTCCTTGCCAAAAGCTTTCTCAAAATAGGGCTTGTAACCCGGGATGTCACGTAACCTGTTCATGGCCTCTTCAAGTTCGCCCATGCCCATCTCAATCGGATTGGTGACCGGGCCTTTCGCCTGCTCTTCCAGGGAAGCCGCACGGCCATCCCAGAACTGGACAGAACTGAAACCCGAGTTCCACACCGTCGGCGAGCTGCGCCCACCGGTCTTGCCATGCACGCCCATGGAGACCGGCCGGTTATCTTCACCACCGAGCATCACGTTGTGGCATGAATTACAGGACACAGTGCCGGTTGAGGAAAAGCGTGGATCCATGAACAGCATGCGGCCCAGTTCGACCTTCGCGGCCGTGGTCGGGTTATCCGCCGGGGCAGGCGCGGCTTCCGGCAACGGCTGCCAATCAGCGGCGTTGGCGGAAAATGCAATAATTCCTGCAAATAAAATCAGGTACTTACGATAACTTGCCATCAGACCATCCTCGCTCAAGGTAATTGTAGAAATTTAGAATAATCCTATATCATGGTATTCTAATTAACAAGCACCCATACACGTTGGCAATCAATTACCGGGGCGAATCAGGCCACCCAGACCACCCTGCTCCAGCACGCTGTTATACAGTTCCCGAATCGCGCGCGGTTCTTCCAGCAACCATGCCTGCTGCAGCAGGTCCCTGGCTTCATCCTGTGTAAAGCTGCGAATCACCCATTTCACACGGGGCAGATTACTGGCACTCATGCTCAGGCTGTTCACGCCCAGCCCCATCAAGGCAAGCACAGCCGCCGGGTCACCGGCCATTTCACCACAGACACTCACCGGTTTACCCAGTATGTGCGCCTGATCGATAACCTGCTTGATGGCCCCCAGCACGGCCGGGTGCAGCGTCTGGTACAAACCGGCAACGCGGGTATTGTTGCGGTCCACGGCCAGCAGGTACTGGGTCAGATCGTTGGTACCAATTGAAAAGAAGTCGACACGTTTTGCCATGGCACTGACCTGGTACACCGCGGAGGGCACCTCGATCATGATGCCCACCGGTGGCCGTACCACGGGTTCACCTTCCTCCAGCAGTTCACCCTGTGCCTGATTAATGAGCAACAAGGCCTGATCCAGCTCCGTCACCGTGGATATCATGGGTAGCAGAATGGTCAGGTTGTTCAAGTCGACACTGGCACGCAGCATGGCGCGTATCTGGGTCAGAAAGATCTCGGGATGATCCAGTGAAATACGAATGCCGCGCCAGCCCAGAAAGGGATTGTCTTCCGTCACCGGGAAATAGGGGAGACTCTTGTCACCGCCCACATCGAGGGTACGCAGGGAGACCGGCCGTGGCGCAAAGGCTTCCAGCGCCTTGCGATAAATACGCAGCTGCAGCTCTTCACCTGGAAACCGGTCCTGCATCAGGAACGGTATCTCGGTACGATACAGACCGACACCGTCACCGTTAGCGTGCAACTCGTTCTCGACGCTCGATAGCAGACCGATATTCAGGTACAGGGGGATATTCACGCCGTCCGGGGTAACAGAAGGCTGTTCGGAAATATTCTTCAGGACTTCCGTGAGTTCCGTCTCTTCCGTCTGCAAACGCAGGTATTCACGGCGTACCAGCTCCGACGGATTGATAAACACGTCACCCCGGTAGCCATCAGCGATAATCATCTGCCCGTCGAGACGACCGACAGGCATGTCGGCAACACCCATGACAGCAGGTACACCCATGGCATGTGCCAGGATCGCCACGTGCGAGGAACTTGATCCACTGGCCGAAACAATACCCGCAAGATTCTCGACCGGTATTTCCGCAAGCTGCCCGACGCTGATCTCCTCTCCCACCAGGATGGTCTGCGGATAGAACACCTTGTTGCCTGGCACATCACTCTGGATACGGGTCAGGATCCTGCGCCCAAGGTCACGAATATCGCTGGCGCGTTCACGCATATAGGAATCCTCCATGGACTCGAATACCCTCACGTGCTGCCCGATAGTTTCGCGCAATGCACCGGCTGCCCAGTTACCGGCCCGGATGCGTTCAACGGTTTCACCCATGAGGCTGTCGCCACCCAGCATCATCAACAATGCATCAAACAGTGCCAGTTCTTCCGCCGGCAGAACAGAAGACATGCGATTGGCGTAATCACGCATGTCATCCTGCACAGCATTGACTGCGGCCCGGAAGCTTTCGATCTCCGCATCGATATCCGTAATGACACGATCCGGAATCACCTCCAGATTGGCCGGTGGATAGACCACCAGTGCCTGTCCCGCGGCAATTCCCGGCGCCCCCGGCAAGCCGTTCAGGATAGCCGAAACTTCCGCGCTCGCCTGCAGCGCGTGGGAAATATCGCCACTGGCACCGGCATGCGTAATGGCACCGGCCAGTTGCGCGGCCAGGGTAACCAGAAAGGCCTCCTCCTGTTCCGCAAAACGGCGATGCTCGCGCTGCCTGACGACCAGCACCCCGAGCACGGTACCGTACTGGATGATGGGCACACCGAGAAAGGCATGATAGGGGTTTTCGCCCGTCTCACTGGCAAATCGATAGCGCGGATGACTGGATGCATCTTCAATATTGACCGGCTCTTCGCGCTCACCCACCATGCCCACCAGCCCTTGACCCAGATCGAAACGCACACGCCCAACCGCATTCTTTCTCAGGCCTTCCGTGGCACTGAGGACATATTGTTCGTGCTCGATGTCTTTCAGGTAAACCGAGGCAACATCCACACCCACAGACTCACGCACGCGCTGCACGATAATGTTCAGTGCCTGATCGAGATCAGGGGCCGAATTTACTTCCTGAATAATTCGCCGCAGGATTTCCAGCATAAGATCAGCACCCGCATTTGAAGGTGGATAAAAACATCAGGCAAAACATGGAGTGACCCGGATACATTCAGTCGGGCCCGTGAAAATTATTCTTTTTCAGGCTGTGGCACACCATCGGGAAACAGCAGCGGTGCCAGCTCGTTTAGCGCTTTTCTGTAGACGTTGCGCTTGAATGCAACCACTTCATCGAGCGGTTGCCAGTAATCCACCCAGCGCCAGCGATCGAATTCGGGCTTTTCAGCCTGGTCGAGGCACACGGACTTGTCCGTACATAACATGCGTAACAAAAACCAGACCTGCTTTTGCCCGATACAGACCGGGCGACTCTTGCGACGAATAAACTGGCGCGGCAGACGATAGCGCAACCAGCCACGGGTCGCACCCATCAACTCGACATGTTCCGAATGTAAACCAACCTCTTCAGCCAACTCGCGGTACATGGCCTCGGCCGGTGTTTCATCCGAGCGCATGCCACCCTGTGGAAACTGCCAGGCGTTCTGACCGATGCGTCGCGCCCATAACAGTTGCCCCTTCTGGTTGGAAAGAATAATGCCTACATTTGGCCTAAATCCATCTGGATCAATCACCTAAGCAACCTTGACTATCAGTGTTTCTTAAAATCATTCTCCCATAGCTGTGCGCCGGGGGCAATCAGCAGGGCACCTGTGCGGGCACTGCTGTTTTCACGTTGGTGTATGCTTTATGGCATTTTATCGACAGGAGTTAAACAGGTGGGCATTGCACTTTTTGACCTTGACAACACCCTGATTGCCGGCGACAGCGATTATCTCTGGGGCTGTTTCCTGGTTGAGCAGGGAATCGTCGACAGCGAGCTTTATGAACGCGAAAACCGGCGCTTCTATGATCAGTACCGGGTGGGCGAACTGGATATCCATGAATTTCTGGATTTTCAGCTGCAGCCCTTGTCCGAGCACCCTGTCGACACACTGCAGCAATGGCGCAGGCAATACATAGAGGAGAAGATTACCCCGATTTTGTTGCCCAAGGCCCAGGCATTGATTGACCGCCACCGGCAGCAGGGCGACACCCTGGTCGTCATCACCGCGACCAATCGATTCATTACCGGCCCGATCGTCGAGTTGTACGACATACCCCACCTGCTCGCAACCGAAGCAGAGATCCTTGATAACCGGTATACAGGCAAGGTATCCGGTATTCCCTGCTTCCAGGATGGCAAGGTGACGCGATTGTCGGACTGGCTCAAGGTAAACCGGCATTCACTGGACAACAGCTGGTTCTACAGTGACTCGCACAATGACCTGCCCTTGCTCAACAGGGTGACCCACCCGGTGGCCGTGGATCCCGATGAAATCCTCGAGGAGCATGCCCGCAATAATGACTGGCCGATTATCAGCCTGCGATGAACTCCCCGTATCAGGCATCATGCGCGCACTGACACTGCTTGCCTTATTGCTGTTACTGACACTTGCCAGCCTGCTCATCAGCCTGGTGAGCGGCAGTGTAGCGATTGGCTGGAACGGCCTGCTGGAAGTACTGTCTGGTGATGGCGATGCACTGACCACACAGGTCATCATGGAACTGCGCGGGCCTCGCGCCGTGGCGGCGTTCACTACCGGCGCCCTGCTCTCGGTCGCCGGCGCATTGATGCAGGTGCTGTTACGCAACCCGCTGGCTGATCCCTACGTGCTGGGCGTTTCCGGTGGCGCCGCCACCGGCGCGCTGCTTGCCCTGCTACTGGGTCTTGGCAGCCTCGGCTTGCACAGTGCGGCATTCTGCGGCGCGTTGCTTTCCATGCTGCTGGTATTTGGCCTGTCCCATGGCAGCGGCAACTGGACCACCAACCGGCTGTTGCTCACCGGGGTCGTGATTGCCGCCGGCTGGGGTGCCGTGATCGGTTTCCTGCTGGCACTCAGCCCGGACCAGGGGCTGCGCGGCATGCTCTTCTGGCTGATGGGCGATCTGTCCTATGCGTCATCGCCCGCCAGCGGCCTGCTGGTACTGGTGACCGGACTGCTGCTGGCCATCGCTACCGGCCGATCACTGAACATCTTCACCCGGGGCGAGCAAACAGCCGCCGCACTGGGCATCAGCGTGGTACCGCTGCGTCGCTTCATCTACCTGCTGGCATCACTGTTAACCGCCACCGCCGTCACCCTGGCGGGCAGCATCGGCTTTGTCGGCCTCATCGTGCCACATATGCTGCGTCTCGCCGGGGTCCGCGATCACCGCCTGCTGTTACCGGCGGCCGCATTACTCGGTGGCAGCCTGCTGATCATCGCCGACACCCTGGCACGTACGCTGCTGGCACCCCGACAGCTGCCGGTCGGCATACTCACGGCACTGGTCGGCGTACCACTGTTCCTGCTGTTGCTGCACCATGGCCGCAACGTGCACGGCGAGGCCCGTTAACGCACCATGCACCTGCTTGAAACCCGCAGACTGAGCGTGTCAATCGGCGCAACCCGCGTCTGTGATGCACTGGATTTCTGCATCGATGCCGGCGACCGCTGCTGCATACTGGGCCGTAATGGCACCGGCAAGACCACGCTGCTGCACACGCTGGCCGGCCTGCGGCCGGCACTCGCCGGCGATATCAAACTGCGTGACCAGTCGCTGCAACAACTGCCACGCAGGACCATCGCACAACATATTGGCCTGTTATTCCAGGACCATACTGACGCCTTCCCCGCCAGCGTCATGGAAACCGTACTCAGCGGCCGCCATCCCTGGATAGGTCCCTTGCAGTGGGAAAGCGAACAGGATGTCGCCATTGCGCGCGCCGCCTTGCGCGCGGTTGACCTTGACAACATGGAACAACGCATCGTCACGACACTCTCCGGCGGCGAACGGCGACGACTGGGGATTGCCTGCCTGCTGACACAGAACGCGCAATTGCAGTTACTGGATGAACCCACAAACCACCTCGACATCCATCACCAGATCAGCATGCTTGAGCTGTTACAGCAACAGGCGCAGCACGATCACAAGGCGCTGCTGTTCGTCATGCATGACATCAATCTTGCGAGCCGCTACTGCAACCGCTTCCTGCTGTTGTTTGGCGACGGTGAAACGGCACAGGGCACTGCCGACCAGGTACTGACGCATACCCACCTGGAACGCCTCTACCAGCACCCCCTGCTGGCCGTCGCGGGACCTCACGGCACGCTGTGGCTGCCAGGGTAAGTCTTGTGCCGGACGAGCGCTGTTGAATATCTTAATCGAGGGGCCTTACTGGCGCGGCATGTGGACAGAGATCATCGCCGCTGCCCTGCGCGAGAGTGGTCACCGTGTCGACAGCTGTTACCACAACCGCAAGACCCTGCGTGACCGTGTTGCACTGGCTGCAACGACACTACGACGTGGTGAAGACCGCAAGCGTGCCTGGCGACGGCGGCATCGACAACAACTGCTGCAGGCCCTGCGCCTTTCCCGCTACGATATGCTGCTTTGCATTCAGGGTACGCTTGACCAGCAGACTGCCGAACAGGCGCGCCAACAGTCACCCGGCCTCAGGATCATTTACTGGTGGGGCGACATCCTCACCAGGCAGGCACAGGCACGCATTCACCAGGCCGCCGGCTTTGCGGACACCCTGCTGGTGTCCTACCTTGGCAGCTACCAGGCCCTCAAACCTGACTACCCGGACCAACTGGTGTATTTCCCGTTCGGAGTATCAAGGAATTTTCACACGGCAGGTTCGCTGTCTGCACGGGACCGCAGGCGCTTTGCGGCAGACGTGGTCTTTGTCGGCACGCATTACCCGGAACGCTGCGCACTGATCCGTTACCTGAATACGCGGCTCGACATGCCGGTATCAGTATGGGGGCGTGGCTGGCGCCAGTGCCAGGGAATCAGCCACCATGGCGCACTGTCACTGGCCGACAGCCTCAAGGCGTATCGCTGTGCAAGGATCTCCCTGAACCTGCACCACGTCGACACCCCCAATGGCTGCAACATGAAGTATTACGAAATCCCGGCGGCGGGTGGCTTTCAGATCTGTGACTGGCAACCACTGATGGACTCGACCGTGCTTGGCAGGCAAACCGTGGCTTGTCACTCACTGCCGGAATTTGCAGAACAGGTGAGGTACTACCTGGCACACGAACAGCAACGCCGCAAACTGGTGGCCGAAAACTCACAGGCCGTTTTTGCAACGACCGATTACCAGACACGACTGGACGCTCTTTTTCGATCAGACAAGCACCTGCAAAAACATTTAGAATGCCTGTAAATACAGGCTTTTCTTGACATCAGGCCATCCCGGCCGTAGAGTTGCGGGCCTAGTTTCAGGTGTCCCAAGGACTTTCGTCCAAGGGATGAAACGGGAAGCCGGTGCGTCAACCCAATGACAATTCCGGCGCTGCCCCCGCAACGGTAAACGAGACCAGCTGAATCAGTATGCCACTGCGCATTGCGCGGGAAGGTGATTCATCAGGGTAATACCCGCTCGTGAGCCCGGAGACCGGCCTGACGTATCGTAACCGTATTGCGGAGGGCAATGCTGGCAGGTTGCATTGTCCTCTCTGTCATCCATTCTCCGCAGCAAACACGTCTTCAGCACGGGGTGGTGCTGCGGCATGGAGAACCTGATGACAAACCGCTTTACCAGACTGGCCACTGCAGTACTCCTTGGCCTGTTTGTCATGGCGGTGAATGCACAAACCGGTTCCCCGGAAAATATCCTTGTGACCGCCACGCGTCTGGACCAGGCAAACACCCGTGCACGCGGCAACACCACGATCATCACCGCGACGGATATCGAGAACAGCACCGCACGCACCCTGCCTGAACTACTGGGACGGCAGGCCGGCGTTCTCGGTCGCAGCCTGTTTGGCAACAACGGTACCGGGTCAACAGTCGATATCCGCGGCTTTGGTGCCGCCGCGACACAAAACACCCTGATCCTGCTGGATGGCCGGCGACTGAATGACGTCGACCTGTCGAGTGTGAACTTCGGCACCATCCCCTTGCAAAGCATTGAGCGTATCGAGATCACCCGCAACAGTGGCGCCGTCCTCTACGGTGATGGCGCCGTCGGCGGCGCCATCAACATCATCACCCGGCAACCGGAAAAGGCCGGCACCTCTGCATTCATCAAGGCCGGCCTTGGCAACCTGGACACGCGGCAACTGGATGCCCATGTCAGCCACAACAGCGGAGCATTTGCCGCCTTCGTTGGCGGGCACATTCTCAGCAGCGACGGCTACCGCGACAATAACGATCTGGATGAAAAAAACCTCAACTCGGATTTCCGCTACAGTCACGAGAACAACCAGTACTTCCTGAAGTTTGACTGGTTCGACCAGGATCTAAACTTGCCGGGTGAGCGCAACGTCAATCCTGCTGCAGGAATCGACCAGTTGAAAAACGATCGCCGCGGCACCAACACACCCGATGATTATGCCGACCAGAAGGGCTACAACATCAACCCGGGTTTTACCCATTACTGGGACAATGGGACCGAGGCGATCATTGACTTCGGCTATCGCAAGAAAAACCAGAAAGCCTTTTTTGATGATTACTTATTCGGCGGACTGTATTCTGATTACCTTGATTCCGACCTGAAGACCTGGTCATTCACGCCACGCGTCGTTACACCACAGCAGTTGTTCGGCAGGCAGTCACAGACAATTATTGGACTGGACTATTACAACAGCGACTATGACTCGGATCGTTCCTTGAACCGCAGCACCCTCGACAGTCCGATTCACCGTATACATATTGACCAGCAATCGACCGGCCTCTATGCCGACTCGACCACCGCGATTACGATGGACACCACCCTCAACCTGGGTGCCCGCCTGCAGTGGATCAGTCAGGATGGCAAGGACAGCTTCAACCCGGATGCACCCGGCGCAAGTGACAAATCCGAGAGCGGCGCAGCGGATTATGATGACAGCCACCGCGTCCACATGCTGGAAGCCGGCATAGAGAAACAGTTCATTACCAGCACCGCCGTTTACCTCAAGTGGACACGCAGTGCGCGCGTCGCGACAGTCGATGAACTGTTCGAGATTGATCCGACTTCCTTTACACGGGTGTTCTCACCGCTGGACCCGCAAACCGGCAACGGTGTCGACCTGGGCACACATTACCGGCAAGGCAGATACTCCGGCACCGCCAACGCCTACTACATGCGCCTTAAAAACGAGATTCACTTCAACCCGTCGACCTTCACCAACGTCAACCTGGACCCGACCGAACGCTACGGCATCGAACTGAACGGTACGGTCGACATCAATGACCGTGTCAGCCTGCAGGGAAATTACAGCTATCTGCGGGCAAAGTTCACCGACGGCCCCTTCGATGGCAATAACGTGCCGCTGGTACCTAAAAACAAGGCCAGCCTGTCAGGCACCTGGCAGCCGAGCGCAGCCACCGACCTGATTGTCGCGATCAACTATGTCGACAGCAGCTACTTTGACAATGACCAGTCAAACAGCTTTGGTAAAAAGATCCCTTCCTATACTACCGTTGATGCCAGGCTGAGCCATGTCTACAAGGGTTTGCGCATGACCGCCGAGGTCAACAACATCTTCAACGAAGAATATTTCGAATACGGCGTCAGCAGCACTTTTACACCGGGCGTGTACAATGCCTATCCCTTGCCGGAAAGGACTATACTGTTCACGGCTTCAAAAGAATTCGGCAATATACATTGATTACTCATCACCTCAGCTGGTTTTTGTGCCTCTCGGTGGCCGCACATGCGGCACTGCTGACTGCATGGCAGATGCCTGTCTATACACCCGGCAATAGCGGCCACACGCTACAGCTGTCCATCACACAGCGGGCCGGTGACAGCCGCGAGCAACCGTCGCCGCCTACCGAAACCGCGGCACAAGCCGCCGCCAACAATGCAGAACCACCACAGCAGGCTGAACAACCTGTGACCCGAATGACAACACGCCAGCACCGGGCAACGCTCCCGGTGCACAAGGCAAGTCCGGCGCAAACCCGGCCAGCGAAAACTGCCATCGAAACAGCCACCACCGCTGCAGCAGTGGCCAGTAATCCTGTCCTGCAGCGCGAGGAAACGGACCGCCATTTGCGCAGCAGTGTCATGGAACTGGTTAGCCGGGAACTGACTTACCCCGCGATTGCGCGCCGCAAGGGCTGGCAGGGGATCGTCAAGCTGGAACTGCACATCGAGGCAGACGGCTCCATCACGGACCTGCAGCTGGCAGAATCATCCGGGTACAGCATCCTCGACAGGGCCGCCATGCAGTGCCTGCAGTTCGCCAGCCTGCCCGGGGCCGCGCGCTGGTTGCAGGGACAAACCATCGACATCGTTGTACCTGTTGAATACCGCCTGGTTGATAGCTGACATGGGGAACCGACTCTCAAAAATCTACACCCGTACCGGAGATGATGGCAGCACCGGACTTGGTGATGGTTCACGCGTCGCCAAAGACAGTCTGCGAGTTGAAGCCATGGGCGCGGTGGATGAACTGAACAGCGCACTCGGCGTACTGCTGTGCAACCCGCTGGACGAGACACTGCAGTCAGCGCTCGTTGATATCCAGCACACCCTGTTCGATATGGGTGGCGAGCTGTGTATCCCGGGTGCCAGCGTGATTGGCTCAGACCGGGTAACCGTGCTGGAACAGCAGCTGGATGCATTAAACGCTGACCTGCCGCCATTGAAAGAATTCATCCTGCCCGGTGGCTGTAGCGCCGCGGCCGCCTGTCACCTTGCACGGGCGATATGCCGGCGCTGCGAACGTCGTGTACACAGCCTGTCCAGGGCCGAAGCCGTGAACCCGGACGCAATAAAATACCTGAATCGCCTTTCTGACCTGTTGTTTGTCATGGCACGGCATTTAAACAAGGTCGCTGGCAGGCCGGATGTCCTCTGGCAACACGGGCGCAATAAATAGTGCAGGAGCGGCGTCGCCTACAGGGATGCAGGTGAGGGGCGTAAGCAGGATGCGGAAGCTTCCTCGCCGCGATTCGGTGCATAAAAACCAATCGCGCCGAGGACGGCGCTCCTACACTGGTTTTACTTACGCACACCTTCCAGGATCGCACACAACTCCTCGGCACCCTCGAGAATCCTCGGGGTGTGCCGCACCAGTTGATCACGGGCGACGGCATAGACATGCCCGTTTTGCACCGCAGATAAAGAGGGCCAGCGCTGCCAGGCGGCCAGCAGGGAGGAATCCTGATCATCGACCGCGACGACAATCACCTCCGGGTCCGCAGCCAGCACCGCCTCGATATCGACCTGGGGCGCCAGCGCCGGCAGTTCAGCAAACACATTGCGGCCACTACACAGACGCAGCACATCAGTGAACAAATGCTTGCCGTTGAGCGTCATCAGGGGTTGCTCCCATATCTGGTAAAACACGCTGACCAGAGGGCGCTGCGCATAACGTTTTTCAAGCTGCCGATAGCGCGCGATAAAACCATCGGCGGCTGCCTTCGCCACCGTTTCCGTACCCGCAAGCTGCCCAAGACGCAACAGTGTATCCGGCACATCCAGCAACTGGCGTGGCTCGGACAGGAACACGGTCAGACCCAGTGACCTGAGCCGCTCCACCTGGTTTACCGGGTTACCACTCTGCCAGGCCACCACGAGATCCGGTTGCAGGGCAAGGATCGCTTCAAGGTCCAGCCCGGTACCGCCACCGACACGTATCACGGCGGCGGCGGCCTCGGGATAATCGCTGAATTCAGAGACACCGACCACGGCCTTGCCGGCACCGGCGGCAAATAACAATTCGCCGAGGTACGGAGCAAGACTGACAATGCGACGCGCCGGTTGCTCGAGCAGCACCTGTTGACCGGCATCATCAGTGACGGTGATGGCTGCCTGCGCAGGGACCACCGACCATTGGACTAACAGCAGCACCAGTATCAGCAAACCTGCCTTACCTGACACACTGCCTGATAAAAAACAGAAAACTTTCCTGTCAGAAGATGACATGTAACCATTCACCACGGAGGCACAGAGAACACAGAATGTGTTCTGTGAATAAGTCTTGGGTAAGTAGCATAAACCAACGTATCAAGATCCTGTTTTGTTGTTTTCGCACGATTTTATTATGAAAATTCTCAGTGACTCCGTGACGCTGTGGTGTGCTGAATAGTTACGCTGACAATATGATAATCAACCTGTTGAATACGCTATAATCCCGCGTCACGTCAATCGATACAAGCAGGATCCTGACCATGAAAGCACCCGTTATTGTTGTTGGCATTGGAGAAATGGGCAGTGTCTTTGCACGCGCCCTGCTGCGTAGCGGCCACCCTGTCTATCCCGTGACCCGCCAGAGTGACCTGGCAGCGACGGCACAACGTCTACCCACACCGGAACTGGTGCTGGTGGCTGTTGCCGAGAACGACCTGCATGCGGTGCTGCAACAGATGCCGGCGGCATGGCATACACGACTTGCGCTGCTGCAAAATGAGCTGCTGCCGGGCGACTGGCAGCAATATGGCTTCACCAATCCGACGGTCATCTCCGTCTGGTTTGAGAAAAAGAAAGGCCAGGACGTCAAGGTACTGATACCCTCCCCGGTGTTTGGTCCAGGCGCCGAACTGCTGCAAGGCAGCCTCGCCGGCCTGGATATTCCGGCACGTATCCTCGCCAGCGAAGACGAGCTGTTGTTCGAGCTGGTCGTCAAGAACGTCTACATCGTCACCACCAACTGTGCCGGACTGGTCACTGGCGGCACGGTGAGTGAACTCTGGGCCAATCACCGCGAACTTGCGGAAGCGGTTGCGCGCGAGGTTATCCAGATACAGGAAACCCTCACCGGACAGCAGTTTCAGGCAGATGAATTGATTGCCGCCATGCTGAAGGCCTTTGCAGGCGACCCCGATCATGGCTGCATGGGCCGCAGTGCACCGGCACGACTGGCACGCGCCCTGCAACAGGCGGATGCAGCCGGACTGGCTGTTCCACGACTCAGGGAAATCGCTGCTCAACAGCACGCTGCACAACAGCAGTAGCGCTACCGTCTATTGCAGCGGCCACAACCTTGCGGCACCGCGTACGCCGCTGGTGTCTCCATGCTGTGCCTGCACCAGCCGGGTATCCACACGGTCGGAAAACACATATTCATCCCATTGCGACATCACGGCCTGATACAGGCGTTTGCAGTTTGAGAGACCGCCACCCAGCACAATCACGTCCGGATCGAGTACGTTAATCACACTGGCCAGCGCACGCGCCATCCGGTTTGCATAGCGTTGCATGCTACTACAGGCCTTTTCATCACCCAGTTCGGCTAACTGGATAATGGTACGTGCATCCAGGGAAACGTCGTAGAGTTGCCGGTGATCGCGTGCCAGACCGGGACCGGATAACCAGGTTTCGATACATCCCTGCAGTCCGCAGTAGCAGGCCGGTCCGGGCAATTCCTCCTCTCGTGGCCACGGCAGCGGATTATGCCCCCACTCACCTGCTATGCCATTGGGCCCGGAGAGCAGTTGCTTGTTGACAACGATACCGCCCCCCGTACCGGTTCCTATAATCACACCGAATACCACCGCCGCATCCCGACCCGCGCCGTCGCTTGCCTCGGACAGGGCAAAACAGTCGGCATCATTGGCAAAGCGCAGGGGACGGTCCAGCCGTGTTTCAAGCTCACGGTGCAGCGGCTGCCCGTTGAGACAGACTGAATTCGAATTCTTCACCCGGCCGGTTGCACGGGAGAGCGAACCCGGCATGCCGATCCCCACCGAACACGGTTGGCCCGCCGCAGACTCCAGTCTCGACACCAGTGCAACCACCGCGTCCAGCGTCGCCGCGTAATCACCCTGCGGCGTCGCAATTCGCTCCCGGCACTGCTCGATACCCTCCGCGTCCAGCACAATCCCCTCGATCTTTGTGCCGCCAAGGTCGACGCCCAGCCTTAATCAGATTTTTAAACAATGTCGTTAGTTCTGTAGCTACACACTACTACTCGCTTAACTCCTTCAGCAAAGATAACCATCAGCATCAATCTTCTTCCACCATCATGTTTCCAGCAAGTGCGCATAGAATTACCCAGTCAATGTGCCCCACTTCCATCTACTGTGGCAGTGTTTGGAACCTCTCCCGGCATAGCAGATAACAGACAGTTCCCAGCTTTCACTTCGGGTACAGATACAATATCACCCTGTGAACTACTGGAGTCTGTCAGACAAAGCCGACACTGTTGGTAGGATTACAGGTGGAAAGGATATGAGTCAGGGGATTATGGCGACTTATATGGTCACCACGGCAGGTGAAGGAGGAGGAACCCTACCGCAGTGACCATTAACTCTGCTTCAATTCTGTATCGACCTTCGGCATGTGACCTTTACCATCTCTGGTGTCAGTCGTCATCGTCATACACCTCGTCTAACAGTTCGTAATCCGCAAACATCTCTTCCGGTTCTTCCTTCGGACAGCAGACAGGACACCTGTCCTTGTGGTTAGTGAACTCATAGCGCCTGCCGCAGGCATGGCATCTGGTGGTGTCCGGTCCAATCATGGCGATACCTTACCATGCTGTATGTATGTCCAGTATTGCCCATTCTGACCCCGTAGGGGGCGCCTACAGGCCGCGCTGGGCGACGATCATGGGGGTTAGGATCAGGATGTCAAGCGCTCAAATCGCGCTATATCGGGTGCACCCTCCCCCAACCACTGCCAAATCGCAGACAGGTGTCTACCTCGGGTGCATCAACAGTAACCCGGGTGAACCAGTGGCATCTGAAGGACAATGCCGACAGTTTGGGTAAGAAAAATCCGATTGCTGTGTCGATTACTTGACGTATATTAATACACCACCCATCAGAGTTTGTTTAAATTCCCAGATTCGAAATTAAAAAGGGGATCAATGATGGTTGTTGAAAACTTAAATGGGGTCTATTGCTGCTGCAATCTGGTTCGGCCTCTATCAGGTTGCAACAACCCTCGGTGTTACACCTCTTTTCTAGCTCTTCTGAACAAAAGAAATCGGTGAGGCAACATGATTGACTTAAAACAGCTTGGCGCTGGTCGCTGATCATTGTGATGGTTACCGTAACAGGTGGCTTATTCTGGTGCTGGATGAATCGGTCGCGACTATGCAATTGGAAATTCTGAAATCCCGCCACTAGGACGGAGCTGCTCCCTCTCCCAGCTCATCCCGGTTCTTGCCTCGGGCGCAGGCGCAACCAGCTTTACGCGGTGGCGAGTGTCTGTAGGACGCTGCCGACAGCGCTTGTAGATTAATCTGATTCTGTTGTCAGCATATAGAAACGCCCCGGTAGTTGGGCGGTCTTGCTGGTGGCTCTCCCCCCACCTTCAGAGTTGTCAGGCCATCCTGACTCATCCTGCAAGTACCGTGCTTGCCGAGGCGTCCGAAGGGTGATTTATCAGTTGCCCTTATGGCTCTGGCAAACCGCTGTGGCTTGCCCTCTCTTCTTTTCACCCTCCTATAATAATTATAGCAGCAGGTTACCAGATCGTTTTTTTACATAAGAAACCCCGCCACAATGGACGGGGCTGTAACTTTTCCAAATCATCCCGGCTCTCGCCGCTGCCCGCGTTGATCGGGCTTCTCAGGTGTAATGTTAGCTTTGCGCCGGTCAGGTATCTTCCTGCGACATTCCCATACTGTTACCAATTTACTATCCTTGAATGGAACGTCGGGCATGGTTTCATTCTGCCGCCTATCGCCAAACTTTCTCCTGTTTTTCATTGACCACCCTCTGCCATGAATAAATCATGCTCTTCTTTGTATATTTTTGCGGAGTGTAAATCATAAAGTTCCATTCAGGAATTGCTTCAAATCTACTAGTAAGCTGTCAAAAATTAGACGGCTAATAAGATGACAGTCTGTACCAGCAACGGCACAATCGCAGGTCGCGGGTCGCAGGTAGGGGTATGGTATGGGTTAGGTTCAGAGTGTCATGCGGCTCTAGCAGCCCGTATCGGGTGGCGCACCCTCTCCCGGCATAGCCAGATCGCTGACAGATAGCTGTCTAAAGTTCATATGCATCAAGCCGACACCGCATTAGTAGAGTTATTTGGGGGATGATGCTGTGCTCAACCTGTCTAATAAGTGGAAAACTGATTGGCTGTATACGGCCATGCCTATGATTTTTTACCTGTCTGGTGTGACAGCAATTCTCTACTTTGACACATCGACCGGAATAGGAACTGGTGTCTTGCTCATGCTTGCTACTTGCTTGATATTGGTAATGCGATACAAAAGAGAAAACAAAAATTCTCGTCCCTGTTAGCGGTCTACTACCCGTAACCTCTCCCGCTATTGCAGATCGCTTACCTGCCCTCGTAAACAAGCTGGTACATCAGGTTGAAATGCGCATTCAGAATAATACGCACATCCTGTATCGGGACGCACGTAACGCCCTCCGGCGACCCCGGTTCCTGATAGGCATATTGCGGTATAGACACCCTATATTTATATCGATAGCAGCCCGCTCATTAATAGCCTTTGTCATCGATGTCTTTGCCCGACGCATTGTCGGCTGGCGGGTCGCCAACTCGATGCGCACGGATCTTGTGCTGGATGTACTGGAGCAGGCGCTATGGTCGCGGACGGGAACCGAAGGTCTGGTCCACCATAGCGATCGGGGATGCCAGTACCTGTCGATCCGCTACACGGAGCGTCTGGCTGAAGTGGGCATTGAGTCATCGGTCGGAAGCACTGGCGACTCGTACGATAACGCCCTGGCAGAGACGATCAACGGGCTGTACAAGACCGAGGTGATCCGTCGCCGTGGCCCATGGCGAAACATTGATGATGTTGAATATGCCACCCTGGAATGGGTTGACTGGTTCAATCATCGGCGGCTACTGGAACCGATTGGCAATGTGCCACCAGCAGAGTTGGAACAGGCGTATTATCGCCAACTGGAAGAGTCAGCCATGGCGGCTTGACTCAAACAAACGGGTCTCCGGAGAACCCGGGGCGGTTCAAATGTCCGCCAGTTGCTGCCGTAGCCGCTGCCAGTCAAACGCCGGCCCCGGGTCGGTCTTGCGCTGCGGGGAGATATCACAATGACCGGCAAGGCTGTTTGCCGACAGGCCGGGATAGGTGTCAATCAGGGCCTTGAGCACATCGGCCAATACCTCGTACTGCGCATCGGTGTAGGGCTCTTCATCCTGGCCTTCCAGCTCAATACCGATTGAAAAGTCATTACAGGCTGCACGCCCCTGGTAACAGGATTCACCCGCATGCCAGGCGCGTTTTAGAAACGGGACATACTGGACCAGTTCCCCGTCACGGCGTACCAGCAGGTGGCTGGACACCTTCATGCCAGCCACCTCGGCAAAGTAGGAATGCGCACTGGCATCCAGTGTATTGGTAAAAAAATGGTCAATCTCGGGGCCACCGTACTGGCCCGGTGGCAGACTGATACCGTGCACGACGACCAGGGATATCTCACAATCCTCCGGGCGCTCATCACAGTTGGGCGAGGACACCTGGCGGGCATCCATCAGGTGACCCCTGTCGAGATCGATTTTCACGTATTAACCCTTTTACCGGCTTAACAGCCGGATTAGCCTGTTGATTTTTTGTATATTTACCTCAAGACTGGCGACCGTGGCAACACGTTTCCGCCAGCCATCCTGATCGGCTAGAATACTCTCCTCAAAATCTGGCAGATACGCCTTGACGCCACCTGGTTGGCAGCAGACTGGAGCAGCAGTGAAAAACGTATACTTACTGGTATCCCTTGTATTTATTCTTGCCGGCAACGCTGCCGCCGAAACCCGCTACGTCAGCGATATGCTGGAAATCACCATGCGTAGCGGCAAAGGCACCAGTTATGGCATCACCCGCATGCTGCGCAGCGGCACAGCGGTACAGGTACTCGAGACCGACAAGGAATCCGGTTACACCAGGGTGCGCGCCAGTAATGGCAAGGAAGGCTGGGTATTGTCACGCTTCCTCATGAACGGACAGGCAGCCCGCGAACGGCTCGCCGCCGCCGAAAAGAGCCTGGCTGAACTGGAACTGGAAAATCGCAAACTGACCACGGCCATGGCAGCGCTGACGGATGAGAAGAAGGCGCTGGAAAACAACCTGGGCGATCTTGAAGGGGAAAGCCGCTCGGTCAGTCAGGAACTGGCCGAGATCAAGCGCACTGCCTCCAGCGCACTGGCCATTGATTCTGAAAACAAGGACCTGAAAAGCCGGCTGGTATCTCTGGAACGTCAATTGCAAATCGTGCAGCAGGAAAACGAAAGCCTCAAGGACCGTACCGCCCGCGACTGGTTCATGGTCGGCGCGGCGGTGGTGCTACTGGGCATCATTATCGGGCTGATCATCCCGAAGCTCCGCTTCCGCAAGAAATCCAGCTGGGATACCTTTTAGAGGGCTGTTTCAAGTCGATCAAAGGCATAATTCTTGCCACGGAAGCACACGGAATAGCACGGAAGAAAATCCCTTGGCAGAAATATTTCCGTGTTTTCCGTGTGCTTCCGTGGCTAAAGAACAATAAATCACTCGTCTGTGACGCAGCCATCGGACGCATTCCTGACGCACTGAATGTATTTGTACAGCGTACCCTGCGTCGCCTTGTAGGCCGGCATGGTCCACGCCTTGCGACGCTGCTCCATATCGGCATCACTGACATCGACTGACAGGGTCTTGCTGTCCGCGTCGATGGTAATGACATCACCGTCCTGGATCAGTGCCAGCGGACCGCCTTCCTGTGCTTCCGGCACAATGTGCCCGATAATGAAACCGTGTGAGCCTCCCGAGAAACGACCATCCGTGAGCAATGCCACATCATTGCCAAGACCGGCGCCCATGATGGCAGAGGTGGGCGTCAGCATTTCCGGCATACCCGGGCCACCCTTCGGACCCTCGTAGCGAATAACGACGACGTCACCCTTGTCGATATGGTTTTTTTCCAGCGCAGCCAGCATGTCTTCCTCGCTGTCATACACCTTCGCTGGCCCGGAAAACTGCAGCCCCTCCTTGCCGGTAATCTTGGCAACCGACCCGCCCGGCGCAAGATTGCCCTTGAGTATCTGGATATGGCCGGATGCCTTGATAGGATCATCGATATCATGAAAGACGTCCTGTCCGGCTGACAGGCCCGGCAGGTCCTGCAGGTTTTCAGCCAGCGTCTTGCCCGTGACCGTCAGGCACTCACCGTTGATCAAACCCTGCTCCAGCAGGTATTTCATCACGGCCGGGGTGCCGCCAACATTGTGCAGGTCTTCCATGACATATTTGCCGCTTGGCTTGAGATCGGCAAGAAACGGCACCCGGTCGCTAACCGCCTGGAAATCATCGACCGTCAACGGCACGTCGACGGCACGGGCCATGGCAATCAAGTGCAGGACCGCATTGGTTGAACCACCCAGGGCCATGATGATGACCATGGCATTCTCAAAGGCAGCCCGTGTCATGATGTCACGGGGCTTGATGTCGTTCTCAAGCAGGTTGCGAATGACAGCGCCGGCGCTCAGGCACTCCGCCAACTTGCCCGGATCCACTGCAGGTGTCGATGAACTGTAGGGCAGCGACATTCCCATCGCCTCGATGGCAGACGCCATGGTGTTGGCGGTATACATGCCCCCACAGGCACCCGCACCCGGACAGGCATGGTTCACTATATTGTGGCGCGTGGTCTCATCGATCTTGCCGGCGATAAACTCACCGTAGCTCTGAAAGGCCGACACGATATCCAGCGTCATGTCATGGTAATGTCCCGGTTTGATAGTGCCGCCGTAGATCATCAGTGATGGCCGGTTCAGACGGCCCATGGCAATCAGACAGCCGGGCATGTTCTTGTCGCAACCGGGCAGAGAGATATTGGCGTCATACCATTGCGCACTCATCACGGTTTCGATCGAGTCCGCGATCAGGTCACGTGATTGCAGTGAGTAGCTCATGCCGTCGGTACCCATGGACATCCCGTCACTCACACCGATGGTATTGAAGCGCATGCCCACCAGTCCGGCCGCAACGACACCCTCCTTCACTTTGGCGGCAAGGTCATTGAGGTGCATGTTACAGGTGTTGCCCTCGTACCAGACGCTGGAGATGCCGACCTGGGCCTTGTCCATGTCGTCAGCTGTGAGCCCGGTACCATGCAACATCGCCTGTGAGGCACCCTGTGACTTCGGTTGCGTAATACGGGCACTGTACTTGTTCAGCTTGTGACTCATGTTTGTCTCCGGACGGCGTCGTGTCCCTTGCGGGATTATTCAGTGGGCACAGTATTGTACAGAGGGACCTGCACGGTCTGAATATCGTTTATGGATAAATCCCATTATTTCCTGTGTGTGTGCCAGGCAGTCCGGCTGCTGCCATGACAGCCGGACTGCCTGCGTCGCTAGCTGTTCCAGGCGTATGCAAACATATCCGTCAGAAAAATGGCAGTTGTACATATTATATTATTATATATTTCAATAAGTTATGTGTTTTTCAGGATCTATCAAAAAGCTTGCGAAATAATAATTTAGTGATACTATATTAGCCATTGCTTATTTTATGTTTTACTTATATTAAAGCAGGTTTGCGCTGACATTCGACAAACCGACCTGTCAACAGCCGTCAGGAGAATGACATGTTTTATCCAACGTTGATGTGCAGTGAGGCAAGAGCGCTCATCAAGGCCGGTGCGCAGCTGGTGGACGTACGCAGCCCGCAAGAGCACCAGCAACATGTACTGCCCGGCTCGGTCAATATACCCCTTCCGGTTATCACGCGGGCATTCAAGCAACTGGACAAGGAAACACCGGTATTGCTGTACTGCGCCAGCGGTCAACGCAGTGGTGCAGCCAGACGCATACTTGAAGCATGCGGCTTCACCACCGTACACAACGTTGGCTCACTTGCACTGCTGCACACCAGCGACCGGACCCACTCACAATAGCACCGGATAACACCATGGAACTGCGTCAACTATTCGACCCCGAGACTTCGACCTACAGCTACCTGGTTTGGGACCGCGAGAGCCGTGAGGCTGCACTGATTGACCCCGTAGAGGAACAGGTCAACCGGGACATCAACCTGATCAGGGAACTGGGCCTGCAGCTGAATTACACGCTGGAAACGCACGTTCATGCCGATCATGTGACCGGCTCCGGCATACTCAGAAAGACGTTTAATTCCATTGTCATGGTTCATGAAAACAGCCGTGCGAAATGCGCCGACGTGCAAATAAAGGGGGGTGACTTTATTCCACTGGGCACCAGCAAGATGGATGTCCTGTATACACCGGGACATACCGACAGTGATGTCAGTTATCTCATTCCGGGAGCCGTGTTTACCGGTGACGCCCTGCTGATACGCGATTGCGGGCGTACCGATTTTCAGTCCGGCGATGCCGGCGTGCTGTATGATTCCATTACGCAGAAACTGTTTGCCCTTCCGGATGACACCATTGTTTATCCAGGGCACGATTATGGCGGGCATTCATTTTCATCGATTATCGAGGAAAAATTACATAATCCGCGCATCGGCAAGAACACCAGCCGCGATGATTTCATCCGCATCATGAACAACCTCAAGCTGGACCCACCACAGCGCATCCACGATGCATTACCTTCCAATCTGCGCTGCGGCACCTATGGCATGGATCCGGTTCTTTCTGCCAACTACTGACACGCACCACGCGGGTGTCTCTCCTGGCACCCGTATGACAGGATAACCCTGTCCACGCACCTGACCGGCTGACAGGCCTGCTTCGGGACATGTTCCCTTGTGGGTATCGCCCGGATCACCCGCAGAACCGCTTCAAGACATCCCTTACATATGCCGATGTGTCTTCTGATACGTCATCTCGACGGATCATTGCTTGCGATGCGCGCAACGCAAGCCATAGTGCACAGACCGGGACAACAAAAATCAATGAAAGATAACATCCGCATGCTGGTTACATTCGGTTTTATCGCGGTGCTGGCCTTGATCCTTTCCCTGACAATAATTTCCCTGGACCAGGTGCATGCCATCAATAACAGCATGGGGAAACTGGTCGAAGCCAATCATCATAAAACAGCTGCAGCAAACGACATGCGCGATGCGCTACGCTTGCGCTCAGACAGTCTTAAGACAATGCGACTGATGGAAGACCTTTCTGACCGCGGCAATGAACATCAACGCTTCATCGGGCATGCGACAAAATACCATGTCGCAGCCGAAAATCTCGTCACCCCCGGCATGAACGAGAAGGAATCTGCCATACACATACAACTGCAACAGTTAACAAAGGCAGCAGCTGTTTTAAACGACAAGGCCGCAGCACTGTTGATGAATGACGCACCGCGCAGTGTGATTGATTCCGCGATGGAAAATAGCGCCAGGCTGCAAGGACTGATGCTCGGCAAGCTGGACGAACTGGTAAAACTCGAACATGAGCATTTACAGAAGACGCTCAACGACAGCGGCCGCCAAACTGCAAGCACCCGGAATCTGCTGTTGATACTCACCGGGGCAGCACTGTTATTCTCACTCCTGCTCGCACGCATGGTGCTCCGGCACATCGCCGGGAAGAACCGGCTTCTGGCCTACCAGTCGTCACACGACGCACTGACCGGGCTGATTAACCGGCGCGAATTTGAACGCCGGGTGGAGCGCACCATTGCACAGGCACGCTCAGAGGCAGCCACACATGCGCTGCTGTATCTGGATCTTGACCAGTTCAAGATTGTAAATGATACCTGCGGACATGCTGCCGGTGATGAATTACTGCAACAGCTTGCACAGATCCTGCTCGGTTCCGTTCGGCACCGCGACACATTGAGCCGCCTGGGCGGTGACGAATTCGGTATGCTGCTTGAGAACTGCCCGCTGCACAAGGCCGTCGAGATTGCCAACTCCCTGCTGGCAGCGATTGATAATTTCCAGTTCACCTGGAATGACAACACGTTCATCCTGGGCATCAGTATTGGCATCGTCCCCATAGACCACAGCACCACTGATATTGCCAGCACCATGAGTGCCGCTGACTCCGCCTGTTACATCGCGAAGGAATCCGGACGCCACCAGGTGCAGATCGCACACATGGGCGACCGTCGCCTGCAGGAACGTCATGGAGAAATGCAATGGGTCGCACGTCTTAACAGGGCCATTGCAAACAACCAGCTTTCCCTTTACTTCCAGCCGGTCATTCCCTGTGCCAGCAAACCTGCAACCGGCCGGCACCTCGAGATACTGGTTCGTCTGATCGATGATGACGGTGCCATTATCAGGCCAGGAACCTTCCTGCCCGCTGCAGGGAAGTACAACCTGCTAACCAGCATCGACCGCTGGGTGATAGAACATTCACTGCGATGGCTCGCAGAAAACACAACCATCAGCGAGACGGTTATCACGCTCTCTATCAATATATCCGGGCAGACCATTGGCAGTCCGGATATGCTCAAATTCATTATCGATATCAGAGAAGAGACTGGAGCGCCTGCCAGCCAGGTCATTTTCCAGGTCACGGAAACCGCCGCCATTGCCAACATCACAACAGCAACCAGTTTCATGCTGACATTGCGTGGCTGCGGCTTTCGCTTCACGCTGGATGACTTCGGCAGTGGCCTGTCTTCGTTTACCTACCTGAAAAAACTGCCTGTTGATTTTCTCAAGATTGATGGCGTCTTTGTACGCGATATACTTTCCGACCCCGTCGACTACGCCATGGTCAAGGCAATCAGTGAACTGGGGCAATTGCTGGGAAAGGAAATCATCGCCGAGCTTGTCGAAACAGATGAACTGGCTGACGAACTGCGCAAAATGGGTGTCAATTATATGCAGGGACATAGCTACGGCAAACCGCAGCCACTGAATAATTTTATTCATTCCCAGGTGCCGCGACTGGTTGTGGTATCGCCCTGAAGAGACCAGGGCACTTGTGTTTAAATAACTTGCCACGGAAGCACACGGAAAAACACGGAAATCATTCTTTTAAGATATTTTTTCTTCCGTGTAATTCCGTGTGCTTCCGTGGCCAATCGGGTATGTTGTTGAGGATACTCTACACATCATATGCCATTCGCCTCTGTGGTGAATGGCACCATATCAAGTAGACTTCAGTCATGAACAATTTTCCTCCGTTACTGGACATGATCCGGGACCTGATCGGTACGCCTTCGGTCAGCAGTGTTGAGCCGGGGCTGAACCAGGGAAACATTGCAGTCATCGAGCTACTGGCCAACTGGCTCGACAGCAGCGGCTTTCATGTCGAAATCATGCCGTTGCCTGGTGTACCCCGGCAAGCCAACCTGATTGCAACACTTGGCAGCGGGACAGGCGGGCTGGTGCTGTCCGGACACACGGATACCGTTCCCTATGACGAGGGAAAGTGGACACATGACCCCTTCTCCCTCACAGAGGCCGATTCACGTCTCTATGGGCTCGGCACCTCGGATATGAAGTCCTTTCTGGCGCTCGCACTTGAGGCCAGCCGCGAATACCAGGCCGGCAAACTGAAAGAGCCGCTCATCCTGCTGGCCACGGCCGATGAGGAAACATCCATGACGGGAGCCCGGGCGCTGGTCGAGCAGGCACGACCACGTGCCCGCTATGCCGTTATCGGTGAGCCCACCGGTTTGCGGCCGGTGCGTATGCACAAGGGAATACTGATGGAGTCCATACATCTGCAAGGCCGCTCGGGCCATTCCAGCGACCCGTCACTGGGTAACAGTGCACTGGAGGCCATGCACACGGTCATTGACACGCTGCTGTCATGGCGCAATGAACTGCAGCACAACTTTCGTGATCCCTTGTTTGCCGTGCCGGTGCCGACGCTCAACCTCGGCCATATACACGGCGGTGATAATCCCAATCGTATTTGCCCTGAATGTGAGTTACATATCGACCTGCGCCCATTGCCAGGCATGGACGCGCAGCAATTGCGTGACGAGTTGCAGCATAGAGTGCTGGAAAGCCTGCGGGATACCGGTATAGAGACGCGCTTTGAGAGCCTGTCTGAAGGAGTACCCGGCATGGAAACAGCGGCAGATGCAGCCATCGTAAAACTGGCAGAGAAGCTCACGGGCCATGCAGCGGAGGCTGCGGCCTTTGCAACAGAAGCGCCATACCTGAAGCAGCTCGGTATGGATACAGTGGTCATGGGACCCGGCGATATTGATCAGGCGCATCAGCCGGATGAGTACCTGGCACTGGAACGCCTGACTCCCACGATCGATATTCTGAAACAACTGGTGAATACGGTTTGTGTCAAGGCAGGTCCCTTGTTATAAACATACCATGGCAAAGAAAGACGCTGACAAGCAGTTTATAGACGGTTTCCGGCATTCGGCGCCGTATATCCATGCGCATCGGGGACGCACATTTGTGCTCGCCTTTGGTGGCGAAGCCGTCGCCGACGAGCAGTTTGCAGACCTGGTACATGATATTGCACTGTTGCACAGCCTCGGCATCAAACTGGTGCTGGTGCACGGTACACGCCCGCAGATCGAAAAACGACTCGAGGCAATTGGCAGCAGCTTTGAATATGCCAATGGGCTGCGGATTACAGATGATGCTGCACTTACCTGTGTGAAGGAAGCAGCAGGCACGGTGCGTGTCGAGATCGAGGCGCTGTTCTCCATGGGGTTGGCCAACACGCCCATGTCGGGCGCCCGCCTCGGCATCACCTCCGGTAATTTTGTTACTGCACGACCTCTGGGAGTACGTGACGGTATCGATTATTGCCACACCGGTGAAGTACGACGCGTCGATGCTCCCGCTATCCGGCAGCACTTGTCTGACCAGCGCATCGTGCTGCTGTCACCACTGGGATATTCACCAACCGGCGAGGTCTTTAATCTCAGTGCCGAGGAGATTGCGACAGCTGTCGCCAGCGAACTGCAGGCCGACAAGCTGATACTGATGACAGAAGGCGATACGCTCAAGGACAGTCGGCGCCGCCTGCTTACGCAACTGACATTGAACGAGGCGAGTACCCTGCTCGCCTCAAAACGACGGCTGGCAGATTCCACCCGGCGGCACCTGCAGCACGCGATACAAGCCTGTCACCATGGTGTTCGACGGGTACATCTGCTGGATCGGTCGTGCAATGGTGCGTTACTGCTGGAACTCTTCACCCGCGACGGCTACGGTACCCTGATTACCGCTGAAGCCTACGAAGACCTGCGTGAAGCAACCATCGATGATGTGGGTGGCATACTGGAACTGATCAAGCCACTGGAAGACCAGGGCATCCTGGTGAAACGTTCACGCGAGCTGCTGGAGATGGAGATAGACCATTTCTTCGTTACCGAACGTGACGGCAGCATCATTGCATGTGCCGCCCTCTATCCCTGTGACAAGCAGGCACTTGCCGAGCTCGCCTGTCTCGCCGTGCACAGCGACTATCACAACGCCGGTCGCGGCGAGGCTCTGCTGAACGCGATAGAAGCGCGGGCCCGGCAGGCCGGCATAAAGAAGCTTGTCGTTCTCACCACGCGCACCGCCCATTGGTTCAGGGAACGCGGCTTCGTCAGCGGCGACAAGTCAGACCTGCCCAGCCAAAAGAAGGCGCTATATAACTATCAGCGCAATTCCAAAGTATTTTACAAGCTGCTGTCCCGCTAGCAGCCGTTCTCCGGAAGCGGGGCAGAAGCACCCTGCATTCACCCTGCCCCGGCATGGACAGCATGACCGGCGGAAAATCCTGCTGCTTCTCTTCATGCAGGCCTCCCGTAACTTCAGGATATCCATGCACAACCGATAGTATGTACTCATAAAGAATATCGTTCAGGACCAAGACCTTATCGGGTATGACAAACAGGTATTTTTTGTGAATATGCAATTTACTGTGGCCTCAGAATCAGTATTATCGAAACAAACTGGCATAAAAATGCCTATTTTGAAGACAGAAAATACACAGTCAGGGCGCTGATGTATTCACGGTAGCGAGCGATATTTCATGACAAGCATTTCCAAACATCCAAAATCGGGACGCGTAATAAAGGTACTGCAAATTACCGATACCCACCTGTTCGCTGACAGCAGCGGTTGCCTGCTGGGACTGAATACCGAACAATCACTGAATGCCATCACTGAAGAAGTACGCGCTCGCCACCTGCCGGCCGACCTGATTCTTGCCACCGGTGACCTGGTCCATGACGGTACACCCGCGGCCTATCGTCGCATATTCTCGCACCTGGAAAATTTTGGCCTGCCGGTCTACTGCCTGCCAGGCAATCATGATGAAGCGCGGACACTGCAACACACGCTGGACAACGGCAGAATCAAATACACGGAAGACGCACACTACGGCAACTGGCATTTCATTTTTCTTGATTCAACCATAGCCGACAGCGAAGGTGCGCACCTGACAGCTGAAACACTGGAGATGCTGGAAACACAGCTGCAATCCGACCCCGACAGCCACACGCTCGTGTGCCTGCACCATCAACCGATACCGATGGGCAGTCGCTGGCTGGATACCATGGCAGTGGACAATGCGGAAGCGTTTTTTGCGATCATTGACCGCCATCCGCAGGTTCGCGGCATCCTCTGGGGCCATGTACACCAGGAGTATGACGGCATGTATAGAGGCATCAAGCTGATGTCATCACCTTCCACCTGCATACAGTTTCTACCCGGGAGCGATGACTTCGCCCTCGATACAGCGAACCCGGGTTTTCGCTGGCTGGACCTCTATCCTGATGGACGCATTGAAACCGGTGTTGAACGGATTGCAGTGCTTCCCGGCAGCATCGATATGGCCTCAAACGGTTACTAGAAAAACGAAATCGCGACCGGTCGAATAAATTCGACCCTACAGGCCTCATTTTGTAGGGCCGAATTCATTCGGCCAACAGGCCTGCCTACTGCACCAGCTGATTCAAATCAAAGATCGGCAACAGGATCGCAAGTACAATAATCAGCACCACAGCACCCATCACCAGAATAAGCAGCGGTTCGAACAGACCAAGCACGGCGGCAATCATGGTTTCGATTTCCCGTTCCTGGTTAATAGCCGCACGTTCCAGCATCTCTTCAAGCTTGCCGCTGGCCTCACCACTGGCAATCAGGTGAACCGTCATCGGCGGAAAAAAACCGCTCCTTTCAAGCGAGGCGGCAATCCCCGCCCCTTCACGCACGCGCGCTGCCGCTTCCCCGACGGCTTCTCGCATGGGGATGTTGGACATCACCTGTGCCGAGATGCGCATGGCCTCCAGCACCGAGACACCGCTGGCCGTTAATATGCTGAAGGTGCGTGCAAAACGACCGGTGTTCAAACCCTGCTCCAGCTTGCCAACCAGCGGCAGGGCGAGTTTCATGCGATGAAAACGCCGGCGGTTATCCTCGATACGCAGCAGGTAGGTAAAGGCAACCCCGGCCAGCAGTAACAATACCAGAATCAATATACCGTGGTTGCGCAGGAAATCACTGACCGCGATCAGGCCAACCGTCAGTGGTGGCAGCTTCTGCCCGATATTGTCGAACACCTGAACGACCTGGGGTACAACATAGGTCATCAGGCCACCCACGACCAGAATGGCGACAATCGTCAGCATCGCCGGATAGAACACGGCCAACTGGATTTTCTGCCGCATCTGCTGCCGGTTTTCGGTGTAGTCCGCAAGCCGTTCCAGCACACGCTCCAGGTGCCCGGACTGTTCTCCGGCCTCGACGGTGGTGCGGTAGAGTTCGGGAAAGATATGCTTGAAATCACTGAGGCCGGACGCCAGCGTGTGGCCTTCCATCACACGTGAACGCACTGCCAGCAGCATACTCTGCAAACGTGGCCGGTCAGTCTGCTGGGCAACTGCACGCAGGCATTCTTCAAGCGGCAACGCAGCACGTACCAGCGTTGCCAGCTGCCGGGTGATCAGTGCAAGGTCGGTTGCGCTGATGCCTCGCTTGAACAGGGTGGAACGTTTTTGACCGAGCGATTCGCGCTGTGCGACCTCCTGCACATCAAGGGGCACGAGTCCCTGGTCACGCAACTGCTGACGCACCTGTCGTGGCGCATCGCCCTCGATAACGCCTTTCTTTTCACGCCCGCTCTTGTCCAGCGCAGTGTATTCAAAGGCACCCATTTAGAAGCACATCGCCAGATCAATACAAGCGGATGAAATCATACAGAACGAAAGGCTCAGTCACTCTGCGTGACGCGCAGGACTTCTTCAACAGAGGTTAAACCTTCCAGCACCTTGCGCCAGCCATCCTGACGGATGCTCGGTGAATGTTCGCGTGCCAGACGTTCCATGGCAATTTCGCCTTCACCGTCATGAATCATCGAGCGCATGGTGTCATTCACTGTGACCAGTTCGTAGATACCGGTTCGTCCCCGGTAACCGAGTTGATTGCAGGCCGGGCAACCCTGCGGACGGTACAGGGTGGGTGGATTATGTTCCGCGACACCGAGCGCACGGCAATCTGCCGGACCGGCGGTATAAGACTCCTTGCAGGCCTCACACAGTACCCGCACAAGGCGCTGCGCCAGCACCCCGATGAGGCTTGACGATAACAGGAACGGTTCCACGCCCATATCGCGCAAACGGGTTACGGCGCCGACTGCACTATTGGTATGCAACGTGGAAAACACCAGATGTCCGGTCAAACTGGCCTGCACGGCAATCTCGGCAGTCTCAAGATCACGAATCTCGCCAACCATGACCACGTCCGGGTCCTGACGTAAAATGGCACGCAGACCACGTGCAAAACTGAGTGCCACCTTGGTATTGACCTGCGTCTGCCCAATACCGTCGAGGTAATACTCGATGGGGTCCTCGACCGTCATGATATTGCGGCGTTTGCTGTTAAGCCGCTGCAGGGCAGCATACAGCGTGGTGGTCTTGCCGGAACCGGTCGGGCCTGTGACCAGGATAATCCCGTGCGGCTTGTTGATCAGTTCGTCGATATCATCGCGGTCCCGGCTCGCCATGCCGAGACTTTCGAGGTCCAGTCGACCGGCCTGCTTGTCCAGCAGACGCAAAACCACGCGTTCACCATTACCCGATGGCAGGGTCGAGACACGAATGTCGACGGCCCGGCCCGCGACCCGCAGGGAGATACGGCCATCCTGCGGGAGACGTTTCTCGGCAATATCCAGACGCGCCATCACCTTGATACGCGATACCAGCAAGGGGGCCAGCACACGCTGCGGTTCAAGCACCTCGCGCAGCACGCCGTCACAGCGGAAACGCACCACCAGCCTGTTTTCAAAGGGTTCAATATGGATATCCGACGCATTCTCTTTCACCGCCTCGGTGAGCAGTGCGTTGATGAGACGGATAATGGGTGCGTCATCCTCACTCTCGAGCAAGTCTTCCGGCTCGGGCAGGTGTTCGGCGATATGCATCAGGTCCATGCCCTCGCCCAGGTCACCCATCATTAACATGGCTTCATTGGAATCCTGCTCGTAGGTGGCCGCGAGCAGGCTGTTGAACTGTTCCTCGTCAACAAGCTTCAGCTTCAGGGGTTTGCCCATGAGACGGCGCAATTCAACGATGGCCACGGGTTCGATTTTGGCAGTGTGCATGACGAGCACCTTGCCATCCTCTTCACCGGCAACCAGCACACCATGACGCTTGGCGAACATAAAGGGTGGACGGCGAAGACCGGCCGCATCCGTGGCAATCAGGTCCTCGTCATCCAGAAGTGGACTTTCATTCATACGGCTGGGTTACTCGAGTGTCGGGTCCGAATACGGGTACGGCTCTGGATCCGCAACCGGCGCTGCGCTGTCGCTTGAGGTAACAGGAAGCTCTTTAAACTCAGGTGTCACCGGCATGGTCCCGGGACCCGGCATGACCATGTAATCCTGTATGTTTGGCAGCACCGGCTGCTGCTTGCCAGGCATCATATTGACGCCATCATTATTCTGCTGCATTTGCAGTACACGGATATCATTGTACTTGGCATTGGTGTAATTGTTCATGGTTTCCGCATTGCGCAGGATAACCGGGTGAATGAACACCATCAGGTTGGTCTTTCTGACGTCCGACGTCTTTGACCTGAACAACGCCCCAAGGAACGGGACATCGCCCAGCAACGGTACCTTCTGAACACTCTCGTTTACGACTTCCTCGATCAGGCCACCCAGCACGACAACCTGTCCGTCATCCACCATTACATTGGTCTTGATGGAGCGCTTGTTGGTGACAATGTCGGAGGCACCCGCCACACTGTCGGCAATGCTGGAAACCTCCTGTTCGATATCCAGCCGCATGGCATCGCCTTCGTTGATCTGTGGCTTGATCTTCAGGGTCAGACCAACATCCTCACGTTGTATCGTTTGAAAAGGGTTAGTGGCGCTGTCCCCCGCACCGGTGCTGGTAAACGAACCCGTCACAAAGGGTACATTTTCACCAATCACAATTTCCGCCTCCTCATTATCGAGCGTCACCAGTGTCGGTGTTGACAGGATATTGGAATTGGTATCCGAGGCCAGCGCATTCAACACTGCCGCGTAGTTGAAACTGTTACTGCCAAAACGGCCAAATCCGACCAGCGCGCCATCCAGCAATGTCGGTATGGTCCCGCCATCTCTGGCAGCGATGGCTGCATTGGCCACATCGGCAATCGGGCTGCCGGAGTTGGAATAATTGATGACGCCGACCGGGCCGCGATTGTTACTGGTATCACCGGCGAATATCCACTGCACACCGAGGTCTCTGGCCGTGTCTTCACCGACTTCCGCGATGATCGCCTCTACCAGCACTTGCGCGCGACGGATATCGAGCTGGCTAATGACGCGCTTCAGGGTTCGCATGATATCCGGCGGCGCCGTGATCACCAGTGCATTGGTGGACTCGTCCGCCTGTATATCAAAACTTGCCCGGGAGGAGCCCGCCGTCTTCCCCTTGCCCTGCTGTGTTTCCAGTTCCTCGATCTGTCCGACACCCATCAGGGTATCGACGATCTCGGCTGCCTCGGCATAATGCAGATACACCACATCGGTATTGCCACCGGCATCCAGTGGCGTATCGAGGTGAGAAATGATGGCGCGCATGCGCAGGCGTGAACTGCGATCACCGCCCAGCAACACGCTGTTGGTGCGTTCGTCAGCAACCAGTACCTGGCTGGAGGCAGCAGCAGGCGCCTTGGCAGCAGCCGGCGCCGCGCGATTCAGACTGTTCAGGACACGCACGACCTCGGTCGCGGAGGCATGCTGCAGCGTAATAATCTCGATTTCACTGTCACTGACCTGGTCAATGCGGCGAATGATCGTTAACAGGCGTTCTACATTACTGGCACGATCAGAAATAATCAGGACATTGGTTGCCGGGTAGGCGGCGAGGTGCCCCTGTTGCGGTACCAGTGGCCGCAGGATAGGGACCAGCTGGGCGGCGGCGACGTTATCCACCTGGACGACACGCGTCACCATCTGGTCTCCCCTGCCAGGGGCATTGTCACTCGCCGTCGGGATGCCATCCTGCTTGGCGTTGACATCCGGCACGATTTTGATGACCTCGCCACTGGGCACGGCCGCGAATCCGTGCACCTTGAGTATGGACAGGAACACCTGGTAGACCTCCTCACTGTCCATTGGACGGGCCGAGATCACCGTCACCTTGCCCTTAACGCGCGGATCGACAATAAAGTTTCTGTCGGTGACTTCCGACACCGTGCTGATCAAGGCACTGATGTCGGCATCTTTCAGGTTCAGCGTCACGGTCTCGGCCTGTACCGGCAGGCAAAAAACCAGCCACATGAGCAGCAATAATTTGATGTTAAAGGCAATTTTCATAATATTGTCTCAAGGGCAAGGTATCAGTCCTGCTGCTCCGCTGATTGTAAATGTATCGGTAAAACAGCTTGTTAATTAATGTATCAGTTTGTTTATTCGGGCCATTCCAGGCTGAGGACTTCTTCCTGATCATTACGCATCACTGTCACGCTCACTGATTCACCACTCTGCATGCTCTTCAGGGCACGCGCGCTGTTGGTCGGATTATCAAGCTTGATGTCATTGATCTGGATGGCTACATCGCCCTCCTGCAATCCCACCTGCGCAAACAGGTCAGGGTCACGTCCCGGAGACAGTGTATAGCCCATCGTCTTGCCATCTTCGCCTCGCTTGGGTGTGGCACGCACAAGATTGGACAGATTAGGCGAACCCCGCTGAAGTTGCTGACGGGCTGAATTGAGCCGCTCCCGCGGGCTGGCTGCCTTCGGTCGCGCCGTTACCGTTCGACTGGCGACCGTGCTCTTCGATTGCTTGTCTCTCGGCAAGCGCAGCGTCTCAAAACGGCCATTGCGTTTCAGGATAACCCGGTCAGGATGTATCTCGCTCAATTCCGCGTTACCCGGGAGCTGCTCGCCGACCGCATATTGTTTTTCCACGCCGCGCGGGTCGGCAATAATCGCCCGTGCATGATGCGGATCGTTCGAGGCCAGCGCACCCTTCAGTATCAGATTCAGCTTTGTTTCCGGCGCCTCAACCGGGGCACTCGTCTTCACGGGTTGATTGCCCTGTAATGCGACGCCCATCAAGTGCCAACTCGGCATCTGGCTGATCAACTGCCGGTCAGGATTAGCCGGCGCCGGTGCCGTCTCGGTAGTGACCTTGATCTCATCCACGGGCTCAACAGGCGCCAGCAAATCCCACGTCAGATTCGCCAGCATACTTGCAATCCAGATAATCAGCAGCAGGTTGATTACCCACATGGCACGCTGCGTATGCTTGCTTTGCAGTATGCGAATCAGGTCGGCCTGTTGTATAGAGAGTGCCTGCATCAATAATTATCGCTGTCGCTTGCGGTTGCCATCCTGTCTGCCAGAAGACGCTTTACCGCGCCCGGGTCTGCTGCGTCCGCCACCTGGCCTGGGTGGTGGACGCTTTATTCTAACCGGTGGTTTGAGTTCTGCAACACAATCCACAGGCACCGCTTGCACCGGGATCTTGTGCCCGATATACGACTCGATTTCCGGCAGGGAATAGACAAAATTTTCACAGGCAAAACTGATGGCATCACCGTCCTTGCCGACTCGCGCCGTCCGACCGATACGGTGGACATAATCCTCGGCATCCTGCGGCAAATCGTAATTGAATACGTGGCTGACATCCGGTACATGCAGGCCGCGTGCGGCCACATCGGTGGCAATCAGAACCGGCAGCTTGCCATCCTGGAATTCCTTTAACAGACGCTGGCGCTTTGTTTGCGGCACATCGCCAGAGAGCACTGCAGATTTAAAACCGTTACCCTCCAGGTATGACCACACCCGCTCGGCATTGCGCTTGGTATTGACGAACACGATGCTGCGACGCGGATCACCGTGACTCAGCAAACCGATCAACAAGGGAATCTTTTCTTCATTCGAGGTGTGGTACACCACCTGCCTGACACGGTCAGCCGTCACCTTCTCCGGTTCAATATTGATAGCGACCGGGTTGTTCATGTGCTCGTAGGCCAGTTCCTGCACACGGTGTGACAACGTTGCCGAGAACAGCAGGCCAAGCCGTTGTTCCGGTGGCGGACAACGACGGAACAGGTAGCGGATGTCCTTGATAAAGCCGAGGTCAAACATGCGATCGGCTTCATCCAGTACGATCACCTGTGCCATCTTCAGGTTGAAGACATGCTGTTTGAAATAATCGATCAGGCGCCCCGGTGTACCAATCAGAATGTCGACACCGGCGGTAATTTCGTCACGTTGCTGGTCATAACCGGTACCGCCATAGGCCAGCACCGGCTTCAGCCCGGTATATCGGCCAATCACCATGGCATCACGGTGTATCTGGATTGCCAGCTCCCGGGTGGGCGCCAGAATCAGGGCCCGTGGCTGATTCACCTTGCGTTGCGCATCCACCTCGTGAGTGAGCAGGTAGTTGTACACGGCGACCAGAAAAGCGGCCGTCTTGCCGGTCCCGGTCTGTGCCTGACCGGCAACATCCTTGCCGGCCAATGCCACCGGCAGGGTTTCTGCCTGAATCGGTGTACACATTGAAAACCCTGCTTCTTCAATACCTTGCATCAGCGTATCGGGCAATGAAAAGGTTGAATACGCGACTTTGGTCAAATGTGTTTCGGGCATAAAGGGATCAAATCCAGCGCGGTCAGGCGACATGATTAATTTTTGGAATTTCGCATTATATTTCAAATGCTTGTTAATATGCCATCGATTGTTTCACCGTTAGCAAGAAGGATGACCCGGCGGACACGCGGCAACAGCGTCGAAAGCATGTGCAGATTCACCCTGGCGGTCGAACGGCAAGCCCGGCAAAACTGCACCCTGTTTGAGTGCACAATCAATGCGAACACAAGGATACAGTAATAAAGTGCACGCCGGACTTGTAAAGTGTGCTGATTTAGGCTGAAATACAACCAAGTTTGACTGTGGCACCGCTTGAATAGCACTCAAGACAGGTTTTGCCAGTCAAGGCAGTCCGATTCCCAGACAAGACCCCGACAAACCACGTAGCGCCATTCGATTTTTTTTACCAAAACGTGCTCAACCCAACCCTCCGTGTTGCAACTTTCGATACCGAGAAATATTTTCAAGGAGAATGCTGACAGTGAGTAAAGACATCTTGTATGTAACCGACGACACCTTCGAAGCAGACGTGATCAATTCTTCCGATCCCGTACTGGTCGATTACTGGGCCGAATGGTGTGGGCCCTGCAAGATGATTGCACCGATTCTGGATGAAATTGCCAGCGAGTACAGCGGCAAGATCAAGGTTGCCAAACTGAACATTGACGACAACCCGCAGACGCCACCCAAGTACGGCATACGTGGCATCCCGACATTAATGCTGTTCAAGAACGGTGAAGTCGAGGCGACAAAGGTCGGCGCATTATCGAAATCACAATTGACGGCTTTTCTGGACAGCAACATTTAACCATTTACGCATAACCGTTCCATCACCTATAATCACGAGGCAGCATAAAAAGCATTGCGAGTAACGCGTGCTGATCGCACCTGTTACTTCTGCCGTAATTCAACACCCTCTACAACAAGAATTCCAATACCGGTTTTTCTCCGGCCATATGGCCGTCTTAATCCATCCGAAAAATGACACGTAACGAAGGCCATCTATGAACTTGTCCGAACTCAAACTCAAACCTGCCGCCGAACTGGTAACCATTGCCCAGGAAATCGGTGCCGAAGGAACCGCACGCTCCCGCAAGCAGGACATCGTCTTCTCAATCCTGAAAGCACATGCCAAAAAGGGCGAAGACATCTTCGGTAGCGGTGTGCTGGAAATATTACAGGACGGCTTCGGCTTCCTGCGCTCGGCGGACAGTTCCTACCTGGCAGGACCGGATGATATCTATGTATCACCAAGCCAGATCAGGCGCTTCAGCCTGCGCACCGGCGATACCGTGGACGGCAAGATTCGCCCACCCAAGGACAGCGAACGTTACTTCGCACTGCTCAAGGTCGGCACCATCAACTACGAGAAACCGGAGAACGCCAGAAACAAGGTCGCCTTCGAAAACCTGACGCCATTGCACCCCAACAACCGGCTGGTACTGGAGCGTGGCAATGGCAGTACAGAAGACATCACCGCACGCATCATTGACCTGGTAGCACCCATCGGCAGGGGGCAGCGCGGCCTGATCGTCTCCCCGCCGAAGGCCGGTAAAACCATGCTGCTGCAGAACATCGCACAGTCGATCGCCTCCAATTACCCGGAGGTTTATTTAATCGTGCTGCTGATCGATGAACGTCCCGAGGAAGTCACGGAGATGTCACGTTCGGTCAAGGGTGAGGTCGTCTCAAGCACCTTCGATGAACCCGCCAGTCGCCACGTACAGGTTGCCGAGATGGTCATCGAGAAAGCACGCCGTATGGTGGAGCACAAGCACGACGTTGTCATCCTGCTGGATTCCATTACGCGTCTCGGCCGTGCCTACAACACCGTGGTGCCGTCCTCCGGCAAGGTGTTGACCGGCGGTGTCGATGCCAACGCCCTGCAGCGCCCGAAGCGCTTCTTTGGCGCAGCCCGCAATATCGAGGAAGGTGGCAGCCTGACGATTCTCGCCACCGCACTGATTGATACCGGTTCACGCATGGATGACGTCATCTACGAAGAGTTCAAGGGAACCGGTAACTGGGAAATCCATCTCGACCGGCGCATTGCGGAAAAACGCGTCTACCCGGCCATCAACCTGAACCGCTCCGGCACCCGCCGCGAGGAACTGCTGACCGATGCCAAGGAACTGCAAAAGATGTGGATCCTGCGCAAGCTGCTGCACCCGATGGATGAACTGGCCGCGATGGAGTTCCTGCTCGATAAACTGAAGTCCACCAAGAGTAATGATGAGTTTTTCGATTCGATGAAGCGCTAAAACGGGCCACACGAATAGACACAGCTACTTGTAGGAGCGGCGTCCGCGCCGCGATGAAGCGTAATCGCGCCGGGGACGGCGCTCCTACCGAATCGATACACCTGTTAGGAGCGGATCGCATCCGCGAAGCCATACAAACCTAGTCATCTCCAAGATTCCGCAAGCGGTTGATGCGCAAAGCCAGCGGCGGATGTGTCGCCGACAGGCGACTGGCATGCTCATCAAAATTCCTGAACGGATTCACAATAAACATGTGCTGGGTGGCACGGTTGGCGCCCTTGAATGTTTCGCTGCTGGCGGCCAGCTTTTCCAGCGCGGCAATCAGGCCCTCGGGGTGGCGCGTCAATCGCACACTGGTTGCATCGGCGAGGAACTCCCGCTGACGTGACACCGCCATTTGCACCAGAAAGGCAAACAGCGGTGCCAGCGCGGCAAAGGCAACCAGTGCGAGCATAACAAAGGCCATACCGGAGCCGCCCTTGCCGGAATTGCGTGAGCGATCGGAAAAATACAGTGAACGCAGTGCACCGTCACTGACGAGTGCAATCAGTCCGACGATGACACCGACGGCCGTCGCGTAGCGAATATCCCAGTTCACGATGTGTCCCATCTCGTGACCGACAACACCCTGCAGCTCTTCGCGGTTCAGCGACTCCAGCAGGCCGCGCGTCACACCAATAGCCGAATGCGCGGGACTCATGCCGGTTGCAAAGGCATTCAGCGCCCCGGTCTCGATGACGTAAAGTTTCGGCTTGCGGATGCCGGCAGCAATCGCCATCTCCTCGACGACGTTGTACAGCACCGGTTCATCGTCTGCGGAAACCTCGCGCGCCCCTGTAAGGCGCAAGACAATCCTGTCGCCCTGGCTGAAGGCCACCCATGACCAGGCCGCACCGAAAACAAACAATCCAAGCCCCCACCATACGCCCCAGCGACTCAGGAACCAGACGCTTTCCAGATTGTCCGGCAAGTCATCCATGAGCAACTGCAAACTCCAGCCCAGCAGATAGCCCAGTAGCGCCAGGATCATTATTAGCAGGGTAACCAGCCGGCGCGTTGCCTTTTGATTGGCACGTGCGGCGGCCATGAAGTCCGTGCGCCGCAACAACTTGTGGCGTATGCGTGGACTGTCCTGGCCGTTCTTTTTCAGCAGCGCGCCACACTGGGTACAGAACCTGGCATGCGGCCGATTGGTGGCGTTGCATTCGGGACAGTGGTTATCGAGGGGGTGTTTCATTCAGGACAGCCCGGGATAAAAGAATAATGGCCACGGAATCCACGGAAGAACACGGAAAAATAAATGCCTTTTGGAATTAATTCCGTGTCCTTCCGTGTGCTTCCGTGGCAAAAAGATTTTAGCTCTTGTTTTTTCGTGTTCTTCCGTGGATTCCGTGGCAAAAAGTTTTTTAGATTTTGTTCTTCAGTGTATTTCCGTGTGTTTCCGTGGCCAAGTAGCCATTTATAAAAACGGGCAAAGCGCAGCATGCCCATCAAATATTATGTCCTAGCGCAGGTCCACCTTCGGCGTCGCTGCCTCGCCTTCCGGCACTTCGAAATAGGTTGCCTGGCCGAAACCAAACATGCCGGCGACGAAATTTGACGGGAACGACTCCACGGCGTTGTTCAGCGACATGACGCTGTCGTTGTAGAATTGACGCGAGAATGAAATCTTGTTCTCGGTAGCACTCAACTCTTCCATCAGGCGCGATACATTTTCGTTGGCCTTGAGATCCGGGTAGTTTTCCATCAGCGCAAACAGCTTGCCCATGGCACCACCGAGTATGCCTTCGGCGGCGATTGCGGCTTCCGGTGTGCTGGCACTGACGGCCTGGTTACGTGCCTGGATCACCTTTTCCAGGGTTTCCTGTTCATAGGACATGTAGTCCTTGACCACTTCCACCAGGTTCGGAATCAGGTCATGGCGACGTTTCAACTGCACATCAATCTGGCGCCAGGCATTCTTCACCTGGTTACGCAGACTCACCAGTTTATTGTAGAGAACGACCCCCAGCAGCGGGATACCGACAATGATTGCAACAACGACCCAGCCGAAGATTTCCATATTCAAGCTCCTGTTAAAGACTCTCGCCAAAGCTTCCGCTCCTGCTCACGACCCTTACCTACATCCCTGTAGGCAAGGCGCAAAGAACGCAAAGGGCTTGGCTATTACTATATAAGCATGTTGATATTTTTTCTTGGCGATCTTTGCGTCTTGGCGAGAAAATATCTTTCAGGTTAAAACTTTAGAAGCAGATAGCCCTCCACGTCCTACGCATCACGCTCTATCGCACGATAGCCGATATCGGTACGGTAATAAACATCCTTCCAGTGTATCGCGTTGACGCAGTCATAGGCCTTCTGCTGTGCTTCGGCAACACGGTCCCCCAGCGCGCACACGCACAGCACCCGTCCGCCACTGGTCACGACCGACTCATCCTGCATCTGTGTCCCCGCATGGAACACCTTGCAATCGCCGCCAGCGACCGAATCCAGGCCTTCAATGACATCACCCTTGCGATAATCATCAGGATAGCCGCCCGCCGCCATCACCACGCCCAGCGCACTACGTTCATCCCATTCGGCCGTGGCCGCATCCAGACGCCCCTCCAGTGCCGCGAGGCACAGCTCGACCAGATCGGACTGCAGTCGACACATGACCGGTTGCGTCTCCGGGTCCCCGAAGCGCACGTTATATTCAAGCACCTTCGGCGTGCCATCCGCTGCAATCATCAACCCGGCATACAGAAAGCCGGTAAAGGCATGCCCCTCTTCCGCCATGCCTGCAATGGTTGGCAAAATCACCTCGTTCATGGCGCGCTCGTGAATGGCCGCTGTGACGACCGGCGCCGGTGAATAGGCCCCCATGCCGCCCGTGTTCGGGCCGCGATCGCCATTATCACGCGCCTTGTGGTCCTGCGAGGTCGCCAGCGGCAGGCAATGACTGCCATCGGCCATGACAATAAAGCTGGCCTCCTCCCCCTCAAGGAATTCCTCGATGACGACACGATGCCCGGCTTCGCCAAAGACGTTGCCACTGAGCATGTCATCGACGGCCATCACAGCTTCGACCTCTGTCTGCGCCAGAATCACCCCCTTGCCGGCTGCCAGGCCATCGGCCTTGATGACAATCGGCGCACCCTGCGCCTGGATATAGGCGCGCGCCTCGTCGACGTCCGTGAAGGCTGCATAGGCAGCGGTCGGGATGTGATGGCGTGCGAGAAAGTCCTTGGCAAACGTCTTCGAACCTTCGAGCTGCGATGCGCCGCGGCTGGGACCAAAGCAACGCAACCCGGCGGCGATGAAGGTATCGACAATACCGGCCACCAGCGGCACTTCAGGCCCGACAATCGTCAAGCCAATGTCATTCGCGAGTGCGAAGGTCAATAATGCCGAAATATCATCAGCGGCAATATCGACGTTCTCAACACCGGGTTCAAGCGCAGTGCCTGCGTTTCCGGGTGCCACAAATACACGATCTGCCTGAGGTGACTGGGCGACTTTCCAGGCCAGCGCATGTTCACGGCCACCGCCGCCAATAATGAGAATGTTCATAATACATCCTTGCTAGAATGATATTAGCCACGGAAACACACTGAAGGCTAGAAGCCTTAAAGAATTTTTCCGTGTAATTCCGTGTGCTTCCGTGGCTATTTAATTTAAGGAATCTGGCGCTCAGCTCGCGAATCAGTTAATGCCGGAAATGCCGCATGCCGGTAAACACCATGGCAATATCATGCTCGTCCGCCGCGGCAATGACTTCATCATCCCGCATGGAACCACCCGGTTCGATGACGGCCACAATACCCGCCTCGGCCGCCTGGTCGATACCGTCGCGGAAGGGGAAGAAGGCATCGGAGGCCATTACGGAGCCCTTCACTTCGAGGCCCTCGTCCGCCGCCTTGAGCGCAGCCACCTTGGCACTGTAGACGCGGCTCATCTGGCCGGCACCGACACCGATGGTCATGCTGTCCTTGCAGTAAACAATGGCATTCGACTTGACGAACTTGCCGACGCGCCAGGCAAACAGCAGGTCTTTTAGTTCCTGCGCCGTTGGCTGTCGTTTCGTGACCACTTTGAGATCCGCCGCGCTGATGCGTCCGAGATCACGGTCCTGCACCAGCAGGCCGCCATTGACGCGTTTGAAGTCCAGCATCGGCAGCGGTTCATCCGCCCACTGACCGCATTCCAGCACGCGCACATTCTGCTTGCCGGCCAGCACCGGCAGGGCAGCCGCTTCAATGGCAGGTGCAATGATGACTTCGACAAATTGCCGATCAATAATGGCCCTGGCTGTCGCCTCATCCAGCGGCCGGTTAAAGGCGATAATACCGCCGAAGGCCGAGGTCGGATCGGTCTTGAAGGCGCGCTCGTAGGCCTCGAGGATATCCGCACCCAGCGCCACACCACAGGGATTGGCATGCTTGACGATGACGCAGGCCGGCGCCTCGGGGAAAGATTTCACACACTCGAGCGCCGCGTCGGTATCTGCAACATTGTTATAGGACAGTTCTTTACCCTGCAGCTGGCGCGCCGTGGCAACCGATGCCTCCCGGGGTGAATGTTCGACGAAAAAGGCGGCACGCTGGTGCGGGTTCTCGCCATAACGCATGGTCTGCACCTGCCGGTACTGCAGGTTCAGGGTGTTTGGAAAGGCCGCCAGTTCGCCGGCCGGATTGATCGCACCGAGGTAATTGGCAATTGCACCATCGTAACGCGCCGTGTGCTCGAAGGTCTTCACCGCCAGTGCATAACGCGTGGCGAGGGTCGTCTGGCCCTCATGCTGCTGCAACTCCGCAAGCACCGGTGCGTAATCGGCACTGTCGACAATCACCGTGACCGCCGCATGATTCTTGGCGGCCGCACGCAGCAGGGTTGGCCCGCCGATATCGATGTTCTCGATCGCCATGGGCAGGTCGCAGTCATCACGCGCCACGGTCTGCTCAAAGGGATAGAGGTTGACCACCACCATATCGATGGGGCCAATGTCATTGGCCTCCATCACCGCCTCATCCGTGCCGCGGCGCGCAAGAATACCGCCATGAATCTTCGGATGCAGCGTCTTGACGCGGCCAGCCATCATCTCCGGAAAACCGGTGTAATCCGAGACCTCGGTGACCGGGATACCCGCCTCCGCAAGCAAGCTTGCCGTGCCGCCCGTGGAGAGGATCTCGATACCCAGGGCATGCAGGTCCCGGGCAAAATCAGCAATACCGGCCTTGTCAGAAACACTGATCAGTGCGCGTTGTATTTTATTCATAATGTCCTTTGGTTTTTAATCGAAGAGCTGTCGATGCTCCCGCAAAAACACCCCTGTTGGCTACGAATCCACGGAAGAACACGTCCCCGGCACGATTTCTTTCGAGAGCTTTTATTTTTTCGTGCTTTCCCGTGCGATTCCGTGGCGAGTAATATCCGCATCATCTTTTCTTCTGCGTGTTTCCTGTTTCAAGTGTGTTTCCGTGGCAAATTCTAATCACAACCCATACAGCTTCAGCTTCTTGCGCAGCGTACCACGGCTGATACCCAGCATCTCGGCCGCCTCGGTTTGATTGCCTTCAACGTAATTCATCACCACATCGAGAATCGCCGGCTCCACCTCGCTGAGTACCACGTGGTACAGATCATTCACCTCGTGTCCGTCCATATCCTGCAGATAGAGGTCAATCGCAGAGGTGACGCTGCGGCGGATTGGTTGCTTGCGGCGTTCGCGACGGGTCGGCACATTCATGCTGCCAGCACCTCTCGTTCGCTTAATTGATCAAAGTAGTCGCGCACGTAGGCCAGCTGCGCATCGGCCGAATCCAGCGGGTTGATCTGCTGGCGAAAGGAATTACCGTCGCGCTGGCCCTTGCTGTACCAGGCGATATGCTTGCGCGCCACGCGCACCCCGGTGTATTCGCCATAAAACGCATACAGGTTGCTCAAGTGCGCCATCAGGATTGTGCATATCGCGGCCGGCGCGGGTGGCGGCAAGTGCTGACCGGTCGCCATGTAATGGGCCATTTCGCGGAAGATCCACGGACGTCCCTGCGCGGCGCGGCCAATCATGACGGCATCCGCACCCGACTGTTGTAACACCTGGAGCGCCTTTTCCGGGGTATTGATATCACCGTTGGCGATCACCGGGATCGAGACTGCCGACTTGATGGAGCGCACCGTGTCATGCTCGGCCTCACCCCGGTAGGCGCAGGCACGGGTGCGCCCGTGTACCGCCAGGGCCTGGATGCCGGCCTGCTCCGCGATCCTTGCAACGGCCAGTCCGTTCCTGTGTTCCGGATCCCAGCCGGTGCGAATCTTCAGGGTCACCGGCACGTCGACTGCACTGACAACCGCATCAAGAATCTGTCCAACCAGGCGCTCGTCCTGCAGCAACGCGGAGCCTGCCATGACATTGCAGACCTTCTTTGCAGGGCAGCCCATGTTGATGTCGATGATCTGCGCACCATGATCGACGTTGAAACGCGCAGCATCCGCCATTTGCGCAGGCACGGCACCGGCAATCTGTACCGAGACAGGCTCGGCCTCTCCGGCATGATCGATGCGACGACGGGTCTTCTCACTGCCCCATAACAAGGCGTTTGATGACACCATTTCTGACACCACCAGACCGGCTCCCTGCTCGCGGCACAACTGCCGGAACGGGCGATCGGTGACACCGGCCATGGGGGCCAGTACCAGATTGTTTGGAAGCGTGTAATCCCCAATTTTCACCGGATTTATAGTGAATCTTTATGATTCCGGAAGTAGCAGGACGGCAGATAATACTCGCTTACGGGGGCAGGATAAAGTGCATTAAAACGTGAATATTAGGTAGTTTTGATCGAAAAAAGAAAACGCTCGCCAAGACGCCAAGATCGCAAAGTTATAAGCTATTGTTAGATTAAATATAAATGTATTCCCTGGCGTCTTTGCGTCTTGCCTACAGGGATGTAGGTAAGGGGCGTGAGCAGGAGCGGAAGCTTTGGCGAGAAAACTCACAGCGCTCAGGAATGAAAACGAAGTCGCCGAATAGTCAGTATTTTTATAAAAACCCGAACTGAAACGAGACGGCCTCGTCTCCGGGATCGATCACCTCCAGCATCACCTGTGCCGGTAATTGCGGAGACATCCCTGTTTCCCGATCGATATCTTCACCCAGGTATTCCGCGGGCCTGAAACGCCGCATGGCTACAGGGCTGCCGGTCTTGTCAGTAAAGCTGACTTCAAATAGCGGATAAGGCTGGAAAAAGTCAGCCCGGTTCTCAATCGCGACATTGATCAGCAACGCATCCTCGACAACCGGGTGCTGGCGGACATCACGCTCGACAATACCAATTCGGGCCAGGTCGACACGCATTGGCAGCTCGCAATGCAGCACCTCGCAAAAGCGTTCCAGCTTCGGACGCCAGAAATCATCTGCAGCCAGCACATCGCGGTTGAAATACACCCACTGCAGTCCCAGCAACAGCAGCAGCAAACCGATCGCCAAAACACTGCCAATATCACCCATTGACAGAGACCGGCCCTGCCAGCTACCCGAGTGAGTGCGTCTTGCAGGACGTGCTTCCGTGGTCACCTCCCAGCCCGGCTCTTCGTGTGCGGGGATTTCCAGCGGTGCGTAGCGACCCACAACCTCCTGCGGCTGACTACTGGAAGCGCGCTGCGTCTCAACCACACTGCGTGCAGCGGCAAGATCTTCAAAAAGATAATCAATTGCCCGGTAAATCTGCCGGCACTCCCCACAACGCAATTGGCCGGCAGCCTGGTCGAGGTGATCGGTCGTGACCTGGTAGATCGCCAGGCAGTTGGGGCAGTAGGTGTACATGGGGTAGAAGTGTACGCTTTTACATAACAGGAAGTGAACCAGAGAAACTCCCTGATACTGGTTCAGGTTTATAAAGGTAGATATTATAGCCACGGAAGCACACGGAATTACACGGAAGAAAAATGCGTTAATAAATTTATTTCCGTGTGCTTCCGTGGCCAATTGTTTTTTATTGATGACACCTCATAAGTAAGTGCCATTTTGGCAAGACATTTTTTCCGTGTATTCCGCACCCCTGATAAAATAATCGATGAGCTCTGCAGTTACAGCAAAAACCAACCTGCCCATCAGCAGAAAAGAGAAGCTGCTGCTTGTCCTGCTGTTGCTGCTTCTCATGCTTGCCTTTCATCAGCTGGTCATCGGGGAAACCGGGCGGGGGTTTATGCCGACCGTCGTGGGGGCCTTCTTTTCTGTCTCCGGGATATCCCCGCAATTCTCTTATGCGCTTGCGATTGGCCTGTTGATTGTACGCCGTAAAGATATCGCTGCTGCCTACCATACAGCCGGCGAACCCTTCTCGGCCATGCTGTTCCTGGTACCGGGTGTCTGCCTGTTTCTGTGGGGACACTTTGTCGATGCCATGGACCTCATCCACGTATCCTTCATCCTGGTCGCTTTTGGCACGGCGCGGTTGTTATCGGGCAAACGACTGACGCGTGCACTCCTTCCACCGGTCCTGATTCTTGTGCTGGCGACACCCTTGCCCGCGGTACTGATCAACCAGATTATCTTTCCGATGCAACTCACGGATACCAGGCACAGTGTCTGGTTGCTGAATGCCATCGGCATCCCGGCACTGGCCAAGGGCGACATGATCTCCATGGCAGAAGGCAGCACCCGCTTCGCGGAGACCTGTACTGCACTGGGCTTCACCCTCTGGCTGACCATCTTTGCACTCGCCTACGTCTACATCTTCCGCATCACACGCTGGCACGCGGTCCTGCTGGTGCTGTCTGCACCGTTCATTGCCTACGCCGTGAATATTCTCAGGGCCTTCACACTGGTGCTGAATCCCGAGCAGGAAGTGCTCACCATTCATACCTTGCAGGGCGTTGTCTTCTTCCTGATCGGTTTCTCGATGCTGTACGCGGTTGATAATGTATTGATGCGTTATCTGCCGAAGGATAGCGCTGAGCAAGGCAAAGCATTTCTTGTACCGGGCAAAGACGAGCTTGCCGGTCGGAAGCAGGGAAGATTGTATCTGCTTGCAGGTCTGTTTGCGGTGCTCTTGGTTGTTTCGCTCATAATGCCCACATGGTCCGCACCCTCCAAAGGCGCCTACCCTCCTGTGAGCCTCGCGGAAAAGCTCGGCGAGTGGGAGACCATTGAAGATATGCCGCTTAAATATTCTTTCCTCGGGTCGGTACGTTATTCATCCGCGCTGTATCGTGATTACCAAAGCACGCAAGGAGGAATAACCGTGTTTATAGGGACAGATGACCGCTTGCGGCGCGATCGCAGCCTGCTGTCGGACAAGAATGCCTACCCGGATGGAATGGGCCTGGTACAGGAGCAATCCATTGTCGACCTTGGACCTGATATCGGTCACGCCGTCGCAACCGTCATTGATAATGATGCCCAGCGTTTACTGACTTACTACTGGTACGAGGGCGTTGATAGCGTGGGCAAAGAGCTTTTATACGCCATGCTGGCGCTGGACCAGTCACCGTTGCGCAGGGAAAAACAGGCCAAAGTGACTCGCCTGACCACCTATGTCGAGTTGACCCCGGAAGGACGCATGCTTGCAGACAAAAGGCTGCGATCATTCCTGCGAGAAATGAAAATATCAAAGGCCACTACAACCCCGGAAAATTCAGGTGCTAATTGAAGGGGCCTGCCTATACGGATGCAGGATGGGCAAAGGAGCATTGCGACGTGCCCATCATGATCTGCACTCCAAACATGATGGGCACGCTGCGCTTTGCCCATCCTACGATTGCATGGATGATTTTCGCCATTGAGAGGGAAAACAAACATCCCATCAGCCACGGAAGTACACGGAGATTTTTATCTTCAAGGCAGTTATCTTTTCGTGTTCTTCCGTGGATTCCGTGGCCATTCATCGTTCTTTCTCGTTCCCTCCAGCAACACCCACTCATCCCGATACAGTGGCTCCGCAAACACGAACCAGTCCGTATACGCTGCCATCACGGCCTCGGCCTGCTCCGCCAGGATACCGGTCATAACCAGCTGTCCGCCTGCGTGGACACGCTGCGACAGATCTTGAGCCAGCTCAATCAGGGGATTGGCGAGGATATTGGCAAGCACCATGTCAGCAGAATGGTCAGCCAGTTCATCGGGGTGCAGAACCTCGAGGTCACAATCGTTACGGCGTGCATTCTCCCGCGTGGCCTGTAACGCCTGCGGATCGATATCCACCGCGACCACGCTTGCGGCACCCAGCTTGTGCGCCGCGATGGCGAGAATACCGGAACCACAACCGTAATCGATCACCGACTTGTTGGTGGGCGGATGCGCATCCAGCCATTGCAGACAGAACGCCGTCGTCACATGGGTACCGGTGCCAAACGCCATCCCCGGATCCAGGTGCACCACAATCGCCCCGGGATCAGGTGGCAACTCACCCACAGGACACACCCACAGGCGCTTGCCAAAACACATCGCACCAAAGGTGTCGCGCCAGGTGTTCGACCAGTCACGGTCTGCCAGGGGTTCAACGAGAAGATCGGGTACCGGTACCTTCAGGACGGCCTGCAATTGCTGTTTGATCTCAGCGATATCCTGTACTGCATCAAACAGGGCAATGACACGGGTATTCGACCACAAGGGTGTCTCGCCCGGCGCAGGTTCAAGCAAGGGTTCATCACCGGCATCCAGAATCGTCACCGACACGGCACCCATGACAGTAAAGGCCTCCGAGACCTCGTCAGCCTGGTCACCGGCTACGTCAACAGCTATCTGCAACCAGCCCATGAAACCACATCCTGTTTGTAAAACACCATCATTGCAAAAAAATACCCGTAGAGCGTCGTCCCCGGCGCGAAACTTGCCAGCGCTGCCGACCCAGACGCGATACCTTGCATCGAGCGCCGTCCCCGGCACGATTCACGGCGAGAAGCATACGCGTCCTGCTTACCACCTCATCACATCCATGAAGCGCAAGCATCAGAAAACGCTAGAGCAGAATCTACAAACGTACCAACTAGCGGCAATACCCCATGGAAGGATTTTACATTGCAGATCTCTGTATCTAAAGCGTTGGGTGCGGATGTATCTTCGAGAAAATTACTGCAGGATCCAGGGTCTAGCCGTAGTTCTATACAGCGAAGTTCGAGTATTTCACAGGCCACACCCATCACCGAATACTGATAAGGGAGCGATAGCCAGTATTCGCAAGTGGTTAGAGTTATATGAGGTAAAGCCATGAATATGATGGAAGTCGATGGTTACAAGGCAATGATTGAATATGATCCCGAGCTCGATCAATTTCGAGGTGAGATTCTCGGATTAAACGGGAGCGCAGATTTTTATGGTACAAGCCCGGCAAGCCTTCGAAGGGAATTCAAGAATTCGTTAAAAGTATATCTAGAGGTATGTAAAGAGAAGGGAATTTCCCCAAGAAAAGAGTACTCTGGTAAATTTAATCTCAGAATTCCGCCCAGGCTACATAGTGAAATTGCAGCGCAAGCAACGGCCGCAGGTAAAAGCATCAATCAGTGGGTATCCGAAATCCTTGAACGTTCAACATCTGATTAATACGGTATATAAGCAATTATCCGAGCTGACACTGTAAAGAGTTTCGGCGATTCGCGGATGTTACAGCAGCGCCGCTTGGATATCCGAGAGTATGTCTGTTAAGTTTAAGTATCTATATTTCCTTAAATGTCAATATAGATACATATTATAGCACCTGTTAAATGAACCAAAAAAATGTCTATTGTTTATAGGACAAGCATGTATGTGGCTAAGCCCCATACATTTATTTTCCATGCGCTTCCGTGGCAAGAATATTTTTAGATCTTATCTTTCCGTGTTCTTCCGTGGATTCCGTGGCCATTAATATCTTGGGCTCTTCCCCAAATCGAGTGGGTAGATTACCGTTGTAGGGTCGTCGAATTCATTGTTGTAGGGTCGAATTCATTCGACCAACAGCCATTATTGCCTCTGGAGACAAGGAGGTCGCAATGTCCTACGACTCATTGCGCAGGGGGCGTCATTCCCTGCACCATCAAGCCTATTGCATCACCACGGTTACCCGCGGTCGTCATCCTTTGTTCACGGATATCACCGCAGCACGCCTGCTCGGATGAAACACCGCTGGTCGAATGAATTCGACCCTACAGGGCTGATTGAATGGCGATGTAACACCGTTGGTCGAATGAATTCGACAATACAGATTGAGTAAGGCCGAATTCATTCGGCCAACACTCTTGCCATCAGAAGGAATGCGTATCATCTAAATTGATGTGTTACCCACGCAATCAGGGGAAGATCCATATCTTGTTTTCATCTTTTCATCCGTGTATTTCCGTGTGCTTCCGTGGCAATAAGATTTTTAGATCTTAATTTTTTCGTGTTCTTCCGTGGATTCCGTGGCCATTAATACCCTGTTTTCATCTTTTATCCCACAAGAGTAATTCACCCAGCGCAGGTCCAGGCAAGGGTTCATCACCGCGAGATGCCTGTTTGGAGCTAACTTACTGTAATTAAGAAGAATATCGACTATCTTGTAATATACACAGAATGTACATACACTTGAACAATGGAGTATGAATGGGACCCAAGGAAGGCTGCAGAGAGAATCTGCGAAAACACAATGTGGATTTCGCTGACGCAATTATCGCCCTTGAAGATGAAAATGCGCTCACTATTGAAGATCCCGATTATAACGAGCAACGTTTCAAAACACTGGGGATGGGCCCTACTCTAAATATCCTGTTTGTGGTTCATTGCGAACTTTCAGAGGACTGCATCAGGATCATCTCCGCTCGGAAATCTGACAGGAAAGAAACGGAACAGTATTACCAGGGGTTGAGTCATGAGTGAAGATTTTAGTAAAGGCAAACGAGGTCCGGTTATTAACCCTGATCCTAACAAGGTGCGCATTACAATCCGATTGGATGCCGACATCATCGAGCATTTCAAGAAGATTGTGCATAAGTCTGGTGGGGGTAATTACCAAACGCTGATTAATGATGCCTTGAGAGAACATATCAAGGCACATGATAAGGGTTTGGAAAACGTGCTCCGTAAAGTAATAAGGGAAGAACTCAAGAAAACAGGATAAGAGGCACCAAACTCCAGCTCCACGCGGCTATCGTGACGGCAAACTTGAGCGTAAAATAGCAATAAAACGAGTCCCCAACCGATACTGAAAGTTCTCCGATACCGTGCTCGGGGTGGGTCGGCTTCTCAACCTCCACAATATATTATGAGGTAAATTTATCAGATGAGTATACACTCTTACCAGCCTACACGATCCCCCCATACTGGAAATTCTCCATACCTCCTGATCCTCCACTCCCAATATATTATGATAATTTATTAAATACACGTACTAAAAGAGGAAGAATGAATGTGGTAGGGGGAGGAGGAGAAGTTCAAGAGTCATGCAATTGTCAGAAAGAACCTGTTATAAATTTCTGGTTACATTAAAGGTTACGTTAAATTTATGGGCAGTTTACGCTACCGGCTGCGGGATCTGCTGGATGGTCACCGGAAGAAAAAAATATATGGCTGTATGTAGAAGAAAAAGGAACTCTCATCTTTTACAATCGGTTCCCTTGGAGTCGGGCATTCCTACCCTGACTCAACGTATCTGCAATTCAGCAATCGGGATATTCCAGGAGTGTGCATTCCTACCATTAATAATACTCTCCCCCCTATATCTCATCCGAAGAGGAAGATGTCTGGGTGTGGATATGCAAAGCCAATCGATGTGGATCCATCAACGGCCAATCTGGAATCCCCCCCTGAAGATTGAGAGTTGAGCGATCCACAGAAGTGGACACCGGCTTTAACAATTTTTAGATCTAATTCTCCGTGTATTCTGTGATGGCGGGCATAAGATTTTTAGATTCTTAACTTTTTCGTAGTGTTCTTTTGAGGATTCTGTGGCCATTAATATCTTGTTTTCATCTTTTCTCCTACAAGGATGTTTCACCCGGTACAGGTTCAAGCAAGAGTTCATCACCGGCATATACACGTGCACGCTTGCACCCTCTGGCAGGTCTGGCCAACGTGGGCAAAAGGCGTCGCCTTTCCATATTCAGCACCAGTTCGTCATCGGCAAGGTCAAGCTTGAGTGTGCGTTCCCGGCCAAGTGGCCCGGTGTATGCGATTCGGGGTGGTTCGTCGTCAGTCAGGTGCAGTCCTTCAACTGATCCACCTGTACTTTCAAGCGCACGGGTTATCACCTTATAGCCATCTTCGATAGACCCGGAGACCAGGGAGAAGTCCAGATCTGCTGAGTAGCGGTAATCATTAATGTGGCAGAGTCGCAACGCTGTTCCGCCCTTGAATACCAGCCCTGTGTCATCATCCAGAGTTGCAAAACCGGCAATCACATGGGCCAGGACATAGTCCCGCTCTACCGTTACCGCAGGGACATTGTCTTGTGCTGCCCGACGGGTAATGTGTGCTTTGGTAATCAGTGTTTAACCACGCTGGCGATTTCATCCGGTGTTTGTTGCCAACGAACACGCCAGCGCACATCCCTCCAACAGGGAGGCATGTTCCCGCCGGGCTCAAGATCGAGGTCGGCGGTTATTGGCCTGAGTGGGTGCAACCGGCCTACCAGGCCCTCTACTTCTAACGTATCCGCAACTGATCCAATCCGGCGCAATGCTGCAGCCCAACCGAGGTCTTGGGCATAGTCGATGAGTGCGGCGACATCGATTCTGTTACCGGCTGTGGCGATGGCCTCAGCCAGCACCGCTGCACCACCAACAAGATTGGGTCGCATTGCTGCATCCAGCAGCGCACGCTCCACGCAGGAGACCCAGGATGAACCACAGGCAATCGCACCAATGCTGATGCTGGTTTCGGGTTCCCGAACAATGTACAGGGGCCTGCCGGATAAAGTCTTCGTACGGATTCGCCTGGAAGTCGCAACGTATATGGACCGGGCCGGATGAACTATGAGGTCATGTTCGTCCAGCGCTGTTCGGTAGGCCATGCGATGAGGTATATCCGCAAAGGCTGCGCCCACCGCCAGCGCAACCTCTTCGGCAACCGATGGCGTACCCAGTACGCCTAACTGGCGGATAACGTAATGTCCACGTCGAACACGATCAACCAGGCCTGCAGTGTGCATGCGTCGCAGCAGGTTGCCGGTGGCAGAGGGTGATTGCCCGAACCGCTGTTGGGCCTCACCAAAAGTGAAGTGTGTCTTGCCATCCGCGACCAGGTCATCAACCAGCCTCAGGGCAGCATTGTGTGAATCATGGCCCATAGTTCACCCTTACCGTGAAATAACGCCATTACTATACTATAAATATTGTTAAATATGGCCACCTATTCACGGTTATCGTGAAGAAAGCGTTCCTGAACACCAACACTGGCTGCAAAAGCCAGGAAAATCAATATCAGAGCCTCAAGGACAACGGCCGATGCTATTTCCTGAAAGAGAGGCGCACGATCTGCGCCAGGATGCCGGTCAGGACAAGCTGTCCACATGTATGCACGCGCCGTGACGGGTCCGTGGCCATTAATATCTTGTTTTCATCTTTTCTTCCGTGTATTTCCGTGTGCTTCCGTGGCAGAAAAAGATTTTTTGATCTTAATTTTTTCGTGTTCTTCCGTGGATTCCGTGGCCATTAATCTCTTGTTTTAATGTTTTTTCCGTGTGCTTCCGCGGCTAATAGAGAAATTACTGCGTTTTCAACCCCTCCAGCAACACCCATCACCACAGGGCATTCGGCTCGGACGATGCGTTATGCCGCAATTCCTTCTACCGTTAAATGGTCAACGTCAGTACGTTGACTCGCGTGCTCAAACGTAATTGCGCATACATTTCCATCAGCATCCATATCCAGAACTGTGTTTTCGTCGAGATCTCTGGTCTCTGAAATATCACTACCGCGGAACTCAATGTACAAAGTATCTGTATCCTCAAAATACTGTACTTTCATGGCCTATATCCTCGATCAAAGAATGCATTATGAACCGTCTCACTATCCTGCAACAGAATCACACGAAGGTATTTACCCTCCATCTCATCTATTCTAGCCCATCGACGTATTCTACCATCCGACTGGACGTACTCCCGTTCCGGAAACTCGATGACGAACTGAATCCACTCATCCTTAATAATTGTACGATCGGGACGCGACCGAATAGATTCAAAGTATTTTGTTACTTTCACGATGCGGCTTCCTTGCAGCATAAAAAATAAGGGCTCTTCCCCAAATCGAGTGGGTAGATTATCGTTGTAAGGCGATGAGATGGTCTCCTCCCCCTTATGAACGGCGTCGCGATGCGCCATGATGGAATGTGAACAACCATCAGAGGAAGGAGGAGAAGACCGTGTCTAAGATTACGACGATCGGAGTGGATTTGGCAAAGCATGTTTTTCATGTGGTGTGCTGCGACGGGCGGGGCAAGCTGGTGAGCAAGCGGATGCTTAAGCGACGGCAGGTACTGGCATTTTTTGCAGCTCTGCCACCGTGCCGGATCGGGATGGAAGCCTGCGCGGGCGCGCACTATTGGGCCCGTCAGCTCGAGGCGCGGGGTCATGAGGTAATGCTGATTCCCGCGCAGTATGTGAAAGCCTATGTGCGCGGCAATAAGAACGACTACAACGATGCGCTGGCGATCAGTGAAGCGATGGCGTGCCCCAGATGCGGCGTGTGGCGGTCAAGACACCGGAGCAACAGGATATTCAGGCGCTGCACCGTCTGCGCGAACGCTGCGTGCAGATGCGCACCGGTTTATGCAACCAGATCCGGGGTTTGGTGGCCGAATACGGACTGGTGTGTCCCAAAGGCGTGGCCGTCTTGCGGCGTCAGATACCGGTGTGGCTGGAAGAGGGCGAGAATGGCCTGAGTGAGCTTTTCCGCCGTTTATTGTCCCAGAGCTACGCGCAGCTGCAGTCACTGGATGCGCATATCGCCTTCTACACCGAGGAGCTGGAAAGACAGGGCAAGCAAAACACGGTCTGCCAGCGCTTGCAGACGATCCCGGGTTTCGGGCCGATTGCGGCCAGTGTGTTTTATAGCCAGGTGGGCAATGGCCAAGCATACCGGCGTGGCCGGGACGCCGCGGCGGCCATCGGGCTGGTACCACGCCAGCAGTAGCGGAGCAAAGCAGACCTTGCTGGGCATCAGCAAACGCGGGGATCGCTACCTGCGCAGTGTGCTGGTTCACGGTGCCCGTGCGGTGGTGGTCCGGGCAGCGAAAAGCAGGATCGCTGAGCCACTGGATCAACCGGATTGGGCGGCCCGCGGGTTTCAACAAGGCCGCCGTGGCGCTGGCGAACAAAATGGCCCGGATCGGGTGGGCCGTACTGGCCAACAAAACCGTCTATCAGGCGGCATGAGTCACCGTGACGAACGTACGGTTAAGTGCCGCAGGGAGGTAACCTGTCAACGATTGCGAAGATTTTGCAGCCAGTGATGACACAACAGGTCAGACCGGCGTATCGAAAACCTGGCTCAGCCCACAGGGCTGAACCCAGGCCGGAGGGTGAAGAGGACGATACGCGCGCATCTCATTGAGGCCAGAGGACCGTAGATTCCTCATCAACAGGCCGGATATGCAAGCAACCCTGTCCCTGTTATTAATGCTGCACAGT
>CALOCX010000007.1:0-56737 GCA_942491995.1 uncultured Gammaproteobacteria bacterium | reverse complement strand
CTCTATGGTTTGTTACTGGGGTTCATTTACAGCTGGTTGAGTAAACACTAACGGCGAGCGGTATCTGGTGACTCGCCAAGCCGGCCGCGTATCAAGCCAATGAGTTGCTCGGGTGAGGTGGCACCTTTTTCGATGACCTCCTCAACCTTGCCGCTAAGCAGCCGGCGATCTTCCTCGGTCAGGTTCCTGGCCGTGAGGACAATGACGGGGATATCGCGCCAGTCCGGGTTAGCGCGCATCTGCAGCAGAAAATCAAAGCCGTCCATGACCGGCATCATCAAGTCGAGCAGTATGAGTCCGGGGCGTGTGCTGGCCAGTTGATCGAGGGCTTCGCGGCCGTTACCGGCGTGCAGTACCTGCCAGCCGGCCTTGTCCAGAACGCGTGCCATGATCTCCCGGGTGTCCGTATCATCCTCGACCAGCAGTACCGGGGAGGGTGCTTGCAGTGACTGGTAACGTGCCAGTGTTCTGAGCAGCAGTTCACGGTCCACAGGCTTGGACAGATAGTCGGTGGCACCGAGGGCATAACCCCGTGACTTGTCATCGACCATGGTCAGCATGACCACCGGTATGTCACGCAGTTTCGGATCGGCCTTCAGCGCCCGTAACACCGACCAGCCATCCATCTCCGGCATGAGTACATCGAGGGTGATGGCGGCGGGTTCTATTTCATGGGCAAGCCGCAGGCCTTCATCACCGCTGCCGGCGGTCACTACATCGAAACCGTCTCGGGTAAGAAAACGCCCGAGAATCTCGCGCGCCTCGCGGTCGTCATCAATCACCAGTATGGTGCGCGCAGATCGGGATTCCGGAACTGCTCGTGATACGGTATCGGTGCCGGCAGGAGCCGCGTGTTTCGCGTCTGCATGCTCACCGCTAGCGGGTGCGATGGCAGGAATCTCGATTGTGAACGTTGAACCCGCACCGGGCTGACTTTGCACCGTGATCGCGCCGCCCAGCAGGTGGCAGATGCGCTGCGATATAGCCAGTCCCAGGCCCGTGCCACCATAATCGCGGGTGGTCGAGCCATCGGCCTGGGTGAACTCCTCGAACACCGCTTCGAGTTTGTCAGTCGCAATGCCAATGCCGGTGTCGCTCACCGCAAACACCAGCCAGTCCTGACCATCTTTCTGTGTGCGGGTTGCATTCAGGGTAACCGTGCCCTCGTGGGTGAACTTGGCTGCATTGGACAGCAGGTTGAACAGCGACTGGCGCAGCTTGGTCAGATCCTGATGGGCCGCCCCGAGATAGTCATCACGCACGACCTTCATCTGGTTATTGTTCCTGGCCAGCAGGGGTTTGGCCGTGGCGGTCACTTCATCAATGAGGATGCCGATATCGATATCTTCGGCGAAGACATCCATCCGGCCGGCCTCGATCTTGGACAGGTCGAGCACGTCATTGATCAATGAGAGCAGGTGATTGCCTGCCTGGTGTATTTTCTTCAGGTCCGGGATAAAACCTTGCTGTTCCAGGTCCTCCGCTTCTTCAATGAGCATCTCACTGTAGCCGAGGATGGCATTCATGGGTGTGCGCAGTTCATGACTCATGTTGGCCAGAAACTCGCTCTTGGCGCGATTGGCTTCCTCGGCTGTCTTGCGGGCATTGAGAATTTCTTTCTCGGCCTGCTTGCGTTCGCTGATGTCATTGATACCCCAGACGTAGAGATGTCCGCTGGGTGTTACCGTGTCGCTGATATCGAGATCAATGGGAAACGTGCTGCCGTCGGCGTGTACCGCAAGCTGTTCCAGCCGTCTGCCGGTGACAAGGTCCCGCATCGTCCGGCCTTTGTCGTTAATGCCGTCAATGCCGGGGATCAGCAGGGAAATGTTGCGGCCAATGGCCTCCTGCTCGCTGTACCCGAACAGTGTGGCGGCGGCAGGATTCAGCGACTTGATGGCGCCGCAATCATCGACGGTAACGAGTCCTGCCAGCGTGGCATTCATGATGGCGCTGACTTCCGCCTCACGTGTGCGCAGGGTTTCCTCGGACTGCTTGAGTTTGGTCGTGCGTTCCTCGACACGCCTTTCGAGGTTCTCGTTAAGCTCCTTGAGTGCGGCTTCACGCGACGACAGTTTCTGCACCATCGTTGCAAAGCTTGTCGCCAGGTCACCGATTTCATCCCTGGCCTGGCGCTTGATGTGGACGTCCATGTTGCCTTTGCCGATTTCCTCAACGGCCAGGGAAAGATTGCGCAGTGGCCGGGTTACCCAGGACAGCAGCAACCAGATAGTCAGTACACTGACCAGGAACACACTGCTGAGAAGCATAATGGCACGCGCCTTCTGGCGGTCGAGGAAGGCGAGAGCACGTTGTTCATCCTGGATCGACAGCAGCACCCAGCCCCCTGATTCGATCTTCGTCGGGCTGATCCATTGGGTATTCGTGGAGCCCAGGCCCGTCAGCTGCAGCATTTGCGTATCCCTGGATTTCGATGCCTGTTCGAGGGCAGCAGCGATATCCGGGCGTTCCAGTTCCGGGTAAACATCCAGGACGGGTTGCCCTATTGTGTCAGCATTGTCGGAATACAGTATGCGTTGCCGGGCGGATAGCAGCAGGAAACGCTCACCCTGCTCACCCTGCAGGGAGGAAATCAACTGCTTCAATGGCTCCAGCGGTATATCGATGGTTGCCACACCGGTAAAACGACCCTCTTTGAAAAAAGGGGCCGAGAAGGTAGTCATGTAGATATTGCCACCGCCTTCATCGAAATAGGGCTCGGTCCAGACGCCGGTCGAGGCATCACGGGGAAGATGCCACCAGTCCCACTCGGGCAGGGTATAGTCATAGTCGAGTTCCGTCGTGACGATTTCCGCCATATCCTTGCCTTGACGGTAGGCATACGGTCCGAAGAGTTTTCTGCCAGCAAACGTACCCGGCTCGTAAGCAATGGCAGCACCGAAAACCAGCGGGTTGGACGCGACATTGCTGCGCAGGATTGCGAATGCGTCCGCTCCGTCGATATTGCTGTCAAGAGTGAGATGCTCGGCCGTGGTGCTGGCGATTTGTGCGACCTCGCGTAGCAACACTTCAATCCTGGCGGCATGGAGTTCTGCCGATTGCAGGAGTTCGCGAGCGACAGTCTCACGGGTGTTGTTTTCAAAGGCGTGCAGCCCAAGGGCAAGAATTATCGCGAAAATCCCGAACAGGGGCGCAATGATGAAAAGCAGAAATTTAAGTCGCAGGCTCATGTTATTAGGGTGTTCATGATGTTCGCGGGATCAGCGTACCTGAAATCACGGTGCTAATAATACCGTTAACGCTGACCTGTCAGTGGTGCCATAAGTGGATGGTGAATTCCCGTTCACCTGATTACAGAGAAACCTAGACTAGAACGAACGTTCGTTCCAGTCTACCGCGGTGATGACCTTTATGCTTTGTGTCAAACACTGCAGCTTCCGCGGGTGGAGCGAATGTGTTTAAATCAGCCCTCCATGGACACGGGTCAGCCCCTGTTTTTTGAGAGAGCTACACTATCCATTTATAAACAAGACCAAGGACAATATCATGAAACACTTATTTACTCGTTACGGTGTACTTTTATCCCTTCTGATGCTTGCTGTCGGCAGTACGGCTGCAGTGGCAGCAGATGGCACACCCGTCATGACGCGTATTCAGAAGAGCGGTGAACTGGTACTGGGTACCTCCGCGAATATGGAACCGATGACATTCAAGCAGTCTGACGGGACACTGGCCGGTCTGGATATCGACCTGGCCAGGTTAATGGCCAATGCCATGGAAGTGAAGCTGGTCACGAAGGTGATGCCATTCAAGGACCTGATCCCGGCGCTGCGCAATGGTGAGGTCGATATCGTGCTCTCCAATATGACCATCAATCCTGCCCGCAACATGAATGTCGCCTTCATCGGTCCATACCTGACGTCCGGCAAATGTGTCGTCACCAAGGAAGAGACTCTGGCCAAGGCGGAAGAAGCAACGGAGCTGAATGCCAAGGATGTCAGCTTCGCTGTCCTCAAGGACTCCACCAGTGAAAAATTTGTCCGCACCCTGATGCCGAATGTGATCGTAAAACCGGTCTCGAACAGCCAGGAAGGCGCCGAAATGGTCGCCTCGGACAAGGTCAGCGGCATGTTGACTGATCTGCCTGTGTGTCTGTCCACGATCAAGAACAACCCGGATGCGGGTTTCGTCACCGTCGTGTCGTTATTGACGTATGAACCGATCGGTGTTGCCGTTTCGGGTGATGATCCGCTGTTCATCAACTGGACTGAAAACTTCCTCGAGCGTGTCACTGAGACCGCGATGCTGGACGTGCTTGCCGTGAAATGGTTTGGAGAACTCGCTCCCAATCAGGCTGACGAAGAAGAGTAATTTCATTCAGTGTGTGCAAAAAAGGCCGGTGCAATCACCGGCCTTTTTTTGTTTGCCAGTGTATACAGGCTGGACAGGAATACTCTTATTATTCAAAACACCGCCACGGAAGCACACGGAAAAACACGGAAGAATAAACCGTCTTGCAGAAGCAATTCCGTGTGCTTCCGTGGCCAATTGTATGTTTGTACAGACGACGCTGCTGAGATTCTGACTCGTACTGCAGGTATCATTTTTCAATGATGGGTTAAGTAAGTAAGCACATTATTGACAGATAGCGAGTCGATAAAGTCGAGCCACTGTTGTGCGGACTGGCGTGTTTTGGGAAATTCCCGGGCCAGTGTAAACACTTCACGGGCAGTATCTGTATCACCCAGTTCGAAACAGGCCATGCCCAGTAACAGCCGGGCCTGTGCAGTGGTGCGGTCGTTGGTCATGCCTTTAAAGGGGGCGAGCACCTCGGTCACTGCACGCCAATCCCCCGTCTCGACATACCACTGCGCCAGCTGCAGGCGCAGTTCGGGTGTGGGTTTGTCCTGTAATGCACGTTCGAGTGCGCTGATGGCCTGTGTACGTTCACGGGCACTGCTCCACGCATGCGCGAGCAATTCGCGGTGTTGTGCCGTGTTGCTGATCGCGCCGCTCTGCAGTTGTTGTTCAAGCAAGCGGGCAGCCTTGTAGGGTACGCCGCTGGCCAGATAGAGTTGTGCCAGTTGCAGCAGTGACTGTTCGCCGCTCAGTACACCGTTCCTGAAGGCGAGTTCCAGGGCAGCAAGGGCGGCATCCCGGTCATTCAACGCCAGGTAAACGCCCGCCAGCTGCTGCCAGTAGCGCCCATTTTCAGGAAACAGGCGGAGCATCTTTTTCAATAGTGGCACACAGTCCCTGTAGGACTGCAATTCATAGTGCATGGCCAGCAGTGCTTCATACCACTCGGCATGTGGCACACCGGACAGGTTGTTTGCCTTCTGTAACAGCGGGATGGCCTTACGGAACTGTTTTTTCTGTGCCAGGGACTGTGCAAGCAATACATGCGCCTCTGCAGAGGGACTGGATTCCTTGTCGAACCAGGTCTCGAGGATGACGATGGCCTTGTCCGGCTGGTCCTGTTCCAGGTAGAGTTGTCCGAGGTTGTAGCGCAGGTTTTGTTCTGTCGTTTCCGGCAGCTGTTGTAGCGTGAGACTGCGCTCAAAGGCTTTCACTGCCGCGGCATAGGCGCCGCGGTTTATCTGCACATACCCCAGCATTTGCTGTGTAACGGCACGTTCGAAAGCCGACAGTCCGGATTCCCCGAGCAGCTTTTGCAGACCCGTCAGGGCTGCAGTGTCCTGGCCCTGATCCATTTGCTGCTGGATGCTGGTGAGCGTCTTGTAAGTATAGGGTGACAGTGCCTTGCCAGCGGCCGCATGCGCCGGCAGCGGGAATGACATCAGTGCGCATACCAGTAGCAGAGCCGGGATGCATCCATGACAGGGACGGTGTGACCTGGTTATGTGAGCTGCAACCGTGTTCATATCTACTTGTCGAGTTTGAACTCGACAACCTGCGAGGCCTTGCCTGACACCGCCTGGCCATCGATGATGCGTGGTTTGAAACGCCAGCGGCTCACTGCGCGGGTCGCAGCGATGTCGAAGACCCCGGGCGGGTCTGATTCAACCACTTCGATATTTTCAACGTTTCCCGATTCGTTCACATCGAATGCGACCCGCACCCATCCCTCGATGCCGCGACGGGCTGCCTTGTAGGGATATTCAGGTGGCTGCCGGGAGAGGGGAACGAAGCCGCTGTCCAGCTGGGTGGCAGCCACCGCTCCGAGGGTGGGACCCTCACCAAAGCTCAACGGAATATCCAGGTTCATGGCCATGTCCAGTTGTGGCAAGGCTGGCTGTGGTGCGGTGTGCAGATCGAGTTTCGGCCTGGGCGGTGGCGCGCTTCCTTGTGGCGGTGGTGTTGGCAGACGCTCCCTGAGGTTGACATGCTCTTCACGCTTGAGTCTGACAAAGTCGATCAGGCGTGTTGACTCTACGGTCGGCAGTCTTTGTGACGGCGAGTTGACCAGCAGTTGCATCATCCACAGCATGAAGAGCGCCACGCCCGTGCCCGCCAGTACGGAAAGGGGATAGCGCAATCCCGACATCACTGGCCTGTTGTCGCTGCAATCGACACGTTGACAATCCCGGCCTTGCGCACCTGGTCCATGACCTTTACCAGCAAGCCGATCTGCGCTTCACGGTCGCCCTGGATGATGACGCCACCTTCGGGGTTTTCCGCCACCAGACGTTCGACCACGGCACGGACCGCGCGGATATCGACGGCACGTTTATCGATCCAGATCTCGCCGTTCGGGGAAATGGCAATCAGGATGTTGCCATGATCGCGTCGTTCTGCCGTTTGTGCGCTTGGCCGGTTTACCTCGATACCGGATTCCCTGACAAACGATGTCGTCACCACGAAAAAAATCAGCATGATAAAGACGATATCGAGCATCGGTGTCAGGTTGAGTTCGGTCTCCTCATTGCCGCGGTCGGTGTGTCGACGCCTTCTCACAAGACCTCCTGCTGGAAACGCAGACGGTCGGCGAGCCGCTCAACCGACACGGCCACACGCTGTTCAAGCTGCAGGCAAAAATACAGGCCGGGGAGGGCGACCACCATGCCGGCCATGGTCGGCAGGGTGGCCCGCGAAATGCCCGAGGCCATCGCCCTGACATTACCGGTGCCCGACACGGTAACGACATCAAAAACCTCGATCATGCCGGTGACCGTGCCGAGCAGACCCAGCAACGGGCACAGCGCAACCAGTGTTTTCAGAAACGGCAGCCACTGTCCCAGTTCGATGCGCGCCTGTGAAATCAGCGCGCTACGTATCGGTCTGGCAAGCTTTTCCTGCCGCTGGCGCAACGACTGCCATGTTTCCTGGTACGTGTGTACGCGCTGCGGGAAGATACCGAGAAGAAACCAGTAGCGTTCAGCAACAATAAAGCCGATGATCGCCGCGAGTACCAGTATCGCCCACAGCACCGGCCCGCCCGCGTGCAGAAAACCGCGTATGTCCTCTATTTGCCAGAGTATCAGGTCAGTCACGGTGCCTGACCTGGCGCGCGATGAGTCCTGCCGACTGCTCGTCGAGAATCTGTATGAGCGTGCGGCTGCGGCTTGCCAGCAGGGTGTGTGAGAACAGCAGTGGTATGGCGACAATCAGCCCGAGTACCGTGGTGACCAGAGCCTGGGAAATACCGCCGGCCATGAGCTTCGGGTCGCCGGTGCCAAACAGGGTGATCGACTGGAAGGTCAGGATCATTCCGGTGACGGTGCCCAGCAGCCCCAGTAGCGGTGCGACCGCAGCCAGCAGTTTTAACAGGCCGAGTCCGCGCTGCAATGCCGGCGTCTCTCTCAGGATGGCCTCGTCCAGCAACAACTCGATGGCGTCGATGTCACGCTCCCCGGCATCCCCGGCCGCCAGTAATACCCGCCCCAGTGGATTATCCTCAGTGGCCTGCCCGGGTTCCTGCAGTTGCCTGTTCATCTTCGCGGCAACCCGCCCAAGAGCGGTGAGTCGCAGCAGTACCAGAGCGACCCCGAACAGTCCGATGGCAAGAATGATGTAGCCGATGGCGCCGCCTTGCTGAACACGTTCGGGCAGGGTAGGGGTTTTTGTCAGCATGCTGAGCAGGCCGCCACGCGTCGGGTCAATAATCATCGGTGCATAGCCCTCAGTCTGGCTGGCGAAGGACGATGCCAGCTTTTGCATCTGCCCCCCGGGTTGCCTGGAAAGTACGCTAAAGCGATTGCTGTCCGGATGAAAATACAGGTACCGCCCATCCGCAATCGCGGTAAACACGCTGATACGGATGACTTCACGCGACGTCGTGACGCCATCGGTAGCAGTGACTTCTGCAGTGAAGCGGCGCACCTGTCCTGACTGATCGATCTCCTGTTGCAACAGCAGCCAGAAACGTTCCAGCTCGGTGATGCTGGGTAGTTGCTTGCTTTTTGCCAGGATTTCGAGCCACTCCGCGCGTTCCGGGTACTGCGCACTCACCAGTGAATCACGCAGCAGTGCCTGCAGGTCACCGGCGCTGTGCCGCACCGTTCCAAACAGTTCGCCCAGGTTGCCGGAGCGCGCATTCAGCTCAGCCTGCAGTGTCTGCAATGCCTGTTCGTTGTCCGCGTGCTGCTGCCTGAGTTGCTCTCCGCGCTCGCGCTGCGCCTCAACCCGGGCGCGCAGTTCCTGCAGCAGGGCCTTTTGATTTGCGTTTGCCGCGAGGAAGCGCTGCTCACGTTCCTTGCGAATGCGTGCATCCTGTTTGTGCGCGTCCTCTACCTGGCGGAGCAGGTGATCGAGACTGCTGGGATGTTCGGCACTGGCGAGTGCCCCATAAATGGCCAGCAGCAGGAACAGTACGACCTTCAGTCTATTCATCGCCAATACCGGCGGCGGCGACCGGCAACTCGAGCAGTTCCGGTGCCAGTTGCTGACTGGCGATGCGCAGGCCGCGCTGTATGGCACGTCTCTGTGCGCCATCGGCGGCTATCCATGTCTTTTGCCGGTTATCCCAGTAAGCCGCGGCCTGGCGGTCGAGTGTCTGGTAGTACAAACCGGTACGACCAACCCTGAGGACATCGACGGTGCGCGGCACGCCATCGACCGGCAGTTCTTCCTGGGTGGCCTCCAGGGTACGGCTGTAGTCGAGTTCGATCTGGTAGGCCTCGAGTATGCGCCGGTATTTTTCCGCCAGCGTCACGTCTGATCGATCCATGAGATCGGTCAACTGTTGTACGCGGCGACTGCGTTCTGCGAGCAGAAAGGGGCGATCGCTGCTGATAAACGTTTCCAGCTGCCCAATCATGCGCAGCATCAGGGGCATGATCTGCTGCCGGGTGAGGTCGATGTCCTCTATCTGTCGTGCGATCAGCCGCTTTTCCTCTTCCTGGGAATCGACCAGGCGTTGCATCTGGTCGTTGTAGATCGTCAGGCCATCGAGTTCGCGGCTCAGGGCCTGGTACTCGCCAAGCAGGGTTTGCGTTTCTTCACTGAGCCGGTCGATGTGTTGTTGCGTACGCTGTTCACTGTGAATGTTGTCCTCACTTTGAGACAGCGCCTTTTCGACCGCGTCTGCGGCTGCCAGCGGTATTGGCAGCATGGCAGCACAGAACGCAAGTACCGGTACGGCATGTCGCACAGTCAACAGCTTCATGCACGCTTTACTCACTCGCAGCGACCGTGCTAGTTGAAGCTATATTGCAGGATGGCGTAATAATTACGGCCTGTACCGGGTACCCGCTCGCCAACGGCGACATCGGAGTCCACTACCCGGTTGATGCCGGACAGGTGGTTCTGGTATTGCTTGTCGAAGATATTCTCGACGCCCACATTGACCGAGAGGTTGCGCATCACTTCGATACCACCACGCAGGTTCGCCAGGCCGTAGCCGGCGGATTCGGTTTCATCGTTGGTTTTCGAGACGTCATCCTGCCGAGCGTAGGCCACACCTTCGAGGCCGACCCACCAGTTCGCGCGGTTGTAGGACAACGTGGCGCTGCCGTTGAGTGGTGCGATACGGTAGAGGTTGTCATTGATGTCGTCGCGTTTACCTCGCACATAGCTGATTACACCGTCGAGCGACCAGTGGCTGCTCAGGGAAGCACCCCAACCCATATCAATGCCATAGAGCTTGGCATCAACGTTGCTCCACTGCAGTGGATTGGGATCACCATTTGCGGTGCTGACCATGATCACCGTGGGGTCGGTAGCGGGTGTTCCCTGGATATAGTTATCGACGTAACGGTAGAATACCCGTGGTGTGAGATAGCCCCTTGGTGTGTTCCAGTCCAGCCCGAGGCCGGCCTCGTAGGCAGTTTCCTTGTCAAGATCAATATCGCCGACATAGTTGTGCCCGTCCGCCAGGCCATTGGTGGCTTGCAGCGGTACCCACAGGTAGAGCTGCTGGTAGGACGGTGCGCGGTTCTTGATACCCGCCTCGATATTGAATCCCAGCTGTGGTGAGTAGGCGTAGTCCAGCCGGCTCATCAGGTCAAAATTATTCTGGTTGTTGTCCTTGTCCGCGTCGTTGAATTGGGTCTGCAGCGTGTTGATCGCCGGATTCATGCCGGCCATAAAATGGGAAACGTCCCCGGACGAGCTATTCACCCGCGTATAGCGTCCGCCGAGTAACAATCCCCAGTCGCTGGCAATGCTACCGTCCCACTCGGCAAACGCGCCAAAGGCATCGCGCTTGACGTCGTTAAATCCCTCCACATAGAAGTTCGGGTTGTTTATGGGATCGGTTATGGTGGCATCGTGTTTATCGAACTGCCCATCCGTGCCCAGCAGCAGACGCCCCGTGCCCAGCGCAAAGCCGACATCGGCGCGATACCCCAGACCGTCACTGGTTGTGTAGTTCTCGCGGGTCATCATCGGCATGGGCGGATTGCGCAGGCTGTAGTTGTTCATCTTGTGTTCGACATCATTATAGAACACCTGGCCGTGCACATCGTAAGCACCGAAGGCTCCGTTGTATTCGGATTGATAAATATCGGTGTCGATATATATGATGTCCATCGGTAGTGATGGTGTGCCGGTATCGTTGGTGCGGTTCTGTCGATAATCTAGGCCGATTTCCTGGCCGTTGTCCTGGAAGCCATAGCCGATACCGCCGTTCTTGCGATCGTATTCAGAAGGCGTTACCTTGCCGTCAGGGATCTTGTAGTCATCGCCTTTTTCCTTCGATCCATAGACATGCATGCGGTGGTTCCTGTTGGCCATCGCGCCAAAAGCGCCCAGCGTGTAGGATGAATCAACTGTTGCGCCACCCAGTGAGACATCCGCACTCGGGATGAAGTTGTCTCCGCTGCCAAAATGGCTGGTTCTCGCCGTGGCCTTCATGGTGCCGCCTATGGTTTCCAGTCCGGTGCTGACCGGGGCGATGCCGCGTATCACTTCCAGTGACTCCAGTTGAGCACGGGGAATATAGGACAGTGGCGGGTCCATACCGTTGGGGCCGCCCGTGTTGAGATGAATGCCATTCACCAGCACATTGATCCGGTCGCCATACATGCCACGGTACTGGGCGAGACCGGTCAGCGGGCCGTTGCGGTTAACGTTTGCCCCGGGTGCCCGTTCCAGCAGCGCGGCGGTATCCGCAGTGGTCAGCGGAGCCTGTTGCAGCTCTATCGGGAATATATCCGGGCTGTCTGGTGTTTCTCCCTGTACCGTCATTTCCGGCAGTTGCTGGGCTGCCTCAGTCTCGGCGCTGGCGCTGGGCGACACCCACAGTAAGGTTGCCAGGGCCAGCCAGTTGAACTGGCCAGTCACGAATTGTTTGTTTTCCAGCATGATAATCTCCCGCGAATCGGTGCTTTATGTTATTTTTTGACGCTGTTAGTAAAGCCTGCGGATGCTAGCAGGAAGTGACTTTGCCGAGCATGTGACGAATCGTCGCACCCGTGTTGAAACAGGTTCAAAGAGTATGGATATGAAGACGCGATGATGACGACGGCAAAAACAAGCAGGATGACAGGACCAAGCGTGGAAAACAGCAGGAAATGGTGGACCTGAAGCAGTCAGTGCCATGACGGTTCGCGTGGCCATGCACCACCAGACCGAGTACCGCTTTGACCGGCTGGTGACACTGGGGCCGCATATTCTGCGGCTGCGTCCGGCGCCGCACTGCCGGACGTCAATCCTGTCCTATTCGCTGAACATTCAGCCTGAGTACTATTTCATCAACTGGCAACAGGATCCCTTCGGTAACTTCCAGGCGCGCGTGGTCTTCACGGACAGGATGCGGCTGTTGCGCATCGATGTTGACCTGGTTGCTGAAATGGCCGCTATCAACCCATTCGATTTTTTTGTCGAGGAAAGTGCCGAGTACTGGCCCTTCGAATACGAGGCGAAATTACGGCATGATCTGATGCTCTATCTGGAACGTGAAGACGCCGGACCAGAGCTGCGCAACTGGCTGGCGCAGCTGTCGCATGAGCGCACCAATACCATCGAGTTTCTGGTTGCCCTCAACGGCCGCCTGCAACAGGCTATTCAGTACCAGCAGCGTATGGAGCCCGGATACCAGAGTTGCGAGGAGACGCTGGCAAAGGCCTCGGGCTCCTGCCGCGATACAGCGTGGCTGCTGGTGCAGGTTCTGCGCCATCTTGGCATCGCCGCGCGTTTTGTGTCCGGCTACCTGATTCAGCTGGCGCCGGATACCCCCAGCCGTGACGGGCCGTCCGCTGTGCAACAGGACACCACCGATCTGCACGCCTGGGTGGAAGTTTACCTGCCCGGTGCCGGCTGGATCGGACTCGACCCGACCTCGGGGATGTTCGCCGGTGAGGGGCACATCCCGCTATTCTGTACCCCCGATGCCGGCAGTGCCGCGCCGGTCAGCGGTAGCGGTGATGCATGTGAAACAGGGCTTTATTATCACAATCGCGTTACCCGTCTAGACGAGGGTGCGCATGGCAGCACACCCGGTAGTTAATACCCGCGATGAAGGGGGGGTGTCCGGGTTGACAATGCTATTCCCGTCAAGAACTTAGCGGACCGCTAAAACATGTGTTGACGGCGACTGTCCACACTTCCTACCATACAGACAGCTTGCGGCGCTCGCCGCGCGAGGTTGTTGAATATGACGTATTGTGTTGCAGTTAGGGTTGACCAAGGCCTGGTGTTTGTCTCGGATTCACGCACCAATGCCGGTATCGACCGTTTAAGTACCTATAGCAAAATGTTCACCTTTGGACGTGATGGTGAACGTTCGTTTGTGGTGCTCACGGCAGGTAATCTGGCCACCACGCAGTCCGTCATTTCCCAGATCAAGCGCGATATCAAGCAAAACAACGTCCCCAATCTGATGACGGTCGAGAACATGACCGAAGCCGCAGAGTACGTCGGACAGCTGAGCGCATCCCAGCAGCAGAAGCACAGTACCGCGACGGCCGGAGGCGGCTTTGATGCCAGTGCCAGCTTTATACTCGGTGGCCAGATCAGCGGCGGTTCACATCGAGTGTTCATGATCTACCCGCAAGGCAATTTCATAACGGCAACTGCAGAGAATCCCTACCAGCAGATCGGTGAAATCAAATATGGCAAACCGGTCCTGGATCGCATCATCACGCGCGACACCAGTCTCGAGGAAGCGGCGCTCGCGGCTCTGGTTTCGATGGATTCCACGATGCGCTCCAATGCGACCGTGGGACCGCCACTCGACGTGCTGATTTATGCGAAAGACAGTTTAAGCCTGAATCGTCATTTCATACTGCAGGCCGACGACCCCTACCTGCTCGAGATCAAGGCGGCCTGGGACGAGAAGCTCAAGGAAGCCTTTGCGGAACTCAGACGGGTTAACTGGAACGAGCCGACGTCCGTGTCAGTCGCCGTCGAAGATTAACCCGATCATCGTAGAAATATTACTGCAGGAGCCAGAATCGCAACAAGGTTGATTTCCTGAATCAATACGAGTTATTTGGCCCATATCGAAAACAGCCGCCTGATCGCAGTCGCAGCTATACCGCTTCAGCCATTTCCATTGAAAACCAGGTAGTGGAAACCTGCTGGTGCAGGTTACCGAATTCAAACTGCAGCTGGTCGATGAAATCGTGCAGGCCCTCGGTGCGCAGTTTTTCCGTATCGGCTTCCGCGACCAGACGCTGCAGGCGCAACACTGCACGCAGTGGTTCCTCGTTATGCGGCAGACTTTTCTCGAAGCAGGAGGCGATCTCGCCAAGCGTGTGCGCAACCGCACGTGGAAACAGCATGTCCTGCAGCAGAAACGCCAGAACCTGGTCAGGCTCGATCCGGCGGCGCACGTACTGGCGGTACATCTGGTGCGCGCTCAAGGAACGCAACACGTAGGTCCAGAGGCGATTCTCAAGGCGCTCCAGTTCCACGCCGGGTGCGATCAGCGTTGTCGAGCCGACATCGATCATGCGCGTGGTCATGTCGGCACGTTCCAGGTTGCGTCCCACGCGCACGAACTGGTAGGCCGGTCCATGGCTCATGGTGCCGGCCAGCAGCCCGGTGATCTGCTGGCAGCGCATGACGATTTCTGACAGAAACTCGTAGCGGTCCTTGGGGATCGCTTTTCCGGCGAGTTTTTTCCTCGCGAACAGGTACAGTTCATTGACGTGCTCCCAGCCCTCGCTGGGTACCAGGTCGCGGGTAGTGCGTATGTTTTCCCGTGCCATGCCCAGGCTGGAAATCACCGAACCCGGGGTGTCTGTGTCGCTGAGCATGAACTTGATGACATTGCGTTCGCCGGAGGTGCGGTAGTTCCTGTCGAAGTGATCGTGAGCGCCGCTGACATCCACCAGTTGCCGCCAGTTGAGGCCAACACCGCTGGGCAGGTCCAGCATCATGTAAGAGTACACCTTCACCAGGCGGGCCGTGTTTTCGGCGCGTTCCAGATAGCGCGCCGTCCAGTACAGTCGTTCTGCTACACGCGATAACATCTCACTTGCCTCCAGTGTCCACGATCCAGGTGTCCTTGCTGCCACCACCCTGCGATGAATTAACCACCAGTGAACCCTTGCGCAGAGCCACTCTTGTCAAACCACCAGCCGTCACGTAGGTACGGTCGGACTGCAGGATAAACGGACGCAGGTCGAGGTGGCGCGGTTCTACGTGCTGTCCGCAGATAGTCGGCGCGGTCGACAGACTCAGGGTCGGCTGTGCGATGTAATTGCGCGGATTGCGCTTGATGAGGTTGACGAACTTGTTGCGCTCGACAGTGGTCGCGTGCGGCCCCACCAGCATGCCGTAACCACCCGACTCGTTGGCCGGCTTGACCACCAGCTTGTCGAGATTGGCGAGCACGTGTTCGCGTTGCTCGCGGTCTTCGCAGCGCCACGACGGGACATTGGGAATGATCGGGTCCTGATCCAGATAATACTTGATGATTTCAGGCACGTAGGTATAGATCACCTTGTCGTCCGCGACGCCGGCGCCGGGGGCATTGGCCAGCGCCACGTTGCCGGCGCGCCAGGCGCGTAACAGGCCGCGCACACCCAGTATCGAGTCTTCACGGAAGGCTTCCGGGTCGAGGAATTCATCGTTCACCCGCCGGTAGATAACGTCAACACGCTGCAGGCCATCGATGGTTTTCATGTAGACACAGTCATCGTCGCTGACCACCAGGTCGCCGCCCTCCACCAGTTCCACGCCCATCTGCTGGGCCAGGTAGGCGTGTTCGAAATAGGCCGAGTTATAGATGCCGGGCGTCATGACCACGATCTCGGGATAATCCAGCGGCCGCGGTGACAGCGAGGCGAGCATATCGAACAGGTGTGCAGGATAGTCATCGACCGGCAGGATGCGGTGCTTGCGGAACAGTTCCGGGAACACGCGCTTGGTGATGCTGCGGTTCTCGATCATGTAGGAAACGCCGGAAGGTACGCGCAGATTGTCTTCCAGGACATAGAGAGTTCCGTCCCTGTCGCGAACCAGGTCAGACCCGCAGATATGCGCCCACACGTTAAAGCGCGGGCTGGCACCGACGCACTGCGGCAGGAAACTTTTTGAACCGCTGATCAGTTTCTTCGGTACGATGCCGTCGTGGACGATTTTCTGCTCATTGTAGAGGTCATGGATGAACATGTTGAGCGCAGTCATGCGCTGCTGCAGACCTTCCTCGATGCGTGACCATTCCTTTAGCGGAATAATGCGCGGGATAATGTCAAACGGCCAGGTGCGGTCAATGTTGGTTCCTTCGCTGTAGACCGTAAAGGTCACGCCCATTTCGGCGATGGCCAGGTCGGCCGCGTGCTGGCGACGCCCCAGCTGCTTGGCACTGAGCCTTTGCAGGTAGCTTGCAATGGCATGCGCGGCACGGCGCGGATTACCGGGCGAACTGATCATCTCGTCATAGAATTCGCCCGGATCATAGGTCGTCCACTCAATTTGCATGCACTTGGCTCCAGTTCACTATTGATTCAGCCCGGAATCGCTGCACCCTGTTTGCATCACGCTCAGTAACGAGCGGCGCGCGTATGGTCGAGTCGACGGACAAATTCACCCATGATGATACGGTAAAGTTCATCGCCGAGGTAGGCATCCTCCACGCCACTGTCGATGGACGGATTGTCATTGACCTCGATAACAACAGCCCGCTGAGCGTTCGCTTTTATGTCAACACCAAACAAACCATCGCCGATCAGACGCGCTGCACGGGTCGCTATTTTGCTGACTTCACGCGGTGCATGCTGGATGCCGACGGTTTCCGAGTTGCCGGCACGGTGCGTGCTGGCAGAGTGGTTATAGATTTGCCAGTGCCCCCGCGCCATGTGGTATTTACAGGCATAAATGGGACGGTTATTGAGAATACCGATACGCCAGTCATAATCCGTCGGCATGAATTCCTGCAACAGTACGATTGCCGAACGCCTGAACATCTGCTCGACACGTTGCTCGAGTTCGGTGCGGTTTTCCGCCTTCTCCACACCGATGGAGAAGGAACCGTCCGGAATTTTCAGGATCACGGGGAAACCCGGCTCCTTTTCGATTTGCTCATAGTCAACGGGCTGGTCACGCAGCAACAGCTGTGTAATCGGGCGCGGAATATTGTGCGTATCCAGAAGTTCATTGAGAAACACCTTGTTCGAGCAGCGCAGGATGGCATCCGGTGAATCGATAACGGTCAGTCCTTCATTCTCCGCACGCTTTGCAAACCGGTAGGTGTGATGGTTTACCGCGGTGGTTTCGCGGATAAACAGGGCATCGTACTCGGCCAGGCGGCCAAAGTCGTCCGGGGTGATCAGGTCCACGTCCAGTCCCAGTTCGCCACCGGCACGAATGAACTTGTTCATTGCAGTACGACTGCTTGGTGGCAGGGCTTCCTCTGGATTATGCAGGATGGCCAGGTCATAGCGGTAACGACGCCGCGAGCGGGGCCGGCGCCAGACGCTCTTGCAGAAGGCATCCAGGCTGTCGCCAAACAGTGTTTGTTCCTGTTCGTCGAGTTCCTGCAATTTACCGAAGTCGACCTGCACGATCTTCCAGGCCGGACTCCCGGTCAGTTTTACGCGCAGAATGGGTGCGCTGTAGCGTTCGAACAGGGTGCGGGCAAACGGGGCCAGCGCGGGTATGGCGCATTTGCCAAACACGATTAACAGCTCCAGCGTGTCCAGGTCTGTCTGGTCCAGCTTGCGCAGGTAGGACTCGACCGCACCTTCCAGCTCGTTGTCGAACAGCCGGTAATGATCGAAATTATGCAGGTCATTGATGGTATTGACGGAGGGAATGACCTTCTCGCCCCTGGCTTCGCCAAGCAGTGAGCAGTAATAGCCGTTACCCAGGTACTCGAGACCGCTGCACAGATTAATGATGTAGCCGGGATTTTGTGTTGCCTGGGTCTGCTGCAGGTAATCCTCTACAGTCATGATCTTTTCGCTGGGGTAGTACGGTGTCCAGGCAGCAGCATCATCGACGATGATGCGGAATTGTTTCATGGCTTTCGGAACGCCTCCGGGGTTCAGGTCACCACATGTGACGGCGCACAATGTCGCACCAATAATTCCGGCTGGCAAGCAATTTCAGTGTGCCGTCAGCGTCTGCGGGCTTGCCTGGTCTTGCCCGGCCGGCCGCGGTTAAAAAAGCTTCCATGAAGGAGTGCTCTGGCATCATTATATTCGCATGGATCCAACTGTTGCAGCTGACTCATGACCCGTGTCGCCACCCTGGACGATATCGAAGCCCTGCTCGCGATCGAGCAACAGAGTTTCGCTGCAGACCGCATCAGCAGGCGGCAGTTCCGCCACATGCTGACCCGGGCGAACGCCGCGGTGCTGGTGGATGAGCGTGCGGGGCGGATCGTCGGCGATGTGGTGGTGCTGTTCTCGCGCGCCACGTCCGTCGCTCGCCTTTATTCACTGGCCGTTGACCCGGCTGCGCGTGGCCAGGGGGTGGCGAAAAACCTGGTACAGGCTGCCGAACAGGCTGCCTGGTCCAGGCACCGTGCCTACATGCGTCTCGAGGTGCGCAAGGACAATAGCGCGGCGGTCTCCCTGTACCAGCGGCATGGCTACCGGCGTTTTGGCGAGTGTCTGAATTACTATGAAGACCATGCCGATGCCTGGCGCTATGAAAAATCCCTGTCACCGGAGCTGCATCCGTCCTTGCGCAATGTCGCATGGTACGAACAGAGCCTGGATTTTACCTGTGGTCCCGCTGCGCTGATGATGGCCATGGCCACGCTGAACCCGTCGCTGCAAGCCGATCGCACGCTGGAATTGCGTCTCTGGCGCGAGGCAACCACCGTGTTCATGACCTCCGGGCATGGTGGTTGCGGTCCCTATGGCCTGGCGCTGGCCGCCGCGCGACGCGATTTCGGTGTGCGGGTATATGTCAGTGACAAGGGGGTACACCTGGTGGATTCCGTGCGCAGTGAAGACAAGAAGGAGGTCATGCGCCTGGTGCAGGAGGACATGAGGGAGCAGTTACGTGCGCTCGGTGTGCCGGTTTATCACAGGGCCATGTCCATCGACAGGATGGAGGCCAGTTTCAACAGTGGTGCCATTCCGCTGGTACTGATTTCCTCCTGGCAGATCTACGGCGAACGCTTTCCACACTGGGTGGTGGTCACCGGCTTTGATGCCAGCTTCGTTTACGTCAACGACCCCTATGTGGATTACGAGGCAGGGGAGACTGCGCTGGACTCGATCCATATGCCAATCGCGCGCGAACGCTTTGCAACGATGACACGTTACGGGCGGGTGAAACTGCAGGCGGTGGTCATGTTGTCAGCGCCTGCCGGGGACAACACAGTGACCGGCAGCGAATCGATAGTCAATGCCGTAGCGTCCTGAGGCAGCTTCGACGTGGCCGTTTCAATGCCCGTTGTTGTGGCTGCCCTGCAGCTTATTGACCGGGGTCGAGGCGGCCGACAGTGTCCCTGACTGAGCCGTCAGCGAGAGGCACGAGACCTTCAATAGCCGCCGTGCTGCAAGAATCCAGAACGGGCTGACGAGCAGTGACAGTGCAATCACTGCAATCGTATACTGGTAGGCGATCTCGGTGATAATGCCGGCTGTCAGTCCAACGGCGGCCAGCACAAAGGAAAACTCGCCAATCTGGCTGAGCATGGCGCCGGCATAGAAACTTTCCCGCCATCGATAACCGAGGAAACGCAGGATAATGCCGTTCACCAAGGTGTTGCCGACCAGTACGCTAAGCACCAGCAATAGCAGCTGTACTGCATGCGAGGTAATGAACGCGACATCAACCAGCATACCGATGGAAACAAAAAACAGTGCGACAAAAATTACCCGGAACGGCTCCAGGGAATGATGCACCCACTGGGTCTCGCGCGCCGCGGTCACCAGTATCCCGGCTGCAAAGGCACCCAGTGCGGTAGAAAGTTGCGCCATTCCCGTTAACAGGGACAAGCCGAGACAGATCAGCAATGCCGCAAATACCTGCAGTTCGGGATCGCTGCGCAACAGATGCCCGTAGGGAAAATGAAATGAGTCCCGCGATAGTGCCCATAGCAGCACCGAGACAATGGCGATTGATCCGCCGATCTGCAGGCCGAGGTCATTCCAGCCCGGTGTTTCACCGCCAAGCAGCCCGATAATGATCAGCATGGGGATAACAACCAGGTCCTGCACCAGCAAAATGCCGAGGATGTCCTGGCCTTCCTTCAGGTTAAGTTCACCGGAATCACGCAGCAGTTTGATGATAACAGCCGTGCTGCTGAGGCTGGTGACGAAACCCAGCAGGATAATGCGCTCCATGGGCCAGTCGAACCACAGGCCGATAGGGATGACCAGGGCAACACTCAGTGCGACCTGCACCAGCGTGCCGACCACGGCAATACGCCATCCTGAAAGGAGCTGCCGTGGAGCGACCTCCATGCCGACGAAGAACAGCAGCAAGACGACGCCAAAGCCACCCATTCGGGAAGCAAGTGCTACATCTGTCAACAGGGCAAAGCCGAAAGGACCGATGGCGACTCCGGCAATCAGATAGCCAATGACCTGGGGTTGTCGCAGCAGTTGCAGTGACAGGCCGATGAGCAGCACGATGGCGATGATGGCGACCATCGTCGGCAGCAGGGGATCAATGTGCACGCAATGACTCCAGTCAGGTACGGTACAACCAGTTGCGCAGCAATACCGGGACCACCAGGGTGGTCATCAGGCTCATGAGTACCAGGGCGACATAGGCCGGCTGTTCGATCACACCGCGATTCAGTGCCAGTAACGCGATCACCATGGCAACCTCGCCACGCGGCGCCATGCCGACGCCGATAATCATGCTCTCTCTTCTGGAACTACCGGTTGCGCGTGCGCTCAGGCCACAGCCAATAAATTTGGAAAAGAAGGCGACCAGTGACAGCGCCGCGGCAAACACCAGCGTTTCAGCACCGAGGAAGCGCAAATCAGCGAGGACACCCAGCGACACAAAGAACACCGCACCAAAGGCAGCGCGCACATAGCCTGCGCCGACATGTACAGACTGGCTTTTGTTGACATGGATACCCTCGAAGACCACACCCGCAACAAATGCGCCGACTATCGCTGAAAGATGCAGGGACTCCGCCACCAGGGCATAGACAAATGCCGTCAGCAGCCCGAGAACGAATACAAACTCCGGCGAACGTTCGGCCAGTTTCGAGGCATCGATCCTTGCGGAGAGTGGCGCGAGCAGGCGCTGCCCCAGCCAGGCGCCCACACCGATGAACAGAATGGCCTTGATCGCCATCACGGCAATCTCTACGGGATCAATGGCTCCGCCGCCGAGTTGATCGACCATGGAGAGGGCCAGCAGGGCCAGCACATCGTCAATCACTGCTGCGCCGATAATCAGCCTGGCCTCCGGCGACTGCAGCCGCCCCAGTTCGCGTAACGCATCGGCGGTAATGGCAATACTGGTGGCGCTCAGCGCGACGCCAATCAGCAATGCACGGTCGCTATCGAATCCGAACCCACGCGCGACCAGATAGCCAGTGAACCACGGCACGATGATGCCCGCCACGGCAATGATAAAGGGGCGCACACTGGCCAGCTCGCGTGCGCGGAATTCCAGGCCGACGACGAACAGCAGCACAATGGCACCGAGGTGGGCAATATTGGCGACAAATGTCGTGTACGTAATCCAGCCGAAGACGCTCGGCCCGACAATCAGGCCGGCTATAATCTGTCCGACCACGGCAGGCTGGCGGACCAGTCCGGATAGCAGGTGGCCAGCCAGGGCAACCGCCAGTAACAGGCTCATTTGAAATTCAATGGATTCATGCATGTAATGACGGTCCTCTTAACGTGATTCTCCACGTCACTGAAAATCAGGCTGCAAGCGATGCTGCTGCGGACTCTTCTCTTTGTATTGGCAGATTTTTGCATGATAACGTGTTTTGGCAGCCGGTAACAAAACGCTACTGGATTGCGAACACTCCATCGCCTGGTAAACACCGGGCATGCCCAGAAAACGGTGCTGACACTAACCGGTGAGACAGATAACGAACACCTGCTTGAAGGACAGGCATGTAAATTGACCTGCATGAAGGATTTGTGAATACCGGCAATAACGCCAGGGGTTGTTTGTCCACGTTATGAAAGAGGACGGGATCCCGTAACCCGGCATGAAAAATGGTAACTGTTCAGCACACCACAGAGACACGGAGTGCACAGAGACGTTTCGTAATTAAATCGTGCGAAAATGAAAAAAACAGGATCCTGGTGCATTGGATTATGCTATTTTTCCTGGACTTATCTAAGTAGGTATTCTGTGTTCTCTGTGCCTCTGTGGTGAATAGCTACGAAATATGACTGAATCGTTAAGAAACTCCTCGGAAAAGTCGGGTTTGCCACCCGGCACACTTGTTCATGTCGGTGATGTTCTGGAAACCGTCACCAGGATGTCAGTGATTGATTACAGCAAGGAAAACATTGAAGAGCAGCAGATACAGTCGGTCGATGAAGTTCTCAAATACAAGGATAGCGAGACTGTTACATGGGTAATTATCGAGGGCCTGGCAGACGTCGGTGTTGTAGAAAGGATCGGGGCACTATTCAACGTACACCAGCTGGTGCTCGAGGATATTCTGAATACTCACCAGCGTCCCAAGTTCGAGGAATATGATGATCATCTGTACATTGTGCTCAAATGTTTGCTATCTGAAGATGAAGACTTCAGCGTTGGCTATGAGCAGATAAGCCTTCTGGTTCTTAGAAATTTTGTTTTCCTGTTCAAGGAAAAAACCGATGATCTTTTCCGGCCCGTGCAGCTAAGAATCAGGGCCAGCAAGGGCCGCTTCAGGAGTCTGGGGGCGGATTATCTTATGTACGCAATCCTGGATACTGTTGTCGATCAAAACTTTATCCTGATAGATGCGCTTGATAACGCTATCACCTCGCTTGAAGAAAATTTATTAGCCTCTGAACCAACGCAGTCTGCACTTAATACGATCCAAAGGCTTAAAAGGGAAATAATTGTTATAAGACGGCATGTTTCACCCGTCAGGGAATTGATGGCCGGCCTGTTGCGCAGTGAATCCGGCTTGATTCAGGAAAAAACACACATCTACCTCAGGGATGTGTCTGACCATGCAATACGTGTCATAGAGTCGATTGAATCATACCGGGATATATTGTCAGGCCTGCTGGAAATCCATATCTCGAAAGTTAACAACAAAATGAATGAGGTGATGAAGGTGTTGACAGTATTTGCTTCAATTTTCATTCCCTTGACCTTTCTGGTGGGCATATACGGCATGAACTTTGAGTATATGCCTGAGCTCGAATGGAAATGGGCATACCCAGCACTGTGGGTCGCGTTTATTACGATTCCCGCCATACTGCTTGTTTATTTCAAAAAGAAGAAATGGTTGTAATGTTTATTCAGCTGTTCTTCCTGACAAGTGCCCCTCGGGCCAGAGCGACTCTTTTTTAATCGTGGCGGGTGAGGTATGAGTCATCGTGAAGCACACAGGTCGCATCGTATCGGCTGGTTGCGTGCCGCTGTTCTGGGGGCAAATGATGGCATTGTTTCTATAGCGAGTCTTGTTATCGGCGTCGCATCTGCCCGGACTGCGCATGAAGATATCCTTCTTGCCGGAGTGGCTGGCCTGGTTGCAGGTGCAATGTCCATGGCCGCCGGTGAGTATGTTTCGGTTAGTTCCCAGTCAGACACAGAAAAAGCAGACCTTGAACTTGAGAAACGCTCTTTGATCGATGACCTCGAGTTTGAACGGAAGGAGCTCGCAACTATTTATGAAGAAAGAGGGCTTGATCCAGCGCTGGCAAAACAGGTTGCAGAACAACTGATGGCCCATGATGCATTGGGAGCGCATGCAAGAGATGAGCTCGGCTTGTTTGATAGTGCCAGAGCACGACCCATTCAGGCCGCCTTGTCATCAGCCGGCACATTCACCATTGGTGCGGCATTGCCATTACTGGCTGCATGGGCAGTGTCCGGGCCGCAACTTATACCAGTCGTTGCCGCATTCTCACTTGTATTCCTGGCAGTGCTGGGTGGCCTGGCTGCACGAGCCGGAGGTGCATCAATGACGATTGGTGCAGCCAGAGTTACGTTCTGGGGGGCACTTGCTATGGGTTTGACTGCTGCTGTAGGTAGATTATTCGGGGTGATTGTATGACCCAGGGACAGCAAAGAGACCTTGTTGATCCAGGGCCGATAAAACATGAAGACAGTGCCACTGTAACTCCGCGACATCTGCTTGCAGTCATAACCATTTTTTCCTGTAGAAGAGAGTCAGCAGACCGACCACGATGGCGAGCATCAGGCCGAGCAGGATGAAATAGCCGGACTCTGAATGCAGTTCCGGCATGTTTTCAAAATTCATACCATAGATACCGGCGAGGAAACTCAACGGTACGAAAATAGCCATCACCACGGTAAGAACTTTCATGATCTGGTTGAGTCGATGCGAGGCAACCGATATATAGCCGTCGGCGAGGTCGGATGTCATTTCGTTATACAGGCTGGCGAGGCTGCTGGCACGTTCCTGTTGCTCATAGACATCGACGATCTGGTGCTCATGCCCGGCTGCGATGGCGGGGAAGGTGCCGGACTTGAGTTCTCCGAAGACCTGCTGGTGGTACAGAAATACCCGTCTGAATTTCTTCAGTTCGGTTTTGTAGTTGAGCAATTCTGCAAGTATCGAGTCGTCCGGGTGCTGCATGATTACGGCTTCCAGGGACTCCAGGCGTGGTTCCAGATTGAGCAGAATTTCGAGATAGTGGTCCACCAGCCTGCGGCACAGGCGCAGCGCCACTGTTGCCGGTCCGTCAGCTAAAATTTCCGCATTACGTGTTGCCTGATCGAACAGTGTATCGGTAATAGGTGATGCGCCGCTGCGCCGGGTGACCAGAAATCGCTCGCCGATAAAGAGTGCCAGTTGAATGGAAGAAAAATGCAGGTCCTCGGAGTCGGCATTCAACGGTTTCAGCAGCATGAAGGTGCAAGCGTCGAAGGCCTCGATCTTGGGCGGGTGACGCGATCGCTGCGTATCCTGGATTGCCAGGGGATGCAGGCCGAAACTGTCCTGCAGAAAGTGTGCTTCCGTGTCTTCGGGCTCGGCAGCACAATCGAACCAGATGCAGGTGTCCGCATTCTGCTGCCAGACGCTCACCAGTTCCTGACCACCGCGGGTGACTTCTTTGCTCGTCTTGTTATAAAGAAGTGTCCTGATCAATGCATGTTCCTCCATTTGATCGCCGGATTGTCACATATAACTCCCTGCACATGCGAGCACCCGGTTCTGTTATCTTTGCATTGTAGCGCGAACCACCCCGTTTGTTGCTATACCAACAAATATGGCATGAATAACGTCGCCAGGCTCAGTACCAGGAAGAAGCCGGCCATGTCGGTGACGGTGGTGAGCAGGGGACCCGATGCGACCGCGGGATCAACGCCGAACCGCTTGAGCATCAAGGGCACCGTGCCGCCGATGGAAACAGCGATCACCGTATTGGCCGCCAGCGCCAGTCCAATGACCAGCCCGAGGTAGGGACTGCCTTTCCAGAGCCATGCCACGATCCCGATCATGATGCCCAGGACGATACCGTTGATCAGTCCGACACCGACCTCCTTCTTCCATACATGAAAAACATCGACTGGCCGGGCGAGTCCCAGCGCCAGTTCGCGCATGCTCACACCGACTGCCTGGTTACCGGAACAGCCACTCATGTCAGAGACCATGGGAAGGAAAACTGCGATGGCGATGACTGCGGCCAGTGTTTCCTCGTAGGCCGAGATGACGCTGGCTGCGATGATATTCAGAACAATGTTCGAGCTCAGCCAGGCCAGCCTGCGTCTGGAACGAAGCCAGGTGGGCATTGAGCGCAGTTCGTCGCTCATGCGCTGACGTGACAGGCTTTCCTGTTCTGAGCGCCGCAGTGCAGCCTCGGCGACCGCGGCCCGTGAGACGACGCCCAGTGGAATGCCCTGATCATCGACCACAGGTACGCCAAGGAACGGGTGTTCCTCAAACAGTGCTTCCAGATCGTCCAGCGTCTCGTCTGGCATTACAGTCAGTGGTGCAGACATGATCTCTGCAAGGGCAGCCGCGCGCCTGCTGGTCAGCAGGCTGCGCAAGGACACGACGCCCACCAGCTTGCCGGCCGTGTCGATGATATAGGGGTGCTGTCCCCGATAACGTTCGAAATCCTCGTCACCCTGCGCCATGCGCGCCAGCACGGCTCCGACCGTCTCGGTGGTTTGGAACGAGAAGAGATCACTTTCCATGAGACCGCCGGCGCTATTCGGCAGGTACTCCGCAAGTTTTCGAACACTGGCAGCCTCGTCCGGGTCCATCGCGGAGAGAATCGCCTCCGCCTCTTCGGGTTCGAGTTCAGTGACGATGTCAGCCTGGGTATCGCTCTGGAGTTCTTCCATGATCTTCGCCGCTACCGGCGACTCCAGACCCTCGATCAGGGACGCTGCAAGATTCTCCGGCGCCTCTTCAACCAGTGTGGCAGCCGCCTCCGGAGTGATCAGTGACACCACCCGGTCACGTTCTTCTGTATGCAGATGGGAAACATGGCGCAGGGCATCCTGGGTGGTGATCGATTCCACGATCTCGGTGAGCCGCTCGCCATCCGCGTTTTCGAGCGCTGCACCAATGGCTTCCCTGACGTCCTTGTCTTCAGGGATGTTGTCGTCCGTGTTATCAGCTGTCTCTTTCATGAACATCATTTCCTGTTGATATCGAGCTCATCCACCCGATGTACGCCGGTGTTCCACAGGGTAGATAACCGTGCAGATTATGGAACACTTTGTCATCGCGGATTGTAATATTTGCTTTCCTGCAGAAAGTGAATCAAGGCCGGACACAGATGACAGCGATGCTCTCGTAAAATCAAGTATAATTTCTCTTGTGGATACCCTGCTTTCAAGACACTGGCATCATATGCCACGCAACGAGATTGCCACGCTGCTGGAATCGGATGCTGCGAGGGGACTCGATATCTTCGAGGTGGCACACCGGCAGACACATTTCGGAGCCAATCGCCTCACGCTGAAGAAGGGCAAAAGTCCCCTGCTGTTATTTCTTTTGCAATTTAATCAGCCGCTTGTTTATATCCTGCTGGGCGCGGCGGTCATTACCTTTTTACTGCAAGAGTGGGTCGACAGCGGTGTCATCCTCGCGGTCGTGCTGGTCAATGCCATCATCGGTTTTATCCAGGAATCAAAGGCATTAAAGGCCATCGAGGCACTGGCAGATGCCATGGAGGGTACGGCTACAGTTATCAGGGCAGGAAAAAAGGAAAAAATTGCCGCCAGCGAACTGGTCCCGGGCGACCTGGTGATGCTGCAATCCGGGGACAAGGTGCCCGCTGATCTGCGCCTGTTGCGCACCCGCGAACTGCAGATCGATGAGTCCGCGTTAACCGGTGAGTCCGTGCCGGTGCAGAAACAGCCTGAGCATCTGCCACAGCAAACGTTGCTTGCCGACCGCAGCAACATCGCCTATTCATCTACCCTGGTGACCTATGGCACCGGTGCGGGCATTGCAGTCGCCACGGGTGACGCTACCGAGATCGGACAGATCAATGCGCTGATCGCCGGTGCGGATACCCTGGCGACTCCGCTGACCCGTAAAATCAACCACTTCAGCGGCATCCTGCTGTGGGTCATCCTGGGGCTTGCCGGCCTGACGCTGCTGGCTGGCTGGTATCACGGAACCCCACTGCTCGATAACTTTATGGCGGCAGTGGCGCTGGCCGTCGGCGCCATACCGGAGGGTCTGCCGGCGGCGATGACCATCATGCTGGCAATCGGTGTGGGCAAGATGGCGCGGCGTCACGCGATTATCCGCAGGATGCCGGCTGTTGAAACTCTCGGCAGCACCACCGTCATCTGTTCCGACAAGACCGGCACCCTGACCCAGAACCAGATGACGGTGCAACAGGTCTGTGCCGGCGGTCACTGTTACACGTTCACGGGCGTGGGTTATGCACCACAGGGCGAAGTTTACCTTGATGACTCCGCCATCGATGCGGACGCGCATCCAGCACTTCTGGAATGCCTGAAGGCGGGCCTGTTATGTAATGATTCCTCATTGATCCGCAAGGGCGAGCAATGGGGCATCGAGGGCGATCCAACGGAGGTCGCGTTAATCACCGCGGCCGCCAAGGCGGGACTCTCACGGGAAGCGCTGGAACAGGAACTGCCGCGCATCGATACGCTGCCGTTTGAATCGCAGCACCAGTACATGGCCACGCTACACACTGCAGGAACGGAACCAGCAGCAGTCATATATTTGAAGGGTTCGGTTGAAAGTGTGTTGTCGCGCTGTCGCGACGTCTATGCCGGGGGTGCGGATCCCGGGACGCTGGATCCGACAATGATTCATCGCGAAGTGGAGGAGATGGCCGCCAGGGGGCTGCGGGTACTGGCCTTTGCCTGCAAGCGGGTGACTGCCCCGACTGAATCAGTCTCGCATGCGGATGTGGCCGATGGCCTTAGCTTTCTTGGCCTACAGGCGATGATGGACCCGCCGCGTGAGGAGGCGATAGCGGCCGTCAGTGCCTGCCAGGACGCCGGTATCGAGGTGAAGATGATCACCGGTGACCATGTGGCGACGGCCGCGGCCATTGCACACCAGATTGGTCTCAAGGGGGCGGCGGGAAGCGATCCGGACAGCTTTGCGGTCAGCGGACACGCGCTGTCGCAATTAAGCGACCTTGAACTGGTGGATGTTGCCCGGCGGACGGCGGTATTCGCACGGGTGTCACCGGAACAAAAGCTGCGCCTGGTGGAGGCGCTGCAGGCCAATGGGCATGTCGTGGCTATGACCGGTGACGGTGTTAACGATGCCCCCGCGCTGAAGCAGGCCGATATCGGCGTGGCCATGGGGGTGGGTGGCACCGAGGTGGCCAAGGAAGCGGCGGACATGGTGCTCACCGATGACAATTTCTCGACCATCGAGGCGGCCGTCGAGGAAGGCCGGGCGGTGTTCGACAATCTTGTTAAGTTCATCACCTGGACCCTGCCGACCAACATCGGTGAGGGGCTGGTGATACTCGTTGCCGTGTTCGCCGGACTTGAGCTACCGATTACACCGGTACAGATTCTCTGGATAAACATGACGACCGCCGTGTTGCTTGGCCTGATGCTGGCCTTCGAAGTCAAGGAACCGGGGATCATGAAACGTCCGCCGCGACGACCGCAGACACCGGTCATCACGCGGGAGCTTGCAGTACGTGTCGGGCTGGTGAGCCTGATGCTCTTGATTGGATCTTTCGGTCTTTTTGAATGGACGTTGCTGCATGACAGGAGTCTTGAGACGGCGCGCACCGTCGCCGTCAATATGTTTGTCTTCGGTGAACTTTTCTATCTGTTCAATTGCCGCTCGTTGCGCTACTCGATGTTCAGGCTGGGTGTGTTTTCGAACCGCTGGCTGGTGCTCGGTGTGGCCACAATGGTCCTGCTGCAGGTCCTGTTCACCTATTCCCCGACAATGAACCAGCTGTTCGGGAGCGCACCCATGACGCGAACCGAATGGCTCTGGGTCCTGGGTGGCGGCCTGACGATCTACGCGGTGGTAGGAATCGAAAAGTGGTTACGCTGTTGCACCGATCGCGGCGAGGGAAGCTGAATGGGCGGGTTTCCCGATAGCGTTACGGCGATGATGAGCGGCTATTCGTCGTATCCCTGAAGGATTCCAGAGGAGGTGAATGAAATGCAGCGATTTAAGGATATTCTTTGCGTCGTTGGTGATGTAGAGGCAAACAGGTATGTCGTGGAGCGCGCTGTCACGCTGGCCGGGAACAACCAGGCCAGCCTGACGGTTGTCAATGTGGTTGAGCGAATCACTGCCGGTATCGGTATGCCTGAGGGTGGTCCGATCTCCGCCGATCTGCAGGCCGCACTGGTTAGCGCTCATGAAGCGGGGCTGGAAACGCTGGTTAATTCTTACCGCGCACGGATCGAGATCCAGACCAGGGTACTGGTCGGCGTACCCTTCCTGGAAATCATTCGCGAGATACTGCGCAACGGACATGATCTGGTCATCAAGAGCCCTGAAAATCAGGATTGGCTGGAGCGCTTGTTTGGTAGCGATGACATGCATCTGTTGCGCAAGTGCCCCTGTCCTGTCTGGATCATCAGACCCGGTAAACGAAAATCCTACCGACACATCCTGGCGGCAGTCGATGCCGGCGATGCCTACCCGGAGGAAGAACTGGCATCACGGCGTGCACTGAGGCAGCAGATCCTTGAAATGGCGTGTTCCCTGGCACTATCCGAGTTTGCCGAGCTGCATGTCGCGCACGCCTGGGAGACCATCTCCGAAAACACCATGCGTGACTCATTGCACGTGCCAGAGGAGAATATTATTGCCTACCTGGAAGAGGAGAGGCTGAATCACGTGGCCAGTCTGGATGCGCTAATGCAGGAGGTGACGGGTGATCTGGGGAAGGATGCCCTTGATTATCTCAAACCGCAAACACACCTGGTGAAGGGATACGCGCGCAAAGAGATCCCGCTACTGGCAAAACAGATCGGGGCCGACCTAATTGTTATGGGGACCGTGGCCCGCACCGGTGTTCCCGGATTTATCATGGGCAATACAGCGGAGTCGATTCTGAATCAGATCGATTGTTCCGTGCTGGCTGTCAAGCCACCCGGCTTTACAACACCGGTCACGCTGCCAGGTTGAACGCTTGCGAACCCGTTACCATGGACTGCCGCGATGACTGCTGCTGGAAACAACGCCATGCTGTTCCGGTTTGTGCTCCAGTCAGTTGCGGAAAACACCAGACGCAAGGGTAGTCCGGCAAGTTAGCGGCAGGCTATAGCGATATGCAGCAGGGTCTAATGACCATCGGACTACTGGCAGGCGGGCTGGGCCTGTTCCTGCTGGCAGTGAATATGATTACCGATGGCCTGACGCAGGCCGCCGGCCATGCCTTGCGTGACATGCTGGGTAAATGGACCCGTACCCTTGGCCGCGGCATTGTGAGCGGTTTGTCAATCACGGCCATAGTACAGTCATCCAGTGCTGTGACGGTTGCGACCATCGGTTTTGTCAATGCCGGACTGATTGGCCTGTATCAGGCGCTGGGTGTCGTCTACGGTTCTAATATCGGTACCACCATGACCGGCTGGCTGGTCGCGGCGATCGGCTTTCAACTCAAGGTGGACGCCTTTGCCATGCCAATGATCGGCATTGGTATGTTGTTGCGCCTCACCGGTGCCGGCAGCCGGCGTGCGCCCGTGGGTATGGCGCTGGCGGGCTTTGGCCTGTTCTTCATCGGTATCGATGTGCTCAAGGATGCCTTTGAAGGGCTGGCGGTTGCCATTGAACTGGAAAAATTTACCCTGGACGGCATTGCCGGCGTGTTTATGTATGTCGGCATCGGTTTTCTCATGACCGTGCTGACACAGTCATCCAGCGCCGCCATTGCCATTACACTGACGGCGGCCACCGGTGGCATTGTTGGCCTGTATGCGGCAGCGGCCATGGTCATCGGCGCCAATGTGGGTACCACATCGACAGCGGCGCTTGCCGTTATCGGTGCAACCTCAAACGCCAAACGGGTGGCAGCTGCCCATATCATTTTCAATGTGGTCACGGGCGTGGTTGCGTTGATGATTATGCCGTTGCTGTTCTGGACGGTGAATGTCACCGGTCAACTGCTGGATCTGCAGGATGTACCGGCCGTCACCCTGGCGCTGTTCCATACGACGTTCAATATCCTCGGTGTGCTGTTGATGTGGCCTGTGAGTAGCAGGTTGACGCGATTTCTGGAAATGCGTTTTGTCACCCAGGAAGAACTCGAGGGCCGTCCCCGGTATCTCGACAAGACCGTTGCCGTGTCGCCGGAACTGGCACTGCATGCACTGGTGCTGGAGTTGTCGCGCATCGCTGACGTCGCAAGACGCATGTCACTGGAAGCATTAAGCACCGAATCCATTCCGGGCAAGCGCATTGCAAGCGATCACATGGTGGCGAAAAAGCTCGCCTACGCTGTCGCCAGGTTTGTTATGCAGCTGGAGAAGCGCACGCTTGGCGGAGTGGTGGCCGGACAACTGGCAAAACTGCTGCGCGCGGAACAACACCTGTTGGCCTGTGCGGACCAGGCGCTGGAAGTGGTCGGCATGCAGTCCGAGCTGGAAGCTGTCGATAATGCCGAACTGCTACAGGATCTGGCCCGCTACCGGGTGGAGGTCGTCACGCTGATGAAACTGGCCAATCCTGACGTTGAGGGCTTTTCTGTCACAGACTGTGAAGCACAGTTGCAGCAGGTGCAGATTGCCTATGAGCAGGTCAAGGAGAAACTGCTGCTTGCCGGGGCGGAGTTGCGCATCCCCATTCCCGATATGATCGATCACCTCGAGCAGAATAGTCGCATCCGGCGCATGGCACGGCAGATGTTCAAGGCGATACAACTTATCGGTAGTCCATTTACTGTCGCTGAGGATCAGGTTCCGGAGATAGCGGAGCCTGTTGTACAACAGGACAGCGTTGCCGGGTAGGCAGCGATATCAATCTTCACTGGTTGAAGATACAGTACGCGCTACTCAACACGATAATCGGAATGCGTAAATGGAAACAGTGTCGGTCAATGCCCTGATATGGGCAGGTATTCTGTTTTGTGTCAGCCAGTCAGCGATGTTTTCCGGTCTGAATCTGGCATTACTGGGCATCAGCCGTTTGCGTCTGGAAGTCGAGGCCACTGCGGGGAATCCCGCTGCTATAAAGATCCTGGCATTGCGCAAGGATGTCAATTTTCTTCTGACGACCGTTCTCTGGGGCAACGTTGGTATCAATGTATTACTGACCCTGCTCTCCAGTTCCGTGATGACCGGACTGACCGCATTCTTCTTCTCAACCATTCTTATTACATTTGCCGGTGAAATTACGCCACAGGCATATTTCTCCCGCCATGCCATGCGTATGGGCTCATTGCTGGCACCGGTGCTGCGATTTTACCAGTTGCTGCTTTACCCGGTCGCCAAACCCAGTGCCATGGTACTGGACCGCTGGCTGGGTGAGGAGGGCATCAGCTATTTCAGGGAACGTGACCTGCGCACGGTGATCCGCAAGCATATCGAGGCGGATGAATCGGATGTGTCGCACCTGGAAGGCATGGGTGCCATGAATTTTCTGGCGCTGGATGATATCGAGATAACCCGGGAGGGAGAACATGTCGATCCGGACAGTGTTATTCAGCTGCCACTGGACAATGGTTTGCCGGTGTTCCCGGCATTCGAACGCCACGCCCTTGACCCGTTTTTGCTTGATATAAACAGCTCCGGCAAGAAGTGGGTGATCATTGTAGATGAAAACAACGAACCCGGCCTGGTGTTGAATGCCAATAACTTTCTTCGCGATGCCTTGTTCGGCAAGGAAGCATTTAACCCTTACAGCTACTGTCACCGACCCATCATCGTCAGGGATTCCAGTACCCTGCTCGGAAAAGTGTTAGCGCGCCTGAGTATACATGGCACTGGCGAAGTGGATGATGTCATCGATCATGATCTGATTCTGCTGTGGTCCGATGAAAAGCGTGTGATTACAGGTGCTGACATACTTGGCCGCCTGATGCGGGGCACCGGCGTGCAAGACATCAGACGGTCGCAGTCGGATCTGGCGAAGCGCTAGCCGGGATGTTGAGTGGGTGCCGTCGCAATCTGTGTGGCGCCACTCGCTGTTTCATCGGCTTGCTTGCCAGGTCCTTCTGCACTGTTTCCTGAATGGACCGTGACCTGGGTGAAAGGAATCACCCAGCCTTCCCGGTTACAGACATCCACGCAGGCCTGTTGAACCATGCGTTGCGCCCTGAAATAGGCCTTCGCCGCACGGCCATTGAGGACCATATATATCTGGTAGTCCAGCGAGCTGCCGCCAGCCGCCTTGAATTCAACCAGCATATCCTCGATATCGTCTTTCATGCCGGCTTGTTCAAAGCGTGCAGTGATTGCTTCCCGGAAAGCTGCGGGGACCGTGTCAAGGCAGATCGCCTGGTGCTGGTAGTCAATGCCGAACGTGGCAGCCACGCCAAAGCCCTCGCGCGACAGGTTGCGCACGTTCTGACCCAGAAAGTCCCTGGTACGGATCTGCATCTTGCTGTCCCTGACCATGACCTCGACCAGCTCGATCGTCTGGCGTATGACCAGGCCAAAGCCCCCGTCGGCAAGCAGGACGAAATCCCCGGGCTGGCAGGGAAACCACGGTTCCTGGCTGGCGGGTCGTGAGGCGAGTGCATTCATGTCGTGCAGGGGTAAGCGCACAACCCCCTCGAGGGCGGGGTTCTTCAATATCGTGTAGACACTGAGCGATTCCACGCTGAAGGGTACCCCGTCCAGTACCAGACGTTCTTTCTCACGCACGGGACCGACGCCGAGCAATAGCCGCAGCTCGGCAGCGTAACGCGGCAGGGTCTGCCGCAGGGTAAGTGCGGCACCGGCCAACGCGAGCAGGGCGAGGGTCAGAAGCAGGACATCACCACGCACATAAAACACCAGCAGTATGGCAAGGACGATGATGATCGCCGTGCCGAGTCGGTAGCTGTAATAGATCAGTGGTGCCCGCGTAATACCGATATCGTGTTCGGCTCGAAACAGCCAGCGCCAGTAGGCCGCAAGCAGCCACTTTGAAAGCAGCCAGATCGCCACGCTGATCAGTATGGCCAGCAGCAGGGTCAGGCCACGTCCACCAACAAACTCCGCGAGTGCTTCCCCGGCGGAGGTGTACCATGCAGTGCTCTCTGTTTTAATGACGGCGAGCTTGAAGTGTGTTATCTCCAGCGCGTGCTCTACGTCATCCTTGCGCTGTTCCCAGTCAATCAATAACTGGTCTATCGGTGCGGCCGCCACTGGTGGCAATGCCTGTTGCTTGAAGTGGTAGATCGAGTCAATCGCTTTCTGGATCACCTTCAGCTGGTCTTGCAGTCGCGCGGATTCCCTGCGCAGGCTGTCGATCTGGCGTGGCCTTGCGGTCAGCTCCTTGATCGTGGAGAGCAGCGGTCTGCTGACCTGCTCGAGTTCAACACGCCAGTCGATTTGTTCTTCAGTCTCGTCAGTCAGCACCGAAAGATCAGGATTACCCAGTACGATATTTTCAAAAGCCAGTTGCAGACTCGTTATATCCTTGTTAATGCGTTCAATCTTCTGTTCCAGTGTCTGCTTCTCGGATACATCCTCCAGCTGCTTCAGTTGTTCCCTGAGCTCGCGAACCGTTGTTCTTTTTGCTTCGAGGGATTGCTGGATATTTGCCATGTTCTCAATGGCGCTTTGCGGCCTGGCATTTGTTACATTGCCCTCTGCCAGCCCATCCGCTCCCTGCGCAACGACCAGGCAAGGCACACCTGCAAACAGCAGCACAAACAGGGCCAGGCCCCTCAACAAGGTGACTGCCGGGCGGGATGTGTTCCCAGTTGTAAACATGGAGTGCTTAGCGTATTGATCAGGTGTGGCTGTCGTTATCCGGGAACCGTTCATAGCTGTTTTACAGTAGCGTCGAGAACAGGGTGGCCAGCCCGAGGAAGCTGAAGAAACCGACAACGTCGGTTACCGTCGTGAGCAGGATAGAGGCCGACTGCGCAGGGTCCTGGCCGAGACGCGTTAACAGTAGCGGGATAGCGGCTCCGGAAAGGCCTGCCAGTGCCATCGAAATAACCATGGCAACGCCGATGACCGCAGCGAGACCGACTGACTTGCTCCATAACAGGACGCCAAGCCCCGTAACAATGGCGATGGCGATACCATTGAGTGCACCGGCGAGTACCTCTTTCAACAGCACGCGTTGCCAGTGGCGTAGCTGGATCTCCCGCAGCGCCAGGCCGCGCATGATAACGGCCAGTGCCTGCGCGCCGGTGTTTCCGGACTGGCCGGCGACAACCGGTAACAGCACCGCCAGCGCCGTGAATTGCGCAATGGTGTTCTCGAACAAGCCAACAACTGCAGCCGCGAGGAAGGCTGTCAGCAGGTTGACGTTGAGCCAGGGAAGGCGTTTGCGCATCGCGGACAGGGGTGATGACAGCGCGCGTTCATCGCGACTGACACCGACCATGGCCTGCAGATTCGTTGCCGCTTCTTCCTGTGTCGCCGTGATAACGGCGGACTGGCGAATGACACCGAGCAGGCGGTCGTCGATATCGACCACCGGGAGCAGGCGCAGCCGGTAGCGTGTGAAAAGATCGATAATTTCTTCCCGTGGTGTCGTCGCAGTAACGCGAACCGGTGTGGTGATATGCAGCAGTGACTCCAGGCGAACCCCGGGATCGGCCTGGACGACGTCTACCAGATCCACCAGGCCGAGCAACTTGCCGCCGTCATCCGTGACCACGAGCACTGCTGTTTCACGCGATGGAAACCGCCGCAAGCGGTTCAGTACCTGTTTAACGGTCAGACGGGCCGGGATGCTGGGCGCGCGCGGCTGCATCAGGCGACCCGCGCTGCCTTCCGGATAGGACATCAGGTCGCGGAGTTCCCTTGCCAGTCCCGCATCCAGATTGTCCAGTTGTTTTTCGCGGATGTCCGGCCCCATGCTGCTGAGCAGCAGTGCGGCGTGGAGAGGATCCATGGCAACCATGATCTTGCGTGCGAGTGCCGGTTGCAGCTGTTGCACCACGGTTGTTGCCAGTGCTGTCGACAGGCGATGAAGGATGCGAGCGCCCCTTTCCGCTGTCTGTGTCTGCAACAGCTCAACGAGCTCGGCAACGGGTGCCGATTCCAGCGCCTCGGTTGTCTCCTGGGGAAAACCGTCGATGAAGGCATCAGCCAGTGCATGCGTGAGGGCGCGCAGGTCAGCCACGGGGACCCCGGTGTGTCAGCGATGTACCGGTCGCGATCAGGGTGGCCAGTAACTGTTCCGCGGTGACGGCAAACAATTCACCGACGGCGACAAAGGTTTCCAGGCCATTGCTGACGGCGCCCGCATGATAGGTCGCTTCCTGGAAGCGCCGCATGCTTTTCTGCCGAATGACGCCGAGCAGCATGTTATTTTCGTCTGTGACAGGTAATGCATGGTATTCCTGCCAGTACGGACTGTTGAAGACGGTCAGTATCGACTGTGCCGGGGACAGGCTGATGATGTGCCTGTGCATCACCTCGTCGATGAGGCTGGCAGACGGCGCACTGATCAGCTCATGCAGTGTCAGCACGCCTGTTAACTGGCCCGCTGCATTGGCGACATAGACATAAAACTTCATGCCGCGCCGGATCCGCTTGATACGCTTCACCGCCTCCCGAACGGACAGTTCCTCCGGTACGCTTGCCAGCGGTGCTTCCATGAAGGCGCCGGCGGTACCCTCGGGATAGGGAAGCAGTCGCCTTAACGAGGCTGCCTTGTCCGGTCGCAACGCACTCAGTAACGACTCGCGTGTATCCCGATCGAGTTGACGTAACAGCATAATCTGGAGATCGGTGAGCAACAGGCTGAATATCTGGCCCGCCGCCTGTGCTTCAATGGCGCTGAGACAGCTTGCAGCAAACCCCGGCGAGAAATGCTCGATGATGGTCTTTGCCGTGAGCGGATTGGCGACCGCCAGGTATTGCGCAGCGCTTTCTGCGGGAAAGTCTTCGAGTACGCGCGCCGCAGCGGCGGGCTGGCTTCTCAGAAAGGTTGCACCGAGTCGGGAATGCGGGTTCATGGGGTATCGGTTCTGGAGAGATGTACCGATTCCTGTTCGCAAAAGCGCTTTGCCGGGATCAGTGTCTGTCCGTCATGTGTCTCCAGGATTACATTCGCCCGGGTAATGCGAAGTATTTTTCCCTCGATATTCCCAATCCGTATGCTGTCACCCGGACTGTATGCTTGCACAATCGATTGCGCGGCCAGCAGATTTTCGATCGTGGTCTTTGCACCGAAGGAGAAGGCCAGAGCGATCGCCCCGAACATCACTCCGAAGAGTATGGCAACCAGGGCGACCAGCAGGGTGTTGTCGATACCGATCTGGCCTGCGGCGACAGAAATCACAATCAGCAGCACCAGTATCTGGCCCAGGCGTCCAAGGATGTCACCCTGCTCGATACCCATGCTGGTGCTGCTGCGCCGGATGACGGCCCGCGTGGCCTCGGCAAGCCACAAGCCAATGAACAAGATCAGCAGCCCTGCAAACAGGCGCGGGAGGTAGGCGGTAACGCTGCCGAGAAGGCTCGATATAACTTCCAGTTCGAGCACCTCGGAGGCTGCAATCACAAAGAACAGCAGCACCACCCAGAATACAATGCGACTGGCAATCTTCGGCGCGGCACTGTAGGCACGCGGTTGCTGCACACGGGTGTCCATTGGCCGGGTGTGTGCAAGTTGAACAACCGTTTTTTCGGCAAGTTTCTCAGTACCGTAGCGTAACAGCCGTGCAACGCCCCAACCAACCAGTAGCAGCACAATGGCCCCCAGAACGGCCGGCAGATATTCGAGGATCTGTATGGCGACCCGGCTGACGGACTCGGTCAGGGTGGCGGTCCACTCCTGGATTTCAACAATAGGATTCTGAGGCTCCATGATGGTGCCATCATAGGACGTGGCTGTTAATGTCGCAATATATGCCTGTATCCGCGAGTGTCCCTGCGGCAGTCGTATTGCCAGTCCGGGGCATGCAGTTCACACCGGCAACAGATCATCGGTTAATATAGCGCCTGTGATACCAGCGCATGGGCAGTATCGATACCCCAGTGTTGATCAATGCCGTTGCTGCCGGGCGATAAACACCGGCAAGTGGGCGCTGTATCACAACTAACTTACAAGATTAACTTTACCGAGAATTGATAATGACTAATGAAACAAATGTTACCTGGCATGAGCACAGTGTCACACGAGCGGCCCGCGAAAAGAAAAACGCGCACAAGGGGTGTGTCATCTGGTTTACCGGCCTGAGTGGCTCAGGCAAAAGCACGGTCGCGAACACGCTGGATCACAAGCTTCACCAGGCGAATATCCACAGTGTCGTGCTGGATGGCGATAATGTCCGTCATGGACTGAATGCCGGACCGGGAATGCTGAAAGACACACATGGAGAAGAATTTTCAAACCGTTTTGGACTGGGGTTTTCCGCCATTGACCGGGAAGAAAATATCCGCCGCATCGGGGCCGTGGCCGAGATATTTACCCAGACAGGCATTATTGCGCTGACGGCCTTCATCAGTCCCTACCGCACCGATCGGGACAAGGTTCGCAATACGCTGAAAGACGGCGAGTTTATCGAGGTCTTTGTAGACACACCCATTGAAGTTTGTGAGCAGCGGGATCCCAAGGGGCTTTACAAAAAAGCACGTGCTGGAGAAATAAAGGGTTTTACCGGTATCGATGATCCCTATGAGGCACCGCTACAGCCGGAGCTGGTCCTGTTCGCGGCAGAAAAAACACCCGACATTCTTGCCGACGAAATCATCGTTTATTTAAAGGATAAAAACATTATTGGCGGGTGATTTAGCGTTTCATGATCATTCCTGCAGGAGCGCCGTCCCCGGCGCGATTGTTTTTTGTCATACCCTGAATCGCGCCGGGGACGGCGCTCCTGCAATTGAAGATGTTATGCAATATTATCCAAACCCTATTCTGAACTGAGGCAAGTATGGATTTCGATCAATTAAGTCAGTACGAAATTAAAGATGAACTTGAGTTTGTTGAGATCGAGCATGGCTTTACCTATATCGAGATCAACAATGCCAGGGCACATGCCACCATATCGACCTATTCCGGCCAGGTCCTGTCTTACCGGCCAAAGGGCCGGGCGCACGATTTGCTGTTTGTCAGTGACAAGGCGTACTACGAGGACGGCAAGGCGATCAAGGGCGGTATTCCGGTGTGCTGGCCGTGGTTCGGTCCCGACCCTGAAGAGCGGGGCAGGCCGGCACACGGTTTTGTACGTAACCGCCAATGGCAGGTAGCCGCCAGCGAGTCACTTGCGGATGGTTCAACAAAGGTCGTCATGAGCCTGTCCGATAGCGACGCAACACGCAAGTTCTGGCCGCACCCCTTCACGCTCAGCATTGAAATTACCGTCGGTGATTCACTGAAGGTTGTGCTGGTGACGCATAACAGCGGTGACAAACCGGTCACTATCAGTCAGGCATTGCACACCTATTTCCAGGTGGGTGATATCGGCAAGGTCAGGGTGCTGGGTCTTGAAGACACAGACTATATCGATAAGGTCGATGGCTCCACGCGCAAGACACAGACGGGCCCGGTGACCGTCAATGGCGAAGTCGATCGCATCTACACGGGTGTGACGGGTGAACTGGTGATCGATGATGAATCGCTGGGTCGCAGGATTCACATCACATCGACAGGGAGCAGTACTGCCGTCGTCTGGAATCCATGGGCTGAAACAGCGGCATCCATGGCTGATCTTGATGACGATGATTACAGAAAAATGATCTGTGTCGAAACCGCCAATGCCGGGCCGGAGACTGTAGAAATAGCCGCTGGCAGCAATTACCGACTGCAAGCGGAATATACAATCGAGAGCTAGTACACAATATTGTGATGCTGTCACTGCGAGCTCTGTGGCAGTGAGTATCCGCAGGGCAGCAGCTATGCAGACATCAGTCAGGACATGCAATACGCGTCATAATGAAAACAAGGAAAAAAGTGACAAGAACAGACCCGTTACCCCGGATTGGCTGGCGTGAATGGGTCGGCCTGCCTGAGCTGGACATCGCACGTATCAAGGCCAAAATTGATACGGGTGCCCGCACCTCTACCTTGCATGCCTTTTATGTAGAACCGTTTGAACGGCACGGTGTCGCGTGGGTTCGCTTTAGTGTACATCCAAAGCAGGGCAGGGATGATGTGGTGGTCGATTGCGAGGCACCGGTCCATGACCAGCGTCAGGTGACGGATTCCGGCGGTCATACCGAGGAACGCTATGTCATCAGGACAACCATCCGCCTGGCAGAACTACAGTGGCCGATTGAGCTGACACTGACCAATCGGGACACGATGCGTTTTCGCATGCTGCTGGGACGTACGGCACTGAATCACCGGTTTCTTGTTGATCCTGCTGCATCCTATCCGTTGAGTAAAGCGGTCTCACGGCAATAAGCCACGAAGGAGAACTTTATGAGAATTGCAATCCTGTCACGTAATGCAAAGCTGTACTCGACCAGCCGTCTGGTCGAGGCTGCAAAGAAACGGGGGCATGAGGTACGGGTGCTGGACACACTGAAGTGCTACATGGATATCGCGTCCATGCGTCCCAGTGTGCATTACAGGGGTGAGAAACTGGAACCCTTTGATGCGGTGATACCGCGAATCGGCGCCTCGATCACCTTTTATGGTGCAGCCGTGCTGCGGCAGTTCGAAATGATGGGCGCTTACCCGGCAAACGAATCGGTTGCACTGACCCGTTCGCGTGACAAGTTGCGCTCCCTGCAGATTATGGCACGGGCGGGAATTGGTCTTCCCCTGACGGGGTTTGCCAGTTTGCCGGACAGCACCAGGGACCTTATCAAGGTCGTTGGCGGGGCACCGCTGGTTGTTAAATTGCTTGAAGGGACACAGGGTAAAGGGGTCGTGCTGGCAGAAACGCAAAAGGCGGCGGAAAGCCTCATTGATGCCTTCCGCGAGCTCAATGCCAACTTCCTGGTGCAGGAATTCATCAAGGAAGCCGGTGGTGCCGATATCCGTGCCTTTGTGATCGGAGACAAGGTGGTTGCCGCCATGCAGCGCCAGGCAAAGGAAGGCGAATTCCGTTCCAACCTGCATCGCGGTGGTACCGCCAAACTCGTCAGGCTGACACCGGAGGAACGATCGACCGCCGTGCGTGCGGCACGCAAGATGGGCCTGAACGTGTCCGGTGTCGATATACTGCGTTCCAACCACGGTCCTGTGGTGATGGAGGTAAACTCCTCACCGGGTTTGCGCGGCATCGAAGAGGCGACGGGCAAGGATGTTGCCGATCTTGTCATTCAGTTTATCGAGAAAAACGCCAAGCCGTATGCTTCGCGTACGCGCGGTAAGGGGTGAGGTGAACGGCCCGATCGCCATTGGTGAGGTCAGTGTTGCGCCCGGTGAGCGCAAGATCGTCAATCTTCCTGTTGCGCGTCTCTATACACATACCGACCTCTACATGCCCGTGGAAGTGGTCAATGGCCGCCATGACGGGCCACGCTTGTTTGTCAGCGCGGCCATCCATGGTGATGAGCTGAACGGCGTCGAGATTATCCGCCGGCTGCTGCGGCATTCCTCGCTGAAACGTCTGCACGGTACCTTGATCGCGGTACCCGTCGTCAATGTCCACGGCCTGTTGCATCGTTCCCGCTACCTGCCGGACCGGCGTGACCTGAACCGCAGTTTTCCGGGCAGCGACCGCGGCTCACTGGCGGCGCGCATCGCCAGCCTGTTCATGCGGGAAATCGTTGCCAATTGCACGCATGGCATTGATCTGCATACCGGTGCGATTTACCGGGACAACCTGCCACAGGTGCGCGCCGATCTCAATGACCCGGAGACGCGCTTGCTGGCCGAGGCGTTCGGTACACCGGTCCTGATCAATTCGGATCTCCGCGATGGTTCATTACGGGAGGCCGCCGCGGAGTCCGGCATACCAATGTTGCTCTACGAGGCAGGGGAAGCACTGCGCTTTGACGAGGTCGCGATCAGGGTGGGCCTGCGTGGCGTGCTCCACGTCATGCGCTCACTGGGCATGATACCAAAGGTGAAACGCAAGGGACCGCGGGTGCAACCGGTTATTGCCCAGAGTTCCACCTGGGTTCGGGCCCCCGAAAGCGGGATCTTGTGGTCCGGCCATAAACTGGGTGCACGTGTATCCAGGGGCGACATCATCGGGCGCATTGCCGCACCGCTGATGCACTCGGAACATGTTGTCAAGGCGCCCGTTGACGGCATCCTCATCGGGCGAACGCATTTGCCACTGGTCTATGAGGGCGAGGCCCTGTTTCATGTTGCACGTTTCAAGGGGGTTGCCTCCGTTGCCGAGCAGGTGGAGGCGCTGCACCAGGAACTGGAACCTTCACCCCCCGTTACCGGTGAACCGGACTGACAGACGGCAGCAGTGTCTGCAGGCTGGAGAAAATCTTTTCCCCACGCTTCATGGACTTATCTGCTCCATGTTTCGGTATTCCCTAATAGATTCGAGCGGCTGACTATGGAATAGTCCGTGTAACTGAAAGCAATAAAATAATTATTTTATTCAGGCAATAACAGTTTGCCGGTTGGTGCTCTGCCCATGACAGAAAAGGAACGATCAACGCTAACGATCGCCCCTGTGCCCCGCTATACCCTCATCTGGATCGGTGTGCTGATTGGCGTTGCTTTTTATCTTTCCGATGCCCTCATCGATTCCGTGCTTTTCAACGTAGGTACACTACCCGACCAGTTGCTGCACCCAACGTGGCATGAACTGTGGATGCGGCTGATTGTTCTTGTGTTTTCCACGGGCTTCGGGATCTACGCCTTCACTGTCCTGCGGCGCGAGCAGGCCACCAGCATGCGTGCACACAAGGCAGAGAGGCGCCTGGAAGTGCTGTTCAATTCCGCGGCGGAATTTATCTTTCTCATCGATGCTGAAGGAACCATCCTGCGCGCCAATCAGAATGTATTTACACTCAGTGGTTATAGCACTGACGAAGTCATCGGCAGGCATATCAAGGATTTTTTCACTCCGGAGTCGCAATATACGTGTGAGTGCAGTTTTCCCCGTTTGCGGGAACGCGGCAACAATCTGGCTGATATCGACTTTGTCTGCAAGGACGGCCGCATTATCAATATGGAGTGCTCGGCCACTGCTGTCCCCAATGAACACGGAGATTTCACCAGCTTCCTGATTATTCAGCGTGATATTTCGGAGCGCTTGCTGACAGCCGGGAAACTTGAGGAGAGTGAGCGGCGCTTTCGCGCCATTTTCAATTCCACTTACCAGTTCATTGGCCTGCTCAATCCGAATGGAACGGTACTCGAGGCGAACAAGACGGCGCTTGATTTCATCGGGCTCAGCAATGCCGATGTCATTGGCAAACCGTTCTGGGAGGCACCCTGGTGGACACATTCGCAGCAACTGCAGCAACGTGTCAGGGACGGGATAATGACGGCGGCGCAAGGCAAGCTGGTCCGTTTTGAAGCCGAGCATATCGGCAAGGATGGAGAGAGGATCGATATCGATTTTTCAATGAAACCGGTTTTGAACGAGCAGGGCGAGGTTATCCTGATCATCCCGGAAGGCCGCGACATTACCGAGCGAAAACTGGCCGAGGAAAATGCCCGGCGCATGCTGCAGGAATCAGCACACATGATGCGCGTCAACATCATGGGTGAGATGGCATCCGGCATGGCCCACGAAGTGAATCAACCGCTGGCGGCACTGGTCAGCTACTGTGGTACGGCACTGAAAATGGTACGCGATACACCGGCGCTGCCGGAGGGGCTTGTGGATATACTCGAGCGCGCCGCCGGGCAGGCGCATCGTGCGGGGGACGTGATCCATCACTTGAGAGAATTCGTCAGCAAGGGCAGCGATAACAAGTCCAGGGTGATACTGGATGACCTGGTGCAGGGCGTGATCGACTTCATCAGTTGGGAACTGCGCAACAGCGACATACAACTTGCATTCCTGCCGGCGTCCTTCTCGCGTGAAGCACTAGTTGACAAAGTCCAGATTGAGCAGGTACTGATCAACCTGATACGGAACAGCGTCGAGGCGATCAGGCAGGCCGGTATTTCCGGCGGGCGGGTAGACATTACGACCCGCCCGACAGCGGATGGCTCAATCGAAGTGAGTGTTGCCGATAACGGGCCCGGCATCGATCCGGCAGTGGCTGATTCGCTGTTTGAACCCTATCAGACAAGCAAGGAAAGCGGCATGGGTATGGGACTGTCTATCAGTCGCTCGATCATCGAGGCCCATGATGGCAAATTGTGGGTCGAGCAACCACAGCAGGGCGCCGTGTTCTGTATGAGATTAGCGGGGAGTGATTGATAAAATGGCAATAAAGAGACATGTTTTTCTGGTTGATGACGACATGGCGGTATGTCATGCGCTGTCGGTATTTCTCGAATCCTGCGGTTATCTCGTGAGGGCGTTTCCCTCTGCCGAAGCCTTCCTGTCGGCGGCGGCCGGTATCAAGGACGGCATAATGCTGCTGGATCAGCGCATGACCGGAATGTCCGGACTGGAATTGCAGCAGGAGCTGAAAAGGCGCCAGATTGACCTGCCGATTATCTTTATCACCGGTCACGGGGATGTACAGATGTCCGTCAAGGCCGTCAAGGCCGGTGCCATAGACTTCCTTGAGAAACCGTTTAGCAACGAGGCCCTGCTGGCGTGCATCCGGGAGGCCTTTTTACAATCCGATAGCCATAAAAAACAACGTGAATCGGCTGCCGAAATGAGGAGACGCTACGCGTCCCTGACGGAGCGTGAACAGGAAGTCATGCAACATGTTGTTGCCGGCCTGTCGAACAGGCACCTGGCGGAACGGCTGGGTGTCAGTGACCGCACGGTCGAAGTGCACCGCTCCAGGGGCATGAAAAAGATGGGAGCGGACTCGCTCCCGGACCTGGTGCGGAAATATGCCCTGTGCAAGGATCGCGAACGGCTGTAACGTCATGTAATTGACAGAAAAAAACGGCAACCGACACGCGGTTGCCGTTTGAGGAGTCATCATGATATGCAAAAAACAACAATTTCAATATAGTACAGACACTACTTCATTACTATTGTGGAATGTACTTACAGGCAGCGCCTGCCAGTCAGTCTTATCCGTGCACTCCCTCCGCAGTGACAGTCCTGCAAGCAGGTAACCGAGTTTTCCACTTTGGCAACTGCCGCAATCTTTTCCGATATTTCTTGACGCATGTCATTGTGTCCTGGCGCGAACATAATTAGCGTTTAACAAATAGTTCAAGAACATCGTGCGGCCAGTCAATGACTGCATGACAAAAAGACAGTTGTTCAGACTATCAAACAACTCCGGAGGGAAACATGGAAACCAAGGTTACGCGCGAGAGACTGATTACTTTTCTTCTTGAAACCCCGATGTTCGAAAAGCTTGAGCCCTCGGAAATTATGGAAATTATCCATATTGTCGAGGTCGAAATGTATAAGGCAGGGGATATTATTTTCAGTGAGGGGGATACAGGGGATGCCTGGTATGTGCTGTACCATGGGGCGGTTGACGTCCTCAAGCACGGGGCAAGTGGCGAGAAAAAGATAACCTCGCTAGGGCCGCAGGCCTGTTTTGGCGAAATCTCGATCCTGGATGGTTCGCCACGTTCCGCAACCATCCGTGTCGCCGAAGATTCCGTGGTATTTCGCGTGCCGCGTGACGCCTTTGACGAGCTGATTGGTAGTGACCACCTGGTGGCCTATAAACTTCTCCATCATATGGCGATTCTGCTCGCAGAACGGCAGCGCACGACGACCTTGAGGTTGTCTGAGCTCCTTAAGGCATCAGAGATCACAGATGTCCACCAGGGCATCATGAATATTGTCGGCGAGTCCTCGGTGCGCGAATAGGTGCGCGGGCAAGGGTGGTAGCAGCGGGTACCCCGGAGGTCCGGGTTATACGCTGCTGTCATAGTGTTTCGAGTAGGCCGTTAACGGTGACGTGGTCGATACTGTTGCCAGGCCTGGGGCGGAGTATTGCAGGAATGTCCTGCGATCTATCTTACTGCTCACCCGGCTCGACCTCCGGGGTAAATGATTGGGCACTTGTCACTGTGCCCGGTGTTATGCAAAGACGGCTTGCGGTGTGTTGTCGAAATCCTTTGCCAGTCTCTCGATGGTGATGCGCATGATTTCACGGAATACCTTGTCCCGGTCAGTATTGACGACAATCGGGATATTGGCATGGTCTGCCTCGGACAGCAGGTAGGACTGTAGTCGCCAGATTTCATCAAAATGTCGCAGGTAACGATCGCCGCGGCGCTGGGGTGCATCGGTACCCCGGCCACGTATCCTGCGCTGCAGCTGTTTGCGCTTGAGTACACCCAGCATGATGGGCATCACGATTGCGTCATCGGTCTTCACCAGTTTTTCCAGCACTGACGGGTGGATGTGGACACCCTCCAGGATCAGGGATACCCGCTCACGCAGTGCGCGCTGGATAACGGCTTCAATGGCGACGGCGAGCAGGTCTGCCTGACTGCGATAGCCATTCACCAACAGTGTCTCCGATACTTCATTATCGCTGGATTCAGGTCTGCCAGGCAGCGCCGTCCAGGCTGTAAATGACGACGTATGCAGTACCGGCATGAGTGCCTTTGGCATCATGATGCGCATGACCTCGCGCAGCATGTCGGTAGACTGGGTGCGTACGATATCCAGGCGGTTTGCCAGCATGGTGGCAATGGTACTTTTTCCGCAGCCGGCGGTGCCGCCGATAAGGAAAATCAACGGCCTGCCACTGTTGACAAAATCACGCCATACCAGCCAGCGGTGTGCGACGGCGGGTCCCAGTTCTGTTGACTGTCGCAGGTACCGGTAAGTCAGCTCACCGAGGCGTCTTGATTGAATGCTTTCGATACGCCGGTCAACCAGGTGCTTGTAGACGGTGGCCACGATATCCATGGCTTCCTCGCTGCTGAGACCAATGGTTTCGAGGCATTGCTGGTATTCGAGCCTGTAAAAGGGGGTTAGCTGCCCATCCCGCTGTTCCACCTGGATGGCAAAGGAGCTTTTCTGCTTCTCGTAGCGGGTGATAACGTCCTGTCCGGTGCGGGCCTTGAGCCGTTCAAGCACCCTGCGACGCAGTTCATCAGTGGATATCACGGATAAATCATCAAGCTCATGCCGGATTTCCGTTGCCAGCTCATAGGCGTCATCGAATGGCGTGCCGGCATCCTGCAGGGAGCGAATCAGGATGCCGCGCAGGAACGGAACGCGTGTGTTATCTTCCTGGTCCTCAACTAAAATCTTTGCCATATGCGATTCTCCCTGCTAGCGTATCCTTTTTGTAGCTTGCGAGCAGTATCATAGATAATAACGGTTTTTCGGATTCCGGTTAAGTTGTAATGACGCGACCGCGCCGAATATCACGGGGGGTAATCATGTTCAGAACAGCCGAGCTTGGCCAAAAGGTTTCGAAGGCTGAATATAATCAGCGCGAGCCGTTACTGCGGCAGGCATTGCTCGAGGTACAGGCAAGCCTCATGGCCAGCAGCGATTTTCCGGTCATCATTCTGTTCGGAGGCGTAGACGGTGGCGGCAAGGGGGAAACCGTCAATAAACTCAATGAGTGGATGGATCCTCGCTGGCTGGTCACCAGGGCCTATGACGATCCTTCCGATGAAGAACGTGACCGGCCGGAATACTGGCGTTTCTGGCGCGATTTACCACCGAATGGCCGCATCGGCCTGTTCCTGAGCTCATGGTATTCACAGCCGATACTGCGCCGTGTGTATGAGACCGATGACGAGGCAAGATTCGATGACCGGCTTGATCGCATCCTGGCTTTCGAGAAGGCCCTTGCCGATGACGATGCGCTGATCCTGAAGTTCTGGATGCACCTCGGTCATGATGCACAGAAGCGACGCCTGAAGAAACTCGAAAAAGACCCCCTGACGAGCTGGCGTGTCACCCAGCAGGACTGGGAGCACTGGCACATTTATGAGCGCTTCGAAGCGGCGGCGGAACGCACCATCATGCGCACCAGTACCGGCACGGCACCGTGGACGATTGTCGAGGGTCTGGATCCTAACTACCGCAGTTTGACGGTCGGGAATATTGTGCATGACGAGATCGCCCGGCATCTTGAAGTGGTCAGCAAGAAAAAATTAATGCGCGAGGAGCTGAACGTGCAGCTCGCAGCAACCAGGCCGGAGGTACCGCAAGCAGACACAGAAAACACTGCAGACGAGGCGGATGACAGCAAGGTGGTGCTCGCACCCCTGACGGGGGCAACGATCTTGTCGAGTCTGGACATGTCGCTGCAATTGCCAAAACCGGACTACAAGAAACAGTTGCAGGAATGCCAGGCACGGCTCAACCAGCTGCATCGCAAGGCCCTGAAGAAAAAGATTTCCACCCTTTTGCTGTTCGAGGGGCCTGATGCCGCAGGCAAGGGGGGCGCGATCCGCCGTATTACCGCTGCACTGGACGCACGCCACTACCAGGTCCTCCCGATTGCCGCGCCCACGGATGAGGAACGCGCCCATCACTACCTGTGGCGTTTCTGGCGTCACCTCTCCCGCGCCGGGCGCATTAACATTTTTGACCGCAGCTGGTACGGGCGTGTACTGGTGGAACGTGTTGAGGGCTTTGCCGCCGAGAATGAATGGAAACGCGCCTTCGCCGAGATCAATGAGTTCGAGGAGCAGTTAACAGAACACGGCATCCTGTTGCTGAAATTCTGGGTGCATATCAGCAAGGACGAGCAGCTGGAACGATTCAAGGCACGTGAGCAGACGCCCCACAAGCGCTGGAAACTTACCGAGGAAGACTGGCGCAACCGCGAGCGCTGGGATGACTACGAAAGGGCAGTCAACGATATCGTCGAACACACCAGCACACATATCGCACCGTGGGTGCTGGTGGAGGGCAACGACAAGCGCTTCTCGCGCATCAAGGTCATCAGTACCTTCTGTGACCGACTCGAAGCAATGCTTGATAAAAAATAGTTGTTCCCTGTGCCGTCGTGCTGCACAGCGTGCATGTCAGTGGCAGCTGGCGATCGTCTCCGGGGAATATTTACGTGATGTGTGCTGACGCCTGGCGTTCAGTTATTACTACCCTACTTGATCTACGTCAAAATAAATCAGCATTCCAGTCTTTAAAATCCACAACCAGGGAGCCAGCCTGTAATTTCTTTGCAGCAAAGGCCACAGGAGAGAATAACCATGTCATCAACAAACCCGTTTGCTAACCTCTTTGGCAAGTCACCCTTCAAGGCTTTGCAGGTCCATATGCGGGTCGTGCTTGAATGCGCCAGTGAAATTCCACCCTTGTTTGATGCCCTGGCCGCCGGTGACCAGGAGGCCGTGGTAACCGTAAAAAACAGGATCTTCGAGCGGGAAGCCGAGGCTGACAAAATCAAGAATGACCTGCGTGGCGCCCTGCCAAAAAGCCTGTTCATGCCCGTGGACCGGCGTGACCTGCTGGAAGTCCTGCAGATGCAGGACTCAATCGCTGATACGGCCCAGGATATTGCCGGCTTGCTGGTCGAGCGGCGCATGGAAATACCGGATTTCATGAAGGAGCCGATGCTGGCACTTGCACGTCGCAGTGTTGATGCCTGTGAGCAGTCGGCAAAAATTATCGAGGAACTGGACGAACTGGTGGCCATGGGGTTCCGCGGGCGCGAGGCAACCCAGGTCGAGGAAATGGTCGAACAGCTGAACCTGATTGAAGATGACACGGATGAGCTCGGTATTGAACTGGCGCGTCACCTGTTCGAGCATGAAGACGAGATCAAGCCGGTTTCCGTCATGATGTGGTATCAGCTGATCGAGTGGGTGGGTGACCTGGCCGATTACGCCGAGAAGGTTGGTGACCGGCTGCGGCTGCTGATTGCCAGGTAAAAGGTTAACAGCAAGAGAATAGAAGCTATTCGGGGCCAGAAAGGTCTCCGCTACAGTGATATGTCCTTAACAGAAACTGATCCGGGAATAATCCAATGGAAATAATTGCAACTTACGGTTTCATCTTTATGGCAATGGCCGTTGTCTTCGGGCTGTACATGACCTGGGGTATTGGTGCCAATGATGTGGCCAATGCCATGGGAACCTCCGTGGGTTCGGGTGCTATCACGGTCAAACAGGCCATTATCATTGCAGCTATCTTTGAATTCGCCGGTGCGTTTATTGCCGGTGGCAATGTTACACAGACGATTCGCAAGGGCATCATTGACCCTTCCTCCATCGTCAACCAGCCGGAGATCCTGATATACGGGATGCTCGCGGCCCTGCTGGCGGCAGCCATCTGGTTAATGATCGCCTCATCCAAGGGGTGGCCGGTCTCGACGACGCATTCCATTGTCGGTGCTGTCATCGGATTTGCCGTGGTGGGTATCGGGGTTGATGCCGTGGAATGGGGCAAGGTTGGCCAGATTGCAGCCAGCTGGGTGGTGTCGCCGCTACTGGGCGGCACCATTGCCTTCCTGCTGATGATGAGTATTCGTCGACTGATCCTGAACACGGAGAATCCGTTCCAGAGCGCAAAACGCTGGGGGCCCGGCTACATCTTCCTGGTCGGCTTTATTATCTCCCTGGTCACCCTGTTCAAGGGCCTGTCACACCTCAACATCGAACTGTCAGTCGGTATGAGTTTTGGTGTGGCGCTGGCTTTCGGGGTGGCGCTGGCCGGTCTTGGCTGGTATCTGATCAACCGCATTCAGATCGATCCGGGGGCTGACCGTGACTTCCACTTCGCCAGTGTGGAGAAGGTGTTCACCCCCATGATGATCTTTACCGCCTGTGCCATGGCCTTTGCGCATGGCTCGAATGATGTCGCCAACGGTATTGCCCCGCTTGCCGCTGTTATCAGTATTGTGCAATCCGGCGGTGAGGTCGCACAAAAGTCGGAATTACCTCTTTGGATACTGCTTCTGGGTGGCACCGGTATCGTCATCGGTCTGGCAACCATGGGTTACCGCGTGATGAAAACCATCGGCAGCGGGATTACACAACTCACGCCAAGCCGTGGCTACTGCGCAACGCTGGCGGCAGCCACAACCGTGGTACTGGCATCACGTACCGGTCTGCCGGTCTCCACCACCCATATCGCCGTGGGTGCAGTGATCGGTGTCGGTCTGGCGCGTGGTATCGGGGCAATCGATCTGCGTGTCATCGGCAATATCGTGATCTCCTGGCTGGTGACATTGCCGGTTGGCGCCGCACTGGCAGCCGTGTTCTTCTTCACCCTGAAGGGCATGTTTGGATAACGTTTGCGTGTTCATTGAATAGTGTCGAAATTGACGCCCTTGACTGGATCAAGGGCGTCGCCTATCCACGTGATGTGCGCTTTCGCCAGATCATCGTCACCGGACCGCCCGGCAGCGGCAAGTCCAGCCTGATTCAGAAGCTGGGTGGCTGGCCGGAAGAAGGCTGCATCGATCTGGCTGAGGATCACTGGTGGCGTAGCCGGATCCTGGCATTCAGACCACGTGAAGTACACTTCAGAATACCGTTCAAAGGGTTTCGTGACAGTCATACGGTGTTTGACCGGGCCTGGCTGGATGCGCCGACCGCGGTGGACTACGCGCGGATACATATTCCGCCGGGAAAGCTCTGGTTTTTTCAGACCGACTGGAAGACGCGCTTTGTCTTCGATTTCCAGCTCTCGTCAGCGGAGCGTATTTACACCATACGCAAGACCCGCGCTGCGCTACAAAGTCACCCGGTTGACCGGACATTCACAAAAGCCGATATCGAGCAACAATGCGCAGTTTATCAGTTGCTGGCGCGACACTTTCACCGTTGCGGTATGCGGGTCATTGTACGTACCGATTTTGAAGGCACACCGCGGACGATTATTGATGCAGAAGATTCCCCGTAACCCTTCAACCTGAGGAAGATAGAGATTATGGCCACGGAATCCACGGAAGAACACGAAAAAATAAAAGTCTTGGAAGTCATATTTCCGTGTTCTTCCGAGGGTTCCGTGGCCATTAAATACAATAGCGGGAACTCGATTTGATTTGATACTGGATCTGCGATTATCTGTTTCAGGCTGCTGTCACAGCAGCCTGTTCATTCAACCACGCGCTCAGCGCTTCAACAGGGTAGATCTGCGGCACCATATTGCCGTCAATGCAAAGGAATACCGCAACACGGTCCGGCCGTGAGCTGACGATGACATGGTGTTGATTAACCTGACCGACATTCAGCCACACCGTTCCGTCACTGGAGCAGGGGTAGTGGCCTACAATAAACGGGAGGTCATTGTCGATTTCCAGGCCCTTGCGAAACTGGCGAACGTCGCTACGGGTATAGCCGGCGGGGAAGCCTGGCGTCCTGATCCTGGTCCAGGTCATATCATGAACGATATCGGGAAACTGGTGGGCATCGATCAGCACTTGCCGCGAGATTTTTCTGCGCGCAGGCCCTGCATGGCACGCTATAAAATATTTTGAGAGTACCAGTAAAGGGGACTGTTGATAAAAGAGCTCCAGTTCCATCTTGTAGGCTTCACCACGTGACGCTATCACGTGTTTTTCCCAGAGCAGGCCCTGGGGGACGCCTTGCTTCATTAATTCATGAAGAAAACTGTCATGGTTGCCAACGATAAAGAAGACCCGCGCGGGAAACTGCAGTTTTAATTTGAAAATCAGATCCATTATCAACAGCGAGCTTTCCATATCCTCGAGTCTGCCTGGTTCTTCCGGGTGCACGGCATCACCGAGTATCACCAGCGCAGCGCTGCCATTCTCAAGGCTGTCGAGCACAGCGTTTTCACTGAGGATGGTGAGCAGATTATCCACCCGGGCATGCAGGTCGCCGACGAGTATCGGCGTGACATTGTCCGGCAACTCGAGGATACCGCCGGGGTTGCCGAGGCTGTCGCTGCAATGCCCGCTTTCATCCTTGAGGAGAAAGTTGACCTGTTTCAGGGTTGCACTTGCCTCCGGTGCAGACAAGGGTTGAAGTGGTCCTCCATAGATGTCCAGAACCCGCTTCAGAGCAGCTCTGCGCCGCCGCGTAATATGGGGGATTTCCTGTATCTCGCCAGCGAGCGAGAGATAGGTACCGAGCTCCGATATCGGGTCCCTGAAGACCAGGCTGTCACCGCTGTGGGTAACCGAAAACTGGCGCCGGAAGGCATCACGCGGTGAGCTGAACACATGTTCCTGGTCAGCAATCTTGCGGTCTATTGCAAGCGTGCTTCCGGGGGTCAGTCTCAGAAAGTGGCTGACGCCTTTAACATAGCGCTCCGGGTCGAACAGAATGAAATCGCAGGGTGACCCAGTGTCGCAATGAGTGACGCCGGGATCAGGAGAGAGCATGAGGGTTTGCTTGCCCATCTCGATCCGGTATTCCTGATAGCCGCTGAGGGGGATGCGCAGCTCCTTGCCCGAGAGTCTCAGCCTTTGGGAATGATCGGGAATAACGGTTTCTGGCAGAGGCTGGAAATAACCGCGAATATTTTTCCAAATTGATTTTTTTGTCATGCTGGAATGAACCGGTTTCCCGCAATGTTTGCATCTGAATTTAATCAATAATACGTGCAGTGTAGCAGATGGTCAGCATGATAGTTGCATGCTGTGTTTTGCAATGAAAATGTTGTCAGTCGAAGCGGTGGTAATTGGGTGCCATGCATTGTTACACTCCCGGCTGTTTGAATCCTGACGTGTTGTGATTCTTTAACCTGCAGCAAGAGACGAAGCCTATGGCCGTAAAACCCGGTTACTTTTGTCGACAGTCCGGAGTGATTCCCTACCGGGTGCGCAAGGGGAATCTTGAAGTTCTTCTGATTACCTCACGTAAAGAACGCCGCTGGATTATTCCCAAGGGGATTATCGAGCGCGACTACAATGCGCGCAGCTCGGCTGCCAAGGAGGCGCTGGAAGAGGCGGGTGTCAAGGGCGGTGTACACGGCAAGCTGCTGGGTATCTATCGGCACAGGAAACTGGGCAAGACCTGTACCGTGAAGGTCTATCCGATGCGGGTCACCCGGGTCTACAAGACCTGGCCGGAAATCGACCGGGATCGTGAGTGGCTGCCACTGAAGAAAGCGCTGAAACGGGTCCACAATGACAGTTTAAGGCAGGTACTCAGGAAACTGCCGGCAACACTCTGAGCGGCAGGTTTTTCCGGCTTCGCGCAACGAGGTGGCTACTGGCAGCCGTTAATCATGACACCACTCTCTCTGGCGGGAAGTGGCAGGTAAAGGTACTGCCACCACCCACCTTGCTGATGATTTCCAGTTCTGCCTCGTGGCGTTCGAGTGCGTGTTTGACAATGGCCAGCCCGAGGCCCGTGCCCCCGGTGTCGCGTGAATGACTGGCATCGACGCGATACAGGCGTTCGGTCAGTCGCGGGATGTGGCGCGCCGCAATACCGCCGCCACTGTCACTGACACTGAGATGAGCGCCCTCAGAATCCACCAGCCACCGGATCCTGACTTCTGCCTGACCCGGAGTGTGTTTGATGGCATTGGTCACCAGGTTTGAAAAGGCGGTACGCAGTTCCTTTGCATTGCCACGCAAGCCGGCTGGCGAACAAATATCCAGTTGCAGGACATGCTGCGCCGGACCGCTCAGGGCGCGTGCCTCCTCGACAATCGATGCCAGCATCGCTGCTACCGGAACCTGTTCCTCAGCTGCGGATTGCGGCTGCATTTCCAGGCGTGACAAGGTCAGCAGGTCGGACACCAGTTCATTCATGCGAGATGCCTGTTGATGCATCAGCTCGGTAGCACGCGGCAGTGTGGCCAGATCAGGTGTATCCGTGTTCAGCTGTTCTGCCAGTCCGGATATGACGGTCAGGGGGGTGCGCAGTTCGTGTGACACGTTCGCCACGAAATCACGCCGTGCCGCGTCGAGGTAATACTGGCGGGTGATATCCCGCGCCACCAGCAACAGCTGTTTGGTTCCATGTTTCAGCGGGACAATAAACACCGACAGGATCTTCGCCCGGTTTACCGGTGAGGTAATCACGACCGGTGTGGAAAAATCAGCGCCTGCCAGATAGTCACTGAGCAGCGGGTCTGCTGCCAGGGCGGTCAACAGGCGGCCCTGTGCCTGCGGCCAGACGATACCCAGCAGGTTGCCGGCAGCGGGGTTGGACCAGTCAACCCGGCCTGACGGGTCCAGGATGACTGCGGCATCGGGCAGCGTGTTGACCGTGTCCCGAAAGCGTTCAAGTTGATACGAGAGTTCGCGCGCGCGTGATTCACGGTTGGCGTGCAGTGCCTCGATCTCGCGGATGACGCCCCTCCATAGACCATAAGGCCGCGGTCCCTGATGTCCGTCCTGCCCGAGCAGGTGCGATAGCAGAGACAGTTGATACACATGCCAGCCAAGATATACCAGCAGGCCGAGTAACAGGCACGGCAGCAGTTGTCCCGTCAGGGTGCCAGCCAGGCTTGCGATGAGCACGGTCCCAAGGAACAGCCGGAGTTCTTCTTGCCAGTAACTGGGCATGCTGAACATCATACTACGGAAGGGCGCTGAGCCGCGTCAGGTTGCGCGCCCCCGGGGTCGTGAGCAAGCGCCTTTCAGTCGCGACTGGAAAAGCGGTAACCGGCGCTGCGCACCGTCTGAATAAGGCGATCATGTCCGGAAGGTTCGAGCAGCTTGCGCAGGCGGCGGACATGCACATCAACCGTGCGCTCTTCCACGAAGGCCGTGTCCCAGACCTGCTCGATCAGCTGTTGCCGACTGTAGACACGTTCCCGGTGCCGCATGAAGAAATGCAGCAGGCGGTATTCCAGTGGTGACAGCTCCACAGGCGTTTCAGCAGCGCTAACCCGGCATGTCCCCGGGTCAAGCAACAGGCCGTCGGCCTCCAGCTGTTCCTTGTTGTCGTGCGGCGCGGTGCGACGCAGTACCGCCTTGATGCGTGCCAGCAATTCATTGACGGAGAAGGGTTTGGAAACGTAATCATCGGCAGCCGCTTCCAGTGCGGCGATCTTGTCTTCCTCCTGGTCACGCGCTGTCAGCATGATGATGGGAGGAGTACTGCCGGATTTATCATTCTGCAGCTGGCGGGCAAATTCAAAGCCGGATTGTCCGGGCAGCATCCAGTCGAGGAGTATCAGGTCAGGCCTTCGGGAAGCGATTAGCTGCCGTGCTTCCAGCACGTTACCGGCCTCAAGCCATTCATAGCCCTCACGGGTCAGCGCCATGCCGACCATCTCGCGAATGGCTGGATCATCATCGACAACCAGAATACAGGACATGGTACAAGGATAGGGCAGAAGGGCAGCAAATCAACGTGGGCTGTAAGATGACACTTGGTCAAGAACTCTGCCACGGAAGCACACGGAAAACACGGAAATATTTCCGGTGAGGCAGCTTTTTCTTCCGTGTCTTTCCGTGTGCTTCCGTGGCTAATTGTATGTTTTCATTGGTGGCTCAGCTTTTGCAAGCACCATATGGCCTG
>CALOCX010000006.1:0-216834 GCA_942491995.1 uncultured Gammaproteobacteria bacterium | reverse complement strand
TAAAGTCATACACCCGTCCCATCTGGCCGGAGATCTGGCTCAAAATATAAAAACCGAATCCCACCATTATCCCGATGAAGAGTCGCTGACCCGTACTCACCGAACGCAGGCCGCCAAACACGAAGGGCACCGATACAAACAGCATCACCAGTGCAGACAGTGGCGTGATGAAGCGACCCAATAGGGCATAATGGTACTGCTGGGTATCCAGCCCGTTATCCTCGAGATAGCCCATGAACTGGCTGATATTACGCGCCGACATATCCTCGGGCTTCAGCACCACAATACCCAGCAACTCGGGCGTCAGCAAAGAGTCCCGCGACAATTTATCGATATGATGGACCTGTACACTGTCCTTGCCGAACTCGGACTGCTGCACTTCACGCAGTACCCATTGCCCCTTCCGGTAGCGCGCTGATGCAGCGCGAGTCGCCACCTTCAACCTCGCCTCGTCATCAAACTCGTACACCGTGATTTCAGCCAGCGTATTCTCTGATATCACCTTGCTGGCATTGATAAACAACTTGTCATCACGCACCCACAAACCGCGGTTACCCATGAAGCTGACACGGGTATCGGTCGCCGCAGCGCGCAATTGCTGGGCAGTCTGCTCTGCCACCGGTGCAACAAATTCGCCGAGGAGAACGGCCACCAGCAGCATGATCACACCCGCCCGCATCACCGACAGGACGATGCGCCATATCGACAAACCGCTGGCGCGCATTGCGATCAGCTCGCTGTTCGATGCCAGCATCCCCATACCGATCAGGCTGCCCAGCAATGCGGCCACGGGAAACAATTCGTACATGCTATTGGGAATAGTGAGCACAACGGTCGCCAGCATTTTCAACAAGGTGTAGCCACCCTCACCAACATCCTCGATCTCCCCGATGAGGCTGAAAAAAACACTCAGACCAACGACCACCAGCAAGGCCGTCAATGTGCCACCGACTACGACACGGGCAATATAGCGATCGATAATTTTCATCGGCCACGCCTGAACAGACTCAGCAGACGGTCACTTCTGAGTAGCATGACCGTCAGCAGGAGCGGCAGGAGCGCCACCCACCACATCCCGATGGCGGGCGACACCACCCCGTTCTTTAACCAGACCTCGGCCACGCCCATCAGGTTGTAGTAAATGACAAATAAAAGTACCGCGGCGACCAGCCTTCCGTAACGACCTGCCCGGGGTGAGGACCGGCTCAGCGGAACAGCGAGAATCAGCAACACAACGGCCGACACGGGCATCATGATGCGCCACTGCAATTCAGCAATATCTTTCAGATTGCTTGATTTAATCAGCACTGCCGTCGGCATACTCTCACGTTTATCGACGACTTCACCGGAACCCGGTAATTCAATACGCACGCCGTATTCGGCAAACTTCGCAATGCGGTAGTTGGCAGTACCTGGCCGGCCTTCATAGCGGTATCCATCGACCAGTACCAGGAAGTTATCACCGCTCCCGGCATCCCGCTTGCGGTAAGCCGATTTTGCCGTCAACAACTGCGGCAACTTGCTGTCATTTTTATCCTCTTGCCGTACCACAATAAACAGGTTCTCCATGCGTTGCCTGTCTGCAGACAATCGCTCGGCATAAAACGTCAGCTGGCCATTTTGAATCTCGTTAAATCGGCCGGCACCCAGCAGCGTCAAATCCGCCTGCTCTTCTGCCATCATCGTCAGCCGGTGGCTGACCCCCTGTATCTCTGGACTGACAAACAGCGCCAGCCAGGTCAGCGCGATGGCCACCAGCAGGGCGAAACCAAGCAACGGCTTGTAGATGCGCCAGGTACCGACGCCACAGGCCGACATGACGGCCATTTCATTATCCCGGTAGAGGCGGCCCAGACCGAGCACCACACCCAGCGCCAGGGCAAACGGCACAATATGCACCATGTACCAGATCATTTTCAGACCCAGCAGCTTGAAGATAACATTTCCGGAAATGTCGCCGGAGGCGGCATCTGCGAGAAACTGCACCAGACGGTTACTGATAAGGATCAGGCACAGGACGATGCTCACCGCCAGCCAGCCGACGATCACTTCTTTCAGCAAATAGCGATCAAAGATGCGGAACATTAATTGAGCATGGCGGAGGCATGAAAATCATGCCTGCTTCCAGTACACTCCCGGAATTGTTTATTACCCGGACACGCATCCGGGCGAATGCGGCTACCGTATACCACATATACCGCCATCTGCAATCTCAACACGTACTGAACGAGGACAAGGTATGAAATTCACCGTCACCAGCGAAAGACCGGGCAGCGTCAAGACAGGATGTGTCATTCTGGGCGTCTACGAGCAGCGCACATTGTCTTCAGCCGCCGTAGAGTTTGATAAAACCACAGGCGGTCTCCTCAAAAAGGTTTTGAAAGACGGCGACATGGATGGCAGCAGTGACCAGACCGTGATGGTGCACTATCCTGCAGGGGCAAAATGCGAGCGCGTGCTGCTGGTTGGCTGCGGCAAGGCCGGTGAATTCAAGACTCGCGCCTATCAACAAGCGGTCAGTAGTGCAGCCGTTGCCGTCAATGCTTCGGGTGCCGACGATGCGGTCAGCTACCTCGCCGAACTGGAGGTGCCCGGGCGCACCAGCTACCAGAAGGTGCGCGCCCTGGTGGAAGGAACACGCAGTGCTGCCTACACCCCGGATGCACTGAAAAGCAAAAAAGACCAGACGCTACGACCGATACGCCGCCTGGCAATCGGCGTGGACGCCGCAGACAAGGCCAGCGCGCGCAAGGCGCTCACCGATGGTGAAGCCATCGCCAGCGGCGTGGAACTGGCACGCACACTGGGTGACCTGCCAGGCAACATCTGCACCCCGTCCTACCTGGCAGATCAGGCGCGAGCACTGGGCAAAAGCAGCGACAAGCTCAAGGTCAGCGTCATGAACGAGGCCGGCATGGAAAAGCTGGGAATGGGATCGTTACTCTCGGTATCCCGTGGCAGCCGCCAACCGGCCAAGCTGATCACCCTGAAATATGACGGCGGCAAGGCCAGTGAGAAGCCGGTCGTCCTGGTCGGCAAGGGTGTGACATTTGATTCCGGTGGCATTTCAATCAAACCGGGCGCCGCCATGGATGAAATGAAATATGACATGTGTGGTGCGGCCAGCGTGCTCGGCACGCTCAAGGCCTGCATAGCGATGAAGCTGCCGATTAATGTGGTGGGCATTATACCAGCCACCGAGAACCTGCCGGATGGTGATGCCAGCAAGCCCGGCGATATCGTCACCAGCATGTCCGGCCAGACGATTGAAATTCTCAATACGGATGCCGAGGGTCGCCTGATTCTCTGTGACGCGCTTACCTATTGCGGCAAATACAAACCTGCCGCGGTGATTGATATCGCCACGCTTACCGGTGCCTGTGTGATCGCCCTGGGCAGCCATGCAGCCGGCCTGTTAAGTAATGATGACAAGCTGGCCAATGAATTACTGCTTGCCGGAGAATCAGCCGATGACCGTGCCTGGCACATGCCCCTCTGGGATGAATACCAGCAGCAGCTGAAGACTAACTTTGCCGACATGGCCAACATCGGCGGGCGTGAGGCAGGCACCATCACGGCGGCCTGCTTCCTATCCCGGTTCACGGAAAAGTACCACTGGGCACACCTCGATATCGCGGGCGTTGCCTGGAAAGGCGGCGATGAAAAAGGCGCAACCGGGCGGCCGGTATCGCTACTGACCCAGTTCCTGATAGATCGCGCTGCCAGCTGATGACCCGGGTCGACTTTTATATAGTGCAGCAAACTCGGGCAGGTGTCGGGGAGCAACTCGCCTGCAAACTGACGGAGAAGGCCTATAAGCAGGGCCACCAGGTCTACATTAACACAGCGTCAGAGCAGCAACTCAAACAACTGGATGACCTGTTGTGGACTTTTCGTGATGGCAGCTTCCTGCCACATGGACGCTATGATGCTGCAGCCCCCGACGAGCAACCAGTCATGCTGGGGCATGCCGTTGAGCCGGATGGCCCCAGTGATGTACTGGTCAACCTGGCGAATGACATCCCTGCTTTTTTCAGCCGCTTCAATCGCGTCGCCGAACTGGTTGCGGGCGACGACACACAACGGGAAGCTGCCCGCGCGCGCTACCGTTTTTACAAGGACCGTGGTTATACATTGAACACTCACAAGCTATGACAGACACAAAAGAAGACCTGGTGCTGGACCCCGACGGTATACCCATCCTGACGAACCTGATACCGGAGGATGCAACACCGGATTCTGCAAAAGCAGAGCAGGAATCCCCGAACAGTGAGTTGTCCGGCGACGAGCTTGCCGGACTATTGCTGAACAGCGAAGCCTTCACACAACAACTGGATGAGATCGCTGCGGAGGTGGTTCGCTCGGTCCGTGAACAGATAGAACTCGCCCTGAAACCGGTCATCGAGGAGGCGATTACCCTGGCGCTTGATGACAGCGGCACACCCTCTTATGAGGCCGTACGCAAGCAGCTCAAGGAAACCCTGCCCGGATTGCTTGCCCGTACCCTGCAGGAATAGATTACCCCTTTCGGGAGTCATCCAGGGCAAAATAACAGCCTTCAGGTATAATCTCCCGCCCCGGCCAGATACCGGCCTTCCAGAGCAGAGCCTGACCCCTGATGGACAAAACCTACGATCCGCACAGCATAGAACAGCGTTGGTATGAAACCTGGGAACGGGAGGGCTATTTTGCGCCTTCCGGTAATGGCAAACCCTACTGCATCATGATTCCGCCACCAAACGTGACGGGTAGCCTGCACATGGGACACGCCTTTCAGGACACGCTGATGGATGCGTTGACGCGTTATCATCGCATGCGCGGCGACAACACGCTCTGGCAACCGGGTACGGACCACGCCGGTATCGCCACCCAGATGGTCGTTGAGCGGCAGCTCAACAGCGAAGATCTGACCCGTCATGACATCGGCCGGGAAAAATTTATCGAACGTATCTGGGAATGGAAACACGAATCCGGTGGCACCATCACCCGGCAGTTACGCCGCATGGGGTCGTCTGTGGACTGGAGCCGGGAACGCTTTACCATGGACAAGGGATTGTCACGGGCGGTCAATGAAACCTTTGTAAAGCTCCATGAAGAAGGCCTGATCTATCGTGGCAAACGCCTGGTCAACTGGGACCCGGTATTGCACACGGCCGTATCCGACCTCGAGGTCGTCTCTGAAGAAGAATCCGGTCATTTATGGCACATGCGCTACCCGCTCGCTGATGGCAGCGGTCACCTGGTGGTCGCAACGACACGCCCCGAGACCATGCTTGGCGACACCGCGGTCGCCGTGCACCCGGATGATGAACGCTACCAGTCGTTGATTGGCAAGACTATTCACCTGCCTCTGACCGACCGTGAAATCCCTGTGATTGCGGACGACTACGTTGACCGGGAATTCGGTACCGGTTGCGTAAAAATCACGCCGGCACATGATTTCAACGATTATGAAATGGGCAAGCGGCATAATTTACCCATAATCAACATCCTCACTGTGGATGCCAGTATCAACGACGAGGTGGCCAGTAATTACACGGGTATGGACCGCTTCGAGGCGCGCAAACGCATCGTGGAGGACCTCGAGAAACTGGGCCTGATGGAAAAGGTCGAAGACCACAAACTGATGGTTCCCCGCGGTGACCGTTCAGGTGCAGTGGTTGAGCCTTACCTGACAGATCAATGGTTCGTGAAAATCGCGCCACTCGCGGAACCTGCCATCAAGGCTGTAGAAGACGGTGATATCCGGTTTGTACCAGACAACTGGAAGAACACCTACTTCGAGTGGATGCGAAACATCCAGGACTGGTGCATTTCACGGCAGATCTGGTGGGGTCATCGCATCCCGGCCTGGTATGACGAGGCCGGAAACATTTATGTCGGACGCTCCGAAAAGGAAACACGTGAAAAACATGGCTTGGGTGATGAGCTTGTCCTGAAACAGGATAACGATGTACTGGACACCTGGTTTTCATCCGCGCTGTGGCCATTCAGCACCCTTGGATGGCCAGACAATACCGAGGCACTGAAGACCTTTTATCCGACAAGCGTACTGGTCACCGGTTTCGACATCATCTTCTTCTGGGTCGCCCGCATGATCATGATGGGGCTCAAGTTCATGGACGAAATCCCGTTCCGGGAGATTTACATTCATGGCCTGGTGCGAGACGCACACGGACAGAAAATGTCCAAGTCGAAGGGCAACGTACTCGACCCGATTGACCTGATCGATGGCATAGAACTGGAAACGCTGGTTGCCAAGCGACGCGCGGGACTGATGCAGCCAAAGATGGCTGACAGGATCGAGAAAGTCACCCGCAAGGACTTCCCTGACGGCATCCCGGCATTTGGTACAGATGCGTTGCGCTTTACCTTTGCGGCACTCGCCTCCACCGGCCGGGATATTAATTTCGACCTTGGCCGCATCGAAGGCTACCGGAATTTCTGTAACAAGCTGTGGAACGCCGCACGTTACGTGTTGATGAATACCGAGGACAGGGATTGTGGTCAGAATGGCGGTGACGTTCAGTTAAGTGCTGCAGATCGCTGGATCATCTCCCTGCTGCAAAAAACAGAGCAGGAGGTCACCAGGGGCATAGAAAATTATCGCTTCGACCTGGCAGCACAGGCTATCTATACTTTTATTTGGGATGAATATTGCGACTGGTATCTGGAGCTATCAAAACCGGTACTCACAAATCCGGATAGCCCGGAAGCAGCCTTGCGTGGCGCCCGCAGAACCCTGGTGCAGGTCATGGAAACGGTTTTACGCCTGATTCACCCGTTGACCCCCTATATCAGCGAGGAGATCTGGCAACGCATGGCCCCGCTGGCAGGAGTTGAGGGTGATACGATCATGCGTCAACCCTACCCCGCTGCAGATCCAGACATGATTGACCATGAGGCCATCAGCGAGGTTGAGTGGGTCAAAAGCTTCATCGTCGGCGTGCGCAAAATCCGCAGCGGTATGAATATCGATCCCCGCAAAATGTTGCCGGTATTGCTGCAGGGAGGCACCACCAAAAGCAGAGACCTGCTCGACAACAATCTGCACTACATTATCAGTGTCGGACGCGTCGAAAGTGCAACCTGGCTGAATGACGACGATGAGGCACCTGAATCATCAACCGCGCTGGTTAATGACATGAAGCTGTTAATTCCGCTTGCGGGGCTTATAGACAAGGCGGCCGAGGTAGCCCGCCTTGCAAAAGAACTCGAAAGAAAGAACGGCGAACTGAAACGTTGTGAGAACAAATTGTCAAACTCCAGCTTTGTCGACAAGGCACCTGCGGCCGTTGTGGAAAAAGAGCAGGCAAAAGCGTCGGAGTTGCGAAATGTAATCGACAGCCTGCTGGAGCAACAACAGAAAATACAGTCTTTATGAGCTAAACACCTGCCAGTCTCATCACGAGGCTAACCAGCCCCCATATTGTCAGGATAAACACAACCGTCACAAGCAGACCGATTATTATGTACTGCGAGGGTTTGCCATGGGTGAAGTCCTGCTCACGCTTGCGGTTACTCTGCACACCAAACATGCTGGCTAGCACGCTGCCAAGCACACTGAAAAAGGATGGTGCCTCAGTTCCTTTTTCGTTATCAGACCCCATAGCAAATCCCCGGAAGTAACTCTGGCGGTATTGTACTGACACCGTTTTCAGCCGCAAGGCAATTCATATTGGCTGCGTCATAGTTGCGGCTGCCCCTTGATGATGATCCTTCTTCAATAACACCACCATACCCCTTATCCCTATCACAGGCGGTTGATTCCTCAGGTTTTTTTGCACACGGCCGTTAAATTTTAAGCAGAGCAAAGCCGTGTGCTTATCTCTTTAATATTCAAGTGCTTATGTGATTTAAATCACACATCCTTGAATCGACAGGCAGGGTCAGGGAGTGATGGGAAAGAAATGACGCTGAAAGTTAACGTGGAAACCGAGAAGACATATGGCAACTATCCTGATCATTGATGACCAACTAACCAGCCGGCAAATCCTGCAGCAACTGGTTGGTTCTATAGAGGAAAACACCTCTGTAGAGGCCTTCGCCAATCCATTGCAAGCGCTTCAATGGACCTCATGTAACGCGGTTGACCTGATACTCGTCGATTACAAGATGCCGGAAATGAACGGTGTAGAATTTATCCAGCGATTCCGGACCCACCCATCTACATCACATGTACCCGTGATCATGGTGACCTCTATCGAGGACCGTGCGGTCCGATACGAGGCCCTTGAGGCCGGTGCTACAGACTTTCTGATGAAACCGGTCGATCACCACGAATGTCGCGCGCGCTGTCATAACCTGCTAACGCAATATCAACAGTACAAAATTATCAGTGATCGCTCACGCTGGCTTGAACGTCGCGTATCCGAAGCAACCAGCGAAATTCGTCTGCGTGAACGCGAGACTCTGCTGAGACTGGCACGTGCCGGAGAATATCGCGACGAGGAAACCGGAAATCACGTTATTCGCATGGCCAAATATTCACGCGTTATAGCTGAACAACTTGGTTTCTCTAAAGATGATGCAGACGTCATTGAAATGGCTGCACCCATGCATGACATTGGAAAAATCGGTATCAGGGATGACATCTTGTTGAAGCCCGGCAAGCTCACTCATGAAGAATTCGAGATCATGAAGCGTCATACAATAATTGGCTATGACATCCTTAAAGACAGCCCATCGAAATTCCTGCAGATGGGCGGCATCATCGCACTCAGTCACCACGAAAAGTTTGATGGCACAGGTTATCCATACGGAAAGAAAGGCAACGAAATCCCGATAGAGGCACGGATAGTTGCCGTCGCCGATGTATATGACGCACTGGTATCCGAACGTCCCTATAAAAACGCCTGGTCAATGGATGCAGCGCTTGATTACATGGAAAGCCACAGCGGTAAACATTTCGACCCGGATGCCCTTTATGCATTCAAAGAGCAAATAGATACAGTGTCGAAAATACAGGGCATGTTGCCTGATTTACCATCAGTAGTGTCAAAATAATGATCAAGTATTTTAACGACTGGTTAAGCACACCATGGGGTAAATATAATAAGCAAACGCTATCCAAATTATTAAAAGAATCTTCAGGTGAACGAGCCCAGGCGAAACTTAGGTTAATTATAAATCCGATAATTATCGCATATTTCTATATTTACTATCTCTACAACGGTGATCCATTAACGATAATTCACACGGAACCAGTTGTGCGTCTTGTTCTTGCATATTTATGTATCTCATCCCTAGCCTTATTTACTTTCAAAGCGTTTCCTGGCAAGTCACACATACGACGGTCATATTCGATACTTTTTGATATCGGCTTACTATCATATGGAATGCATTTAGGTGGCGCAGCTGCCACTGCTTGTTTTGCTGTCTACCTATGGTTAATTGTTGGACACGGAATGCGCTATGGGCAGAAATACCTATTTGCAGGAACCATTCTTGGTACAGCTGGATTCTCTACAGTCCTATATACAACTGAGTTTTGGATAGCGCAAAGAACGGCAGGACTCGGATTATTAACGGGGCTTGTTGTACTACCGATTTTCTTCTCCACCCTACTTAGTAAGCTCACAAAAGCTATCGAGGCTGCAGAACACGCCAACAATTCAAAGAGCCAGTTCCTTGCAAACATGAGCCATGAAATTCGCACTCCACTAAATGGCGTCATTGGTATGAGCGATCTTCTTATGAGCACAGATCTCAACCAAGAACAAAAAGAACTCTCCACGACGCTAAGATCTTCCGCGGATACATTATTGTCATTAATAGAAGACGTGCTCGATATATCAAAAATTGAAGCAGGCAAGTTCAGTATTGAGCACACAGAATTTGACTTGCATACATTAATAAACAACACCATATCAATGATGCAAATCCTGGGAAGATCAAAAGACATAACAATATACTCACAAATCTCTCCATCAGCACCATTTCGTCTAATAGGTGACCCGCACCACCTCAGACAAGTTTTTATAAATTTAATTGGTAATGCCATTAAATTTACCAACGAAGGCAGTGTACAACTCCGCGTAAATACAGTATCTGAAAATAGAGAATCCGTATCTTTAAGATTTGAGGTTATCGACACGGGTATAGGCATCCCGGCAGAAGCACAACACACAATATTTGAAAGCTTTACACAGGCAGACAGCTCCACGACAAGAAAATTTGGCGGTACTGGGTTAGGTACGACGATATCCAAACAGATTGTTGAACTCATGAACGGAGATATTGGCATACATAGCGTCGTAGGCTCTGGTAGTACATTCTGGTTTGAGATCCCATTCATGAAACAAGCAATCGAGTTTCAAGCCAGCGACCAGAATCTTCTTGAAAAGAATAAGATCTTACTCATCTGCAACAAAGACTGCTCTAATATTACTGAATCACTCTTAAACTGGGGTATTAGTTACCTTCATTCAAACAACACAGATGAAGCTCTAAGCACCTTTATTAGATTACAGACTGAGATAGATCCTGTATCAGCAATAATTGTAGACTCATCTGTAATTGGTGCAGACATACATTCGCTCCCGTCTATTTTCCGTAGCAACATGAAAGCCAACGAAATACCTATTTATGCAATCGTTAATGAACCCTACTCAACATATGAGAATGAATTATTACAAAATGGATACACAAACATTCTTCACAAAGGCTTTGATAAATCATCACTATACAATGCTATTCATGCAACCAGAGCACTAACTGATAATCAAGAACGGATTAGCAACCTCAGCGACTACAATATCTCGCTTGGTGGAAATACTGCCCCACTACACGTACTTGTTGCGGAAGACAACAAAACGAATCAGCTTGTTATATGCAAGATATTGGAAAACACAGGGCACATACCATTCATTGTTAATAATGGCAAAGAGGCTCTTGATATCCTCAAGAAGGAAAGTTTTGACCTAATTATTTTTGACATGCAAATGCCTGTTATGGGCGGGATAGAGGCATCAAAAATATACAAAACTTCCAACCCAAAAAATGCTCATATTCCAATCATTCTTTTAACAGCAAACACTACCACGGAAGCACTAGATGAATGCAAGGAAGCGAACATTGATGCGTTCCTTACCAAACCCATTGACGCAAAAAAATTAATCTACACAGCACATTCTCTGACATCTAACTCTGAAAGAGTCAAAAAACCAAGTTGCTATACTGATATCGGAGAGGCATATCAAGATGACAGAAATAATACTCTAGAGGTTATCAACACCGATGTACTTGACAACCTCAGAGAACTGTCTAACGATAAGGATTTTCTTGGAATCCTGATAGATGGATATCACAAGGACTCTTGCAAATTGCTTTCGGACATGGAAAAAGCATTATCTGTTCATAAATATGAGCAGTTCCTTGAATATGCTCACGCTTTCAAGGGAAGTTCAGGCAGCATTGGGGCATACAGGTTACACGAAATATGCAAAATAATACTATTAGAAGAAACACCTATTTCAAAGTATACTTCATACTTAAGGGATCTTAATAAAACATTTGAAGAGACCATGAAGATTCTGGATACGTTCAGAAGCTGTTCGCCATCCACTCAAGAAGGACAGCATAATCCTCCCTACTAAGAAGCACTTCTGCTATTTTCGATGATCAGCGAATATAAATGTCTCTTATAAATTAGCTCTAGCGTTCCAAATGAGTTGGCAACATATACTATCTGAGCTCCGGCACAATTCAGCTGACCGAGCTATAACTACCTGAAAGATCATCTTTCTCGTCAACACGAGAACTCTTTGTTATCTGTGCCTTAGCAAGCCTTTCCATTATTTTTAAGTCCCTGGGCGTTGTTCTAAAAGCGGCATCCACCCAAATCTTCACGATTTCGTATAGGCTATCGTATGCAATTGGGTTTATTGTTTGTGTTACTTTTTCAAATGCACTATAACCATTTCGGGACCTCTTATGCTTCTTTATAAATGATTCTACTGCCTCAACACCGCAACCTTTTTCAGCAACAAGATCAATTATTCCCATCTCGAAAAACTCATCCGCAGAATATAATTGAGCACTTGTAATTATCCTTCTTGCTAAAGAGGGTGCTATACGTTTACAGAGAAAATTATATGCACCCATACCTGGAAAAAGATTAAACATAATTTCTGGGAAGCCCATTTGGGCTCCACGCTCAGCTATAACAAAGCTACTAGACAGGGCTCCTTCAAGCCCCCCACCTAGGGCATCACCATTAATAAGAGAGATTGTTGTCACAGGCAAATTATAATTAACCGTATTTGCATGAACTACTTCTATGCATGAAATACCATATTGCAAAAGCAGGTCACGATCATTATTTTTAATCGCACGAATAAACAAATCAAGATCACCGCCGTAATTAAATACATCTTTTAATCCCGATGTTGTTATTTGGTAGTCAACAGGATAAATATTTTTATCGTGTATATACCTACCATCCCACCTTACCAAACCCCGTTGATAGCGTCTCAGTTCTCTTAGAAGACCAGTTGTAATACAAGCCCGCCCAGTTGGCTTCATATAAAGCCACAAGATGCCACTCTTATGGTTGAAGTCTATTTCAACTTGTTTAAAGTACTGGGGACTATAGTAGTTATCGAAATCTTCTTTATTCATCATCACTCCAGCAAACGCTGCGTACTATCTGTTTATCAATTCATACAATCGCTTGAATCGAACATGATTGGCGCTTGGAGTATTCCACAAATACCACACAAGTCAAGATGTATATATTCATAACATACTGATATAAAACTATAAATTTTATTAGGTCCGTCAGTTATTTGACGGAATATTTAGTCTATTTTTTGTATATCTTGTGCTCGGAATCAGGTACAGATCTATATATGGGTTATATACAAAGGTGAATACTCAACCAACAACAGCTGTTGGTTTCGCCCAACCTCGCTCGTTTTGATGAAGATTTCTGACATTTAATGGATTCATTGATGAACCGCGAGCAACCGGCACTAACAGTCAGTAGTTGTCTTCTTGGGATGAATGTCCGTTACAATGGAAACAACAGGTACCACTCGTTTATATCATCGGTACTTAATGAGCACTTTGACCTGATTCCTATCTGTCCCGAGGTAGCCATTGCCATGGGCGTGCCCCGCCCTCCAATCCAATTACGAATTATTGATAACGAGACACGCGCTATCGGTTTTGAAGATCACGAAGTGTATGTGACTACATCATCATTGCATGTGTATGGCAGACAACAAGCCTCACACGTATGTGAATTTTGCGGATACATTGTCAAAAGCAGGTCGCCTAGTTGCGGGATATCAGATACTGCAATCTTTTCCGATCATGGAATCAGTACAGGACCGGGGATCTACGCCAGAAAAATTCTCCATGCCCTACCCTATCTGCCTGCCATAGACAAAATACAACTGGATCAGGCAGAAACAAAAAACAATTTTCTGGGGCCGGTATTTTCGATGGCGCGCTGGCATCAGCCTGGTACAAGGGCGCTAAAAGTCACTCATCTAGTCGATTTTTATGCGACGCATTATTTGACACTGGCAGCGCATGATAACGAAGCAAACGTGGCGCTGTCAAAGACCATCTCCAATCTACGTGACCCTTTGCCGCCTATTGCAATAGACGATTACCTGAAACAATTTCATGACTGCCTGAAAACACGGCTGACACAGAGAGATCATATCAGGATACTTACCAGCCTTCATAATTTCCTGGCCCCTGTTATCAGCCGTGATGAATAAGAAAGACTAAATACAGAGGTCATGGATTACAGCGGTAACCCCGAGAAGCTTGTGGCGCCTCTAAAGTACATTAAGCAGCTTACAGACAGCTATAATCTCTATGAGCTGGCCCGACAAGCCTACATTAATCCAACACCTGCCGAGATAGCATTACGTTACGTCAAGTGAAAATATATGGTTACTGAACCAACTGCATTCTGGAACACTAAACCGCTCGTTGAGTTGTCAGATGGGGAGTGGGAGTCACTGTGTGACGGTTGTGGACGCTGCTGTCTGCACAAACTGGAAGACATCGATACTGGGTTGTATTTTTATACGAATGTGGCATGCCGCTTACTGGACAGCAAAACTTGCCGTTGCACCGATTATCTGAAGCGTGGAACTCTGGTTAAGGATTGCATACAGCTTTCACCTGCTGACAGCGAGCAGTTGAACTGGTTACCGATTACCTGTGCCTACCGACGTATAGCTGAAGGAAGAAGCCTAGAGTGGTGGCATCCACTCGTCTCGGGTGACCGGAATACTGTTCATGAAGCCTGCATCTCGGTGCGGGGGCGCTGCGTCAACGAGAACACCGTCTCGGCAGATCAACTGGAAGATCACATTATCAGCTGGATCGATTTCTAGTGCTCCCGTGTGGAGTGAAACTCTATATCAGGCCATTTCTCGATCGCCAGATCCAGGTTTACCCGCGTTGGTGCAATATAAACCAGTGATCCACTCTGATCCTCACCCAGGTTTTCATAGGCCCTGGTACGGAAACGTTCGATCATGGCATCATCATTGCACTCGACCCAGCGCGCCGTGGCGACAGAAACAGACTCGAACTGGCACTCCACGCCGTATTCATCCTTGAGCCGGTGCGCCACTACATCAAACTGCAGTATGCCCACTGCGCCTAGAATCAGGTCATTGTTCTTTAGCGGCCTGAACAATTGTGTCGCCCCCTCCTCGCACAACTGGTCAAGTCCCTTATGCAACGCCTTCATGCGCAACGGGTCCTTCAGAATGGCCCGACGGAATATCTCCGGTGCAAAATTCGGAATACCCGTGAACTTCAGATCCTCACCCTGGGTAAAAGTATCGCCAATACGAATGGTGCCGTGGTTATGCAGGCCGATGATGTCACCAGAAAAGGCCTCCTCGACATGGCCCCGGTCTGATGCCATAAATGTCAACGCATTGGAAACCTGTACATCCCTTCCAATACGGACATGACGCATCTTCATCCCCTTCGTATAACTGCCCGAGCAAATCCTGAGGAAAGCAATCCGGTCACGGTGTGCGGGATCCATATTTGCCTGAATCTTGAACACAAAACCGGAAAACTTTTCCTCTGACGGATCCACCTCGCGACTGGTAGTATTGCGCGGCAGTGGCGAGGGTGCTGTTTTGACAAAGTGATCCAGCAGCTCATTGACACCGAAGTTATTGATCGCAGAACCGAATGTCACTGGCGTCAGTTCACCCTTCAAATAGGCTTTCGCATCAAACTCGTGACTCGCACCATGAACCAGCTCTACCTCATCGCGCAACTCGTTTGCATGGTCACCAAGGATCTGGTCCAGCAAAGGATTGTTTATACCCTGAATGATATTGATGTCCTGTCGTTCGCTGTTCTTGCCCGGCTCATACAGGTGAACGGCATCGTTCAATATATGATAGATACCCTTGAATCGCTTACCCATACCAATCGGCCAGGTAATCGGCGCACAGCGTATCTTCAGTATTTCCTCGATCTCATCCAGCAATTCAATCGGGTCACGCCCTTCCCGGTCCAGTTTATTGATGAAGGTAAAGATCGGTGTATCACGCAGCCGGCAAACATCCATGAGCTTGATGGTACGCTGCTCTACACCCTTGGCACTGTCGATCACCATTAACGCAGAATCAACTGCCGTCAGTGTACGGTAGGTATCTTCCGAGAAATCCTCGTGTCCGGGCGTATCAAGCAGGTTAACGATGGCATCACCATAGGGGAATTGCATGACTGATGACGTCACCGAGATACCGCGCTGTTTTTCAAGTTCCATCCAGTCGGACGTCGCGTGACGTGCGGCCTTGCGACCTTTCACCGTTCCGGCCAGCTGGATGGCACCACCAAACAGCAACAGCTTTTCTGTCAGCGTGGTCTTGCCCGCATCCGGGTGGGAAATAATGGCAAAGGTGCGCCGTCGCGCAGCCTCGTGTCTGATATCACTCATACTAAAACAGGGATCTTGAAAAACTGAAAGGCGCGTATTCTACCTGATGGCAGGCAAAACGTCGTCAGCACCTAGAGCACTCGTGCAAGAATCAAGGCATCCTCACGGCTGTCACCAGCAGGATAATAGTCACGCCGGTTACCCAACTCATTGAATCCCTCGTCCTCATAGAGCGCGCGTGCCGTGGTGTTCGAAGGGCGAACTTCCAGAAATATCACTTCAGCCTCATGCCGTCGTGCCACAGATACCAGGTGGCGCAGCAATTTCCTGCCAATACCCCGCTGGCGGGATTCCGGGCGTACACAGATATTAAGCAGGTGGGACTCACCGATGGCAACACTGAGAATGCCATACGCCTCGATAATGCCTCGCCGACCACATACCCAGCAGCTGTAGCCTGCTTGCAGGCAATCGCCAAAAATCGTCCCTGTCCAGGGATGAGGATAACTCTGACGTTCGATTTCAATGACTTGCGACAGGTCATCGTGCTGCATTGGCCGAATATCAAGGGCAGGTTCTTTTAATATGGCGCTCATCGATGAAGGTTTGCCTGTTTAGCCGGCAAGTTGCTGTTTGAAGACAGCCTGCGCGAACTGCAGATCTATCCACACTTTGCGCTTTTCCAGTGGCGAGCGCAACAAGTAGGCCGGGTGATAGGTCACGATCAGGGGAATTGCCTTTTCCCCGTAGGAATGCACCGTTCCCCTCAGCAGTCCTAACTGCGTTGTCGTTTGTAACAGTCCATGCGCCGCAACACGACCCACAGCCAGGATCAGTTTCGGCTGGATCAGTTCAATCTGTCGTTGCAGGTATGGCTGGCAGCTACTGACTTCGTCTGCAGACGGGTCGCGATTGGCCGGCGGCCGGCACTTGAGAATATTGGCAATAAAAACATCAGCACGTTGATACCCGACTGCGAACAACATTTCATTCAACAGCAGTCCGGCGCGACCAACAAACGGTTCGCCCTGTTTATCCTCGTCCGCGCCCGGTGCTTCACCGATTATCATCCAGTCGGCATTTCTGTTACCCGTCCCGAACACGGTTTGTGTACGACACTCGTGCAGTGCACAGCGGGTACACATTGATACCTGTTTTTCAAGCACCTGCCACGCTGATTGAACATCATCATTAAACTGTTCAACCACTGGCTCAACTTCTGCACCAGCTGCATCCCTGTTGCGCGCCACCCATTGCTGGATACCCATCGCCTTCAGATATTCATGCCGCAATTCCTTGTTCATGGCTGGTGTGTTCAGACATCACCCATTTGCGGGTGCGCACGGGACTCCGGCAGGATTATCTTGTTAACCGCGTTGACATAAGCCTTCGCAGACGCAATAACAATGTCCGTATCAGCCCCCTGCCCGTTGACAATACGACCGTCCAGTTTCAGTCGCACCGTCACCTCGCCCTGTGAGTCCGTGCCACTGGTGATATTGCTGACGGAATAAAGCTCCAGCTCGGTACCACTGTTCACCAGCGCTTCAATCGCCTTGAAGGAGGCATCCACCGGTCCACTGCCAGAACAGGATACCTGCTTCTCCTCACCGTCCAGCCACAGGGTGACATCGGCATGGGGTGTTTCCCCGGTTTCTGAACACACCTTGAGAGAAACCAGCTTGAGCCACTCATTTCCGGTCTCCTGTCCGGACTCGGTCACCAGCGCCTGCAGGTCTTCATCAAAGATCTCGTGCTTCTTGTCAGCCAGATCCTTGAAGCGTGAAAAAGCATTATTAAGCTCTTCCTCGGAATCAAACTCGATCCCCAGATCCTTAAGGCGCGTTCGAAATGCATTACGGCCGGAATGTTTGCCGAGCACGATACGGTTTGCCGCCCAGCCGACATCCTGTGCACGCATGATTTCGTACGTCTCCCGGCTTTTGAGCACTCCGTCCTGATGTATCCCAGATTCATGTGCGAATGCATTTGCACCGACAATGGCCTTGTTCGGTTGCACGGCGAATCCGGTAATACCCGATACCAGGCGGGAACAGGTCATGATCTGAGTGGTATCCAGGCCGGTCTTGCAGGGAAATATATCCTGGCGCGTCTGCACCGACATCACCACCTCTTCCAGCGCGGCATTGCCGGCACGCTCACCCAGTCCGTTGATGGTACATTCAACCTGGCGCGCGCCATTCAGCACAGCAGACAGTGAATTCCCCACGGCAAGACCCAGGTCATTGTGACAGTGCACGGAGAAAACCGCCTTGTCTGAATTGGGCACCCGCTCGATCAGGGTACGAATCAATTCACCGAACTGGTGCGGCAGGTTATAGCCCACCGTGTCCGGAATGTTGACCGTATTGGCACCGGCATCGATAACGGCTTCCAGAACGCGGCACAGGAAGTCTGTTTCAGAACGACCGGCATCCTCGGGCGAAAACTCCACATTATCGGTATACTGACGTGCCCGTTTAACCGCGCGTACCGCCTGCTCAATCACCTGCTGCGGCTCCATGCGCAGTTTCATCTTCATATGAATGGGCGATGTGGCAATGAAGGTGTGAATGCGTGCCGATGCAGCTGGCTTCAATGCCTCGCCGGCGCGATCAATGTCCTTGTCCAGCGCGCGCGCAAGCCCGCATACCGTACTGTTCGAGACCGCCCTGGCGACTGCCTGGACCGCTTCAAAATCCCCCGGGCTCGCAATCGGAAAGCCGGCCTCAATGACATCAACACGCATACGCTCCAGCGCCTTGGCAATACGCACCTTCTCGTCTCGCGTCATCGAAGCACCGGGACTCTGCTCACCATCACGCAAGGTAGTATCAAAAATCGTCAACTTTTCATGACTGCTCATGGTTCGACTCCGTTAAGGACAGCGTCTGGAATTAACAGGCAACTGTCACTCAGTATCGTCAGAATCCAGCATAGCAAATCTGCCGCCTGGCGGCTGCCGGATCATAAAACTGAAATGCGTTTTACCTCGCCAGGTATGGAATTATCTGCCCGAAGGCAGCAGTCGCAGAAGGGGTAACAGCAGAAGCAGACCAGCCAGGGCAGTGGTTGCTGGAGAAACATGAACGGTGTGCATGTGACACTTCATAGCTCTGGACTATAGATCAAATACCGGCGGATTTCCAACCCCTGCGATTAAACACCCTCGTCGCCCCGATTTCTGGCCCGGCGGCGTTTTCGGATACCCACCAGTGTGTAAACAATCCCGAATATGGCATAGATCAGAAAACCGGAAAACAGCACCTTGGGCGGATCGATTGACGCAAAGGCATAGACCAGCATCACGATCAGGATAGCCACAAAGGGCACCCGATTCTTGAAATCAAATTCCTTGAAACTGTAGTAACGTATGTTACTGACCATCAACAATCCCATTGAGATGGTCAACACAAAGGCAACATACACCATGCTTTCGCCCGTCAAACCTAAATCGGTTGCAGCCCAGACAAGGCCGGCCAGTACCCCGGCAGCAGAGGGGCTGGGCAACCCCCGGAAGTAGGCCTTCTCGGCAGTTGCTATCTGGGAATTGAAACGCGCCAGACGCAAGGCTGCACTGGCGGCATAAATGAAGGCAGCAAGCCAACCAAACTTTGCCCAGCCGACACTGAGCATGAATTTCAGGGACCACTCGTACACAACCAGTGCCGGCGCGAGGCCGAAGCTGACCATGTCCGCGAGGCTGTCATACTCAACCCCGAATTCGCTCTGTGTGTTTGTCAGCCGCGCAACACGTCCATCCAGACCATCCAGCACCATGGCGATGAAGATTGCCACGGCCGCCGCTTCAAAGCGCCCGTCCATGGCCGCCACAATCGCATAAAAGCCGGAGAACATGCCGGCTGTAGTAATCATATTCGGCAACAGGTAAATCCCGCGATGGGATTTCTGCTGGCCGGGGTCCTGATTATTACTCTCGGTATCTTTCATTGTCAGTCATGTACCAGCTTGGCGATGACATCGGAACCACTATGCACCGTATCACCTTCTGCAACAACCGGCCGACTGCCTTCCGGCATATAGACCTCTACCCTGCCACCGAGGTGCACGAAGCCGCAGCGTTTACCCTGCCCAATTCGATCACCGATACGGATATAGCAGCGCGGCTCATTTTTCAACGGACCCCGTGTCATGACCATGACGACATCATCACCCTCATCGGACTGCAACCAGACGCCATGCGGACTATTGCTATCCTGAGGACTGTTCGGTGGCTGGAGCACCTTGCCCTCAATGGGACTGCGCGTTGTAAAAACGCCGTAGGGAGGCATTTGTATCACCACACGGACACTCTGTCTGTGCAAGTAGGGATCGGAGACCGTGCTGATGGAAGCAACCTTGCCGTCCGCCGGACTGACCACCGCCAGCGGTTGCGACGGTATTTCGCGTTCCGGATCACGAAACAGCAACAGTAGCAGCAGTGCGAGTGCCCAGAAAAACAGTGACTGCAGCAAACCGGCAAAATGCAAGACCACTACAGCAGCCAGCAGCGCCGCTGCCACTGGAAGCAGCCCCTCCCGAGCAATCATGGATTACGGCTCACGGTCTCACATTCATTTCATATAAAAAATTGTGTTATGAGAGAAACAACGTCAGTTAACGTTCTTGTCGACGATCTTGCCCTCGTTGATCCAGGACATCATGCCACGCAGCTTGGCACCCACAATTTCAATCGGATGCTCACGTCCGATGCGCCGTTTGGCCTTCAACGTGGCCGCACCCGCCTGGTTTTCGAGAATAAATTCACGCGCAAACTCACCGTTCTGGATTTCATCGAGAATACGACGCATTTCCTGCTTGGTTTCATTGTTTACCACGCGCGGACCACGGGTCAGATCGCCGTACTCGGCTGTATTGGAAATGGAATAGCGCATGTTCGCGATTCCGCCTTCATACATCAGGTCAACAATAAGTTTCAGTTCATGGAGACATTCAAAGTAGGCCATTTCCGGCGCATAACCGGCTTCCACAAGTGTCTCAAACCCGGCCTGCACCAGCGAAGTGGCACCACCACACAATACCGCCTGCTCACCAAACAGATCGGTTTCAGTTTCTTCCTTGAAGGTGGTTTCGATAACGCCGGCACGGCCGCCGCCATTGGCTGACGCATAGGACAGGGCGATCTCCTTGGAGCGTCCGCTGGCATCCTGAAAAACGGCAATCAGGCTGGGTACACCGGCACCCTTGGTATAGGTGGAACGCACCAGGTGACCGGGCCCCTTGGGTGCAATCATGATGACATCAAGGTCGGCACGCGGTTCGATTTGCTGGTAGTGAATATTGAAGCCGTGAGCAAACGCCAGCGCAGCGCCCTGCTTGATGTTGGGTGCGATAATTTCGTTATAAAGCCGTGCCTGGTGCTCATCAGGAGCCAGTACCATCACCACGTCAGCGCCTTTCACGGCATCTTCAATGGGTTTCACGGCAAGACCGGATTTCTTTGCCTTGGCCTCTGAAATAGAGCCGGGACGCAGCCCTACAGTCACATCGACACCGGAGTCCTTCAGGTTATTGGCGTGTGCATGCCCCTGCGAACCATAGCCGATGATGGTGACTTTCAGCCCCTGAATGATGGAGAGATCCGCATCTTTATCATAGTAAATATTCATGTTCTTTACCTGTATTGTGCTGTGCTAAACGCCGGCAATCAGGCGTTAGGTTAATAGAATTCAGTTCAAATCTTCAGCGATCGGCCACCACGTGAGATACCGGAAACACCGGAACGCACCACCTCGATAATGACACCCCGGTCGAGTGCCTGCAGAAAGGCATCCAGTTTGTCACCGGCACCTGTCAGCTCAATCGTGTAGTTCTCGTCGGTGACATCGATGATGCGGCCACGGAAAATATCGGACAGGCGTTTCAGCTCATTACGCCGTTCACCCTCGGCCTGCACCTTGACCAGCATCATCTCACGTTCGATGTGGGGGCCTTCGGTCATATCCATCAGCTTGACGACATCGATCAGCTTGTTGAGCTGCTTGGTAATCTGCTCGATGATTTCCTCTGTGCCACGTGTGACCAGAGTCATGCGGGACAGGGACGGGTCCTCAGTCGGCGCTACAGTCAGCGACTCGATGTTATAACCGCGTGCAGAAAACAGCCCGGCAACCCGCGACAGCGCACCAGCCTCGTTCTCCATCAATATCGAAATTATATGTCGCATCTTAAACCAGGATCATCTCGTTCTGACCGCCACCGGCCGGGATCATCGGGTATACATTTTCAGTCTTGTCGGTTATGAAATCCATAAATACCAGCCGGTCCTTCAGTTTCAACATTTCAATCAGGGCGCCTTCGACATCACCCGGCCGGGTGATCTGCATGCCCACATGACCATAGCTCTCGGCGAGTTTCACGAAATCCGGCAGGGATTCCATGTAAGACATGGCGTAGCGTTTCTGATAAAAGAATTCCTGCCACTGGCGCACCATGCCCAGGTAGCCGTTATTGAGGTTGATAATCTTCAGCGGCAGTGAATATTGTCTGCAGGTCGACAGTTCCTGGATACACATCTGGATACTGCCTTCACCGGTCACGCAGGCAACTGTGGCGTCCGGATGTGCAAACTGCACACCCATGGCCGCCGGCAGGCCAAAGCCCATCGTGCCCAGGCCACCCGAGTTGATCCAGCGTCGCGGCTTGTCGAACTTGTAGAACTGCGCGGCCCACATCTGATGCTGCCCGACATCGGAGGTGATAAAGGCATCGCCGCCGGTTACTTTATAAAGCGTTTCAATCACATGCTGCGGCTTGATCGCTTCGCTGTCATGGTCATATTGCAGGCAGTCTTTCGAGCGCCATTCATCAATCTGCTGCCACCAGTCTTTCAGGGCAACGGCATCGGAATGCACGTCGTTGTTCTTGATTTCATTCAGCATCGCCTTGAGCACATTCTTAACGCACCCCACAATCGGCACATCCACCTTGACGTTCTTGGAAATACTCGCGGGATCGATATCAACGTGCACAATCGTCGCATGCGGGCAGAATTTCTCGATATGGCCGGTGACGCGATCATCGAAACGTGCACCAATCGCAAACAACACATCGCAGTGATGCATCGCCATATTGGCTTCATAGGTGCCGTGCATACCGAGCATGCCGACAAACTGCGCATCCGTTGCAGGATAAGCACCCAGTCCCATCAAGGTATTGGTGACGGGGAAATTCATGATCTTTGCCAGTTCGGTGAGCGACTCCGATGCATTGCCCAGGATCACACCACCACCGGTATAGAGAATCGGCCGCCTGGCGGTCTGCATCAATTTCACCGCGCGCTTGATTTGCCCGGTGTGCCCGATTTGCACCGGATTGTAGGAACGCATTTCAACCTTTTCAGGGTAGTGGAATTCAGCTTTATCAGCGGTGACATCCTTCGGAATATCCACCACCACCGGACCCGGGCGCCCTGTCGTCGCGACATAAAACGCCTTCTTGATCGTCACAGCCAGATCACGGACATCCTTCACCAGGAAGTTGTGTTTTACACAGGGGCGAGTAATGCCGATGTTATCCGCCTCCTGGAAGGCATCATTGCCAATCAGGTGCGTCGGAACCTGACCGGTGAACACCACCATGGGAATGGAATCCATGTATGCGGTGGCGATGCCGGTTACTGCATTGGTCGCACCAGGCCCCGAGGTCACCAGTACCACACCGGGCTTGTTACATGAACGGGCATAGCCATCAGCGGCATGCGTGGCTGCCTGCTCGTGTCGTACCAGGATATGCTTGATCTTGTCCTGTGTGTACAGGGCGTCGTATATGTGCAAAACGGCGCCACCAGGGTAACCGAATAATATTTCGACCCCCTCTGCTTCCAGGGAGCGCACGAAGATTTCCGCGCCTGTAAGTTCCACCGATCCTTACTCCTGACGTAAACCGTTTGTATTCTGACTGCGAAAAAAAAAGCCCGTATACAGGGCGAATCGGTCGCAGTCTTCGAACATGAGAAAGTACTGATATTCAAAGTAAAGGTCAAGGGATTCCCTCGACAGCGGGAGGATAGCGTTGGCAATGCCCGGGGAGCATCCAATGTGTGACGTGATAACTTGTCCTGCCCCCCTGACAACCTTACTATTAGTATAGATTTCTGACAGGATAGCCGGCCTAATGAACCCAATTTACGCTTCCCGTGTGCCTCGCAGGCGACTGCAGACAACCGCCCTGGTCATCGCCACGCTGTTGCTGCAATCCCCTGTATTTGCCGAGATTTACAAGTGGACTGATGGCGGCGGTGAAGTTCACTATACCCAGACGCCACCACCGAGCGGCTTTTCCGCACAGGTCATTCAAGGGGCACCACCGCCGGCGGAGTCAGAGGAAACCATTCGCCAGGAGCAACAGAAGCTGCAGGAGCGGCTCGATGCCATGGAAGAACGTCGCGCCAAGCGCGAAGAAGAAGAGGCTATCGAAAAACAACGCAAGGAACTCAGTAAAATCAACGAGAAGAACTGCATTACTGCAAAAAACAACCTTGCCAAACTGCAGCAAGGGGGTATAAAACGCTATCTGACGCCCGAGGGCGAAGTCATACGCCTCACAGATGAGGATCGCCAGCGACGCATTTCCGAGGCACAAAAACAGGTCGAGCAATACTGCAGCAACTGAGGACGGACGCACCATGCCCTTTCTTAAAATCCAGACCAACCAGAACCTGCCGCTGGACGGCGCAAGAAACCTTGCCAAAAAGGCATCGGCACTGGTGGCGAAACAGCTCGGCAAACCGGAAAGCTACGTCATGACCTCGGTCGAAAACAATCCAGCCATGACCTTTGCCGGCACAGACGAACCACTGGCCTTCCTGGAACTCAAGAGTATCGGATTGCCTGAGTCGATCACCGCTGACACGTCGCGGGCCCTCTGTGAACTGGTCTCGAGCGAAACCGCCATTGATCCAGCACGCATCTATATCGAATTTACCAACGCGGAACGCAGCATGTGGGGCTGGGACAAGGGGACATTCTAGGCCCGTCGCTACGCATCAATACCTCCCGGCACCTGGCCAGACGGCTGGCGGTGTACGTACACCCGTCTGACCGCTACAATCTGCGGCTGTTGAAGCCAACCTGACTATAGCCCCATGCGTCTTTCCCAGTACCCGCTCTCTACCCTGAAAGAAACCCCGGCTGATGCCGAGATCATCAGTCACCAGTTGATGATGCGCGCCGGCATGCTGCGCAAGCAGGCAGCCGGTATCTATAGCTGGCTACCGCTTGGCCTGCGGGTACTTCGCAAGGTCGAGGCCATTGTCCGGGAAGAGATGGAACGCGCCGGGGCGCTGGAATTGCTGATGCCGGCGGTGCAGCCTGCCGAGTTGTGGGAAGAATCCGGCCGCTGGGAGCAATACGGTCCGGAACTGTTGCGTTTCCACGACCGTCACCAGCGGGAATTCTGCTTCGGCCCGACACATGAAGAAATCATCACCGATATCGTACGCCGCGAGATCCGCAGTTATAAACAACTGCCGGTCAATTACTACCAGATACAGACAAAATTTCGTGATGAAATCCGGCCGCGTTTCGGCGTGATGCGCTCACGCGAGTTTCTGATGAAAGATGCCTACTCCTTCCACATCGACCAGGAGTCGCTGGAACAGACCTACCAGGTCATGTTCGACAGCTATAGCCGCATTTTTACCCGGCTGGGGCTCGACTTCCGCGCCGTGCAGGCCGACAGCGGCGCCATTGGCGGCAGCGTCTCACACGAGTTTCATGTGCTGGCAGATTCCGGTGAAGACGCCATCGCATTTTCATCCAGCGGCGAGTATGCCGCCAATGTCGAGCGTGCCGAGGCCATTGCACCAACGGGTAAACGCGCGGCAGCGGCTGCAGACATGACGGTTGTGGACACACCGGGCCAGCACACGATTGACGAGCTCTGCAGTTTCCTGAAAGTTCCCGCGGAGTGCTGCCTGAAGACCCTGCTGGTAGTTGGACAGGAAGCTGACGTGGTTGCCCTGGTGCTACGCGGCGATCATGAACTCAACGTCATCAAGGCAGAACAGCAACCGGCAGTCGCCACGCCCTTGCAGTTTGCGAGTGATGAACAGATCAGGCAGGCGATCGGCTGCGGAACAGGGTCACTGGGGCCGGTCGGGCTGACGGTACCCGTTATTGTCGACCATGCCGCGGTACATGTGGCTGACTTCGTGTGCGGGGCCAATGAAGATGGCAAACACCTCACCGGGGTCAACTGGGAACGGGATTTACCGTTACCCATCTGCACCGACCTGCGCAATGTCGTTGATGGCGATCCCAGTCCTGATGGCAACGGCACGCTGAATATCGCGCGCGGTATCGAGGTTGGACACATCTTCCAGCTCGGTAAAAAATACAGCGAGGCCATGAAGGCCAATGTGCTCGATGAACAGGGCAAGGAGCAGGCCATGATCATGGGGTGCTACGGTATCGGCGTATCGCGCATCGTTGCAGCCGCCATAGAGCAGAACAATGATGACAGTGGCATGATATGGCCGGACGCAATTGCCCCCTACCAGATCGCCCTGCTGCCGATGAACATGAAAAAATCCCTGCGCGTGCGAGAAGCCACGGAGACACTCTACGAAGAACTGCTGGCTGCCGGCTTTGAAGTGTTGCTGGATGACCGGCCGGTACGTCCCGGTGTAATGTTCTCCGACATGGAACTGATCGGCATCCCGCATCGTGTCGTGGTTGGCGAAAAGAACCTTGACCAGGGCATGCTGGAATACAAGTCACGCCGCGACGCGGAAAGCCGGGACATCCCGCGCGCTGATATTGTCGATTTCCTTAACACTCAACTGAATAACGGCTGAACCGATACACAAGGGTATGACACGACGTCTACCGCACACATCATGGCTTCTTCTGGCGGTCACCTTGCTACTCAGCCTGGGCGTCCGGGCTGCCACCCAGGAACGACCGGATGAAGATATGCGCGCCAGCCTGATTGAAGCCATCCAGTCGAGCAACAGTTTCGTTGACCGTTTTGATGCCGAAGTCTGGCTGACCGACATGTCCTACCGCCTGCAATCCCGGGTGGAAGACCCGCAAGAGCGCCTGCTGATTCTCAGGCAGATCCATTACGAGGCCCGCCGCGCCGGGCTGGAACCGGAACTGGTGCTCGCACTGATCAATGTCGAGAGCAACTTTGATCGTTTCGCCATTTCCAGTGCCGGCGCCCGTGGCCTGATGCAGATCATGCCATTCTGGCTGGATGAGCTTGGCCGTCCCGATGACAACCTGTTTGACATCAATACCAATCTGCGTTTTGGCTGTACCATCCTGAATATTTATCTGGAACGCGAGAACGGCGACATGCGCCGCGCACTGGCGCGCTACAACGGCAGCGTTGGCCAGAACTGGTATCCGCAGCGCGTCTACAAGGCGTTACGCACGACCTGGTATCGTCAATAAACGACCCTACCCGGCTTCAAAAAGGGCGATCGACTCGACGTGTGCAGTATGCGGGAACATATCCATCACCCCTGCCGACAGCAAGCGATACCCCTTTTCATGCACCAGCGTACCGGCATCCCGCGCCAGCGATCCCGGGTGGCAGGAAACATAGACGATCCGCTGTGGCTGCATGTTTGCCAGCACATCCAGCACCTCCGCCGCACCACTGCGGGGTGGATCCAGTAACACCTTGTTGCAGGCTGTATCCGCCCACGCGGCTGCGGCATTTTTTACAGCCAGATTGGCACTATGAAACGTCGTGTTTTCCAGACCGTTCAGGGCCGCATTGTCACGCGCGCGGCTGACCAAACCGGCATCACCCTCAACACCGATGACCGCGCCCGCATGACGCGCCATCGGCAACGTGAAATTACCCAGTCCACAGAACAGGTCCAGCACGGTATCGTTGCTGTCCAGTGCCAGCAGGTCGAGTACGCGCGCGACCATTTGTTCGTTAATCGCGGTATTGATCTGGGTAAAATCGGTCGGCTTGAACTGGATGTCTATCGATTCTGCAGGCAGTTGATAAGACAGCACGGACTGCTCTGGCCATAACGACTGCACACTGTCCGGCCCGGCCGGCTGCAGGTAGACATGCACTCCCCGCTCCATCGCGTACTGCTTCAGCCTGTCACGATCACCCTGAGTCAGGGTGTCAAGATGCCTGAACACCAGCGCCGTTATGGATCCGGCGACAGCCACCTCGATCTGCGGTATGCGTGCCCTCGCCTCCAGTTGCCCGATCAATTGCGCGAGTTCCTCAATACGCTTTCCAATTGATGGGTGCAGCACCTCGCAAGCGGCCAGGTCGGCGACATAGGGACTGTGCTTTTCGCGGAAACCCACCAGTACGCGACCCTTCCTGATGACATCCTTTACACCCAGACGCCCCTTGGTACGGTATCCCCACACCGGCCCTGTGAGCGCCGGCAACACCGCTTGCGGCACCACCTTGCCGATGTGTTTGAGATTATCGAGCAGTGTCTGCTGCTTGGCCCTTATTTGTGCAGCGGGTTCCATGTGCTGCAAACTGCAGCCGCCACAGAGTCCGAAATGCGGGCACCTGGGTTGCACACGGTCGGGTGAAGCCTTTTCCACCGCGGTTACGCGGCCCTCGTCAAAGCGCCTGCGGGATGCCCGGTACTCAAAACTGACAACCTCACCCGGCAGTGCACCATCGATAAAGACCGCCTTGCCATCCAGGTGCGCGACACCGCGTCCGTCGTGGGACAGCGACTCTATGGTGATACCGCTGACGGGTTCCGGCAGGCGTTTCCTGCGGCTACGTTTACTCATGGTGCAGTTTGCCAGTTGTTATTTAGATAGCCACGGAAGCACACGGAATAACACGGAAATATCGTGATTAAAACAGCATTCTTCCGTGTGCTTCCGTGGCAAGACGTTTTATCTCAAGCAGGTTGAAGCCGTATCAGGAGCCTGTCGGACCATGGGCTTGTCTAGCTGGCAACTTCTCCCTGCCAGTTATCCAGGAACTCGGTCAGGTGCGGCTTCTGCTCTTTCTGCAGTTCCATGCGCAGCTGCTCGCAGACTTGCGCATACTGTGCCGCACTGAGGTGTCCACGGATCAGTTCAAAGCGCTGGTAGACCAGATAGGTATTGAGCACATCCGTCTCGCAATAGTTACGAATGCCCTCGATATCACCGGCCTGGTAGTTGTCCCACACCTTGCTGCCGTCCATGCCCATCTTTCCCGGAAAGCCCAGCAGGGTTGCTACCTCGTCAAGGCGTGCTGTCGCCCGTGGCTGGTACCCGGCCAGCACCTCCATGACATCGGTGTGTCGTTCATGAAAGCGACTCAGGTAGTTATTCCATTTGAAGTTCTTGTCATCGCTGCCAGTGTCCCAGTAACGCGGTGCGGCGATGCCGTGCAGCAGGCTGCGGTAATGTATGACCGGCAAATCGAAACCGGAACCGTTCCAGGAAACCAGTGTGGGCGTAAACCGCTCGATACCGTCAAAGAAGCGTTGCAACAGTTCCTGCTCCGGCGAATCCGGCTCACCCAGCGACCACACCTTGAACTTGTCCGCAGTACGCAACACCACGGAAATGGCGACGATGCGATGCAGATGGTGGCGCAGGAAGTCGGAACCACCGGTCTCGGCAGCACGCTTGTGGTACATCACCCTGCCGACATTATCATCGTCCAGGTCGTCAATTCCATACAAACGGCGGCCCGCCTCGACATCGGGAACCGTCTCGATGTCAAATACAAAAATATTCATACCAGGCTATTTCTGCTTCCAGGCTCCCTTGTTGTCCATGTACCACCAGCCGCCCGGTGCATTGCTGACCCACCGTTTTGCAAAGGTGCTGCGAATATCGTCTTCCCATTCAGGGTGTCCGTTGGCCTTCGCGATTTCCTTGTACAGGGCAGTGCGGTCTGCATTCTCTTTTGAGACCAGGCCCTTGACAGCGTTCCTCTCCTGCAGCGGCACCAGTTTCTGATCACGCAGCTCAATCTCGCCATTACGTGTCATACCGATGGCGCCGGATTTATAGTACGGTGCCAGCTGTTTGTGGCGTTTTTCCATGCTGGCCTGCAGCTGCTGGATGGCCGGGGTATTGACGGAAAGGTCGGCCTTGGCATGTGCCGGACTGATAAACCAGTCCAGCAGGACATTGCCTGCAGACAGCGACTCGTTGACCGGCAATCGTGATTGCGGTTCGACCACTGCGCCCGGCTGTTCGCCGTAAACATCCTGGATGATGCGGTCAGCCGCCTTTTCCGCGGCCTCCGCAGGAAAATAGACATTGATAGTGACGCAGGCTGCGACAAACAGCAGCAGGGTCATTGCTACAGGAATCCGTATTAGTTTCATCACTCGGCCTCTCTTTTCCATGAAGTTCATTAATCGTTTACTGCACTATCATCGTTCGCGAAAGGGTAACACGTACCCTGGCAGGGCATCACTCCACGACCACCTCCTGCTGCACGGTCACCGCCATAATCTGCGCAATCAGCGTATCCCAGTCAACACGATCGGCATAACCGATCACATCCAGCCGCGGCGGGATCAAGCGTCCCTTGACAAGATAATAACCGTTCGCAGCCGGTGCAACACCACCCATGTCACAGATACCGTTCGCAAGCCGGCAACGGATACCAAGGCGGTCATACGGGAAGTCTTCAAAAAAGCGCAGAAAGCTGCGCGACAGTGCGCCACCCACCCCACCACCACCAATACTGGAGATATTATCCACAGCCTTCTGGCTGATGCGGTGACGTGAGCTATCGTCTTCGGGCGTCGCAAACTCGGCATCGAAGGCCACCGGCCGCCATGATTCCATATCCAGACCGTCAATGCGGCCATTGAGGCGCCCTTCAATCCTGCCGAAGGAGAAAGTCCGGGTCAGTGTCTCGAGATCGATATTATCGGCCCGTGCATCAACCCGCAGGCGTGGCACCAGACCAAACGGTTGCTCCAGTGACAGGTTGCGCAACGTCACCTGGCCTTCAAACACGCGTATCAACAGTATACCGCCGACCTTGAGAGTACCATCGTCATAACGAACGTTCGGTATCACCCCCGACAGTTTGCCCGCCAGTTCCGGCCAGCCGAGTGCCAGGCTCAATTGTGACAGGGAGACAGGCTCCAGCAGGCCATTGACCTGCCAGCGCAAGGGCTTGTCCTCGCCAAATTCAAGCTGGAAATCATCAATAGCGAGCACACCATCAAGCACCGGTATTTCAACCGCTTGTGGCAACTGGAGGGAATCGCGGCTGGCATCAAAGGCAATACGGGAGGCGCCCAGCGCTACCTGGAAGAGACTGCCACTTGCCCAGGCCAGCTCGGATCGTACCGGCATGGTGGTATCGTTCCAGCGTATCCGGCCATCCACCGCGTGCAGTGCAAAGCGGCCCTCGCGGTCATCCACTGACAGCTTGAGCGGATCAAGTGCCACATGACTGAGCTTACCCTTGTCCCATCGCAAGGTGCCGCTGATTTGCCCGGCCGTATCCAGATCAGCGAGCATGGAGTCGTACAGCCAGGGTCGAAGGTAGGTGTCATAAAGTGATGGAAAATCCGCCTGCGGGATCTCGATTTGCAGCGTCTGAAGCGGTGCATCTGCTGCCAGATTGAAATGACCATCGCCCTGCAGCTGCACGCTGCCCGGGTGTCTGTACGTGAATGACTGCAGCAACAGTTGTTGCTTCGCTGACTGCCAGTTAAAACGGGCGCTGAGCGTCACTGGCTGTGACGGCATTTCTATAAACACCGGCTCCACGTAGAGTGCGCCCTGCCGTCCTTCCAACTCCAGCGCCACCTGCAGACCATCATTGCCCCGCTTCACGACAGCCTGTAGCGAGATATCCAGGTGCTCCCCGGCCACACTGCCCTCAGCATCGGATATTTCTTCGGCGCGCAACTGCGCATCGATATTGGCTTCGCTGAGTTGCGCCGCCACACCGCTCATGCTCGCGGTGATATCCAATTGGCCATTGCCGTCCACAACCGGCAGTGCAATCCCGGCAGCAGCCAACTGGCGTGTGGCATCAGGCAGCGACAGGGCCTCAGCGCTGGCATTGATCTGCCAGAGAGACTCGGACAGGCTTGCTGTTATTTCCAGAGTGCCGTCAAGCACACGGACGCCTGACAAACCGGCCTCGATACGACCACTATCGAACTGGTAACTAAAGCGGGTCTTGATAGCCTGGGGTCCGAGCACACTCGAGTGCGCCTTGAGCAGGCCCTGTGCACAGCTTGCTGCCGTTGCCGTCAACCGCGCGCGCGGACATGACAGCGTAACCCCGGACAGCTCACCGAGACCTTCGGGCAGTTCAGCGCGCTCTGTGGTCAGCAGCAGTCCGGCATGGCCATCATCCAGCCAGTTCAGCTGTACCGTGACCGTCTCTGCTGACCAGCCAGCGCCATCGAGGGTACCCAGTTGCAGGCGCACCACATCAACTGCATAGCCCGGCAGGATGGCCATGAGCAGCAGGCCGGACGCCAGCAGTAACGCGGTAGCAACCCGGCGCGGGGGGAGCATCATTCAGGCAGGAAAGACCCCGGTTGACAGGTAGCGGTCACCCCGATCGCAGATAATGGCAACAATGACCGCCTGTTCCACCTGTTGTGAAAGCGTCAACGCAGCGGCGACTGCACCGCCTGAGGAAATTCCGGCAAAGATACCTTCCCGGGCTGCCAGCTCAAGCGTGGTACGTTCCGCATCGGCCTGGTCAACCTCGATGGTACGATCGATGCTGGCAGCATCAAAGATCGAGGGCAGATAGGCTTCAGGCCAGCGACGAATCCCGGGTATTGACGACCCTTCCGACGGCGTCACACCGACGATCTCCACTGCCGGGTTCTGTTCCTTCAGGTAGCGCGAGGTGCCCATGATGGTACCGGTAGTCCCCATTGCACTGACGAAATGGGTAACACTACCCGCTGTATCACGCCAGATCTCCGGCCCTGTACCCTGATAATGCGCCAGCGGGTTATCGGGATTGGAAAACTGGTCCAGCACCTTGCCCTCGCCACGTGCTTCCATTTCCTTCGCCAGATCGCGCGCGCCTTCCATGCTCGCCTCCTTGCTGACCAGAATAATCTCCGCGCCAAAGGTCTTCATCACCGCACGCCGCTCGACACTCATGTGTTCGGGCATGATCAGCACCATGCGATAGCCCTTCATCGCTGCTGCCATTGCCAGTGCAATACCGGTATTGCCACTGGTCGCTTCGATCAGCGTATCACCCGGTCTGATCTCGCCGCGTTCCTCGGCACGCCTGATCATGGTGAGTGCCGGGCGATCCTTGACCGAACCGGCCGGGTTGTTACCTTCCAGCTTTGCCAGCAGCGTGTTCGTGGTATTTCCCGCCATGCGTTGCAGACGCACCAGCGGCGTATTGCCAACGGTCGATTCAAGCGTGGGAAACTCCATAGTGGTTCATCCGTCATTATCAAGGTCCACAGTATAACCAAGAACAGGATTTATCAGACAGCATTTGGCGGATTTGGCTGACCACAGCTGCATAGCGAACCGCAGGCAATTGCTTTAGCATGTCGGCTACCCCGACAAAGACAACCGTGCCGGTCTGCTCAGGCGAAGACAGGATATCGAATCGATGCAGCACAATAAGCAATCAGTAGAACACTCGCGCAGAGGATATTTCAGGCGGGCAAAAGAATCACTGCTGCAATTCCTGATGCGCAGCCTGTCACCCGCCAACAGGCCTCTCGCAGAGGCGCGTGAAGCACCGCCATTGCCGGAAGATGACCGGCTGATGAGGGGACGCAAGCAAAAATTCTCCGGTGAACTGTTTGCCGAGTTACTGATTGAGTTGCCCACGCATCGCCACCGGCTGACACACGCTTGCGAGCACGGCGACATTGACACACTCGGTAATATTGTCCACCAGCTGCTCGGCGCTGTTGCCTACTGTGACGCACCGGAGCTTGAGGACGCGCTGCGTGAACTGCGACTGGCAATCAAGACAGGAGACCAGCACACCATCGATATCTACCAGGAGCGTGCGGTTAATGTGATTGACAGTACCCTGAGGTACAGCGGCTACCGTAGTCACGGCTAGTCCAGGATCTGGACAACAGCTACCGGCATCCCAAGCTAGCGCAAACGTGCTGCGCGCATCAGCTGTTTCATCTCCGCAACGGCGGTTCCCAGCCCGCTGAATACCGCCCTTGCGATAATCGCGTGGCCGATATTCAACTCACGGATCTCCCCGATTGCTGCGATCGATTTGACGTTGTGGTAGTTCAGGCCATGGCCGGCATGGACGGTTAGACCGGCGGCAACGCCCTGACGGACCGCGTCCATGATACGCGCCAGCTCTTCATGCTGTTGCCGGGCATCAGCGGCATCGGCAAAGTGGCCGGTGTGGATTTCAATACAGGGAGCCCCTGACTCCGCGGCAGCGGCAATCTGCCCGGGCTCGGCATCAATAAACAGGGAAACACGAATACCGGCGTCCTGCAGGCGAGCGCAGGCCTCGCGTATCCGGGGTAGCTGGCCAGCAACATCCAGCCCGCCCTCGGTCGTCAATTCCTCACGGCGCTCGGGCACCAGGCAACAATCTTCCGGCTGCAGCCGCTCGGCAAAGGCCAGCATGTCCGCGGTCACCGCCATTTCCAGGTTCATGCGGGTCTGCAGAACATCCTTCAACAGCAGTACGTCACGCTCCTGGATGTGGCGGCGGTCTTCACGCAGGTGCAGGGTGATGCTGTCTGCCCCGGCCTGCTCGGATTCAATGGCTGCCTGCAGCGGGTCCGGGTAGCGTGTCCCCCGCGCCTGACGCAGGGTTGCAACGTGGTCAATATTCACACCCAGCAACATGTCGGCATTGTCTCTCATGGTTACTAACCTGTCTTTTAACCGGCAACCGTTGCCGCGACACCACGCTGTCCGGCGCGTGACATGACCGACAGCTGCCGCAACACTTCGCGGGTGCGCAGCGGACGTGCGCCCAGATACAGCGCCAGTGCCGCACGCATCAGACGTTTGACTTCACGACAGGCCTGCGGTTGCTGCAGGTCTTCTCGATGCAGCGACAGCAGGCTGGATCCCTGCAGGAAGATGCCCTCATGACTGTGCTGTTGCCGCCGCAGCGGTCCTCTCTCCAGATAGTATTCATAGAGTCCGTCTTCCTGCACCGGCGTGCCACTGTCGAACTCTTGATCCAGCAACAAACCATAACCCAGCGACTGTAGCAGGCGTTTCTCAAACACGCGCAGTGCCTGCTCCTCGTTGTCGCCCAGCATCAGCAGCGCCTGCTCATAGGCTGCGAAGATATCCGGATGTGGGTCATGCCGGGTTATCAAGCGCAGCAGCAATTCATTCAGATAACAGGCGCACAGCACCTGGCGCCCCGGGAACACGCCGAGCGCACCGCGACTCTCCACCCCTGTCAGCGTACCCAGCTCGCCACGCAGAGTCCATGAAAGCGCCACTGGCCGCAACATCTGTAACTGGTTCTGCCAGCGCGAGCGTGCGGAACGCGCACCACGCGCAATCAGCCCGATACGCCCGTATTCCCGGCTGAACACTTCCAGCAGCAGGCTTGAATCACGATACGGGTGTTGATGCAGAATCCAGGCAGGTTCGAGTGTAGCTCTTGTTGTATGCGTCATGTCAGACAGTCACCGGCAATCTATTCGTCGTGAGTATATCCCAGGCTGCGCAGCGCGCGCTCATCATCTGCCCAGCCCTCCTTGATCTTGACCCACAGTTTCAGGTTAACCCTGCCATCAAGCAACGCTTCAATATCCTTGCGCGCCTCTGTCCCGACCTCCTTGAGCACACGCCCCTGCTTGCCAATCACGATGGTCTTCTGGCTTTTGCGTTCAACCCAGATCAGTGCATGAATATGGGTAATACCGGGCTCACTCCTGAACGATTCGATTTCCACCGTCAATCCATACGGTAATTCCCTGCCCAGCTTGCGGAATAATTTTTCCCTGACCAGTTCCGCGGCAAGGAAGCGTACTGAACGATCTGTCACCTGGTCTTCCGGAAACATCGCTGGCGCCCGCGGCAGCAGGGTTTCGATGGCTGCTTCCAGGGCCGTGACGTTGTCACCCTTGGCAGCAGAGATCGGAATGACCTGTTCGAAGCTGCGTTTCCCGGACAGTTCCTGCAGTCGTGGCAACAGCTCATCACGGTTGGGCAGCAGGTCTATCTTGTTCACGGCCAGAATCACCGGGCAGTCGAGCTTCTCGAGTTTCGCCAGGACCAGGTCGTCGTCCGCGGTCCATTTCGAACCATCCACCAGGAATACCACCACGTCAACATCCAGCAACGCGCTGCTTGCCGTACGGTTCATGTGCCGGTTCATGGCGCGCCCGCTGTAATCGTGGATACCGGGCGTATCAAGGTAGATCAGCTGTGCGCTGTCGTGTGTTTTTATCCCCAGCACGCGGTGGCGTGTGGTTTGCGGCCGACGCGAGGTAATGCTGATCTTCTGTCCGAGTATGCGGTTCAGGAGCGTGGATTTCCCGACGTTGGGCCGGCCGACCAGTGCGATATAGCCACAGCGAAAATCGCTATCCATGATTAATCAGCCTGCAGTTGTGCCAGCATGCGCTCAGCAGCCTGCTGTTCCGCCTGGCGGCGACTGCCACCCTCGCCGCTGGTGGCTGGCACCTCGACATCATTGACGACACAGGTGACCTTGAAGAACTGCGCATGCGCTGCACCACTGACAGTGGTGACGGCATATTCCGGAAGGGTCTTTTGGTGTGACTGCAGATATTCCTGTAACCGTGTCTTGGCATCCTTCAGAAAGGCCACCTCCGGCAGCGACGCCAGCTTGTCTTCAAACAATGCGAGGATACAGGCCTTGCAAGCTTCAAATCCGCTCTCGAGGTAGATCGCACCCAGCAGTGCCTCGACGGCATCAGAAAGAATGGAATCACGGCGGTGGCCACCGCTGCGCCGCTCACCGACCCCGAGTATCAGGTATTGTCCGATATCCAGTGCACGGGCAATATCAGTCAACGATTCGCGTCGCACCAGCCTTGAGCGCAGGCGACTCAGCTTGCCTTCGCTTGCCTTTGGATAACGCCGGTACAATTCTTCGGCAATGACGCCACCGAGAACCGCATCACCGAGAAATTCGAGACGTTCGTTATTGCGGCTGCCAGCGCTGCGATGTGTGAGTGCCTGCTGCAGCAACGCCCGGTCAGTAAATTCATGACCGAGCAATCTTTCCAGCAAACCGGTTGTCTTGCTCAAATCCGTTTAACTTTGACCTGTTTGTTAAAGTCCATCACTACAGAAACATTAAAAAACAGGTGTACGCGTGATTCATACTTTGCCGTCACCAGCCATGACTGCCCGTAAGGCTTTATTATCAGGTCCTTGGGGGTAATGGTATTGACATAGCTGATGTCAAAACGCCGTTCCGCCTTGTCCCTGATTTCTGCCTGGCTCTCGAATCCGGAGTCCTTGGTCATCGTCTCCAGTGTCGAGCTGATCTTGTAGTACTCCAGATAGGACGGCAGCATCTTCAATGTCAACAACACAAAAAATCCGATCAGGCCGAGAATGATCAACCAGCCAATCGCCGTGACCCCCTTCTGTTGATGCAATGAACGCATAGTCTTCCCCTCCATGATTTACCCTATTGAATCTTCATGCCAATGCGGTCCCAGTCGACACCGCCGTTCGCGCCATCCCAGTTCATCCAGATACGAAACGCCTTGCCTACCAGATTTTCCTCCGGTACCGCTCCCCAGTAACGACTGTCGTTGCTGTTGTCGCGATTATCACCCATGACGAAATATTCGTCCTCCCCCACAACAAACTCGCCCTCGAGGCCCGGCGTGCGCGGCATCACCAGAATATCATGCAACACCTTACCCAGCTGCTCCTGGCGTTCGCTGGCACCCGACATCGAGATACCGGAACCGACACCGATATAGATACCGGCCGGGACCTGCCCGACAGGCTCACCGTTGATGTAGACGATCTTGTTATAGTAGCCGACCCGGTCACCCGGCAAGCCGACAATACGTTTGATGTAATCGGTGGAGGGATCTTTCGGATAGCGGAACACCACTACGTCACCACGTTCGGGTTCACCCATTTCGATAATCTTGTTGTTCAGCACTGGCAGTCGTATCCCGTAGGCAAACTTGTTCACCAGGATGAAGTCACCGGTCAGCAGCGTCGGCATCATGGAATTTGAGGGGATGCGGAACGGCTCTACCAGAAACGAACGCAGCAGCAGCACCGCAAGAATGACCGGAAAAAATGACTTGCAATACTCGACAAAGGTGGATTCTTTCAGCGTCGTGTAAATCTGGTGGGAGTCCGGCGCAGCGCCGCGCAGAATCAGCGCGTCAGCCTTGCGACGACGTTGCCGCTTCAGCACCAGGGCATCGATTGCCCATGCGAACCCCGTAAAAAAGGTTGCCGCAACCAGTAATGTCGGAAAATCAAGATCCATCGTGCCCTCGTATGCTCACTCTGATAACGGGTTCCAGCGACCCACGGCCATTATATTCACAGCCATGATCACTCATCCACACGTAACACGGCCAGGAACGCCGCCTGTGGAATCTCTACCTTGCCAAACTGCTTCATGCGTTTCTTGCCCGCCTTCTGCTTCTCCAGCAACTTGCGCTTGCGGGTGATATCGCCACCATAACATTTTGCCGTGACATTTTTGCGTAACGCCTTGACCGTGGTGCGCGCGATAATCTGCGCACCGATTGCCGACTGGATGGCGACATCATACATCTGTCGCGGAATCAGTTCTTTCATCTTGCTCGCCAGCGCCCGGCCACGTGCCTGTGCCGCATCACGGTGCACGATCAGCGACAGTGCATCAACCCGTTCGCCGTTAATAAGCACATCCAGCTTGATCAGCGGTGCGGCCTGGAAGCGCAGAAAATGATAATCGAAGGAGGCGTAGCCGCGACTGACCGACTTCAGCCGGTCAAAAAAGTCCAGCACGATCTCGCTCAGCGGAATTTCATAATTCAGTGACACCTGGCTGCCAAGGTACTGCATGTCTTTCTGCACACCGCGCTTCTCGATACACAGGGTGATCACACTGCCGAGATAATCCTGCGGCACCAGGATATTCGCCATGATAATCGGCTCGCGGACCTCCTCAATCCTGTTCACCGGCGGCAGGCTTGCGGGGTTATCGATCTTGATAAGCTCCCCGCTGCTGTCCAGCACTTCATAGATAACCGTCGGTGCGGTAGTAATCAGATCGAGGTCGTACTCGCGTTCCAGACGCTCCTGCACGATTTCCATGTGCAGCATGCCGAGAAAGCCGCAGCGAAAGCCGAAACCAAGTGCCTCCGAGGTCTCCGGTTCGTAATGCAGCGCGGCATCATTGAGCCGCAGCTTCTGCAGGGCATCACGCAGGTTTTCGTAGTCATCCGAACTGACCGGGTACAGACCGGCAAACACGTTCGGCTGCACCATTTTGAAACCGGGCAACGCCTCTGCGGCCGGTTCGTTCACCAATGTCAGGGTATCACCCACCGGTGCGCCATCAATGTCCTTGATGCCCGCCACCAGGAAACCGACGTCACCGGCAAGCAGTTCATTACGTTCAACCGGTTTCGGTGTAAAGACACCGAGTTTTTCAACCTGGAAGTGACGCCCGGTCGACATGACACGAATCTTGTCACGGCGTGTCAGGCGGCCATCAACAACGCGCACCAGCGACACCACACCAACATAATTATCAAACCAGGAATCGACAATCAGCACTTTCAGGGGCGCATCCAGATGCCCGCGTGGCGGAGGAATGCGGCGGATGACTTCTTCCAGGATGTCCTGCACACCCTCGCCGGTCTTGGCACTTGCGAGCACCGCGTCCCCGGCATCGATGCCAATGATCTGTTCGATTTCATGGCGCACTTTTTCGGGATCAGCCGCCGGCAGGTCGATCTTGTTCAGCACCGGCACCACCTCGAGGTCCAGGTCGATCGCGGTATAGCAGTTCGCGACACTCTGGGCCTCTACTCCCTGGGCAGCATCGACAACCAGCAGGGCCCCTTCACAGGCGGCCAGCGAACGTGACACCTCGTAGGAAAAGTCCACGTGCCCCGGGGTATCGATCAGGTTGAGCTGATAGACCTTGCCGGAGCGCGACGGGTAGTCCAGCGTGACGCTCTGCGCCTTGATGGTGATACCGCGTTCACGTTCCAGATCCATGGAGTCAAGCACCTGGTTTTCCATCTCGCGGTCAGTCAGTCCGCCGCACAGCTGGATAAAACGGTCTGCCAGCGTGGACTTGCCGTGATCGATATGCGCAATGATCGAGAAATTGCGGACGTACTGGCTATCTATCATGAAAATATGCGCGATGGTCCCGAACGCGACGCTCGGGAATGGGGATTACGGTTGGGAAACAAGCGCCTTGACTACACCGCTCGGGTTATCAGTAAGGCATTGATTATACAGTAACCCTGTGGCAAGTCACTCATCGTCTGCAAATCAGCCGCCTGACCGGAGATGTGCGCGCAAACGATCCTCCTCGAGGAAGTAATAGCAAATCTCGACCTCCCCGGCAGCCAGCACCGGTACCCGGGTATCGTAGCGGCATCGCAGCCCGGGATCGGCATCGATATCAACCTCCAGCAGCTGAAAGCCGAGTTCGGGACGCAGACACTCCAGCGCCTGCATCATGTCGCTACACAAGTGACAACCCCGGCGGGTATAGACCGTCAGCTGCTGCGTCAAACAAATACCACCGCCGGCATGAAGCAATCAGTCCTCTGCCGGTACCTTGATGGCGAGGAATGTCGGGCTGCCATCACGCTGCACCAGCAAGGCCACCGATTTGCCTGCCGTCAAACCCTCGACTGTTTTCTCGAACTGCTTGAGATCCGTGACCGTCTTGTTATCAATCGCCAGGATAATATCGCCCTTGCGAACACCGGCCTGGGAAGCTGCCCCGGTCACTATGTGGCCCACCTGTATCCCGCCTTCAATCCCGAGTTCCTCCTTTTTCTTGTCGCTGAGATCAACGGCATTGATACCGAGCCGGTTGGTTGTTTTCATCTCGGGCCTGGTATTGGCCTGTGCAACAACCTCGTCATCCGGCAATTCACCCAGTTTGACATACAGGGTCTTTTCCCGGCCATTGCGAATGACGACCACCGGCAATTTTACCCCGACCTTGGAGCTGCCGACGATGGGCGGCAAGCTGGAGGAATTCATTACATCCTGCCCGTTGAAATCGACGATCACGTCACCCACATCGATGCCCGCTGCCAGCGCCGGGCTGTCCGGGAGCACTTTCGCCACCAGCGCACCGCGCGGGCGTTTCATACCGAATGACTCGGCCAGATCCAGCGTCACATCCTGGATCAACACACCAAGCCAGCCGCGACTGACCTTGCCACTGGTCTTCAACTGGTCTGCCACATCCATCGCCACCTCGATCGGGATGGCAAAAGACAGGCCCATATAACCGCCGGTACGACTGTATATCTGTGAATTCACACCCACCACTTCACCCGCCTGGTTAAACAGCGGTCCACCGGAATTACCCGGGTTAATAGCAACATCCGTCTGGATGAAGGGGACGTAATTTTCCCGCGGCAGGCTACGGCCCTTGGCGCTGACGATACCGGCTGTCGCAGAATGGTCAAAACCAAATGGCGAACCAATCGCCAGTACCCACTCGCCGACCTCCAGGTCACTCGACTCGCCAATCTTCGCAACCGGCAGGCCGGTGGCATCGACCTTCAGCAAGGCAACGTCGCTGCGGGGATCCACGCCGATGACTTCAGCCTTCAGCTCCCGATGGTCACTGAGACGAACGATAATTTCATCGCCGTCCTTGACGACATGGTAGTTGGTCATCACGTAACCATCCTTGGAGATAATAAACCCCGAACCCAGTGACTTCGCATCATGGTAGCCGGGATCACCATTCTCTTCCTGTTCGAAGAAATACTTGAACAGTTCACCAAACGGGCTGCCCTCGGGAAACTCCGGCATCTCGAAACCCTCCGGAAGCTCCGGCATACCGGACTGTACCTTTTGCGTGGTACTGATATTGACGACCGCACTGCTGGTCTCCTTCACCAGGTCAACAAAGTTGGGCAAATCGGCGGCCCGGACGGTTTGCATGCCCCACAGGGAAACACCCAAACACACGACTGTCAGTGCAAACTTGCGAACATTCAACATATACATACTCTCCATACTCAATTTATTAGTCAGCTGACCACCTCAGACTACGTTGTTTTTCCAGCCCATGTCACTGCAGCTCCGGTCTTGATCTGCTGGCGGAGTGCCACCGGTTGATAGGCGGCATCCTTTTCCGTGTCGCGACTGAAGCGTTTCAGCCAGGCCAGCGCCGTAACAAAACCGCCAAGGGCACCTGCAATGGCGAAGAAATCAGACGGCATTGCTGATACAATGTTGCCGAGCAGCTGGCCTGCCAGTGCGCCAGCAAACAGGCCAAGTAACGGCACGGCATAGACTGCCAGTGAGCCACGCAACAGGCCGGACTCGGCAATACCGATTACCACGTGATCACCCACCCGGGCATTGATGCGATTCAGGACACGCAGGCGCACGCGGCGTTGTCCAAGCACTTTTGCGATCGCCGAGGTACCGCAGCCCTTGCGCACGGCACAGCTGCCACAGGTACTGGTGCGTTCACCCTCAATCCAGGCAAACTCACCCTGGACCTCCACTACTTGTCCCTGTTCCTCGATCATGGTGACCGCCTGCTGACCAGTTGGGCCATACTCTGCACGGTTGCCGCCGGCACTTCGCCGACGACAGTGACCTGGTGGTCATCCAGCACGGTGCCATAGGCATTCATGGCACCCATGTTTGAAAGGCCGGTAAACGCCTTGCTGTTCTCTGCCAGCTTTTCCACGTAGACAGACACCGTTGCCAGACCGTCGCTGAACACCATGTGTTCCGCCTGTTCGCCTCCATGGTGGAGACGTTTGCGCTGGTAATCCGTCATACTGAAGCCGGCCGGCAACTGCTTTACAGTCCAGTCCGGCTGCCCCGGTGTGGCTGCCGGATTCTCGCCGCCACTCCCCTGCCGGTACCAGTTATACCCTTCACCGGTCAGGGACGGCTCCAGGGCTGCGGCGGGAATCCGGTCACCGACGCGCAGGCCGGTAAACATGACCTGTTCTATGGCCGTGCCATCCACGGCATTCAACTCGAACTTGAGCAGCATGTAATTCGTGGTATCGATCCAGAAGCGGTAGCCGTAGCGATAGTTATCGCGGGGTGTGATATCGATGACACGTGTCATCAGGCCAGCCACACGGTCTTCACCGACGTCTTGCAACTGGTAGTAAGGTGACAGGCTGTCGAGGTCCTCGGGTACATCCGGGAACGGTTGCCGTGGCCGGCTCTGCCCCACCATGACAGACTTGTTGTCAGGCATGATGCAGGTCACTGCCTTGTCGTCCCGCAACACTTCACGCGCACTGCCGGTCAGGGACATCAGGCGTTCCTTTTCTCCAGCCGCATTCGCCTGGTGCACGATGCGCATCGCTTCCAGCTTGCCGTCGTGGTAATAGACAAAGGTGCCGTCATAGTCGAGCGACTGCAGCGACCTGGACATGTTGTCGAGCCACTGGCGGGCACTGCTCGGGGGGATATCAGCCTGTGCCTGCGGGTAAACCGGTGCGGCAGCGACCAGTGATGCAAGTACAAGCCATTTCACGACTTTACTGCGTGCCATCAACGTTCATTTCATGGCCGACAAGACGCACATAGGGCAACATGCCACGATTCACGGCATACTCGTTATGGTTGACCAGGTAGGCATTGAGGCTTTGCGGGGCATGCGGTGAAGCAACAGGCGGCGCCTTGATTTCAGCACGCAGATAGTCCTGCATAACCGGGGCACTGGCCATTGCCGGTGTCGACGAGGGTACTTCATTACGGACAGATTGCAGCGACAATACCGCAACGACCGCGACCGAGGCCGCAACGGCCAGGCCTGCTAGCGGCTTAAGCATACCCGCAAAGCGGGATGATTCGACATGTACGGCCGGTTCATCCTGCAATGCCGCGTGAACACTGCTGTGAAAGCCGACATCAAGCCGCGGCGGTAAATGGTTCTGCAATGCGTCACTGATGAGCTGGTAGCGTGCCAGGCGCTTGCGTAGCACGGCATCGGCGCCGATTTGCCTGAGCAGTAACGCCTGCTCGGCTGCGTCCAGTTCGTCATCAACCAGTGCAGACAGCTGTTCATGTAGTTTCTGTTTCATAGTGACAAGCCTTGTGTTGCTAATCCAGCAAGGGTTTCAAGCGTGTATCGATAGCATCCCGTGCCCTGAAGATCCTTGAGCGCACCGTGCCGATGGGACACTCCATGGTCTGTGCGATCTCTTCGTAACTCAATCCTTCCAGTTCGCGCAGGATGATCGCTGTGCGCAAATCATCCGGCAATTCGTCAATCGCACTGGCAATCGCTGCCTGGATTTCATCCTTGAGCAGCAATCGTTCAGGCGTTGCATACTCCTTCAGACCCATGGCACCCTCATATTGTTCCGCATCCTGGGCATCAATATCGCCCTTCGGTGGCCGGCGACCACTGGCAACCAGATGGTTCTTGGCGGTGTTGATCGCAATCCGGTAAATCCAGGTATAAAAGGCACTGTCTCCGCGGAATCGGTCGATTGCCTTATAGGCCTTGATAAAGGCCTCCTGAGCAACATCGCGTGCCTCGTCGGGATCATGCACATAGCGATAAATCAGCTGGATGATCTTGTTCTGATATTTCAGTACCAGGACATCGAACGCCTGTTTATCACCCTGCTGGACCCTTTCAACCAGTGCCTGATCTATGCCTCGTTCGCCCATACGGGCCGTCTCCCTTCAACCCGTAACCATACAGGTGGACCTCGTCCATACTGAATAGTTCAGTGTTTGTTTATGAATATCAGATGCTTCCAAAGAAAAATCGGCAAGCCGTCTAGCGCCGGATGCCGGCTTTTGCAGCAGACTGGCGGGTGCGCTACGCTTAACCCATCCCAAAAGAAATCAATGCGTTAGCTTAAGACCATGGGTAGGCACAAGCAATGATCCCGATTCAGCAGGGGAAAGACCCCATGACCATTAATACACCGCAGCCTGCAAGCTATGTTAACTGACAACAGTTTTGATGTCCTGATATTTGGCAGCGGCGCTGCCGGACTTACCCTGGCGCTGCGTCTACCGGAGCAAGTACAGGTCGCGGTACTGTCGAAGAGCGAGCTGAGCGAAAGTTCCACCCTGTACGCACAGGGCGGCATCTCCGCCGTCACCCAGGCACCGGATACCTTCGAATCCCATATCGCCGACACGCTGGATGCTGGCGCCCGTCTCAATAACCCGGACACGGTGCGCTTTACCATCGAAAACGCGCCGGCGGCGATCCGCTGGCTGGTGGAACTGGGTGTGCCCTTTACCCGCGATGCTGCGGCCAACCGCAACGATAACTTTCACCTCACCCGGGAAGGGGGTCATTCCACCCGCCGGGTATTGCATGCAGCCGATGCCACCGGGCGCGCCATGGAAACCACGCTGCTGAACGCTGCCCGCGCGCGCGGCAACATCACCCTGCTGGAACAGCATATCGCCATTGACCTGATCACCGGCCACAAACTGGGCCTGGCGCACAACCGCTGTGTCGGTGCCTACGTACTGAATCGTGACCGGCAAACGGTCGAGGCCTTCCGTGCCCGCAACGTGGTACTGGCCACCGGTGGCGCCAGCAAGGTGTACCTGTATACCAGCAACCCGGACACCTCCACTGGCGACGGCATTGCCATGGCCTGGCGCGCTGGCTGCCGTGTCGCCAACATGGAATTCAACCAGTTCCACCCGACCTGCCTGTACCACCCCAAGGCAAAATCGTTCCTGGTCACCGAGGCGGTGCGTGGTGAGGGCGGTCGCCTGCTGCTGCCTGACGGTACGCCGTTCATGGAGCGCTTTGACGAGCGTGGCAACCTGGCACCGCGTGACATCGTCGCGCGTGCCATTGACCACGAGATGAAGCGCCTCGGCGCCGAGTACGTGCTACTGGATATCAGTCACAAACCGGCACCGTTCATTAAGGAACACTTCCCGACGGTCTACGCGCGCTGCCGCGAACTCGGTTACGACATGACGCTGGAACCAATCCCGGTGGTTCCGGCCGCACACTATACCTGCGGCGGCGTAATCACCGACCTGCATGGCCGCACCGACCTGGCCGGCCTGTATGCCGTCGGTGAAGTCGCCTGTACCGGCATGCACGGCGCCAACCGCATGGCCAGTAACTCATTGCTGGAATGCCTGGTGTTCGGCACCGCCGCCAGCGAGCACATCACTGCCACACTGGATGAGACGCCGCCACCCCCCGCTGTGCCGCCGTGGGATGAATCGCGCGTGCGCGATTCGGATGAGGAGGTCGTCGTCAGCCATAACTGGGACGAACTGCGGCGCTGCATGTGGAACTACGTGGGGATAGTGCGCACGGATAAGCGCCTGCAACGCGCGTGGCGCCGGGTCGACCTGCTGCAGCAGGAGATCCAGGAGTACTACAGTAACTTCACCGTCTCCAATGACCTGCTGGAACTGCGTAACCTCGCCGAGGTGGCCGCCCTGATCATTCGATCGGCACAATCGCGCAAGGAAAGCCGCGGGCTGCATTTCACGCTCGACTATCCGGAAACGGACACCAGCAAGCCGCCCACCGATACCGTACTGACACCGGAACAGCCGGCGGACATCGACCTGGCTGTGTAAGCAACCTTATACATAGCCACGGAAGCACACGGAAGAAAAAGCTTAGGTGAAAAATTTCCGTGTGCTTCCGTGGCAAATGTTCTTTCTTTAATCAGGCAATCTCGAAACGGCTGAAACCGGTCTCCTCCAGGCAGCTCGTGCACTGCACATCACTGACTGCGGCCTGAGGCGGGCCTTCCCACAGCCACTGCTGCAACGCATCAAGGGCTGCCTGCGGACCACTGGCCGTGACGGCAACCCGGCCGTCAGGAAGGTTCCGTGCCTGTCCCTTCAGGCCCAGTGCCTGCGCCCGCTCGCGTGTTGAAGCCCGGAAGAAGACGCCCTGAACGCGACCGGATACCAGGCAATGGATACAGGGCATGCGAACGGGCTCAGCGGCTGGGAGGTGCGGGTGCGGGTGCGGTGACTGCAGAGACCGGGGTGGCCGCCCCACCCTGCTGCTCCTTGCGTGCGATATAGGCCTCGATCGCCTCCTGCGTGACCGGCCCTTCCTGGCGCGCCATGCGTTCACCCTGTGGAGAGATGATATAGGTCGTTGGCAGGCCCATTACCGGGCCGAGGCGCGTCACCGGTTTCGGATCCATGCGCACCACCGGGTAGGTTATCATTTGACTCTCGACGAACTCCTTCAGGTAATCGTTGTTCACTTCTTCATAGTCAACCCCAAGCACCACCAGCTTGTCGCTGTTGTCCTCGTGCAATGACACCAGTTCGGGTATCTCGTCAAGACAGGGCGGACACCACGTCGCCCAGTAATTGACAATGACCCATTTGCCACGAAAGTCCGACAGGGAGACAGGCCTGCCCTCCAGGTCCGGCAACGTGAAGTCAACAATTTCCGCAACAGACGGCACGGCGGCAAACAGCGCCGTGATAAACACCAGTAAACGCATGGGTAACTCCTTGAATTATGTGAGGGAGATTATACCCCGATCGCCGCTTTCTGCAGTCGCATTACCTCGACCATGGCGAAACAGTTACAATTATGACCTTCATCCGGTTTTCAGGTTCCCCCTGTCAAGGTACGCATGAGCACCATCAAGCAGCACGATTTCATCACCAGCATCTGCGACGCACTGCAGTACATATCCTATTTCCATCCACCGGATTTCATTAAGGCGCTGCATGAAGCCTGGCAGCGCGAGCAATCACCGGCTGCGCGTGATGCCATGGCACAGATACTGATTAATTCGCGCATGTGTGCCGAGGGCCACCGCCCCATCTGCCAGGACACCGGCATCGTCAACATATTCCTCAAGGTAGGCATGGATGTCCGCTGGGAAACCGATAGCGGCATCGATGACATGGTCAACGCGGCAGTCCGGCGCGCCTACCAGCATGCAGACAATCCGCTGCGCGGCTCCATTGTCAGCGACCCGGCCGGTAAGCGTATCAATACCGGCGACAACACCCCGGCCGTCATTCACAAGGACATTGTCCACGGTGACAAGGTCGAGGTCATCGTTGCCGCCAAGGGCGGCGGTTCCGAGAACAAGTCCCGTTTTGCCGTCCTCAATCCCAGCGATGACATTGTCGAGTGGGTCCTGCAGCAGGTACCCACCATGGGCGCCGGCTGGTGTCCGCCCGGTATTCTCGGTATCGGTGTTGGCGGCACCGCAGAAAAGGCGATGCTGCTCGCCAAGGAAGCCATTCTCGAACCCGTCGACATTCACGAACTGCTGGCACGCGCACCGCAAAACCGCCTCGAGGAACTGCGCCTGGAAATTTTCGAAAAGGTGAATGCCCTCGGTATCGGTGCACAGGGACTCGGTGGCCTCACCACGGTACTGGACGTCAAACTGAGGGATTACCCGACCCACGCGGCCTCCAAGCCGGTCGCCCTGATACCCAACTGTGCCGCCACCCGGCATGTGCATTTCACGCTCGACGGCAGCGGACCGGTTGACCTGCGGCCGCCACGGCTGGAAGACTGGCCAATTATTACCCGCGAGGCCGGCAGCAATACCCGCAGGGTACGATTGGACGACATCGACCCGGCCGTTGAACTGGACTGGAAGCCCGGCGATACCCTGCTCATCAGCGGCAAGCTGCTCACCGGGCGCGATGCCGCGCACAAACGCATCATCGACTGCCTCAATCGCGGCGAACCCTTGCCCAACGGGCTGGATTTCAGGGGGCGCTTCATCTACTACGTCGGCCCGGTGGACCCGGTCGGTGACGAGGTGGTCGGCCCCGCCGGTCCGACCACGGCCACACGCATGGACAAGTTCACCGACGAACTGCTGGAAAAGACCGGCTTGCTCGGCATGATTGGCAAGGCGGAGCGCGGCCCCGCGGCCATCGAGTCCATTGCACGACACAAGGCCGTGTACCTGATCGCCACCGGCGGTGCCGCTTACCTTGTCTCCAAGGCGATTCGCGCCGCGCGCGTGGTCGCCTTCCCGGAACTCGGCATGGAAGCGGTGTATGAATTTGAAGTCGAGGACATGCCAGTCACCGTGGCCGTCGACACCCGGGGGCAGTCCATCCATGAAATCGGCCCGCGGGAATGGAAAATGCGCATCGGTAATATCCCGGTCGTCACACGCTAGCGAATGTCTTTTTTACCGAGAACACACCATGAACACTGACGTAACGATTTACTACAACCCGGCGTGCAGCAAGTCCCGCCAAGCCCTCGAGCTACTGGAAAAACACGGTGAGCACATCGAGATCGTTGAATACCTCAACACACCACCGGATGCCGGGACGCTGGAATCCATCCTCGACATGCTGGGCATGGAACCACGTGACTTGATGCGCACACATGAAAAGGAATACGCCGAGGCCGGGCTGGATAATCCCGGGCTGTCACGCGAACAACTGATCAATGCCATGATCGAACACCCGCGATTGATTGAACGACCGATTGTGATCAAGAACGGCAAGGCAAGACTTGGCAGACCGCCGGAGCGGATACTGGATATCCTTTAAACACCCAGTTGGCCACGGAAGCACACGGAAAATCACGGAAATAATTCTTTTAAATCATTTTTCTTCCGTGTTATTCCGTGTGCTTCCGTGGCAAGATATTTAAACCAGGTACTATTAACCTCTATGGTGAATAGCTACAGCCTCCCTAACACAACCGTACCCACAAACCATGAACGAAATACTTGTCCTCTATTACAGCCGCTACGGCGCCACCGCAGAAATGGCACAAATCATCGCGCGCGGCATCGAGACCCACCCGGACTGCCAGGCACGCATCCGTACCGTGCCAGCCGTATCCACTGTCTGCGAGGCGACCGAGGATGATATCCCGCTGCAGGGACCGCCCTATGCGACACTCGATGATTTGCGTGAATGCGCCGGACTGGCACTGGGCAGCCCGACCCGTTTCGGCAACATGGCATCACCGATGAAGTACTTCATCGACTCCAGCAGCAGTCTGTGGCTGGGTGGTGAACTTGCCGGCAAACCGGCAGCGGCCTTCACCTCGACCTCCAGCATGCACGGTGGTCAGGAGACCACGCTGATCACCATGATGCTGCCGTTGCTGCATCACGGCATGCTCATCATGGGACTGCCCTACACGGAAAGCGAATTGTTAACAACAACGACGGGAGGCACACCCTACGGTCCCAGCCACACGGCAGGCAGTGACAGCAAGCGACCGCTGAGTGATGAAGAGAAACACCTCTGTACAGCACTCGGCAAACGCATCGCGGATGTCACCAGCCGCCTGGCCCGAGCACCCGGCGAACATTAGCAACCAGGCAGTCAATCCGTATCCATGCCCAGCAGCCGCTTCCTCTATGCACTGACCCTGTTCGGTTACTTCGGCACGCTGATACTGCTGACGGCATGGTACAGCTGGCTGGCACCCGCTACCCTGTTCCCGGCAGCACTGGTGTTACTGGTGCTGGTGGTGCCCTTGCTGTTCCCGCTGCGTGGCCTGCTGCACGGTCGCAGATACACCTTCGCCTGGAGCTGCTTCCTCGCCCTGCTCTACTTCACACACGGTGTCATGGAAGCCTACAGTGATGACGTCACCCGACCGCTGGGTTTGCTGGAAGTCATGTTCAGTTCACTGTGGTTCCTGGCGGCCATGGCATACATCAAGACTGACGAAGCAGGCAGCCAGCCGCCTTGATTCGCACCTGTCGGCCAGATATTTAATATACTAGGCAACCAAACTATCGCTCCTCCAGACAACACAAGAGTCGTTCCCCGTGCACCGACAGTCAGTTTTCCCCCTCCCCCGTAGCACACTATTTCCATTACTGCTTGCCCTTGCACTGTTTTCAGGCTGTTCGAGCGTGGCCACCCGCGCATCCGGTGGCTTCTCGGATAACCTGTCGCATGCCGTACTGGAACAGAATGACCCGGAGACAGTCCGCCAGGGCGCACCGGCCTTCCTGCTGATGCTGGACGGTCTCATCAGCGGTGACCCGGACAACCAGGCGCTGTTGCTGTCCGGCTCGCGGCTGTACGCGGCCTATGCCACCGCGTTTGTTGAAGACGAGCAACGTCAACGTCGCCTCGCGGACAAGTCATTCAATTATGCGCGCCGTGCGATCTGCCTGTCGCACAAGGCTTTCTGCACCGTCATCGACAAGCCGCTGGCACCCTTCAGGGAACAGTTAAGTGATTTCGATGCTGACGACGTGCCCGTGCTGTTCGGCTTCGCATCGGCCTGGGCGACCTGGATCCAGGTGAACAGCGATGACTGGAATGCCACCATCCAGCTACCGAAGGTTGCTGCACTCATGAACCGCGTCATCGAACTCGACGAGGCCTATAACCATGGTAATGCCCACGTCTATCTGGGTGTACTGAGCACGCAACTGCCAGCAGAGTATGGCGGCAAGCCGGAGGTTGGCCGGCAGCATTTCGAACGTGCCAACGAATTGTCCGCGGGCCGCAACCTGATGGTGAATGTGCTGTTCGCAAAGTATTATGCGCGGCTGGTATTCGACCGGGAATTACACGACAGCCTGCTGAACGCGGTACTTGCCAGCGACACGGAAGCAGCGGACCTGACACTCAGCAACGCACTGGCACAGCAGCAGGCAAAGGAGCTACTGGAGGGCAGTAATGATTATTTCTAACCGCAGGCGTGGTGCATCACGACTGGCCGTCACGCTCACTGCGACGCTGCTGCTGATGGCGTTGTCATCATGCGCTGCAGCAACCACGCTGAAGATTGCCACACTGGCACCGGATGGCACCTCGTGGATGAAAATGATGCGCCAGGGGGCCGAAGAAATCAGTCAAAGAACCGACGGCCGGGTGAAACTGAAATTCTACCCGGGCGGGGTCATGGGTAACACCGGCAGCGTGCTGCAGAAGATGCGCATCGGCCAGTTGCAGGGTGGCGCATTTACCGGCTCCGACCTTTCGCAGCTGTATCCCGATGCCCAGTTGTACAGCATGCCGCTGGTGTTCCATTCCTACGAGGAGGTCGACTATGTGCGTCAACGCATGGATGCCACCCTGACAAAGGGGCTGGCGGATCATGGTATGGTCGTGCTCGGCATCAGTGACGGCGGTTTTGCCTACATCATCAGCGAGAAGCCGTTGCGCACACTCGGCGACCTGAAGGGGCAAAAGGTGTGGACACCGGAAGGCGACATTCTGACCGAGGCGATGTTTGAATCGGCCGGCATCTCACCGATACCACTGCCGGTCGCGGACGTCTATACCGGCTTGCAGACCGGGCTGCTGGACACGGTGGCCGGTATCCCGACCGGTATCATTGCATTCCAGTGGTACACCAGCGTTACTTACCTGACCGACGTGCCCCTGATGTTCCTCAGCGGCATGCTGACGATTGACAGCAAGGCCTTTGGCCGCATCAAGGCGGGCGATCAGCAGATCGTCAGGGCGATCATGGGTGATATCTTCAGCAAGCTTGACGAGGTGAACCGGGCCGATAACGAGTCGGCGCGAGCGGCGTTAAAGAACCAGGGCATCGAATTTGTACATCCGGACGCGGCCGAGCGGGACAACTGGGAATCCATTGCGAAACAGGGGCGCGAGCAACTGATCAGCCGCGCAAAATACACGCCGGCACTGGTTGACGAAATGCTGGGCCACATCCAGGAATATCGCAGCCGCCACGGTAGCGGTGACCGTGAGTGAACACGGGAAAAGCACCTCGCCGCACGCATCGAATTGGCTTCGGTGGCTGCATAACATAGAGGATGGCCTGCTGGCCCTGGTGCTGCTCACCATGGTGCTGCTGGCAAGCAGCCAGGTCATCATGCGCAACTTTCTTGACAGCGGTTTCTCCTGGGGCGACCCCCTGTTACGTCTGCTGGTGCTGTGGCTGGGCTTGATGGGCGCCATGGTCGCGACCCGGCTGGACCGGCACATTACCGTGGATGCCCTGCTGCGCGTGCTGCCCCCCGGCCTGCAACGCGCTTCCCGGGTATTGACAAGGCTGGCGACGGCCCTGGTATGTGCATTACTCGCCTGGCATTCGGTACGCCTGGTCGCCCTTGACTATGAATACCAGGACGTTTTGTTCGCGAATATTCCGGCCTGGGTGGGCGACCTGATCCTGCCCTTCGCCTTTTCGGTGATGACGCTGCGACTGGTGTTTCAGGCCATCATGGAATTCAGGAAGCACCCATGATTGCCTCCAGTCTCATCCTGATCGGGCTGGCACTGCTGGGCATGCCGTTGTTTGCCGTGATTGCAGCCGGTGCGTTATACGGCTTCCATACCGAGGAAATTGACCTTGCTGCGGTCGTCATCGAAATCAAGCGATTGGCCTCCATCCCGGTGCTGTTGGCCATCCCGCTGTTTACCTTTGCCGGCTACCTGCTCGGAGAAAGCAATGCACCGCAGCGGCTGGTACGCGTCACGCACGCGTTTCTCGGCTGGTTCCCCGGCGGGCTGGCCGTGGTCGCCATTATGGCATGCGCCCTGTTTACCGCCTTTACCGGTGCCTCCGGGGTGACCATCGTGGCACTGGGTGCACTGCTCTACCCGGCGTTAACAGCGGCCCGCTACCCGAACAATTTCAATCTTGGCCTCATCACGAGTTCCGGCAGTCTCGGCATTTTATTTGCGCCCTCCCTGCCACTGATCCTCTACGGTGTCGTCACACAGCAGTTGTCACTTGATCAACCCATCAGTATTGACGACCTGTTCCTTGCCGGCATCTTCCCCGGCCTGTTGATGCTCGCGGTGCTTGCGGTTTACTCCTTCGTGGTGCGCAAACGCAGCGAAGGTACAGCACTGCACGCACCCTTCAGCATCAGCGAATGTGGCCAGGCCGTCAGGGAGGCGATCTGGGAACTGCCCTTCCCGTTCCTGCTGCTGGGCAGCATCTACAGCGGCTTGCTGGCGGTGTCCGAGGCCGCCGCACTGACCGTGGTCTACCTGTTCATCGTCGAGGTATTCATTTATCGCGAGATCCCGTTGCGCGAGCTGGCGCGTGTCACCCGCGAGTCCATGGTCATGGTCGGCGGCATCCTCATCATACTGGGTGTATCACTGGCCTCGACCAACTATATTATCGACATCGAATTGCCTGCACGCCTGTTCGAGGCTATCCGCGAACATATCGACAGCCGCTGGGCGTTCCTCGCCCTGCTGAACCTGTTTCTCCTCGGTGTCGGCATGATGTTGGACATCTTTTCGGCACTGGTGATCCTGGTGCCGTTGCTGGTGCCGGTCGCCATGAGCTATGGCATCCACCCCGTACACCTGGGCATCCTGTTTCTGGCCAACATGCAGCTCGGCTACTTCACCCCGCCAGTGGGCCTGAACCTGTTCATCGCCAGCTACCGCTTCGAACGCCCGATCCTGGAATTGTACCGGGCCACGCTGCCGTTCTTTTTCCTGCTGCTCGGCGCCGTGCTCGTCATCACCTACTGGCCGGCACTCAGTCTCTTTCTGATTCATTAACTTGCCACACTGTCGCACCCGTTCAGCCTGTATTCAGCGAACATTGCCTATCCTGTCTGTGAAACATGGAAAAAGGGCATGTTTTTCCTGCCCGGCCAGATCACATCAGCAACAGGAGACATACAATGAAACGCATCATGACAGTATTGACAATCGGGTTTTCGTCGCTGGCATTTTCCGGGGCGGCCGTGTCAGAACACGGACATGGATTCATTGGCAAGGCCAAGGTCATCGAGGCACAACCGCAGTATGAAACCGTCTCGGTGGCACGCCCCGTCACCGAGTGCTGGACGGAAACGGTCAATCGCAGCCACCACCGGCCCGGCGCCTATATCGCACCGATCGCCGGCGGTATTGTCGGCGGTGTGGTCGGCCACCAGTTCGGCAAGGGGCGTGGCAAAACCGCACTCACCGTGGCCGGCACCCTGCTGGGCGCCTCGGTCGGCCACGGCATCGGGCAATCGCACTACCGGCAGCGGCCCACAATTGAACACGTGCAACGCTGCGAAACCGTTGAACAGTATGAACAACAGCAGCAACTGGTTGGCTATCGTGTAAAATACCGCTATGAGGGACAAACCTATTACACGCAAACCACGGAACACCCGGGTAAACACATACCGGTGCGTGTCAGCGTTTACCCCGCGAACGGAATTTAATGCACCTTTACACACCCACCCATGACTAACGGACGGCTGATAACCGGTTGCTTGATCCTGCTACTGGCCACTGCACCGGTCACGGCCGCTCCGTTTCACCACCACCATCTGCAGGTCGCGCAGCGCGATAATGGCGGCATCAGCCTCGACGAGGCCGTTTCGCGGGCGCGACAGCAGTACCCGGGCAAGGTGCTGTCCGCGGACACCGTCAATATCAATGGTCGCAAGGTCTACAACATCAAGATCCTGACCAAGGACGGACGCGTCAAGCGCACCCAGGTTGATGCCCGCAGCGGGCAACCACAATCACGCGGCCGTTGATCCATGCATATCCTTGTTGTCGAGGACGAAACCCGCCTGCGAGAGCAACTCAGAGACCAGCTGCGACACAGTGGCTACGTCGTCGATGTGGCAGCCGACGGTGAGGAAGGACTGTATTTCGGTGACAACTACCCGCTCGACCTGGCGATTATCGATATCGGTCTGCCGAAACTGTCTGGCATCGAACTGATTCGCCGCCTGCGATCACGCGACCGGCATTTCCCTATTCTGATCCTGACGGCCAGGGGTAACTGGCAGGACAAGGTGGAAGGCCTGGAAACCGGTGCCGACGATTACCTGGTGAAACCGTTTCACTTCGAGGAGCTCGAGGCACGCCTGAACGCCCTGCTGCGCCGTGCCTCCGGCTGGTCGAAACCGGTGCTGGATTGCGGTCCGATTTCACTGGACACCGCACGACAGTCCATCACGGTGTCGGGCCATCCCGTGGAACTGACCGCCTTCGAGTACCGGGTGCTGGAGTACCTGATGCTGCATGCCGGCGAGGTCATCTCCAAGAACGAGCTGACGGACAACATTTACGAACAGGACTACGACCGTGACAGTAACGTGCTGGAAGTGTTCATTGGCCGCCTGCGCCGCAAACTGGACCCGGACAATACCCTTGCCCCGATAGAAACGCTGCGTGGCCGCGGCTACCGGTTCCGGCTGCAAGCGAACGCCGGCTGATGCACTCACTGCAGAGCCGTCTGCTGCTGACAGCCTCGCTGGTGCTGGCCGGTTTTCTCGGTGCGACCGGCCTGGCGCTCGACAAGGCGTTTCGCGTCAGCGCCGAGGCCGCCATGCAGGAACGCCTGCAGTCGCATATCTACGCCCTGCTTGCCGCTACCGATGAAGATGCAAGCGGTCGCATGCTGCCACCGCAGCAACTGCCGGAACCGCGCTTCTCGAAACCGGACTCGGGTCTCTATGCAGTCATCACCGGCAATAGCCGAGCCCCCCTGTGGCGCTCCGCGTCGCTCACCGGGCGCGATATCGACGTCACTGAGCAGCAACGTCCCGGTGAGCGCCGTTTCAGCCGCATTGCCCGTGCCGGCATGCAACTCTATACGCTGGCGTTTGGCGTCGCCTGGGAAGACTATGCCGGCACGGAGTCGCTGTACACCTACACGGTGGCGGAAGACACCTCGGTCTTCGAGGCGGAAATAGACAGTTTCCGTTCCACCCTGTGGCGCTGGCTCGGCGGCATGGCACTGGTGTTGCTGATTGCACAGGGGTTCATCCTGCGCTGGGGCCTGCGGCCACTGCGCCGCGTGACTACCGATCTGCAGCAGATCGAGCAGGGCCACACAGACCGTCTTGAAGGACCCTACCCAAGGGAACTCGCCGGCCTGACCTCCAGCCTGAATTCCCTGATCGAACACAGCAAGTCGGTACAGAGCCGTTACCGCAACAGCCTCGACGACCTCGCCCACAGCCTGAAAACACCGCTGGCCATCCTGCAGTCCAGTCACCCGAACAGCAATGACACGAATGCCGATCACACCCTGGTCCGGGAACAGGTGCAACGCATGGATGAGATCATCAGTCATCAATTACAGCGCGCGGCAGTATCCGGCCGCGCCACGCTCGCCAAACCGGTCATAGTCGGCAAGGTCGTGGAACGACTGGTGCGTTCTCTCGACAAGGTGTACCGGGAAAAACACCCGACGGTCACCCTGGAGCTGGACCCGTCAGCCACCTTCACCGGTGACGAGGCCGACCTCATGGAGGTCCTGGGCAACCTGCTGGAGAACGCCTACAAGTACTGCGACAACATGATCCGGGTGCGCGTGCAGGTGGACAAACACCGCGACGGCATTGAGATCAGCATCGAGGACGACGGGCCCGGCATCGCACCGCAACAGGTTGACAGCGTGTTGCAACGCGGCACACGCATGGACGAATCGATGCCCGGCCAGGGTATTGGCCTGAGCATGGCCAGTGAGATTATTACGCTCTATGGCGGACAACTGGCATTTGCCGCCAGCCCGCTGGGCGGTGCCCTGCTGCAGATAAATTTCCACGATTGAGTGGTCATTTCAATGGCGACAGGCTGACATTGACCGGCATGCGTTCGCCGGGATCGTAGGACAGGCGGGTGGTGGCGGTTTCCCCGCCATAGCGATAGGTCACCCGGTAGCCGACGACAGTCTCGCGGGCACGTTGTTCAGTAACGCTCCGGCAGCTGTGCTGTTGCTGCCAGAGGCGCGTCTGGTGACGGATGTCCTCACCGAGGCTTGCCGCCACATTGTTGAATTCGCGTGCCGAATCATCCGGTTCAGTACATACCTTGCGGCTCACCGGTTCATAGCGTGTCTCGGTAATCGGCTCCACCTTCAGCACCGGTGCAAAGGCCTGGTATTCCACCGCGTGTACGAGGCCGCTTGTCAGCCCGACGAGCAACAGGATCTGCAGGCACCTTCCGGTATAAATACACATGCAGGAGCGCCGTCCCCGGCGCGGTGAGGGACGTGAGCAGGGACGCGGAAGCTTCTCGCGCCGACCGCGCCGGGGACGGCGCTCCTACAGGCTTTATGCAGCTGGGTAACAAACATTTATCCAAACCCCAGGTTGCTGAGCAATTGCTGTCCCCTGCGCCGCTCGGATTCGCTGGCATACAGCATCACCACATCAAAGCCGCCATCCGTTCGACGGAACCAGTCGAGGCGCAGTTCGCCAAAGCCGGGTTGCAGCCGGTCAACGAATGCTGCCGCGCGGTAGGGACGGGAAAAATGAATAATGAACAGGCGCTGCTGACCCGAATAGCGTTTTCGTACAGCACCGGCAGGCACCTTGTTGCTGCCGTTTAGCACATAATCAAGATGCCGCATGATGTAGGCGCTGTACCAGACCGCCCCGTCCGGCAGGCGGCCTTCGGACACAGGAATCCGTGCCGGCCCGTAGTTATAGGCGGCCAACGTGCGGTGCAGGTCACCGTGATAACGTTGCTGCAATTCCTTCAGGTAACGCGCACCCGCATCCACATTGGTACAGGGATCCAGCACCTCTGACATCTGCTCCAGCCCGAGGTGTTTTGCCGTGCCCGGCCAGAGTATCTGCATCAAGCCGATCGCATTGGCCTTTGAGCGCGCCTCGGGTTCGAAATCACTCTCACCCCGGGCAACCGCCAGTAACAGGGTTTCCGGCAGCTCATGCTCGCTGGCCGCACGACTGAAACACTCTGCATAGGGGAATTCCAGCGCAGGCAGTGTCTGCCCTGCGCTGTCTGCATAGGTCTGCCAGCGTGTCTCCAGCGCCTCAACATCGATGCCCGGATCCGTCTTCGCCGTAGCCATGGTGACCCACAGGCAAGCGGTACATAGCAGTAGTAACAGGGCCTGTCGCATCATCACTACTCCAGTTCGAGTCCGGTGACGGTTTCAATCTGCCGGACCATGGCCTGGCGCTCGCTATCATCCCGGTAACTGAAAACCACCTGGTAGTTACCCGATCCGTCGTTGCGCACTTCCACGGGTACATCGGTGGCCAGTGTCAGGCGCCGGGCAAACCCCTGTGCAGCCCACTCACTCTTGAAGGGACTCCACACCAGGTAGCGGGACATTGCGGCGGGCTCATTGCGAGAGGCCGTTTCATAGGCACCCATGGACTGATTCCATGACTGTGGATCCAGCCCAAGCAGCCTGTCCCTGTCATCCAGCCGCAGCGCTTCATCAAGTCCGGCGCTGTCAACAGCCGCGGGCACCGCGTGGTCTGCACTCTCCTCGACGGGCACCTCTGCTGCCGGTAAAACAGACTCACGGCTAACGACTTCCTTCACCAGCGTCGGGGAATTACTGGCACTCAACGCCAGCAGAAAGATGCCCAGCATCAGCAACGTACCCACCAGAATGCCTGTTGTCCGCATCATGGCAGTCGCCTCGCCGTCCACACCACCTGCTCACGGTTCGCCGCGACAACCCCGTCAAGCCGCTGCAACCATTTTTCGCGATCGGCCGCATCGGTCTGCAGGCCAGCGGCATTGCTGCAGGCATCAGGCAACTTCTGCAGCAACTGGCGCAATTGCTGCCCCGGCACTGCACCACTCACAGCAATGGCATATACCGTTGTCCAGTCGGATGGCATGAAACGGGTCTCGGGAAAACGGTACAGGTACCTTCCCGGGTACGCCGCCGCGGTATCTGTCTTGTTGCAGGCAGCGGACAACTGACTGATACCGTCCCTGGTTCCATGTGCAATCACGAACACCTCGTCGGCCTGCTCGACATCCACCTCCAGCACCGGGCAACCGCCTTGAGCATCGCCGCAAACATCCCGGTAGTCACTGCCGTTGCTGTGCCGCACCAGCTCCAGGCGCGCAATGGTCGGTTTGTAATTGCGCGGCTCACTTACAAGGCGGCGCTTCCCGGGACTGCTGTTGGCCGGCGGGATACGGATGTAGGTTGACGTATCCATGCCGGCAAGGTGTATGCCGGAATCGCCGGGATGCAAAATCACCCAGACCTGGTAGAGGTCCGCCTGAATCATGTGGGTCTCGCCACGCAGTACAAAGTTCGCCTGCCGGCTGCTATCGGTCACCTGCACCTCCCGGAACCGTGACAGGTTATTACCAATCAGGCCCAGCAGGGTACGTAACTGCGGCGTATCAGAGGGGCGTGTTTCCACCTTGATCCTCAGGTCATCCACATCCCGCTGGCGTAACAGGCAACTCAGGTTGTTTGCCAGGTAGGTCGCTGCAAGATCCGGCTGCCCGGCACTGAAAGGCAACACCCTGAGACCCCGCAGCGACTCGTCGGTACGTCGTAGCTGCAGGGCGCGCAATTCGCTCGCCGTGAGACTGCCTGACCAGTGATGGGTGAAACCGCTGACCCACGCACCCGCTTGCACATCGAGGGCCCGCACCGCCACCCGGAACTGTTCGTTTGCCGTGCGCACGATCTCGATACCGACAAAATAACTGGCATCGCGCAGCCTGCCGCACTGCATCTGGTCGAGGCGGCGATGATGTTGCGCCTGCTGCTGTTGCGGCTGCCAGGGAACGTGAACACCGGGCGTCTTCAACAGGCTGTCCATCACCCGGTCACGAATGCTGCGCGTCAGGCCGTCGATGTCCGGCTGAATGTCATCCCCATCGAGACGCACGATAATGACGGGCTCACCCTTGAAGCGCGGGTGCTGGCCCAGTTGTTGCGCCACGTAGGGTGCCAGTTCGGTGTCCACCCAGTCCTGCAGCGAGGTTGAGCTGCCGTGCGGGCGCAACGGGTCATGACTGCAGCCGGCCGTCAGCATCAGGGCCATGAGCGCAAGCAGGGTAAGGCGGGCGGCAAACATGGCATCAATCCTCCAGTACCACCTGACCATCGCCGCGGATCAGCAGCGCACCACCCTGGCGTTGCCGCGTCAGTGAGGCAATGGCCTGTTTTGCAGCCGCCGGCAGTTGCACGCCCCACACCACGCTTGACCGTCCGGGTGCCGCGTCTTCCAGGCTGTGGCTGTAGTGTGCCGGCACCGTCGCCGCTGACATCTCGTGAAACCAGCGCGGAAATGACACCTGCGCAACAGCAGGTCTGCCCGTCGTCATCGACAGGCGCCAGGCCTGTTGACCGGCCATGGCATAGAGGCTGACACTGCCCGCGGCGACCAGCCGGTCGAGCGCCGCGTCGGACTCGAAGCGCAGGGTGAAACCCTGCCTGGCAGTTGCAGGTTTTGGCACGGGTCTTGGCACCGATTCTGGTACGGGCACAGGCGGCGCCTGCCTTTTGATCACGGGTGTAACTGCCGGCTGCTGCGACTGGCGCTGCAGCGCCTCGATTTCAGTACGGCTGTGATCGAGCTGCCGCTGTGTATTCAGCAGCCGCTGACGGAGCTCACCGAGGTGCTGTTCTTTCCGACGCGCGTCCTGTTCGATGTCAGCCAATGCCTGGCGCTGCTGTTCAAGCTGCCGGCCCAGGTTTCCCAGCCGCGACTCCAGTTGGTCGCGTTCCTCGCGGGCCTGCTGTGCCTGCCCGTTAGCCTGTTGCAGTTGTTCCTTCGCGCTCGTCAGGTGCTGCCGCGTTCTGACCATGGATGACTTCAGTATCTGCAACTCGGCCTGCAGTTCCCGCACCTGTTGCTGCTGCAAGCTGATTTCCTCGCGCAATCTTGCCGGCTGCGAAGGCTGCGCTGGTTTCCCCGGCTCCTGCAGCGGAATCCCCTGCACCAGTGCAAACACCGCCATCAGGCACAGACCGATAATCGACATGAAGCGCATGACATCGGTTTGCAGGGCATCGGTATCACTTCCGGCCGCAGCAGATGTTGACGGGTATTTTGCATGGCGGCGCCGGTGCATCATGATCCCTCCTGCAACACATACGCCGTGCGTCCGCGTGCGCTGGCCGTATCGATCGACGCACGTATGTCACAGAGCAACGCCTCCACACGGTTGGCATGGTTTTGCTCCTGTTCCTCGTAAAATCGACTCAGCTGGGTACCCAGCAGAGAACTCTTGAGCACGCGCATCACGTAGCCACCCACACCACCCACGATGGTGGTCGTCAGTGCCGTCAGGATGCCGCCTTCCACCAGACGCTGCAGCACGGCAGTGGCACCGGCCTGCGTCGCCACGCCCGGATCACCGAGGGCATACAACAGTGCACTGCGCATGCCGATGGCTGTCCAGATCACACCGATGCCAAAAAACAGACTGGTCCATACATCGTTCAGGTGCTCAAGCTGGCTGATCTCATCTTGCGCAGCATTGCCGTCGAGTCCCCGCTGCAAGCCACGCAGGCTACGGATGTACAGGACCAGGGTGATTCCGAAAGGCAGTATCGACAATCCCAGGTTGCGCCGACTCCATTCAAACAACACCTGGACCCGGGGTACCTCCAGGATGTCTACGGAAATAATCCCAAGCACTGTCAGCAGGTAAAGCGCCACCAGGCCGGCGATGAAGCTGAGCGTCATGCCCAGCAACAGGCCATTGAAGAAACCGCTCTTCTGCAGCTGTTTCATCACGGCCTACTCGACTGGCCCACAGGCCTCACAGGTGGCTTGCAGCACCAGTTCGGTCTCCTGGTAGAGATTACTGGCACGCGTATAGTTCAGCCGATCGGCACTGATCCTGAGCAGCCCCTGCTCCTTGTCGCCGAGTTCCCGGTTCATATCGCGCATCACCGCGGACTGGTTCGGACAGGTCTGCTGGCAGACACTGTAGTCACTGATCAGGGACACGTACTTGACACCGAAATAACGGTTATAGGTCTCGCGCGCCTGGCGTTTGCTCAACAGGCCGGCATCATTGGTCCACAGCAGGAAGTCGCTGAAGCTGGCCTTGTTCTCCTTTTTCGGATCACCCTCCGCGATCGTCAGCAACCGCTGGAAATAGGCATCGAACTCGTGCTCACAACCGGTTTCCAGATCAAAGCGGGCAGCACTGAGGGCGCGTTCCAGGTTCGGCCCCTCCGGCAGGCTGCAGGTCGTCGCCTGGGTCGGGTGGCTGCTGCATGCAGCCAGTGAGGCGGTCATGGCTGCCATGGTAACGAGGCCGCCGATTTTGTTTTTCATTGATGGTTTCATAACGATTCTCCCGTTCTGTTACTGTCACATTTGCAAGGCACTTTCATAACCACTGTCAGCCGGGCCGGCCGGAGGAATAGCCATCGGCATCACGTCCTGTTCTTCACCGAAGAGGATCGCCTTGACGCCGGCGACCACTTCCTGCATCTCCGGGGTAATGGTGCCGAATGACTGGTTAAGCTGTTCCATCAGGGTGGCGCGACTGATCTCTTCACGGGTGCGCGCGATCAGGCTGGAGGTTTCCTGCATGTCCAGATAGATATCCGATGCGATCACTGCCAGCGAGGAATTCGTCTTGCCGCCGGAGCGCGCCACCAGTTTGTAGTACTGGCTGAAACGATCACTGAGGCGCATGCCGGAACGCCCGCGTAGCGACGGTTGACTGGCCGTTGCCGGGTTACCGGACTCCTCCCCGATCAGCAGTTCCTGCAAGGTCCAGGAGGTCTTTTTCTGTCCCAGTTCCATGCGAATACGCTTCTCAAGACTGGAAGAAGTGGCATTCACCGCGGTTTCCATCTCCGGCAACCTTTCAGCCATGACGTTCAGCATTTCGAGATAGCTTTTTCCGAGTTGTCTGGCGATACGCTCGCAGCCCGGATCACCTTCATTACCCTCACATTTGCTGTCGAGGTAAAGCTTCTGCTGTTCATCCAGCTGGCCAATAACGGCCTGCAGGCCGGTTTCCATTTCCGCAGCCACATTGCCGGTATGCTTGATCTCCTCCAGAACCGTCGTCGGAAACAACTTGATGGTCGGTGCAGTCGAACTTGCATAAGCGGCCACCGGCAGCAACAGGCACCCGGTGAGCAGCTGTCCGAAAAATCGTTGTGTGGCTTTCCAGTCACGGGGCGTTGCAGTCTTCATGGGAACATCCTCCTTGCAGTCATTGATTTCATACGTCAGCTCGATGCCTTCGTGTCCTGTCTTCTCGAGTTCTAATATAGGGAAGTGTTCCTGAACAGAACCTGAATGGCGGTGCAAAAGAAGGCTGATGATTGACGGGAACCCGCTGCGGTTGGCAAGGTCACAGACTGTGTCGCCCCGAGGATCCACACATGCATCGCACGGCTGTCCTGGTTATTATCAGCGCCCTGACACTGCTCGGCTCCGGCTGCAGTCGCACGGAGTTCGCCTACCGCCATGCGGACTGGCTGCTCGAGTACCAGGCCCGGCGGACCGTTGCCGCCAATGCTGGCCAGCGCGATCTGTGGCAACCGGTATTGGCTGGCACACTCGCGCACCACCGGGAAGAAGAGCTGCCCCTTGTCATTGCCTACCTGGATCTGGCCAGTCGCGGCATCGGGCAAGCGGACAGCGCGGTCGATGCCGCATGCCTGGTTGATGCTGCCTTGCTCCTCTACCAGCAGCATGCGCGCCTTGCCGTCGACCTCTCGGTGCCGTTGCTGTCGACGCTGGATGCCGCGCAGATCAGACACCTTGCCGGGTTCGTGCAACAGCGCCAGGAAAAAGCCGTGGAACAGTACCTCAAACCGGACCCCGAGGAGCGCAAGGCGGCCCGCCAGCAGCGCTTTGTCGAGCGCATTGAAAGCTGGACCGGAAGCCTGAATGACCAGCAGCGGCAGCAGATCAGCGACACCCTTGTGCACATCCCCGATCTCAGTGCACCATGGCTGGCCTATCGGTCAAGGCAAACGGACACGCTACTGGAGATGCTCAAGACAGGCACCAATGCAAAGGCCCTGCGTGAGCACCTCAATCACTGGTGGGTAGAGATGGACGGTCGATCCGCTGAATTCAATCAGCAGTGGCCGCTTGCAAAACAGCAGTTCATCATCATGCTCGACGAACTCAACGTGACGCTCACTGACAAGCAGCGCACCAGGGTCCTACAGCAACTCAGCGGGCTGCGCAGCGACCTGGCCTCGTTCCTCCCGGCCGCGCAGCCGCCGCTGTATTCACCGCTTGTGTCTGTGTGCGCCGCATCTGCCGTGTAACAGCACCCGCCAGCCACCAACCTGAACTCACGAGGGCGCCATGCAGAACAAAAACCATTATCATCACGCCATGCTAAAACTCAGCCTGTTAGTCATCCTGTCGGTGGTCAGCACAGTCAGCCATGCTGAATCAAGCCTGGGCGATCTCATGGTGGTCAAACGCGCCACGGATGCTGCGGCGCCGGCCCTGCCCGTCGAGGCCTCTCCGGTACTCGACCTCAGTGCCTTTTCAACCCTGGAACAGATCATCCCCGCGCTGGCGGACAAGCGCGTGGTGTTCATCGGCGAGCAGCACACCCGTTACGACCACCACCTCACCCAGCTCGATATCATTCGCCGCCTGCATGCGCTGCATCCGCAACTGGCTATCGGCATGGAAATGTTCCAGCAACCCTTCCAGCGTTACCTGGACGACTATGTGTCGGGCAGCATTGACGAACAGGCCATGCTGCGTGCCACCGGGTACTACCAGCGCTGGCGTATGGATTACCGCCACTATGCACCGATCCTGCGTTATGCACGCGAGCACGCCCTGCCCGTGATCGCGTTGAATGTCCCCACGGAACTGACGCACCAGGTGGCGCACGTCGGTCTTGACGGCCTCGACGACGAGGACCGCCGGCAGCTCCCGGCCCACATTGCACCGGCCGATGCCGCCTATCGTCAGCGCATTAAAGCCGTGTTTGACTATCATCCCAACGACAAGGAACACAGCTTCGAGCATTTCCTCGAGGCCCAGCTGCTGTGGGACGAGGCCATGGCAGAACGTGCTGCGGCTTACCTGGAAGAACATCCGGATCATCACATGGTCGTCATCGCCGGCAACCAGCATATCGCCTGGGGCAGCGCCATCCCGCAACGCCTGCAACGGCGCATTCCAGTGACGACAGCCAGCATCCTCAACAGCTGGGACGGCCCCGTGATGCCGGGGCTTGCCGACTTCCTGCTCCTGCCCGAAGAACGCCTGCTGCCACCCACTGGTACGCTGGGCATACTGCTGGATAACAGTGACGGGCAGGTGACCATAACCGCCTGTAAAGAGACCGGTGCCTGTGCGGCCGCGGGCCTGAAAGCCGGCGACCGTATCAGTGCCATCGACAACAAAGTCATCAACAACACCGCCGACCTGCGACTGGCATTGTGGGACAAGCAACCCGGCGACACCGTCAGCATTGATATCGTGCGCAAGCACCTGCTACTGCGCGACAAAAACCTGAGTTACCAACTCATCCTGCAGTAGCATGCCAAGACCGCAAGGCGTCATTGTCGGGCTGATCTGTCTATTCTGGCTATCGTGGGCAACCGCGACCCCGATACATCATGCGCTCGACGTAACCCTGCAGCCCGACACGGCCAGCCTCGAGGTGCAGGACACCATCACCCTGCCAGCGGATCATTCGTCCTCACTGACCTTTGCCCTGCATCCCGCGCTGCAGCCACAACTGCAAGGCAACAACGCACGGCTGGTCGAGCTGCCGCAACCAGCCGAAAACAGTCTGCCGTCGTCGGACCCGTCAAGCGTACTGTCACTACGTCACTACCGCGTCGAGCTCGCAGACGGGGAAAACCGTTTGACGCTGCGCTACAGCGGCAGCATTGCACACGCCCTGCAAAGCCGGGGCGAAGAGTACGCACGCAGTTTTGAGGAAACACGGGGCATCATTTCACCACAGGGTGTATTCCTCTCCGGTGCCAGTGCCTGGTATCCGCTCATCGACGATACCCTGGTGACATTCGATCTGCAGGTCCGTTTGCCCGACGCGTGGAAGAGCATGAGCCAGGGCGAATCCCTCGTCCCACGACCAGACAGTGGCCGCACGCCCGCTGAACGCTGGCATGCGACTACCCCGCAGCAAGAGATCTACCTGATAGCCGGCCCGTTCAATGCCTACTCCAGTGTCGAGCAGGGCGTCACCGCAATGGTGCTGCTGCGCGAATCCGATAGCGCGCTTGCACAGAAATACCTCGATGCGACACATGAGTACATCGCGTTCTATAACGCCCTGATTGGCCCCTACCCCTTCAAAAAGTTTGCCCTGGTCGAGAACTTCTGGGAAACCGGCTATGGCATGCCCTCCTTTACCCTGCTGGGCTCACGCGTGATCCGTTTCCCCTTTATCCTGACTTCGTCCTATCCACATGAGATCCTGCACAACTGGTGGGGCAACGGCGTGTACGTCGATTACGACAGCGGCAACTGGGCCGAGGGCCTCACCAGTTACCTCGCCGATTACCTCATCAAGGAGCAGCGCGGCGGTGGCAGCGAGTACCGGCGCAACACCCTGCAGAAATACACCGACTATGTCAGCCACCAGGGTGACTTTCCACTGAGCGCCTTCCGCAGCCGGCACAGTGCGCGCACCGAGGCGGTAGGCTACGGCAAGACGCTGATGCTGTTTCACATGTTGCGCCGGCAGCTGGGCGACGCTGCATTCCGGCAGGGCCTGCAGACCTTCTACCAGCGCTACCTTTTCAGGGTCGCCGGTTTCAATGATGTTCAGGACAGCTTTGCAACGGTTGCCGGCGAACCGCTGGATAACTTCTTTAAACAGTGGGTGCAGCGCGCGGGCGCGCCGCAGTTCAGCATCCATGAGGCACGTGCCAAACCCGAGGATGGCGGCTTTCGCCTGACGGCCGTTATCGAGCAGACGCAGCCCGGGGCGGTGTATCACCTGGATCTGCCAGTGGCCGTCCACCTGGACGGCATTGAAGAGGCCTACCAGACACAGGTCAGCATCAGCAACCGACAGCAGACGCTGTCCCTGACACTGCCGGCGCGGCCGCTACAACTCGATGTCGACCCCGAGTTCGATGTCTTTCGCCGTCTGCACCGTAACGAGATCCCCCCGGCCATCAGCCAGGCCATGGGCGCCGGGCAGGTGCTGGTGGTGCTTGCCGAGCAGGCACCGGCAGAACTGAAACAGGCCTACCGTGCAATTGCCGAGCGCTGGCAAGAAGAAAAACCCGGGCAGGTCGACGTCATGCTCGACACCGAGTTGCAGACACTTCCCGATGACCGTGCCGTGTGGCTGTTTGGCTGGCATAACCGTTTGCGACCACAATTAAACGCTGCACTGCAAGCCTATGATTTTGTCGCCAGCGACGATCAGGTTCACATTACAGGTACCACGCTGTCTGCACAATCGCACTCACTGGTGGTACTGGGACGGCAACCGCAGGCACCCGACCAGGCGCTCGGCTGGCTCGCCGCCGACTCCGCTGCCGCACTGCCCGGCCTGGAACGCAAGCTGCCGCACTACGGGCGCTACAGTTATCTCGGCTTCAGCGGCACAGCACCGGATAACGTGCTCAAGGGACAATGGCCGGTGGTGGACTCACCCATGTCGGTACGTGTATTACAGCGCGACGGCACCCCTATCAGCACCAGCCCGGCCACACTGGCGCCGCGCGAGGCACTGGTGCCGCCCGCCGAACTGTTTTCCATTGCGCGCATGCAGCAGGATATCGCCTTTCTTGCAGACGCCAGTCTCGCCGGCCGTGGCCATTGAACTCGATGCGGGATGGACCAAGCAGCCACGCGCCTCGCGCCCGAGCGGCACGGCGTTGCAGGATTACCAGGCGCTGCTGAAAGACAGCCTGATCCGGCCAGGCAAGCTGCAGCTGTACATCATGAATCTGGACACGCGCACACCACTGCAACTGACCGATAACGGCGCGGCGAACTTCGGCCCCTACTGGCACCCCGATGGCCGGCACATTATCTTTGTCGTCCAAAATGCACGACCCCGAGGGCCGCAACTTTGACCTCTCCATGATCGATATCGACAGCCGCGACATCGTGCGCATCACCTACTACGAAGGCTTCGACGGCTTTCCCACGTTCTCCCATGACGGCCGCCGACTGGTGTTTGCCTCGAACCGGCTGGGCAAGGTCAGGGGAGAAACCAATGTGTTTATCGCCGACTTCGTACCCTGACAGCCGGTTTTTGCTGTGATCGCGGCAACTCAGTCGTCATGAGACACCGGGTGCCGCTGACCCGGATCCGTGAAGGCAAGGCGTGCTTACATCTCCCCAAGTGGCCGCATCCAGGCGTATTGAAACGGTTCTTTCACCAGCTTGGTGCCGGCCTCACCGACATTACCACCCAGTGCACTGAACGGAAGTGTGACGACAAAAACCGCCGCGCCGATAATAGTGACTGCAGTCATCGGCACCCGCATGAGCACCGCATCTGCCAGCATGGCGCTCCCCGAGGGCCGCTCGGTGTTGCTATCATAATCTCGTGCGTAGGCAGTGGAGACAAATGCCATGTTGGACGTGGCCAGCATAACGGCCAGAAAATAGGTGATCAGCTTCCTGTTCAGATTGTGCATGGTGAACATCTCCTGTTGTGTTCCCTGATGGATGAAAAGCGCCGCCCCCTGAACCGCTGAAGGCTCCCGTATTATCGGCCGGGAATATACCAAACGTAACGGATAAACAGATCTTAATCAAACGTAACTCAATGACCTGTAACAACAGAACAGGCAGGGTTGTGATCCTGTTTGCATCATTCGTAGACGAAAGCGTCGTCAAACGGTGCACACAGGGTATCCAGGTCATTGTGAATGGGTGGTAACGACCGCAGGTAGATTGCCAGTGAATGCAGATCGGGCTCTGTCAGCCGCATGCAACTGGTGCCCAGAACCTCGGCCATGAGACTGTCGGTGAAGCTGCCATCGGGTTTTTTACCTGTGCTCAGGAATGTCATCAGCTGCTCGTGTGTCCAGCTACCGATACCTGTCTCTCTGTCCGGTGTGATATTGGGCACCCGCCTGTCATCCGGCCCGGTACAGGTACCGGCCAGGTAGCGGTCACGACGGGATGCGCCCAGGTAATCACGTGTTGTATGGCATTCACTGCAATGTCCAAGGGCGTCGGCAAGATAGGCTCCCCGGTTCCACTGCGGTGATTGTTCCGGATCAGCCGAAAACTCTCCCGGTGCAAAGCGGCGTGCCTTCCATAACGACATCATTGAGCGGGAGGAATATGGCCAGTGAAGATGATGCGGCTGGACTTCCCTGGAGGATTCGGGCAGCGTCATCAGGTAGACATACAGGGCCTGCATGTCATGGTTCGTCATCCTCGTGTATGAGGGATAGGGAAACGCAGGATAATAATGTTCACCCTCGGGATTAAGGCCTTCACGCAAGGCGCGCACAAAATCTTCCTCGCTCCATGAACCGATGCCGTACTCCCGCTGTGGTGTCGCATTAGGAGGATAGAAGGTGCCAAACGGTGTAACAACCGGCCGCCCCCCGGCCATCAGCTGATCACGGGTGTGACACGAAATACAGCCTGCGGCATAAAAGACATACCTGCCATGCTCCAGCACATCATCTGTGGCCGGAGCCACACTCACACCACAGATACAGCACGCCATGCCAAGCAGCGCAGCAAGAACACGTATCCGGGACATCCGGGCAATTGGTGGCTTGTTCATCGTAACTTTTCCTTTTTACAGGAAAGGATGTTACGCCTGTACGTGCAGAAATACCTTGAGTGAAATCAAAAAAAGGGCGCATGTTAAATTCCCGGACTCCGGCCCTGGCACTCACACCGTTTCATTCGGATTTTTACACCACCAGCAGTGACCGCTGTTGCTGGATTATCAAGTAGTCTGGTCCAGGCAGATATCCCCGCACCCGGAAGGTTACGTTAGCGCAAATTCCTGTCAGGCGACGTGCGGCGATAACCTGCCTGTCCCCTGATTCTTGTGTACGTCTGAAACACAGCGAGTATTTTATCCCGGGCTTACAAGGGCGACAGGTAGCCTGAAGAACACCAGCCTGTTCCATCCGCCTCGGTGTTCACATAGTACCAGTCACCGTTTTCGCTTATTTTCTCAACCCTTGTCCCGGGGGAGAGAATCCCTATGGGCGTTGTATTCAAAGATGCAGATGGCCTCAGGTTCAACTTGGTTACCACAGTGTGTGTTGGAGTAAATCCTGTTTCCCTGCTAGCTGACGTGGACTCCGGTTCTACAGCAGCAGGCTGCATCGAATCGGTAGCGGGCATGCTATCAGCTCTTTCAGACACCTGTGTGTTATCAATATCCTTGATGGAGTCAACCAGTAGCAGAAGACGTGTGAGTTTAACTTCAAGGCTGGTAATGCTGTTGTCCAGCAACTCCACACGCTTGTTCAAAAGATCAATATTCTGACTTGAGGGATCAATCCCGGGCTCACCTGATTTCATCCACCCAACTGTGGCAGCGATCGCAACACCGGCCACAATACCCAATAAGACCAAAAACGTATTCTGGCTTTTTTTTAAGTGTGTGAATCCTGCACTACTCTCGTCTTGAGTGTCTTGCTGTGAAATCTTTTGCCGATTCATGGCCTCCGCTATTTTTTCTTCCATCCTTTGTTGTCTTGCCTGTTCCATTTTCCGATTTACATAATCCATTTGGCACATTCTCCTTATCTGTCATATGCAACAGACATGTATGGGGCTTGTGTACATTATATAGATTCTGGGGCCTGTCCGAGCAAACATAAATGGATCTGAACGGATTCATATTACTTAACAGTCCTGTACTTCCGGACGATTTACCCGTGCGTAATCCGCGCCTATCCTGAACAGTAGTAGAACCAGAACCGGGACTGATGCCAGCGCTTCAAGGCACCCGGAGGAAGGCAGCCATATGAATCAAGCCTCGCATACCCTGTTACACGCAAATCGCTACGGAGAAATACGCAGTGTGGCGTTCAATCCACGGCACGCGGGCCTGCTGGTTCTGGCCGCCATCATCGTAATCACGGGCAGCGTCTTCTTCAGTGGCTTTTGCGCCGGGATCAACAAAGAAGTCCGTCAGCAATTATCAGAGGTTGCCGTCCTGCGTGCATTGATACAGCAGCAACAGACAGAGATCACACGGATTCACAAAGAGGCGCAGGGCAACCTGGATGCGCTGGCACTACGACTGGGCCGAATGCAGGCACAGATGCTGCGACTGGATATACTCGGTGAACGCCTGGTACAGCAGGCCGATCTCGATACGGCAGAATTCGATTTCAACATGCCACCGCCTGTGGGTGGACCGAACAATGCGGCCAGCCACACCGCCATAACTGTCCCGGACTTCCTCGGCATGCTCGAGGCATTGAACATGACGGCGGCAGACCGTGAAACGAAGCTGATGACACTGGAGCAGTTGATCATGAACCGCAACCTGCATGCACGTACGCACCCGTCGGGCCGTGCCGTCGAGCATGGCCTGCTGTCATCGAAATATGGCAAGCGCATCGATCCGTTCACCGGCAAGCAGGAATATCACAAGGGCATAGACATCGCCGGCAAGGAAGGCGCGCATATTCTGGCAGTCGCCGATGGCGTGGTGACCTGGGCCGGAGAACGCACAGGCTATGGCAAGCTGGTTGAAATCAGGCACGGCAATGGCTATGTCACGCGCTACGGCCACAACAAGCAATCACTGGTCAAGGCCGGTGACACGGTCAGCAAGGGTGATACGATTGCCTTAATGGGTTCCAGCGGGCGCTCAACCGGCCCGCATGTACACATCGAGGTCATCCACAACGGCAGCCAGGTGAATCCAGTCAAGTACCTGAAGAATTAATACAGGTAATCCCGGTTATAACCCGATTACCATTACTGTCCGAAGCACACTGTTAATCGTGCTCTGCGGTAAAGCCGAAGGCCCCGTCGTGGACATAGACGAGCTTGCAGGCGTCGATATATTTTGCATCGTGAATCCGTCCAGCCCTGATGTAACCGGTATCTCCCCTGTTCAGAATGACGACCTCCCCTTCCGGGACCAGTCCGTCTTCTGTGCGGCTGTAGAACTGGATGGCCATTTTCCCTTCCACCATCACGGTCATATCATCTCCCGGATGTGAGTGCGGCGGCTCTTCGCTACCGGGCTGCCACTGCTCCAGCATCACCTCGACACCGTCAGGGTTGGCGGGAACGGTTGTTCTCACGGTAAACCCTTCCGGGGTATCCGGCACACTTGCATGATTCTTCCAGATGGCACTCGTTGATGCATTCATCCCGGATTCCCGGTTATCCTCGGACATACTCATCTCCTGTTGTTACTGTGAATTCAAAACCCCTGGGGCGTTCGCGTCGCGTCACTCATTGCGACAATAGTAGTATGGCTTATTGACATTCCTTGAAAATAAGGGACTGGCAGGTTGCGCAAACAGACCTGTCCAGTCGACGATAAATACTCGCAATCGCACTCGTTTTGGAATCGAAAAAATGATCATTGCCGATGTCCCTGACAAAGCAGGACGCAGCGGCAAATTCGTAGACGGACGATTTCAAACCAACGAAGTACAAACCACCCTGCTGCCTGGCGAGACGGTTGTTTTCTTCGATCAACCCTCTGGCTCCCGCAAGATCAATGAAATTGATACCACTCCCCACGATCAGGATATTATAGATGCGTTCGTTCTCCGCAATCTTGCTGATACGTTTCTGTATGTGATTGATTGAGCCAAAGTAAATCGACATATCGATTCTGATTATCTTCAGCTGCGGACATTGTTTAACCGGCTTGTTCCGTATATTGATAAATTTCCGTTCCCCGCTCCCCGGCAAGGTATCGATTGACATCGTAGGAATAGCCGGTGTCGACGTTTTTGCAAGGAACAGGATCAGCGACAGCAGTACGCCAAGGTATATTGCAAATTCCAGCTCGAGGAACAAGGTGGCAAAAAACGTCGTCAGCAAAATCGCCGATTCCGGCTTGCTTAATCTCAGCGTCTGGTATATTTCATGGAATTCAATCAGGCCATATGCGACCAGCAGAATGATACCGCCCATTGCAGCAATGGGCAGATAAGCCGTGAGTGGTGCGATCAACAGCACAATTATCATCAGGATGAGGGCAGAAAATATTGCAGATAACGGTGACTTGGCACCGGCCTCGTAATTAACACCGGATCGTGTAAAAGATCCTGAACCTGCATAGCTCGAGAAGAAACTGCCTACGATATTCGACAGTCCCTGACCGATAAATTCCTGGTTGGCATCAATCCTTTGACTGGACTTTGTCGCCACGGCACGGCTGATTGACACCGCCTCTATCAAGCCAAGCAAGGCAACCGCAAAAGCTTCCGGAGCCAGCATTTTAATGGTTTCCAGTGAAAACTCGGGTGAAGTCAGTGGTGGCAAATGCGCGGGAATCTCGCCTACCAGACTGATGTCATCAGTAAAGTGTTTCAGAATAATGGCCAGCAAACTGCCTGCAATCATGCCAATGAGTAAACCTGGCAGCCTGGGCGCAAGCTTCCTGATGAGGATCGCTGTAAATAAAGTGAGCAGTGCGATCATGACCAGATAAATGTTGATGTCAGCCACCCCGTTATACAGGTCGACCCATGTATGCATGAATGACTCGCCCTTGGGCACCGGAATACCCGTAATATGCTTCAGCTGACTGGTCGCAATTAAAATGGCTGCACCGGCTGTAAAACCGATAACAACCGTATGGGAAACAAAATTAACCAGCACGCCCATACGGGCCAGGCCAAACACCAGCTGATAGACCCCGGCAAGAAAGGTGAGAGTTAGAGCCAGCGTGACGAATTCCGGAGAACCCGGCTGCGCATGGTGACTGATCGCTGAAAACACAACGATTGAAATTGCTGTCGTGGGACCTGACACGAGGTGAAATGACGAACCGAATAATGCAGCAACAATCGGTGTGACCATCGCTGTATACAAACCATATTCCGGCGGTAATCCCGCGATAGTGGCAAATGCCACCCCTTGCGGAAGCACGATAACAGCCCCTGTTAAACCAGCCTGAAAATCCGCCTTGAGCGACTCTCTTGTTGTATATTTAAGCCAGACAAGGAAGGGGAAAATCGAATGTAGTTTCATAATTTTCTGTACTGCGTATGTGTAATCTTCATGTTAGGCGCAGAGCCGGTTATTCACTCGGGAATTGCAGCGCAATTTATATTCGCACGCTGCGATAATACGTCACTGCCATCTAGCCATTGTTATCCAGCACCGACTTGACGAATGGTATTGTCAGCCGACGCTGTTCAATCAACGAGGCGGTGTCCAGGGTATCGAACAGTGCATACAGCGTCGGCAGGTCGCGTGGAAAGCGCCGCAGCAGGTACTGCGCCGTCTCTTCAGGCAATTGCAAGCCGCGTGCCTGTGCACGGTAGACCAGCGCCGCGGTGACAGCCTCTTCATCCAGTGGCTTCAACACGTAAGTCACGCCCCAGCCCAGTCGTGATACCAGGTCCGGCAAGCAGAAACCGGCCTGGTCCTGACGCTTGTCACCGGCAATCAACAGCGTAGCGCCACTCTGCCTGACACGGTTAAACAGGTCAAACAGGCCGCGTTCCCAGTCATCTAGCCCGGCAATCGCCGACACGTCATCGATACAAAGCAGGTCCAGCTGTTCCAGATCATCGAAAACAGTGGCCGTGAACGCCAGCAACTCCAGCAACGGCAGGTAGCCCGTGGTGCGCCCGCCTTGAGCGGCTTCGTAACAGGCGGCCTGCAACAGGTGCGTCTTGCCCATACCCGCCGCACCGACCAGGTAGACAAGCGCCTCGCCGTTGCCGGTCGCCGACTGTTGCAGCCCGTGTACCATCTCCAGGTTCTGGCCTGGAAAATAACTGCTGAAGCGGGCGCCGTCCCTGAGGGCGAGACCGAGTGGTAACTGGGGATGACTGTTCATCGAAAGCCTGGCGCGGTCTCCGTCGGCACGGAGACGACCTCATTATACTCTGCTGTCCTGTTTCTTCTCGCCTCGTTTAAACCATGCCCGACGACCCCAGGTCCAGACATAGTCGAGGCCACTCCAGAGTGTTGTGATCAGCACAGTGACGACCAGGATGTCCGGCCATGGCGCCGGCAGGGTATGTACTCCCTCGCTGAAGATAACCGCCAGTACCAGCAGTATCTGGGCGAAGGTATTTAGCTTGCTGACGATACTGGGAGCAGCCTCAAGACGCTCGACACGCATATGAAACACGATAGCGCCACCAACGATGACCAGGTCGCGCAGTACCACCAGAACCACCAGCCACAGGGGAATCATCCCCAGCCAGCCAAGCGTCACAAAGCACGACACCAGCAGCAGCTTGTCGGCCAGCGGGTCCATCAGCTCACCCAGTCGACTGCCCCAGTTATTGCGTTTCGCCAGGTAGCCATCCAGTGCATCGGAAAAACCGGCGACACCAAAAAGAATCAGAGCCATGGCAAAACGGTCATCTAACAACAGCCAGACAACCGGCAGCACCAGCAAAAAGCGGAAGATCGTAATCAGATTGGGTATATCGCTCGGCTTCACTGGCGCAGACGGTAACGACCCGGCATCTCACTGGCCACTGTCTCCAGCACGGTGCCAATACTGACGGTACGTGTTAAATCATCAAGACTGCCGTTGAGCTGCAGTGCATAGTCAATTTCCGCACCCGCAACGCGCTCCACCTGCATGCCGGACACGGCAGTCAGGCCCTTGAGATAGGCACTGAGGCGCGCGTAATCAGACAGTGAGTCCACCCCCGACACGGAAATACTGACCGTGCTGGAATTGCCGCCACCCCGGGCCACTGCAAACCGGGACGCCAGCCTGTCGGCGGTATCGTCGATACCCTGTTGTGACAGCTTCTCGAGTTGCGGGTGAGTGTCTGACCAATCAGCAGGTCTGCCGGTAACGTCCAGGTGCCAGCGTGACGACCAGCCACCGGAGGGACTGCGGTTCAACCGCCCGATCAGTACAGCCTGGGGGTTGTAACGTTTCGATGCCGCCATGACGTTTTCGAAAAACCCGCCCCAGATATCTGAAAACCGTACCTGTGACTGGTCTTCAAGGTCCATCAAGGGAAATACAATGGGTAAACCTCGCTGCTTCGCCGCCAGTGCAATCTGCCGCTGCACATCGGTACCGTCATCGGCCGATACCACGTAGCGCTTGCCGCGGTCTTCCACTGCCAGCCACACCAGTGTATCCGGGCGTTCTTTGCCCCAGTAAGCCTCACCCTGCTGCTGTAATGTATTTCGGATTGCATTCCCGTCAAAGCGCACCCACAGTTTCAGCAACGGCGGCTCGCTGCCGGGCTCGTTAAAATAGCGGTACTGCTGCACCAGCGCGTCGGGTTTCTTCAGCATCTGTTTTGCTGCTGCGGTTTGCAGAACCGCGTCCTGGCCGGCCACCCGCACCAGTACTTCCTTGAGGGCATCGCTGGTGGCGCGGGTACGTACCCCGGACGTCTGGTTCGGTACCACCACCTCGGCATCGAACAGGTCCTGCGTGGCAGCGCGCGCACTGACCATCGGCAATGCCATTAGCAGACACAGAAGAACGGTCAACCAGGGACTGCTTTGTTGATATTTATCCATGTGTTATCACATCAGCTTAAGGGGTATGGTAAAGCATACGGGTATCTGCAGAATTTGGCCATATCGACACGTCCGTCGGTCAATCTGCGGTTTACACCGGTTACAGGCGGCCGCTACCATAGCGCTCCTGCAAAATCCTGCACAAACCGGCCAATCGGGGGAGTCCGCGCGTGAGCCTACCAGACAATAAACAGGCATTGAATTACCGTGATGCCGGTGTTGACATCGATGCCGGCAGTGAACTGATCGAACGCATCAAACCGGCGGTCGCCAGGACCCGCCGCCCGGGCGTACTCGCCGGCCTTGGCGGCTTTGGCGCATTGTTCGAATTACCGCTGGAGCGCTACCGCGAACCGGTACTGGTGTCGGGCACCGACGGTGTCGGCACCAAGCTGAAACTGGCCATGGAGGCCGGTCTGCATGACAGCATCGGTATCGACCTGGTGGCGATGTGCGTCAATGATATCGTGGTGGCCGGTGCCGAACCGTTGTTCTTTCTGGATTACTACGCCACTGGAAAACTCGACCTCGATATTGCGACCGCTGTCATCACAGGCATCGCCAAAGGCTGCGAACTCTCCGGCGCGGCGCTGGTGGGTGGTGAAACGGCCGAAATGCCGGGCATGTACAGTGACGGCGATTATGACCTTGCCGGCTTCAGTGTCGGCATTGTCGAGAAATCCGCCATTCTTGATGGCAGTGCAGTGACCCCCGGCGACACCCTCATTGGACTGGCCTCTTCAGGCCCGCATTCAAACGGTTACTCGCTGATACGCAAGATCATCGAGGTCGGTGGCCATTCACTGACAGAGGATCTGGACGGACGTTCGCTGGCGGAGTGGCTGCTTGCGCCGACGCGCATCTACGTCAAACCGCTGCTGTCGCTGTTCAGACAAATCCCTGTGCATGCCCTCGCCCACATCACCGGCGGCGGTTTGACCGAGAACCTGCCGCGGGTGCTGCCGGAAAATACCTGTGCCGTCATTAATACCGGCTGCTGGCAGCAATCAGCGGTGTTCGACTGGCTGCAGCGCAACGGCAATGTCAAGACCGAAGAAATGTACCGCACCTTTAACTGCGGCATAGGCATGGTCGTGTGTGTCGCGGAGGCGGAAGCCAGTGCTGCGCTCGCACATTTGAACAGCCAGGGCGAGGATGCCCGTATCATCGGCCATGTTGCCCAGGGTGAAGGTGCGCCCGTGGTCAGGTACCAGGACTAGCGACTTATTGCCGGATTCATGACAACCCGCACGGAACCGCGCGTCCATGACTGAACCTGCAAGCGCCCCTCTCCCGGTTGTCATCCTGATCTCCGGACGTGGCAGCAACCTGCAGGCGATCATCGATGCCGTTGCCCGCGGCGCACTGGTGGTCGATATCCGTGCCGTCATCAGTAACCGTCCGGATGCCGCCGGCCTGCAGCGTGCCATCGATGCGGGTATAACAACAGCCGTTGTCGATCACACCCTGTATGAAGACCGGCTGGCGTTCGATCAGGCATTACAGACCTGTATTGATCACTATCAACCGGGGCTGATCATCCTGGCAGGTTTCATGCGCATCCTGAGCGCGGATTTCGTCGCGCATTACCGCGGCCGAATGCTGAACATTCACCCCTCACTGCTGCCGGATTTCCCCGGTCTGAACACGCATCAACGTGTGCTCGACGCCGCTTGCAAACTGCATGGTGCCAGCGTTCATTTCGTCACCGCGGACATCGATGGTGGACCGCGAGTAGCGCAAATACGCGTGCCGGTACACGCCGATGACAGCGCGGACAGCCTCGCCGCCCGCGTGCTGGAACAGGAGCACCATCTTTACCCGCTGGCGATCCGCTGGTTTGCCGAAGGCCGGCTGAGACTGGATGAAAACGGACAAGCACTGCTCGACGGTGCCATACTGACAGAACCACGGCAACTGCCTGCGACGGCAAGCGATCCTGCCTGATGAGGCCACTTGGGCTGTCACTGCTACTGTTCACCGGTATGTTACTGAACACGGCTGCCACGGCTGCGCCGCTACCGGATTTCGAGGCCCGTTACAGGCTCGAACAACACGATCTGCACATCGGCACTGCCACCATCACCCTGCATACGGATAAACAGGGACATTACCTGTACGAGTTTCACAGCCAGCCTGTTCGCTGGGTTTCCTGGTTCGCGGATAACGAGTTACGCGAGAGCAGCCGCGGGGAAATCAATGACAGCGGTATCCGCCCGCTGCAATACCACTACGAGCGCAGCGGCGGCAACCAGCGTATTGCGAAGCTGTCGTTTGACTGGCAATCGATGAGTGTCGAAAACGACGTCGCCGGCAGTCACTGGGAAATGGACATCCCGCCCGGAACACATGACAAGCTGGCCACGCAACTGGGCATGATGCTGGCACTCGATGAGGGCGAAGACGACGTCACCTTCACGGTTGCCGATGGTGGCACGCTCAAGGAATACCGTTACCGCGTCATCGGCAAGGAGACCCTGGACCTGCCGGCAGGCACCTTCAGGACCGTCAAGGTCGCCAAGCTGCGCAAGGACATCGATCAGGAAACCATCATCTGGTTCGCCCCGGCACTGCACTACCTGCCGGTGCGCATCTGGCGGCGCGACAGCGATGACGAGGAATACCAAAGCGACCTGGAGGACTTCAGCCGCTCACTGTCGGGCAAAAGCAACTAGCGCCAGTACTCTTTTGGTCCGGGTACCTGATTATTTTTAATGCCACGGAAGCACACGGAAAACACGGAAGAAAAAGCCTCACAAGAAATATTTCCGTGTGCTTCCGTGGCAAATAGCTTGTTTTTCGCTTCTAGGTCTTTGGCAGGGTCACGCCCTTCTGGCCCTGGTACTTGCCACCACGATCCTTGTAGGACGTCTCGCAAACTTCATCGGACTCCAGGAACAACACCTGGGCAACGCCTTCATTGGCGTAGATCTTGGCGGGCAGCGGCGTGGTATTGGAAAATTCCAGGGTCACGTGCCCTTCCCATTCCGGTTCAAATGGCGTGACATTGACGATGATGCCGCAACGGGCGTAGGTGGATTTTCCAAGACAGATGGTGAGCACATTGCGTGGAATACGGAAGTATTCGACGGTGCGCGCCAGCGCGAACGAGTTCGGGGGAATGATGCAGACATCCGATTTCACATCGACAAAACTGTTGGCATCGAAATTCTTCGGATCGACGATGGCTGAGTTGATATTCGTGAATATCTTGAACTCGTCGGAACAACGAATATCGTAACCGTAGCTTGAAGTGCCGTAGGAAACAATGCGACCGGCACTGTTCTCGCGCACCTGGCCCGACTCGAAGGGCTCGATCATGCCGTGCTCGACAGCCATCCGTCGTATCCATTTGTCTGACTTGATCGACATATCCCTGCGAGTCCACTCTCTCAATTATTCATTTAATATTCGCTCAGGTGAGCGGGAGACAAGACGAAAATTGGCGAGGAAGCGGAATGTATGGATTGATACATGAGCATTCCGAGCCAATTTTCAACGCAGTATCGCGCCACCTGAGTAGAATATCAGTCGTTCTGGATGACGATCTGCGGGAAACGCGCCGCGTAATCCTTGGTCTTCAGTGACAGCTTGGCCGCTGTACGACGGGCGATCTCGCGATAGATCTGCGAGATGCGCGAATCGGGGTCCGCCACGACCGTAGGCTTGCCGGAGTCGGTTTCCTCGCGAATACGCTTGTCCAGCGGCAATGCACCCAGGAAGTCGGCATGGTTCTGTTCCGCCATGCGTTCACCACCGCCCTGGCCAAAGATATATTCCTCATGACCGCATTCACTGCAGATATGAATGCTCATGTTCTCGATCACACCCAGTACCGGCACCTCCACCTTCTCGAACATCTTCAGTCCCTTGCGCGCATCCAGCAAGGCGATGTCCTGCGGTGTGGTGACGATGACGGCACCACTGACCGGCACCTGCTGTGCCAGTGTCAGCTGGATATCACCGGTACCCGGTGGCAGGTCAATGATCAGGTAGTCGAGGTCCTTCCAGTTGGTGTCATTCAGCAACTGCTGCAGTGCCTGGGTGACCATCGGGCCACGCCAGATCATCGGGGTTTCCTCATCCACGAGAAAGCCGATGGACATGGCCTGCAGGTGGTAACTGTTCATGGGTTCCAGCGTCTTGCCGTCGATGGATTCCGGCTTGCCTGCCACACCCAGCATGCGTGGCTGACTGGGGCCGTAGATATCGGCATCCAGAATGCCGACGTTCGCGCCTTCAGCCGACAGTGCCAGTGCCAGGTTCACGGCAGTGGTGGATTTGCCCACCCCGCCCTTGCCGGAAGCCACGGCGATAATATTCTTGATGGCCTCAATGTGCTTGACGCCTTTCTGTGCGGCATGCGCGGCGATCTTGGTAGACACCTTGACGCTGGCACTGTTGATACCCTCAATCGACTCGAGCAGCGTCTTCAGCTTGTCTGCCAGTTCCTCGTGATAACCACTCGCGGGAAAACCCAGCACCACGCTGACTTCAACCTTGTCACCATCAAGCTTGATGTCCTTGACACTCTTGGTGGATACCAGATCGCGTTCCAGGTAGGGATCTATATAAGTTGCCAGCTGCTCTTCTATCCGGGCTTGGGTTACTTCGGCCATTGCTACACTCCTTGGGTATTCAAATGCCGGCCAGACGGCCGGTAAAATTGACCGCGAATTGTACACGAAGTTGCAGGCACCGTCCCAGCACCAGACAAACAACGCCACATCCGTATTTCCGCACCCGCGAGAGGTCTATGGCATAATTGGCGCCCGAATATTCATACATGTTTCAGGGTTTTAAACCCGGCGCCCGCTAATGAGCAAAGAAAACCGCACAATCCTGGTCACCAGCGCCCTGCCGTATGCCAATGGTCCTATCCACATTGGCCACCTCGTTGAATACATCCAGACAGACATCTGGGTACGTTTTCAGAAATTACACGGGCACGACTGCCGCTACGTGTGTGCGGATGACGCGCACGGCACGCCCATCATGTTGCGTGCCCGCCAGCAGGGCATTACCCCGGAGGCACTGATTGCTGCCTCGTCAGAGGAACACCAGGCGGACTTTGCAGACTTCCACATCGACTTTGATAATTATCACTCCACCCATTCGGACGAAAACCGGATGTTTTCCGAACTGATATTCGAACGCAACCAGGCCGCCGGCCACATTGCCACGCGCACCATCACGCAGGCCTATGACGCACAGGAAAACATGTTCCTGCCTGACCGCTTCATCAAGGGGGAATGTCCGAAATGCGGCGCAGCCGACCAGTACGGTGACAACTGCGAAGTCTGTGGATCCACCTACTCGCCCATCGAGCTGAAAAACGCGGTGTCCGCCATTTCCGGTACCACACCTGTGGAAAAGGAAACCGAGCATCTGTTCTTCAAGCTGACCGACTTCGAGGACATGCTGAAGCAGTGGATCAAGGCGGGGCACCTGCAAGCGGAAGTCGCCAACAAGGTGGAAGAATGGTTCAATGACGGCCTGCAGGAATGGGGTATTTCCAGGGATGCGCCCTACTTCGGCTTCGAGATCCCCGGACATCCGGGCAAGTATTTCTATGTCTGGATGGATGCCCCGATCGGCTACATGGCCAGCTTCCAGAACCTCTGCGAACGAACCGAAGGCCTGGACTTCGAACGCTACTGGAGCCGTGATGCGAGCACCGAGCTGTATCATTTTATTGGCAAGGACATTATCAACTTTCACGCCCTGTTCTGGCCGGCCATGCTCAACGGTGCGGATTTCCGTACACCCACGGCCATCTTCGCGCACGGCTTTTTGACCGTTGATGGCCAGAAAATGTCCAAGTCACGCGGCACCTTTATCAAGGCACGCACCTACCTGGACCATCTGAACCCGGAGTACCTGCGCTACTACTTCGCGGCCAAGCTCGGCAGCGGTGTCGATGACATTGACCTGAATCTTGAAGACTTCGTGGCACGGGTTAACAGCGACCTGGTCGGCAAGGTGGTCAACATAGCCAGCCGCTGCGCCGGCTTTATCAACAAGCGCTTCGCGGGACGCCTCGCCGACGAATGCAGCGAGCCCGGGCTGTACCAGGACTTTGTCAGCGCAGGTACAGACATCGCCGCGGATTACGAGAACCGCGATTTCGGTCATGCGATCCGCAAGATCATGGCACTGGCGGACAGGGCCAACCAGTACATCGATGCCAACAAGCCGTGGGTACTGGCGAAACAGGAAGGTGAGGAGCAAACGGTGCAGGCGGTCTGCAGTGTCGGCCTGAACCTGTTCCGGGTACTGATGACCTACCTGCAACCGGTGTTGCCCGCGATGGCCGCGGAAGTGGAAACCTTCCTGAATATTCCGGCCATGACGTGGCACGCCGCCGAAACGCCCCTGACCGGCCACGGCATCAACCGATTCAAACCACTGATGACACGCGTTGAAGAGGAGAAGATCGTCGCCATGCTGGAAGACTCGAAAGACAGCCTCGGCAGCACCGCAGATAGCGCGGAGACCGCGCCCACTGCGCCGCAAACCGAGCCGATCGCAGAGACCATCAGCTTCGAGGACTTTGCAAAGCTGGATCTGCGCATTGCGCGCATCACCCGCGCGGCACATGTCGAGGGCGCGGACAAGCTCCTGCAGCTGACGCTCGACATCGGCGGCGAAAGCCGCAACGTCTTTGCCGGCATCAAATCCGCCTATACGCCCGAGTCACTGGAGGGTAAATTAACCGTGATGGTCGCCAACCTTGCCCCGCGCAAGATGCGCTTCGGCGTCTCCGAGGGCATGGTACTGGCGGCCGGCCCGGGCGGCAGCGAGCTGTTTGTACTGCACCCCGATGACGGCGCACAACCTGGAATGCGTGTTAAATAAATCCTATATCTATTTGTTTCAAATGTACTTAACAATTTATTGCAGGCGCGTCGTCCGCGGCGCGAATCGCGGCGAGACGCCGCTCCTGCAGTACGCCCATAGCCGGACGCACACATAAACCCATGACCGAACTTGCCCTGATCCTCGTCAGCACCGTACTGGTCAATAACTTCGTGCTGGTGAAATTCCTTGGCCTGTGCCCGTTCATGGGCGTGTCGCGCAGTGTCGATACCGCCACCGGCATGGCACTGGCCACTACCTTCGTACTGACACTGTCATCCATCTGCAGTTATCTCGCCAACGTATATTTACTGGAACCGCTGGGACTGGAATATTTGCGCACCATCACCTTCATCCTGGTGATTGCCGCCGTGGTGCAGTTCACGGAAATGGTGGTACACAAGACCAGCCCGCTGCTCTACAAGGTACTGGGTATCTTTCTGCCTCTGATCACGACCAACTGCGCAGTGCTCGGTGTGGCGTTATTGAACGTACAGCAACACTTCAATTTTATTGAATCCGCTGTCTACGGATTTGGTGCCGCGGTCGGTTTCTCCCTGGTGCTGATCCTGTTCTCCTCGATTCGTGAACGGGTAGCCGCCGCCGATGTGCCGCTACCGTTTCGCGGTCCCGCCATTGCACTGGTAACCGCCGGTCTCATGTCGCTGGCCTTCATGGGCTTTTCCGGACTTATCAAGGGCTGAGCGCCATTCATTGATGCCCGTTTTACTTTGATGCCATGCTGACCGCATTAATCGCACTGGGGGTTCTTGCTGCACTGATTGGCCTGTTGCTGGGTTACGCGGCGATTCGTTTTCATGTCGACAGTGACCCGGTGGTTGACCAGATCGACGCCCTGTTACCGCAAACTCAATGCGGGCAGTGTACCTACGCGGGTTGTCGTCCCTATGCAGAGGCGATCGCGGCCGGTGAAGCCGACATCAACCAGTGCCCCCCGGGTGGCGATGCCACCATCCAGGCGCTTGCGGACCTGCTGGGCAAGGACCCCAAGCCACTGAACCCGGAACATGGCGAGCATAAAGAAAAAACAGTGGTGATCATTGACGAACAGGTCTGCATTGGTTGTACCCTGTGCATACAGGCCTGTCCGGTCGATGCCATCGTCGGCGCAGCCAAGCAAATGCATACCGTGATCCGCGATGAATGTACCGGCTGCAACCTGTGCATTCCACCCTGCCCGGTTGAATGCATCCACATCGTTGCGCTGCAGCCCACCATCCGCAACTGGGTGTGGCCGATGCCGGCCGACACGGCAACGGGGGACCTTCAGCATGGCTGATTCTGCCGCCAGCTTCAGTCGCCCGGCCGTTGCATCATTTGACCGGCTGTATACCTTCCATGGTGGCCTGAAATTGCCCGGTCATTGTGAAATCACTGCCACGCGACCGATCCAGTCAGCCGGCGTGCCGGCGGTGCTGGTACTGCCGCTGCAGCAGCACATCGGTGAGCCGGCCGAGAGCCTGGTAGAGCCGGGTGACACGGTTTACAAGGGACAGTTGATCGCACGGCAGGTGGGCGCCATCAGTGCCAACCTGCATGCCTCCAGCTCCGGTACCGTAATCGCCGTTGAAGAGCGCCCGGTCGCCCACCCCTCCGGCCTGCAGGCACCCTGTATTATCATCGAGACCGATGGACTGGACCGTTACCGCGACGAACCTGCAGCGGCGCTCGATTACTCCCGCATGCAACCGGGCGAACTCTGCGATCACATCCGCGAGGCCGGGATTGTCGGACTCGGCGGTGCAGGATTCCCCACGCAGGTCAAACTGGCCTGCAGCGAACGCAGCCGCATCGAGTTGCTGCTGATCAACGCCGTCGAGTGCGAACCCTACATCGCCTGCGACAACCGGCTGATGCAGGAGCACGCTGCCGAGGTCATCGAGGGCGTCAGGATTCTGCAACGGGCGGTACAACCGGACAGCTGTATCATTGCCATCGAGGACGGAATGGCGGCCGCCGAAGAGGCCCTGCGCAGCGCGCTCGCGACAGGCAATGAAACCGGCATCAGGGTGACACGGGTACCGGAAATCTACCCGAGTGGCGGTGAGCGCCAGCTGATCAAGGTACTGACCGGGCGCGAGGTACCCAGCCAGGGATTTCCGGCGGATATCGGCATCATCTGCCAAAACGTCGGCACCGCCGTAGCGGTCTATAACGCTGTTATAAAACGGCAGCCGCTGCTATCGCGCATTGTCACGGTGACCGGTGACGGCATCACAGAGCCACAGAATTTCGCAACACTGATCGGCACACCGGTCAGTCACCTGGTGGCCTGTGCGGGCGGCTATACACAGGACGTGGAGCGCCTGCTCATCGGCGGCCCGATGATGGGTTATGCGGTTAGCCACGACGACATTCCCGTGACCAAGACCATCAACTGCATACTGGCGGTCAGCCATGAGGAAATGCCTGCACCTCCCCCTGCCCAACCCTGTATCCGTTGCGGCAAATGCACCGCGGTATGCCCAGCCGACCTGCTGCCGCAACAACTCTACTGGTATGCACACAGCAGCAATCTTGACGCCGCACAGGATTACAACCTGTTTGACTGTATTGAATGCGGCTGTTGCGCCTACGTCTGTCCGAGCCATATTCCGCTGGTACAGTATTATCGCCATGCCAAGACAGAGATCTGGGCACGGGAAAAGCAGACAATGGCCTCTGATCATGCCCGGCAGCGGCACGAGGCGCGTCTCAGTCGACTTGACCGCATCAAGCAGGAACGCGAGGCGCGCATGGCGAGGAAGAAACAGGCGCTGTCCAGTGACGGCGGCAGCAGCGACATGAAGAAGGCAGCCATCCAGGCGGCACTGGAACGTGTCAAACGCAAGAAACAGCAGGCCGACATGACACCGAAAAACGTGGACAATCTGACACCCGAGCAACAACAGTTGATTGCGGCGGCTGACAAACGACGCCAGCACAAAGACGATAGCGAGTAATGGAATTCAAGACCTACAGCTCACCTCACCTGCCGGTATCCGGCAGTGTCGCCACGATGATGCAGCGCGTGCTGATTGCACTGCTGCCCGGCATCGCCTGTGTTATCTGGCTGTTCGGCTGGGGCATCGTAATCAACATTTTGCTGGCCAGCCTGACCGCGCTGCTGGCCGAGGCCGCCATGCTGGCATTGCGCAAGCGTCCCCTGACGACGCTGCGGGACGGCAGTGCGCTGCTTACCGGGGTACTGCTGGCGCTGGCACTGCCGCCGCTGGCACCGTGGTGGATCCCGGTCATCGGCTGCCTGTTTGCCATCGTGATTGCCAAGCAACTCTATGGCGGACTGGGTTACAACCCGTTCAACCCTGCCATGGCCGGCTACGTGGTGCTGCTGATTTCATTCCCGCTGGAACTGACGCTGTGGTCTGCCCCCGGCGTACAGCCGGGGTTTACCGACACGCTGGTATATGTGTTCAGCGGCAACCTGCCGGATGAACAAACGCTGGATACGCTGACCATGGCCACCCCGATGGACGACATCAAGACACGCCTGGGCCTGAGCGAGACACTCAGCGAAATGCGCGGCAGCCCCGTGTTTGGCAGCTTTGCAGGCGCCGGATGGGAGTGGATCAACCTGTGGTTCCTGGTCGGCGGCTTATGGTTACTGCAGATGAAGGTCATTCAGTGGCAGATCCCGGTCGGCATGCTCAGCGGGCTGGCGTTCATCGCCTTCGTGTTTTATGCCGTCAACCCGGATATCTACAGCACGCCGTTATTTCAGCTGTTCAGTGGCGCCGCCATGCTGGGCGCCTTCTTTATTGCCACCGACCCGGTGTCCGCCTGCACCACTCCCCGCGGACGCCTCTATTACGGTCTCGGCATCGGCCTGCTGACGTACATTATCCGAACCTGGGGCGGTTACCCCGATGGCGTTGCCTTCGCGGTGCTGCTGATGAACATGGCGGCACCGACCATAGATCACTACACGCGGCCACGTGTGTTTGGCCATGACAGGTAGAGTGCTGTCGTGCAGTATCGCCAGATAATCATTACCACCATCATCCTGCTGCTGTTTGCCGTTGCCGGGACCACGCTGGTGGCCTATACCTTCGAAAAGACCCGCGACCAGATTGCCGCCAATGAACGTGCCACACTGTTACGCAAACTGCATCGCCTGATCCCGGCGGACCAGCATGACAACGTGCTGCTTGAAGACACCATCACGGCACGCGATGAAGCCTTGCTCGGCAGCGAGGAGCCGGTCATGGTGTACCGCGCCCGCCGCAACGGTGAACCGGTCGCACTGGTGATTGCGGCCATTGCACCGGATGGCTACAGCGGCTCCATCAAGCTACTGGTCGGTATCAATGTCGATGGCACCCTGAGTGGCGTTCGCGTAATCGCTCATCGCGAGACACCCGGTCTCGGTGATGCCATCGATGAGAACCGCTCGGACTGGATATACATTTTTGATGGCAAATCACTGCAGGCACCCGACGTGGGCCGCTGGGCCGTGAAGAAAGACGGTGGTGACTTTGATCAGCTCACCGGTGCCACCATCACCCCGCGTGCCGTGGTGAAGGCGGCCCGCAACGCCCTGCTATACTACCAAGACCATCAGGAGGCCCTGTTTGCCCCGGCCGCACAAGAGTAAACTGAGTGCTTGATTTTGTAATGGCCACGGAATCCACGAAAGAACACGAAAAGATTCATTGAATAGGCATTTATTTTCGTGGATTCCGTGGATTCCGTGGCCAATTATTTATTTTTATCAGGTTGAGCCAGTACTTTTCTTAACCACCAGAGAAAACTGATGAGCGAACCGACGTATACACATATTCTCAAGGAAGGCCTGTGGGTCAACAACCCCGGCCTGGTGCAATTGCTTGGCCTTTGCCCCCTGCTGGCCGTTACCACCAACGCCATCAACGGGCTGGGACTGGGGCTTGCCACCCTGCTGACACTGACCGCCTCCAACGTCACCGTGTCACTGATTCGTAACGTGGTCCGTCCGGAAGTTCGCATCCCGGTGTTTGTGCTGGTCATCGCATCCATTGTCACGGTCATTGAGCTGGCAATGAATGCCTGGCTGCATGACCTCTACCTGATCCTGGGAATATTCATCCCCCTGATCGTGACCAATTGCGCCATCATTGGCCGTGCGGAATCCTTTGCATCCCGACACAGCGTTGGCCGTGCCTTGCTCGACGGACTGGCAATGGGCGTTGGCTTCACGCTGGTGCTGGTTGCCCTGGGTGGCATGCGTGAACTCATCGGTCAGGGCACACTGCTGTCACAGGCACACCTGATGTTCGGCGAATACGGACACCAGCTCAGCATGACACTGATCGATGATTACCGCGGTTTCCTGCTGGCCATATTGCCGCCAGGTGCATTCCTTGGTCTGGGCTTCCTGATTGCCGGCGCGAACATCATTAATGCACGCCGTGAAAAACAGGCTGCAGCGAAGACACTGCCGCTTGGCCAGCCTGCAAAAGCCTGAGCGGCTGTGAACCGCAGCAAGCGCCAGGAAATTTTCACGCGTCTGCGTGATGCCAACCCCGAACCCACTACCGAACTGCATTACGGCAACCCCTTCCAGTTGCTGATCGCTGTCATCCTGTCAGCACAATCCACCGATGTCGGTGTCAACAAGGCAACCCGCACACTGTTCAGGAAGGTGAAGACACCACGCGCCATGCTGAAACTTGGCGAGGCGGGGCTCAGGGAATACATAAAAACCATCGGACTCTACAACACCAAGGCGAAGAACATCATCAAGACCTGCACCATCCTGGATGAACAGCACGACGGCAAGGTGCCGGAAGAGCGTGCCGCGCTGGAGGCCCTGCCCGGCGTCGGGCGCAAGACAGCCAATGTCGTGCTGAACACGGCCTTCGGTCATCCGACCATTGCCGTGGACACCCATATCTTCCGGGTAGCGAACCGGACCGGCATTGCACCGGGCAAGAATGTTGCCGAGGTCGAGCAGCGCCTGCTGCGGCTGGTCCCGGATGAATTCAGGCAGGATGCCCACCACTGGCTGATCCTGCACGGGCGTTATACCTGCATCGCCCGCAAGCCGCGTTGCCAGTCATGCTGCATATCAGACCTCTGTGAATACAAGAGCAAAAACCTCGACTAGATCAACAGCACAGAAATACCTTATATCCACCTGATATTGTTATATATTTAACACCCGTGTAATACATACCCGATCACCAGGTAATAATTCACCCTCGAACGCCGCACCCAGAAACTTTTTCATTGAGTCAGTGTCGTAACGATTGACGCAACAACAGGTCGTGGCAAACGACCAGAATCACCTGGGGCATCCGCCCTGCTTTTCAAACTCACATGGAGGCATTTCCAATGTCACAAAAATCTACAAAGAAACCCCTGTCTATTGCTCTCGGTGCCGCCTTCGCCACCTCTCTGGCCGCAGCCCCGGTTGCCAATGCAGCGGATAACCCGTTTGCCATGTCCGAGCTGTCCAGCGGCTACATGGTCGCTGACAGCCACATGGAAGGTAAATGCGGCGAAGGCAAGTGCGGCGGCGCCAAGGCAACAGCAACTGAAGGCGCTGAAAAGGTAATGGAAGAAGGCAAGTGCGGCGGCGCCAAGAAGATGGAAGAAGGCAAGTGTGGTGAAGGCAAGTGCGGCGGCAACAAGAAGATGATGGATGAAGACGAGGTAGGGAAAGAAGGTAACTGAATCGCTGTCAGTAACCGTAGAGATTCCGTATTGTTGTGAGCACAAAAACCTATCCTGTCACAGGGACGGGGCTTGGCCTGCGGCGGTCCCTGATGGGGCCGCTGCGGGACCATAACTCTACAGCGATCGATTTTTTCGAGATTGCACCCGAGAACTGGATAGGCATCGGCGGCAGGATGGGCAAGGACTTCCGCCACTTTACCGAGCGTTACCCGTTCCTTGCACACGGCCTGTCCCTGTCCATTGGCAGTCCCGCGCCACTGGATGAAACCTTTATTCAGCGGGTCAAACGCCTGCTCGATGAACATGGCATCCGTTTCTATTCCGAACACCTGAGCTATTGCAGCGATGACGGGCATCTCTATGACCTGATGCCGATCCCCTTTACAGAAGAAGCGGTGCACTACGTGGCCGCACGTATCCGCCGCGTACAGGACATACTGGAACGGCGCATCGCAATGGAAAACGTTTCCTACTACGCCGCGCCCGGCAAGGAAATGGAAGAGATAGATTTTTTAAACGCAGTACTGCAGGAAGCAGACTGCGACCTGTTGCTGGATGTCAACAACATCTATGTCAACAGCATCAACCATCGCTACGATGCAGAATCATTTCTCAAGTCACTGCCGGCAGAGCGCGTTGCCTACTTTCATATTGCCGGCCACTATGACGAGGCAGACGACCTCAAGGTAGACACCCACGGAGCAGCGGTCATCGATCCCGTGTGGTCATTGCTGGAAACGGCCTACCGGCATTTCGGCGTGGTACCGACACTGCTGGAGCGCGATTTCAATATTCCGCCGTTACCGGAACTGCTTGCTGAGGTCAGTCACATTGCCAGCCTGCAGGAGAAGTGGGATGAGCACCATGACACGGAGTTCAGCCATGGTAGCCACGCCTGAATTTATTCGACGGCAATACGCATTTGCCGCACATATCCGCGATCCACAGCATCAACCGCCACCCGCTGACGTTGAAGACCGGCGCATGGCGATTTATCGCGAACTCTTTTACAACAACATAGAAGGCTTTCTCAGCAATACATTCCCTGTATTACGTGCGCTTCATGATGACGAGCGCTGGCATGCCATGGTCCGGGATTATTTCAGCCAGCATCATTCACAGACGCCGTTATTCCTGGAAATCCCACGCGAGTTTCTCGCCTGGCTGGAGAACGTACACAGCCGATACTCCGCGGAGATGCCGTTCCTGTACGAACTGGCGCACTATGAATGGGTCGAGCTGGCGCTTTCCATTTCCGAGGAAACATGCGTGCGCGACGACCTCGATCCGGTATCTGATTTCCTGACAGAAATCCCGGTACTGTCACCGCTGGCCTGGCATCTGAGCTATCACTACCCGGTACACGAGATCAGCCCGGACAACCAGCCGCAACGTCCCGGCGATGCACTCACTCACCTTGTTGTCTACCGCGACCGCGTTGATGACATGGGTTTCTTGCTGATCAACCCGGTCACCAAACGTCTGCTGGAAATAATTGACGAAGACAACAACGAGACCGGCGAAAAATTATTACTCCGCATCGCGACCGAGATGTCACACCCGCAAGTCGACGTGGTCGTCAATGGCGGCATCGAAATCTTCAGGGGACTCGCAGAAAAAGGCATCATCCTCGGTGTAAAAAAACAGTAACCCCGGTGTCGGCGTTACACGATCACTAGGACACGGAGGTAAAAACGCATGATCGGTCTGCTGAATTTTTTTCAGAACCTGCTCGACAAGACGCGCGCGCTTGATTTCCTTGCGCCTCTGGCACTGCGCCTTTACCTGGTACCCGTTTTCTGGATGGCCGGCACCAGCAAACTGAATAATGCCGGACTTGACTGCCTCTCCGCTGTCAACGGCCCGTGTGATTTCACCCCCAAGCAGGACATCATTGACTGGTTCGGCAATGTCGAATGGGGGCTTGGTCTGCCCTTCCCCGAAGTATTCGCGTACCTGGCCTCCTATACTGAATACTTCGGCGCCATGCTGCTGTTAATCGGGCTGGCGGTGCGCTGGGTATCGATACCCCTGATGGTCACCATGGTCGTGGCCATGGTCACTGTGCACTTACAGAACGGCTGGCTGGCGATTGCCGAGGGCACGGGCGTATTTGCGACGGCACGCACGGAAGGTGCCATCGAACGGCTTGATGTGGCCAGGGAAATTCTGCGCGAACACGGTAACTACAACTGGCTGACCGAGAATGGCAGCTTTGTAGTGCTGAATAACGGCATCGAATTTGCCGCCACCTATTTCATCATGCTTCTGGCGCTGTTTTTTGCGGGGGCCGGACGGTATTTCAGCACCGACTACTGGATAGCGCGCAACTGGCGCCGCTGAACCCTGAAGGCATCCCCAATACAATCTGCCTGTTTGCCCGCGCCGCAGGCAACCAGGCAGGGATTAACCTTGCATGAACGTATGCCCTTCTTTACTTCGGTGTGTAGGTAAACTTTTGTCCGCTGACACTTGCCTCGTACATCAAGCCACCCTTGGCAACAATAAACACGGCCATTCCCTTGTAATAGCTGCCGACGGTAGTTGCATCGTTTTTACCCCCGCTGGCACCGGCAGAGGCGCCGGTAGTCGACGCACCAGCCGAAACGCCGGCCGTAACCGCCACGGCAGTTGCCTGGGCGCCGAATTCGAAGTTGTCGCGGAATTCGTCAAATGCGCGCTGATCCTGGAAAAAGATGATCTCGCTGTAAGCCTGACCACCCAGCTGAAAGCCCACTGATAGCTGTGTCATCGTGGTGTCACCGACATGATTGCCACCGATGTAGACACGTCCCTTGCCATACGCTCCGCCGACGACAAATCCGGCCTTACCGATAGTAGGAAAGATCGCGTAGCCATAACTGTTGTCAAAAAAGGCGCCACTCTCTCCGGCGTTCAAAAAGACCTGGACTGTGTCCGCGTACCTTGCCTCCTCGTCTTCCTCAGCCCAGGCACTCGCCAGAGGCAAGGCCAGAAGCAATCCCAGCAAGCCCGCGTGCATTATCAACCTCATGATGATTCTCTCCTCGCTTCCTGTATATTCAAACCCGGTACCGGCAGCAGCGATCACCCTGGCTGCTGTTCCCGGGAGTTGTGTGCCTGCACCGGTCGTTCAGCGGCGTATAGTGAACCAAAATCCATCGGATGTCGACGAGGACCTCGCGGTTTAAACCGGTCCTGAACGGGTTGTTACAAATCTACCGTGGCAATCCCGGAGATCCATTTCTGCACGCGGATTATTAGGCTAGTATAAGCAGTCAATCCAATGGGCCTGTCATCAACACTCACATTCAAGGCGGTCATCATGTTCAACGACAAACCCGGCGTGCACTCCGCTGCGCTATTTCTCCGCTATCCGCGCGCGGCAATCGCAGTGCTGATCACCTTGCTGCTGGCGCTGATGACGGCCTGCGCAACACAACAGGCAATAACCCTGAAAGTCAATTCGCGGCATGTTCAAGGCGTACAGTATGCCCCTCAGGAAGTGACGCACATGATGACCGACCTCGGTTATCAGCAGCTGCGCGTGAAAGACCCGGTTACAGAACAATCGGTTGCCGTTGCCGAAAAATATGGCGAATACAGGCTGTTATTCCAGTCACTGGAAGACAACAGCATCCGGGTAGATATTCATATTGACAAGACGGATGGCAGAATCGCTTTGTACCTCTACAATACCAACAACAGTCCCCCGGGCGAGACATCGCTGCGCTTGTACGCGCAGCTGCGGCAACGACTGGAATCTGAATACGGGGAAGATAACGTCAGCAGCAGTCTTCCCTGACACAAGCGGTACTATCCGAACGATCCTGTGAAGCGTGACCCTCATCCCGGTTTCTCACGTCATTATGACGCGATACTTGATTACGGCCCGGGGCATTCATGACCCGGACCAGTAAAGGGGACTGGATTCGTTGTCACACACATTGCACATCAACACCCCTGACAGAGTGACGAACAGAGTCCAGTCCCCCGTCTTGAATCAGTGGGCGTGAGAAGTCTTTAGCGCCCGTACAGTGTCCAGCAATTCTTCTTCATCCCACTCCCGACTGCCAATGGCGCGGTAGGCAATGGTGCCATCCGGTGCAATTACATAGGTTGTAGGCAGGCCTTTAACCGGCCACTGTTCGATCACTTCGCCGCTCCTGTCCATCAGGACAGGAAAATCTGTCGGGTAGTCTGCCGAGAAAATAAAGATGGTGTCCTCGTCTTCACCCATGTTAATCGCCAGCATGGCGATTCCCTCTTCCTCTATCATCTGCCAGGCACGGTTCATCGATGGCAGTTCTTCCCGGCATGGCGGACACCAGGTCGTCCAGAAATTGATAATCACCGGCCTGCCCCTGTAATCGGACAGCGTATGTGTCACGCCGCGGGTATCCTGCAGGGTGAAATCGGGTGCCACAACGTTTCCGGGCACGGGTGTCAGGCTCTGTCCGGCGAATACGGCGGTGGACAGCAACCAGCAAACTACAAGATTAACAATGCTCTTCATAACACCCCAAGCTCATTAAGCGATTATTTTCAATACATTTTTTTATTTCAACTTGTCGACATCCGGTGCACACAGGATGTCCCTGATTTCACCGCGATGCTGCACCGACCCTTCCTGCCAGCTGACCAGCAGGTCGAACGTTGAACCAGGCGGTATGCCATAGGCCGTCAGCCCCCAGTTATAGTCGCCCGGCAAATATTCCTGCTGCGTGGGGAACATGCCCCAGCGTATCACCAGCTTTGCTGCCGGGTCGGCATCATCATCCGACCATGACGCGAGCAACGGTTCCTTCAGCAATATGTTGCCTGTCTTGCCGGTATGGTGCATGCGCCATTGCGTTAAATCGATGGCAACTGCTTGTCCCGTTGAGGATTTCCCCGAATTACGAATAATGGTCTGGAACATGCAGCTCTGTGCCAGTTGCTCGATCACCTCTTTTGAAAACGCATGGTTCATGAACAGGGCACGCGTCTGATCGGGCAGGCGCTGCACCAGTTCAATCTCGATATCTCCCTCAATGAAGTGCCATTTTTCGAGCCCGTTTTCCTCGTTGGCACTGCGCAGCACTTCTGCGGCAGACAGCGTCGGCATCGACAGCAGATATACCAGCAAAGCGGCAGCGGGCCTGTACAGGTGTTCAGGTGTAAAATAGGCGAACATAAAGCTCTCGTTAATCTTGCTGATGTGTGGCTGCGATGGCGGCCCGCATTCCAGCACATCCGGAATCTTCGCAGACAGCACACGGGCTTGCAGGCAACCATTATCCCGCACCCCGGCAAATTAACAACCCGTAGCCGCGGAACCCCGGGATTGCACGGCAGCGCGTCTTATCCGCTCCCGGGGCAATGATGGTTACGGCTTCACGCAACCCGGGCATCCACAAGAATTATGCAATATACTTGCACGCGCCTCGCGCGACATGGCGAGTCAAGCAACCGAGCCCTTAATATAGCAACGAACTGCTCGATTTTTCAGCCAAAAAGGAGAACACAAGATGCAACATTTACTTTCATTCAACACAGCCTTAAAAACATTGGGTATTGCCGCAGCGTGTAGTGGACTGTTGTTCCTTTCCGCCTGTTCAGATGATCAGAAAGAAGCCGCCAGTGAGGCCTGGGATGACACCAAGGAGGCCACGTCTGAAGCAGTTGATGCGACCCAGGAAGCTTCCAGCAATGCGTGGGAAAAAACCAAGGAAGCGTCAAGTGATGCCTGGGACAAGACCAAGGAGATGGCAGAAGAGCCTGTTGTTGAGGATGAAGAAAAAGTCAAGATTGAAGACCGTTAACAGTCAAGTGTAGGGATTGATACGGGAATCATCCGGTGAAAGGCAGGACAGGACGACTGATAAACAGTCTGGCTCGGGCTGATGAAGGCCTGTTCTGCCTCGCCATTGGCAACAGGCCCTGGAAATGGATTAATTATTGAAACTCGTTCTTCACAAACTGCGTTCGCAGACCCAGTTCCGCGACAACACCACGGTGATCTGAAACTGCATCGGAGACGACCTGGTATTCCCGAAACTCCAGGTCACTGGAAACCAGTATCCAGTCGAGGCGCTTGCCGCGATAGGGAAAGGTATTCTGCCCCGCGCCATCCGGCTCGTATGCATTCAGGCCCAGTTCGCTGGCTATCAGCCGGACGGTCGCATCACTCGCACCCCAGTCGGCGTTAAAGTCCCCCATGACAATCATGGGCCGATTCCTGCCACGCATAAACTCGATCAATTCCAGCGCCTGCTGCCGCCGCGTCATCTCGCTGGAGAAGTCCAGATGCAGCGAAACCACGTCCACCTGTACATGCGGCTGACCTGGCCACCCAACGGTCGAGACGACAAACCCCTTGGGTGTCAGGGCAATGTCCGGATTAAAGGTAACGGACTCTGCATCACGAAGATCGGTATTTGCCAGTAACGCAGTCCCGTAGGCCAGTCCCGGTCCATCAACATGTGTGCCGTTAACTGCGCTCGAATACGAGGCCTGTCTTGCCAGGTAGTCAACGTGGTGGAAATTGCCGCTCCAGAATGAAGGCGCATCGGCTTCCTGCAGGGCAACCACATCCGCTTGCTCCCGTTTCAGCATGGCTGAGATCTCATCCAGGTTCCGGACAATCGTATCCGACTTCTGAAACAATTGATGGAATGCCTCTCCACGGCCATGGGCAACATTCAGGGTCATTACTCGCAGGGTAAAATGATCGTCCGTATTCACCGGCACAGCAGACGCTGCAGGCAACTCAAATGAACGTGCATCAAGCTGGCTGTGCAGTTCTGCAGTCGCACACCCCTGCAGGGACAGCACGCTGGCCAGCAGACTGGCAGTGGCAACCCGAATCCGTTGTTTGTCCAGCCATCTTTTCGTCGTCTTCATTCTGTACTCCATGTCAGTCTGCCCTGTCTCGCGTGTGAATAATTCACTGCTGCGCATTTTGCTGCCGGTAACGGGCCAGTTCTGTGTTCAGCCATTCCCCTGCAGGTATCTCGTCGCCCTGACTGTCAATAATGAGATACTTCCTTCCTGTCACCAGGCTGGCGGTTGCGCAACGTTCGATAAACTGCTCGGGTGTATCGATCTCGTCCCTGAAGTGCCGATATTTCTTTTCAATGTGCGCAGCGGCTTCAGCCGAATCATGACGGGAAATATTGCGTTCAAACGTCACATCCGATTCCCTGACATAGGTAATCAGGTGCTGGATAGTGGTATCCAGATCCTCTGCCTGCTGGGCAGCAGCACTGACCGGGGCCGTTAGCAGTAAAACCACCAGGGTAAGCAACAACAGCCAGCCAGTCAGGTGTTGCGGCACGGTTTGCCGACTGGCGACGCTCACATCCGCTTTCAGCCGTGTACTTTTCTCGGCCATGATGACTGTTATTCGTCTCCTGAACACTGTCTGTGTGATTATCACCCGATACAGCACCTTACCACATGACTAAATACGCCAAACTATAGGCTTCTGGTCCACACCGGTGTTGTGTGCTCCTGCCAGGATCAGCAGCCCCGCATGATTACCGGTTATCGTCGCAATTCAGGCATTCGACCTTTACCTGGACTCCCTGCAAACGCCCTTGCTGTGAATTGACGGATCGACCGAGGCCACCCTGATGTGCGCTCTCCGTTGTATCCTGTCCCCCGAGGTCGATCCACTCTCCAAGGCGTCCGTGTACCACGCTATCGATGCGCTGCGTATCAACGACACCGTAGCGCCGACCGGGTTGATCGTTGTGCTGTGCAATCTCCAGCGTCACGGCATCGCCGCTGACACGGGGAACCACATAAAATCCACGCGTCACATCGTGCAGTTGCGTGGTCGTGCGCTGATAGGGAATGCCACCACCATAGTAGCGTTCAGTGGTCCGCAGCGGCACCTGCAGCCCGCTGCTGATGTAGGCCGGCTGGCCTTCCATGGCCTGTACAAATTGCTGTGACGATTGTGTTGTTGTGCTGCGCCTGTCATGCAGGCGAACCTCTCCACGCGAACTGTCGACAGGATAACCGGGGGAATTGATGCTGATCTGACCGTTACCTGTCTTGATATCGGCACTGGCACGGTAGCCTCTCGAACTGCGTGTCCTGTCGTCGCCGTTATCGACCACGATCCGCAGTCGTTTTGGTGGGCGATCAAGAGTGGCAAGTAACCGCTTGATTTCCCTCACCTGCTCCGGCGCAGCCTTGATTACCAGGCTGCTGCCCATACCGGTAACCGTGCCGTCATTGCCGACGAAGGGCTGTACAAGCGGCAGGATTTCTTCGTAGGGACGAGATTTAAGCTCGATCACCTCAATGGGATAGTCCGCAAACACCGTGCCGGCAATGCCGAGTAGCGCGGCGAACAGAAATTGAGCTAATCGTTTCATCACTGGAACCATCCCTTCAGGGCGAAAAACATGCCCGGGTAATTAACAGTACAATCGTCTTCATTATAATGGGCAATTATCGTCATTCTCGACATACATCCTGACAGGAATATCCCACATGGCCAGTATAGGTACCCCTCTTTCCCCCAGCGCCACCCGTGTGCTGTTTTGTGGCGGCGGCGAGCTCGGCAAGGAAGTCGTGATCGAGTTGCAACGCCTTGGCGTGGAAATTATCGTCGCTGACCGTTATGACAACGCCCCGGCCATGCAAGTTGCTCATCGCAGTCATACGCTTTCCATGCTCGACGGCAACGCCCTGCGCGCGGTGATTGAACGGGAAATACCGGACTATATCGTGCCGGAAATCGAGGCGATCGCAACCGATACACTCGCCGCACTGGAGTCGGAAGGTTACACCGTCATCCCCACCGCCCGCGCGGCGCAATTGACCATGAACCGGGAAGGCATACGGCGGCTGGTCGCGGAAGAACTGGGCATCAGCACGTCACCGTACCGGTTTGCCGCGAATCGCGACGAGTTTTCGCGTGCCATCAGCGCCGTCGGCCTGCCCTGTATTGTAAAGCCCATCATGAGTTCATCCGGCAAGGGACAAAGCACCATCAGAACAGTCGAGGACATTGATACAGCCTGGGAATACGCACAGCAGGGCGGGCGCAGCGGCGCCGGCAAGGTCATTGTTGAAGGTTTCGTCGACTTTGATTATGAAATTACCCAGCTCACGGTGCGTCACAGCGGTGGCACCTCGTTCTGCGAGCCGATTGGCCATGTCCAGATTGATGGAGACTATCGCCAGTCCTGGCAACCACAACCCATGAGTGAACTGGCCCTGGCCAGTGCGCGAGATATCGCGGGGAAAGTGACCGAGGCCCTGGGCGGTCGTGGTATTTTCGGGGTGGAGCTGTTCATCAAGGGTGATGACGTGATCTTCAGCGAGGTCTCACCGCGCCCTCATGACACCGGCATGGTCACCATGATCTCACAGGATCTGTCGCAGTTTGCTCTGCATGCCCGTGCCATCCTGGGGCTGCCAATACCTGTTATTCGCCAGCTGGGACCCTCCGCTTCCAGCGTGATACTGGTCGAGGGCAGTTCCAACCAGGTTTGTTTTGAACACATTGAGTCCGCACTCACCGAACCGGATACGCAATTGCGCCTGTTCGGCAAACCTGAAGTCGATGGCCAGCGCCGCATGGGGGTGGCTCTCGCAAGGGACGTGGACATCGAAAAAGCCATTGAAAAAGCGAAACAGGCATCCGCGGCAATCAGCACCAGGCTATAGCAGTCACCCACCTGGGTAACCAAGGAAAATACATGAATGACAATGAGTTAGCTTCTCGCATTGAAACACTGGAAATTCGACTCATGCACCAGGAGGCCTCTATCGAGGCACTGACGCGAACACTGCTGCAGCAGGAACAACTCGTCAACGCCCAGTCAGCGGCCATCGAGCACCTCAAAGCCATGATCCGCGGCCTGTCATCGACACACGATGCCCTCCCGGGTGAAGAGCCGCCGCCCCCCCACTATTGAGCCGGCAGAGGCACCCTTCACGTAAACGTGACCCACGCACGTGATGGTCTGCGCGTTACGTCGGAAATCAGCCACTTGCAGGTTCAAGAGTGATGCCGTAAACGCCGATAGGGACTCATACTACATAATGTGGACGTGAATCTTACGCAATGAACACACTCTCCCTGATCGCCCTGCTCACCGGATTCACCGCCTTTCTAACCTACATCTGGCTTGTCAGCCGCGCATTTCACACACACACCGGATGGGGAATGGCTGTTTTGTTGCTCTCCCCGTTCAGCGCCGTCGTTTTCGGCATCAAGCACTGGCGAGCAGACAAGGCACCCTTCCTTGCCTACATGACAACCTCGATAGCCGCGATCGCTCTCTGGCTCTATCTGTTCTCCAGCTGGGGGGGCTGGGAACTGCTGCATGCCAGCCAGCAGGTCAAGGAAGGCATTAAGACACATACACTGACCGAACGGGACACACAGTCGCTAATTTCGGTCAGCCAGTCATTTGATGAGCAATCCGGTCTTGATATGCAATCCTCGAGATTACTGGCGCAGGCAAAAAGAGAATTGGCCCTGCAGGCAGAAAACCTGGCTGCCGCTGCAGCTGTAGAGGCCAAGGCAGCAGAGAAGGGTCGCCTGGATTTCGATAAAATCGACAAGAAAGTAAAACCCGTGCAGGAACGCTACCGCCTTGCCTACGTGACCATCAAGGTCGCCGACGCACCCAAGTACGTAGGCTCAACTGTCAAGGTCACGCGCAAGAACGTCGTCGAAAAAGAATACCGTCTGGTCAATGCATCCGCTAACCGGCTTGAACTGGCCCAGCATGCAGGTAGCGGCATGTACACCTTCCGTTTCAGGTACAGCGATATTGAGAAGATCAGGGTCCTTACCAAGCAACCCTATTAAGCGGGGTTGACAGACCGATACTCGTCTGAAAAACTCGGCACCATGATGACTCACCTCCGCATCCTGATGATTGCCCGCAAGCAGCGACTGTCCGTATGGCATGTCAAGGCAGGCACCCGTGGTGCTTTGAGGATGCCCGTCGTATAGCGATACCGATCAAAGAAGCAATCTTCAAAGGCCGCAGGGTACAAATCCTGCGGCCTTTTTTATTCCATGTGTAGTGAGTGCGCCTTGCGGAGGCAAGAACGTGTCAGTCCCGGCAGCTTATATCAGTATTATCCTGATCTGGTCGACCACACCGCTGGCCATTCAGTGGAGTGGCGACGAAGTGGGTTACCTGTTTGGCATTACCAGCCGCATGCTGCTGGGTGTTGTGGTTGGCCTGCTGGTTGCCACCCTGCTCAGCATCAGGTTGCCATGGCACGCCGCGGCTCGCCGCACCTATATCGCGGCAGGTCTGGGTCTTTTTTTTGCCATGACATCGGTGTACTGGTCATCCCAGTTCATCCCCTCCGGGTGGATGTCGGTACTGTTCGGGCTGGCGCCGATCATCACCGGCGTCATGGCTACGCTGTGGCTTGCAGAAAAGGCACTGACGGTGTCACGCATAATCGGCATGCTGCTGGGTCTTGCCGGTCTGGCGGTGATGTTGCTGGGCTCACAGACGCTTGGCCCACAGGCCGCGTACGGCATCGCCGGTATGGTCTTCTCGGTGATTGCCTACTCCGCGAGCGCGGTTGCCATAAAACGTATCGGTGCCGATGATGTGCCGGCGCTCGCGACCACGATCGGCGGTCTAATCGTGACCGTGCCGTTATTGCTTGGCCTCTATATTGTCACGGGCGAGCCATTGCCGGCCAGGGTGCCAACACGGGCCATCGTCGCCATTGTCTACCTCGGTGTAATCGGTTCGGTGCTCGGGTTCGCACTGTACTATTACGTGCTGAAACATGTGGATACGACCCGTGTTGCCCTGATCACGGTGATCACGCCCGTGATTGCCCTGCTGCTCGGGCACCTTCTGAATGGCGAAGCCTTGCAAACGGAGGCTCTGATCGGAACCGCTGCCATCCTTTCCGGGTTATTGCTGTTTGAATACGGGCAAAAGGCAGGCAAGTGGGTTCGTGACACCATGATTGGCTAACCACCCGGCATCTAAACCCTCATATGCCGGGTGGGTGCCGCCAGTGAAAGCTGCGCTGATATGACGACAGTTCAATTGTTCAGGTTTTCCAATCAGTTACTTAATGATCAACGGGCAAGCTGCAACGGGTATACTCTCAGGATTATGCAGGTTGAATATGCAGTCAATTTTAGGAATGATTGCGCCTCAATACACCAGTAACGGGTAGCAGCTAGATAACCATGAGTGGCACGACGGTCAAAACGGCACCAGCAGAGACTCCTGCAAGCAAGACAAAGAAAGCTGCCAGCAGCAAGAAAGTCGCCAAGACCACTGCCCGCAAGACCCGCAGCAGCAGCACTGCCGTAAAGAAGAAGACAGCCGCGAAAAAGGCTGTTGCCAAAAAATCTACTGAAAAAAAGCCGCTTGCAAAAAAAGTTTCAAAAAAAGCGACCGGCAGGAAAGGCGTTACCAGCGCTCAACAGCATGAAATCCCTGCGTCAAAACAGACCAGCCCAAGCAATGCTAACGGCACCCCGGAAGACAGCAAGTCGCTGTCCTGGATGTCAGCCCAGGCAGCCAGTGCACTGAAGGCGGTCAAGGCCAGCCAGGCAGAAAAAGGACAGGCAGTGCTTGCAAGGACCCGAAAACAGGCGGCAGAAACACATCTTGACGACGATAGCCTGATCAGGATAGCGGCAGAAATGCCTGTCGACGATGATGCGCTGGTTGAATTTTCGACTGAGCAACCGTTGCAGGAAAACCCGCAACAAGCAGAGGCAGCCCGGACAACAGTGGCAACCATCATGGATGAAAGCAGTACTAACACGGACTCATCCGGCGACAGCCGTGTCACGTCTGAACCCGCCCTGGCAGTCGACGAGGCCGCAGGTGCCACGTTACCCGCAGAGCAGACGAAACCCACCCTGCCGACTTCACCACCTCCGCAACAGCCCGCGAAACGGACAGTTGCCTTTCAACCTGCCCTGGCCGCCGGACTGTTATGTGCCACGCTATTGCTGGGCTACTACTTCTGGCCCGAGAGCGACGACAGCAGTGCGGTTGTGGCAACACAGGAAAGCACCGAAGTCGAGACCCCTGCAGCGGTGGACGTACCCGTCGACACACAGGACACGACGACGAATGTCGCGACTGTACCACCTGCTGAACCCATGCAGGGACCAGCAGAGATTAACGGCGACTGGACACACCCGGATACTCCAAATACAGGGAAACCGCGGAGCCAACCACAAGCAGCCGCTGTTCCAGCCGCAACTGAACCGGAACCAAAATCCCAGCCGGTGCCAATGGCGCCTGCACCGATAGCGGCCAGCCAGGTACCACAACCGGCACAACCGGCACAACCGGCACAACCGGCACAACCGGCACAACCGGCACAACCGGCAGTGCCCGCACAGCCTGACAGGCGCACACCTGCACAGGGTTATTACCCGCAACAGCGCCGACCGGCCTATCCACAGTATTATTACAGGTAATTGCATCAACCTGACGGGCGTCACCAGCAGGCCACAAAACACCCGGTTGCATTGAACATTTCTGCCTGCTGGAAGTCTTAAACTGCTCAGACAGTAGAGACGGGTTAACCCGCACACAGGAACGATGCCCACATGGACATCATGCACAGCGTCCACCAGCCCTTACCGCGATTGAGTGCGCTGATCGCCGCATTGCTGCTGCCACTGCTGGCCGGCATGGTACAGGCGAACGCCCTCGAACGCCTGTTTGCACCGAAAGCCGAGCGCTGGGCTTACTGGGATTCCAGTGTCCCCGAGGCCACACAGCAAATCGATCATTCCGGATGGAACATGTTCCTCGGGCAATACGTGCTGCAGGGAGAAGATGGCATTAATCGTGTCCGCTACTCACAGGTCAGTGATGTCGACCGGCAGCAACTCAAACGCTATATCACTGCACTGGAACAACTGCCGATCCGCCGCTACAACGCGGAACAGCAGCTTGCGTACTGGATAAACCTTTATAACGCGGTGACGATCGACATCGTCCTGCAGCATTACCCGGTTGAAAGTATTCGCGACATCGACATCAGTCCCGGATTTTTTGCGGATGGCCCGTGGGGGAAGAAACTGTTGTCCATCGAGGACCAGCAGGTGTCGTTGAACGACATCGAGCACCGTATCCTGCGACCCATATGGCAGGACCCGCGTCTGCATTACGCGCTGAACTGCGCGTCACTCGGCTGCCCGAATCTGTCGACCAGCGCCTATAAGGCCGACACCATTGAACTGCAGCTGGACCAGGCAGCAACAGCCTTCGTCAACGACCCGCGTGGCGTGTCGTTCACGGACGGCAAGCTGTTTGTCTCCAGCATCTACAGCTGGTTCAGGGATGACTTCGGGAAATCGGATAGCGATGTTATTAATCATTTGAAACGCTATGCCGCGCCACCACTGAAAGATATGCTTGCCGACACCACGCGGATTGCAGGTGATCGCTATAACTGGTCACTGAATGATGCACCCTGAGACCCGGCGCCAGGTGACGCGCCTGTTCACAGCCCTCGAGTTCGGTGAACAGCTGGCGCACGACTGCGCCCGCCAACAGGCTCGCTGGATCGGTGATCCCCGTGCCCGACGTTTCCTGATTACGCAAGCGCGCCAGGAAGCCTCACATGCAGCCTTTTATCGCCGTGCTGCAGAATGGCTGACGCCCAGACATCATTACCAGGCACCGAAAACGCTGCAGCGATATGGTAGACGCCTGCAACACGCCCTGGATAACAACGATCTCTGTGACTCGCTGACGGGTTCACAGATCGTGCTGGAAGGTTTTGGTGAGCAGATCATCTCCCGCCTGAATCGGGGCATGGATAATCACGGCATTGGCTTCAGGCGTCTGAGACGGATATTACTGCGCCAGGAGCGCAGCCATTACGCATTTGGACTGCGTATGCTGCGGCAACAAACAGTCTCGGAACCTGCCAATAGCGGACGGATCCAGGCGCTGGCTGCTGACTACCTGCAGCAGGTACACAGTATCATTGACGAAATGTCGGATGTATTTGTCTCGCTGGATGAAGATCCAGGGGAATACAGTACTGACCTGCTGGACAACCTGCCTGACTGGATACGCGGACCCTGCGCATGATCTCTGTGATCATGCCCGTGCTGAATGAAGAAAAGGCACTGCCGGCAACACTGCAGCGCTTGTTCTCGCAGCCAGGCGATTATGAAGTACTGGCAATCGATGGTGGCAGTAGCGACAACACGCTTGCATTGATCAAGGCGGACGACCGTATCCGGTTACACAGCAGCCGCACTGGACGCGCCAGTCAAATGAACAGCGGTGCCCGACATGCGCAGGGGGAATGGTTGCTGTTCCTGCATGCCGACACGCTGCTCCCCGGGAACGCCCTGACAGCCATACAGCAGCTACCCGAGACGACCCTTGCCGGCGGCTTCCGGCACCGCTTCTCTGGCAGCCAGCGGGGACTGCGACTGGTTTCCTGGCTGCATAATTTTCGCTGCCGTTGTACACGGGTCTTTTACGGTGACCAGGCGATGTTCATTCGCAAGTCACTGTTTAACGAGCTGGGTGGTTTTCCTGAAGAACCGGTACTGGAAGACCTGCTGTTCAGCGAACAGGTCGCCAGGGTCACCACACCGGTCACCATGGACAGTTATGTCATCACTGATTCACGCAAGTTCGAACAGGCGGGCATCTGGCTGAGCCTGCTGCGCGTCATCCTCATCCAGCTCAGCCATGAACTGAATCTGCCGACACCTGCCCTGAAGTTCTTTGCCAACGTCCGCTAGCCCGGCGGCCTAGGCAATTACCGGGTTACGCAGTTCACCCACACCGGTCACATCGACCACCACTTCATCACCGGGCTGCAGATATTTGGGCGGAGTAAAGCCCATGCCGACGCCGGCCGGTGTGCCGGTTGCAATGATGTCACCGGGCAACAGAGTCATGCCCGCCGACAACACCGATATCATTGTCGGCACATCGAAAATCAGCCTGTCGAAGGTATCACGCTGGCGCAGTTCGCCGTTTACAAAACATTTGACCTCGATGTTTGCCGGCTCCGGCATCGCACTGCGGTGCACAAGCAGTGGGCCCATGGGGGCAAAGCCATCCAGGCTCTTGGCACGAAACCACTGATGGTGGTTCTTTTGCAGGTCACGCGCGGAGATATCGTTAATCGCCGTATAGCCGAACACGTGCTCCCAGGCCTCCCCGGGTGCAATGTCCCGCCCGCCCTTGCCAATCACCAGTGCCAGCTCAGCCTCGTAGTCCAGCTTGCGGGTATAGGCCTGGTAGGCGGGAATCGGTGCACCGGGCGCAATCACCGCCGTGGTAGCCTTGGTGAAAATAATGGGCTCGCGGGGTGCCTCGCTCGACTGCTTCATCTTCGCGGCAATCTCCTGCGCATGCTCCAGGTAGTTCTTGCCGAGGCAAAAGATATTGCGCCGCGGTACCGGGATCGGCGCCATGGGCCTGACATCAGCAAGGGGGCGACAGGCGACACCCGCGGCCAGTGCCTGCTGTGCCAGTGTCCAGACCGCTGCCGCCGCTGCGTCGCCGGCCTGTACCAGCGATTCCAGCGTATCGATCCCAACGTCCGTCGACAGCTCACGGGCCGCAGCCCTGATATCGACCACAGTCATATCCAGCAAGGCACCGGGCTGGCCATCTTCAAGGGTCAGGAACTTCATGTGCGCAGCGCCCTCCCAGTGGCGATCAGGGTGCTCATGATCCAAACGTGTCACAGTCGGCGAAATCACCTGTCGTAATTCCCTGCCTGAACCAGTGAACGCGTTGCGCAGATGACCCATGCGTAAAGGATTCCGGCACCACGTGCCCCTGCGCCTGTTTCTGCAGGCGATCATCTCCGATGGCAGAGGCTGCGTTCAGCGCCTCTTCGATATCGCCCTGCTCCAGTATGTCGCGGCTGCGATCGGCATGGTTACCCCAGAGACCCGCAAAGCAATCGGCCTGCAATTCAAGCTGCACAGACAGTTCATTGGCGCCCGCCTTGCCAACCCCCTGTTGTGCCTTTCTGACCTGGGTACTGATACCGAGCAGGTTCTGCACATGATGACCGACTTCATGTGCAATCACGTAGGCCTGCGCAAAGTCGCCGGAGGCACCGTGGCGGCTTTGCAGGTCGTCAAAAAATGCCAGGTCGATATAGACCTTTTTATCGGCCGGGCAATAGAACGGCCCCATGGCAGCACTCGCCAGCCCGCAGGCGGAACTCACCCGGCCGGTAAACAGTACCAGTGACGGTTCCTCGTAGCGACGTCCGGCCTGTTCGAAGATTGCAGACCAGGTGTCCTCGGTATCGGCCAGTACCACGGAGACGAAATCGGCCTGCTGCTGTTCTTTTGCCGTTGGTTGATACTCAGTCCCGGTCCCGGAGGGTGCGCCGGACTGCTGCAGCTGCAACAGGATACTGGGATCGACCCCCAGGAAGTAGGCAAGCCCGAGGGCGAGCACGATAGTGCCAATTCCCCCCTTGAACAGTCCCCCGCCCACCCGGGTACCGCGACGATCTTCGATGTGCGAACTTCTGCGCCCCGTTTTCCATCTCATAACGACCTCCAGTATCACTGCAGCGGCCACAGTATAGTGCAAAATCGCGGCCTGCCAGAAGCCGGCACAACGGAAATCCTGCTGACAGTTTACTGTCCTGCCCTTTTCCGTCACTATTCAGCTATGAATACCGACACCACACTGAATGAACCGGGCAACGGCAGCAGCGGCCTGAAATTATTCCTGATCGTACTGGTCACCATCATCGTGACCGCGGCACTGACCTTCTGGGTCATTCGTACCTATATTTTCCCTGCCGAATTCAAGCCGGTGCAACTCTCCGCCAGCGAAGAGCAGGTACTGGAACAGAAGCTGGAACGTATTGACAGCATCCAGTCTCGCCGCACTCGCGGGACCGCCAAGGCGGAACAACGTACGCAAGATACCGCCAACGATACCCTCGAGCCCGAGGCTTACAGTGAAGAAGGCGCCAGCCGCAGCATCACGATCACTGAACGCGAATTGAATGGCATGCTGGCCAAAAATACTGACCTGGCGAAAAAACTGGCCATCGACTTATCCGAAAACCTGATGAGCGCCAAGTTACTGGTCCCGGTTGATGAAGACTTTCCTGTCATGGGGGGACAGATTCTCAAGGTACGTGCCGGTATGGAACTCGCCTATCGAGACAACCGCCCCATTGTGATACTGAAAGGTATCAGCGTCATGGGTGTACCCATTCCCAACGCCTGGCTGGGTGGCATGAAGAACATCGACCTGGTCGAGCACTACGGCCAAGAGCAGGGGTTCTGGAAAGCCTTCGCTGACGGCGTTGATAATATTCAAATCGAGGATGGCAGCGTCACCCTGTTACTGAAAGAATAGAGCTGCTTTTACTGCCGGAACCCTCCTCCCGGCAATACGCATTCACGGGATCTTCCGCATGCAATTAAAAACACTGGGCCCCGCCATCATTCTTGCTCTTGTGGGCTGTTTTGTTGCGTGGCAATTCGTCAATCCTGCACCACCCGACACCATCACCATCGCCACGGGCCAGCCGGGTGGTGCCTACCTGCTGTTTGCCGAACGTTACCAGGCGGTGCTTGCGAAAGAAGAGATCACGCTGAATATCCTGGAAACGGCAGGCTCTGTCGAGAACCTGCAACTGCTTGAAAATGATCGTGACGGCGTCGATATCGCCTTTGTTCAGGGAGGCATCGCGGGCGCGGCAGGCAACCCGGAACTGCTGTCTCTCGCAAGTCTCTATTATGAACCCTTGTGGGTTTTCTATCGGGGAGCAGGCACACTGACCCGGCTCACTGACTTACAGTCCAGACGCATCGCAGCCGGAGAACCCGGCAGTGGCACACATGCTGTGGCCATGATCCTGCTCGAGGACAATCGCCTCAACAGCGGTGATATTCTGCCGGTGGGTGGACAGCAGGCCGCAGAGGCACTGATCAGTGGCAAGGTAGACGCCGCCTTTTTCGTAGCCTCGGTGCAGTCACCGCTGGTCCAGAAACTGTTACGCCGACAGGATATACAGCTGATGTCCTTTGCGCGTGCCGGCGCCTACACGCGCCTGCACCATTCCCTGTCCAGCATTACCCTGCCCGAGGGCACCATTGACCTGCAGGAGAATATACCGCCGCGTGATACAACGCTGCTGGCAGCAACGACCAATCTCGTGGTACGCGATGACTTTCACCCTGCCCTGGTTGGCCTGTTACTGCAGGCGGCAGAGAAAGTGCATGGCGACGGCAGCCTGTTTGACCAGCCCGGCTACTTTCCCAATGACAGAAATCTTGAATTCCCGCTCAATGATGATGCCCGTCGTTATTTCAAACACGGACCTCCCTTCCTGCAGCGCTACCTGCCGTTCTGGACCGCCAACCTGATTGATCGCATGAAGATCATGCTGATTCCATTGCTGACCCTGTTGATACCGCTGTTCAAGATCATGCCACCTACCTATCGCTGGCAGGCACGCAAGAAGGTCTATCGCTGGTACCGGGAATTGAAAGACCTCGATGTTGAACACCCCGAACAACTGACCGCCGACGCACTGCACACCTCGATACGCATGCTGGATGCGATAGAGGAAGAGGTCCGCAAGGTCACCATTCCCCTGTCCTACTCGGACGAGCTTTACAACCTGCGCCTGCACATCGATCTGGTTCGCAGCAAGCTGAAGAAAGGACTGGTAAACCGGGTATAGACTGAAAAGTTTTAAAACACTCCTGGAATATGTGCGGGAGTTGGTTGCACACCCTGCACGATTAGCAGATTTACATTCGACTAAATCCGCTGCTTCGGGTTACTGTTTCTTGCCCAGCAGCTCGATTTGATAACCATCGGGGTCTTCGATAAAGGCGATTATGGTGGTACCCGCATTCATTGGGCCCGCCTCGCGTATAATCTTGCCGCCGCGGTGTTTCACTTCTGACGTTGCCGTGTAGACGTCATCGACCTCTATCGCGATGTGGCCATAACCGTCGCCCAGATCATAGTGGTCCGTGCCCCAGTTATGCGTGAGCTCGATGACGGTATGCTCCGCTTCATCACCGTAGCCGACGAAGGCCAGGGTAAACTCGCCTTCCGGGTATTCCCTGGTACGCAGCAGTTTCATGCCGAGCACATGGGTATAGAACTTGATAGACCGGTCGAGGTCGCCGACCCGCAGCATGGTATGGAGTAGTCGCATGATAGTCGCCCCTTATTAGTTACAAGAGAAAGAAACCGTTGTTCCCCCGATCCCCCGCCCCTTTATACCCTGTGGGTACTCCTGGAGGAAGCGCAGACCCGCGAGAAGTTACTTTTTCCGGCGATCTGTCGTTTTCTGGCGTCCGGCAACGCGCATGCGCAGGGCATTCAGTTTGATGAAACCTTCCGCATCCTTCTGGTTATAGGCACCGGCGTCATCCTCGAAGGTGGCAATACGCTCGTCAAACAGGCTGTCTGACTCGGACTTTCTGCCCACCAGGATGACGTTGCCCTTGTAGAGCTTCAGACGCACCGTGCCATTGACATGTTCCTGCGAATAATCGATCAGTTGCTGCAGCATGCGCCGCTCCGGGCTCCACCAGTAACCGTTGTAAATCAACGTCGCATAGCGCGGCATGAGTTCATCTTTCAGATGCGCGGCCTCACGATCCAGCGTCAGGGATTCCATGGCGCGGTGCGCCTTCAGCAGGATGGTGCCTGCGGGTGTTTCGTAACAGCCACGCGATTTCATGCCGACATAGCGGTTCTCGACAATATCGGAACGCCCGATGCCGTTCTCGCCACCGATCCTGTTCAGTGTTTCCATAATCTGGCCAGGGCTGTGCGACTTGCCGTCGATCGCCACCGCATCACCCTGCTCAAAGGTTATTTCAACATAGCGGGGCGTATCCGGTGCCTTTTCCGGGGATACCGTCCACAACCACATCTCCTCTTCCGGCTCTGCCCAGGGGTCTTCAAGCACATCCCCTTCATAGGAAATATGCAGTGAATTGGCATCCATGGAATACGGCGACTTGTTGCCCTTCATTTTATCAACCGGGATGCCGTGCTTGTCCGCATAGGCCATCAGGGTCTCGCGTGAGGTCAGGTCCCATTCACGCCACGGGGCAATCACCTTGATATCCGGATTGAGAGCATACGCCCCCAGTTCGAAGCGCACCTGGTCATTGCCCTTGCCCGTCGCACCGTGCGCAATGGCATCCGCCCCGGTCTCTTTGGCGATCTCGACCAGGCGCTTGGCAATCAGGGGGCGGGCAATCGAGGTACCCAGCAGGTATTCACCCTCGTAGATGGCATTGGCACGCAACATCGGAAACACGAAGTCACGCGCAAATTCCTCTTTCAGCGACTCGATATAGACTTCCTTGACACCCATGGCATAGGCCTTCTCACGGGCGGGTTCGATCTCCCCTCCCTGGCCGACATCCGCGGTAAAGGTGACGACCTCGCAGTGATAGACTTCTTCCAGCCATTTGAGTATGACGGAGGTATCGAGTCCACCGGAATAGGCCAATACGACTTTTTTGATTTCTGACATAGTTACGCCCTGGTAGTTTTTCTGCTGCGACGCAAGCGTGAAAGCAAGCGTCGCGCCATATCGCCAAACAGTTCCGTCTGGGTCGGGTGCGGGTGAATGGCTTCGCTGACCTGTTCCAGCGTCATGTTACCTGACACCATCATCACGGCCTCACCGATAAGCGTGTCCGCATGGTCAGCGAGGAAATGCACGCCGACAATGCGGTGCGTTGCCTTGTCGGCAACGATCTTGATCATGCCATGGGTCTCGTTATTGATCATCGCCTTGGCATCGATATTCATCGGGACCTTTACCTCGGCCACATCCATGCCCTTCGCCCTGGCCTGCTCCACGGATAGACCGACGAAGGCTGCCTGCGGCCGCGAGAAGATTACGCCACAATCCCGGTCCTGATCATACTGCATGTTTTCGCCAAGGATGGTGGCTGCCGCCACCCGCCCCTGCTGGGCGGCAGTGTGCGCCAGCATCAGGCCACCGATGACATCACCAACGGCAAAGATGTGCGGCACACTGGTACGACTACGGCTGTCCGCACTAATCACGCTGCGCTCGCTGGCAACTCCGGCATCCTCCAGGTTCAGACCATCCAGCCGCGGGCGTTTACCCGTGGCCATGATGATGTAGTCCACCGTGAGGGTGTGCTTCTTGCCCCCGCTGTCAGTGTAGGCCAGTTTCATGGCCCCCGGCTCGCCACTGATCTTATTGGCCGCGGCCGAGGTATACACGTCCAGACGCGGTTCATTAGCCAGGATCGCCGACAACGTGTTGGCAATTTCAGGCTCGACCTCGGCCAGGATGCGATCCTGTGCCTCCAGCAACGTGACCTTGCTGCCAAAGTCCTGGAAGATCTGTGCCATCTCCACGCCGATCGCACCGGCGCCAATCACCGCCAGCTTCTTCGGCGCTGCCGGTAATGCCCACACCGTGTCTGATGTCAACACACCGCCGCTATCCAGTCCTTCAGCGGCACCGGGAATGGGTGGAATAAAGGGCGGTGCACCGGTCGCCACCACGGCACACCCAAAGGTAATGGTTTTCGCGGGGATACCGGTGGGTATTGCTGCGCGGCTGTGTGGATCATCCTGGTTGGTCGCGGTATGCACCGCCAGCGTATGGCCATCGACAAACTGGCCAAACCCCTGCAGGTAATCAATACGCACGCCCTTGTCGGTCTTCAGCGCCATCTCGCCGCGGGTTTCCAGCACCTTGCGACGGTGTGCCTCGAGGTCCTTCCACACCAGTTTTGCCTTGCGGGTACCGGTGATACCAAGATGGGCATCCTCGGCACGGTCGCGTATGCGGTCGGCCGCGGCACGCCAGGCCTTCGACGGGATACAACCGCGCCACAGGCACTCACCACCGGGAAACGGTGAATCATTGACCAGTGCGACCTTCAGCTTGTGCGACACCAGGTCGCGGGCACAGTCTTCACCCCCCGGACCGCCACCGATCACGACCACATCGTAATCCCAGTCGCCTTCCGGAATAGCCGAGCCACCCGGACCCATCCAGTCCATGGGCTGCTGAATCAGGTCCTTGAGCGTCTTCAGGAACAGCGCCACATCCGCGCCATTGATGACGCGATGGTCGGCTGTAATGGTAAAGGCACTGCCTTTCTCGGTGTTTGAAGAGATCGCAAGGATTGCCGCCAGTCCCGGGGTCGCGATGGCATCGAAGTAACTGATATCGAACATGCCCATGTTGGAGATCTGGAAGGTGGCACCGGTGAATTCTTCCGGATTCAGGTGGCGGCTGCGCGCACGCGCCACCAGGTCTTTCCAGTCAGTGTTCAGTTCGGACAACTCGCGTGCTTCACAGGCACGCAATATGGGCACCACCAGTCCGCCGTCATCGGCGGCCACGGCCATACCGATATCCACCTGGCCACGTTCAATCAACTTGTCATCCGGCTGGTAGCACCAGTTCATTTTCGGGTGTTCGAGCATCGCCAGCCCACAGGCCTTGGCAACCGCCACGGTGACCGAGACACCGGCCGACTTGGCCGCACTCATTAACGACTCGAGATGAATGTGCGTGGTTGCGCGAAAGGTGGGCATGGAGATGGACGAAGCCATGGCCCTGGAAATGGCCTTCTCCATCGATTTCATCGGTCGGCCATTACCGGGGACCGCCACCTCGAACGGTGCCGGCGCACGCTGGATGTCACTCGCGGTTACCACACCACCCGGGCCGGAACCACTGATTCGATCGATATCGGTACCCTGCTGTGCCGCCAGCTTGCGTGCCAGTGGCGAGGCCCTGGTGCCCTGCGGTCGCGGTGTGGGAGCAACAGCCGCGACACCCGATGGCGCTGCTGCCGGTACCGCAGCAGCCGGCGCAGAGGCCACCGGGGCAACGCCGGCTGCGGGCGCAGCCGACTGTTCGGCCTGACTGTCATTGACCTCGTCCCTGGAATCCACCAGGTAGGCAATCGGGTGGGTCACGGCCACCACGGAGTCAATCGCGGCAATCGGACCGGAGAGAAAACCGTCACGAAAGACTTCCACGTCCATAACGGCCTTGTCGGTTTCCACCGTGGCAACAATATCGCCACGCTTGATTTCATCACCGATATTTTTTTCCCAACTGACCACGACACCTTCGGTCATGGTGTCGGATAGTTGCGGCATTTTTATTACGTAGGGTTCAGACATTCAGTAATTGTCCTGTTTGTGGGCAAGCAAACACTTTATGCTCATATTCGAATGACACTTATCTCTTGAGAAACTTGCCACGGAAGCACACGGAAAAGCACGGAAATATTTCTGTAATGCAATTTATTCTTCTGTGCCGTGTGCTTCTGTGGCCAATTGAACGTCTAAGTACAAAGATATTACTCAAGTAAGCCTCATTATATTTACACACCAAAAATCCCGCGCACGGCATCGACCACGTCGCTGGCGTTCGGCAGGGCCGCCTTTTCCAGGGCATGGTTGTAGGGGATCGGTACATTCAGCGCCGACACGCGCACCGGGGCAGCATCCAGCTCGAAAAAACATTCTTCGTTGATAATCGCCATCACTTCTGCGCCGACACCGACGGCCGGCTCTGCTTCCTCGACAATGACGGCGCGATGGGTCTTGCTGACCGACTTGCGTATGCCGTCGCGGTCCAGCGGACTCAGTGCATACAGGTCAATAACCTCTGCCTCGATGCCGTGATGCTTCGCCAACTGTTCAGCGGCCTGCAGGCACCAGTGCACTGAGATGTTATAGCCAAACAGGGTGACGTCGCGGCCCTCGCGGGCGATCTCGGACCCGACCAGCGGGTGGAAATATTCGTCATCAGGTACCTCGCCCTTCATGTTGTACATGAGCTCGTGCTCGTTGATAAACACCGGATCATTACAACGCACCGCGGATTTCAGCAGGCCATAGGCCTGACGCGGGTTGGAGGGGGTCACGACACGCAGGCCGGCGACGCCCATAAAGACCTTCTCCATGCGCGCGGAATGCTGTGAACCCAGCTGGTGCGCGGTCCCCCCCGGGGAACGAATCACCACCGGTGCTTCCAGCTGACCACCTGACATATAGCGCACCTTGGCGGCGGTATTGAAGATCTGGTCCATGGCGAGCCAGGCAAAGTTGACCGACATGATCTCGATGATGGGGCGCACGCCCAGGAAAGACGCACCAATCCCCAGACCGGTATAGCCGTTCTCCGAGATAGGTGTGTCAATGACCCGCGCCTCGCCGTACTTGTCATACAGGCCGGTGGTGGCCTTGTAGGTACCACCCACGACGCCGATGTCCTCGCCCATGCAAATCACCATCGGGTCATTGGCCATCTCTTCATCATGGGCGCGCCTGATCGCCTCCCAGTACATGATCTCGGTCATGATTGCACCCCGCCATTGACCCAGGGGTCATTCTCGGCAAGGACGTATTTTTCAACGTCCGCTACCTTTGGTTCGGGTGACTCGACCGCATAGCGAATCACCTCATCTTCGATCTCGTCGAGAACCGCGGTATCCATATCGGTGTATTCGTCCAGTGTCAGTTCACCCGCCTCGATGAGGCGGTCGCGCAGGATAATGACCGGGTCCCTGTCACTCCACATGCGTTCCTCCGTCTTCGCCCGGTAGGCATTGGAGTCCGACATGGAATGTCCGCGATAGCGGTAGGTCATCAGCTCGAGAAAGTACGGCCCCTTGCCTGAGCGCACATGCTCGACGGCCGTGGTCGCGGCCTTGTATACCAGGTCAAAGTCCTGGCCGTCTTCCTGGGCCGAGGGGATATTGTAGGCAGACACGCGCTGGTACTGGTCAAGCACGGCGGTGGAGCGGTCAATGCGGGTACCGATACCGTAAAGATTGTTCTCGCACACGTACAGTACCGGAAGATTCCACAGCGCAGCCATGTTGAGCGATTCATGGAAGGTACCCTGGTTGTTGGCGGCGTCACCGAGAAAACAGATACAGATTTCATCACCACCCTGCATCTGGATACCCTTGGCAATACCGGCGGCCAGCGGAAACGGCCCGCCGACCAGTGCATAGCCGCCCATGAAACGGTGCGCCACATCGAAGATGTGCATGGAACCACCGCGGCCCTTGCTGACCCCGGTCTCTTTGGCAAACAGTTCCGCCATGATATGACGGGGATCGGAGCCTGCCTTGATGGCATGCACATGGTCACGATAACTGGTGATCACATAGTCATGGCCGGGTTGCGCTGCTTCCAGCACGCCAAAGGCACAGGCCTCTTCGCCGGGATAGAGGTGCAGGAAACCACCAATGCTGCGTTCCACGTAGGCCTCGTAGCAGCGCTCTTCAAAGCGGCGCGCGAATAACATTTCGCGCAACACACGTTTTTTATCAATGTTTTTCATAGTTTAGGGATCAGCGGTATCCGAAACACAGCAAGCGCGATATGATCAGCGTTTTGCGCGAACAGGTCAAGGCAAAAAGCATGCAGATACCCTACGATCACAGTGAAAAAATCAAGTTAAATCAACATACAACCCGACCCGAGAGCCGGCAGCTGGATGCTTGCCGGGTCGCCCTGATCATTATCCCGGAGCAGCCGGACAAGGCTGTCTGGGAACAAATTGCCCACGCCGATACCCTGAAGTCGCGCTTCCTGAGACACACGCGACGGCACAAGGACGACAAGCGCCTGTGCACAGACCTGCCGAACACGAACGGCACGCATGTGATCCTGCAGGCGCTGGATGCAACCGCCAGTACCTTTGAATTGCTCACCACGGCACGTGAGCTGGCGGCGGCAATCCACCGCCTTGACCCGCCGGCGCTGCTGCTGCAGCTGGCAGGCTTTGATCAGACGACGGGCGCGCGCTTGCTGGAAACACTGATCGCTGCCCTGCTGGCCTCGGTGTGCCCGATGCCGAGCTTCAAGACCGACAAGGATAAAGCGGCGGCACTCGCGCGAATCGATGTTTATGGCCTGGCGGAAAAGGTCGAGCTGTCACAGTTGCGGGCAGAAATTACCGGCAACCACCTGGCACGCTGGCTGGCGGCGCTGCCAGCGAATGAACTGACGCCGGGCCGTTATCGGAAATTTGTCAGCAAGCTGGCGGCAGCCGAAGGCTGGAAAATGGAGTTCCTGGATACACGTGCGCTGGCACGCAAAAAGGCGGGGGCCTTTCTGGCCGTGTGCCAGGGCAGCCCGACCCCTGATGCCGGCATCGTACACCTCACCTACACACCCAAAAAACGTCGCGCGGGCAAGGGCAACACCCGCAAGCTGGCACTGGTTGGCAAGGGCATTTGCTTCGATACCGGCGGTGTCAACATCAAGCCGGCCAAGTACATGAACGGCATGCACGAGGATATGCAGGGCAGCGCCGTGGCCCTGGGGACGCTACTGGCATTATCACGCTTGCAGGTCGACTACCGGGTTGACTGCTGGCTGGCGCTCGCCGAAAACCACGTCGGCAACAAGGCCTACAAACCCAACGATGTCGTGATCGCCAGCAATGGCACCAGCATCGAGGTCAAGCATACCGACGCCGAGGGCCGCATGGTACTGGCCGACACACTGGCCCTCGCCAGCAGGGCAAAACCCTGGCTGCTGATCGACTACGCGACACTCACCGGCGCCTGCATCTATTCACTGTCCTCACGCTACAGCGGCGTGTTCAGCAACCGGGATACTTTAAACAACACCTTGACGATCGCCGGACGCGACAGCGGCGAACGGGTGTGGCCCTTCCCGCTGGACAAGGATTTTGACGAATCGCTGAAATCAACCATTGCCGACACACTGCAGTGCACGCTGGAAGGCGATGCCGACCACATACTGGCCGCACGCTTTCTGCAGCGTTTTATCAATAAAGATATCCACTGGGTACATATTGACCTGGCCGCCAGCAACCACAAGGGCGGGCTGGCCCATATCCCGACCGACACCACCGGCTTCGGGGTGCGCTACACACTGAACCTTTTGCAGCAACAGTCGGTGATGGAGCAGACATGGAACTGACACTGACTCGACCGGATGACTGGCACTTGCACGTGCGCGATGGCGCGGTACTGGCATCGGTGCTGCCACACACCGCTCGCCAGTTCGGGCGCGCGATCATCATGCCAAACCTGCAGCCGCCCGTGACCACGACGGCGCAGGCCCTTGCCTACCGCAAGCGCATCCTTGCGGCCCTGCCGGTTGATGCTGACTTCAGCCCCCTGATGACGCTGTACCTGACTGACAACACCACGCCGGACGACATTATCGAGGCACATGCCAGCCAGCAGGTGCACGCCGTGAAGCTGTACCCCGCCGGCGCTACCACGCATTCCGATGCCGGCGTCACTGCGATCAGCAACACCTATGCAACGCTGGAAGTCATGGAAAAACTGGGTATGCCGCTGCTGGTGCATGCCGAGGTGACCGATCCCGGCGTCGATGTTTTCGATCGCGAGAAGGTCTTTATCGATCGGCATTTGGAACCGCTGACCGTGCACTTTCCGGCACTCAAGGTGGTTCTTGAACATGTCACGACGCGTGACGGCGTGGATTTTGTCGTTAATTCCGCTGACAGCGTCGCGGCCACCATCACCGCGCATCACCTGCTGCTGAATCGTAACGCCATGTTCAGGGGCGGGCTGCAGCCACACGCCTACTGCCTGCCGGTACTGAAGCGGGAAACACACCGCAGCGCACTGGTCGAGGCCGCCATCAGTGGCAACAGCAAGTTTTTCCTTGGCACCGACAGTGCACCACATGCAAAGGAACGCAAGGAAAGCGCCTGTGGCTGTGCCGGCATCTACACGGCGCACGCCGCACTGGAGCTTTATGTACAGGCGTTTGAAGAGGCCGGCGCTCTTGACAGGCTGGAAGGTTTCGCCAGCCATTACGGTGCCGATTTCTACGGCCTGCCACGCAACACAGGTACTATCACACTGGAAAAACAGGACTGGCAGGTGCCGGACAGCTACCCGCTGGGAGACTCAACCGTGGTGCCGATGTTTGCCGGTGAGACGCTGCACTGGCGGATCAAAGACCAGGCCTGATATTAGTCGCGAATCGCGCCGGGGACGGCGCTCCTGCAAGAACAGATGTGCCTGCTGGAGCGCATGCGCGATTTTTTCCGTTACCACAACCCCGGTTAATAGACCCGCGTGACGGTATAACCCTGCTGCTGCAGACGCTCCAGCAGGCCCGTCTTTCCCGGCAGGTGCAAGGCACCCACCGCAACAAAGGCCTTGCCCTGCTGCAGATACGGCTGCATGCGCTCGGCCATGTGCTGATTTCGATCATCAATGAGACGCCGCTGGAAGTCGCCGGCAAGCCGCTGATCACCTGTCTGCATCGAGGCTTCATTGATCGCCAGCAAACGGCCCAGGTCACGTTGTTTGTAGGCTGTCAGTAACTCTGCCTGCATGGCATCCAGCACCTCGAGATTGTCTACCGCGTCCTTCAGCAGGACAACCTGGTCAGCCTCGGGCATGCTGTCAAACAGATCCAGCTGTTCCTGCATGGTCTCCAGCCCGTAGACCGCCTTACCCTGTTTAACGGCACTCTGGTACAGCACCCGGTCCAGCACCTCGCCCGTTTCGAGTGCCGGCGTCGACAGGGTGACCGCCGCCGCCCACGGCTTCATTCGGTTCAGCACCAGCTCGGGTATACCCCGTGTGGTAATCACTGCAGCCACCTTTGTGTATAGCGGCGTGCCGATAATATCCGCCAGGGTACGGCCATCCAGCATCAGCATGGCGGTGCTTGAATACTTCATGGCATCAGCATCCATGAGTATTTCAAGCACGACACTATTCGAGGCATCGAATGCCTGGCTGACAGGTGCCGGCAACTTCACGACGTCAGGGTCTTCAGAATGAATCGTGCCGAACAGCCAGGAGGGTTGCTGGCCTGGCTTGCTGATTTCCCATAACAAACCATGACTGATGTCGGTGTCAGCCCGGGCAATGGCGACCAGTAAAAAGGACAGTACCACGGCCAGCCATACCGCCCTGGCAAATCGACAAAGTATCACTGCATCCTGGTTGTGCATATCCCTGATTCCCTCTGTCAGTTCACAGTTTTTGCCATGGCACACCGTTCATGCCGTCGCGCCTGAACAGGCCTCATATTATGCAACATCGCCAAACCCGGGGCGATTCGGTATGCTTGATTGATGACCACTGTCGAAGATAAAACGTCCATTGCGCGGCGATTCCGGGGCTTCCTCCCGGTCGTTATTGATGTTGAAACGGCGGGTTTCAATGCCAAACGCGACGCCCTGCTGGAAATCGCCGCCGTCTTGCTGGAAATGGGCGCTGACGGAAGCATACGTCGCGGGGAAACCATTGCCTGCCATGTAGAACCCTTCCCCGGCGCCAACCTCGACCAGGAGTCGCTGGAATTTACCGGCATCGACCCCTACCACCCGTTTCGCATGGCCAAACCGGAACAGGAGGCGCTGGAACATATCTTCAAGCCGGTACGCCGCGCCATCAAGGACAGTGGCTGCAACCGCGCGATACTGGTCGGCCACAATGCCGCCTTTGACCTGTCATTCCTGAATGCCGCGGCGAGCCGAACCGGCATCAAACGCAACCCGTTCCACCCCTTCAGCACCTTTGACACCGTCAGTCTCGCCGCCCTCGCCTACGGGCAAACAGTGCTGGCACGCGCGGTAAAAGCTGCCGGCTTTGACTGGGACAGTGAAAAAGCGCATTCAGCAGTTTATGATACTGAACGCACGGCTGATCTGTTTTGCGCGGTCATTAACCGCTGGAATGAATTCAACCTGCAGCAGCCTGAAGACACAACACCAATGAAAGCCACAGAAGGTATCTAACACCATGTCACAACCTGATAAACAAGAGCAAATCCTGCAAACCCATGCTGGCCTCATCCACCGTGTCGTCATGCATTGCAACAATCCCGGTTCCGTGCCGGACATGGAGCAGGTGTTGCAAATAGCCGCCGATAATGACTGGACAGCCCTGGTGACCGCTATCCGTGACATCATGGCAGGCAACCGCGATGAGTCCATGCTGCAGTTGCTGGATGATGAAGACCGCGTGATTGTCGAATCAATCCTGCTCGGCCTGCAGGATCCGGGCACCCTGCCCAGCCTGGAGACCGATATCGATTCCAGCATGGCTGCGCCCGGCATCGCCGGTCTGATACATGCATCGCGCAATGGTAATGCCCAGGCGCTGCAAATCATTGGCAATATGGCAACGCAAATGCTGGAGGCCGGCGGTGACATGGGCATCCTGGCAGGCCGCATCCGCCCGCTGGTTGAGGGTGAACGCGATGCTGACAAGCTCACGGAAAAGATGGGCGACAAGGGCCAGAAGCTGATGCTGGAAATTATTGAAGAACTGCTGAAGCTTGAAGCGAACTGAAACCTGATTGATATTGTCTGCAGGAGCGGACGCAATCCGCTCCTGCAGACCTTCCCTGAAAACTACGTCTTTTCGACGGCCTCTTTGACCATCTTCTGCAACTCACCCTTCTGGTACAGTTCCAGGGTGATATCACAACCGCCAATCAGTTCACCATTGATATACACCTGCGGAAAGGTTGGCCAGTTGGCGTAGCGTGGCAGATTCTGGAAAACGTCAGGATCCGCCAGTACGTTCACATGTGCAAACTCCTGACCACAGGCAGCCAGTGCCTGTGCGGTACGACTGGAATAGCCACACTGCGGCAGTTGCGGCGTACCCTTCATAAAAATGACGACCGGGTTTTCCTTCACGGTTGCATCGATCTTTTCCATTACATCCATTCATTTGCCCTCGATTATTTGCGTTAAAACACTATTGAGTATTGCGGGTAATTGTAGCCCTCGCCTGGCACGATAAAAAGCAACCATTCAAGGGGATTTGTCGACGTTGCGCTGCAACCAGAACTCAAGCAGGGCCAGGTGCCATAACTTGCTGCCCAGCAGCGGCGTATGTGCCTGCTCGGGATACTCCAGCAAGGCCTCCACATACGGACGCTGAAACAGTCCACGCTCCCTGCAGGCCCGCGAATCCAGCACCTCGCGCATGAATTCCAGCACCTTGCCACGTACAAACTTCAACGATGGCACCGGGAAATACCCCTTCGGACGATCGATAATCCTGTCAGGCAACAGGTCACGTGCGATCATCTTCAATGGATACTTACCACCGGATTTAAGCTTTAGTGCAGCCGGCATACCGGCGGCCAGCTGCACCAGCTCCTGGTCCAGAAACGGCACACGGGATTCCAGACCCCATGCCATGGTCATGTTATCAACGCGTTTCACCGGGTCATCCACGATCAGCGTCGTGACATCGTAGGCCAGTATGCGGTTTATAAACTCTTTTGACTCAAACCGTGAGATGCCATGCGCAACGCGCGGCGACGTGTAGTCAATGCCATGGTAACCGGCACTAACAGTTTGCCGGTACTCGTCATGGGTGCGATCGAAATACAGCGGCCGAAAGCGTTCAATGTCAGTGCCGCTCGCAGCCTGCATCTGCTGGTACCAGAAATAACCGCCAAATACCTCATCCGCGCCCTGTCCGCTCTGCACCACCTTGACCTGCTGTGAAACTCGTTCGCCCAACAGGTAAAAGGCCACGGCGTCCTGTCCAACCATGGGCTCGGCCATATTGTCGATGGCCTCCGGCAGGCGTGCGAGCACCTCCTCGTTGGGTACGGTAAAACGATGATGTTGCGTGCCGTACAGATCAGCGACCAGGTCGGAACATTCGAACTCGTTGCCCTTCTCTTCAGGCTCATCTTCAAAACCGACAGAGAAGGTCAGCAACTCACCACCGCCGGCTTCGGCCAGCAAGGCAACCAGCAGGCTGGAATCCAGCCCGCCCGACAACAGGATGCCGACCGGCACATCCGCAATGGCCCGGCGTTTTGCAACGGCCTTCCTCAAGGCATCATGGATCGCGTCGATCCACTCCCACTCACTCATGTCACCGACCGTCGGCGCGGTATCAAGCTGCCAGTAGCGCTGCAAGGTACGCTCGCCACGCAGGTTGAATGTCAGGCTATGCCCGGGACGCAACTTGCGCAGCCCCTGCAGCAAGGTTCGCGGCGCCGGCACTACCGCATGCAGGGTGAAATGGTGATGCAGGGCAACCGGATCGATAGCGGTATCGATGTCACCGCCCGCAAGCAACGCCTGGCTGGTGGATGCAAAGCGCACACCCTGCCGGCTGATACTGTAATAAAGCGGCTTGATACCAAAGCGATCACGCGCCATGAACAGTTGCTGCGTGTTGCTGTTCCAGATGGCGAAGGCAAACATCCCCTGCAGGTGTTTTGTACAGTCCTCCCCCCATTCCGCATAGGCCTTGAGGATGACTTCAGTGTCGCCGTCTGAAAAAAACCGGTAGCCCTTGTGCCGCAGCTGTTCACGCAGTTCCGGATAATTATAAATCGTGCCGTTGAACACCAGCACCAGCCCCAGGGCATCATCGACCATTGGCTGGCTGGAACGTTCGGACAGGTCTATCACCGCGAGGCGCCGATGGCCGAACGCCAGCGGTCCGGAAAAATACTCTCCACTCGCATCAGGCCCGCGACGCACCAGCGTCCCGGCCATTCGCCTTAACGTCGACTGATCCGGCGCCGAGCCGTCAAAACGAAGTTCGCCACATATTCCGCACATGCCTTGTTAATCCTGTTTTAGTTCGCTGGCACACGACACAGCAGGCACCGCACCCCAGCCACCACCACCCGGGGTCGCCACTGCAAGTCGCTCACCCGTGGAAAATTCGGCACTGATTTTACCGGGCAAGCGCACCCCGTTTCGATGGTTCTCGCCGCACTGGCCGGGGGCACCCCCCTGCAGGCCCCAGGGTGAATGTCGGCGCCGCTCCGTTAACAGGGTGACCGTGGCGGGGGCCAGGAATTCAAACTCTCTCAGCAGGCCGTCACCGCCGCGGTGCTTGCCGGCGCCTCCCGAACCGCTGCGTATCTGGTAGCGATGAACCCGTAGCGGGAATTCCATTTCCAGCACCTCGATCGGCGTGTTCAGTGTATTGGTCATGTGCGACTGGGTCGCATCAAGTCCCGCCTCGCGGCAACCGGCACCCATGCCGCCGCCCATGGTTTCATAATAATCCCAGCAACGATCTCCGGCACGCGCACCCATGGCCAGGTTATTCATGGTCCCCTGACTGGCGGCGGGAATACGCTCAGGCAATGCCTCGGCCAGCGCGCCCATGACCACGTCCACAATGCGGCTGCTGGTTTCCACATTACCGGCCGCAACCGCTGCTGGACGTTGCGCATTCACCAGACAGGCGGGCGGTGCAGCCAAGTGTATGGCGCGAAAGCTGCCGGCGCAGGCGGGGGTATGTGCCGGCATCAGGCAACGAAACACATAGAAGACGGCGGCCGCAGCAACGGACAGTGGACAATTGATATTACCGGCCACCTGGGGTGCCGTGCCGGCAAAATCGACGTTGATCTCGCCTCGATTGACCTGCAGTGCCACCTCAATGGGAATGTCGGTCGCACCAAGTCCGTCATCATCCATGACGTCACGAAAGCGATAGCTGCCATCGGGGATGGCACGCAACTCACTGACCGCCAACCGTTCTGCGTAGTCATTCACCGCAGCCAGACCGGTGCGGTAGGTGTCGCTTCCCATGCTGCTGGCCAGACCCAGCAGGCGTTCTGCACCCGCCCGGTTGGCGCTCAACTGTGCGGCCAGGTCACCCTCCATCTGCAACGGATTGGCCGTGGCAGCGACTATTTTGCCCAGTGTGTCGACGTGCATTACGCCGCCGCGCACCAGGAGAGCCGGTGAGATCACCAGCCCCTCTTCATCGAGGCTTGTAGATATGGGCATGGAACCCGGTGACTGCGCACCAATGTCGGCGTGATGTGCGCGGTTGGCCACGAAGCCAATGCAGTTGTCGTCAAGGAAGACCGGGGCAATCAGGGTGATATCGGGCAGATGTGTCCCGCCCAGATAGGGGTCATTCACAATCAGCACATCACCCGGTGACCACAGCGTCCCCGCTACCAGCCCCCGCATGGCAAACGCCATGCTGCCGAGATGGACCGGGATGTGCGCCGCCTGCGCACACAGCTGACCGTCGCTATCAAATACGGCACAGGAGAAATCCAGCCGGTCCTTGATGTTGGTAGAAAAGGCCGCGCGCCGCAGCACGGCACCCATCTCGTCACAGACGGCTGTCAGACGACTTGAAAACAGGCTGAGTTCAATCGCATTCATTGTCATCTTTCAGGCTGGATCCGGCCCCGCATTGCCATAGAGAAATCAATATAATATGTTACATATCAGAGTGTTAGTATATTTCGCAAGTAGAATATGGCATATTGCATTGTCACCATAGCTGCCGTATCCTCCCATTCCCGAGCAATTTAGTCACCTATTTCATTTCCCGCGGAACCAAGCGCTGCGGACAACAAGGAGTAAGCAATGAATCCGTTAACATCTGTACTGGGCACTATTCTTTCTGGCTTTGTGCTGGCCATTCTGATCGTCATGGGCCTTGGCATGTCGGGCCTCAACCTGTGGGCGCTGGAAGTCTGGTTCCACGTCCTCTCAGGCGTCGTCTGGATCGGCCTGCTGTACTACTTCAACTTTGTACAGGTTCCCGCCGTTGGCGAGGCACTGGGTGATGAAGGCGGCCCGGGTCCGGCCGCAATCAACAAATACGTTGCCCCGCGTGCGTTGCTGTGGTTCCGCTGGGGCGCCGTTGCGACCTGGATAACCGGTGCTGCCGCACTGGAAACCATGGGTATTGGTCTGGTCAATGCCTTCACCCTGCAGGAAGGCGCCGCGATCATCGGTGTCGGCGCCTGGCTGGGTACCATCATGCTGTTCAATGTCTGGGTCCTGATCTGGCCGAACCAGAAAAAGATCCTCGGTATCGTCGATGCCAGCGCAGACCAGATCGCCTCTGCCAAGAAAGTTGCCCTGATGGCCTCGCGTACCAATACCCTGCTGTCCATCCCCATGCTGATGTGCATGATTGGCCACGGTCATGGTCTTCCCTTCTAAACAGGGGCGCCCTTAACCGCTACAGGAGCAACTCTGTAAAGACAGGTCTGTTTGACACCCGTCATGAAGCGTAAACCCGGTCACTGGCCGGGTTTGCGCTTTTCGGGCAACTGGCTATAAAATCAGGGTCAATGATGCTGGCAGTCTGTAACGGACTGCCTTTTCTATTTTGGACAAGGTAAAAATGGCAGATCACACCATGTCGACCTACAACCGTCTTCCGATCCAGTTTGAACGGGGCGAAGGTATCTGGTTGTGGGACAGCGAAAACAGACAATACCTCGATGCACTGAGCGGCATCGCGGTGTGCGGCCTCGGTCATGCACACCCCGCCGTCACCCGGGCGATTTCGGAGCAGGCCGGCTTGCTGGTACACACCTCCAATCTCTATGGCATCGCGTTGCAGGAACAGCTGGCAGATACACTGTGCGAGCTTTCCGCAATGGACCGGGTATTTTTTTCCAACTCGGGCGCAGAAGCCAATGAAGCAGCCATCAAGATTGCGCGCCTCTATGGCCATGGCCGTGGCATCGATAACCCCGCCATCATCGTCATGGAAAAAAGCTTCCATGGCCGCACACTGGCAACCCTGACAGCCACCGGCAATCGCAAGGTGCAGGCCGGCTTTGAACCGCTGGTGCAGGGCTTTATTCGCGTACCCTACAATGATCTGGACGCCATCCGTACCGTGGCCGCAAACAGCAACAACGTGGTTGCGGTACTGGTTGAACCGATACAGGGTGAAGGCGGTATCAATATTCCCGATGCAGATTATCTGCAGGGCATCCGCGATCTTTGTGATGTCAACCACTGGCTGATGATGCTGGATGAAATCCAGTCGGGCATGGGACGCACCGGAAAATGGTTCGCCTGGCAACACAGCGCGGTACTGCCCGATGTCGCCACCCTGGCGAAGGCACTGGGGAATGGCGTTCCCATCGGCGCCTGTCTCGCCAGGGGCCGGGCCGCGGAGATGATGCAACCGGGCACCCATGGCAGCACCTTCGGCGGCAATCCGCTGGCTTGCCGTGCAGCCATCGCCGTGCTGGAGGTTCTGCAACAGGAACAGCTCGTCGAGCATGCCGCCGCACTCGGCACGCATATACTCGCCGGTTTTACTGCTGCCCTGTCCGGCCTCGAGGGTGTTACCGCTATCCGTGGTCGCGGACTGATGATCGGCATCGAGCTGGATCGCCCCTGCGCCGAACTGGTGACCAGGGCCATTGAACAGGGCCTGTTGATCAATGTCACTGCAGAACGTGTCATACGCCTGCTGCCGCCGCTGATCACCACGGTTAAACAGGCTGATATAATAGTTGAACAGGTCAGTAACCTGATATGTGAATTCCTCAGCGAGTAAGTTATGAGCCACCAGAATTTCCTGACACTGCTTGATCTGGAACCGGAAACACTCCGGGGCCTGATTACACGTGGCATCGAACTCAAGGAACTGCAAAAAGCCGGCACCTTGCATGAAACGCTGAAGCACAAAATACTGGCCATGGTGTTCGAGAAATCCTCGACCCGGACGCGCATGTCATTCGAGGCCGGCATGGCACAACTGGGCGGCCATGCCATTTTCCTGTCGCCACGCGACACCCAGCTGGGGCGCGGCGAGACCGTCGAGGACTCTGCGCGCGTGCTGTCACGGATGGCCGATGTCATCATGATCAGGACCTTTGAACACGAGAAAATCGAGCGCTTTTCCGCTCACTCCCAGGTGCCCGTCATCAATGCGCTGACAGACCTGTATCACCCCTGCCAGTTACTCGCCGACATGCAGACCTATTTTGAGCAACGCGGTGACATCAGCGGTAAAACCGTCACCTGGATCGGTGACGGCAATAACATGTGTCATTCCTATATCAACGCGGCACGTCAGTACGGCTTTACACTGAACATCGCCTGCCCGGAGGGATACGATCCCGAGGCCGGTATCCTGCAGGCCGCCGGCGCCAGCGCGGTGATCATTCGCGAGCCCCTCGATGCCGCCCGCAATGCCGACCTGGTGGTTACCGATGTCTGGGCCAGCATGGGACAGGAAGAGGAGCAGGCCAAGCGCGAACGTGCCTTCGCCGGCTACCAGGTGGATAGCCGCATCATGCAGGTGGCTGCCAGTGATGCGCTGTTCATGCACTGCCTGCCGGCACACCGCGGAGAGGAAGTGACGGCCGATGTCATTGACGGACCACAAAGTGTCGTCTGGGATGAAGCGGAGAATCGCCTGCACGCCCAGAAGGCCCTGCTGGAATACCTGCTTGCCAGGTAACAGGCCATGTGCCGACTCGCTGCCTACATTGGTCCCGACATCACCCTGCAGCAGTTTCTGCTGGAACCCGACCACAGCCTCTACAAACAGTCGTGGGAACCACGGGAACTGAAGTATGCAAAGTTTAATGCCGACGGTTACGGTTTTGGCTGGTACAACCAGGAAGGTGTACCCTCGACCTATACCAGCGTCCTGCCCATCTGGTCCGACAGGAACCTGCCGGCGCTTGCACGCACACTGACAAATTCCCTGTGGCTTGCCGAGGTGCGCAGTGCCACGGCAGGTAACCCGGTCCACCAGTACAACACGGCACCGTTCTGTGATGATGAGCGGGTATTCGTTCACAACGGCTTCATTCGCAATTTTCATGTGCAGCTGCTGCCGGAAATCACCCCGCTGCTGGCACCGGAGATCAGCGCGGACATCCACGGCAACACGGATTCCGAATACCTGTTTGCCTGCCTGCGCCAGATCCTGCTGGACAATGAAGGACTCGACCTGGCAGAAGCCCTGCTGCGCTTGTTTGAATGGCTGTCTACGCGGCTGACAGACACGGAATCACTGCTGAATATTATTGTCAGCGACGGTGACCGGCTGTATGCAAGCCGCCATGGATTCAACCATGAATGCGCATCACTCTATTACAGCACCGATGACGAACAGTTTCCCGGCGGACAACTGATTGCCTCTGAACGTTTCTCTGAAGACAGCTTCTGGCAACCGGTACCTGAACACCACCTGCTGATTCTTGACCGCCAGAACCCGCCCGAGTTTCTGCCCTTGTGAGTTCAGCAGCACTCCTGAATGAACTGCAGCTGGCGCAGGATCTGGTCACGGCACTGCTCGAATCACTGGATGATGACAGCCAGCGACAGCAGTACCACGACGAATTAAGCCCGCTCGGCTGGCACCTGGGTCATTGCACCTATACCGAGTGTTACTGGCTGCAGGAGGTGGTGCTGCAGGACAATCGCTACACGGCCCCGGTTGAGGCACTCTACACACCCGGCAAGACATTAAAACCCGAGCGTGGCAGGCAACTACCGCCACTGGATGCCCTGTTGCAGTGGGTGCTTACCCTGCAGGCCATGAACCGGGACCTGTTAAGCACGTCCCCGGCGCTACTGCGCGAACACCCGTTAATGCAGGATGACTACCTGCTGCATTTTCTGATCCAGCATTACAGCCAGCACTATGAAACCATGCTGTCCGCACTCACGCAGCGCGCCTTGCATGAAGACACGACTTCATTCCGGGTGACCACACCGATCACTGCAAGCGCACCGGTCACGGACACCGTCACCATGCAGCCCGGCCACTACCGGGTCGGCGGCAGGGCACCGCTTGCCTATGACAACGAGTTACCGGCACAGGAAGCCACACTGGGGCCCTACAGGATTGCGCGCAGGCCGGTAAGCAATGCCGAGTACCTGGCGTTTATAGAGGCTGACGGCTATGGCACGCGGTCACTGTGGAGCGATGCCGGCTGGCAGTGGTGCACGCAGCTCAAACCGGGCAGCCCGGATCACTGGCGCCAGGACGTCACCGGTCACTGGTACGGCACCGGTGTTCGCGGTGCCTATGAACTGGACGGGGCAGATGTCGTGCACGGGCTGTCGCACCACGAAGCAAGCGCCTATGCCAGCTGGGCCGGCGGTCGCTTGCCGCATGAACACCAGTGGGAGGTCGCCTGCCGACTGCACGCCCTCGAGCAGACGGGGCGTGCATGGGAATGGTGCCAGAACAAGTTTTACCCCTACGAGGGTTTCCAGGCCTTTCCCTATGATGGCTACTCCACACCCTCCTTCGACAACAGGCACTACACACTGCGTGGCGGCAGCCTTCATACCCGCCCCGCCATCAGGCGGGCCAGCTTCAGGAATTTTCATGAGCCATTAAAACGGCATATTTTCGCGGGACTGCGACTGGTATATTGATTCACCACATGAACGACACGGATCAGGCAGCGGCATCGACAAAAACCATAGGCAGGGGCATGGTCATTGCCGCCTGGATCATATTGCTGTTGCTGCTGACAGTATTTTTCAATGACTACCTGGACAGACAGAACAACCCCAACCGCCAGCTGGCCACGATAACGACCGGTGGTAGCCCGGAAGTTCGATTGCAGCGCAACCGCCATGGCCATTACGTCGCCAGCGGTTCAATCAACGGCCATGCCGTTGATTTCATGCTCGACACCGGTGCTACCGATGTCTCCATCCCTGCCTCAATCGCCAGGAAACTGGGGCTGAAACGCGGCCGTGCAATGACCTATCAAACAGCCAATGGCGCAATCACCGCGTGGCAAACCACGGTCGATGTCATCCAGCTCGGCGCACTGCAGCTGGGACCCATACGCGCCAGCATCAATCCCCACGATAGCAGCGCTGCCGTGTTGCTGGGCATGAGTTTTCTCAAGCACCTCGACTTTAGCCAGCAAGGCAATACCCTCACGCTCAAATACCCGACCAGGGAGATGGACTGATGGATCTTTTCGCGCAACTGACAGCATGGAGTAGCGAGCTTTCCGGTCTGCTGTGGGGCAGCCCGCTGACCCTGATCGCCTTACTGGGTACCGGTCTCTACCTGACGATACGCATGGGACTGATACAGGTGCGCGGTTTCGGTCATGCCGTTGGTCTCATCTCGGGAAAATACAGTTGCCGCAGTGACGTCGGTGAAGTTTCACATTTCCAGGCATTGTCGACAGCCCTTTCAGCCACCATCGGGACCGGCAACATCGCCGGTGTCGCAACAGCCATCACCCTCGGCGGGCCAGGTGCGCTGTTCTGGATGTGGGTCACGGCGTTCTTCGGCATGGCGACCAAGTTCACGGAATGCACGCTGTCACTGAAGTTTCGTGAAATCTCCCCCGATGGCGAGGTGGCTGGCGGACCCATGTACACCCTGTTGCACGGCCTGAACATGAAACGTACCGCCGCCCTGTTTGCCATCTTCGCACTGGTGGCCTCTTTTGGAATCGGCAACATGGTGCAGGCCAACTCGGTCATGGATGGTCTCGGCTATGTGTTTCCTGAACTTGGCGAATACAAATGGCTGGGGGGTGTCTTGCTGGCAACACTGGTCGGCATGGTCATCCTCGGTGGCGTCAAACGTATTGCACGTGTTGCAAGCGCGATCGTGCCCTTCATGGCCTTCATCTATATTTCTGCTGCTTTGATTGTGCTCTTGAATCATGCCAGTGAAATTCCATCGGCCTTTGCGCTGATCCTTGATATGGCGCTGAACCCGTGGTCCGTGGGCGGCGCAGCAGTTGGCGAGGCCATTCGCTGGGGCGTTGCCCGTGGCCTGTTCTCCAATGAAGCGGGGCTCGGCTCCTCACCCATGGCGCATGCAGCCGCACGCACCAATGAACCGGTCCGCGAGGGACTGGTTGCCATGATGGAACCCTTCATCGATACACTGGTGATCTGCACCCTGACCGGTCTCGTTATCGTGGTCACGGGTGCCTGGCAGGAAAGCAGCGATTCGTTGATGGGCGCAGCATTAACCGCACATGCGTTCAGCAATACCATCGGCGATGCAGGCGCCATGGTTGTCGGCGTCGGTCTGACACTATTTGCCTATTCAACCATTATCGCCTGGTCATACTACGGTGATCGTTCTGCCTATTACCTGTTTGGTGAGAAGGCCGTCCTTCCCTACCGGGTTATCTACACGCTGCTGGTGGTCGTCGGTGCTGCCGTACCCTTGAAACTGGTGTGGAATATGGCCGATGTCACCAACATCCTGATGGCCCTGCCCAACCTGCTGGGACTCATATTGCTTGCAGGGCTGGTCAAGCGGATGAAGAACGAGTATTTCTCACGACCTCATGTAAAATCCGAATCACCACCTGAGGGATGAGTGAATCGCTACACTCCATCGCCTGACCTGCGTAAAATACACCTTTACGCAAACCATCAACGCAGGAAACCGCCATGACAGAGACCACCACAGACTCCGGTCTGCGCTATACCGACATACAGACAGGCAGCGGCGAAACCGCTACCGGCAAGGGTCAGACCGCCATTGTGCACTACACCGGCTGGCTGGAGGACAACACCAAGTTTGATTCCAGCCATGACCGCAATGAACCTTTCAGTTTCCCGATCGATTGTGGCTATGTCATTCGCGGTTGGGATGAAGGCGTCAAGGGCATGCAGGTCGGAGGCATCCGGCGTCTCGTGGTCCCTGCCGAGCTGGGCTATGGCGCGCAAGGTGCCGGTGGCGTCATTCCACCGAATGCGACCCTGGTGTTTGAAATCGAGCTGCTGGAAATTTCAACCTGAATGTTGCTCGATGTGCTTGACGAAGAACTGCTGCACACGGTGCACATCGCACTGGCGGAGGATATCGGCAAGGGTGACATAACCGCAGCACTGATTCCGGAACATCAAACCGCGCAGGCCACGGTCATCAGCCGTGAATCTGCCGTCGTGTGCGGTATGGCCTGGTTCAATGCCGTCTTCGAAGAACTGGACAGCCGGATCGAGGCCCACTGGCTGGTTCATGACGGTGATGCCGTTAGCCCCAAGCAGACACTCTGCAAACTGTCAGGCCCTGCCAGGCCATTACTCAGTGGCGAACGCACGGCCCTGAATTTCCTGCAGACGTTATCGGCCACTGCAACAGTCTCGCGTCGCTACGCCGACACCGTGGCCGATCTGCCAGTCAGGATTCTGGACACACGCAAAACGATTCCCGGCTTGCGCAATGCACAGAAATACGCCGTCCGCGTCGGCGGCTGTGACAATCACCGCAGCGGTCTGTATGACGGCATCCTCATCAAGGAAAACCACATAGCGGCCGCGGGATCAATTAACCACGCGGTCACGCAGGCACGTGCCGAAAATCCTGACATGTCGATAGAGGTGGAAGTCGAAAACGAATCACAGCTTCTGCAGGCACTGGATGCCGGTGCGGACAGACTCCTGCTTGATAACCACTCTGTCTCTGAACTGAAACATGCTGTAAAAACAGTGGCCGGTCGTGCCGAGCTCGAGGCCTCCGGCGGCGTCACCCTCAACAACCTCCGCGAAACAGCCCTCACCGGTGTTGACTACATCTCCACGGGCAGCCTCACAAAAGACATAAAGGCTATTGATTTGTCCATGATATTCAAATAATTACCTGCATCCATCGCTCGCCGGCCAATAGACGGCAAGCACTTGAAGAAGCTACACCTGCCGTATTTAGAAACACCCGCTGCAGTCGATACATTCTCAGCGGAGATTACTTACACGGTGCTCAGTCACCGGCAGGCCAGGGGTATGAAACGATATAAAAACACCAGGGGATTCACACTTCCCGAGCTGTTGATTACGCTGGGGGTTATCGCGATCGCGCTGTCGACCGCGGTCCCGGGCATCAGCTCAATGATAAAAAACAACGCACTTGCCAACCAGCTGAACACGCTCGTTACCAATATCCATTACGCACGCGCCGAGGCCGTTAAACGGGATGTACGTGTGATCCTTGCAGGAGCGCATCACCCAATGCAACAACACCCTCCTGTGGCGGTGATACCAGAATCTGGGAAAGTGGTTATATAGTGTTCGCTGATGACGGCAACAACAGTAACAGTGTCTACAACGCCGGCACGGATACCCTGTTAATACGTGGCCAGCCTGCAACGTCAGGAATAAAAATGCGGACCAACTGGACCTGGAACAACAACCTGATGTTCAACCCGGACGGATCAACCGACGAGGGCGGTTCAACCGCTGTAATGGCGCTGTGTGACGACCGCGGTACCACCAATGGCCGCATGATCCAGGTCGCCGCAAACGGCGTACCCAGAATGTATGCGGATAACATTGCAAGCTGTTATCCCTGAACCTCTGCCAGTATTAAAAAGCCCGCATGATTTGCGGGCTTTTTTTATTCTGGTGCCGGAGAGAGGAATTGAACCCCCGACCTTCTCATTACGAGTGAGCTGCTCTACCGACTGAGCTACTCCGGCAATGCGGAGGGTGACTATAAAGCAGCAACAGAAATAATTCCACGAAACTCAGTTCGCAGCCGCGTCACCACGAACCCTTATAATGACATCAACACCGGCAGCAACCGTGCCTTCCGGAAGTTCTGGCAGATCAGAAATACGCAGTTCCGAAGTATTTATATCGAGCAATTCACCGGTATCGATATTATAAAAATGATGATGGTCACTGGTATTGGGATCGTAAAATACCCGTGTCGGATCAACGATCACCTCTCGCACCAGCCCATTTCGGGCAAACAATCCCAGGGTATTGTAAACAGTCGCCTTTGATACCCGGTCACGCCCCTCATTCACGGAGTTCATGACCTGGTCCGCAGAGTAATGGTGGCGCCGGGAAAAGAGCACACGTGCAATCATCAAACGCTGTTGTGTTGGCAATATCCCATGATCACGCAACATACCGGCCACATCCGGTTTCTGTGTCATGTGTTTATCTGTCAGACTTTCCATAGATATTTCCCCACACGGTGGATTTCCCGCCATAGATTTCATCCATGAGCGGAATTATAGGCACGCCAGCAGGTAGTCGTCCATGCCTGTCAGTCGCTGACAACAGCGCCATGATGCGCCGGGCAAAGCAGATTTAAAGCGCATAAGGCTCAAACCGGGTAAAACTGTCCCGTTTCAGCAGGCCATCCACCAGCAATTGTGCTGATGCCGGCGCCATGACCACGCCATTGCGGAAATGTCCGCTATTCACATATAACCCGGCGATTTGTGGGTGCTCTCCGATAAACGGTACACCTGTAGCGGTACCGGGCCGGAGACCTGCCCAGTGTTTGATCACGGGGTAAGCAGCAAGGGCGGGTACCAGATCCACTGCCTTTTCAATCAGCATCTTTCGTGCGCTTTGCGTCGTTTCCTTGTTATATCCCTCGAATTCAAGGGTGCTGCCAACCAGCACCAGCCCGTTTTGGCGCGGTATCAGGTAATGATCGCCAGACATGGTGATATGACGTAACAGGCCAGGCCTTGTTTCGAACATAATCATCTGTCCCCGCACCGGCTCTATCTCCAGTGCCAGACCGGCATGCTGCATCAACAGGGGACTCCAGGCACCACTTGCGATCACGACGCGCGCAGTCGGGAAATCACCACGGTTTGTCTGCACCCCCTGAATCCTGCCCGACTGCACCGTGAGGCCCGTGACCTCGGTGTGCTCGAGCACATTGATACCCTGCATCCGGATCAACCGGGACAGCGCCGTGCACAATAACGGGTTGCGGACCTGGGCAACATCCGGAAGCAACACGCTGTCGCGTTGTGCCGCTACCAGTTCCGGCTCATGCAGACGGACCTGCGCAGGGTCCAGTGACTGGATGTTGTTGTTGAACCTGTCAGCCCATTGACTGATCTCTGAATCCAGACGTGTATTCATGAACAACAGGCCGGACTGCACCCACTCGGGATTGATTCCCGTCTGCGTTTGCAGCTCTTCCACCAGTGACGGGTAGTTATGCTGACTCCATGCCACCAGTTCGGATACAGAATCCGGGTATTGCCAGGGGATCAAGGGCGAAAGTATGCCACCACCGGCCCATGACGCCTCCCTTCCGGTCTCGCCCCGTTCCAGTAAGGTCACCGACAATCCTTCATTGTGGAGGGCACGTGCAGTCAACATACCGAGCAAACCACCACCCACCACAATACAATCATTACTCATAATACTGTCCCGTGTTACCCGACCGGCTTGCATAATAATTTCATAAAGTCACTGTCCAGAAATCAGTATCGCAGCCGATAGTAATGGTTTGAATCTGTAGGCTTTATATTCCACCGCTTTATACTTGCACATCAAAAAATACGACCTGACAGGCGTCATCGCAGTCGAACCCACCCACCTGTCGGATAATTTTAACCGCTTATCTTATAGCGGATGACACAGATGAGCGAGGTTTGTACAACTATGAATATGGAAAGAGAAAAGGGATTTACGCTGGTTGAGCTGCTGATCACGATCGTGGTGGTCAGCATATTGTTAGCTACAGGGGTACCCAGCATTATGCAAATGGTAAAAAACAACCGGGTAACCACACAGGCAAACAAGCTGGTCATAGCCATACAATTGGCCCGCAATGAAGCCGTGAAGCGCGGCAGCCGCTCAACCATCTGCGCAGCCAATACCACCCTGGATGATTGTTCCGGCAGTACCGACTGGTCCAGTGGCTGGATAGTATTTTCCAATCAGGGTAACGACCTGACTGCTGACACCGGTACAGATGCCTGCCTCGAGACTGAAGACTGCCTGATGAGGGCATCAGATGGCGTCAGCAACAGCGTGCTGACAGGCAGCGACAGTGCCATACACTTCCTGCCGACCGGTTTAACCGACAACGGCCCCGTCACATTCACTCTCAAGACGGATGATTGTGAATATGAACAGGAGCGCTCCATCATCGTCACCTTGCAAGGTCACACAACCATTAGCCGGCAGGCATGCACACCCTAACCAGGAAACCGTACATCATGGTTCGCAAATCAAATCAGATATCCGGAAAGCAGTGTGGCTTCACTTTACTGGAGGTGCTTATCGCACTGCTGATACTGTCAATCGGGCTGCTGGGTCTGGCCTCACTGCAGACCAACGGTCTGCGTTCTAACCAGATGGCCAGCATGCGCACAACCGCCACGCAACTGGCCTATGACATTGCTGACCGCATGCGTGCCAATCCCGCAGGTGTTGATGCGCAGAATTACGTGATTGCCGTGAACGATGCTGACCCGGTGATACCTGGTGGCGAGAATTGTGAAGGCGTCACCTGCACATCCTCACAAATGGCCACCTATGATCTTGCACAGTGGCGCGGTGCAATCAGATCACTGCCCGGAGGCACAAGCGCAATAGCAAGAACAGTCACCGGCAGTGTCGTGACGCACACCATCACCGTCTACTGGGATGAATACCGTCAAGGTATAACCGGCACAGACTGCGGACCCGACCCCAAGGTCGATCTGCGTTGCATATCGCTGACACTGTAACGAGGCACACATGAAACACCTTAATCGCACAACCAGCCACCGCCCTCGACACAGCCAGGGCTTCAGCATCGTCGAAATGATGGTCGCCATGGTCATTTCATTGATCCTGCTGGCCGGTATTGCGCAAATCTTTATGAGTTCCAAGCAGAGTTTTACCATCCAGAACACGCTTGGCCGGCAACAGGAAAACGGTCGCTACGCCTCTGACGTGCTCTCCCAGGACCTGCGCAGGGCCGGTTACTGGGGCGGCAATGCCGATGTCTCCGGCGTAACCGGTACAGAACCCCCTATCGCCCCCGCCGCCACCTGCAATACCGGCGACAACACCTGGGCGCGCATGATTGACCGGCGGATTTTCGGCCTGAACCACACGGAAACCGCCGCACTGGGCGCCTACGCCTGTATCAATGACGGCAACGGGCATTCATCACGCGATGTACTGGTGATGCGCTTTGCGTCACCCTGGGTGGTCTTCCCGACACCCACCACCAATCAGCGTCCGATTGAAAATAACAGCCGCCTGTATATTCGCTCCTCCCTGACCATCTCAGATGAAGCCGGACGTATCTTCAAGGGTTCAGACAAGGCCAGCGCGGACAATGACATGAATGGTGGCGCAGCCGCACCGCCTTCAGAACGCACCTCCGAACTGATTGCCCGTGCCTACTACATTGGTCCGTCAGGCCAGACCTGCAACGGTATCTCCGTTCCTTCACTGTATCGCGAGGAACTGGACAACAATGGCCGACCGGTTGCCGAAGAAGTTGCCTACGGCATCGATAATCTGCAGGTACGCTACGGCCTGGACACCAACGGCGACGATTCGGTTGATGTCTACCTCGATGCAGGCAGCAGCGGGCTCAATGAGGACAGCGAATGGGAACAAGTGGTTGCCGTGCGTTACTGGCTGCTGACACGTGCCGAATGTCCGGAAACCGGTTACACCAACAACAATACCTACACCATGGGCGACCTGGCATACACACCGAACGACAGCTTCCGTCGCCAGCTTTATCAATCAATCGTAAAACTCCGCAACATCTAGCCTTTATGCGGTGATGAGGACAGACGCCATGAACCATATGACATCATCAATCAGCCGTTGCCAGCGCGGGGCCGCACTTTTCATGGCATTGATCTTTCTGCTCATCATGACCATTCTGGGTGTCTTCGGCATGAACCTGTCACGCATGGAAAATCTGATGGCAGGCAACAACCAGTTCCAGGCCCTGGCGCTCAGTCATGCCGAACTGATGCTGGATGCCGGCCTGCGCGAAATTGAGGAAAATATCGGCCCGCCCTATATCAGTCCGGATGACTCCGGTGACCATATTTACATGAATACGACCGGATCGAGCGAAACCATTGATCCAACCGCCCTTAACTGGACATTCAATTCCGTCAGCACCACGCCTCCGGGAGGAGACGCCAAGTATTCGTACGATTACGTCATCGAATATATTGGCACACTTGACGGTACCGAGAACGGCAAGTGCACCGCATCTACCGGAACCGGCAGCACCCTGGATGACTGCATCCGTGAAATCTACCTGGTAACCAGCCAAAGCATTACCAGCCGCGGCGCAAAACGCATTATTCAATCAGTCTTCGTGTCAGGGGAATTGATGTAGCGGGCAACACCTCCGTACCCGTCTGGAGAACCATTATGAAATCGACCAAAAAAACACGCTACTTGCTCGCCGGTGCTCTGCTGGCCGTGGTAACAGCCTCCCTGTATGCCACCATGCAGTTCACCCCGTCCACACAACCGGCAACCGTCCTCGGTAAATACGCACTGCAGGATACCAGCCTGGCAGGCGGGACCCTCGCCTACCGTCCGTTCTTTGAAAACGGCGCCTGGCAGGGCGACATCATTCAATATGCAATCGACGCTAACGGTAGCCGCTCGACGGATGCCAGCGTCGGCTCGAACTCGCCCGTGGTCGCGGGCTCTTCAGGCGGCTGCGGCAAGACCGCACCGGATGGTTGCTGGATGGCACGTGCCACTTTTGAGTCCAAGATTGCCAGTGTCACCGACTACTGGAAAGAAGTCACCGATGGCAGAAACATCTTTACCTACGGCGACAGCGATGACGACGGCGTCGCCGATACCCAGGTGGATTTCCTGTGGAACAACCTGAGTCCGACTCAACGGGCCATACTGGACCCGACAACAGCGGCAGACCCGACACCGCTGACTGCGGCCTATGACAGCCCGATACTCAACTTCATCCGTGGCGACGACAGCAACGAAAAGGCCAATGGCGGCACCTACCGCAACCGCTACAGCCTGCTGGGCGACATCATCAATTCCTGGCCTGTTTATGTAGGCTCGCCCAGAGAGAACTACACCTTACCGAGTTTCATCACCTTCAAAAATCTGTATGCCGGCGCAAACCAGCGTGATGGCCGTATTTTTGTCGGTGCCAACGACGGTATGCTGCATGCCTTTGACGAAGATGATGGTTCCGAGGTGTATGCCTACGTGCCTTCCATGCTGCATGGAAAACTCGATCGTTTGACGGTCCTGCCCTATGACAACGTAAATCATACCTCCTATGTTGACGGCAAGCTCACGTCTGTTTCTGCGCAGATCAATGGCACCTGGAAAACGGTACTGGCCGGCGGCCTGGGCGCCGGCGGTGCCGGATTATTTGCACTGGACGTCACCAATCCGGACCCCAGCAATGACAAGATACTCTTTGAAGTGACCGGCAGTGATGTCGGTTATATCTACAGCCAACCCAGTATTGTCAAATTGGCCAATGACGCCTGGTACATCGTCACCGGCAATGGTTACGGGACAGGTGGTCTCGGCAAACTGCTGCTGATCAGTCTCAACGATGGTAGCTACACATCGATTCCAACGACCGTGAGTGCCGGGCTATCGGGTGCCACTGTCGTCGACAGCAACGCGGACGGCTATGCTGATATAGCATTTGCAGGTGACGAAAACGGCAACATGTGGAAGTTCTACCTTGGCAGCAGCCCGCCGTCACCCAATCCGGAAATAATATACACAGCTGCAGGCACTGATCAGCCGATCACTACACGGCCTGAAGTGGGAGAACATCCGTTCGGCGGCTACATGGTCCTGTTTGGCACCGGCAGTATCACCAGCCTGACGGACGCCATTGACCCAGGCTACCCGACACAGGCGCTCTATGGTATCTGGGACAACGGGCCAGGTGCCGTTGTCGTTGAGCAGACACTGGCGACGGTCACCGACGCGACCTTCACCTATGGCGCAATCACCAGCACGGAATCCATCCGCTATGTCGTGACCAACAACACCATTGACTACAAGTGCGCGAACAATGATGCCAGCTGTGATATTGGCTGGAAGGTCAACCTGCCAAATACAGGAGAGCGTGTAGTCGGACCTCCCCAGTTGCGTAACAGCCGCATGGTCGTGGTCACAACCAATCCACTGGGTACTGGCGGTGGCAGCGACCTGGTGGGCGACAGCTGGTTGATGTCTGTTAACTACCTCACCGGTGGCGACAACAACACCATCGTCCTGAACCTGAACGGTGACAATGACCTGAATACCGATGACGTGGTGGATATCAGTGCAGATGACACCCCTGACCTGCGTGCGCCGGTTGGCCTGCACCTGGGTGACGGCAATATATCGCAACCGACACTGGCCAGTATCAGCTCCGGCATCGACGCCATCTTCATCAATGGCCTGCGCATGCCGCTGCCCATCGTTTCGCAGGTCACCGGCCCGCTACTCGCCGGTCACCTGGATGTTGAGACCGACAGCCCGAGTGGCGGCAGCATCGCACCCAATAACATCAGCAAGCACAGTGAATACTACAATATCGACACCAATGACGGCCTTGGTTATGGCATTGATGGTCACTTCCATGACTATGACACCGGCAATAACGTCACCTACGTGGATATCTTTCAGCTGGAACCGCGTCGCGGCAAACCCAGTGCCGCTGCCATCTTCACAGGCACGGCACCCTGTGACAGCACAACGCCTAACGAGAAGAGCGTCGAAGTCGACGGTGAATGCCTGCAGGTGCTCGAGGGCGAGCTGAATCGCGCCTACGATACCCTGGCAACCGACGGGGATGGCGTTGCCGAGGCCTCGGTCGAATCCGAGGTCTATGCACTGGGCACCACCACGCCACTGGCGGCCGACCAGAAATTCATCGTGGTACTGGCGAATGCGGACCTGACACCGGCGGCCGACCTGCAAATCGGCTGCCGCACCTGGAATGCCCAGGAATACCAGGACATGATCACCGCCCAGCTTGAGGCGGGCACGGCACCTTCGCTGCTGCGGGATACCTACCACGGCAATGCGACATTGCTGTTCACGGCAGCCGATATCGCGACGGGCGCCAGTGACCCGGGCGGCACGACCTGCCCCGATGACAGCCCGGACCCGACCCTGCGCGTCTACTTTGCCAACACGGATATCCTCCAGGGTGGTATTCACGGCACCCGTTCCCAGTGCGTCCTGGGGCTGCATGACTACCGTGATCCGGTCGATTACTGGGATTCCGAAGTGCTCTGTTATGCACCCAAACATCTCTACGGCGAAACGGTTGACTGCAGCGGTCTAAAATCCCCCATCGGTAACAGTCTGCGCGACCCCGGCGCCAGCTATATCAAGGACCCGGCCTTAAATCTGCACATTACCGAGATACCCAGCAAGGAAGGTACCGGCTACCGCTGGCGCAACGGCGCATTGACCGTGCAACTGCTCAAGGTCAACAGTTCCACCAATGCCGCCGAGTACACCCTGGAAGATCCGGCCTATTTACCGGAGAAGAAAGGTCGCTTTGGTGGCACCTATGCCAAGGCCTTTACGACCGCCAAGGTCTCGGGTAAGACCGTCATGACCCTGACAGAAGGCCCAAATGAAAGTGGCCTGCTGCATGAAACCACCTTGTACTGGCACCTCGGTGATCTCTCGGATGGCATCCAGCGCGGCGCACCGGCCTCCGTGCCCTGTTATGGCGACCCCAGCTGGAGCAGCGTCTGGACCCAGGAAACCCGCGGCCTGACGCTGGGCCAGTACAAGGCATTGTATGAAGATATCGATGAAGACGTACTGGCCGCCTATGATGCGGCGGTCATTGCACTGGAAGGGGCCCTCGCTGGTGGTGATGAGACAGCCGCCAACCAGGCGCTGCTGGAACTGGGCAAGTTGATCGCCGAGGATGAGGATCTGGCGCTCTACCATCGCTACCGTGATTATGCCCCCGGCGTCATACCGGAACAGCACCTGCGCGAGATCGACCAGGACCTGACCGATGACCCGAATGATCCGAATCAGGATCCCAGTGTTGAAGACGGCACCCCGGCCGAGGTCGATGACCTGACCACCGGGCCCGGCACCTCGCTGAACCGGGACATCCTTGGCCCGAACTTCGCCATCGGACGCCGCACCTGGATCGACTTGCGGCAATAACAGTACACGCCCGGCAGCCTGACTGCCGGGCATTTACAACCCGTTACACAGGACCGTTGTTATGAAAAATTCTGCGCGTGGCATGACGCTGATCGAGCTAATCATTGTGGTTGCCATCATCGGCATTATTGCGGCCATCGGCTATCCGTCCTACCTGGAACATGTCAAGAAGACACGACGTGTTGAAGGCATGGGAGAGCTGCTGGAACTCGCTGACCGCATGGAACGGCACTATTCCGACATTGGGACTTATGACCAAAATGACGGTAGCGACATGACGGCAGCCACCATCTATCGAGCCACCACGCAGAATGGCTACTACACGCTGTCGGTCGATAGCGGCACCAATAACGTCCAGTTCACTGCACGTGCAGTCCCGACGAGCAAGGGACAACAGAACACCGACAAATGCGGCACCTTCGTTGTGAACTCGCAGGGAACGAAAACCGTAACCGGTGGATCCCTGTCGGAGTCGGATTGCTGGAAGTAATCTGCGCCAGAATGACCTGACGGTCGCTCTAGCCAGTGACGTCAGGGTCTTGCTGCCACCTTTAATTCGGCCGGGCAGCGAAAAGGTCACGGGTTCTTTTTTCCCCTGCGCCTCGTTTACCATCACCGCACCCCACTCACACAATCGTTGCAGCACACCGGTAACGATTTCCTCCGGCGCAGAAGCCCCGGCAGTCACACCAATAGATTGCTTGCCCGCAAGCCACACCTTCTGAATCTGGCTTGCCTCGTCAATGAGATAGGAAGGAACTCCCTTGTTTTCAGCCAGTTCACGCAGGCGGTTTGAATTGGAGCTGTTCGGGGAACCGACCACGAGTATGACATCGCACTGCTGAGCAAGTACCTTGACCGCATCCTGGCGGTTCTGGGTGGCATAACAGATATCATCCTTGCGCGGCCCCTGGATATTCGGGAAACGCTCTTTCAAGGCCCCGATCACCCGCAAGGTATCATCGACGGACAAGGTGGTCTGGGTAACAAAGGCCAGGTCGTCGGGTTGCCTGACCTGTAACCCGGCAACATCCTCGAGTGTTTCAACCAGGTACATACTGCCACCCCGGGAATCATCATATTGCCCCATGGTGCCTTCTACTTCCGGATGACCCTTGTGGCCGATGAGGATACATTCACGTCCAGCCTCGGCGTGCCGGCTGACCTCCAGGTGCACCTTGGTCACCAGTGGACAGGTGGCATCAAATACACGCAGGCCGCGCCGTTCACCTTCTGCATGGACAGCCCGTGATACACCGTGGGCGCTGAAAATCACCGTACCCCCATCCGGCACTTCGTCCAGCTCATCGACGAACAGCGTACCGCGCGCCCGCAGACCTTCTACAACGTGACGGTTATGCACAACCTCATGGCGCACGTAGATGGGGGCACCAAACAACTCCAGTGCGCGTTCAACGATCTCAATGGCACGATCAACACCGGCACAGAAACCACGCGGGTTGGCGAGAATAATTTTTGCGGGGGTATTCGTCATGGCAGTAATTATATCGTCATTACCGAGTCTACGTAGCCACTGTCATTCCTGTGCGGGTACAACCGCAATGATTTCCACCTCGAAGACAACCACCCGGCCTGCCAGTGGATGATTGAAATCCACGGTAACGGTTTCATCCGTCAGTGAAATGATGGTACCCGGCAGTTCCTCCCCGGACGGGGTATCGAAGCCGATGATAACGCCCGGTTCCAGCTGCAGCTCCGCGGAAAAATCCGCACGCGCCAGCTGATGCCGCTTGTCCGGATCATGCAGACCAAAGGCCTGCTCCGGCTGCAGCACCAGCCGCTGCGTCGCTCCGGCCTTTAATCCATAGAGCCCCAGTTCCAGCCCCTCGACCAGGGTGCCATCGCCCATGGTGAACGTCAGCGGCTCATCGTCAAAGGTACTCTCGGCAACCGTGCCGTCTTCCAGCGCCAGGGACAGGTGCAGGGTCACCGTGGATTCAGGACTAATGGGGTATTTCACAAACATTACCTTGGTCGTTTGATTAACCCGTAGGAGTGGCGTCTCGCCGCGATTCTCGCCGGGGACGACGCTCCTACAGTATCTGAAGCAGTTAAGCTGCAGGTGATGCTTTCCTGTGCCCCAGGAAAGCATCCAGTATCAACAGAAACGCACCCACCGAGATCGCCGAGTCGGCGATGTTAAAGGTTGGCCAGTGCCAGCTGCCGTAGAATACATCGATAAAGTCGATCACATAACCGTACACCAGCCGGTCGATCACGTTACCGGCCGCCCCGCCAAGTATCAGCACCAGCGCCACCCGGGCTGTCGTATCAGTCGCTGGCAGACGGCGCAGCCAGGCGACCAGCACGCCAATCACCACCAGGGCAAGAATAATAAAGAACCAGCGCTGCCAGCCGGACGCATCACTGAGAAAACTGAAAGCCGCGCCGTAATTGTAGGCCTTGCGCAGCGCCAGGAACGGCAGTAACTCCACTGACTGATACGCACCGAGCAGGGTATCCGCCAGTAACTTGGTGCACTGATCCAGAATCAGCACAACCACGGAGACCCACAGCCACTTCATTGCAACAATCCCTCCCTGTACAACTCAGACAAAACGTCGCGACTCGCCTTCACCGGACACATTCTCGATACAACGGCCACAGAGTTCCGGGTGTTCTGGATGGCTGCCAACATCCTCACGGTGATGCCAGCAACGGACACATTTCTCAAAGCCTGACGGGGTGACCTTGATGCTGAATGACAGGCCAGGCACCTCGGCCTTCACTGCATCGTCCGGGCATTCAGATTCATGATGTACACGCGCATAGGATGTAATCAGTAAAAACCGCAATTCATCGCCAAGACTCGCCAGCAGGTAGCGCGTCGCAACGTCCGCATACAAATCCACCTCGGCATCCAGCGAGGAACCGATCTTGCCGTCGGCACGCAGCTTTTCCAGTTCCTTGCTGACGGCTTCACGCACCGCGGTCACCTGTTCCCAGAACTCGGCACCCATGCGGTTCAATATTTCATCTTCTGAATAGTAGGCAACCGGCAATTCATACCAGCCCGACAGGAACACCGAGTCCTCTCTCTTACCGGGCAGGTGCTGCCAGATTTCCTCGGCGGTAAAGCTCAGAATGGGGGCCAGCCAGCGCACCAGCGCCTCGGCCACATGGTACATCGCCGTCTGCGCGGAGCGCCGCGGGATGCTGTCTTCCTGCGTGGTGTACTGGCGGTCCTTGATGATGTCCAGGTAGAAGCTGCCCATGTCGACCACACAAAAGTTATGCAGCAGCTGAAAAACCCGGTGAAACTCGTACTTTTCGTAGGCATCCTGAACCTGCTCCTGCAGCGTGCGGGTACGCTCCAGCAGCCAGTGATCCATGCACAACATCTGCTCCGGATCAATCAGGTGGCTGGCTGGATCAAACCCGGCCAGGTTGGCCAGCAGAAACCGTGATGTATTGCGCAGCCGGCGGTAAGCCTCTGCCGTGCGTTTGAGTATTTCATCCGAGACATTCATCTCACCACGGTAATCCGTGGCCGCTACCCACAGACGCAGTATGTCTGCCCCCAGAGAATTAACGATCTTCTGCGGGGCGACCACGTTGCCACGTGACTTGGACATCTTCTGTCCCTTGGCATCCACCGTAAAACCGTGTGTCAGCACCGTCTTGTAAGGTGCCGTACCGCGCATCGCGATGGAACTCAACAATGAAGACTGGAACCAGCCACGATGCTGATCGGAACCTTCCAGGTAAAGGTCAGCCGGCACGCCCAGGTTGGCATTGCGTTCCAGCACGGCAAAATGCGTCACACCGGAATCGAACCACACATCCAGGGTATCACCGACCTTTTCATAGGCCTCGGCGTCATCGCCCAGCAGCTCTGCCGGATCGAGCTCAAACCAGGCATCGATGCCTGCGACCTCTACGCGCCGCGCAACCTCCTCGATCAGTCGTGCGCTGTCCGGGTGCAAGTCACCACTGTGTTTATTGACAAACAGGACGATCGGCACACCCCAGGTGCGCTGCCTGGAGATACACCAGTCCGGCCGCCCTTCTACCATGCCTTCTATGCGCGCCGCGCCCCAGTCCGGCAACCACTGCACGCCCTTGATAGCCTTCAGCGCGGCCTCGCGCAGGCCGTTCTGTCCCATGCTGATAAACCATTGCGGCGTGGCGCGAAAGATTATGGGAGTCTTGTGCCGCCAGCAATGCGGGTAACTGTGGCGCAATATGTGCTCGTGCAGCAGGGTGCCCTTGCCCTTCAATACCTCGATGACATGGCCATTGGCAGCAAACACATGCTCACCGGCAAAAAACTCCGTGTCCGGCAAAAAACAACCGTGACTGTCGACCGGATTGTCGACCGGCAGGCCATAACGACTGCCCACCACGAAGTCGTCCTGGCCGTGTCCCGGCGCCGTATGTACCGCACCGGTACCCGCCTCAGCTGTCACATGGTCACCCAGGATCACCGGCACCTCACGGTTATACAGGGGGTGTCCGAGCATCTGCCCTTCCAGGTCGCTGCCCTTGCAGTAAGCCACCACCTGGTACTTTTCAATACCGAAACGCAGCATGACGTCTTTCATCAGGCATTCCGCCAGCAGCAGCCGTTCTGCCCCGGCGTCGGTATCGCATTGCACCACGGCATATTCAAAATCCGGATTCAGCGCCACCGCCCGGTTCGCCGGCAATGTCCAGGGCGTCGTAGTCCAGATGACAACCGAGATCGGTCCCTCGCCATCATGGCCATTGACATGATGGCAACAGGACAACAGGCCTTCTTCATTCAATACCCGGAAACGAACATCGATGGCGGGAGAATTCTTGTCTTCATACTCGACCTCGGCCTCCGCAAGCGCCGAGCGACAATCCGTGCACCAGTGTACCGGCTTGGAACCCTTGTGCAGGTGCCCGTTCTCCACGATCCTTCCGAGCGCACGAATGATGTCCGCCTCGAAGTGATAGTCCATGGTGAGATAGGGATTCTGCCAGTCCCCGAGCACACCCAGACGAATAAAATCCTTGCGCTGGCCATCCACCTGCTTGCCCGCGTAATCACGGCAGGCCTTTCGGAATGTTGGTGCATCGACCTTGACACCGGCCTTGCCGACCTTCTTCTCGACATTGAGCTCGATCGGCAAACCATGACAATCCCAGCCCGGTATATAGGGTGCGTCAAAACCACTAAGTGTCTTGCTCTTGACGATGATGTCCTTCAGCACCTTGTTGACGGCATGTCCGATATGGATATCGCCGTTGGCATAGGGCGGGCCATCATGCAGCACAAATCGTGGACGACCGGCGCCTGACTGCCGCAACCGGGCATACAAATCCATTTCCTCCCAGCGCTGCAGCAACTGCGGCTCGCGATTGGGCAGATTACCCTTCATCGGGAAAGCCGTTTTGGGGAGGTTCAGGGTGTCTTTATAGTCAGTCATGTGTACTCGTACCGCCGGGGCGCAGAATGCGCAAAGTTATAACCCAATAAGGCAATGAATCCCACTTATCTTTAGTAATGGGGGGATAACGGAACCATTCATGCCATGCCCCCCCTGAAAAAGTCCCGGGCCTGTGTGGCATCCCGCTGTATTTGCTCTTTCAGGTGCTGAAAGGATTCAAACTTGTACTCCGAGCGCAGTTTTTTCAGGAAGCTGACCTGCACATGGCGCCCGTAGATGTCGCGATCAAAGTCAAACAGGTGCACCTCCAGCAGCGCGCGGGTGCCCCCGACGGTTGGCCGGGTACCGACGTTCGCCACGCCGGGTATCGGCGTGTCATCGAGTCCGCGCATTTCCACGGCAAAGACCCCGTCCACCGGAACCGCGGTCCGGTGCAAAAAGATATTCGCCGTCGGGAAGCCGATCGTGCGTCCGCGCTTGTCACCGTGAGCAACCCGGCCACTCATCCAGAAAGGCCGACCCAGCAGCGCCTCTGCGCCGGCCAGGTCACCGACCTGCAAGGCCGAGCGAATACGGGTACTGCTGACCCGCTGATCGCCGACATTGAAGGTCCGCATCTTCGCAACCGGGAAACCGTGCGTATTCCCTGCCTCTTCAAGCAATGAAAAATTACCGGCACGTTGCTTGCCAAAACAAAAGTCGTCTCCAACCACCAGGTATTTCACTGCCAGTCCGTCCAGCAGGATCCTCTGGATAAATTCATCCGCTGTCAGGCCCGCGAGGTAGCTGTTGAAGCGCAGGCACACCACGCGGTCGACCTGACAGTGCTGCAGCACTTCCAGCTTTTCCCGGAAACGCGTCAGCCTGGGTGGCGCCGACTGCGGCATGAAATACTCGCGCGGCTGCGGTTCAAACGTTATCAGTGTCACCGGCAGGCCACGCTCCCTGCCCTGCTCGGCCAACTGTGCCAGCACCGCCTGGTGGCCGAGATGTAACCCATCGAAGCTGCCGATCGTTGCCGCGCATCCCCGGTGTTCAGGGCGCAGATTGTGTAAACCACGAACCAGTTGCATAACGGCAGACCGACCTCAACGAAACAACGGGGAAGTATAAATCATTCGTATCTATTCACCACTGAGACACCGAGGACACAGAGGAATTTCGTAATAAAATCGCGCGAAAATGACAATTAACGGGGGCCTGGTACGCCGCATTAGTTTATGCCGTTTGCGACGAGCTTATGTGGAAGACACGATCTCTGTGTTCTCTGTGCCTCCGTGGTGTGCAGATAGTGACAAATGATCAACCCCTAATCTTGCCGCTGTTGCAACAGGGTCTTGATACGCAGGCCGCCCAGGCGCAGGGCAATAAAGTAGCTGACTACCCCTGCCAGCACCGACACAAGCAAGGCGGTTACCCGCGACCAGGCAGACCATTCCAGCCAGGACTGCAACGAGGGCATACCCAGGATCAGCACCGCGGCAAGCGCCAGCGCTGCGCCGCCAAGTTGCAGGAACAGCCGCGGCCATCCGGATTCCGGTCGATAGACCTGTTTCTTTTTCAGCATATGAAACAGCAGTCCGGCATTCACCCAGGCGGCCAGCGAGGTGGCCAGCGCCAGTCCGGCATGTGGCCCCGGAACATCCAGCATCACCATGGGCACAACAAACAGCAGATTCAGCACGATATTGGTTAACAGCGCGGCAATCGCAATGCGCACCGGGGTGGTGGTGTCCTTGCGCGAATAAAACGCCGGTGCCAGCACCTTCACCAGCATAAAACCCGGCAGCCCGACCGCATAGGCCATCAGGCTCAGGCCGGCCATGTTCACGTCACCGATACCGAAATCACCATAGTTAAACAATGTCACCAGCATCGGCCGTGCCAGCAACAACAGTCCGACAGCCGAGGGTATGCCGATCAGCAGCACCATGCGCAGGGCCCAGTCCACGGTGCGCGAGAATTCATCAGTCGAGTCATTGGCGTGGCTGCGCGACAAACTCGGCAGGATCACGGTGGACAGGGCAATGGCAAACACGCCCAGTGGAAACTCCACCAGACGGTCAGAGTAGTACAGCCAGCTGACACTGCCGGCCACCAGGAAGGAAGCAATCAGGGTGTCGAACAGCAGGTTGATCTGGGCAACCGAAGAGCCCAGGATTCCGGGCAGCATCAGTTTCATAATGCGACGCACCCCCTCATCCTGCCGCCCCCATGATGGCCGTGGAAACAGGCCGATGCGCTTCAGGGACGGTACCAGGAACAGCACCTGTACAATGCCTGCAACGAACACACCAGCGGCCAGTGCCAGCTCGGGCTGTGCCAGATGTGGTGATACCAGGATTGCGGCCCCGATCAATACCACGTTCAACCACACCGATACGAAGGAAGCGGCGGCAAAGCGGCCATAGGTATTCAGTATCCCTGCTGCAAATGCAACCAGGGAAATGAACAGCAGGTAGGGAAAGGTCAGTCGCAACATCACTGCCGCGAGTTCAAACTGTGCGGGATCACGGTAGAGAAAACCTGGCGCAAACACGGTGACCAGCACCGGACTCGCCAGTACCCCGATAACGCACAGGACAGACAGCACGCCCAGCAGGGTGCCGCCCACCTTGTTGACCAGGTGCTGCACCGAGGCATGATCACGCTGTTCCCTGTATTCCGAGATGATCGGCACGAATGCCTGCGAAAAGGCACCTTCAGCGAACAGGCGGCGCAAGAAGTTCGGTATCTTGAAGGCCACGAAAAAGGCATCCATGTTCGCATTGGCACCAAACCAGCGCGCCAGCACCATGTCTCTCATCAGGCCGAGCACCCGTGACACCAGCGTCATGCTTCCCACAATCGCTGTGTTTTTCAATAACTTATGGTGCATGAACAGGGATTTTTTTCGACATAAACTGATTTTTCCTTCGTACTGGATGGAAAGGTTTCAATGAAAACAGTAGCTTATCAGCAGCCGGAGCAATACGCACCGTTTTGAAGCTGCCGCCGGCGGTCAACGTTGTAGTTACTCCGGATTACCCAGAAAATCGCACTCGATAGCGTTCGCAGGATTGACAATGACTACTGAAATCCGCATAGTACGCCGTCTTTCGTAGGATGAAATTACTGGAGCAGCTCTTTTGGCCAACTCAGCACAAGCAATCAAACGCGCACGACAGGCGGAAATCCATCGCCAGCGTAATGCCAGTCAACGTTCAAACATGCGCACCTCGATCAAGAAAGTGATCGCATCTATTGAAGCCGGCGATCGTGATATTGCCCGGCAGGCGTATGAGCAGGCCGTACCGGTTATCGATCGTGCCGCAGGCAAGGGGCTGATTCACGCCAACAAGGCCGCGCGCCACAAGAGCCGTCTCAATCAGCACATCAGCAACATGATATAAGCTGCAAACATGCGTTCAACAAAAGCCGGTCACCGACCGGCTTTTTTGTGTCCGCCATTCAGTGACTCAGTACCAGGTTATCCCGATGAATGAGCTCTGCCTCATCGATATAGCCCAGCAATTCCTCGATGCGGCTACTGGGCTTCCCGATGATCTGTTTTGATTCAGCGGCATTGTAATTCACCAGGCCGCGCGCCATTTCCTTACCTGACGGGTCAAGGCACACGACAAGGTCACCGCGATCGAACTCACCTTCAACACGGGTGACACCAACCGGCAACAGGCTGCTGCCGGCGCTGCGCAGTACGTTCACCGCACCATCATCCAGCAACAGTCGCCCGCGCACCCGCAACTGCCCCGCAAGCCACTGTTTACGGGCCACCACTGCGCCGCTCACCGGCAGCAACCGGGTACCCAGTTTTTCATCCGCCGCCAGCCGCTGCAGGATATTGTGTTCATGACCCGAGGCAATCAGTGTCAACGTCCCGGAGCGGGCGGCACGTGCGGCCGCCCGTACCTTGGTCAACATGCCGCCACGCCCAAGCGCCCCGCCGCTGCCAGCCGCCATTTTCTCCAGTGAAAGATCACCGGCCTGCGCCTCGGGAATCAGACGGGCATCGGGATTTGTGCGTGGATCGCCATCCAGCAATCCTTGCTGGTCCGTCAACAAAACCAGCAGGTCCGCTTCAACCAGGTTTGCAACCAGTGCCGCCAGTGTATCGTTATCTCCAAAACGGATTTCCTCGGTCGCCACCGTGTCGTTCTCATTGACGATGGGGATCACACCCAGATCAAGCAGGGTATTCAGGGTGCTGCGGGCATTCAGGTAGCGCTGACGGTCAGCCAGGTCCTCATGTGTCAACAACACCTGCGCAGTATGCAGACCGTACTTCTGAAAGCGGGACTCGTAGGCCTGCACCAGGCCCATTTGCCCGATAGCCGCAGCAGCCTGTAATTTGTGCAACGCGTGCGGGCGCCGCGTCCAGCCAAGGCGAGTCAGTCCTTCTGCAACGGCCCCTGACGAAACCAGTAACACCTCACGGCCGGCCTGCCGCAAGGCGACAATCTGTTCGACCCATGCATCAAGGGCATCAACAGCCAGTCCCTGACCGCCATTGGTCAGCAGTGCACTGCCGATCTTGATAATCCAGCGACGGCAGTCACTGGTTTTTAATGCATTCTCCATCACAAAAGATTACCCGTCTTCGGCGTTGTCTTCCAGACGCTTGCGATTCTCGACAAAGTCCATTACCGCGTGTACCAGCGCATCCGTCCCTGTAAGCGCCAATGCAGATATTTCGAACACCGCACCACTCCAGTCCAGCGCCTTGACGACGTCCCGGCAGCGCTGCTCGCGTTCAGCTTCCGGAATCAGGTCCGTCTTGTTCAATACCAGCCAGCGGTCGCGTGCCGCAAGTCCGGCATCATAGCGTTCCAGTTCGGCAATAATCGTCCGTGCATCGGCCACCGGATCACAGTCCGGTCCCATATCCAGCAGGTGCAACAACAGGTGCGTGCGCGACAGGTGTTTCAGAAAACGGATGCCGAGACCGGCGCCCTCCGCGGCACCCTCGATCAATCCGGGGATGTCAGCCATGACAAAGCTGCGGTGCGCGGAAGCGCTGACGACACCCAGGTTCGGGTGCAAGGTCGTAAACGGATAGTCGGCAATCCTGGGGCGCGCGGAAGAGACGGCACTGATCAAGGTGGATTTACCGGCATTCGGCATCCCCAGCAAACCCACATCCGCCAGCAGTTTCATTTCCAGGTGCAGCAGGCGCTTTTCACCCGGCGTACCCGGCTTCGACTGACGCGGGGTACGGTTGGTCGAGCTCTTGTAGCGTGCATTACCAAGACCGTGAAAACCGCCCCTGGCGACCAGTAAGCGCTGGCCATCGCGCACCAGATCGCCGATCAGTTCACCGGTCTCCTCTTCATGGACAATGGTCCCGACCGGCACCTTGACGAACAGGTCATCGCCCGACTTGCCGGTACAATTCCTGCCACTGCCGTTGCCGCCGCGTTCAGCAAGAAATTTGCGTGCGTGCCGGAAATCAATCAGGGTGTTGATGGAACTGTCCGCTTCCAGGTAGACACTGCCACCATCACCACCATCACCGCCGTCAGGTCCGCCATGCGGAATATATTTTTCACGCCGGAAGCTGACACAACCGTTACCGCCATCACCGGCACGGACATCAATGGTGGCTTCGTCTATAAATTTCATATTACTGATCCGTCACTCCCGGCATGGCCCAGGCCAGCCTCTCGACCGGTTCCCTGTCTCACCTTCTCCCTGCCTCTCGCGACATACCTACATCCCTGTAAGCAAAAAACCCCGCTCTTGGCGGGGCTTGATAAATCCTGGTAAGCGCCGGGTCTAGCCCGAAACAATGTCAATGTATTTGCGTTTCTTGGCACCACGTTGCACAAACTGCACCACCCCGTCACTCTTGGCAAACAGGGTATGGTCCCTGCCACAGCCGACATTTGTGCCTGGATGGAAATGCGTTCCCCTCTGACGGACCAGTATATTGCCGGCCAGCACGGTCTCTCCACCAAAGCGTTTCACGCCCAGTCGTTTTGATTCTGAATCGCGGCCATTACGAGTACTGCCGCCTGCTTTTTTGTGTGCCATTGAATAATCCTCTGCAGCGTCTGATTACCCGGTGATGCCGGTAATCTCGACTTCTGTGTAATTCTGACGGTGACCCATGCGCTTCATGTGATGCTTGCGGCGACGGAACTTGATGATTTCGACCTTCTTGCCTCGACCGTGTGCCTTGACGGTAGCAGTCACCTTGCCGCCTTCCAGCAGGGGGGCACCAATCCTGACATCTTCACCCTCACCCACCATCAGTACCTGATCAAAGTCGACGGAATCGCCTTCATTGGCATCCAGCGTTTCAATCCGCAGGGTTTCACCCTCGGAGACGCGATACTGCTTACCGCCTGTCTTTATAACTGCATACATTTCAAGAACTCCAACTACATCCACTGCATTGTCGAAAAAGGCCGCTCATTCTAATGATTGCTCACGACAAGGTCAATCAAATCCCTTCTGGCGCGTAACGGTTATCCCCGTTAGACTTGTCTCCATGTCAGCGAGCCGGGCGCCGCACCCTGAAGCGTCCATGTACACACATACAGAAATGCTAAAACTTGTTAATAATCAAAAGGATACGGTTGATCTCGGCGCTATCAGGAATCTGATTGCCGGGGACATGGGCGCTGTCGATGCGCTCATTCAGGAGTGCCTGCACAGCGATGTCGCCCTCATCAACCAGTTGTCACACTACATTATCAACAGTGGCGGCAAGCGTTTACGCCCGATGCTGGTGCTGTTGTCTGCCAATGCCTGCCAGTACCGCGGCAACCAGCATATCAACCTCGCCGCCGTTATCGAATTCATTCACACCGCCACCCTGTTGCACGATGATGTCGTCGATGCCTCCCAGTTACGGCGTGGCAACATGACCGCCAATGCCGTGTGGGGTAATGAAGCGAGCGTGCTGGTGGGTGATTTCCTGTACTCGCGTGCCTTTGAAATGATGGTCAATGCCAACAACATGCGCATTATGGAAATCATGTCGCATACCACCAACACCATCGCCGAGGGCGAGGTACTGCAATTACTGAATTGCCACGACGCCGAGACTACCGAGATTCGTTACATGGACGTGGTCAGCCGCAAGACCGCCCGGCTGTTTGAAGCGGCCGCGCAGATAGGTGCGTTGCTGGGCCAGCAGCCCGAGCAGATCGAAACCGCAATGGCCAACTATGGTCTGCACCTGGGCATTGCCTTCCAGTTGATAGATGATGTACTCGATTACAGCGCCTCTCCACAGGATACCGGCAAGAATGTGGGCGATGACCTGGCCGAGGGGAAACCCACCCTGCCGCTGATACATGCCATCCACAAGGGCACGCCGAATCAGGCCAAACTGATACGCAAGGCGATCGAGAACGGTGGCCATGACAACATGCAGGACGTGTGCGCCATTATTGAATCAACCGGGGCCATCCCGTACACTGCGCAAGCCGCGCAACGGCAAGCTGACCTGGCCATAGAGGCCCTGAATCCGCTTCCGGATTCTGCCAGCAAGGAGGCACTGTACGGCCTTGCAGAATTTTCTGTCAGCCGTAGTTACTAAACGGGCAGTAGCGCAGTCTGGTAGCGCACTTCGTTCGGGACGAAGGGGTCGGAGGTTCAAATCCTCTCTGCCCGACCATTTAACAACAACCGGAACCCGGGCAGGAGCTCCGGGTAGTGATCGGGTCATTTCTCAACCGGTATCACAGTTCTGCGTATAATCGCCTCGATACTATGGACGTATAATGGCTAATATCCCTCCAGGTGGTGATCGCAGGAGCCCGATAGTTTTTGATCGCCGCCGATCCACCATGGCATCCGGGCACCTCGAATTACTCTCTAAAATGAGCGGTCACCTGGCCGTCACGCTAAATCTCGAGGAAACCATCCAGAAGGCGCTTGACCTGATCGTCAAGTTCGTCAAGGCAGAGGGCGGTGCCCTGTTCCTGCTTGAGGAAAAATTCGCAACCCTGGTCTGCAAGGCAAGTGCCGGCCCGGTTGATATACGCGGCATCCGTTTAAAATCCGGTGAGGGTATTGTCGGCCAGTGTGTTACAGAAAATACCAGCCGCATCGTCAGGGATGTACAGCTGGACGCCAATTTCGATCATTCCATTGATGAATCCACCGGTTTTCAGACACGCTCGATATTGTGCACGCCAATGATCGTGAACGGGCAGAAGCTTGGCGCCATTGAACTGGTCAACAAGCATACGGATGACGGGCGGTTTTCCGATACCGACCTGCTGATGCTGCAGACCCTGGCCTCCGCTGCTGCGCTGGCGATCAACAACGCACATATGGCAGAAGAGCTGGTCGAACAGGAGCGTTTCAGCCGCGAACTCGAACTTGCCACAGAAATGCAGCGCAGCCTGCTGCCGGTCACGCCGACCGACATGTATCCGGTTGCAGGAATCAACCTGCCTGCCAATGAAATGTCGGGTGACTTTTACGATTTCTTTGAGTTGGAAGACGGCCGCATTTACTTCAGTCTGGGTGACGTTTCCGGGAAAGGCATGGATGCTGCGCTGTTGATGTCAAAAACTGCCAGCCTGTTTCGCTGCCTCGGAAAAACCATTCACGAACCCAATATGCTGCTTGCCACCATCAACAGGGAGCTCTGCGAAACTGCTATTCACGGCATGTTTGTCACCATGGTCTGTGGCCTGCTGGATCCGAGAACGGGCAATGTGGAACTGGCCAATGCCGGCCATGAACCACCCCTGATACACACCCGGGACGACACATTTGTCGCGCTGCCGGCAAGCGCACCACCACTCGGTATCATGTCACTGCAGGCCGGAGGCAGCGGTATCAGGGAGGAAACATTCAACCTCGATAACGGCACGCTGTACATTTTTACTGACGGTGTCACAGAAGGCTGCCTCGAGGACGGCAGCCGTCTCGAACAGACGGGATTTCAGGATATCATCCGCGAGCGCAGCGACCTGCCGATAGCGGCCCGTCTTGAAGCGGTGATATCGATCCTGAGCGACACCGGGCGCAAGCGCCATGATGACATCACCTTGCTGGCCGTAAGGGACGCACGGACTGAACTGCACCGCAATGCAGGCAACAATGGGGGCGAGATGGTCGCCCGCTATACATTTCCTGCCCGCGCGGATGCATTGCAGTCCGTGCGTGAGGTGGTGAATGAGGCCTGCGAAACCTGTGGCTGCGTCCCGGAAGATGCCACCGATATTATTATTGCCGTCGGCGAAGCCTGCCAGAATGTGGTCCGCCACGCCTACCAGGGCCTTGATGAAGGCGATGCCACATTGGAAATCTACTGCGCAGACGGCATACTCGAGTTTCGCCTGCAGGATTCAGCAAGCCCGGTGGACCAGGAAAAAATCAAACCGAAGTGGCCGAAAGAACTCGGACCCGGTGGTCTGGGAATCTGCCTTATCCATGACATAATGGACGAAGTTGAATATCTGCCGGTCCCGGAAGATCAGGGAAACCTGTTACGCATGGTTAAATACATAAAGAGAAAAAACTGCAATGAAACATGAAATTGTCGAAAAACAGGGTGTTTCCATCGTTATTTTCAGTGGCGAGATTGACCTGGATAGTTCACCGGCGGCAAGAAAAACGCTGCTTAAATGTTTTGACAAAGCCGGCAATGTCATCGTCGACCTGTCGGGTGTCACCTATATCGACAGCTCCGGTGTTGCTTCACTGGTAGAGGCATTGCAGGCCGCAAAGAAGAATGGCAGCCAGCTCTCGCTGGCCGCGGTCAGCGAACCCACCCGCCGTGTGCTTGAACTCGCCCGTCTTGACAAGGTGTTTACCATATACAGTAGCGTCGATGAGGCGCTGGATAACAAAGCCTAGGCTTCCCGGCTCTGCCAGACGACCCAATAACCGTAAAAAATTATATGCTGAAGCTGATTGAAAAACTCGGGGGCGACTTTCTATACATGCTGGAAACAGTCGGCAGGATGGGCATGTTCTTCGGGTCAGCCACCGCCAGTATATTCAGGCCTCCCTTTTCATTCTATTCCATCGTTCGACAAATCTACTTTTTCGGTGCCCGCTCCCTCATCGTCATATTGATTGTCGGTCTTTTTACAGGCATGGTCCTGGGCCTGCAGGGCTACCATAACCTGAAACAATTCGGTTCCGAGGATATACTCGGCTCCGCTGTTGCCCTCAGCCTGATACAGGAACTTGGCCCGGTACTGACCGCCTTGATGGTCATTGGCCGGGCCGGTTCCGCGATCTGTGCCGAAATCGGCATCATGCGACACTCCGAACAGATTGATGCCCTTGAATGCATGGCCATCAACCCCGTCAAGTTTCTTGTTGCCCCCAAGTTTGTTGCCGCACTCATCTCCATGCCGGTGCTGACATTCATCTTTAACATCGTCGGTATATTCGGCGGCTACCTGGCCGGCGTTGTGTTGCTCGACGTCGCCGAAGGCGCCTATTTCCAGGGCATGTATAACAGCGTTGAATGGGTTGATATCCGCTTGTGTCTCGTCAAGTCGATCATCTTCGGTCTGCTGGTCGTGTGGATCACTACCTTCAAGGGGTATTTCCTGCATCTCAACCGGGACGGGGTATTTGGCGCAGAGGGTGTCAGCCGCGTCACCACGGATGCCGTGGTACTTGCCTCGGTTTCGATCCTGGTTTGGGATTACCTGATCGGTTCAATCATACTTTCATAACATGCACAGAACGTACAGTGACTGGCACAGTCGGGGTTAGTAATGAAGAAAATGAATCTTGAAATGATCGTGGGCGTATTTCTGCTGGCAGGGTTCATCAGCTTTTCCTGGCTGGCCGTAAAAATGGGCGATATCAACCCGTTCCAGAATGAAACCTACCCGGTAACCGCCCGGTTTACGTCAATCAGCGGCCTCAAGGAAGGCTCGACCATCGAACTCGCCGGAGTCGTTGTCGGCAAGGTCAGGCGCATTGAACTGGATACCGGCGATTATGAAGCGGTTGTGCACATGGATATCAGCAAACAGGTCGAGTTGCAGGATGACACTATTGCCTCCATTCGTACCTCAGGCATAATCGGCGACAAATACATCAAGCTGTCACCCGGAGGTTCGGATATCATCCTCGCGGCTGGCGATGTCATTGAGGAAACCGAACCTTCCATCAGCCTTGAAGAGCTGGTCAGCAAATACATCTTTGACAGCGAATAGACAGCGGTAGCGACAATTATGATGAAAAAACTCCTGCTCGCATGGCTGATCCTTATCTTGCCGCTGACGGTACACGGCACTGAATCACGCAGGGGGTTTATCGAGACTTATGAGGCACAACCTGAATCCGCAGAAGAGGTCGCGCCACCGGTTCTGGAAGAAATGGAATCCGCGGGCACGGATGATGAAAGCGCGCCATTCATGGACGATGATGACCTGTCCTTCCTCGATGAGGAAGATGAGGTTATTGACGTCTATGATCCTTTTGAGACATTCAACCGTGGCATGTTCTGGTTCAATGACAAGGCCTACTTCTATGTAATGAAACCCGTCGCAAAGGGCTGGCGCTGGCTTGCCCCTGAACCGCTGCGCATCGGCATCAGGAACTTTTTCTCTAACCTGCGGGCACCGATACGCTTCGTCAATGCCGCCCTGCAAGGCAAGTTTCGTGATGCTGGCAATGAACTGACACGCTTTGGTGTGAATTCAACGCTCGGTATCGGCGGTCTGTATGACCCCGCAAAGGCACATTTCGGTATTGAAAGGAAGATAGAAGACACCGGACAGACCCTGGCACATTATGGCGTTGGACCCGGGCCCTACCTGGTGTTGCCGTTCCTTGGCCCTTCGAATTTCAGGGATGGCATTGGCCTGCTGGGTGACTATTACTTCAGCCTGGTACCCGTACTGTTTGAAAACCGTTACTACTGGATGGCTGTTTCCGGTGATATTATCAACTTCCTGTCGATCGACAAGGATACCTACGAAGGCATCAAGAAAGATTCGCTGGATCCTTACCTGTTCCTGCGTGATGCCTATGGCCAGTATCGCCAGAATTTGATAATACACTAGTCATTGACTGCACACTTTGATTCAAGAGGTCGTTAGCATGTTAAAAAGAGTTTTGCTCACACTAATAACCGGATTCGCACTGGCGTTTACCGCAATGTCATTTGCGGGAAATTCACCCACTGATGAAGTACGTACTTCTGTGGATGCCGTTCTTGCCATACTGGACAACGAGCAACTGGATTACGAAGACAAGCGCACACAAATAAGCGTCATAGTCAAGGAGCGCTTTGATTTTCGCGCCATGTCACAGCGCACGCTTGCCACCAACTGGAACAAGACCACTGACGAGGAAAAAGAGAAATTTGTCGATCTGTTCTCGCAACTGATTGAAAACAGCTATGTGGGGAAAATTGATTCGTACACCAACGAGAGAGTGGATTACCCCGGCGAAAAGGTTAGTGGCAGGAAGGCCGTCGTGGAAACCCTCATCATCACATCCAGTGCCGACATACCTGTCGACTACAGGCTCTACCAGAAAGGTGACCAGTGGCTGGTTTATGATGTCATCATCGAAGGCGTCAGCCTGATCAGCAACTACCGCAGCTCCTACCAGGAAATAATGAAAAAAGAGGGTTTTGATGGCCTGCTGGCGAAGATGCGGGCAAAGATCGACGAACTTGCCGGTACACCATCATAAGCTGCAGGCAGGATGGATGAGCACCGTCACTAGGAGTCTGTCGGACTTAGGTGATCGTAGCGAGCATGATGGGAGAACGAGAACAAATGGTCACGATTTCGAGGCGCATAGTGAGCCTACGCAAGGAGGAATCGGGGGTTTTTGCGCCGTTCTCCCATCAGCGCAGTAGATTAACCCTAAGTCCGACAGGCTCCTAGATACGTTGCTGGCTCCTGTCAGCCGTGAGGCGCGCAAGATATTCTTCCGCGTTAATGGCCTCATCCCTGGGACGGCGGTTGATCATATCCTGTATGACCTCGTTGTCACTGTTTTGAACCTCATCAACAGTGCCGGTCATCAGCAAATGCCCCTGCCCGAGCACGGTGATCCTGTCGGCGATCTTGAAGGCACTTTCCAGTTCATGCGTAACCACTACGATGGTTACCTTCATGGCCGCCTTGAGGCGCAGTATCAACTCATCAAGCTCAGCAGAAACAACGGGATCAAGCCCGGCAGACGGTTCATCAAAGAACAAAAGACTCGGATCCATAATAATGGAGCGGGCCAACGCGGCCCTTTTTAACATACCGCCCGAGAGCTCCGATGGCATCAGGTTTTCAAAACCCGCCAGATTAACAACCTCGAGTTTCATGCGCGACATGATGCGCATGGTGTTTTCATCCAGTTTGGTGTGATGTCTGAGCGGCAGCTCAATGTTCTCTGCAACCGACATCGAGCCCAGCAAGGCGCCGCCCTGAAAAGCAACACCGATCTTGCGCCGGATGGCATACATCTCGCGACTTGTGATCTGTGTAATATCCTTGCCGAAGATGCGAATACTGCCGGAGGTGGGTTTGTTCAATCCCAGCAAATTGCGCATCAGCGTGGTTTTACCCGAGCCACTGCCGCCCATGATCACCATGATCTCCCCCGCCCGGATATCCAGATTGATGCCGCTGAGAACAGCGCGATCGCCATAGTGCATAAACAGGTCTCTGACCTCGATCACGTTCTCGGGGGGGTTGTTATTCATAGCGCATCACTCTGCTCATTCAAGATACCGCTTACAGCATGCTTTTGTACCGGATTGCATACCCTTTCACAAGAAAAGCTTACCGGGACGCTTCCTGTTCCTTGGCCTTTTCCCAGTAATAGTCGAGCGTGTCCAGGTCAGTATCGGAGAGTGTCAGCCCGGCATCCTGCAGGAACTTCTCCACCTGTTGAAAGCGACGCGTGAATTTACTATTTCCCCAACGCAGCGCCAATTCCGGTTCCACGCCGGCATGCCGAACGAGATTCACGACCGCAAACAACAGGTCGCCGGCTTCATCTGTCAATGCATCGTGCCCAGCATGACTGTTGATCTCCTGGTTCAACTCCTGCAGTTCTTCTTCAACCTTGTCTGACACACCGTGAATGCTTGGCCAGTCAAAACCCATACGCGAGGCGCGTTTTTGCAGTTTGTACGCGCGCGTCAATGCCGGGAGTGACAGTGGAACACCCTGCAGCGCACTTTTCTGTTCACCCCGTTCCCGCGCCTTGTGGTGCTCCCATGCCCGGGTCTGTGCCTCTGCCGTCTCGATCACCTCATCGGCAAACACATGCGGATGACGGCGTACCATTTTTTCGCAGATACCTGAAACGACATCGTTGAAACCGAACCAGCCTTGCTCTTGCGCCATTTGTGCGTGATAAACCACCTGGAATAACAGGTCACCCAGTTCATCCTGCAGCGCCGCGGGATCATCCCGTTCAATGGCATCCACCACTTCGTAGGCCTCTTCCAGTGTATAGGGCGCTATTGAACGAAAGTCCTGCTCCAGGTCCCAGGGACATCCTCCCTGTGGATTGCGCAACCGCGCCATGATTTCCACCAGGGAATCAACCATTGCCGGTGAATCATCATCGCTGGCCATCAGTTTGTCTCGATGAGTATCTGCATTGCGGACAGTCTGTGAGTGTTACGTGCGGCTACCCTGTATTCGGGAAAAGTCTGCTCTGGAGCCGCCTGAACTGGCTTGTGCATAATGTGCTGGCACACATCCCTGTGCACCCGTGTTTTCCAGAAAGCTGCGAAGCAAACCCTGAAACTAATGTACGCCGCCCGTCATGGCAGATATAACCTCATCCTCGAGTTGAATGCGTTCGGCTATGCACTCCCCGAGGTTGGATAAATCAACGGCAAGGAATTCAACACTGTTGTCCAGCGACATTGACTCGTACTTGTCGTTAAAGCGCAGAATCTGGTCGGTGGTTTCTATTATCTTCGGATAGATCTCGTCTGCGACCGAGAGAACCGAAGCGCGCCGTTCGCGGTTATCAGACAGATAACGGTATAACTGAAAGTGCGCGCTGGCGGTATAATCAATCAGGGCCTCACAAAACGCACGCAGTGCCTTTTCCACAGAGGGTTCTGGGTTGAATGGCTGTCGACCCGCCAGCTCTGTGAGCAGCGCCAGTGTCGCATTGCGTGATGACACCAGCGCATCCAGCTTCTTGCGTGAACGTTGGCGACGATCGACGCCACCCGGTAATTCTGCTGCCATTTTCTGCTCCTGCCTGATTTCCAGTTTAAATTTTTTTATGACTGAGCCGGCCCGGCACTGCTCGCAAGCCCTGTTTCCCTGCTCCTGTGGTCATTGTAACAAACCCCCGTCGGATGTCTCCACGTTATACACAGAGACCGGGGTGACTGAAGAAAATGGTTCGGTTTGAATCGTTTAGGACAGCGCAGTCATCTGCTGACCCTCAATTCCATGAGAATACTGGTGTTATTTTCCCTGCCTTCCCTCCTGATATATCCACATCAGGATAGTTTATGATTAAACTACTGAAAAATAGTGATATTTTGTGTTATTATCACATAACTTGGCGGGTATAAATCTTGACTAAAAGACTCAACTATTACTATGATATGCCCATGATATCGGCTGGATTCACTTCATGAGCCCGGCACCGGAGTACTGGAAAATCTGAACACAGGATACGGACCAGCACTACCGGCAGTGACACTGTAATACCGTATTCATCGAGGTTAGTTATGAAGTTATCAACAAAAGGACGCCATGCTGTCACGGCAATGATGGAATTGGCACTTCAGCACAAGAAAGGACCGGTGACGCTGGCTGATATTTCCGCGCAGCAGGCTATATCAATTTCTTATCTTGAACAGCTGTTCGCACGATTGCGTCAACACGGTCTGGTAACAGGCATGCGCGGCCCCGGTGGTGGCTACTGTCTTGCCCGTCCCGCGTCTGAAATTTCCATTGCCAGCATCCTGGCGACGGTTGATGACGTCTCGCGGCGCGAAGAGCAGCCGCACACCCAGGGTGAAGCCCCTGCCGGTGCCCAGATGTGGCTACGTCTGAGTAACCGCATCTACGACTACCTCAACAGCATTACACTGGAAGAGGCTATCGAGTCAGCGAGCAGTGATGAGCAAACCTCGCTGTTTGGATCAGGCTTCCGGCAGACAGCGGCATAACCACAACGGCATAACCACAGTTTGAAATATTTCAGCTGTTAGGAGGATCAGAAATGGCATATAGCGAGAAAGTACTGGACCACTACGAAAACCCGAGAAATGTCGGCTCGTTCGAAAAGGGTGACAAACAGGTCGGTACCGGCATGGTGGGTGCGCCTGCCTGTGGTGACGTAATGAGACTGCAGATCAAGGTCGGTGACAACGGCGTCATCGAGGACGCCAGGTTCAAGACTTACGGTTGCGGTTCGGCAATTGCCTCAAGCTCGTTGCTAACAGAGTGGGTGAAAGGCAAGACACTGGATGAGGCTCGTGAGATCAAGAATACCGACATCGCGGAAGAACTCGCGCTGCCCCCTGTCAAGATTCACTGCTCGGTACTGGCTGAAGACGCCATCAAGGCGGCCATACAGGACTACCAGGGCAAGTCGTAAATCATCTGACCTGCAACAGGTGGCCGAAGCCTGAAACCTGTATTGACCAGAAATCGACAACGGGGCCCTATGGCCCCGTTTTTTATTTATACAACTGACTTAATCTATCGACGGGATACTGCATATCCCGGGGGCGCATGATCATGCAGACACCGGTAACCCGACTCTATCCTGCAACAGGTGAGCAATATCCGCTGGAGGGGCTGTACCTGCAGCATCACTTGCACCTGAAAGGCCAGTCCGGCACCCCTTTTATATACAGTAATTTTATTACCTCGCTGGATGGCCGCATCGCTCTTGGCAGTAGCGACAGCACAACGCACACGGTGCCCGGCGCGACAGTTAATCCGCGTGACTGGCGTCTATACCAGGAGCTTGCAGGACAGGCCGACCTGCTGGTTACCAGCGGCCGCTACTTCCGGCAATCTCTTTTAGGCGAGGCACAGGACCAGCTGCCAGTCGGCAAGCAGGCAGAATTCAGCGATATCCGCAACTGGCGACTGGCGCAGGGATTACGCGAACAGCCGGATATCGCCATTCTCAGCGGCAGCCTGGACATTCCGCTCGCGGCACTGGAACCCTATCGGCAGCGCCGCATCCTGGTCATCACCGGTGATGCTTCAGACCCGACAAGGATCGATGCGTTACAGTCATCGGGAATCGAGGTATTGCGTGCCGGCAGCGGGACTGTGGTTGATGGCAGCCGCATGACCGCAGAACTGGCCGCACTGGGATACCGCAGCATCTATGCCATCGCCGGACCAGAAGTTTTCTATACACTGCTAGACGCAAAGGTCATTAACCGCCTTTACCTCACGATCGCGCAGCAACTGCTGGGAGGGGAAGACTACGATACACTAACATGGGGGCCATTACTGACGCCGGCACAGGGCATGTCATTAATCAGCTTGCACCACGACCCGTATGCACCCGCAAACGCTGGCCAACTGTTTGCTGTCTTTGAACCACAGGATTAACACCTGTAGCCGAATTGCTTTATTCCTGGTGTACAACACATTCCCGCAGCGCGCGCCGAATAACCGAACGGGCCACTGCCCTGCCCCGGTTGATGCCCTCGCAACGCCGGGCCTCGCGATTCCATGCCGCCGCACTGCCAACGAGCTCCGGCCAAAACGGATAGGTCCTGCATTGAACGGGGCGAGCGGCATACACCCGGCACTTGCCCTCTGCATCCAGAAAAATGCAACGCTCGTTGGGCCCCGATGCCAGTACCTGGTCACCGTCATCCAGACGCCGCAGGTAGCGACGCCGGAACCAGCCGCGCGACAGTTGCAGAGAGGCGCGAATTCTCTCGGATTCTTCATCACTCAGGTACACGTAATACTCACCCGCAGTGGCGCAGCATTGTCCACACTGCGTGCATGAGAATCGCAGCGCCTGTTGCATGTAAAATGGCTTCATGGAATATCGCCATTAAAGAGGAATATCGCATTGTCTCATACCACCCGATTAATATTCCAAGGCCGGGTTGTAGAACTTGGCATTGAATCACTGACCCTGCCCAATGGCGAGACGGTGGAGCTTGAGATAGTACGTCACCCGGGTGGAGCCGCCGTGGTGGCACTGGATGAACGGCAGCATGTTTGCCTGCTGCGCCAGTATCGACATGCCGGCGGCGGCTGGTTGTGGGAATTACCGGCAGGCAAACTGGAAGCAAATGAAGATCCGCAGACGACAGCAAAACGCGAACTGCTGGAGGAGGCCGGAATCGAGGCTGATCAATGGCAGACACTCGGTGACATACTGGTAACACCGGGTTTCTGCGACGAGGTCATTCACCTGTTTCTTGCGCGCGGCTTAACACACCTTGACGCGCAACCTGAGACACATGAGGTAATAGAGGTACACTGGCTACCCTTCGGCGAGGCGCTGGCGCAGGTATACAACGGCACCCTCAGGGATGCCAAGACCATGCTTGGCCTGACGCTGGCAGAAAATCACCTCAGTAACTAGCCATCAGCCGGGTGTAAACAACGATTCATCAGGATTTGCAGCGGCAATCTATGCTAATGTTGGGTATCACAATAATCATCCATATGTGACCGTAACCATATGATCTATTGCAGTAACTGCGGTGCACGCGTGATCGAGAAAGTCCCGGCAGGCGACAACCGTACACGCCATGTCTGTGATGCCTGCCAAACGGTGCATTACCAGAATCCGAAAATCGTGGCCGGTTGCCTGCCCGTTTGGGATAACCGCATCTTGCTATGCCGCCGGGCCATAGAGCCGCGCTATGGACTGTGGACACTCCCTGCCGGCTTCATGGAAAACGGCGAGTCAACAGAACAGGCGGCTGCGCGTGAGACATGGGAAGAAGCCCGTGGCAAGGTCACCGACCTGGCGCTCTACGGCGTTTTCAGCATTCCGCACATTAATCAGGTCTACATGATGTTCCGTGCACAGCTGGAGTCAGAGGATTACCAGCCGGGCGATGAAAGCCTGGAAGTGAGGCTGCATCAGGAGCACCAAATTCCCTGGCATGAGCTGGCCTTTCCGGTCGTTAAGCTGACACTTGAACGCTACTATAACGATATCAGGACCGGACATTTCCCGGTCCATGTCGAAAATATCACACGGCACCCTGCACGGCAGAAATAAAACAATCTGATTCTCGAGGAGAAACCATGTACAGACACGTCCTGACGCTGGTTCTGGGTACCTTGATTTACAGCCTGCCGGTGGCTGCGCTTGAAATCGAGGGAATTGAAGTTGCGGAGACAATTTCATCCACTAACAGCAAGACTACGCTGCTCCTGAACGGTGCCGGCCTGCGGGAAAAATTTTATATAGACGTCTACATCGGGGCACTCTACCTGCCGGCGAAAACAACGGATGCCGGTGCCATACTCAGCGACGAGGAGCCCGCCAGTGTCCTGATGCACATCCTCTACAGTGAAATCAGCAAGCAAAAGCTGACCGACGGCTGGATCGACGGGCTGGATGCCAATCTGTCAAATGACCAACGACAGGCAATACAGCCGCGACTGGATGCCTTCAACAATCTGTTTACCTCCGCGCATAAAGGTGACGTGCTGAGTATCGAATACACCCCTGACAGGGGCACAGAGGTGCGCATCAATGGCGAATGGCGCGGTGCAATTGAAGGCAATGACTTCTTTCGTGCCTTGTTGAAGATCTGGCTGGGTGCGAACCCCGTCAGCAAGTCACTCAAGCAGGACATGCTGGGAATAACCAGGTAGTCACCGAACACCATGCGTGGCGTGTTCCTTGATAGTGCGACGGTAGACCGGCACGATCTTGATCTGAGCGCACTGAAGTCGAGCCTCCCCGACTGGTCGATACGCAGCGCTACGCCTGTCAACAAGGTCGAAGAGGCAATACAGAATGCGGACATCGTTATAAGCAACAAGGTGCCGCTGAACCGGGAGACAATCCAACAGGCCGATTCCCTGAAGCTGATTTGTGTGGCGGCCACTGGTACGAACAACGTAGACCTGGCAGCGGCTGCGGAACAGAAAATCACCGTCTGCAATGTCCGCGGTTATGCAACCACATCAGTGGTTGAGCATGTTTTTACCCTGATACTCGCCCTCACCCGTCACCTCCACGACTACCGGGCCGCGATCAACAGGGGAAAATGGCAGGCTGCCGAATCATTTTGCCTGCTTGACTACCCGATCAGGGAACTGTCTGGACAGACCCTGGGTATTATCGGCTATGGAGAACTGGGCAGCGCAGTTGCTACCATGGGCAGATGTTTTGGAATGAACATCCTGGTTGCACAACGGCCGGGAGGGGCAGCGCAGGCAGGACGTCTGCCGCTGGAACAGCTGTTATCCCAATCTGACATTATCAGCCTGCATTGCCCGCTGACCGACACCACCCGCAATCTCATAGGCCATCCTGAATTTGCGCTGATGGGCAAAGACACCCTGCTCATCAACACAGCTCGCGGTGGTATCGTCAATGAAACCGCACTGCGAGAGGCATTACTGTCCGGACATATAGCCGGTGCCGCAATCGATGTATTGAGCAAAGAGCCGCCACATCAGGGTAACCCTTTGCTGGACAAGGCAGTACCCAATCTGATTGTGACCCCGCACATTGCCTGGGCAAGCATTACTGCAAGGCAATCACTCATCAATGAACTGACAGAAAATATTCATGCCTTCCTCAAAGGCAGGCCGCGTAACGTGGTTCATGCGTAAGTACCGAATGATTTAAACAGCATGTCACTATCAGCCAGCGATATCAGGATCAATCTTGGCAGCGTCCGCGAACGCATGCGGATCGCAGCAAGCGCTGCCGGACGCAATGCCGACGACATACGTCTGGTCGCGGTTACCAAGTACATGCCACCCGAATATGTGCAAGCGGCCATGTCCGCAGGGCAGCACTGTTTCGGTGAAAACACCCTGCAGGATGCATTCAGCAAGCAGGCATTGCTGGATAATCCGCTGAACGAATGGCACTTTATCGGGCACTTGCAATCCAACAAGGCAAAGTTGATCGCCGTGAATTTTGCGTGGCTGCATACACTTGACAGCCTCAAACTTGCCAACAAACTGTCTGCCAGCGCCACGCCCTCACAGCACACGCTGAATGTCCTGCTACAGGTCAATATTGCCAATGATCCCGATAAATATGGTCTGCCGGCAGCGTCGGTCTATCCTTTTGTTGAAGATCTGCTGGAGGCCAGGCTAACCGGCATCCGTTTACGCGGCTTGATGACCATCGGTCGCCGCAATGACAGCCTCGATCAGACACGTGCCAATTTTTCAGCCCTGCGTAAAATGGCTGAGGCATGCGCGGAACGCTTTGATGCTCAACATTTCAGTGAACTCTCCATGGGAATGAGCAACGACTTCGAGATTGCCATTGCCGAGGGTGCCACCATGATTCGCGTCGGCAGTTCAATCTTCGGGCAGCGTCCGGATGATCGTAATGAACATCATAAATAGTGAATATGCTACTGTTTTTAAATAAGTAATTTCATCTAAAGTACCGACAGAAACCAGGCCTCAGGCCTGATTTCTTTGCACATGAATTGCAGTACAATGTGCCCCGGAATCATCCGCGCAGCAACGCGCATCCACACTTGCGAGGTCCCGGCATGGTAGAGCTGAATGGAACAAGTTCCCTATGGATAATCGGTGCATTAGGTGTCCTGCTTGGTCTTGGACTGGGCAGTATCGTGACCTACACCTTTACCCGCCGCAACGACCGGAACCAGAACCTGCAGCTGGAACTGGACCAGCTGGTGGAACGGTTTGCTGAATACCGGGAACAGGTCAGCCAGCATTTCATGCACACCTCGGATCTTGTACAGGAGATGACCCGAAGCTACCGGGCCGTTTATGAGCACCTGGCCACCGGCGCCCACCACCTCTGCGCCGAGGAGGCAGACGCACCCTCACTGAGGCACCAGTCTGCGGACGCTTTGGCTACTGATAACGACCCCCTGGCAAGCGACCCTGATTATGATGAACTGGCCGAACTCTCCAGCATCAGGAATGATATTGATTCATTATTGAATGACTCGCCCCGGTTCACGAAAATTGATGTCCGCGTTGAGGACGATGATTTAAAGCCAATAAAACATTGAAGGCACAGATCCTTCGCCGTAAAACAATCAGCAGTTACCCTTTCCTTCGTAGGGCGCCATAATGGCGACCAGCTCGTCCAGCACCAATTGCCGTTCAATCTGACTCAGATTGGCCACTTCCGCGAACACCTCGCCAGTTCTCAGTAACGCGATATAGGCGGAGACACGCTCACAGCCGTGTTGGCACAGTGATTCCACACATCGTTCAACGTTACTGTTTGGCTTGGCCATGCAACTGTCTTTACGCCCTCGTTAATACCCTGCAGTTTACAACGTTTTTTGTGTTTACGTAGCGGATCACAGTTTGATCCTGTCACACATCCCAGACTGTATTCTGGGAAACACGGGACATGCTTGCAACCCTTGGCAGTCCAGCAGACCCTGGAGAGTGCGACATGAAGATTCAAACAATTACGACAGGCATCTCGACGTTCGCCCTGCTGGCACTACACGGCTGCACGACTCTCTCTGGCACAAATCCTTACACACACCCCGTCGCCGCCAGCCATGTTCCCGCCACAGATCCAGTGCTGGTCCACTACATTGCCTGGGTTCCCCGGGACAGGGCACAGACCGCAACGGTTGCCAAGGCGATGACACACATCTCTCTGGTAAATGCCCGGGAGAAAACAGCAAAACAACTGTGCAACGGCAACTGGGTAATGAATGGCGAGGTCACGGAGAATATTGGCCCATTCCCCGCCAGCGCTCCCGAATCTGCGGGTGGCTATCCCGCCTGGTACTACCGCATCAGCCATCGACCCGGATTGCACGGCTGCCAGAACACGGATGACCGGAAACTTTATCACACCCTGCAGCAAAACCTGCCTGACTGGATGGATATCAAGACTGCCAGCATGACAACCCTGAGTCTGCTTGAATAATTACTCTTCTGCCGGGACCTGGCTCGCAGCCTCCAGTGCTTCATCAACATCCAGCACCATACTCCTGAGCGTCCGGTCACCCAGCACAGCCTGCTGAGCTGCATTCAATTCCGACATCAGCTGCGCAACCGCGCTGACCGGTGTTAACTGCTGCAGACTCAATACCCGGCTCTCGCGCGCACAACGAACGTCGGTTAACACATCAATGATTCGTATGTTTTCAATGTCGAGCAGGGGCAGGTAGACCGGCACACCGTCGTTGTCAACCTCAATCAGGTAGCCTGCATCAACCAGCGTCCTGAGAGTGCGCTGCAGCGGCTCACCGGGCAGGTCAAGGTAGTCGACGAAACGATCGATCGTCCAGGCTGCCTTGCCATGAAAATAGTTATACCCGATTAGAAACATTAGCTGCAGTGCCAACTGCTCGCGCATTCGATTGCTGAGCACCATTGGTTCCCGGTGCAGGGTCATGTACTTCGGATGTTGCACAAAGTAGGCAATCTGCGAACCCACCAGCAGGATCAGCCAGCTCAGGTACATCCAGATCAGCAACAAGATCACTATAGCGAAGCCCGAGTAGATCGCTGCATACCTGGAAGACGACGCAATGAATGCCGCAAATCCCCAGCCGGTTATTTTCCACAGCACGCCGGCAATCACACCACCCACCAGGGCCGCAGTAAACTGCACATGTGTATTCGGAATGAAGATATAAATAAGCGTAAACGCCAGGCATACCAGGATGTAGGGAACCAGCTTGCTGCCGTAATACATCAGGCTGCCAAAGGGCTCGATTGAAACCAGTTGCTGTGCTGTCTCAGTGTCCAACACCGTGGCTGTAAAACCCACTGCGCTGAAGATGAGCACGGGCCCTATCAGGGTAACACTAAGATAATTACTGACACGCTGCGAAAGTGACCGCAGGTGATCAATCTGCCAGACGAAATTAAAGGCAGACTCGATTTTCTGCAGCAACGCAATAACGGTGTAGATCAGCAACACAATACCGATAGAACCCAGCATGCCGACTTTTACGTTTTCGACAAAACTTATGACCTTGTCAGCAAGTTCCGCACTACCCGGGCCAAGCGGTGTGAGCAAATCATAAAGCTGGGTCTCGATCCAGTTATTGCGAACACCGAACCCCTTGAGCACAGAAAAGCTGACAGCCAGCAAAGGCACTATCGACAACAGCGTGGTGTAAACCAGGCTCATGGCACGCAGGTTTAACTGGCCACCCACCAGTTCCTTTATCAACAGGTGCAATACGCGCAACACGAATAGCAGGTAGCGACGCCAGCCGGACAGCTCACGCATGTCATCATCCCAGACAAAGGCATTGAGACGCGCAAGCAAGTTATGAACTCCGTTAATCATTCACCCAATCCGCTAAGTGCAATAGCAGCCAGAAACAATGCCGCCTGTCTGAATACCCGGAGCCTGTGAAGATGGCGCCGCGTTGGCTGTCAGTTTGGCAGCTTGACACGCCCGGATACCGGCCGACAGACAACGCATCATAGCACCAACATAGCGGAGCTACGACCCGCGCAGCGTTGCTTTCCATGGCTACAGGAGCCGTTAAAGATAAGGTCCTGAGAGCCGATACGACTGCAAGAATCATCACATCACCACAGGCGGAGTAATGAGCAACGAATCAGGCAATAAACAACGGCTATTAATTGTTGATGACTCCAAGGTCATCCGGGTCACAGCACGAAAAATCCTGCAGGACCACTTCGAAACAGTTGAAGCAGTGGATGGTGAAAATGCATGGGAACTGCTCAACAATGGCGGTCCTTTTTCCCTGGTTGTCTCTGACCTGACCATGCCAAACCTTGATGGCTACGGTCTGCTTGAACGCATAAGAAGTTCGCATCTCCCGCAAATACAGACCATCCCTGTCATCATCATCACTGGCGCCAATGATTCCGAATCGACCAAGACGCGTGCCACGCAAGCCGGCGCCACAGATTTCATAGGCAAACCGTTCGACTCCGTTCACTTACTTGCGCGTACACAGGCTCATGCGAGCGCTCATACCACAGCCCAGACACTGACGGAAGAAAATCTCGGACTGGAGGAACAGGCCCTGACGGACCCGCTGACCGGCCTGGCAAACGAAGCTGCATTTATGGACCACAGTTTCCAGCAGCTTTCATATGCTGTTCGCCACAAAACCAGCCTGGCTGTTTTCCGTATTGAAATCGATGACTTTGGCAACCTGTTCAAACATCACGGCAAGGACATTTCCGAGTCAATAATCAAGTCCGTCGCCACGGTACTGCAATCAGGTATTCGACATGAAGACATGGCTGCCCGTGTCGGTACCGCCCGTTTTTCGCTGCTTTTGCCAGGCATGAACACCACGGGTATTCGCAACCTGGCTGACCGCATAAACCGCGACATCAGTGTACGTATCCTGAAGCAAGGTGAAAGCAGGATCCGTTATACGGTCAGTATTGGTGTTGCGGCACCCGAGATTCGTCGCGACACACGCTTTGACGAATTACTGTCGATCGCGGATAGTCAACTTGTGCACGCCATGGCCCAGGGCGGCAACCAGGTGGTATTCGAGCAACCCGGGGCGGAGGTACCGGCACCACAAGACCAGACGCCCACCCGGATCACGGTACCGGTATTGCTGGATGAAGATATCACCGCAATGATCAACCAGTCAGTCGAGGCCGAAATAGAGTATGAAAATATCAACATCGAGAACGACGCTGCATTGACCAGGGATGAAGTAGCCGCGGTTGAATCCCGTGCCGCACAGGCATCCGATGATTTACCCAGCATGTTTGCCGGTCCGGTACCCGAACTTTCAATAGCGGCTGCCACTGAAGCCACGCAGGCGAAGACGCCCATGCATGCATCGCCAGGGCCTGCCGCCTTCACTTTAGAGCATGCAGCGGATGAAGATGAAACAATAATCATCACCGCGCCATTCGACATAAATGACCCTTATGAAGAAGTCCGCGCAGTCCGTCAACCGGCTGAACAGATACCCGTTACAGAGTTCACACCCGCTCACGATTCAGGCACCGACGATCACCCGACGGTGAGTAACAGCAGTGCTGATGAGGCCTTAGCGGCTCCCGCAAACGAGGCTCATTCCGAAGAAGCACCTGAAACCACCTCCATGAAGCGACCCGGCATATTCCGGCGCATATGCTCTGCACTGGCGTCCCCATTCCGCCGTTCAAGTCATCCCGGCTGATCCGGGCACATTCTCACTTCCGATGTAGCACATGGCCAGTCTTTCTGGCCGTGTATTTATCAGACACCTGATTTTTGAATATAATGATGCGCCCTTAACAGTGCGCCCTTTATTAAAAAATCAGGAGTCCGTGAATGCCATCCTTTGATATTGTTTCAGAAGTTGACCTGCATGAGGTCAGCAACGCCGTGGACCAGACCAACCGGGAAGTCGGCACCCGTTTTGACTTCAAGGGCAGTGACGCGCGTGTCGAGCAAAAAGAGGCCACCATTACCGTTCATGGCGAAAATGAATTCCAGATTCGGCAGGTGGTCGACATTCTGCACAATCGCATGTCAAAACGCGGCATTGACATTTCATCGCTGTCGAAAGGTGCTGTTCACAGCAGTGGCGGCAAGGCAACGATGCTGATCAACGTCATACAGGGCATTGACCAGGATTCCGCGAGAAAACTGGTCAAAAAGATCAAGGAATCAAAACTGAAGGTTCAAAGCAGTATCCAGGGTGACAAGGTACGTGTCACTGGCAAGAAACGTGATGATTTACAGCAGATTATCAGTCAGTTGGACAGTTATGGACTGCAGCAGCCACTGCAAACCATTAATTTCAGGGACTAGACCATCCCGTTATCCCTTGTTCCCGGTTAAGGCCCCAATCGCGAGTGCAGACTCACCTCAAAGTAGATTAGAATACCCTGATTCAACAAAACAGTTTATTCGATTCAACCAATACAGGTTATTCGCTTTTACAATGACGCAATCGACCCAGGCAGATCTACACACCCCTCACGTAAAAAAGGACCGTTATTCCCGAGAGGAACTGCTCGACTGCGGTCATGCGAGGATGTTTGGTCCTGGTAATGCCCAGTTGCCATTACCTCCCATGCTGATGTGTGATCGCATAATCCAGATCAGCGACACGGGTGGCGCACATGGCAAGGGGCAAATCATTGCCGAACTGGATGTAAAACCGGATTTGTGGTTTTTCGATTGTCATTTTGAAGGTGACCCGGTCATGCCCGGCTGCCTTGGTCTGGATGCCATGTGGCAACTGGTCGGGTTCTACCTCGGCTGGGCAGGCAGCCCGGGGCGTGGCCGCGCACTGGGTGCCGGTGAAGTCAAATTTACCGGCCAGGTGACCCCGAAAAACACCTTGATCACCTACCGCATTGACATGAAACGAGTTATTCAGCGCAAACTCAACATGGGCATTGCCGATGGAGTAATGGAAGTCGACGGTCGGGAAATCTATCATGCCAGCAGTTTGCGCGTAGGTCTGTTTACCTCAACTGAAAATTTTTAGGATTACCATCATGCGTCGCGTTGTCATCACCGGACTTGGCGTTGTTTCAAGTCTTGGAAATAACAAACAGGAAGTCACCACTTCACTCCGGGAAGGAAAGTCCGGTATCGAATACATACCGGAATATAAAGAACTTGGTTTTCGCAGCCATGTGGCTGGCACTGTCAATATTGATACCGAGGCACTGATTGACCGCAAGCTCCGCCGTTTCATGGGCAGTAGTGCCGCCTATAACTACATCGCCATGCAAGAGGCCATTGAGGATTCCGGCCTGGCGGATGACATGGTTTCCAATGTTCGCACCGGTCTGATTGCCGGCTCCGGTGGTTCATCCACGGAAAACATCTGCCTCGCCATCGACACCCTGCGCGAAAAAGGCCTGCGTCGTGTCGGCCCCTACATGGTACCGCGCACCATGTCGAGCACCAATTCAGCCTGCCTGGCCACACCTTTCAAGATTCTCGGCATCAACTACTCGATCAGTTCCGCCTGTTCCACCAGCGCCCATTGCATAGGTAATGGTTACGAGCAGATCCAGTTTGGTAAACAGGATATCGTGTTTGCCGGTGGCGGCGAGGAACTGCACTGGACACTGACACTGATGTTCGATGCCATGGGCGCACTCTCCTCCAAATATAATGACACACCGGAAACTGCTTCACGTCCGTATGACGCAACCCGTGATGGCTTCGTCATCGCCGGCGGCGGTGGCATGGTGGTGCTTGAAGAACTGGAACACGCGCAGGCACGCGGTGCAAAAATCTACGCCGAAGTGGTCGGTTACGGTGCAACATCCGACGGCTACGACATGGTCCAGCCCTCGGGTGAAGGCGCGGTGCGCTGCATGCAGCAGGCCATGTCAACGGTCGATGATCCGGTTGACTACATCAATGCACACGGCACCAGCACGCCGGTCGGCGACATGCGCGAACTGGAGGCGGTACGCAAGGTGTTTGGCGATAACATTCCAAAGATCAACTCGACCAAGTCGCTGTCCGGCCATTCGCTTGGAGCAGCAGGCGTCCACGAAGCCATCTTTTCACTGCTGATGATGCAGGAAGATTTTCTCAGTGCCTCGGCCAACATCACCGATCTGGACCCGGCCGGAGAAGGGTTTCCGATCATCCGCGAGCGCATCGACAATGCCGGCACCAACATCATGATGTCCAACAGCTTTGGATTCGGTGGCACCAATGCGACGCTGGTCTTCAAGCGCTGGCAGGGCTAGCGCTACTTCAGCAACATCGGGCTGCGCGAGGTTCTCCAGCGCTGAAATGTCGGATATTCTCGATAACCGCGGCTGAGGATATAGTCCAGCACGTTACGTAAACGGTAGAACTGTACAACGGAATCGACGCGCATGATTTCACGACCGTTCTCGTCAAAAAATATCAAGGTTGGCGTGTAAAAAAGCCCCAGTTTTTCTGCCCACCGTTTTGCCGTGAGACGCTCTCCTGACGGTGTGATGACAGGGGTGTTCGACCAGAAAGGCAACTGCACGTTTTCCATTTGCTCTAAACGCGTTACTATTTCCGGATCCTGCAGTGGACCGGTATGCAACACATCACAGGCGTGACAGTTCCCCTGCTCAAAAAACACCACCAGTGGCCGCTCGCCCGGCCTTACCGTTCGATCCAGCATATAGGGACCCGGCAGGAACAGCGGCTCATCGATAAGGTCACCAGGTTCAAACACCAGCGGCACATCGGCACGCGCCAGGTATTGACGATAGTTTTCATCCCTGTAGTGTGCATCAGCAACATATTCCAGTGCTGCACGAAAACGATACGGCGGATAATAGCCGCGCAGGCGCAACACCTCCTTTCCCGCAGTGTTATAGAAAATAACTGACGGGGTAAAGTTGGTCTTGTCGCGAATCGCCAGTGCACCTTCTGTCAGTTCCCTGCCCTGCATGTCAGTCACGGTACGGTCGCCGTGAATATCAATGCCGATGATATCGAAATGCTCACGCAGGTAGGCCTGGATATCCCCAGCCTCCAGATCCCCTTCCAGAAACTGCTTGCAGTAGGCGCAGTATTTTTGCCCGAAATAAACGATCAGCCCCTGCTTGCCCGCCTCCCGAACTTCCTCTATGTCTTCACGAAGGTCCAGAAAACTGAGCTTGAACCAGTCCGGAAAGGCCAGCGGCTCTTCAAGAGGTGCATCATCAAATTCAACAAAGCCGTGATCGAAGCTGACCCCCGCCGCCACTGCGTTAATAGCGACACACAACAGCATAAACGGGCATGCCAGTCGCGCAAGAAAATGATTTCTGCCTGCTGTTCCGGTCTGATGGTTCATGGTGATGGCTGCATAATGGGTCACTCTTTCCTGTTATGACTGTAGCTGGCATAACTGGTGTCCGTCTCCCAAAGAGTCACTTCGGTCACTGGAAAGCCTTTTGCCGCAACATACTCATAAATCATTTTTGCAATGACTTCGGCCGTTGGATTCTCCTGCGTCACCCTGACCCGCTCTCCGCTGTCCTGTAACAAGTGCAGGATCGGATCATCCTTGTGCAGTAACAGGGTATGATCAATTTCACTGTCCAGCCATCCCCACACCAGCCGCTTCAAGTCACTGAAATCTTCCACCATGCCGCGTGCATCGAGGCTCTCACTCTGCAGTGTAATCACCGCGCGGGCATTGTGTCCGTGCAAATGCTGGCACTTGCCATGGTAATTCAGCAGTCGATGGCCATAGCAAAAAGAGACAGATTTTGACACACGGTACATGGTAATCATCCATTATCATGACGTTACAAAACAGAGTTGAACCGCTGCATCGACAGAGAGGGCTAACTTCAGCGAGTTTGCAGCAATCAACCGAAAGAATAACTCCATTTTATGGCCCCTACCCAACATTGGCTATACATATTGCCGGTAAAGTTATTAGAATGTCGGCTATGTTAATGAAACTCCTGACTTTGGTTGCCTGCTGATGGCAGGTATGCCGACATGGACCATTCTCGGTGGCGGCTACCAGTCCTATCTGAAAGGTGATTACCAGGCAGCCTTCGAAGAATGGCTGCCGCTGGCCGAACTGGGGGATGTCGAGGCACAGTACAATCTCGGCGTCATGTACGATGAAGGCACCGCACCGGAACCGGACCTTGGCAAGGCCACCGAGTGGTACCGCAAGGCGGCAGAACAGGGGTTTGTCGATGCGCAAGCCAACCTCGGTATGATGTACTACCATGGTCAGGGGGTAAGCCGCGACCTTGAAGAAGCGGCCCGCTGGCTGCAGCTGGCGTCAGACCACGGGGATACCGAGGCCGCCGCCATACTGCGACACATCAACAAACAGACAAGGTCTGCACCGTCAACAGAAACAGTGTAAATTATAATTAAAATACAGTTACTTATTGACAATTTCGAATGCATCCTCGGAGCACCAGGTAACCCGCACCATGGCTGAGGCAACAAACAACACGCCCCATCAAGACTCCCCGGGGACAACCTACCCACTACCCGGCAGTGTCGCCCAACCGGCATATGACGCCGGTGAGCGCGACACGCTGATCGCTGAAATCAAGCAGCTGCTGAAGGAAAAGGACGCTGTACTGGTCGCGCATTATTACACCGATGATGACCTGCAAATGATCGCTGATGAAACCGGCGGCACCGTCTCTGACTCGCTCGAGATGGCGCGCTTCGGCAACCAGCACCCGGCCAGTACCCTGGTCGTTGCCGGCGTGCGCTTCATGGGTGAGACCGCGAAAATACTGAATCCTGAAAAACGTGTCCTGATGCCGACCCTGAAAGCCGAGTGTTCGCTGGATCTCGGCTGCCCGCCGGAGAAATTCATCCCTTTCTGCGACGCACACCCGGAACGCACCGTGGTGGTCTATGCCAACACCTGCGCAGAAGTGAAAGCACGTGCAGACTGGGTGGTAACCTCAAGCATTGCTGTTGATGTTGCGAAACACCTCAAACAACAGGGCAAGAAGATACTGTGGGCACCCGACCGTTACCTTGGCAGCTATGTCCAGCGGGTAACCGGAGCCGACATGCTGCTCTGGCAAGCGAGCTGCATCGTGCATGAACGCTTCAAGGCGGAAGCATTGCAGAACCTCGCCGCGCACCATCCGGATGCAGCCATCCTGGTACACCCCGAATCACCGCAATCCGTGATCGCACTCGCCGATGTGGTCGGTTCAACCACGCAGCTGATCAATGCCGCTACACGACTGCCAAACAAGGAGTTCATAGTCGCCACTGATAACGGCATCTTCTACAAGATGAAACAGGCTGCACCCGACAAAACGTTTCTGGAAGCCCCGTCAGCGGGCGAAGGAGCCACCTGTGAAAGCTGTGCTCACTGTCCATGGATGGCGATGAATAATTTACGCAACCTGGCCGAAGTCCTCAAATGTGGCAGTAATGAAATCCATGTCCCGGAGGCGGTCAGAATAAAAGCCCTCACGGCTACCCAGCGTATGGTTGATTTTGTCAACAGGCGGAAGGATATCGACTGATCACACGGAACAATAACGATGACCGCAGCTAATTATACGATGATGGGCACTGTTGCTGCCGTGATAGCACATACCCTGCGCACAAGCTACGAATGCGATCCGGAACCCCTCTTCCGGGTGGCAGATCTGGATATAGCACTGCTGTCTAACCCGGATACCCGCTACCCCGGCAATCGTGTGCAACACCTCTGGCAGCTTGCGGTTGAAGCCAGTGGCGACCCCTGTTTTGGTTTTGTGGCAGGCGAACAGGTGCAGCCCGTTGTGCTGCATGGGCTTGGTTTTTCCTGGCTGGCCAGTGACACGCTGCGGGATGCGCTCAATCGTCTGCTGCGTTACTCACGCCTGATTTCCACGGCTGCGAATATGCAGTTGCAGGACACCGATGACGGTCTGGACCTGATCTTACTGCCACCAAAAGGTGTCAAGCTGACCCCGGCTTTCCAGGATGCCGGCATGAGCGGCTTTCTGCGCATGTGCCGCTTGACTGCCGGTGAAGAGATTGACCCGACACATGTCTCGCTGAAGTGCAGCAGACCGGATTGTGACAACAAGTTACAGGCGTATTTCCGTGCACCGATCGAGTATGAAGCCGCCAACAACATCCTCTCCTTTAGCAAGCAACTGGTTGATACACCGTTAACGAATTCCAACCCCGGTCTGGCGCGCATCAATGACCAGGCGGTCGTGGATTACCTGGCCCGCTTTGACCGTAACAGCCTGACCATGAAGGTGCGATCAAAAATTATTGAGCGCCTGCCCGACGGAACACCCCATCAGGGAACTATTGCACAATCGCTGAATGTCAGCCTGCGCAGCCTGCAACGCAAGCTCAACAGCGAGGAAACCAACTTCAAGACATTACTTGAGAGTACTCGCCGGGAACTGGCGCTGCTTTATATTCGCGAAACGCATCGCTCGCTCGGTGAGATTACTTACTTACTGGGTTTTTCCGAACCCAGCAACTTTACCCGTGCCTTCAAACGCTGGACGGGAGTGTCCCCGATCGAGTACCGTGAAAACAGTTGACCGGTCCAGTATCTGCCTCTCGGCCATAGTAATACCGGCGTCACATGGCCGTACCAGGCAACTGCTGTTCTTCATGCTGCTGCTATTGTCACAGACACTACTCTCTGCCTGTGACAGCAGCCCTGATGCTGACACACTCGGCACGCCTGCCGGCTCCACACTGGGTCCACAGCACCTCGCGCTGATCATCAATGACGATGACCCGCTGAGTCGCCGCATTGCTGAGTATTACCTGACGCAGCGCCATATCCCCGCCAGCAATGTCATGCATGTAAAGTTCAAACCGGGCAACGATGTCATGCGCCCGCAAACCTTCAGGTTGATCAAGGCACAACTTGATGCACAGGTCCCGGCAAGCGTACAGGGTTATGTACTGACCTGGACGGCGCCCTACCGGGTCGGTTGCATGTCGATCACAACGGCATTCGCGGCCGGCTTCGATGAAGCGTTCTGTGTGCAGGGATGCAAACCGACCAGGGCAAGCCCCTACTTCAATAGCAACAGTCAGCAACCGTTTAACGACTTCAACTGGCGTCCGGCCATGATGCTGGCCGGTGAGACATTTGCAGCGGCCAAGTCACTGATTGACCGCGGTGTTGCCGCTGACGGTACACACCCGGACGGCACGGCCTACCTGCTGAGCACATCCGACAGGGCCAGGAATGCGCGGGCGCGATTTTACCCCGGCATCAGCCTGCTGCAGTCCGACCGTTTCAAGGTGGATGTTGTTCAGGGCGATTCCCTGAAACATCGCAGCGACGTCATGTTCTACTTCACCGGACTGGTACACGTTGAGGGCATTGACAGTAACCACTACCGTCCCGGGGCCATTGCGGATCACCTGACATCCGCCGGTGGCAAGTTAACCGGCAGCCGGCAAATGAGCAGCCTGCGCTGGCTACAGGCAGGTGCTACCGGCAGTTATGGCGCCGTGGTCGAACCCTGCGCCTTCGTACAGAAATTCCCACGCCCGAACATCGTTATTGACCGTTACCTGAATGGCGAGACGCTGCTGGAGGCCTACTGGAAAAGTGTCGAATGGCCCGGCCAGGGTGTGTTCATTGGCGAACCGCTGGCTGCCCCTTTCCGCTAGACAGCCAGACCCCTTACATGTAGTCTCATCTCACTGTATTATATGTATTTTTTATGAACACCCAAGAAAGTACCCAGCCCTTGATTGCTATCCCGGAAAACTGGATCGCCTGCAAGGACTGCGACCTGTTGCTGGAGCGGGTGGAAACGCCCCTGGGTGACAAGGCGCTGTGCCCGCGCTGTGCCAACCCGCTGTATCAGCCACGGGAGCAAAGCGTAGAGCGCACCCTCGCGCTTGCTGTCACCGGTTTGTTGCTGTTTTTGCCGGCCAATCTGTTACCGGTCATGACACTGGACCTCGTCGGCCAGGAGTCCTCGACGACTATTTACCAGGGCTCCCTGGTTCTGTTCCGGGAAGGCTTGTACTGGACGGCCCTGCTGGTCTTTTTTGCCAGCGTCGTGATCCCGCTCTGCAAGTTGCTGCTCATGCTGTTTGTTTCCGGCTGTCTGCAGCTGCAACGAAGCAGCCCGCTACTGCCGTATGCGTTTCGCTATTATCACTATCTTGATGAATGGGGCATGCTCGAAGTGTATATGCTGAGTGTGCTGGTCGCCGTGGTAAAGCTCAAGGGCATGGCCAGTGTCATACCGGGGGTCGGGCTGTACTGTTTCATCGCCCTGCTGCTGGTGACAACACTGATGTCCTCATTGCTTGACCAGGACGACTTCTGGACCAGGATCGAACACGGATTAAAGAGCCCGCCGCAGTGAAACAACATCCACTAACTGCTCGACAATTGGGACTGATACGCTGCCATACCTGCGGCAAACTGGCATTTGATGTTGGCCATGACGGTTATGAAGAGCACTGCCCGCGCTGCCAGGCACATATGCACATGCGGGCCACCAACAGCCTGTCGCGTACCTGGGCATTGTTGATCACCGCTGCAATCCTTTATATACCGGCGAATATCCTGCCGATTATGACGGTCACCTATTTCGGTTCCGGACAACCCGACACCATCATGTCCGGGGTTATCACCTTGTTGCAGCTCGGCAGCTACCCGGTCGCTGCCGTGATATTTATTGCCAGTATCCTGGTACCCGTATTGAAAATGGTCGCATTGCTGATACTGCTGTTATCCGTGCAGTTAAAATGGGTACTGGACGACCGCCAGCGCACCCGCATGTACCGCGCCGTCGAACTGGTCGGCCGCTGGTCGATGCTCGACATGTTTGTCATTGCCCTGCTGGTTGCGCTGGTCAACTTCGGCAGTATCGCGCAGATTGTGTCGGGGCCCGGCGCCACCGCCTTTGGCAGCGTCGTGGTATTGACCATGCTGGCCGCCACAACATTTGATGCGCGCTTGATATGGGATAAAGAGGTTACTGATGACTGAGCAACCGGCTGCCGGCAGCGAATCCGGCAAACTGCAGAAACCCGTGCTGAAGAAAAAACGCGGCATTCCGTTTATCTGGATACTGCCGTTGCTGGCGGCACTCATCGGTGGCGGCCTGGTGATCAAAAGCCTGATCGAAGCCGGCGTACCGATCGAAATCGTATTCAACACCGCCGACGGTATCGAGGCCGGCAAGACCAAGCTGATGTACCGCGGCCTTGAGGTCGCGCGGGTCAAGGCGGTTCAGCTGAACCCGAATCTGCAGTCGGTGACGGTACACATCGACATCCCGCGCGGTGCCGAGAAGCACCTCGGGTCGGATGCACAATTCTGGCTGGTGAAACCGGAAATTTCTCTTGCCGGCGTCACCGGACTGGGTACGCTGCTGTCCGGAAACTATATCGCTGTCAAACCCGGGGGTGGAAAAAAGACACGCGAGTTCCGGGCACTGCCCAGCGCACCGCCACATAACGTTGAAACCCCGGGGCTGCATATCTCCATCACAGCCAAAAAACTCGGCTCGCTCCGACAGGACGCGCCCATCTACTACCGGCAAATTCTCGTCGGGCGTGTTCAGGAACATACCCTTGCCGAAGACGGTAACAGTGTCAAAATCAACCTCTTTATCAACGAGAAGTATGAGCACCTGGTGAGGAAAACCAGCCGTTTCTGGAATGCCAGTGGCATCAGTATTTCCGGTGGCCTGTCCGGACTGTCTGTTGAAACCGAGTCCCTCACAAGCATACTTTCCGGCGGCCTGGCCTTCTACACACCGGACACGGGCGAGGCAACCACGCCCAGCGAAGATGGTGACAGCTTTACCTTGTATGATAATTTCAAGGCAGCCGATGCCGGCGTGGATATCACACTGCACCTGAAAAACGGTGAAGGTCTCAATGAACACAGTACCCGCATCATGTTAGAAGGTATCGAGATCGGCATCATCGAAATGATGAATATTGAGGAAGACCTGACCGGTGTTGTCGCGACGGCGTCGCTCGACCCGCGTGCCACGCATCTACTGACCACGGGTACCCGCTTCTGGCGTGTCAGTCCGCAGATATCACTCACCGGAATATCGGGACTGTCGACGCTGCTTTCGGGTGAGTACATCGCAATGCAACCCGGCAAAGGGAAGCCGATGAAAGAATTTACGGTACTGGAAGAACCGCCGGTACTCCCGGCCAGCGTCCCCGGTCTGCACTTTACACTCGGCACCGATGACCTGGGTTCACTCACAAAAGGTACCAGCATCTACTACAAAAAAATTCCTGTCGGTAGCGTGCAATCCTATCACCTCGACAAATCGGGCGAGCAGATTATTATCAATGCCTATATAGAGGAACAGTATGCCCACCTGGTGCGCAGTAACACGCGCTTCTGGGATACCAGCGGTATAGACCTGACCGGCAGCATCGCAGGCTTCAAGCTCAGAACAGAGTCAGTAACCAGTATCATCTCGGGGGGCATCGCTTTCGCCACACCGGACAACACCCCGTCCCGGGGGGCAGCAAAAAACGGCAGCAACTTCAAACTGTATCCGAATTATGACGCGGCCTCGGAGAACGAGGCACTGTTTCGCAATAAACGTGAACCCGGACTTCACCTCAGTGTGCGCACTGCGGATCTTGGTTCGCTGGCAGCCGGCTCGCCCGTGCTCTATAACAGGATTACTGTCGGGCAGGTCGACGGCTATCGGCTTGCTGAAGACAATGAAACGGTACTGGTGCAGTTCACCATCAGACCGCGATACAAACACCTGGTACATACAAATTCGCGCTTCTGGAATGCCAGCGGTATCGAGTTGACCGGAGGGCTGGGCAACTTTCACCTGAAGAGTGAATCCGTCAAGTCGATACTCGCGGGCGGCATCGCCTTCAACACACCGGGGAAGCCGGGCGCGGCCGCGCCCGAGAATGCAGTATTCTCCCTGTATGACAATGCACGCAGCGCAATGGAAGACAGCATACCGATTCGCATTACGTTTAATTCCGCAATCGGCCTGTCTGCCGGTGCTGCAATCAATTACCAGGACATCCAGATCGGTCGTGTCACGGATGTAAAGCTCAGAAACGACCGCAATGGAGTGACTGTGTATGCAGACCTGTTTGGTTCAGCACGCCACATGGCCAACACGGGTACGCGTTTCTGGGTGGTCAGCGCAAAACTCGGGCTGATAAAAACTGAACACCTTGGCACCCTGATTACCGGCAACTACATTGCCGTACAGCCCGGCCAGGGCACGCCAGCCACGCACTTCACCGGACTGGAGCAAGAGCCCTTCGAACAACGCCTCGGCGACGGCCTCAATTTACAACTGACTACGCAGCAACTCGGGTCTATTGGTGCCGGCGATCCGGTCTATTACCGACAGGTAGCGGTTGGCAGCGTCATTGGCTACAAACTGGGGTCCAATGCCAACGAGGTGGTTGTCTTTATCAACATCAGACCCTACTACGCCCCGCTGGTGCGTAGCAATTCAATGTTCTGGAACACCAGCGGTATCCATGTTGATGCCAGCGTTATCGGGGGTATAAAAGTTGAGACTGATTCGCTGGAATCCATACTTGCCGGCGGCATCGCCTTCAGCACGCCGGACAATTCCGACATGGGAGACGCCGCCAGTGAGGGGATGTCCTTTCAACTGCATGACGAACACAAGGAGAGCTGGCTGCACTGGTCGCCGAGGATCCCGCTGGGTCCACAGTAAGCATAGGGATCCTACATGACTTCCTCGCGCAGGTGCCATTCCCCGTGCCGTGTTTCAACGGCCTTGCGGTGTTCAGCAATCTTGCCCGAGAGCGCTTGTTCAATGGCCTGCTCGACTGCACAGGCTGTTTCTATGCGCTGCAAAAATACGTAATCGGCACCGGCCGCGTACAAGGCACGGCTTTCTGACAATTCAATCGCATTTGCGATAATGACGGCATCAGGATTCACATGGCGCGCCATCTCGACAAGTTTACGATTCGTGGTGCCTTTCAGAACATCATCGGGGATCGTGCAGGCAATCACCTTCGCCTTGTCGACACCCGCATGGTGTAATGTTTCGGCATTACACAGGTCACCGTACTTGACGGTTACCCCCATCGCGGCAATCTTCGGATGTATATTGACATTGAAATCGACCACCAGTGTACTCTCGAGCAGTTCAGGCTGGTCTTTGCGGAGTTCATGCAACAGTGACGAGGTTATACGGTGGAACCCCAGCAATGCCAGACTATAGGATTCATCCTCACCCGCCTCGCTGCTGGGGGGTTCCCTGAAACCAAGTCGAGACAACATGCCGGACAGACGCTCATGAATGGCATCCGCCTGCTGGAACAGTAACGGTGTCAGCAAGGCAGTAATGACAAAGGCGAAAATGATGGCACTGTTCAGCTCGCCCGAGATATGCCCAAGCTGCACGCCGATAAAGCCAATCACCAGGCTGAATTCAGAAATCTGTGCGAGCCGGACAGACGTCACCATGGCATTGCGGCGGTCCAGACCGGCCACGTAGAGCAGTGGAAAGAACACCACGTAACGTGCCAGCACGGCGAGCACGGCGAACAACCCGGCAAGCATCAGTACATCCGCACCATCCGGCATCGGAATACTCATCCCCAGACCAACGAAAAACAGGGTAATGAAGAAATCCTTGACCACACTGACCTTGCCGATGATTTCTGTACTGTAGGGCAGGTTGGCTATGGTGGCACCGGCGATGAGCGCCCCCATCTCCGCGCCAACACTCATGTGCAGGTCAAACTTCAGGAACCAGTTTGTCAGCACATCCAGATTGACTCCCAGCAGCACAATCAGGAAACACCAGGAAATCGACGCGGCAAACACGACCTCCGGTTTTTTGGCGACCCATTTGAAACCGATGGGTATGATAAAGCGGGCAATCAGGACAGCCAGCACCGCCAGCACCATGATTCCCAGGAATGACAGCAGGATCGGACCGGCGGATGGCGCAGCAAAGTTTGGCTGCACGGCAATCACTCCGATCGCCCAGATATCCTGAAAGATCAACAAGCCGAGTGCAATCCGCCCCACCTCGGTATCGAGTTGAAAGGTTTCCTGGAAAAGCTTGACCACCAGCAGGGTTGAAGACGCCGCCAAGAGAAAACCGATATATAAAGGCGCATAGCCCGCGGACAGCAATTCGCCACCGATACCGAGCCACACCAGCAACTTGGTGATCAGGACACCAAACACCACACACAAGGGATACTGAAGTAAACCGGTAACACCCAGGATGCGGCCACTGTCGAGCAGTTTGCGAACATCGATCTCGAGACCGATCAGGTAGAGCAACAGGATCAATCCCAGTTCCGAAATGGTTTCAATATTTCCCGGATCTGTCACCATCTCGGCACCGACCGGCCCCACCACCACACCGGCGAGCAGGAATGCGGCAATCTCGGGGATCTTCAGGCGCACGAATACAATCGCCAGCAGTCCAGCCAGTACGATACAGATGCCGATATCACGTACCAGCGAGGGTAATCCGTCGCCTGATGCCAGCACGCTGGCAGGCATCAGCGCCAGCAGACAAAACGTCCCCAGCAGGCGGGTTAAAGGCACTCCTGTCATAGTTCCGTCACAATTCATACAGTGATTACTCGTGGAGTTTGTGACACTACGGCAAAAGCAGGCCTGTTATCAAGCTCCGGACTCATCACCGCTTTATCCTGCACCACAAGGGGTCGTACCTAGGGACAATATACACCGATCGTGGACCTGCCTATGCTGATGAAAAGAGAGTGATCACGCAACAATACCAATAACAGGCAGGAGCATCAGGATGGCATACACACGGACAAGGATGATGCAGGAAATTCACGACATACAGGGTATGAGCAAGCCGTCTGTCTCCCGTCTGCTGGCACATATCTTCTCTTCCGCATTTAGCAGCGGCATGATTTCACTGCTGGCGCTGGGCACTGCATTCGTTGTGTTTCTTGGATACCACAACATCCCTACCGCTAACTACTATGTGCTATTGTTTGGCAGCATTATCGTGCTCGCCTTCCTGCGCGGCTGCAAGGCGTGGCAACAGGACCTCAACGACTACCAGAGGTCGCTGGCAGACGCCCGACACACATATAATTCACAGCCACGCTAGCGACCAGATGGGGCATCCCCCCTGGCCGCGCCTGTAACGTAGACATTCGCACCCCGCCGCAGGATGACGCCGACCGGTCTGCGATGCTGGCCTTACCCCTTCGTTCAAGACTCAATATATACCCTGTTTTTCATGGCGTTATAACCTCCCGGCTACACCTTCCCGTACGACTTTTTGGCACGCAGGGACAATGGAACGTGGCGCTTGGCCAATCCATTCCGGCTGCAATCGCTCTATGCTGGTATCCGTAATATTTCCAGGGCCAGAGCGAGCAAAAACAGTGAAAGTTTGCATGCTGGCGGCCGATAAACGAACAGATGAATTGAGAACGGGAGGCGGAATCATGGGTATTGAAACCATCAAGTGGGGTCTGGTTGCATCGGTCATCTGGATTGGGATTTACCAGGTATTCACACTAATCAGCGGAACTCCCCTGTTCTAGGCTCCGGCAAACCACTTCGACCAGTAAACCACCCATCTCCGGGTGGTTTTTTTATTCCCGGCATTAGGTTTGCGCTATCTTTACAATATGCCCAGACCCCACTTGCCACTAGTTGCTGCCCTGTGCCTGTTTGCAACAACCGTCCTGGCAGATGAATGGCGACTCCATGACCAGCAGCTGACAATTTCCGGTGAGGCTTGGACGCTAGCCATCCCGGCCGGCATGCAGCTCGAACTGTTGACAGACCGCCTGGAGCAACCCCGCCTGATGGAATTCCTGCCCAACGGGGAGCTGCTGATCGGCTCACGAAGCGGCAAGGTATACCGTCTGGAACCCCCGTATCGCAGGGCCGAGGTACTGGTCGAGCTGGAAGATTACCCGCACAGCCTCGCCTACCGCGACGGCGAATTATTGATTGCCCAGACCGACGGCCTGTATCGCGCCGACTTCAAGCCAGGACAAACTCGCATCGACTGGAACGCCGTTGAACTCCTGGCACCCCTGCCGGGCGGCGGTAGCCACAGTAGCCGCACCGTGGCCATCGGCCCGGACCAGCGTGTGTACCTTGCGCTGGGAATCAGCGGCAATTGTTCTGACGAGTATCTTGACCCGGGCTACCGCTTTGACGACCGGCGCGGCGGTGTACTGGTGCTTGATGAAAGTGGCCGGCAACCCCGCTGGCAGAGCTACGCATCCGGTCTGCGCAACCCGGTGGGGTTTGACTGGCACCCGCAAACCCGCGTCCTGTATGCGTCCAACAACGGCCCCGATCACCTCGGTTACGACCAGCCCCCCGAGTATTTTGCAAAGCTCACACCCGGCTCGTTCCATGGTATGCCGTGGTACCAGTTCGATGGCAAGGTCATCCAGCGGGATGACTGTCAACGCAAGCCCCCTCCTCGTCCACGCAGTGACGTAGCGATTCCGGTTGCTACCTTCCCGGCCCGCAACGCCCCCATGGGTGTCGCCTTCGTACCGGAAACAGCCCTGGACAAGCGCTTTCAAAACAACGCCATCGTGGCCCTGAAGGGGTCCTGGGGCACACAGCCCTCCGGTGGGATGTCCGGTGATCGATCTACACGACGGCCACCGGCTCTGGTGATGGTGCGTTTTTCAGGGGGCGAAGCGGCCGATGTGGTCACTGTCGTGGACGGCTTCCAGCGAGCAGACGGGCAACGACTGGCGCGACCGGTTGGCGTGATTACCGGTCCGGACGATGCCTTGTATTTCACCAGTGATAGTCATACAGAAGGCTTGTTCCGCCTGCGGCCCGCAGCGCCCGTCAGCAATTAACTTCAGGTACAGGGCGATATCACACTGGACTGCAGGTGGCTCAGGTAATAGTGAAACGAGACACTAGAGAGTTTGCCTCCGGATACCGCCTGCGAGTTGCTTATTCGATATCGTCTACCTTGGTCAGGCGAATCAGGACATCGAAATTCTTCACGCCTTTCGCCTTGCTGGTACCGATAATCTTGTTTTTTTCGATCTTGCCTTTTGATGTGATCTGTATTTTACCGGCGAATTTTTTTCCGAATATGGTGCGTAACTGCCCATATTGTGTCAGAGCAACCGACATCTCGAAATTCTCGCCGTCCTCCTTGTAACTGCCCACCGCATAGTGGTTGGGACCGGCTCCCCGGTATTCACCATTCTTCATGAAAGCTATGGCTATGCGTTCCCATCCATAAGGGCCTTTCATTTCAACTACCCAGATACCTTCGCAACTCATCATGCGCTCCGGAATAACAATATTACGATTATAGTCACTTGGGTGAGTATTTGTTATCCATCGGAAAAACACAATACGACCCGTTCGCGAGCGTATTCCACGTCTGGCCTGTTGCCACGAAATACCTCATTTGCAATCGGCAACGGTACTACATCACCCGGCAATATAAGCAATCACTGTACTTCTGCTGCCTAAACGGAAGTTCAGCATTTCAGCCTGAATGACCGGAACTGAAAGTTGCTGTTCCCGGCCCAGCCATCGCTCGCCAGGCATATACATAATTCAGGGTATATTACCTGGCAAATATTTGCGGCCTATTCCAGTTGGACTGGTCAAGAATCAATAACAAGATTCTGACTGATCAATAAGAAATAATTTTACGCAGGTAGTCCCATGAAGAAATCACGCCTGGCAGAGTCGGTAGTTTGTTGTGTTTGAATTGTGCATAACGCCACTGCAGGTTTTTTATGCGCCTATCCAACGGAATTTTGCGTTGCCTAAGTACACGACGCAGATCAAAGAACTGAAGTACCTTTTCTTCGCAGGTTGTTACCAGGACATTCATGTCGCGGTCAATATCAATTCCTTTTGCACCACCCTCTTGAGGGTTGATCTTGCCGCGGAGATAAGTAGCTTCATCCATTACACGGAGAGTAGCTTGCGGATTACGTGTGCCTTGCCAACCATCCGCATTTTTGGCATATATGTTGACATAAGGAGAGCCGGCATCAGCCACAATTACGTAGTTGTCGTCCGGAGTAAAACGGACACCATGCGGATAAATAATATTACGCAGAAAACCGTCAGGATTCGACTGTAGATTCAGTTGGGGCTTGTTCTGATAAAGAAATACACAATGTCTATCGTGATTACTAATAGCAATCCAACGATTATCGTTGCTCACCGCTATGCCATCAGGAATCGCAAGTCCGTTACTTAGTAATATCTCGTTACTTACCAGCTTTAATTGGTCCTTCCTTTCGAGGATATGACGGGTTACATAATGCGCATAATTGTTACAAATCAAAATTTCGAAATGGTCATTATCAAGACACCTAACTGACACAGACCCCGGTGATTCAAGTTTATGGCTATCATTACAGCCTATTGTCAATAATGCACTAATATTGAATTTCTTTTTACCTTCACCGCCAGGTGGTATTTTGAAAATTGGCGCTTCTCCGCGGCGGTTGACAACGATCAAAGTTTCATCGTCTATGAACGTCAAACCGTGTGGCCGGTTCAGGCTCGGCGAGGTTATTTCAATAAAATCCGTCAGGCTCACCGACATTCTGTCGAGAGACGGAACGACTTTGATATCCAGGATAAGAAGCTTGTCTTTTTTGAACCCGGCAATAGCCAGTCTGCGACAATCCGGTGAAAATTTAATATCTTCGGTTCGACCCAGGTGTTGTAAGCGCATCAAGACTTCATCAGACGCGAAAACATTAATCAAATGGTCGCAATCGCCAACGTCGCTTGCTGCTGCCTCCATAGTCTGCGCCCCAATTTTCAATGCCGGGGCCAGCCCGGATTATCGTATACACACCAGCTTAATTTAGCTTGATTTTCATGGTCAATTGTTCTTTGGTACAGGATACATGACAGGATCACATCGGTGTTCCCTGTCGTGCATTCAAAAGCACCGTCATAAATCCCAGTCGGTGCTGACGCACATTGTTTATACTCACTTGCATATCTGAATATATAACCTCATCGAAAGGATATTATCATGCGGCCGTTGGCAATTGGCAGGGAATTCTTCCCAAGGGGTGCGTTCCCGGTCTCATAGTAACTAGCCAGCATAAACCGCCAAGCACCATGCTAAGTAGAAACATCGACACTAATAGGACGATCAGCTCACTTGTTTTCAATTAGCACTTTTATGTGCGAGTCTTTTTTGGCTTCATCCATGCAAAAATCCTGGACTCATAGAATAAGGAAGGCACTAAATCACATGAGAATTCTATTCATTCTTAACGAAGCGCCCTACGGCTCGGAGAAATCCTATAACGCATTGCGTCTCGCAATGGCATTGCAGAAAGATCAGCCCGGCACGGAAGTGATTGTTTTCTTATGGCAGATGCTATTACGGCAGCGCTACCTGCGCAAACCACACCACAGGGTTATTACAATGTTGAGCGCATGCTGAAGTCAGCTTTTATGGATCTTCTTGGCAGTCTAGAAGGCACAATTACTAGTGGGGACAGGTTTTTAGAACAGGACGAAGCGGCGGTTGGAGCAGTCTTCAATGCTGATGACACCGGTATTGAATATTGGTATGTGTCATATATATCGACTCTTGTTTCTGACATTCCAGTGCAGTCTGTTTGGCTGTATGACGACGATACTGAGACCGTGGTGTGTGACGTAGTATCCGGCACAATTACCACCGCTGCTGAAGTATTTCAAAATGACCCGGCAATAACAGGATTCCCAAATGATCCTTTCTTGGCACCTTTGAGATACGATTATCGTTAACCGAGTACATTCTTCTCGTAGTTAATGAAAACGGCCCCTCCGGGGCCGTTTTCGTATGTAGATACCTGCGACCTGCGATTGTGCCGTTGCTGATACAGACTGTCATCTTGTTAGCCGTCTAATTTTTGACGGCTTGCTAGTAGATTTGAAGCAATTCCTGAACGGAACTTTATGATTTACACTCCACAAAAATATACAAAGAAGATCATGATTTATTCATGGCAGAGGGTCGTCAATGAAAAACAGGAGAAAGTTTGGCGATAGGCGGCAGAATGAAACCATGCCCAACGTTCCATTCAAGGATAGTAAATTGATAACAGTATGGGAATGTCGCAGGAAGATACCTGACCGGCGCAAAGCTAACATTACACCTGAGAAGTCCGATCAACGCGAGCAGCGGCGAGAGCCGGGATGATTTTGAAAAGTTACAGCCCCGTCCATTGTGGCGGGGTTTCTTATGCAAAAAACGATCTGGTAATCTGCTGCTATAATTATTACAGGAGGGTGAAAAGAAGAGAGGGCAAGCCGCCAAGGTCTGCCAGAGCCATAAGGGCAACTGATAAATCACCCTTCGGACGCCTCGGCAAGCACGGTGCTTGCAGGATGAGTCAGGAAGGCCTGGCAAATCTGAAGGTGGGTGGGGAGCCACCAGCAAGACCGCCCAACTACCGGGGCGTTTCTATATGCTGACAACAGAATCAGATTAATCTACAAGCGCTATCGGCAGCGTCTTACAGACACCCCGCACCGGGTAAAGCATGATGGACCTGCACCCGAGGTAGGCACCTGTCTGCGATCTGGCATTGGTCGGGGGAGGGCGCACCCGAATACGGGGCGGTTTGAGCGCCTGACGCCCTGAGCCTACCTAAACCGGGATCGTCGCTGTGCGGCCTCCTGCCAGCCCTCTCCGGGGGTTCTGCGGGCATTACTGGATGGATATACAGTATGGTAAAATATCGCAATGATTTGGCCGGACACCACCAGATGCGATGCCTGTGGCAGACGTTATGAGTTCACCAACCACAAGGATCGGTGTCCTGTCTGCTGCCCGAAGAAAGAACCGGAAGAGATGTTTGAGGATTACGAACTGTCAGACGAGGTGTATGACGATGACGACTGACACCAGAGATGGTAAAGGTCACATGCCGAAGGTCGATACAGAATTTAAGGAGAGTTAATGGTCGCTGCGGTAGGGTTCCTCCTCCTTCACCTGCCGTGGTGACCATGTAAGTCGCCATAACCCCCTGACTCATACCCTTTCCACCTGTAATCCTACCAACAGTGTCGGCTTTGTCTGACAGACATCAAGCCTACGTTGATACCGAACAACGACTGGGTAGCTATTGATGTATATCAAGCAAGGGATGCGCAGTTTTGGTGATAGCTGAGTACACGAAGGACTGACACTCGAATCAGAGTTGTCTTACAAACAACCCTCTTTTGCAACCAGCTCTGCCCTGTAATGTCAGGAAATTACAGTTACTGAGAGGCGTGAAAATCGGATTCCCGAATAGCTTGTCAATAGCTTTCTAGAAATCATGAAAAACAAAATACGTCTAACTAATTGATTTTATGGTAGCTACGGGTGGACTTGAACCACCGACCCCAGCATTATGAATGGCATTATTGGTTTGTATCTTGTTGTTTTAATTTGTATTAACAGGGGCGCCCGTTGCTCCAATTGCACAACAATGCATAACTATGCACAACTGAATCCCGTAAAAGCCCCTACTGATTACTTGGGGGCTTCGGGTCTAGATTCACCATCGTAAGTAATTCGCCCGTATAGTGCAAAAACAGAATCCTCACTTTCAGGCTGCTTCATGATAGTAGTAATTGAGCATACCGCCAAGGCATTCGCGACATTGAATTGGCTCCTTGGATGTACTGACCATGGAAAGTGTTCCAGCAATCGATTCCCTACACCCTGATGGATGCACCTGACACTCAAGAAGGAAGCGACAAACCGCCTAGCTACAACTTCCTGCAGCAACAGGGCCGGTTCGATGACTTTATCGAGATATACAACAACGAGCGGCCGCATCAGGCCCTGGGCGGGAAATATCCAAGCGAGGTGAATACGCCCTCTGCGCACGAGTACCACCACCCGGAGGCTCCGGAATACCCGTTTCACGATCGGACAATCAAAGTGACCCAGTGTGCGGCAGGATCTGCATTGGCAATAGCAAGATCAACCTGAGTACGGTCTTCGCAGGCCAGTCTGTCGGCATCCGCGAAGTCGCTGACAAGATCTGACTTGTCAGATTCATGAAGCCGGAAGGAGTCGAACCTCCGACCGCCTGGTTCGTAGTTAGCAAGCCAATCGCTAACATTTTGTTTTTTAACATAGATTACTGGAATGCCCGTTGCCCATTTTGCCTAACAATGCAGGACCATGCATAACTGAATCCCGCAAATCTCCCGCACGCCATTTCACACCATTCAACGTGAAACTACACCTCGCCCAAGCCCTCCTGGACTTTTCAGGACACTGTTGTCAGCATGTTTGGTAACTCGCCATGCACAGGGTTATTTGGTGCCATCTATTGGACAGCTTCGTCTGCGAGTCATACCCAGTCATTTTTGATTCATGCGGCAAGCTCAATCCGGATGCTTTTACCCAATGCTTTGGCGGCACGCTCCAGGGTCAAGAGCGTAACGGAAACATTATCAGGATCGAGCAGTCGCTCAAGGGCAGATCGACTGGTCTTCATCCGCTTAGCCAATTGCATCTTGGTGAGCTTTTGCTTTTTCATGAGTTCACGGAGCTGAAAAGCAATCACGCGCTTGGCTGCAACAGCCTCCGCTTCCGCCAGCAACCCTTCCTCATCAAGAAAATCGTCTAACTTGCTGCCAATGTGTTTGCTCATATCATTTCTCCAAATTCGCCTTGCGATCCTTCGCCATCGGTACGCACATGAAGAACTGTACCATTTTTGGTACAGATTGCTACTTTGTCTGATGAACGGTTCCAAGAGCGCGATTTACTGGCCAAGGTCGCCAGTGAAAGCGCATCACTGAATCTAGCGAAGTAGCAGTAAACCAAAACCTGTAATAATAAGTCGTATAGAGACCACCTTTTCATATTAGTACAGACGCTCTAAATAATCCGTCATTGCCTGGTAAGCGGCTAAGATCCATCGAGACCAAGAAATTCGAGCACCCTCCCCTCGACATACAGATAGAAGGGATTCCATCGCAGTCGCAACATGTCCGATGCGGGTATCTGCAGCACGCCACGTTCGCCGCGTAACGCAAGATCACCCAGTTCAATGCCAGGACTCTTGCCCTGCGGGTGCCCCCCGTAGAGTGGATCTTGTGGCGGGAATGGCAGTGCGACATGTGCAAGCGAGTAGAGATCCTCGGGCCAGGACAGGCCGATATCCGAATCGATCGGCGCCTGTTCCCCAGGACGCTGGCTGCGCACAAGCACCTTGCGGCTCCGCGGGTTCTCGTTCATCACGATGCTCAGGGTAAAACCAGGGTGTGGATTTGCCTGCAGCGCCTGAACGACCGCCGCCGGGTCCCAATTCATGATTGGCTCGATTTCCGTCTCGCGGTTGATGTCGAACAACACCAGCTCGTGTCCACCCTCGGGCAGCTGCTGGAACAGGTTGCTGACCAGGGCCGGGGTTGAAACGGTCGCGTCAACGACGGAGGAAAAAGCCAGGATGGGCGGGACTCCCACCAGCTTGCCCTGCTCACCCAGCATCTTCAGACGTTGCTGGATGTCATTGGTTAGCTGGTAGACGACGTTGCCGGCGTTGACCGCAAAGGAGCCGTATTTGAAGGGGTCGTACTCCGGCAGAATAACGTTCCAGGCGAGTTTGTCGAGTCCCAGCAGATGCCCAAGCCGCGCCTGCCAGACCGCGAGTACCGCCACCGAGGTGACACCGATGGCGGGCGAGAGAATGGCCAGGCGGTCGACCCGCGGCAGTGCCTGGTCATCCAGCGTTGCGAGTGCATAGTGCACCGCCAGCGCGGCGCCGGTCGAATAGCCGACGATATACAGTGGCCGGCCGCCGCTCTGTTGCGCCAGGTGACGCATGGCGATGCGTACCGTTGCTGCCATGTCCTGCCAGGTGATCTCTACGAGTCCCGAGGGGGCGGTACCATGACCAGGCATTCGCAAGCCAAGCACGGTCGCCCCCGCGGCATGCAGACGCTCACCCAGGTGGCGCAGGCTGTAAGGAGAGTCGGACATGCCATGCAACAGCAGTACCGCCGGTTTCGGTGATTCCACGCTCAGCGTAAAACTGCGGTTCCAGTTCGGCGACCAGCGCTCCGGGTCGGAGAGGCTGCCGCGATAGTAGCGGTTGATCGCCTGTCGCTGATCGGGCTTTATCTTCGCGTAGACCAATTCATCGAGTTGGCTGAAGAGACGCTCCTCGAGTGCCAGATAATCGGTAAAGGTCTTAATCCCCGAGTCCGCCGTGAATTCCTCATCGAGCTCCGCGAGATGCCAGATCTGGAGGTCCGCGCGACCGTTCATGTAGACGACGAAGACAGTAACAAGTACAACCAGCGCACCGACAGTACTGTAAGACACCGCCTTGAGTGTATGCCGGAGCAGCCTGAGCAGTTGACGCCTCATTGGGACGTAATGGGATGCGTGAAGAAAAACAATGCCAGAGTATAAATCCAGGCAACGGGGGTCTGGAAAGTCCTGCTTAGTCCATAACCTTTGCTCATGTTAATAGCGCCCTATCCGCAACTCCCTGGGCAAGCACCGCCAGCCGGGGGAACACAGTCTACGTCGTCGAACCATTTGGGACCAATCGGGGCACACGTTACATGCTGCTGTACTACATAACCCTGCATCACTGGATGCTGCAAAAGCCCGGCACAGCTCTACGATGTCAGGGTTGAGCACACCGAAACTTCTGCACCGCAACTCATCAATCTGACGCTTCGCAAGCATTGGCTTCTGTCGCCTATCCTTGTTTGACAACAACAGGAAATCCGGCCCCGGATTACTCGTGTCCGGAAAAGTAGATACGTTGCACAGCGGCGAGAATGATAGCGGTTGTCCAGCCGAACATGATGATCCCGTTGGCCGCCTCGAAAGCGGAAAGCAGGCGCCAGTTTTCATCTAGCACGATCTCACCGTATCCCAGTGTCGTGAAGGTGACCATCGAAAAGTAAATGGCCTCTTCGAAGCCCTCAATGGCACCCGATAGACGATAGGTACCCGCCCAGAGCAATACCTCCAGCAGTGAGGCATTGAACATTAGCAGGACGATTCCACTGACACGGTAGATATGCATCTTTCGCAAGCGCTTCAGGTGTTCATCATGCGGGTGCATCATGCGTATTGCCAGGACCATACCCCCGGCATGTATTGCAGTGGTTGCCACTATCAAGACAGCGGCGATAAATAGATTAAACAGCATGGTTGCTCCCATCTCTTTCCGGTTGCAGATCCTGCTGTTGGGTATACGCACCCTCAAGCCGAAGACGCACATCGGTCACAGGGATGTCGAACAAGTCAGCCTTTCCCCCAGGTCGTTCAGCAGTCGCTGGTACTCGGGATTGGTACGCAATAACTCCCCACCGGCGTCGATCAGCAGATCCACCTGCTCGTCGCTCAGATCGAAGCTTGTAGGGATCTGGTTGAGGACACTGCGCCGTTCGGGATCCTGAATACCGTCAAAGTCGAGGAGGATGAAATAGGGCTCGACAGGCCTGTCTTCGGTTGACATCTCCTGCGCCCAACGGGCAAGGTTTATCTTCAGCAATTCGATGGTCGCCGTGTTGTAACGATGCAGCTGGATGTCGCTCATGGCGCTGATGGTCTTGCCTATCGAGGGTTGCTTATCGGTTCGGTCTATCTCGGCGTCCGGCTCGGCCGAGGCATTGACCGAGAGCAGTACCAGACGGCGGGGTGGCTGGCGCTTGTATAGCTTGTTGAATTCGGTCATGCCACCCGCGATCATGACGATCTCATAGAGGGCGCGCAGACCCAGATTATCGGTGAGCCCTCCATCCACGAAGTGGGCATACTGGCGTTGCTCACGATCGTAATAGGTTTCCAGCCCCTCGACTACCATGGAGATCTCCGGGTTGCCGGCCGCCCGGGTGCGCGCCATCTTCAGCCAGTCCGGCACTTCGGTGCCACAATCAGGGTAGTTGCGTACCACCACCGGACGAAACAGCACCGGCACCGCGGAGGAAGCGGTCACCGCCCGTGCTACCGGGAAGGTCGACAGGTCTGAACAGAGCAGACTGAAATACTCCTGGATGAAAGAGAAGCGCACGCCATAGCCGAGATCGGAGGCATTGATCACAATCATGGGCCCCTCCTGTTTCGACAGGTCAGCAAAGGTGGCACCCTTGAACACCGTCTTGTCGTAATATCTCACCGCCATCTCGGTACGACCGGTATTGCTGAACCATAGCAACGGGTTTAAGAGCCGCCGGAACAGTGCTCCCTCCACATTCGGGCGAAGAAACACGTCCTCGTAGTCCTCGAAGATCCCGTCTCCATGCAGTCCGTAATAGGCTGAGGTGAAACTGCCACCCGATACCGAGGAGATGCTGTGTACTCCATCCAGGAGGTGTTTGCTACCGCCCTCGCCTGGGACCGGCGTGTTGCGCAGTTCCTTGAGTACGCCGTAGGACAGGGCCGCCGCACGGGTGCCGCCACCGGAGAACGCCAGCATCAGTGAATTCTCATCTGTTTCCCATTTCTGCTGGAATGTACGGATGGAATAGCTGGACTCATTGTCGGGCTGCAGCCCTGGAGTATTCACAACCACGCCGCGCACGGCGCAGCCGAAAAGCAGCAGTAACAGGCTAACGATGGAGAAAAGGCGTAACAAGTTCATAGCCGTGGTAGCAGCGATTCTGCAGCTACGGCTGGCCATTAGTGGATCGCAATCACCCGGTAGCAACACAACGACAGACTGGTATTTCATCGCTATCCTCTCTCCTCTGATTGTCAATGGCAAGTTCGGCCAGCGGGATCCTGCGTATTGGTTGCAGCGGTTGATTGAAGCTGGTTGCGGCAATGAGACTCACGCACTATGCCACCCCCTTGGATTGAAAGCGGCGATTCGCTCCATCACCTTTGCTCATGCTGATAGCGCCCTGCCCTCAACTCCCCGGACAAGCAACGGCTGCCCGGGGAATACTGGGCTGCGCCCGCATGCTACATGCTGTCGATAATGACCTGCTTCTTTTTCTTGTATTCTTCCGGCGTGATGTAGCCATCGGCTGCCAGCTTGTCAAGCTCGTCCAGGCGTTGTTGCGTTGACTTCTGGGCAGGCGCAGATTGCACCGGCCGAGCTGCCTGGTACTGGGCGGCAGCTGCCTGCTGCTGCTCTGCCTCGGTCCGGTCCTGCATGTTAGTCAACAGCGACGACGTGCGTTACCGCGCAGACGATATCGCTGGAACCATCAAGTCCTGCGGCGGATACACCCGTTGATGTAAACGGCGTCGCCGCATAGGCACAGGCTGCGACAAGTCGCGAACATTTTCTATTTAGCATCCTTATTCTCCTTTTTCATAAGTACATATTTGAAAAAAGCAGCGTACGGTTACTGAAACCTCGCCTGCCCTGTTTGGCACCCTATTTCTTGTCGGTTATACCATGCGCCACGTCAAGACGCACGCGCAGCAGGTGTGCTCAGTCGTCCATGGCCTGCTTGGTGTAATTCCACTTTGAATAGGCATTCATGTAGCCAGTGACACCCTTGGTCACGCCGTGAGCCCAGTTGTATTTATTGCCGGCTTCCGTTTCGATAAAGGCGACAAGCTGCAGATTGCTGTCGCAATTGCCAGGTTTCATGCTGCACATTAGAGCATCTCAGGTGTAAAAACACTGTTTACTGGCTCACCTGGAGCCGGTCTCCTCCAGGATTTACAGGTTGACGGCTTGCCATTATATCGCGCGAGCAATTGAATCCAATGACAGTAACCGGACCTGCCAGTCGTGGCATTCCGACGGCAATATTTTTCCCGTGCCACACTAACCGCCTATACAGAATTTGCCGCAGGCAAAAGCACTCCTTCGAACAATCGCTGCAGCACATCCGCGTGGGCGATGATACGCTTCTCACTGCCCCAACAAAGGATCACCCCTTTGTCAGGCGACTTGCTCTGTGCAAGATTGGCACTCATCAGCACGCATTCGAGGGTATCCTCGGGATTCGTCGTTACAACGGGCTCTACGCAATAGTCGTGAGGATCGGCAGCGTTATCGGGTGCCGAAAACAGCATCCTCAGGAAATGGTTTGCGTTCAACAGCAGGTGTGGTCTCTCATCAGTGCCTGTCAGGATGATCCATCTTTTTCCCGATCTCTGCACGCCTTGAATAAAACCGTCCCAGTTCGGGCTTCCGTGTACTGGAATCTCCAGGCGCCCATCGACTTCGGGCAGGTTTATAATGCTCTCGGGGTCTACGACCCGGCCTTCCTCGCCGACACGGCGGCTGTCGAGGGCGAGGAAGTTGACTGCCCCTCTCCCCTCGAATGCACCCACTTCGCTGCCGCTACTCACCATGCTTCTCAAGATATACTGCTTCAGCATCTCTTCCCGGTGATAGTGGACACCTTCGGGCCCGAGCCACAGATCCAGGATCTTGGCCGTGGGCTTGGCCACCGGGTACAGGACAAACTGGTAGAATCTAATGCCCGGTGAGAGCAGGGAGGCCACCCGCAGCGCGTTACGGGAGAAGTAGGCCTGGGGGAAGATTTCTGCGAGGACGGTGATAAACACCGTCGAAAACAGAAATGCCGCGATCCCGCCAAGCACCGATCCTGAGAGCAACGCCAGCAGGGTGTTGACGCCAACGTTACCCCAAAGAATCGTCGTCAACAGGAAATTCGAGTCTCTCCGCAGGTTGAGGACCTTGATTGCATTCTTGTCGTTCTGCGACGCCATGATCTCGAGCTGAATTCGACTGATGGAGAAGCATGCCAGATTGAGCCCCGAAAACATCGCCGACTGACTGAGACACAGAAAGATACCGATCCAAACGAGAACTGGGTCCATGATCACCTCTACTTTGCCTCACCCAACAGACATGACCGCAATGACCGCCTCATTGCAGCACCCTCGGCAACGCCGACACCGGCACAAACCCGACCCGACATTCGGATACAATGTTATTAAACTGGCCGGCCACAAGGAAGTGCTTAAGTGGGTAAAAACGGGTAAAAATGAGAGGTAAGTAGAGCTTATATCTGATTGCAGTATAATCTTTACCTGCATCCAAATGATAAGCACATGGCTGGTGGCGACATAACCAGAAACAGGGCCCGTTGCTCACCCAGGGGAAGTACACAAACTATGACCCAGCATTTATATGACTCGGAATTCCCGTGGTGCCCTGCGGACGCAAGGGCAGGGTGAAGGACCTCTCCCCCACGCAGTTTGTGGTCGGCAAAGCCGAGGTCGCCGTGCGCACCGGGCGCATTCGCAAGAAGTTCAGCAAGGACCCACAGAAACTCCACGATTATCTCCGCGTCAGGCCGGTTCCTGTCGTGGTGAGAAAGGACCGGTTTTACCTGGTTGACCACCATCACCTGGCGCGCACTCTTCGACGCCCTTCACGAGGCACGTGGCAAGGATATCTGCATCTATGTCAAGGTGCTGGGCAATGCCAGTACCCTGGAAGAGGTGTACTTCTGGAAAACCATGCACAAGCAGAACTGGATCTACCTGTTCGATCGCTCCGGTGGCCGACCGCAGCAGCCAGCGACACTGCCAACGCATATCAAAGGACCTCATGTTCGACCTGTCCTAGGCGAATTGCTAATGATTACTTGAAAACGGTACTGTAGACAGTCTTGTTCTTGCATACAACCTTCCCTACCCTGCTCTACCATGAAGGATCTGCTGATACTCCTCGCGCATCTGTTGACCACGGTCGCCAAGCTCCTCGGTCTCGGCGGTGCGCGGGCTGTTGTCGCCGATAGTCTGCTCATGAAGCAACAGCTCTTGGTTATTCATCGTTCGCGGCGACGCGCGCCCAATCTCTCGGCGCTTGATCGATTCCTGTTCGGCTTCTGGTCGCTGTTTCTCAACCCACGTCGTATTCAGCGGGCTGCTATGATTATTCGGCCATCAACGCTTTTGAAATTTCACGACCTACTCAAAAAGCGCAAGTACCGACTGCTGTATTCATCCGGTAGAAAAGGTAAACCAGGGCCCAAGAGTCCGTCACCGGAACTTATCCAAGCGATTGTCATACTAAAACGACGCAACCCACGCTTTGGCTGTCTTAGAATCGCGCAGCAGATCAACAAAGCATTCGGAGTGGATATCAATAAGGACCTGGTCAGACGCGTCCTCGCCTAGCACTACCACCCAACACCCGATGACGATGGGCCATCTTGGCTAACCCTGCTCGGACACACGAAAGACAGCCTTTGGAGCATTGACCTGTTTCGGTGCGAATCCATTCTATTGAAGAGCCACTCGGTGCTGGTGGTCATGGATCAGTTCACGAGGCGTATCATTGGTTTTGGCGTTCATCCGGGCGATGTAAGTGGTGTTGCCCTGTGTCGTATGTTCAACACGGCCATCTCTACGCAAGGTGCTCCACGCTATCTCAGCTCGGACAACGATCCGCTATTCCGATATCACCGATGGCAAGCCAACCTGCGGATTCTCGAGATCAGGAAAATCAAGTCCATCCCGTATACCCCGGTTTCGCATCCCTTCGTTGAGCGACTGATTGGAACGATTCGGCGTGAATACCTTGACCGCGTCTTCTTTTGGAACGCGCAGGATCTGTGGAAAGAAAACTCGGCGGGTTCCTACAGTATTACAACCATAGCCGTGTTCATCAGTCGCTGGATGCGAGCACGCCTGCTGAAGTTAGTGGCGGACACCAACCACTACCACTGCCCGCAAAACTGAGTAACTATTCGTGGATATCACACTGCAACGGACTTTTTCAGACACCAGTTGCTGCGTGAATTACGAATTCGCCTAGGACAGGTTATTTTTTCAGGCTACCTGAACCGGAATCGCGTTGCGGGATTCTTTAATGCCGTTGTTCTCGTCCAGGTAGACCAGGGTCGGTTTGAAGATGCCTGCTTCCTGCTGTGAGAGCACGGCATAGGTGCAGATAATAATGCGATCACCCGGATTGGCCTTGTGTGCGGCTGCCCCGTTTACCGAGATAATGCCGCTGTGGTCCTCCGCACGAATCGCATAGGTGGTAAAGCGCTCGCCATTGTTCAGGTTGTAGATCTGGATCTGTTCGTATTCATGAATATTGGCGGCTGCCAGCAACGCGCCATCAATGGCACAGGAGCCTTCATACTCCAGTTCCGCATGGGTAACATTGGCGTGGTGCAGCTTGGATTTTAACAAGGTTATTTGCATAAGCCGGATCGAGCCTTCCGCTTCCTTAAATAGGCTGTAATTATGCTGATTCTAGGATTGGACTGCAACAAACAGGCAAAGTTTCTTCCTGAAGTTGACACTCTAAGTGATTGATACCTTGACATTGTCAATCAAGCGTGTGCTCCCCAGCATGGCAGCAGCCAATACTACCCGCTCCTCATTTTCGGCCCCGGGGACCCCAAGATCCGAACTGCGTCTGACACTGACGTACTGTGGCTAGAAGCCGGCAGCCCGGAGTTGTTCCATGGCAGCCTGTTCAACTGCGGCAATATCCTGCTCCCCGTGCCGCAGAATGTCCCTGACATCCAGCAGTGTCTGGTAAAGCTGCGGCGCGATGGCCCGTTCCACGACACTCAGATAGCCATTGCGCGAACTCATTGCCAGCCCGTCAGCTTCACGCTCCGTCTCAACCGCTTCAATGGCAATCGGCATCATCAGGTCACTGACCATACGCCGGATGATCAATAACTGCTGAAAGTCTTTCTCACCAAACACGGCAATATTCGGCTGCAACATATTGAATAGTTTGGCAACCACGGTGGTAACACCGTCAAAATGCGTGGGCCGGAATTCACCTTCCAGGATCGCATTCAGCCCGGGCACCACGACCTGCGTCGTACGGCCAGGCCCGTCGCCATAAATTTCGGATACCTCGGGCATGAACAACAGGTCTGCATCCACCTCCTGCAGCGCCTTGATATCGTCTTCGTGAGTCACCGGGTAACTCGTGTAGTCTTCGTTCTGAGCGAACTGCATGGGATTGACAAAGATGCTGACCACCACGCGCTCGGCGATGGCACGTGCATGCCTGACCAGTTTCAGGTGACCGGCGTGGAGATTGCCCATTGTGGGCACAAAGGCAACGCGCCCTGACTGGGTACGCCAGCGCCAGGCATGGGACCGTAACTCGGCAATGGTGGTAACAATCTCCACGGGTTGATCAGTACTCGTGTTCCGGTGCCGGGTAGCTGCCGTCCTTGACGGCCTTGATATAGGCCTCCACTGCTGCCGGCACTGTACCGCTATCGCGCAGGAAATCTTTCACGAAACGCGGCGTCTTCTGTGTGGTGATGCCGAGCATGTCATACAGCACCAGCACCTGTCCGTCACAACCGCGGCCGGCACCTATACCGATTGTCGGGATACTGAGTGACTGCGAGATGGTGGCTGCCAGTGGCGCAGGAATGCATTCCATCACAATCATGCCGGCACCCGCCTCCTGCAGCGCCCGGGCATCTTCCATAATGGCCCTGGCACCGGCCTCATCCCGTCCCTGCACCTTGTAACCGCCCAACTCCTCGACGGACTGCGGTAGCAGGCCAATGTGTCCGCAAAACGGAATATCGTGTCGCACCAGGTTTTCAACAACGGCCAGCTTCGCGACGCCGCCTTCCAGCTTAACCATATCCGCTCCACCCTCATCCACCAGCCGCCGGGCATTGGCGAGCGCCTGTGCGGGCGTTTCATAACTCCGGCTGGGTAGATCGGCGATGCGGTAGGCATGTTGCCCCGAACGGGCAACATTGGCTGCGTGGTAAATCATGTCATCCATGCTGACCGGCACCGTCGTTTCATACCCCATGAGCACCATACCCAGTGAATCACCAACGATGAACAGTTCAATTCCGGCCGCTTCCAGCAGCCGCGTAAAACTCGCGTCATAGCAGGTCAGGCAGGCGATTTTTTCACCCTGCCGCTTCATCGCCTGCAGGTCACCGAGTGTTACGGGTGAACCTTTCTTTACGCCTGCCATCAGTGGTGCAACTCTGGATAATCCGGAAAGATAAAATGTTAAATGACGATCGACATCGGGTTGAAATAATGCCTGCCGGTCTTGGTGACGTGTATCTGCTCCAGCAACGCTTCGTAATCCCTGTCATTATCGACCAGGTTGATATGCGCCGCATTTACGATCAACAGTGGCGCCGCATCATAGTTCAGGAACATGCGCGAGTAGGCTTCAGACAGTTTGCGCAGATATTCTGCATCAATCTTGCGCTCATATTTAATACCGCGCCGTGCAATGCGTTTCAGCAGTATATCTTCCGGCGCCTGCAGGTAAATCACCAGGCCCGGCACGGGGGCGTCAATTGTTACATGCTGATAGACCTGATCGTAGAGCTTCAGCTCCTCGGTATCCAGCGTCAACTCGGCAAACAGGCGATCTTTTTCAAGCAGAAAATCAGCCACTCTAACAGGCTGGAACATATCCGCCTGGCGCATGTTTTCTATCTGGCGAACCCGTTGAAACAGGAAAAACAGCTGCGCCGGTAACGCACCTGAACGCGGGTCCTGGTAAAACCTTTCCAGGAACGGATTCTCATCCGCGCCTTCCAGTATCAGGTCGGATTCAAAGCTGTCTGCAAGACGCCGGGCAAGGCTGGTCTTGCCTACTCCGATCGGTCCTTCTACAACGATATAACCGGGTCGTTCGTTACTCATCAAGCAGTTATCAGTTTTTTCAGCGAATGACTCTTGCACTTGTTGATCAACGAATACAAAAAACCCCGGCCCGGGATCTTGACGTTACCGGCAATCTCTTCCAGTGGCACAATGACAAAATCACGCTCATGCATGCCCGGATGCGGCACGGTCAGTGTGTCCGTGTCGATGGTGCTGTTGCCATACAGTAATAAATCCAGGTCAATAATCCGCGGCCCCCATTTCTCGCCATCGCGGCTGCGCCCCTGCAGGTCCTCGATACTGATCAGCGCCTGGTGCAATTCTTCAGCCGATAACAGGGTGTCCAGGGAAACGACCGCATTCACATAATCGGGCTGCTCCTCCGGTCCCATGGGCCGGCCACTGTAGAGGCTGGAGCGCGCAGCCAGGATGGTACCGGGATCATCTCCAGTTCTTCAACGGCCTCCAGCACCTGCGCAACCGGATTGTCCAGGTTACTGCCGATGCCAATGTATGCTCGGATTGTCATTCTGTCTTTCCCTCCGGTTTGCGGCCTGAGCGGTTGCGCCGTCGTTTGCGTGGCCGTGCCTTGCGGGCCGGCTGTTCGCGTTGCTGTGGATTTGCCTCCTGGAACTCCGTCCACCAGTCGCCCAGCGATACGGGTACTTCACCGGCTGCCGCACGCAGCAGCAGGAAATCGTAGGCTGCCCGAAAGCGCGGATGACTCAACACGCGCAAACTGCGCCGCCCCTTGGTCTCCAGTCGCAACTGTAACACCCAGATGTCACGCATGGGCAACGAAAATCGTCGCGGTGTTGCCATCACCGCCGCCTGTTCGGCAATAATCTGTGAACTGGCATGCTGCATGGCCTGCGCCGGGTGCTGCCCCTCGGCCTCGAGCTGCGCTGCCCGCTCGCGAACCGGCTGCCAGAGGAACACCGCAAACAAAAAGGCCGGGGTCACCGGTTTGCCCTCTTCAATGCGGGCATCGGTATTTGCCATACCCTTGGCAATCAGGGTCAGGGGGAAATGGTTCTCCTCGTGCGCCAGCGACTGCTCCGTGAGCGGGAACAGTTGTCCGAACAGGTTGTAATGGCGCAGCATTTCAAAATTAGCCAGCGCACTACCGCCCAGAAACAGCTTCATCATTTCGTCAAACAGGCGCGCCGGCGGGATATCGCCCAGTAACGGCGCCAGCCTTGCGTATAGGTAGGATAAAAGAGGTGTTGTGAGTAAATTTTCTGCGCTAGCTTAGTTGCTGAGTCTTAAATCCTCGCGAAAAGTTAGCCTATTCTTCTGAAATGGTGCCCGCATCGGTGAGCTTGCAGTTCATGTTCGTCTCTTCCACGGACTGTTCAGCACACCGGACCAGAAGGAGGGAATGACCGCCTTCGCCGAGAAGCGCAAACCTGAATACAAGCAATACTGAGCCGAGTGTGGCTCAGGCGACAAGAAACCTGAATCAAACCAGAGGAGAAGGATATGGCAGAAAGCGTCTACAAGTTCATCGAAATTGCGGGATCCAGCACCGAGTCGTGGGAAAAAGCTGCGGTCGCAGCCGTGGAGACGGCCGCGAGCAGCCTGAATGACCTTCGCGTTGCGGAAGTACTCGAGCAGGACATGACCATCGAAAAGGGCAAAGTCAGCGCGTATCGGATCAAACTGAAAGTCTCCTTCAAATACCGAACCGACTGAGGTCGACAGCGGCGGTGGGCACTGGTGAGAAGGGCATCTCCACCCGGCGGACCCCGGTCCCGCCGCCGCTGACGCTTGTTGTAGTTTCCTCGTCGCTTCGCCTTCATGGAGGAGAGGAAGCTCCCGAGCCAACCTTCCAGTTGGCAATCGCGCAGATGAAAGTTCCACCCGAACAGAGTTGTCCACGCCTGCTTCCGCTCCTCCTGACGCCATTGGCCTTGTCGTCGCCGATGTTCGCGCAGGAGAGGACGCCCCTCGAGGAGTTTGTCGACGGGTTCCCCATCGAACTCGAGAGTCGCACACGCAAAGCAAGCTACGAAGAGTTGTTCCGTGGCGGGGACATTTCGGCTTACTTCAACGTGCGCACGTCCGAATTCATGGACACGGCCGTGCTGCCGGCGCGTCAGCCGCAAATGCTCCTGGGCAGCTGCACCGCCTCCTACCCGGGGCGATGCGCGGTGACGGAGCGTCGGAGTTGAAAAAGCGAATTCCTAGCAGTCGTAGGCTTGACGACAGGGGAGAATTGCGGTCAAATCTCGGGGAATGAGGCTCTTTCACCCCTTCCTCCCCCTGCACCCCCTCCTACCCGGGGCGATGCGCGGTGACGGAGCGTCGGAGTTGAAAAAGCGAATTCCTAGCAGTAATACTGAGCCGAGTGTGGCTCAGGCGACAAGAAACCTGAATCAAACCAGAGGAGAAGAATATGGCAGAAAGCGTCTACAAGTTCATCGAAATTGCGGGATCCAGCACCGAGTCGTGGGAAAAAGCTGCGGTCGCAGCCGTGGAGACGGCCGCGAGCAGCCTGAATGACCTTCGCGTTGCGGAAGTACTCGAGCAGGACATGACCATCGAAAAAGGCAAAGTCAGCGCGTATCGGATCAAACTGAAAGTCTCCTTCAAATACCGAACCGACTGAGGTCGACAGCGGCGGTGGGCACTGGTGAGAAGGGCATCTCCACCCGGCGGACCCCGGTCCCGCCGCCGCTGACGCTTGTTGTAGTTTCCTCGTCGCTTCGCCTTCATGGAGGAGAGGAAGCTCCCGAGCCAACCTTCCAGTTGCCAATCGCGCAGATGAAAGTTCCACCCGAACAGAGTTGTCCACGCCTGCTTCCGCTCCTCCTGACGCCATTGGCCTTGTCGTCGCCGATGTTCGCGCAGGAGAGGACGCCCCTCGAGGAGTTTGTCGACGGGTTCCCCATCGAACTCGAGAGTCGCACACGCAAAGCAAGCTACGAAGAGTTGTTCCGTGGCGGGGACATTTCGGCTTACTTCAACGTGCGCACGTCCGAATTCATGGACACGGCCGTGCTGCCGGCGCGTCAGCCGCAAATGCTCCTGGGCAGCTGCACCGCCTCCTACCCGGGGCGATGCGCGGTGACGCCGATCGGACAGCCTGCCGTCCCGGCAGGAGCGAAGCGTCTGAAAGCGTCGGAGTTGAGCGTCGGAGTTGAAAAAGCGAATTCCTAGCAGTAAATGGAGATGACGAATATGTTCGATGACGACGCGTCCAGCCTCGCGCGGCTGTGCGACACCGGCCTATCCCTGGACCCGCAGCGAGTCGCCCTCATCCAGGGCAAGCGGTCGATGACGTATGCAGAGCTCGAGCAGCGCATCAATCGGGTCGCCAATGGGCTGATCTCGCTCGGAGTCGAGCGGTTCGAGCGCGTCCTCGTCATCTTCGAGAACGACATCCGCTTCCCCGAAGTCCTGCTCGGTATCGTCAGGGCCGGCGCCGTAGCGGTCCCGGTCAACTTCAAGTTCCCGCCGCCGCAGCACATCGACCTGGCTCGAGACTGTGGGAGTCGCATCGTCTTCGGCAGCGCCGGGATGGCCGAATCCGTCCTCGCCTGCCTGGCCGACGGGGTTGCCGAGGTCGGTATCGTCGTCGATGCCGACCGGGGTCCGCTTCGAAGCTATGAGGACTGGCTGGCCTCATCTTCGCCCGAACGCTGCGATCATGGGTCGGCCGGCAGCGACGTCTGCATCCAGGCGTACACCTCGGGCTCGACCGGACGGCCCAAGGGGGTTCTTCTCGCGCACCGTGGGCTACTGCGTAACGCTCAGCTCCTGGCGGAGTCCAACCGGATCGACGAGAACTCACGGGTCTTGTTGTCGACGCCGCTCTTCCACATGAACGCCACTGGCGCGGGGCTCCTCCCGTGCCTGAGCCAGGGCGGCTCGGTGGTCATTCTCAAGGAGTTCGACGCGGAGCGCGTGATCGATGCGATCGAGACGCACGGCTGCACGTACACCACCGGTGTACCGGCCACGTACAAGCTGATTCTGGATGCCGCGCGACAAAGAACGCACGTGGATGTCTCCAGCCTCGAGTTCATCGCAGTGGGGTCTGCTCCCATGACACGCGCGCTTCTCGACGAACTGGTCCAGACCTTGCCGGGTGTCGATGTGATCGAAGGCTACGGGCTGACGGAGTCTGGGCCCATCATCACCATGAACCCACGCGGCCGAAACAAGCTGGGCACGATCGGTCCCGCTCTTCCGGGCTTCGAGTGCAAGGTCATCGACTCCGACGGGAACATTTTGCCACAGGGAGAGGCGGGGGAACTTGTCGTGCGGAGCGAGTGCAACGCCCTCGGCTATTACAACCGGCCGGACGCCCAGGCGGAGCGCTTCCGGGACGGCTGGGTGTATACCGGGGATATCGTGGCGTGCGACCCCGACGGCTGGTTCACCTTCAGGGGGCGCGTCGATGACCAGATGCAAGTGGGAGGCGAGAACGTCTTCCCGGCCGAAGTCGAGAACATCCTCGCCACTCATCCGGAAGTGCGGGACGTCTGTGTCGTTCCTGTCCCCCACGAGGTGAAGGGCCAGGTTCCGGTGGCCTTCGTCGTGCGCAACGTCGGGTCGAAGCTCGGCGAGAAGGAACTCATTGACTACTACATGACGCGCGGACCCGCGTATTCCCATCCGCGCCATATCTACTTCATCGACGAGATGCCGCTCTCGGCGACCGGGAAAACCGACCTGAAGGCTCTTGAAAGGCAGGCTCGCGAGCCAGGCCCAGGAACGGGGCCCTCTCCCCTCGCCCGCTGACTTGCCATAGCGAGTGCTTATCGGACTTGGAGCCCGGGACGGGGCTTGAATCGCCTACCCACGAAGATAATCGATCAGGACATCGGCACCATCACGAAGACCTTCTCGCTGACCCGGTTGGCCAGGTCAGGAAGATAATCGCCAAATGAAATGCAGCCTGACCGGGTGCCAGAGTCTCGATACCGGACGAAAGGAGTATCGCCGTTTCGGTTACCCGGCCGCACGCGCCGAGTCCGGCACCGGTCGTTTTTTTCCGGCTTCATCCACCGCCACGTAGGTGAAGATGGCCTCGGTCACCTGAAACCTCGGCTTCTGGGGCTCGCCCGTTGGTGTGCGCGGCTTGACCCAAACCTCCAGCTTCAGGGTCACGGACGTGGTTCCAATCCGAATCACCCGCCCATAGCAACCCACCGCATCCCCCACCTTGACCGGTTGTTGAAACTTGAATGCGTCCACCGCCACGGTGACACAGCGTCCGCGGGTGAGCTCCCGCACCAGCATGGCCCCGGCCATGTCCATCTGCGACATCAGCCAGCCCCCAAAAATATCACCGCTCGGATTGGTATCCGCCGGCATGGCCAACGTGCGCAAGAGCAATTCGCCGTGTGGTCCGGCAGTTCCGGAAGCATGCTCCTCGTCATTATTCATTGATTGGTTCATTGCAACCCCAAGGCAAGAAGGCCGAGGTCCTCGGCCTTCTTGCGCAATTCGTTCGCCAACTCAGGCCTCACCACCTGAGTCTCTTCGACCCCCGCTTCGTACGGGGCGAGTTTATTTTGGAAACATGCAGCCAACGAATTTTGAGGTGTCCAGCGGGTCTTGAAAATTCGCTTTGCGCTTATTAATGAAGGCGTCGGCTCCCTCGTGAAGGTCCTGCGTACGGGATAGCACATCGAGCACGTCAAGCAGCTTCGCGATCGCCTGTTCCTCGGGCAAGTACATGCCATACCGCAACGCCTGCTTTGCGGCACAGACGGCCTGCTTCGGAGCGCTTGCAAGCCTTGCAGCAAGTTTTTGCGCGTGTTCGAGCACCTCGCCCTTGGGCTTAACGTGATTGGCGTAGCCCCACGCGAGCGCTTGCTGCGCATCGATCATATCGCCCAGCAAAAACAACTCACTGGCGCGGCCAATACCGATACGCCGTGTTATACGCACTGAGCCTCCACTGCCGGGTATGGCGCCAAGGTTTATTTCGGGTACGCCGAATTTTGAATTTTCGGCGACCACGATGATGTCGGCGCCGGCTGCGAGTTCCATGCCGCCGCCTAGCGCATAGCCTTCAATGGCCACGACTGTGGGTTTCGGGAAATTGGCGAATTTGGTGAATGTTTCGTTTTCAGGACCGAGCTTGGTAGACACGACGGCACCGTCCGCCAAGAGTCCGGGAAATTCCTGGATGTCGGAACCGGTGCCGAAAGCGCGGTCACCGTCACCTGTGAGTACAATCGCCCCTATCGCTGGGTCAGCCTCCAGGCGGGTCAGGGCCGCGTCCAACTCGCGTCTCATATCCAGTGTCATCACGTTCATCGGCGGGTTAACCAGGAACACGGTTGCCACGCCGCCATCGATCTCCACGCGTAATTTTTGGTCACTCATTTTTTCTTCCTCTAGTTGCTATGATTGCTATGATTCGTATGCTTCCAGATCATACTTAACGGCACGTCGATTAGTTTTTGACTACCATTCGTATGCGATTTGCACCCAAATCATTTTAGGTTCTTGTGAACACTGGATGTCTTTTCTCTACAAATGCTTTGGTCCCTTCCGCCTTATCATTGGACCTGGCAACTACTCCAAAGACTGCGCCTTCCTGTGCTAGACCGTCTTTATTTGACATATCATTGCCAGCAATCATCACTTGTTTTGCACTGGCAACAGCTAGTGGGCCATTTCTGCCTATCACTTTTAAGCACTCAACGGCTGCTTCCAAGCAGCTTGCTTTATCATCTGTTATTCTGTTCACCAAACCCCATTCATAAGCTTTATCAGCATCTATAAAAGTGCCTGAATAGATAAGCTCTTTTGCTCGGTTTCGACCAATGTATTTTGGCAGTCTCTGGGTTCCACCAAACGCAGGTAACACGCCCCATTTGACCTCTGGCTGTCCAAATACTGCTTGCTTCGAAGCAAAGATGAAATCGCAAGACATTGCCATTTCACATCCACCGCCAAGTGCAAAGCCATGAACACAGGCAATCATAGGCAGGGCCAAATCTTCCATTGCCAGAGTGACCCCCTGCCCTAATTCAGCAAAGGCTTGAGTTTCTTCCGGAGTCATTTGAGACATAGCAGTTATATCTGCACCTGCGATAAACGACTTTTCTCCAGCGCCTGTGAGGATAACGCCTTTATATTTTGCAACATCGATGTTGTTTACCGCATCCAACATCTCTTCTAAAACTTTTTTGTTCAATGCATTCAGCTCGTCGGGCCTGTTTACTTCTAAATAGAAAATATCATCTTTTTCAAATACATTGATTGCTTCGTAACTAGTAGTCATATCTTCCATCACCTTTTTTAGTGTTTGCGCTTTTGCCAGCCTAATTTCGCCTCGGATTCCCTCCAGCCGCGTCTGCGGCTGGAGGTGTCAATTGCATTCATCCTCGTTGGACGATTAATCGTAACCCGAATACACCGTCACTTAAGTCAAACAGGACGTTTATTCGGCGCTCTTACCGTTATTTTCCGGACAAACCAAGTTCGCTAAGGATCTCTTCGGTGTGCTCACCGAGCTGTGGCGCCATTATTCTCGTAGTACAAGGAGCGTCACTTATATGAACAGGGCAACCAACGGTCGTCAATTTTCCAAGAATTGGGTGATCAATATCGATCATCATATTGTTAATCTTCGCTTGTTCATCTTCCATTACGTCGCTTAATTTGCGGACTTCTGAACAAAGTACATCCTGCCCTTCAAATCGTGCCAATGCTTCTTCCATGGTATATTTGGCAATTTCATTGCGCAGTGTATCTTGTATAAGCTTTTTGTTTTTGATCTGAGAAGCCATATCTGGGTAAGGTACGGTAAGATCATCTATTTCCAATGCAGCACACATATTCTGTAGCGGGTTGGGCATAAACGCACCAATCACTACAATGGGTCCATCCTTGGCCTCGGCGTGAATAGCGAGTGGCATTGCCGCCCAGTTCAGCACTTGTTTGTATTTGCTCCAGTAGGCCACTTCCTGCAGTTGCGTATGAATCATCGAATCATAAAGACATACATCCACTTTTCTACCAAGGCCGGTTTTTTCACGCCCAATCAACGCGGCCATAATCCCCTGACAGAGATGCATTCCGCCGGTATAATCGCAGATAGCTGTTGGAACTATCGATTGTGGAACTGACGGGTCCGCGGTCTCATACATGAAGCCTGTTACAGCTTGGGCCACCATGTCCTGCCCAGGTTTTTTCTCATTTGGTCCGACAGGTCCGTAGCCAGTTGCGGACGCAAAAACAATGCGTGGATTAATCTCTTTGAGCTTCTCATAGCTGAAGCCAAGCTTATCCATCACACCTGGGCGAAAATTGTTTACGACCACATCCGATACTTTGACGAGTTCATAAATAACCTTCTTTCCTTCTTCACTTCTCGTATCAAGTTCCATCGAACGCTTGTTGCGATTCATGGCAACATATGTCGGATTATTCGTTGCCTCTATAGAGGTCCCGCCAACGGTATGCCGACTCAGGTCACCCACGCCCGGGCGCTCGATCTTGATTACATCGGCACCAAAATCAGCGAGCTGTAAAGTGCCAACGGGACCCTGCTCGGCCTGCGTGAAATCTATAACGCGAATTCCGTCTAACGGAAGGTTTGAAGTATCTGTCATGATCATCTCCTTAGATGATGGTTAGATGTTGGTTAGATGATGGCTCGCTCACCCTGTAATATCGGGTGAGCGAACTCATCCGGTGGTAATCTTAATCTTCGGTTTCGTAGTAAAGTATCCACTCAGCATAAAGTGCTGGCTTTTCCTCACCTTCAATTTCAACGGTCAAAGCAGTGATGAACTTGCAGTTGTGCTCATCCTTCCACTGAACATCCTTAACCTCGCCGTGTATGCGTACCCGCTTACCAGTGTGTACCGGGGCCAGGAAACGAACCTTATCATAACCATAGTTGAAACCATGTGGCATATTCTCAGGCACTGGAAAGTTAGCCATTATGTAAGGTGTCAACCCCAGCGTCAGTAAGCCGTGAGCAATGGTTCCGCCCATATCCGTTTTTCCCGCTTTTTCGGGATCAACATGCATAAAGTAGTCATCCCCTGTGCAGTGGGCAAATTCGTTAATGCGATCCTGCGTAACTTCATACCAATCGGATGGTTCAACCTTGGTCCCGATGAAATTAACGAGCTCTTCTTTAGGTACGAT
>CALOCX010000005.1:0-71237 GCA_942491995.1 uncultured Gammaproteobacteria bacterium | reverse complement strand
TCGAGCGAGAAGGTCAGGGTGTTGGCCGGGAGATCGGTATCCGAGGCGGTGGCGGTAAAGGCCAGTTCGACCAGTTCATCCACGCTCTGGTTGCCGATCGGATCCAGCACCGGTGCGGTGTTGACGTCGGCGACGGTGATGGTGATGGTCTCGGAATCGGTCGTGAAGCCGTCGCTCACGATGATGGTGACGTCGTAGTCGCCGGGACCCTGTGCTTCGGTCGGTGTCCAGGTGAAGTCACCGCCGCTGGTAATGGTCATGCCCGCTGCGGCGTCCTCGCCGAGCGAGAAGGTCAGGGTGTGTGATGCGCCCTCCGAATCCAGATCGGGATCCGTGGCGCTCGCGGTAAAGGTCGCGCTGTCGACCCATCGTTCACGGTGTGTCTGGTGCCGATCGCAGCTAACTCGGTGCCGCGTTGACCTCACCGACGGTGATGGTGATGGTCTCGAAATCATCCAGGGCGGGGGTGCCATCGTCGGTCACCCGGACGGTGACGGTGTAGGTGCCGGGACCCTGGTCTTCGCTCGGCGTCCAGGTGAACACACCGCTGGTGGGATCAATGCTCGCGCCCGTTGGGGCGCCTTCATCGAGCGAGAAGGTCAGGGTGTTGAGTGCGGCGCCCTCCGAATCCAGATCGGGATCCGTGGCGCTCGCGGTAAAGGTCAGCTCTGACCCCTCATTAATGTTCTGTGTGCCGATCGCAGCTAACTCGGGTGCCGCGTTGACCTCACCGACGGTGATGGTGATGGTCTCGAAATCATCCAGGGCGGGGGTGCCATCGTCGGTCACCCGGACGGTGACGGTGTAGGTGCCGGGACCCTGGTCTTCGCTCGGCGTCCAGGTGAACACACCGCTGGTGGGATCAATGCTCGCGCCCGTTGGGGCGCCTTCATCGAGCGAGAAGGTCAGGGTGTTGAGTGCGGCGCCCTCCGAATCCAGATCGGGATCCGTGGCGCTCGCGGTAAAGGTCAGCTCTGACCCCTCATTAATGTTCTGTGTGCCGATCGCAGCTAACTCGGGTGCCGCGTTGACCTCACCGACGGTGATGGTGATGGTCTCGAAATCATCCAGGGCGGGGGTGCCATCGTCGGTCACCCGGACGGTGACGGTGTAGGTGCCGGGACCCTGGTCTTCGCTCGGCGTCCAGGTGAACACACCGCTGGTGGGATCAATGCTCGCGCCCGTTGGGGCGCCTTCATCGAGCGAGAAGGTCAGGGTGTTGAGTGCGGCGCCCTCCGAATCCAGATCGGGATCCGTGGCGCTCGCGGTAAAGGTCAGCTCTGACCCCTCATTAATGTTCTGTGTGCCGATCGCAGCTAACTCGGGTGCCGCGTTGACCTCACCGACGGTGATGGTGATGGTCTCGAAATCATCCAGGGCGGGGGTGCCATCGTCGGTCACCCGGACGGTGACGGTGTAGGTGCCGGGACCCTGGTCTTCGCTCGGCGTCCAGGTGAACACACCGCTGGTGGGATCAATGCTCGCGCCCGTTGGGGCGCCTTCATCGAGCGAGAAGGTCAGGGTGTTGAGTGTGGCGCCCTCCGAATCTTGCTTTTGACGCCCGTGCCGCCGGAGCGAGAACACCAAGTCTTTGGACCGGGTCATCGGAATCCGTGGCGCTGACGGTAAAGCTCAGCTCGGTCTGTTCATCGATGGTCAGGTCGAGCTCTGCGGGCAGCACAATCGCCGGCGCGGTGTTGACCTCTTCGACGACGATGGTGATGGTCTCGGTGCTGGTCGTGACACCGTCGGAGACGTTGATGTCGACTACGTAGCTGCCGGGACCCTGTGACTCATCCGGTGTCCAGCTGAAGAGCGCGGTGTTGCCGGCGCCTTCCTCCAGGCTCATGTTGCTTTGGACGCCCGTGCCGCCGAGCGAGAACACCAAGTCTTGGACCGGGTCATCGGAATCCGTGGCGCTGACGGTAAAGCTCAGCTCGATCTGTTTTAGTCTTTGTCTTGCAGCTGACAGCCTGAAAACAGCGGTGGTGTTTTCTGGAACATCTGCTGTGGCAGGACTTCTAAAGAACAGGGGCATTATCGGCAACATCAAGCACCGTCACCGTCATTGCCTGCGTGACCGTAGTGGTGCCATCGCTTACGCCGACTATAACTTCGTAGGCATTGTTACCGTTTGCATCATCCGGGTTCTCGAAATCCGGTGCTGTATCGAAGGACAGTTGTCCAGATGATGAATTGATGCTGAATGATCCGCTGTCGGGCCCGCCTTCAATGCTGTACGTCAGGTTCCCGGATGGTGTGTCGATGTCAGTGGCGGTGACCGTGAGAACGCTGGTGGTCCCTTCATCGACACTTACCGAGGTAGGGGTTGTGATGACGGGCGCATCATCTGGTATGCAACGAACGTTATCAACCAGCAGCGCTGTATTTCCAGCAACAATTACATCGTAGATACGGATTCGCAGCGTGTAGGTACCAGCCGCGAGGCCACTGAAGCTGTAGGTTTGGTAGCCGGATTCAGAGCTATATGGAGTGGCGCTGTTTCCGAGACTGTCTACGATGCTGTCCAGGTCGACACTAGCATCAGTACCACCATCTTCTGCATACACGTCTACATCAAAAAATAAAGAACCTCCATTAGTCAGGTAGTTAAAGTCGAACGACAGGATGTCACCAGTGATGATGTCAATGCCACCGATCTCTAAGGTGGCACTTGAAGCAAAGCCACCAAAGATACCACCCCCACTTCCATCGGATTCAATCAGGACCTGTTTGGTGCCTTCTGTCGGGATGCTGCCAAAGCTGCTGTCAACGATCGTGACACTGCCATTGCCGCTGATGGTTATGCCTGTGCCCAGGCCATCTTCAAACCCTTCATGCGGCACAACCGTTTCCAGTAGATGGTCGTATTCACTGACGGCTGCAGGTGTAACAAAGGGATCCGACTCAATAGCACCCGCACTGGCCTCCAGTTCCCAGTCGCCACCCAGCTCGGCACTGCCTGTCGCATCGGTCGAGGCGTTGATATCGGCGCCTGTCAGTTCAGCCAGTTGTTCGATGAAATCCTGCCCGGTCTCTCCGTTGGCCACGTCGCAACCGTATATAAGGATGTCGGCCTGCTCTGTGAGGGCACTGCCCCAGGCGGTAAGCTGATTGGTGTACTCATCCAGGTTATCTGAGGAGAGCAGGGTATTGCCAAGGCGCAGCACCCCGTCATCACCGTGTGAAACGATGTGGATGCTGGTCAGGCCTTCGCGACCGTCAAGGGCCTCGCTGATTTGTTCGACACCGTCGCGGCCTGCTTCAAGGACAATGACCTCGGTGTCCTCGGCCAGGCCTTCAACCAGGACGTCCTGTTCAGGGACCGAGGCGTCTATGAAGACCAGTGTATTGCCACTGCGCTCGGCGGGTGGCACGTAGGATTCAAACAGGTCGAGAATGTCTGACTGGTCGTCGTGCTGTGTGTCTGTCTGGGAATCGGTGGTCTGGGTGGAATCCGTGGCATCCTGGTTGGCATCGACGGCGGTTACCAGGGCCGCCGCATCGAACATGAGCCGCGGTTCGAGGGCCAGCATGTGGCTGCGGGGTTGCAGATTGTTACGCGGAGGCTGTTTACTGCCTTCAGCCGCCTGCTCCTTTTTCGCTGTGACAACATCGCGGGCACGGAGTAAGCGCTTAATTCGATTCCACAGCATCTACAAGGTCTCCGACAACAAAAAGTATAATAAAAACATATCCTTGTGATGCTCTCCTAACAAACGTCTTGTTATTCTTTTGCCGCGTCAGGCGCAGTGGAAGTCCAGTGCGCGGCGTATTGACTTGCAGAAATTTACTTCAAATCCTCTGAGATGTGCACGTATTTTTACTGAGTCCAGCGTGCCGATACCATTTTAGCTCAATCGGCTGGCGCTACAATACGGGATTATACTTACATGATGCCCCCCTGTGACTAAGATCACAGAATTTACTTTGGATTACTGGTAAAGCTGCGGCGTTGCTCCGATAGTATAATAAGTAACAAAAACAAAAAGATGTATGTATTTATTCCAGTTGTGCCTGATAACAGACCATTAACTGTACTATGTCTTCAAAGGATGGGTGTAGTGGCCATTGGTCGGATAGGGCGCTGCGTACCGCTCGATGCCACCATGGGGTGGAAACATAATTAGCGGTTTAATCGCCTCGCTGAGTGATGGTACAGTCGCTCGGCACACTACTCAGGCATAACTGTTACTTATCCAATGATGCTTCCCTTGAAGTCATGCAGCTCATGTACCGCAAGCCGGCATGGCAGGTAAATCCAGTCGTCGCTTTCTTTTCCCGGCGCTGACCGGGCTGTTGCTGACGGCCTTTGCCGTCACGGTCAAGGTTGCTGACGTCCCGGTCCTCACTGATCTGGACCAGCGTCTGGAGTGGCTGGCTTATGATTTGCGCCTGCGCCTGTTTATTCCTGATGAGATTGAGCTGGATCCCCGCATCGTGATCATCGACATCGATGAAAAAAGCCTGCGCCAGGAGGGGCGCTGGCCGTGGTCGCGCGCAACGATAGCCAAACTCACCGACCGCGTGTTCGAGCACGGCGCCCTGATCCTGGCAATGGACGTGGTATATGCCGAGGAATTTCGCAGCCCGGTGGAGGACTGGCTGGATTTTGTGGATGACGAGACGCGTGATGCGTTGCTTGAGAAGATTCCGCTGGAAAAACTGTTCAAGAGCCAGGACCAGGTACTGGCCGAAAGCTTTATCGACCGGGATGTGGTCATGGGCTTCACCTTCACCAATGATAGCGGTCCACCCAAGGGCCAGTTGCCGGAACCGCTGCCGTTTCCTGAAGCGTTCACGGAACAGCTGATTATTCCGGAGATCAGCTCCTATGTCGCCAATATCGAGCTGCTGCAGGAGAGCGCCAGCGGTGGCGGATTCTTTTCGATCATCCCGGATGCTGACGGTGTGATCCGGCGTGCCCCCATGCTGATGCAGCATGAAGGGCGGATCTACGGGGCGCTGGCGCTGGAGGTCTCGCAACTGTATATGCAGACGCAGCAACTTGAATTACGCACTGCGCCCATCGGTGATTACCAGGCACTCGAGTCATTGTCGCTGGATGGCTTCCTCGATATACCGGTCGATGGTGCCGGCAATGCACTGATCCCGTACCGCGGACCGGCGGGCAGTTTCCACTACATCTCGGCCGCGGATGTCCTCAATGGCGAGGTTCCCGGTGACTTGCTGCAATCGGCCATTGCCCTGTTTGGCACGACCGCGGTGGGTATCTATGACATGCGCTCGACGCCCGTTGAAAGTGTCTTTCCCGGCGTGGAGGTGCATGCCAACCTGATCGCCGGCATCCTTGATGGCAGTTTTCCCACTATCCCCTCGTGGGCACTGGGTGCCAATGTCGGCGTGTTGATCCTGATTGGCGTGGTCTCCGTGCTGCTGGTTCCCTTTATCAGTACCCTGGTCATTCTGTTGCTCAGCCTGGTGTCCATGGTGATGGTCATCGCCCTGAACCTGTGGCTTTGGGATACTCACGGCGTGGTGCTGTCTATCGTGGCCCCACTGGTGTTGATTGCGCTGATTGGTACCTCGGATCTTGCCTATGGCTTCCTCACAGAGGCCCGCGGGCGCAGGCAGTTGAAGGCTGTCTTCGGACAATATGTGCCGCCGGAGATTGTGGATGAAATGAACCAGAATCCGGACGGGAATTTTTCTGTCGAGGGTGAGAGCCGTGAACTGTCTGTGTTGTTTTGTGATATCCGCAGCTTTACGACGATCTCGGAATCACTGGCTGCCGATGAGCTGAAACAGCTGCTGAACCAGTTCTTTACCCCCATGACGCGCATCATCTTTGAACGCCGCGGCACCATCGACAAGTATGTCGGTGACATGATCATGGCCTTCTGGGGTGCACCCGTACAGGATCCGCAACATCGACAGCATGCCGTTGAGGCAGCACTGGCGATGCTCGGCCAGGTCGTGGCCATGCGGCCTGAATTCAGCGAGCGCAACTGGCCGGAAGTGAATATCGGTATCGGAATCAATACCGGCATGATGAATGTCGGCGACATGGGTTCCGAATACCGGCGTGCCTATACCGTGATCGGTGATGCCGTTAACCTGGGTTCACGGCTGGAGGGGCTGACAAAGTACTACGGGGTGCTGCTGATCGTTAGCGAAACAACGGCGGCAGGCCTGGAGAATATCCTGCTGCGTCATCTGGACCGGGTCAAGGTCAAGGGTAAAAACGAGCCCGTTGATATCTATGAGCCCGTCGGATTGTCCGATGCACTATCCGATAAGCGCGTGGCAGAGGTCGCAGACAGTAATGCTGCGATGCAGTCTTACTTTGCAGCGGATTGGGAGAGTGCAAGGACTGCGTTCATGTCCCTGCAGCATGCCTGGCCGGAACGAAAGTTTTACACGCTCTACCTGGACAGGATCAGTGAATTACAGCGACAGGGCATACAGCCAGGGTGGGACGGGGTCTTTGTGCATACTTCGAAATGATTTCACTAAATCTCTGCCTGAACTGACGGGGAGCGTCGTACAGTGAGTTCGGGATCGGAACGCATTCATGTGGCCGTGGCCGCTATTATGGATGATCAGCACAGGGTGCTGCTCAGCAAGCGACCTGCGCATGTGCACCAGGGGGACTTGTGGGAATTCCCTGGCGGTAAGCTTGAAGAGGGGGAAAACATTGAACAGGGGCTGCGGCGTGAGTTGCAAGAGGAACTTGGCATCACCCCGACACGTGCCCGGCCGTTGATTCGTGTTGCACATGATTATCCTGACAAGTCCGTATTGCTGGATGTCTGGCGAATAGACAGGATTAATGGCACGCCCCACGGTCGTGAGGGGCAGCCAGTTGAATGGGTCCCGGTTGATCAGTTGCCGTATTACGCGTTTCCTGCCGCCAACCAGCCCATTGTCAATGCGGTTAGTCTGCCAGCGTGTTACCTGATCACTCCGGAGCCGGGGAGGGAGATACCCCGTTTCCTCGAGGAACTTGAATGTTCGCTTGCAAACGGTGTATCGCTGTTGCAGTTACGTGCCAAACAGCTGTCTGATACCGATTACAGGACGTTGATTCCAGAAGTATTGCAGCGTTGCCGGCGGGTAAATGCCCGCGTATTGCTTAATGCAGAACCGGCGGTTGCCAGGGAGTTTGGCGCTGCAGGAGTGCATCTGACCAGTGAACGGCTGATGGCCCTGTCGGGTCGGCCGCTGGATGACAGCTATCTGGTGGCGGCCTCCTGCCATAACCGGGAACAGCTTGAGCATGCGGTCAATCTGGGGCTGGATTTTGCTGTGGTTTCACCGGTTCGGGCCACATCCAGTCACCCGGGTGCAAGGCCGCTGGGTTTTACTGGTCTCCATGACCTCACCGAGCGGTCGTCTATCCCGGTCTATGCGTTGGGCGGGATGCACATAGATGACCTGGCGACTGCTTTTCGGTGCGGTGCGCAGGGCATTGCGGCCATTCGCGGCTTATGGCGCCAGACATTACCCATCCGGGTCGGACGATGACGGTGGCATATTTTCGTCGGGAATACGGTTGCTTTCATCAAACCAGCTGCCGAGGTCTATGAGCTTGCAGCGCTCGCTACAAAAAGGGCGCCAACGCTGTGCTTCGGTCCATTCTACTGCGACACCGCAGGTGGGGCACTTCACTGTATGAGTCTGTTCTTCACGTGACATAGGGCGGGCCTATGTCACGCAGCAGGCCAGTTCGAACTCGATGTCCTCGTCGGTCTGCCTGGCGCGTACATCTGCAGTTGAAAATTTCATGAAGCGTGCTGTGAAACGGTGGCGTCCGCCACTTAATTCCACGAAGCAGGGGAGATCTGGCGGAAGAGCGATTCTGACCAGCTGGCAGGCTCGGTTGGGGTCCAGCGTGCGCTGGTATACACCACCCCTGGCCAGGGTCAATTTCATGGCCGTGCTGTCCCTGGTCAGTTTCAATATGAGCTGGATAGCCTGACCGATGGCATCGAAATTTCCCAGCCAGTGGGCAAGGTCCCGGGTGCGGGTTTTCGTCGGTTGCTGGAGCCAGTAATGAAATGCCGGTATGTCAAAATCACAGGTGCCACCGGGTATGGCGCAACGCTTGCGTATGCTGACGAGAAATTCACTGGCTTTGAGATCATTGGCAATCTGGCCATTGACTCTGTGCATGCCGTCCATGCGCGTATGTATCTCGGCCAGCAGGTTGTTGAGCTGTGTATGGTCTATGTCTGGATTCTGTTCGTGTCGCTTGAGGTTGGCCGAGTGCCGTTCCAGTTCCTTGAGCGTTTCGGATTTGAGGTTGGTATTGCCGAAAATATCGAGTATTTCCAGTATGCAGGTCAGCGTTGCGCGGCTGTCCCATGCGGACTCCCTCGGCAGATGGTAGGACGCCTGCTTGAACAGGTATTCAAGCCGCAGAAAGGTTCTGATTCTTTCGTTCAGCGGCTGCTCATAGAGAATCTTTTTAGGCACTGACTGTACCGGCTTGCCTGGTAAGTCATTTACCGGACCGCTATCGTCTTTTACGGGACGTTCCTTTTCTACCGTTGTGCCCGAACTAGTGGTCATGTGCGATATCCATATAGTGCCTGTGTAATTTTTGGATGTATCCGGTGAGTTCACTCATTCCCCGGTCGTTCACAATAATATCATCAGCGGCAGCGAGTCGTGTATCTCTGTCGACCTGTGAATTGATGATGGCGTTGATGGCATTGTCTGACAGGCTGTCTCTTGCGGCAACCCGTGTGAGCTGTTCTTTTTCGGGAGAATCGATGACCAGTATTCGGTCAACCAGGTCCGTTTGCCGGGTCTCAAGTAGCAGAGGAATCACCACAATGCAGTAGGGTGACCTGATATCCGCCAATAACGCCCTGACGCGCTGGCGTATTCTGGGGTGCAGAATGGCCTCGAGCTGTGATTTCCGGTGACTGTTTGAAAAGATCAGTTGCCGCATGTAATCGCGGTCAAGATGACCATCTGCCGTGATGGCCTCACTGCCGAAGGTGGAGATGATTTCATCGAGTGCTGGCTGGCCGGGTTCCACCAGTTCACGGGCCAGTGTATCGGTATCGATCACTGGTACACCCAGGGCACTGAAACCATTGGCAACCGTTGTTTTGCCGCTGCCAATGCCGCCGGTCAGACCTATTACAAGTGTTTGTTTGTCTCGTTCAGTGGGTGTTTCTGTTTCAGTGTTGTTGTCGGTCACAAGGACATTATTGCAGATAAATCCGAATAATGTCGTTTCCCCATAACAGGGTCATCCAGCCTGCAGCCGCCAGAAAAGGTCCAAATGGCATGGGCTGGCTATGGTCGCGCCCCTTGAATAGTATCAGCAGGATTCCGATAGCTGCGCCTACCACGGACGAGAACAGGATGACCACGGGCAAGGCTTGCCAGCCTACCCAGGCGCCAATCGCCGCTAGCAGTTTGAAATCACCGTACCCCATGCCTTCCTTGCCAGTAACCAGCTTGAAAAGATGATAAATAGACCACAACGACAGGTAACCGGCGACTGCGCCAATAATGCTTGAGTGAGCGTCTACGAAGACATTGAACAGGCTGAGGACCAGGCCTGCCCACAAGAGTGGCAATGTGATGGAGTCTGGCAGGATTTGATGATCGAAATCGATCAGGAATAACGGCACCAGTGCCCAGGTGAATCCAAGGGCCATGAGCATCTGTACGCTATAGCCGAAATGCAGTGCCATAATGACGGACAATAGTGCCGTGGTCAGCTCAACAATCGGGTAGCGCACTGAGATCGCCGTGCCACACTCCGAACAGCGACCTTTCAGTAACAAGTAGCTGATTACCGGGATATTTTCCAGAACGCTGATGCGATGGTTGCAATCAGGGCAACGGGAGGCGGGTGTCAGGAGGTTAAAGCGCGTCTGTTCACCGCTTTCCGGAATCGCCTCACCAAGGTGTTCCCTGCATTCACTCGTCCATGCCCTGTTCATCATTACAGGAAGGCGGTATATCACTACATTCAGAAAACTGCCGACGACCAGGCCTAGTGCACCGGTGGCAATGACAAGAAACGTGGGTGAGCTTTCAAGCAGCTGCAAGATTTCCATTAAAGTAATTGGTTATTGCAGGTTTGCACGCCGGGGCGCAACGATGAATCAGATAGCTGCACCCATCTTGAAGATTGGCAGGTACATAGCAACGACCAGGCCACCGATGAGAATACCCAGGATGGACATGATCAACGGCTCCAGCAAGCTACTGAGGGCATCAACGGCATCGTCCACTTCCTGTTCGTAGAAGTCGGCAACCTTGGCCAACATGGCGTCGAGAGAGCCCGACTCCTCGCCGATGGCGACCATTTGCTCAACCATATTCGGGAACAGGCCGGTTTGGTTCATGGCAAATGTTAACTGCTGACCGGTTGCGACACTGTCGCGAATCATCAACACGGCATCGGAATACACGACATTACCGGTAGCGCCGGCGACTGATTGCAGTGCTTCAACGAGTGGAACACCGGCAGCAAACATGGTGGAGAGGGTGCGTGCATAACGGGCCACGGCGGCCTTGTGCATGATGGGGCCGATAATAGGCAATTTAAGGACCATGCGGTCCAGTACGCGCCCGAATTTCCGCGAGCGCCGCTTGCCTTGCACAAATCCGACGCCAGCCCCGGCGATGATGCCGAATACCAGCCACCAGTAACTCTGCATGAACTCGGAGAGATTGACGACCATGCGGGTAAATGCCGGGAGATCGGCGCCAAAATTACTGAACAGTTCTTCAAACTGGGGTACAACGAAAATCAACAGAATGGCCGTAACAATGATGGCAACGATGATGACGGCTGTAGGGTAGAAGAGGGCTTTCTTGATCTTTGATTTCAGGTACTCTGTTTTTTCCTTGTAGGTGGCGATCTTGTCCAGCAGGGTTTCCAGAACACCGGCCTGTTCGCCAGCGCCGACCAGGCTGATTACCAGGTCGTCGAAGTACAGCGGGTGCTTGGACAGCGTGTCCGACAGGCTGGTCCCGGACTCAACCTCGGCCTTGATCTTCAGGATTAGTTCCTGCATGCCAGCGTTCTCGTGGCCACGACCAATGATTTCGAATGCCTGCACCAGCGGTACGCCGGCAGACATCATAGTGGCGAGTTGCCTGAAAAATACGGAAAGGTCCTTGGGTGATATTTTTTTCTTGGCGGTTTTTTTAAAAAGTGCGCTCTGCTTCTTGACGGTGATCGGCTTGATGCCCTGCTTGCGCAGGTCGGCCTTGATAAGCGACGGGTTATTGCCTCGTGACTGCCCCTTGACCTTGACGCCACGTTTGTCGGTGCCGGTCCAGAGGAACATGTCCTGCTGTTTGAGTGCTTTCTCCGCCATTATCTATTCCTTTGTTACACGATCGATTTCTTCAAGACTGGTAACCCCGGCCGCGACTTTTTTCAGGCCGGATTCCCTGAGGTCTGCAACGCCCTCTTCTTTGGCCTGTTGCTCAAGTTGCATGGAATTACCTCCTTCCATAATGATGCGTCCCATTTCCTCAGAGACCGGCATCACCTGGTAAATACCTACACGTCCTTTATAGCCACTGGTGCACTGATCACAGCCCACTGCACCATAAATCTTGAGGCCGTCCACCTGGCTCTCCTTGAAACCGGATTTAAGGAGTGCTTCTTTCGGAATGTCGAGCTCTTTCTTGCATTTGTTGCACAGGCGACGGGCAAGTCGCTGCGCCATGATCAGGTGAACCGCCGAGGCAATATTGTAGGGAGGGACGCCCATATTTGCCAGACGTGTCAGGGTTTGTGGTGCGTCATTGGTATGCAGGGTCGACAACACCAGGTGGCCTGTCTGGGCGGCTTTCACGGCAATTTCTGCTGTTTCCAGGTCGCGGATCTCACCGACCATGATGATGTCAGGATCCTGGCGCAGAAAGGCACGCAGTGCGGTCGCGAAATGGAGGCCGGCGACCGGGTTTACATTCACCTGGTTGATTCCTACTACATTGATTTCCACCGGGTCTTCGCAAGTGGAAATGTTGCGGTCCGGTGTGTTTAGCATATTGAGCCCGGTATACAGTGACACGGTCTTGCCGCTACCGGTTGGTCCTGTAACCAGTACCATGCCATAGGGTTTGTTGATGGCTTTGGTAAAGGTTTCTCTCTGATCTTCCTCAAAGCCGAGGGCGTCGACACCCATTTGAGCAGCGCTGCCATCGAGGATACGCAACACCACTTTTTCACCGTACAGGGTAGGCAGGGTATTGACACGAAAATCAATCGAACGGTTACGCGACAGGTTCATTTTAATGCGCCCGTCCTGGGGTACGCGCCGTTCTGCAATGTTCATGCGGCTCATGACCTTCAGTCGGGCAATAATGCGCATGGCCAGTGAGCGGGGAGGGGACGTTATCTCATGGAGCACGCCGTCAGACCGGAAGCGGACACGAAACTCCTTTTCGTAGGGTTCCAGATGGATATCAGAGGCACCGGTGTTAATGGCATCCAGTAAAACCTTGTTGACGAAACGCACTACCGGTGTGTCATCAATGTCCGATTCATTGATATCGCCATCCTTGCTGGACTCATCACCCGAGCCGACATCAAGGTTGTCGAGATCTGCATCCATGAGTGCGGACATGGTGGTGTCAAGTGCTTCCAGAGCACTGTTGATTGCTTCTCGCAGGTGTTCCTCTTCAACCAGAACTGCCTCGGTGTTTACCCCGGTATGAAACTTGAACTCATCAATCGCGCCGAGATTGGTCGGGTCAGATACGGCAATGTAGAGTCTGTTGCCACGCTTGATCAGTGGCAGCGCATTGTGCTGCTGGATCAGTTTCTCACTGACCATCTTCAGCGGCGCGACCTCCATATCCATCGACTTCAGATCGAAAAGGGGAACGCCAAATTCCTGTGCGCCGGACCAGGCGATATCGCGGCTTTTAAGTATTTTGTTCTCAACAAGGTAACTGACAAAATGGGTACGTCTTTTCAGCGCAGTTTCATGAGCCTTGGTGGCTTCTGCTTCATCAAGCAGGCCGTCCATGACGAGTCTGCGGGCAAGGCCGCTGAGGTGTACTGTGGGGTTAGTCGTGACCATGGATTATTGCACTATGAAGTAATGAGTTTTCAACACTGTGATCCCCGTCATGTTCTCAATCTGCGGTTAGTAAGCGATGTGTGGCCACAACCGGCAAAAGTACAGCATTTCTTCAGGTTGTCAACCTGAAGGAGCCAGGATTTTCTATTGAAATCAATGAAAAGCAGTCGTTTTCCCAGTAATTACACGAAAATGACTGGCTCATCAGTATTTCGACTGTCGGGGCTATATCTTTAACTGGTCCGGTCGCAAACTCGATAGGCATAACGCGCATCTTTATGTCAGGTAATAGTCTGATGGAAGTAGCATCAACTTTCCGTGGAGTGTATGCACTGCTCCATGATTTTCAGGTAACGGGCGCCGACAATTTGCCAGTCAAACTTGTCTATAACGGACTGGCGGCCGGTATGTATCAGGTCGTTATACAATGACTCGCTGCTCAACACCTCACTAATCCTGTCTTGTAGCTCAACGGCATCACCGGCGCTGAACACCAGGCCATTATCACCGTGAGTGACTACATCACTCAGGGCCGGAAGATCAGAAACAATCGTGGCACAGCCACAGCCGAGTGCTTCCACTGCCACCAGCCCCAGGCCCTCCTGATCGCCATCTGCGGCCACAATGGAGGGAACAACGGCAATTTTTGCGGATTGGTATATTTTCGGAACACGATCATTGGGCAGGGCGCCCAGAAATTCGACCTGCTGATCTATTCCCAGTTGCCGGCACTGTTGCTCGAGGGCTGATCTATCAGGACCCTCTCCGACGATAGTCACGCTTAATGCGGGATAGTCTTTTTCAAGCAGTTTGATAGACTGAATCAGTGTGCTGACACCCTTTTTCTCAACCAGTCGCCCAACATAGACAATGTCCCGGGTTTTGGCTGCACTGTTGTCAGGGACGAACCGGTTGGTCAGGTCTACGCCCATGGACTCGACTGATACGTTGCTGGTACTGCAGCCCATACTGACCAGGCGATCGCGCATTGTAGAACTCACTACGGTTACATGGTCACAATGTCGTAAAGTGTAGCGCTTCAGGCTTTGCAGCAATCCACCTTGTAATGAGAAAAGGTCTCCGCCGTGCGATGTACACAGGATTCTGATGTGCTTTGATACAAGCCGTAACTGGCGGCAGATTACGGCCAGGAATCCCTGGGGGATGATCCAGTGGGCGTGAATCAGGCTGACATTGTATTTCCTGGCCAGCACAATCATATGAAAGGACTGGCTGATGAGGAAGAAGGGCACCAGCAGCCATTTCAGCACGTTGTTTTTAAGGTTCGTAATGATGCCACCGTTATAAGCGAGGGTTTCCCCAAACGGGAAGAAATAGCGGAATCTGTAGACCAGTACACCGTCTATAGTTTCTTGCGCGAGTGAATTGGGATAGTGCGGTGCAAGAACAATGACCTTGAATTTGTCCGTCAGTTGTCGGCACAGGAAATGAACGAACGCGGGTTCAGTATCTCCGTGCCAGCGAGGGTAGGTTGAGGTCGTGACCAGGATTGATTGCATATCAATTGGGCTGAACGATGTGTGATATTGTGAAAACGGTTATCTCTGCGCAACCATGTAGAATACCCGGTAGTGTGTCAAGCTCTGCCGCTTCTGCTTGCCACAATACGCACCAGGGTTTGTATGTGCATCGGGTCAGGCATGGCTTTCGACCAGTTTGAGTGGGGTGCAAGGCAATTGTGGCCATTCTTTATATCCGTAATAGTGATTTTAAGTTTTGAAACTGCTGTTTCTTAGCAAGCGTCGACCCATGGGGCGGGATCTGATTGCACGGCCGTACGGGCGATTCTATTACCTGCCGTATTATTTGGCCGAACGCGGCCATGAAGTAACTCTGCTGTTGCTGGATTACCGCAACGATACGCCGGTTGACATGCAGCGCGATGGTATTCGCTGGATATCTGAACCCCTGGCTATAAGGAACCCGGGGCGATACACCGGCAGGTTGCGGCAGTTGCTTGGGGTTGACCGGCCTGACTGGGTTATCGGTTTATCGGATACCTATTTCGGCATCCTGGCACAGCATTACGGGGATAATTACGGTATACGCTCATGTATCGATGCCTATGATAATTTCGAAAGCTATATTCCATGGCTAAAGCCACTGCATGTTCTCTGGCGTAAGGCGCTATCGCGAGTTGACCTGGTTACCGCGGCAGGGCCGGGTCTGGCGCAGTACATGTTGCGACAGCGTAAGGGGCGCCCTGTGGTAGTGGTACCAATGGCAGCGGACCCGATCGGATTCAGGCCATTGAGCAAGGTGGAGTGCAGATCCCGGATGGGATTGCCCGTTGAGAGGCGCTTGATCGGCTACTGCGGATCAGTGCACAAGAATCGTGGACTGGACGTTCTCTTCGCGGCCACAGAAAGGTTGCATAAAACACATCCAGACCTGTTGCTGGTATTGTCAGGCCGGCGCGGGAAAAACATGCCGTTACCGGATTCTGCCTGCGAGCTTGGTTACGTGGAGGATGACAAGATGCCGCTGCTGCTGAACAGTATGGATGCCCTTACGGTTATCAACCGGCCGAGCAGCTTTGGGAATTACAGCTACCCAGTCAAGCTGTACGAGGCGATGGCATGCCAGATCCCCATAATTGCGACTGAAACTCCCGCTACCCGCTGGATACTACGTGATTATCCTGAATTACTTGTGCCGCCTTCGTTGCCAGATGCTTTATCAGAAAGAATAGAACAGAATCTGGAGACGGGACGTGTGGATTACGGACAAATCTCCGACTGGAATTCGGTTTGTGGTGGCTTCGAGAAGGCCTTGCTGGATTTAAAGTAGACCAATTCATGTATGATTTGATCAAATTCCTGTTGCGCATGGTGCGTTAGTTGCGGTCTGTCTTGAGATCGCGAAAATATGCAGCTGGGTCGGGCAATTTAGCGATCTATCCAGGCGTAATGCAGAGAGGATTCAAGCAAGTGAAAATAACCCGGGAATATTGAACCAGATTATACTATGAAAATAGGCGTTATTCTCGAGCAGGATATTTCTGCAGGTGGGGGGTTTCAGCAAGCACTGTCAATCCTTGACCTGTTAAATACTGTTCAGTCCGGTGACGATGAGTTTGCATTTTATACAACAAATGCTAATAACATTGGCGAATTAAAGAGTCACCGTATTACGGCAACTTATTTGCCCTGCGGTTTGCTCACCAAGATGTTCGCTCTGTTAAAGCGCAACCAGCTGGTTACCAAATATCTCAGCCGCTTTATTCCCGGTTATGGTTTAAATGCCTTTGAAAAACGCCTGATTAATGATGATGTCGACATAATCTATTATCTCAGTCCAACTTGGTTATGCCTGCTGACGGCCAATATCAACTATGTGTTCACTCTGTGGGACTTGTGTCATCGTGACTACCCTGAATTTCCCGAAGTGCGTGGATCCGGTGAATTTGACAGTCGGGAACTGCTCTATAACGATGTTCTCAAGAAAGCCTTTGCCGTAATTGTTGACTCTGACCTGGGTAAGGAGAATGTCGTTTTCCGCTATGGTGTAAGCAGGGAGCGTGTTTATGTGCTGCCTTTTGTGGCCAGTAAATCCATTGTCACTCTTGGTGGTAAACAACAGATCAACATTAAGAAAAAATACCAACTATCCAATGATTACGTTTTTTACCCGGCACAGTTTTGGGCTCACAAGAATCACAGCTATATACTCGAAGCGCTGGCCATTCTTCGTGATCGTTACAAGGTTACTTTAGATGCCATTTTTACAGGCATCGATAAAGGTAACCTGGCCTATATAAAGCAGAAGACCTCTGACCTTTCGCTGACCGAACAGGTTCACTTTATCGGGCAGGTTGATGTACAGGAAATGCCATACTTGTATAAACAATCACGAGCGCTGGTGATGCCCACCTATTTTGGGCCGACTAACCTGCCTCCCATAGAGGCCTTTCACCTCGGAGTACCTGTATTTTACCCGGATCTGGCTGGACTGCGTGAACAGGTGGAAGGCGCCGCTTTTCTAATGGATCTAGGGAGTGCTGATAGTCTTGCAAGCCAGCTTGATGCGCTTCTCGCGGGTAAACTGGACTTCAGCCGTGTAACTGCGAATGGAAAAATCAAGGTGTCATCCTGGACGGAGCAGGATTACTGGCAAGGCCTGGAAAGGATTTTTGATGGCTACCGGCCAATCCTAGCGACTTGGAAAAACGGCTAGTTGACCACACCCTAGATCACATGGCGCTGACTCTGATAAATGATCACGTTGATGCGCACTGGGTAACCGTAATCAAGGTTGAATGGAAAGGACAGGTTTTACTCAATTGATGTATCTGTTTTAGCTCAACCGCGGCTATGCGCGCCCGGTGTCAGGCGAATTCCTCGGAAATTCACAAAATAGTGCAGGCATTGTAATGGAGCTAGGTTCTATCCCTCGACTGATGCATGCATTGAAATGGTCCATGGGGGGCGGAGATCGCCTCAAAGGCCATCCAGCCCCTGATCTTCGTTGTCTCCGCACGGTTATTGTCCCCGAGGATTTTGGCGTAATGGTTGCCGCCCTCATGGTTATCAGTTTTTCCCAGGTGTTCTGGGAGGCAGGTATGGGCAAGGCGCTAATACAGCAGGGCGATATTCACAAGGCGGCCGATGTAGCATTTTGGATAAATATCGTTCTGGGGCTGCAGTGGCCGCAGCCTTGTTTTTTCTTGCAGCTGCCGTCGCTAAAGTGTTTTTTCACGACGACAGGGTTGCCGAAGTTCTGCAGGTCATGACCCTTCAGGTCCTTCTGGGTTCGGTTGCTTCGATCCACGTAGCCCTTTTGCAGAAGGATATGCAGTTTAAGAGGCTGTTCTGGGTCCGTTTCGCCACCGTTAGTTTGCCCGGACTGGTGTCCATACCCCTTGCCTTCGGCGGGATGGGTTACTGGGCCCTTGTTGGTGGCACCTTGCTGGGACAGGCTATACAGGTCCTGATTTTGTGGCGCATAAGTGTGTGGAGACCGCGGTTAAGATTCGAGTGTATGGTGGCGCTCGATCTTGCACGTTTCGGTGTATGGGTAGGATTTTCGGGTTTGTTGCGTGGTTCTATGTCTGGGCCGATTGCCTTCGTAGTCGGCATGTATTCAGTCGCCATGACCTTGGGTTGTATCGCACGGGTAACCACCTGTGATTTAGTCTATGGTCTTATTTTGCACCTTTTACTACCTGTTCTGTATAGCCACTTTTCAGTTATCCAGCACGACAAGCAGCGACTCAGTAAGGCGTTGGCCAGAGTGATGCACCTAACCGCGCTGATTGCTATACCTATGGCATACTTATTGTTTGTTATTTCCGAGCCGCTTGCTACCGCGTTATTTGGGGAAAAATGGACGGGCATCGGATTTATTGTTGGAGTAATGGCGCTCGCTCATGGATATGCATGGCTCGTTGGCGTCAGCGGTGAAATCTACCGTGCGGTTGGCAAGCCCAAATATGAGACTTTGGCGATGCTGCTGGGTTTCGCAGTATACTTGCCGGGTTATATTTTCGCCATTCAATACGGGTTTACCGAGTTCGTCTGGACGCGCTTCTTGCTGGTGTCTTGGGGTATAGCTTTGCACCTTTATTTCCTTAATAGGGTCGGTATGATATCTGTCTGGGAAAGCGCTGTCTGCTGTTAAGATAACTATCGCAAGTGCTCCGTTACTGCTCTTTGCATTGTTTTCTGATGTATCTGTGCTCTCCAAAAATATTGCAATTTATAGTATTTCTGCGTTTGTGGTTGTGTCTGCTCCTGATTATAAAGGGATGCTTCTTTACATTGCACGTGATGAGTTTATCTATTTGCTTGGCCTAGTCGGTATTCGTTCAACCGATAACAGTAGTTGAATAGGTTTTAATCAAGAAATGGGGATAGATATCCATGAAACCGTTCAAAGAATCCAGATTGAAGATCTGTTTTTCAGGCAGTATGAAAAACTGGCGCTACGGGCGTGTACAGCCCAGTGAAGTCCGAAAAATCCGGTGGCATGCTGCCAACCTGTTTCAGAACATCGTCTGCCGTTTATGTGGCACGCTATTTGGCATGCCGGGGAACTACCGGATAACAAAATGTCCGGGTTACGAGTTCTAGCTGGTGTAGCATGAGGTCGTTATTACGTTCTGTTTCCTCGATCTGCCTTGAGGCCTGGATCAAGAAAAAATATCCTGTACTGCGTGCAACGTTTGCGGTTTCATCGCACCTTACGCCACAGGAACGTTACCGGCTGTTTGAATTGGCTGCGGGCAGGGAAACGCTACTGGAGATCGGCTCATATGTTGGCGCCTCGGCATGTTGTTTTGGCGCTGCGTGCAAGTTGAGAGGTAAGGGTAAAATCTATTGTATAGATACATGGAACAACGATGCCATGTCCGAGGGCAAGAATACCTATCAGGAGTTTCTGGAAAATACATCGCAGTTCTCAGCTTATATCGTCTCGGTTCGCGGATTCAGTACCGAGGTTATTGCTGATATTGAATCATCAGTGCAGCGGGTCGATCTGTTGTTTATCGACGGCGATCATTCATATAGCGGTGTTAAAGCAGACTGGGAAGCCTACAGGAAGTTCCTGGGTCACGGTTCAGTGGTCGTGTTTCATGATTTCGGCTGGGCCGAGGGAGTAAAGCGGGTGGTGCAGGAAGATGTTCTACCTGTCGTCGACTCTTCTCACAACTTCGAATATGTGGTGGGGTACAATCAGTTAAAGTATATGATCTCGGTTATTATTCCTACACGAAACCGTGGAGCGATCCTTGCTGATACACTAGGCTCCCTTACAAGGCAAAGCCTGGATCATGAAGAGTTCGAGATCATCGTTATCGACAATGATTCTACCGACAACACCCGGACAGTGGTCGCAGGGATGAAGGCACGACTTCCGAATATTCGTTATTTTTTCGAGCCGGAACCAGGGTTGCATTCGGGAAGGCACTGCGGCTTGCGGGAGGCAAAGGGCGAGTTGCTGACCTTTGCGGACGATGATATCGAGGCCTTACCCTCCTGGCTGGAGTCTATTGCGCAGGGCTTCGCGGATCCAGAAGTGGATATGGTTGGCGGTAACAATCTGCCCATGTTCCTGGAGTCACCGCCGCTGTGGCTGAGCAAACTGTGGGAATGTGCAAACCTCGGTGGTCGGGCAATACCTTCTTTGAGCGTTCTCGAATTGCCCGGTGGGCCACGGCCATTTAATCCCTTGCTGGTCTGGGGATGTAATTTCTCAATTCGAAAACAGACACTGATAGATGCTGGAGGGTTTCACCCCGACAGCCTACCGCAGGACCTGGTTCGATTTCGCGGGGATGGTGAAACTCACGTTTCACGTTACGTAGCCCGTATCGGCAGTAGATGCATTTTTCATCCCGGTGCGACTGTTTACCACAAGGTAACGTTGGCACGGATGACTATCAGCTATTTTCGTCAACGTGCCTTCAATCAGGGTGTGTCTGACTCGTATACTGAACTGAGGAGAAGACATATGGAGGGTCGCGAGGGTGCTTCATGGATTCCTGTTCTCGGGGTTGCCCGGCGGCATCTGAGGAAAATCCGCGGAAAGCTGCATGCCGCCATGGCACAGGACTCTGACCTGCGTTCATTGCACAGGGCAACAATGAGGGGCTATGCCGAGGGATTCGGATTTCATCAGCGGGCCTTCGTCAGCGATCCCGAGGTTCGTGAATGGGTACTCAAGCCCAGCTATCTTTAGGAGTAGACTTTGATTGAGACGATCACATATGGCGATACTATTCTCGCTGTCGTTCTTCCCGCAAATCATCGTGGCGAAGGAATTCAGTTCTTTACACCGGATGAGTTTTCGCAACAACTCGCCTACATGAATCATCCCGATGGCTATATTATTGCACCCCATGTGCATAATGCGGTGAAACGAGAGGTCCAGTTCACTAAAGAAGTCCTGTTCATACGCAGCGGTCGACTGCGGGTGGATTTCTATGATGAGGCTAAAACCTACCTGGAAAGCAGGATACTCGAAGCGGGAGATGTGATACTGCTTGCCCACGGGGGGCATGGTTTTGAGATGCTCGAGGACACCGAGATCATTGAGGTGAAACAGGGGCCCTATGCCGGGGAGGAGGACAAGACCCGGTTCGAGGGTATCACTGCTGTACAGGCAGTACTCAGCAAGAAGTCATGAATCCTCTCGATACACTCAAACGCCGTGGTATTCTGGGCACCGCCAGTTATGCGACCAGGGTGGCCGGTAGAAAACTTGGCTGGTACGCCTTCCGTTTTCGCAATGTACCCCACTATCAGGCGCCTACCGTGGATGATCTATCACGGATTGAAAAGGAATTGCTGGACCTCGGGGTTCACGTGGAAGACTATCAGGCCGATGCCGATGCTTTCAGAGCTTTCCATGCTGCGGGGCTTTTCCCGTCTGATTATCATGGTGGTGCTGCCAGTAGTGTCTGGGATGAAAAACTCCTCGAACACTTCATTGCTTTCCAGTTGCTGGGTTTGAAGAATTTTACCGGTGACGACATGTATGTTGACATCGCAGCCTGTGATTCGCCCTGGGCAAATGCGCTAAGAACCCGATTCCAGGTGAACGCCTATGCTATCGACCTTGAATTAGGGGAGTCGTACCGGGAGCTTCCCTATTACCTTCAGGAAAATGCAACATCGACCAGCTTCGCGGATGCTTCAGTAAGGGGTGCGTCTCTGCAGTGTGCTTTCGAGATGTTTATGGGAGAGGATGATGTGGAGTTTGTCGCCGAGGCAGGGCGGATACTCGCCCCCGGAGGCAGATTGGTGATCCTACCCCTGTATATGCATACGCACTACTGTGCCTACTCGACTCCCGAATACTGGGGCAAGGGCTTCTCGGATGCGAATGCCAGGGAGTATGTCCGCATGGATTGCCTGGGTGTACCTTCGTCGAGGAAATACGATGCCGTCATGCTAAAGCGACGGATTCTCGATCCCGTTCAAGAGCATGGTATGCAATATCGTCTACTGGCGCTCAGGAACAAGGAACAGCTCGGCAGAAGCATCTACTGTCATTTTATTCTGGAGATCATCCGATGAGCTTCATTCCCGTCAACACTCCACTGCTGGATGGTAACGAGGAAAAATACCTCGTGGAATGCATACGCACCGGCTGGATCAGCTCCGAGGGTCCTTTCGTCAAGCGATTCGAGGAGCAATTTGCAAACTGCGTCGGACGAACCTACGGGATAGCGGTGTGCAACGGCACGGTGGCTTTGGAAGCCGCGGTAGCAGCGCTTGGACTCGGGGCGGGTGACGAGGTCATCATGCCCACATTCACAATCATCTCATGTGCGGCAGCGGTCGTGCGCGCCGGGGCAGTACCCGTGCTGGTGGATTGTGACCCGGTTACATGGAACATGGATGTGTCGCAAATTGAAAGCCGGCTGACTCCTCGCACCAGGGCAATCATGGTGGTTCATATTTTCGGTTTGCCCGTGGACATGAAACCTCTGGTGGAGCTTGCTGAGAAGCATGGCCTGAGGATCATCGAGGATGCCGCCGAAATGCACGGTCAGACCTGCCACGGTGCCCTCTGCGGCAGTTTTGGAGAGCTTAGTACGTTCAGTTTTTATCCCAACAAGCATGTGACGACTGGTGAGGGCGGGATGATTGTTACCGATGATCCGGTGCTTGCCGAAAGATGCCGGTCGTTGCGCAACCTTTGTTTCAAGCCGGAACAGCGCTTTGTGCACGACGAACTGGGGTGGAACTTCCGCATGACCAACCTGCAGGCGGCAGTCGGTCTGGCCCAGCTGGAGCGCCTTGATGAATTTGTCGATCGCAAGCGGCGCATGGGTGTGCTTTATAGCCAGCTGCTGGCAGATGTTGCAGGTATCCAGTTGCCCCTCCCCGAGACAGACTATGCGCAAAACATCTACTGGGTATACGGTCTGGTCCTTGATGATGACGTGAGTTTCGATGCCAGGGATGCGATGGCACGTCTCGGCGATATGGGGGTTGGCTCCCGCCCGTTCTTCTGGCCCATGCATGAACAACCTGTGCTGAAAAAAATGGGATTATTTACCGATGAACGTTATCCGGTGGCCGAGCGTATTGCCCGACGGGGGTTCTACATCCCCAGCGGTATCGCCCTGACGGAAGAGCAGATTGCCAGTGCTGCCACGGCTGTGCGGAGTATCCTGGCATGAGCGTGTTCGATGCCTACGCTGTCTATTACGACTTGCTTTATCGGGACAAGGACTACGCGGGCGAGGCGGCATACGTCCATGGCCTTCTTCAGCGCCATGCACCTGATGTGCGTGACGTGCTGGAGCTTGGATGCGGCACGGGTGCCCATGCCGTCGAGATGGCACGCTACGGGTATGAGGTTAAAGGCGTCGATCTCAGTCCCGCAATGGTGCAACGGGCGCAAGCCAGAACGGCAGCATTACCACACGGTGCATTCCCCGGTCCTTCATCCACCCCAGTATTCTCGCAAGGCGACCTTCGCGGCTACCGCGACGGGCGGCAGTATGGCGCCGTGTTGGCGCTGTTTCACGTCATCAGCTATCAGACGACCAATGCGGACCTGCATGCGGCCATGGCCACCGCGGCGTCGAACCTGGCGCCGAATGGTGTTTTAATTTTCGATTGCTGGTATGGACCCGGTGTCTTGACTGATCCGCCGGTGACACGTGTGCGTCGTCTGCGTGGTGAGGGAGTGGAGATCACGCGAATCGCAGAGCCTGCGCACTTCCCCAATGAAAACAGGGTGGATGTGCATTATGAAGTTATCGTGGAAGGCACGGCGGGTGCCGAGAGGATTCGGGAAACTCATCCGATGCGTTACCTGTTCGTGCCAGAAATAGATCTGTTCCTGGAATCAGCGGATTTGTCTCGCCTGGACGTTCAGGAATGGGTGACCGGTGCGGATCCCGCCATGTCGACGTGGAATATCTGTGTTGTCGCCGGGCGGCGAAAAAGCGATTAGTCATCCTGTTTGCTCGTGAAGTCCGAACATTGGGAACCCCATGGGAGAGAAGGGTTACCTGATTGTGCGGCGTTTTGATTCTTCTATATCCTTGTAATGCAGCGCAGATATTTGCTCCGAGACAATTCCGATCAGGAAGGTGAATAACGCGGACAGGAACAGGATGGTGCTCATGTTGGTCAGCCGTCCCCAGTGGTAATACGTATATCCATAGTAGCCCAGACCGGCAAGGAAGAGTGCGCCGCTAATGGGCAGAAAGAACGCATGGGTGAGAACAGGGCGCCGATCTTGAGAATGATAATCAAGAAACGGAAGCCGTCGTGAAAAAGCCTGATATGACTCTTTCTGTCACCCGTCCGGTTCATTGCCTTTATCGGAACATAACCGACCGGCAGGCCTGAACGGAAGAAGGCCATGGTGCTGGTTGTCGGATAGGAGAACTTGTTAGGCAGCAGATAGAGAAACTTCCTGAAATGACGCGCCCGTGCGGCACGGAGGCCGGAAGTCAGGTCTTCTACAGGGTATCCGGTCATCCACGAGGCCAGCTTGTTATAAATGGTATTGCCGATCCTCCGGGTTATGGACGCATGGGTATCTATCTGACGGGCGCCAACCACCATATCGAAACCATCGTTGATTTTGTCGACCAGTCGCTGGATATCATCCGGGGAATGCTGGCCATCGGCATCCATGAATACCAGGATGCTGCCTGTTGCGTTTCTTGCCCCTGTTTTGATTGCTGCGCCATTGCCCATGGAATAGACATGTGAGATGACGTTGACACTATTATGATTGCATATGTCAATGGTCGTGTCAGTCGAGCCATCATCAACAACAATGATTTCGTCATCGGGGAATGCCTGCCGAAGCACGGGGAGTAATTGTTCGAGGCTCTCGGCTTCATTTTTTGCGGGCAGGATAATGCTGATGTCGCGACTCATGGCTGGGTTTTTTCCTTCATTCATCTGATTGTGCAGCATCGTTGGCTCGTAGCGTATTGATCTCGCGCTCTATCGATTCATAGAATCCCTGGCTGTTGCCATGGGTGTCGGACGACTTGAATTGTGCCAGTTGCTGTTCCGCCTCGTCGAGTTTCCCCATGAAGATTAGCAGATTGATCAGGTTCTTCCGAAATTGTGGTTCACGCGGATCAAGTTCGACGGCGTGTTCGAATAATGCCAGGCCCTTTTCAAAATTACCGCGGCTGTTGATTGTATAGTAGCCATATGCGGTCACAAGTCGCGCGTTTTCCTGTTCCAGCACGATACTGAACAGTGCCTCCATTTTTTCGGGATCTATCGTGCAGATGTCCTGCGTACAGGCCGCCAGGGTCTGCAGGCTGGAAACGTCGGCTGCAGAAATCGGGTAGCTCGACAATTTATCGATCATGTCCTCGAACCAGACCGGGTTGACCGGTTCATTGAGGAGGTAGCTTAACTTGATCAGGGTAACATTGGACATGATGCCGGTTTTGTCCAGTTTTCTGGCCTGTTCTAGATAGGTGTAGGCCTGTTCTTTGCTGCCCGGGTTACCCTCCAGTGCCAGGCGTCCATGGATGCGTCCGGCCGAAAATACCGCCCGGTGTGAATCCGGGTGGTGGCGTGCTTCATAAATGGAATGGTTGATGTTATCTGACCACTGTTCACTTCGCAGCCAGGTGGTGTAGGAAAACAGCAGGATCAGCAGTAACGGCACCGGGAGGCGAATGAGTGGTTTGAGCTTGCTCAGCGGGGCCTGTGCTACGGCACAGGTGGCTGCCAGCAGAATGCCATAGTCTGCCAGGTAGTTGCGGTGTTCATGTGCGATCTCGAGAGGGAGTATCGTTGATTCCAGTAGATGACCGGCAAAGAACCAGAGTATACCTAGGCTGACCAGTGGCCGTTTCCGCAACAGCAACAGGCCTGCAACAAATAATACCGTCAGGGCGACCACGGAGAACAGTGTGGTTGGAGGGTCGAGCAGGCCGTGCGATATGGAGTAGTCGTCGTGATACAGGCCCAGTTCCTGTACCGAAGGCATGATGATCATTTTCAGGTAAAAGACCAGTACGCGTGACTCTGTGAGGACACGTTCCGGTAAGGTAAAGTCACGGGAACTGTAGTTCAGTAACGAATCTGTATGTGTTACGAGGTAGAACAGGGCCAACATTGCGGGGATAGCCACCGCCAGACTGAAAAAAATAATAATCGATTTGTCAGGCCGGCCGTTCTGCGCCTGGAACCCGAACACGGATATCTCTACCACCAACATATACAGAGGTAACAGGATGCCGTTTTCCTTGCTGAAAACGGCCAGCCCACCCATGACAAACAGTCCAGCCAGAATGATGGACAGGCCATGTTTGCCCTTCAGCATCTGCAAACGACCGATCACATACAGGCACAGTCCGGCCACGGTAAACAGGGCAGCCAGGCTGGTCATGCGCTGCACGATATAGAGCACCGAGGTCAGATTCAGTGGATGTACCAGCCACATGCCGCAGACGATGACAGGAATCCAGCGTGCTGCCTGTGCCGATAGCGCAGGTTTCCTATATTTTTGGTAACCCGAGATTAGCAGGCGGCTGAACAGATACAGCAGGCAACCGGTAAGGATGTGGATGACGAGGTTGATGACCTTGTGGGAGTAGGGGTCTATGCCAAAGAAGAAGCGGTTCAGTGCGAAACTCGCCATGCTGACTGGTCGCCTGAGCATGCCCGCACCGGAGGAATAGGCGGCGCTGCTGAGTGAATCCATGTCCAGCGTTTCGATGTCCAGCGCCTTGTTCTGCAGCAGGTTGCTGGTGTCATCGAACAGGTAGTCCCCCGACAGGCCGGGGTAGTAGACGGCAACAGTGAGCAGCACAAGCAGCAGGAATAACCAGTGGCTATTGTCCCGTGGCGCAGGAAGATTCATTGCAGGTGCCGGTTAAATAAGGAACGTTTGTAATACAATTTGCAGGAGCGAGTCGTGTCTGTGATAAAAACGCCAGCATGTAGTTGTGGATGCGATCCACAACTACATGCTGATTATGGCTGGGGATAATACATCAATTACAAAAAAAAACGCCCCGTTTCCGGGGCGTTTCTTGAACTGCAGTATCAAACTGATATGCTGATTAACGGCAAGTAGCCGGCAGATACTTGTTCGGCATGACAGTTAGACACCACTCGCCACAAGTCCAGCCCATGGCACCGATGCTGCTGGTGTCGGGGGTCAGCACGATAACCTTGCCGTTTGCAGAAGGGTTACCGCCTACGTTGGTGTTATAGGTGATGGTGATGACGCCGGTAGTAGCTGCGGCCGAGACAGATGCCACATAGTTACCGGCGATGCTGGCAGCAGTCGGCAGGCCATAACTGATATTACCCGCACTCGGCATGCCGCCCTTGCTGTCATAGGTCTCGGCGACGGCCAGCTTGGCGGCACCGGCCAGATTCAGACCTTCAGAGACCTTGGAACGAATGGTGTAATCCTGGTAGGCCGGGATCGCGATGGCGGCCAGAATGCCGATAATGGCGATCACGATCATCAGTTCGATCAATGTAAAACCTTTTTGCTGTTTCATGGTTGTTACCCTCTGTGGTTAGTAAACGTTGGTATTCATCCCTGCTTGTCAGCCCGACACCGGGCTTCCTTGTCCAGCCTTGCTATCGGGCAACAGCCCGGATTCTTTGGCTGCTTTTATTTATACAGATTCCGTGCCAACTCTTACAAAAAAGCGGTGATGCGGTGGCGCCTCTGTTGAAAGTGCGAACAAAATGCAATATAAACAATTCTTTACGATGCTAATGTGCTGGAGTTCACTGTCTCTGAAAATCATCAATAGCCAGTGAAATTGAGACGCAGGACACATACGAGGTCAGAAAGTGACGCAATACGTCACTTTCTGACGGGGAGAGTGACTGGAGCGGCTGAGGATTATTCGAGGCCGAGCTTTTTCAGTCGATAGCGCAGTGCGCGAAAGGTGATGCCCAGTAGTTTTGCGGCGGCCGTCTTGTTATAGCGGGTCTGTTCCAGTGCCTTGATGAGTGCGTCCTTCTCAATACTGTCCATATACGTATCCAGCGGCACGTCACCGCCACTCACTTTCTGTGCAGCCACCTTGGCCGGGGTGTCATGGCTGACGACCGTACCTGCGGGCAACTGCAGATCCTCCCTGGTGATGGTGCTGTTCTCGCACAGGGTGGTGGCACGTTCGAGGATATTCTCAAGTTCGCGAACATTCCCCGGAAAGGCATACTCACACAGGTCCTTCATGGCCGTCTCATCGATGTTCAGGTCGGGCAAGTTGTTCTCCACGGCCAGCTTTTCCAGGTAATGTGCTGCCAGCTGGGGAATATCTTCGCTGCGATTGCGCAGGGCCGGAACATGCAACTGAATCACATTAAGCCGGTAGTAGAGGTCCTGGCGGAACTGGCCGGCCTCGACCAGTTGGGCCAGATCCTTGTGCGTGGCAGAGAGGATGCGTACATCGGTGTGGATTTCCTTCTCGGCACCGACCGGGCGCACAGCCTTTTCCTGGATCGCACGCAGCAGCTTGACCTGCATATGCAGCGGCAGTTCTGCGACCTCATCAAGAAACAGGGTACCGCCCTCGGCAACCTGGAAAAGGCCCTTCTTGTCCTTGACGGCGCCGGTAAAACTGCCTTTCCTGTGGCCGAAGAATTCGCTCTCCATCAGCTCGGAGGGGATAGCACCACAGTTCACGGGGATGAACGAGCAGTCATTGCGCGGACCCTTGCTGTGAATCAGCTGGGCAACCAGCTCCTTGCCGGTGCCGGATTCACCGCAAATGTAAACGGGGGCCTGGCTGCGTGACAGTTTAGCAATGGTTGCGCGAATGTTGCGCATAATCTCTGACTCACCCAGCAAGGTGTCACGGCTGCGGCGGTCACGGGGTGCCGCGCTATCTGAAAGTTTGAGTACGCTGTTAATAAGGTTGCGCAGTACCGTCAAATCAACAGGCTTGGACACAAAGTCAAAGGCGCCGGCCTTGAGTGCGTCAACGGCCGTATCCATGCTGCCATAGGCCGTGATCACGGCCGTTGGCAGGTTCAGCTCCTGTTGTTGTATATGCCTTACCAGGTCGATGCCGTTACCGTCGGGCAGGCGCATGTCGGTCAGGCAGATATCAAATTTTTCGGATTCCAGCAATGCATGCGCCTCGGCCAGATTGGCCGCGCTGCGTGTATTGATGTTCATGCGACCCAGTGTCATCTCGAGCAATTCCCGGATGTCCGGTTCATCGTCTATGATCAATGCCAGATGCGTGCTCATGGTTTCATTCATAATGCAAATGTGGAAACGGTTTGTGGTGCCCTGCTGTTGAAGGTGATGCGAAAACAGCTGCCACCTTCGGTGGTAGGAATGTAATCCAGGTGTGACTGGTTGTTTTCGCAAATTTCACGCGCAATATACAAGCCAAGTCCGGTACCGCTGCTCCTGGTCGTGAAAAACGGCTCGAAGATGGTATCTGCAATGTCAGGGTCAATGCCAGCACCGTTGTCAATGATATCAAGCTGTGGCTTCAGGGAAACGGGAGATAACTCACAGACCATCCTGAGTTCAAAGGGCGTTGTTCCCTGCGTACCATGTCGCATGGCATTCTGGCACAGGTTCCAGACAACCTGGTGCAGCAGGCTGGGGTCCATATATACCTCGAGATCGGCCGGTGTCACCAGTACACTGATCTGCTGCGGCTGGCAATTGCCGCTGCGGGCAAACTCGTCGGCGAATTTCTCCAGCCATTGCTGCATCCTGATCTGTTGAGGTGTGGAACTTCCCGGTCTCGATAGCTGCAATATATTTTCCACGACGGCATTGACCCGCTGGGTATGATCACCAATGATGGTGATCAGGCGCTGGTCGCTGTCATTCAGCGCCTCGGATTCATCCAGTAACTGTGTCGCATGACTGATGGCACCCAGCGGATTGCGTATTTCATGTGCAATGCTCGCGGTGAGCCGGCCAAGAGAAGCCAGTTTGAGTTGCTGCGCCTGTTTTGCCAGTGTTGCAGAGTCTTCCAGAAAAATTAGCGAGCCGATACCGTCTGCAGTGCCAAGCAAGGTGAAGTGTGGCAATACTCTCGTACCCTCGATTTCGGCAGGCACGACAGCTTCATCTGCATGCGGTGCCTTGCTCCACTCTTCGAGTCTGGCAAACAGCTGCGGCGACAGGGATTCCAGAGGCTGTCCCTTTCCAATATCCGGCAGGTTCAGCATTTTTTGCGCAGTCTGGTTGATCAGACGTACGCGATTTTCATGGTCGGTGACAATGATGCCTGCCTGCAGGCGCTGCACAATATGGGCGTTCAGCTTGGCAAGGTTGGCAATATCAATTCCGCGACGGGTTGCCAGTGCTTCCGTGTCCTTGATGCGCCGTACCATAAGGTTCGTTGTCGCGGCGGTTACGAACAATGCCAGTCCAAGTAAACCGGCCTGTGTATAGCCACTGGTGCTGGGAATATTGAGAAACAGGGAGCTGTAAACTTCTTCACCGATAACGGCCATCGCGGCGATGGCGGCGAACAGAAAGGCCATGCGACCAGGAAGCAGGATACTACCGGCTGCGACCGCGATTAACAGCAGGATACCTAGACCACTGGCCAGACCGCCGCTGGCAAACATCAGCACGGTAATGGCGATGATGTCGATGACGATCTGGGTGACGGCCTGCAGTTCATAGCCCGGTTGCCGCAGGCGTGCCGCAAACCCCGCGAGCACACTGAATAACAGGTAGGCAACGGACATCAGTGCGTAGAGGTCGTGTTGCCGCAGGCCGAGACCGGTATCCTCGGGGATGCTGAAGAACAGCACGGCCAGCAGTCCTGCCAGGATGACCCGGTAAAAGCTCAGCAAACGCAGCGGTTTCCACGTCAGCGCGTCATGGCTTTCCTGGTTCGGAAATCTGTCTGCGTAGGAATCGGCCATTTGCGAAGTGTAACCGGGCTTAACGTTGCCGGCGGTTGCTAGGGCCTGTTAACACTACAGCGACAACAGCGACGGCGGCCATTTTTTCGCACAGCAAGGCGCCGCGAGCGTGGTGTACTCGCCGTACAGGAGCGAGCGGCAACGCCGATGTGCGGAAAAATGGCCTCGTCCCTTCGGGTTGCGCCCCAAATGCGCCCAGCCCGTGTTACTCGTCGTTCATTTAGAATAACTAAACCTCTCTCCTCGTGCCTTGTCTGGCCACATTTGGGGCAGCAACGCTGCTGTCGCTGTAGTGTTAACAGGCCCTAGTGCAGGTCTTCATCCAGATGTGTCTGTGAGCAGTAGTAATGCCCGTCACGTTGTAATGCTTCCTGTTCAGGTATGTAGATGCCGCAATTGGCGCATTGCACCATGTGTTCGTTTGTCGGGTTGCGCCTGGCCGGTGTTTGTGGTCTTTGCAACAGCCGTTTCGCAATCATGATAATCAGTGCCAGAATAATAATAATAACAAGGGTGCGCATGGGTATCTGTGATCAACGTCCGTCGGTCGTATAAATTGCCGCTCATATTACCCTAACTTTATGTTTTGATGTGTACCTGATCAATCACTTGATTAACACGGTCCAAGTTTGACACACTCGCACCATGCACCTGCATGAATATCAGGCAAAACGTCTGTTCTCGAAGTATGGAATTCCGGTTCCTGCCGGGCAAATGCTCGAGCGTTCGGATGACATTGCCGCGCTGATCGGCACATCGGGCGAGCCGGCGTGGGTGGTGAAGGCCCAGGTACATGCCGGCGGGCGCGGCAAGGGCGGAGGTGTCAGGCGGGTCGAGGACGAGCACAGTCTGCGCGAGGCCGTCGACGCGATGCTCGGTTCACGGCTGGTTACACGGCAGACAGATGCTGAAGGATTGCCGGTCAACTGCGTGCTGGTGGAGCAAACCGTTTCCATTGCACGTGAAATCTACTTCGGCATGCTGGTGGACCGCGCGCAGGAACGTGTTGTGTTGATGGCTTCGGCAGCCGGCGGCATGGACATCGAGTCGGTTGCTGCCAGTGACCCGGACGCAATTCTTACGGAAACCGTCAACCCGGCCGCCGGATTGCAGGGTTACCAGTGCCGTAACCTGGCGTTCGCGCTGGGGCTCGAAGGCAAACAGGTGAATGCATTCTCCAAGTTGCTGGCAGCGGCTTACCGGCTGCTGCTGGAGTGCGATGCCAGCCTGCTGGAAATCAATCCGCTGGTCGTCACGCTTGACGGTGAACTGCTGGCGCTGGATGCCAAGGTAGATCTTGATGACAATGCCGTGTTTCGCCACCCGCAGCTGGCCGGGTTGCGCGACGACAGCCAGGAGGACGCGCGTGAGAATGCGGCTCGCCAGCATGGCCTGAACTATATCCGCCTGCACGGCAATATCGCCTGTATGGTGAACGGTGCCGGGCTGGCCATGGCAACCATGGACCTGATCAAGCTGCATGGCGGCATGCCGGCGAATTTTCTCGACGTCGGCGGTGGGGCAACGGCCGAGAAAGTGGCTGAAGCCTTCAAGCTGATACTGTCCGATCCCCAGGTAGAGGCGATACTGATCAATATCTTCGGCGGTATTGTACGCTGCGACCTGATTGCTGAAGGCATTTTGCAGGCGATTGATGAGGTGGATGTAACGGTGCCGGTGGTGGTGCGTCTTGAAGGGACCAACGCGGAGGCCGGACTGGCGCTGATCGAACAATCCAGTCTGGACGTTCTGACCGCCAGCGATCTTACCGAGGCAGCGGATAAAGTCGTGGCGTCCCTGCAGGCGGCTGGCTCGACATGAGTATCCTCATCGATGCCGGGACACGCGTGATCTGCCAGGGTTTTACCGGTGCCCAGGGGACGTTCCATTCCCGCCAGGCGCTGGACTACGGTACACGCCTGGTGGGTGGTGTTACCCCGGGCAAGGGCGGCCAGACACATCTGGGTCTGCCGGTGTTTAATACCGCAGTGGAAGCGGTCGCGGCGACCGGGGCGCAGGCCACCATGATCTATGTGCCTGCCGCATTTGCTGCCGACGCCATACTCGAGGCCGCCGCCGCCGGTATTCAACTGATCGTCTGTATCACCGAAGGCATCCCGGTACTCGATATGCTGCGCGTCAAGGCGGTGTTGCGTGACACCGACGCGCTGCTGATTGGCCCGAACTGTCCCGGCATTATCACACCGGGCGCCTGCAAGATTGGCATCATGCCCGGCCCGATGCACACGCCCGGCCATATCGGGATTGTGTCGCGTTCCGGGACCCTGACCTATGAGGCGGTGTTCCAGACAAGTCGCTGTGGTTTTGGCCAAAGCACCTGTATCGGAATGGGAGGTGATCCGATCCATGGCATGGGATTTATCGACTGCCTGCGCTTGTTTGAGGCCGACAGTGATACGCATGGCATTGTCATGATCGGTGAGATTGGTGGTACTGACGAGGAGCAGGCGGCAGCGTTTATTCATAAGCATGTCAGCAAGCCGGTGGTGGCCTACATCGCCGGCGTGACCGCGCCGCCCGGCAAGCGCATGGGCCATGCGGGTGCCATTATCAGTGGCAGGCAGGGCACGGCTGAAGCCAAGATCAGTGCGCTGGAAGCGGCCGGTGTGAAGGTAGTGCGCTCCCCGGCGGAGATTGGCACGGGCATGCAGTCTGTCATGTCGTCCTGATCGATTGTATTTCTGTTATCTCCGCGCGCCCTGATCACCGCATGACCCGCCAATCACAAGCCGAGCTACGTGTCGTCATGGCGCAGCAGAATTACATGGTGGGTGATATCCATGCCAACGCCCATCAAATACTCACGGCCTGCATGCATGCGCGCGACACAATGTCTGCAGATGCCATTGTGTTCCCTGAACTGGCGCTGACCGGTTATCCCCCGGAAGACCTGCTGTTGCGGCCGCACTTCATCGAGCATGTCGATGCCGCAGTCGAATCACTGCGCCGGGAGATCTGCGGAATTACCGCGGTTATTGGCTACCCGCTGAAACAGCCGGAGGGTTTGTACAACGTGGCCGGCGTGTTCCAGGACGGCAGGATCACCATCTACCGCAAGCAGCACCTGCCGAACTACAGCGTCTTCGATGAGCAACGTTACTTCAGGCCGGGGTCCGAGCCGTGCATCGTGCATATCAAGGATATACCCGTCGGCATTACCGTTTGCGAAGATATCTGGGAAGCCGGGCCGGCACGCCAGGCAGCCGCTGCAGGCGCACAGCTGTTGATCAATATCAATGCCTCTCCGTTTCATGCGGGCAAGCGCACTGAGCGCGAGCACATGCTGGCGCAACGTTCACAACAGGCCGGATTGCCCGTGGTGTACGTCAACCTGGTGGGCGGGCAGGATGAACTGGTATTCGATGGCGCTTCGTTTGTGGTTAACCGTGACGGTGAGGTGACACAGCATGCGCCTGCCTGTGAGGCCGGTCTCTATGCTGTGGATTTTCAGGTTGCCGGTGGTGTTACCCCGCTTGCGGGGAACTGCATGCCGCAGCCGTCGGATGTGGCGGCTATCTACCAGGTGCTGGTGCTGGGAGTGCGCGACTATATCCACAAGAATCATTTTGACGGGGCGGTGCTGGGCCTGTCCGGTGGCGTCGATTCTGCATTGACGCTGGCGCTGGCGGTCGACGCCATTGGTGCGGAGCGTGTTGATGCGGTCATGATGCCGTCACGCTATACCGCTGACATGAGCCTCGAGGATGCGCGTGCCGAGGCCGAGGCTCTGGCAGTGGCATACCATGTGCTTCCTATCGAAGCGCCTTTCAGCAGCTTTCTTGATTTACTGGAAGACACCTTTGCCGGGCTGCATGCCGATGCCACGGAAGAAAACATACAGGCACGCTGCCGCGGGATCATCCTCATGGCGATCTCAAACAAAAAAGGCAAGATACTGCTGACGACAGGGAACAAGAGCGAGATGTCGGTGGGTTATGCCACGCTCTACGGTGATATGGCCGGCGGTTTTGCGCCTATCAAGGATGTGCCGAAACTGCTTGTATACAGATTGTGTGAATATCGCAACAGCCTGGGAGCTGTCATTCCGCAACGGGTGCTGGAGCGTCCTCCGTCAGCGGAACTGGCGCCGGACCAGAAGGATGTCGACAGTCTGCCGCCCTACGAGGTGCTTGATCCCTTGCTGGAACGCTATATCGAGCAGGATGAAAGTATCGAGCAAATCATTGCGGCGGGTTTCGATGCGGCGGCTGTGAAACGTGTTGCGCGCCTGGTTGAATTCAATGAGTACAAACGCCGGCAGGCACCGCCCGGGATCAAGATTACGCATCGCGCCTTCGGGCGTGACCGGCGTTATCCGATCACGTCAGGCTACCATAACTTCCATGACCGTGAGCCTTTTTGAGCGGCCTCATAGCCGCGCGGATCTTCCAGCCAGGCAATCTCAGGCCGGTCCGGATAGTTGAGGCGCAGTACCCGCAGGGCATCATCCGCCAGGTCATCAACACCCAGTTTGCGGTAGGCGCGCGTCATGATCACCAGCGCATCGGGAACAGCCGGGGTGCGCTGGTAATTTTCCACGACATACTCGCCACGGTTGGCGGCCGCGACATAGGCCTTGCGCCGCATGTAGTAATCGGCAACATGAATTTCATATTCGGCCATGTTATTGCGCAGGTAAATGATGCGCTGTGCCGAGTCGATGGCATAAATGCTGTTCGGGTAAAGTTTCACCAGCTGACTGAAATCATCGTACGCGGCACGCATGGTAAAGGTGTCGCGTTCCGCTGGCTCCTGCGGCAGGTATTTTCCGACAATGGATTTGCCGCGGTTGTAGTTCGTCAGTCCCTTGAGATACCAGGCATAGTCAACATTGGGGTGGCGCGGATAGATCTTGATGAAGCGGTCTGCGGCCGCGATGGCCAGGTCGGGTTCCTCGTACTTGTAATAGGCATAGGCAATTTCAAGTTCAGCCTGCTGTGCATAGCGGCCAAAGGGGTAGCGTGCCTGCAGGATTTCAAAATACTCGATGGCCTTTTCGTAATTCTTCTCGGCCAGTTTTTCCTTGGCCTCGGAATACAGCTGGTTGGCTGACCAGTCAGAGGTTTCGTCGATTGCGTCCTTGAACCAGGAACAGCCGGACGTGGACAGAATGAGTACCGCCAGTAAAAAACTCGACAAACGCATGGGCTTAATGTGTCAAAATAATTCGGTGTTAACGGGGCTGCAGCTGCAGGTCGCGAAAGTATAACCCAAAGTTGAGTCAATAATGCCGCAACATATACAGCTTGAACTGACGATTCCAGGAGAGATGCGCGGCCGGCGGCTGGACCAGGCGCTGGCAGAGCTCCTCAACGAGTACTCGCGCAGTCGCCTGCAGCAATGGATCCGCAGTGGCGAGGTAACACTTGATGAGCGCTTGCCGCAGGTCAGGGAAAAAGTCATGGGTGGCGAGACTGTCCGCATAGATGCGGTCATCGTGGAACAGACGGCTAACACGGCCGAGGCCATCCCGCTGGATATTGTCCATGAAGACGCGGAACTGCTGGTGATCAACAAACCGGCCGGGCTGGTGGTGCACCCGGCGGCCGGTAATCCGGCCGGTACACTGCTGAATGCGCTGTTGCACCATGATGCTCAACTGGCTGGCCTGCCAAGGGCAGGCATTGTGCACCGCCTCGATAAAAGCACCAGTGGTCTGATGGTGGTGGCACGCAGCCTGACCGCGCACAAGCGGCTGGTTGAGGCCCTGCAGGCGCGCACGGTCAAACGGGAGTATCTGGCGGTGGTCAACAGCGTGTTGACGGCCGGTGGCTGTATTGATGCCCCGATTGGCCGGCACCCGGTCGACCGCAAACGCATGGCCGTGGTCAGTGGCGGCAAGGAAGCAGTGACGCACTACCGGGTGGAGGAACGTTACCGGGCACATACACTGGTGCGTGTGCAGCTGGAGACCGGGCGCACGCACCAGATACGCGTCCACATGGCCTACCGGCACCATCCGGTGGTCGGAGACCCTGTCTATGGCGGACGGCTGCGGCTGCCGAAGGCTGCCGACGCACATGTGATCGCCGTACTGTCCGGCTTCAGGCGGCAGGCCTTACACGCCACACAGCTGACACTTGAGCATCCTGTGAGTGGCGAGACCCTCAGCTGGCACGCGGACGTGCCACCGGACATGGCCCAGCTGATTGAAGTCTTGCGGAATGATGCCAGGCAGCACGGCAGTGATTGAAGACTGGCTGGTGCCCGACTGGCCGGCCGCGCCCCGGGTGCGCGCGGTGTGCACGACGCGTCACGGCGGTCACAGCACAGGACCCTATCGCAGTATGAATCCGGCTGACCATGTCGGTGACGACCCGGCTGCCGTTCGGGCCAACCGCAGCACGCTGCAACAGGTGTTACGCCTGCCCGCAGCGCCGTGCTGGTTACAGCAGGTCCATGGCACCACCGTGATCGATGCCGCAGCAGCTGTTGCCGCCGGCGCGGTACCGGTTGCAGATGCAGCCTGTAGCGCGCAGCCGGGTGTGGTCTGTGCGGTGTTAACGGCAGATTGTCTACCGGTAATCCTGTGTGACAGGGCCGGCCGGCAGGTTGCTGCGCTGCACGCCGGGTGGCGCGGACTGGCAGCCGGTGTCATCGAACGCACCATCGAGGTGATGCAGCTGCCCGGGGAGGCATTACTCGCATGGCTCGGACCGGCCATTGGACCCGCTGCCTACCAGGTGGGTGACGAGGTGCGTGAGGCCTTCCTGAAACATGACAAGCAGGCGCAAGCGGCCTTTCAGCCTGATCCGGAGGGCCGCTGGAAGGCCGATTTATACCGGCTGGCCCGGCAGCGGCTGGCTGAGTGTGACGTGACAGCGGTCTACGGTGGTGATGCGTGCAGTTTTAGCGACGCGGAGCGCTTTTACTCCTACCGACGCGATGGCGTCACCGGGCGCATGGCCACACTTATCTGGCTGCAAGCCGGTTGAACGACGGACAATTTTTTCAATCTGCAGTGGGGTATGATGAGCGCCGCGTGAATACCTGGAATAACTGAATGCCCCTGATTGTCTGGATCATCATTTTCTGCCTGCTGGGTGGTCTGCTAAGCGTGCTGGCCGCAGCCCTGTTTCTGGTGCTGCGCGAGCCCCTGCGTAATCATGTACTGCCGCACCTGGTGAGTTTCGCAACCGGTGCCTTGCTGGGTGCTGCTTTTCTGGGGCTGTTGCCACATGCGCTGGCCTCGGTGAACAGTAGCGATACCCACGTGATTCCCATGGCGGTATTGCTGGGCTTGCTGGGTTTCTTTGTACTGGAGAAACTGGTGTTGTGGCGTCATTGCCATGCCGATCATTGTGAAGTGCATGCGCCTGACCAGCACAGCCGGGACCATTCAACCGGCGCCATGATCCTGATTGGCGACAGCCTGCACAATTTCCTCGATGGCATCCTGATCGCAGCGGCCTTTCTGACGGATATTCACCTCGGTATTGTCACCAGCGTGGCGGTTGCGGCGCACGAGATACCACAGGAGGTGGGTGATTTTGCCGTGCTGTTGCACAGCGGCTTTTCCCGCAGCCGTGCATTCATCTACAACGTATTAACCAGCCTGACCACGGTCATCGGTGGTGTGCTGTCATATTTTGCCTTGCAGCCAATGCAGGCAGCGTTGCCCTACATACTCGCAGTCGCGGCATCGAGCTTTATCTATATTGCCGTGGCTGACCTGATCCCCACGCTGCACCAGCGGGTGGAGGGCAGTGCTGCCCTGCAGCAGGTGGTGCTGATTGCCGCCGGGATACTGCTGATCTATTTTGCCCATTCGACGCTGCACTAGCCTCTGGGCTTTTCAATCCTCTCCCAATTATGGTGTAGGAGCGCCGTCCCCGGCGCGATTGTTTTTTTTCATGCCACGTATCGCGCCGGGGACGGCGCCTACAGGTGCATGGATCTGGCGCAGGTGCGATTCCAGTGGCCGAACACTTGAAAGACCACCGAATAAACCCCACATATACAGGTATATACCTCTGACATGCGGAGAGCATTTTTATGCGAATGGACAAAATGACAAGCAAGTTTCAGCAGGCCCTGGCAGATGCCCAGAGCCTCGCGGTGGGTCGTGACCACCAGTTTATCGAGCCGGCCCACCTGATGATCGCCCTGCTGGACCAGGAGGGTGGTAGCGTGCGGCATCTGCTGGTGCAGTCGGATGTGAATGTGAACCTGTTGCGCTCGCAGCTGGGCGAACAGCTGGACCAGATTGCACAGGTTGAGGGGACCGCGGGTGAGGTACATATCTCCAATGATCTTGGGCGCTTATTGAATGTTACTGACAAACTGGCTCAACAGCGCAAGGACAGCTACATCTCCAGCGAGCTGTTTGTCCTTGCCGCACTCCAGGACAAGGGTGGCGTGGGCGAGTTGTTGCGCAAGGCCGGGGCCAGCAAACATCTGGTCGAGCAGGCCATCGATCAGGTCCGGGGTGGCCAGCAGGTGGATGACCCGAATGCCGAGGACCAGCGCCAGGCACTGGAAAAGTACACCATTGATGTCACGGAGCGTGCCGAGCAGGGCAAGCTGGACCCGGTCATCGGACGGGATGACGAAATCCGCCGCACCATCCAGGTGCTGCAGCGGCGCACCAAGAACAACCCGGTGCTGATTGGTGAACCCGGCGTCGGCAAGACCGCCATTGTCGAGGGCCTGGCGCAGCGCATTATTAACGGAGAAGTTCCTGAAGGACTTAATGGTAAGCGATTGTTATCGCTGGATATGGGTGCGCTGATTGCCGGGGCAAAGTTCCGCGGTGAATTTGAGGAACGCCTCAAGGCGGTACTGAATGACCTGTCAAAACAGGAAGGGCAGATCATCCTGTTCATCGACGAGCTGCATACCATGGTGGGTGCCGGCAAGGCCGAGGGCGCCATGGATGCCGGCAACATGCTGAAGCCGGCACTGGCGCGTGGGGAACTGCATTGCGTCGGTGCCACCACGCTGGATGAATACCGCAAGTACATCGAGAAGGATGCGGCACTGGAACGGCGTTTCCAGAAAGTGCAGGTTGATGAACCCAGCGTCGAGGACACCATCGCCATTCTGCGTGGCCTGAAAGAGCGCTATGAGGTTCACCACGGTGTGGATATTACGGATCCGGCCATTGTCGCCGCGGCCATCCTGTCGCACCGCTACATCACTGACCGGCAACTGCCGGACAAGGCCATTGACCTGATTGATGAAGCCGCCAGTCGCATTCGCATGGAGATTGACTCCAAGCCTGAGGCCATGGATCGTCTCGAACGGCGCCTTATCCAGCTGAAGATCGAACGCGAGGCGCTGAAGAAGGAATCCGACGAGGCCTCGAAAAAACGCCTCGGCATTCTGCAGGCTGAGATTGATGAGCTGGAACGTGAATTTTCCGATCTGGACGAAATCTGGAAATCCGAGAAAGCCGCCGTGCAGGGTGCCAGCCATATCAAGGAATCGCTTGAACGAGCCCGCCTGGAACTCGAGACCGCCCACCGTGCCGGCGATCTTGCGCGTGCCTCCGAACTGCAATACGGACGCATTCCGGAACTGGAGAAACAGCTGCTGCAAGCCGATCAGGCCGAGTCGCAGGAGATGACACTGCTGCGCAACAAGGTCGGTGAAGAGGAAGTCGCCGAGGTGGTCTCGAAATGGACCGGTATACCCGTGTCCAAGATGCTGGAAGGCGAGCGTGAAAAACTGTTGCGCATGGAAGAGGGCCTGCAGGCACGTGTGGTCGGCCAGGGTGAAGCCGTGAAGGCGGTGTCGGATGCGATTCGTCGTTCCCGTGCGGGACTGTCTGACCCGAACCGGCCGAATGGCTCGTTCCTGTTTCTAGGTCCCACCGGTGTCGGTAAAACCGAACTGACCAAGGCGCTGGCCAACTTCCTGTTCGATACCGATGAGGCCATGGTGCGCATCGATATGTCCGAGTTCATGGAGAAGCACTCGGTAGCGCGCCTGATCGGCGCTCCCCCGGGTTACGTCGGTTACGAAGAGGGTGGCTACCTGACGGAGGCCGTGCGCCGCAAGCCGTATTCGGTCATCCTGCTGGATGAGGTCGAGAAGGCGCACCCGGATGTGTTTAACGTGTTATTGCAGGTGCTGGATGACGGCCGCCTGACGGATGGCCAGGGCCGCACGGTCGATTTTCGCAATACCGTGATTGTGATGACCTCCAACCTGGGTAGCCAGATGATCCAGGAGATGTCCGGTGCCGAAAACTATGACGCCATGAAGGCAGCGGTGATGGAAATCGTCGGCAGCCACTTCCGCCCCGAGTTCATTAACCGCATTGACGATGTTGTGGTGTTCCATCCGCTGGATCGCGACCAGATCCGCGCCATAGCCGGTCTGCAGACCGACATTCTTCGCCAGCGGCTGCAGGAGCGTGATATCAGTCTGTCGCTGACCGATGCCGCCCTGGATCTGCTGGGTGAAGCCGGTTTTGATCCGGTGTACGGCGCACGGCCGCTGAAACGTGCCATCCAGAGCCAGCTTGAAAATCCGCTGGCCCAGGCAATACTGGCCGGCCAGTTTGGTCCCGGTAGCCAGGTGCAGGTGGACGCCAGGGACGGGCAGCTGCAATTTTCAGAAGGGCAGGGAAGCAGCGCCTCGGCCGCCTGAGATGGATTGATAATTCTGGATATGGGTAGGAGCGCCGTCCCCGGCGCGATTATTTTTATCATGCTCCGAGTCGCGCCGGGGACGGCGCTCCTGCACAAACATGGATAGACCGGTGAAGATCGACTACCCGACCTTGTTGAGCATCCTGTCCAGCAAGCGGGTGCTGAGCAGCCGTTTCAGGGTGCCAAATAAATACGTTGGAAAGGTGACGTAATAGCGCGCCCTGGGGCGGCGGCTCTCCAGGGCATGGATAACTTTCTTCAGGACGGCCTCCGGCGGCAGGGTGAACGGTACCACCGGGCCTTTCGTTTGCAGGCGGGCCTCCATTGCCAGGTACCGGTCGCGGTGCACGCTGCTGTCGGGATCGATGTTTTCCCGGTAGGCCCGGAACGCATTTTCCCGGAAGCGGCTGGTCACCGGGCCGGGCTCAACCAGTGATACATGGATGTCTGTCCCCACGAGTTCCAGGCGCAGGGTATCGCTCAGGCCTTCCAGTGCAAACTTGCTCGCGTTGTAGGCGCCGCGATAGCGTAGCGCCACAAATCCCAGTACCGAACTGTTCTGCACAATACGACCATGCCCCTGGCGGCGCATGACAGGCAGCACCCGGTTGGTCAGTTCATGCCAGCCAAACAGGTTGGTTTCAAACTGCGCCCGCAAGACATCGCGCGACAGGTCCTCGACCGCACCGGGCTGCCCGTAGGCACCATTGTTGAACAGGGCGTCGAGGGTGCCGCCGGTGCGTGCCAGAATTTCATCAACGGCCGTCGTAATCGAGGCAGAGTCGGCCAGGTCCAGTTGCACACTTTCGAAACCGTCAGCCTGCAGTCGGTGCACGTCGTGTGCCTTGCGGGCCGTGGCGAATACCCGGTAACCACGCGATTTCAGGCCGCGGGCAACACACAACCCGATGCCGGATGAGCAACCGGTGATTAGAATAGACTTCTCAGGCATGTCACGTAAGTCGTTGTTAGCTATCCGGGTTGTCTGTGGGTCGTCACAAATTGGTTGAAGTTTTTATTAAGCACCTGGTTGACGCTGGGCATTGAATTTAAATGAAAAATGCTTGAATGCTGTGAGCGCATTACATTAGTATCGTCCAACTTAATATCAATAAGTTCGCTAATTCTGGAGGGGATCGAATGAATAATAAAGGGTTATTGGCTATTGCTGCCGTCAGTCTCGCAATGCTGTCGCAGGCTGCCATCGCGGCCAAGGGCTTTAGCTATTCCTACATCGATGGTGGATACCAGGGAGTCCGCGCCGATTCAGCCGATGCTGACGGTCTGGCTGCAAAACTCTCCTATGGCTTTATGGATCACTTCATGGTGCTCGCCGGCTATGCACACTTCTGGCAGGATGACGCCGAGGGATTCTCCAGCGTGGATGTGCAGGTTGACCAGTTCACCATCGGTGGCGGTGGACATTACTCCATCACGGAGCGCATTGACCTGGTTGGTTCCGTGGTTTACGTCAATGAGCAGTCTACCGGCAAGGCAAAGTATCCGGGTGAGTCAAGCAAGAGCCGCATCAAAGGTACCAGGGAAGGCTACCAGGCTGAATTTTCCGGACGTATCCGTGCCATGGACAAGCTCGAACTGACCCCGCTGGTTGCCTACCGTGATGTGGGTGACGAATCGGGCACCGGCTTTGGCCTTGATGCCATCTACCAGTTTCACAAGGACTGGTCGGTGCGCGGCAATGCCACCTACTTTAACGATGACAGCGCCACCAACCTGTTTCTGGGTGTAAGGTTTGATATGTAACTGATTGAATATTATAAATTACTGAACCCGCCACTGGCGGGTTTTTTTGCCTACAGGGATGTAGGTACCTACAGGGATGTAGGTACATCGTGGAGCGCAGGGAGGCGCGAGAGCGATGCGCCCAGGGATGTAGGTACATCGTGGAGCGCAGGGAGGCGCGAGAGCGATGCGCCCAGGGATGTAGGTACATCGTGGAGCGCAGGGAGGCGCGAGAGCGATGCGCCCAGGGATGCGCATGAGCGATGCAGGACAGCCGCCGTTTTCTAAGCGCTATGGTAGTGGCTGGGGCTCGATGGCCTGCTGTTGCAGGCGTGATTCTTCCTGTTGCATGGCCCACAGTCTTGCATAGGCGCCGCCTCGGGCGATGAGTGCCTGGTGAACACCCGCCTCGACAATGCGGCCACTGTCCATGACCAGGATGTTGTCGGCATCGACGATGGTGGAAAGTCGATGTGCGATTACCAGGCTGGTGTGTTGGGCGGCCGCCTCGCGCAGCGCGACCAGGATGGCCTGCTCGGAATGGGAATCGAGACTGGATGTGGCCTCGTCAAAGATCAGTATGCGCGGATTTTTCAGGACCGCGCGGGCGATGGCGACGCGCTGTTTTTCGCCACCCGAGAGCTTCAGGCCGCGTTCTCCGACGACGGTGTCATAACCCTGTGGCAGGTCCGCGATAAAGTCGGTGAGATGGGCTACCCGTGCGGCCTGTTCGACCTCGTCGCGGCTGGCGCCGGGTCTTGCATAGGCAATGTTGTAGTGCAGCGAGTCGTTAAACAGCACGGTATCCTGGGGCACGATGCCGATGGCCTGGCGCAGGCTTTCCTGCGTGACCTGGCTGATATCCTGGTTATTGACAAGAATCCTGCCGGAGCTGATGTCATAGAAGCGAAACAGCAGCCGTGCCAGCGTCGACTTTCCTGCACCACTGGGGCCGACGATGGCCACCTTCTCGCCCGGTGAAATGGTGAAACTGATGTCATGCAGGATCGGGCGCCGGGCATCGTAGGCAAAGGATACCTGTTCAAAGCGGACCTCGGCGTTAGTGGCATCTAGCGGCCTGGCATCGGGCCGGTCAGTGATCTCGGGTTCCTTGTCCAGTACATCGAACATCAGGTGCATGTCAGTCAGTGCATGTTTCAACTGGCTGTAGACGATGCCCAGGAAGTTGAGTGGAATGAACAACTGCAACAGGAAGGCATTCACCAGCACCAGGTCGCCCAGTGTCATGCTACCCGCGACGACGCCCTGCGCTGCCAAAATCATGATGACCGTGACGCCCGCTGCAATGATGATCGACTGTCCGAAATTGAGTGCCGAGAGTGACGTCTGGCTGTTGACGGCCTCCGATTCCCAGTGTTTCAGGCTTTCATCATAGCGTTGCAGTTCGTATTGCTCGTTGCCGAAATACTTCACTGTTTCGTAATTCAGCAGGCTGTCAACGGCCTGTGTGTTCGCCTCCGAATCAAACTTGTTCATCGATACACGGAATTTCATGCGCCATTCCGTGACACTCATGGTGAAGAGGATATAGGTGACGACGGCGACCAGTGTGACGATGGTGAACCAGATGTCATAGCGGGACAGCAGGATGACGGCCACCAGGGAAATTTCTACCAGCGTCGGCAGGATGCTGAAGACCATGTAATTCATCAGCGAGCTGACGCTGCGTGTGCCACGGTCAATGTCACGGGAAAGGCCGCCGGTTTTTCTTTCCAGGTGATAACGCAGGGACAGCTTGTGCAGGTGCTCGAGGACCTTTAGCGAAACACTGCGCATGGCACCGTGGCGGACACGCGCGAACACGGCATCGCGCAGTTCATTGAACAGCGAGCTGGCCAGCCGTAACACGCCGTAGGCAAGCAGCAAGGCCAGTGGCAGTACCAGAGGGCCGTGTTCGCCGGCATCCAGGCTGTCGACAATATCCTTCAGCACCAGGGGTACACCGACATTGGCTACCTTGGCCAGAATCAGGAATCCCAGTGCCAGCAGCACCCGGCCGCGGTAGTCCCACAAAAACGGCACCAGTGCCCGTAGTGTCTTCAGGTCGTTGCCGGCCGTGCCGGGCAGGGTGGTCGGGGGGCTGTGCATGGTGCTGGCGGTGTTTTCTGGGTAATGTCCGGGATCCCAATTGTACAGATTCAGGGGCCGTGAGATAGCATCAGTCATTGTGCCCAAGTGTTTGATTTGCTGCTATTCCGGGCTATTACCTTGCTGCCAATGATCTGTATAATGCGGCAGCCCTAAAACTACAGTGAGTTTCGATTTTTCAGGATTATCATGCCCATTTACGAGTACCAGTGTGCCGCCTGCGGACACCAGTTCGAAACCCTGCAGAAGATCAGCGACAAGCCGTTCAGCAAGTGCCCCGACTGTGGCAAGGATGCACTGAAAAAGCTGATTTCCGCCTCGGCCTTCCGTCTCAAGGGCGGTGGCTGGTATGAGACTGATTTCAAGACCGGCAAGAAGAAAAATGTTGTGCAGTCTGACGCCAAGGCCAAGCCGGCTTCCGGAAAAGACAGCGCTACCAAGCCGGCGAGTACCGCAAGCACGAAGAAATCCGGCAGTTCCGACTGAGTCCCTGCTGGCGACTCGTCACTTCGCGTTTTTTGTATTACTGAACTGGAAGAATAACTATGCGCAGTCTCTACTGTGGTGAACTGAACGAAACCCACCTCGACCAGGAAGTCACCCTGTGTGGCTGGGTGCATCGCCGCCGTGATCACGGCGGCGTGATTTTCGTTGACCTGCGCGACCACACCGGCCTGCTGCAGGTGGTGTTTGATCCGGATACGGCGGACACCTTTGCGACGGCGGAAAGTGTGCGTAATGAATATGTCCTGCAGGTGCAGGGCCGCGTCAGGCGCCGCCCTGAAGGCACCGTTAATCCGGATATGCCTACCGGGCAGGTGGAGGTGCTGGGTCTGGTGCTGACCGTATTAAATGTGGCTGCGACACCGCCGTTTCAGCTCGATGACACGGACGTTCAGGAAGAGACCCGACTGCGTTACCGTTATATCGATCTGCGCCGGCCCGAGATGCAGGAAAAGCTCCGCCTGCGTGCACGCATTACCCACGTCATGCGCAGCTTCCTCGATGCGCATGGTTTTATCGATGTGGAAACGCCGATCCTGACACGCTCAACGCCGGAAGGGGCGCGTGACTACCTGGTGCCCAGCCGCACACATGGCGGCGAGTTTTTTGCGCTGCCGCAATCGCCGCAGCTGTTCAAGCAGTTGCTGATGATGAGCGGCATGGATCGTTATTACCAGATTGCACGCTGCTTCCGCGACGAGGACCTGCGCGCTGACCGCCAGCCGGAATTTACCCAGCTGGATATCGAGACGTCCTTCATGAACGAGGACGACATCATGTCCCTGACGGAGACCATGGTGCGTGATCTGTTCAGGGAGGTGCTCGATGTCGCATTGCCGGATCCCTTCCCGCGCATGACCTATGCCGAATCCATGCAGCGTTTTGGTACGGACCGCCCGGATCTGCGTATTCCTCTGGAACTGGTTGATCTCGGTGATGTGATGCAGGCGGTCGAGTTCAAGGTGTTCGCGGGCCCGGCGAATGATCCCGACGGCCGCATTGCCGCGCTGCGCGTTCCCGGCGGGGGCGACATCAGTCGCAAGGATATCGATGGCTATACCCAGTATGTCAGCCAGTACGGTGCGCGGGGACTCGCCTATATCAAGGTCAATGATGTCGCCGCCGGTCGCGAGGGCCTGCAATCGCCGATACTGAAGTTCCTGCCGGATGACGTGGTCGACGCAATCGTTTCGCGTACCGGCATTGAGAACGGTGACCTGGTGTTTTTTGGTGCCGACAAGACCAAGATAGTCAATGAGTCGCTTGGCGCGCTGCGGGTCAAACTGGGCCTCGAGCGTGGCATGCTGCAGGGTGATTGGGAACCGGTCTGGGTCGTCGATTTTCCCATGTTCGAGCTGGACGCGAAAACCAATCGCTGGATGGCGCTGCACCATCCGTTCACTGCACCAAAGAGTGATGATCCTGATGCGCTGGCAGCAGATCCCGGTGCCAGCCTGTCACGTGCCTATGACATGGTGCTCAATGGCACCGAACTGGGTGGTGGCTCGATCCGTATTCATCGTACCGATATGCAGCAGGCGGTACTGAAACTGCTGGGCATCGGTGAGCAGGAAGCACGCGACAAATTCGGCTTCCTGCTGGATGCCCTGAAGTTCGGTTGCCCGCCACACGGCGGGCTTGCCTTTGGCCTGGACCGGCTGGTGATGCTGATGACAGGTGCGTCATCGATTCGCGAGGTCATGGCATTCCCCAAGACACAGACAGCGGCCTGCCCGCTGACCCAGGCGCCATCCTCTGTCGCCCAGGGGCAACTGATCGAGCTGGGTATTCACCTGCACAAACCGCCCGAGGCCAAGCCCTGATTCTTTTACAGACGCATGCGTCCCCGGGAGCGGGTGTGTGGGGGGCCGCCGCCTGTCCACGTGTGAATAATGTCTGATACCGTTGTTCTGGTGCATGGTGTCTGGATGACCGGTCTCGAGATGGGCTTACTGGCACGACGGCTGCGTGACTGTGGCTATCGAACCGTGCAGTTTCGTTATCACTCCCTGACCAGCACGGTTGCACAGAATGCGCAGCAGCTGTGTCGCCTTGTCAAGCAACAAGGTGATTCCACGGTGCACCTGGTGGGTCACAGCCTCGGGGGGCTGGTGATCCTGCGGGCACTGCATGAGCAGGCCGATCTTGTCAGCGGGCGTATCGTGCTGCTTGGCAGTCCGGTACAGGGCAGTGTCATCGCACAACGTTTGCATCGTTACCCGCTGTCCCGCTGGCTGATCGGCAGGAGCGGTGAGCAGGCCTTGCTGGGAGGCCGGCCCCGCTGGCATGGTCGGCAGTCACTGGGTGTCATCGCCGGCACCCGGCCGGCCGGGGTCGGGCGGCTGCTGGGCGGATTCGACGGACCCAATGATGGCACGGTGGCCGTGTCCGAAACGCGGCTGGAGAATGCCACCGCATCACTGGCATTCCCGAGCAGCCATTTTGGCCTGTTGTTTTCGCAGCCCGTCGCCGCTGCCGTATGCACGTTTCTCAAACAGGGGAATTTCGGCGTCCATGCTGGTGTGCGCTGATGCGATCCGGGCGCATGCTATAACTCTGCTTCGCAGCAATGCTAAGATACCGCCATTCGGTAGATTTTGAGGACAGTGAACGATGGCAGGACACAGTAAATGGGCCAATATTCAACATCGTAAAGGTGCCCAGGATGCCAAGCGCGGCAAGTTGTTTACCAAGCTGATACGCGAAATCACCGTGGCGGCAAGGACGGGTGATCCGGACCCTGCCAGCAATCCACGCCTGCGGCTGGCAGTGGACAAGGCGCTTGCCGGCAACATGACCAAGGACACCATCGAACGCGCTATCAAGCGGGGCTCGGGTGCGCAGGAAGGCGAGAATTATGAAGAAGTCCGTTACGAGGGTTACGGACCGGGTGGTGTGGCCGTGATGGTCGATTGCGTCACCGACAACCGTAACCGCACCGTTGCCGAAGTGCGTCATGCCTTTAGCAAGGCCGGTGGCAATCTCGGCACCGATGGCTCGGTGGCCTACCAGTTTGCCAAGGCCGGGGTGCTGAGCTATCCAAGCGGCAGTGACGAGGACCGGATCATGGAGGCCGCGCTGGAGGCGGGTGCGGAGGATGTGCTTGAAAACGACGATGGGTCGGTGGACGTACTTACAGAACCCGACCGGTTTGTGGATGTCAAGGAAGCCATGGTGACCGCCGACCTGGAGCCCGAGCAGGCCGAGGTGACCATGCGTGCCGACAATACCCTGTCCCTGGGTCTTGACGAGGCCGAGAAGATGATCCGCCTGCTGGACCGGCTGGAAGATCTCGACGACGTACAGAACGTCTATTCGAATGCAGATATTTCCGAGGAGATCCTCGAGCAGCTGGGGTAATGCTTCGTGACTGATATTCTTGTCTCTCCATGACCCGCATCCTCGGCATTGATCCCGGCTCCCGGGTCACGGGTTACGGCATTATCGATCAGGCCGGCCAGCAGCTGACCTATATCGCCAGCGGCTGCATCCGTACCGGTGGCGGCTCACTTGCCGAGCGCCTGGGTATTATCTTTTCAGGTATCAGCAGCATCATTCAGGAGTTCATGCCGGAAGAGATGGCGATCGAACGCGTCTTTATGAACAAGAATGCCGATTCAGCCCTGAAGCTGGGGCAGGCACGCGGTGCGGCGATCTGTGCCAGTGTGCACCGCGATGTGCCGGTGGATGAATATGCCGCACGCGAAATCAAGCAGGCGGTCGTCGGCAACGGCGGTGCGACCAAGGAGCAGCTGCAGCACATGATCTGTGTGCTGCTGTCGTTGCAGAAAAAACCGCAGGCCGATGCGGCCGATGCCCTCGGCGTGGCGGTTTGTCACGGCCACCAGCGGGACATACGGCGCCGCCTGGCAGCTGAACAGTCGCGGCGCGGCGCGGCGGTCATATGATTGGTTTGCTGCGCGGCAAGATTCTGGGCAAACAACCGCCCCGTTTGTTGCTGGACGTGCAGGGTGTCGGCTATGAAGTCGATGCGCCCATGACTACCTTCTACGACCTGCCGGAGGTCGGCACCGAGGTCACCCTGTTTACCCATCTCGCGGTGCGTGAGGATGCGCATACCCTGTATGGTTTTACCACGCTTACCGACCGCGACCTGTTCCGCAGCCTGTTGAAGGTCAATGGTGTCGGTGCGCGGCTGGCACTGGGTATCCTCTCCGGCATGAATGCCCGCACATTCATCGCCTGTGTTCAGGGTGGTGACGCCAGTGCGCTGGTCAAACTGCCGGGCATCGGCAAGAAGACGGCCGAGCGCCTTATCATCGAACTGCGTGACCGCCTCGATGCAGTCGCACCCGCCCAGGCAGTTCCGGGTGCGCCGCCCGTCACTGTATCGAGTCCCGTGGATGAGGCGGTCAGTGCCCTGGTGGGACTCGGTTACAAGGCACAGGAAGCCAGCAACATGGTGCGTGTCATTGACACCACCGACATGTCCTCTGAAGACATTATTCGCAGAGCCTTGCAGACGACGTTGCAGTAAGCGCGATATCCGCGCAATCACTTGATTTAGTTGACGCCAGAACCGACACTAGCCCCCCATGATTGAAGCCGATCGACTGGTCACGCCAGAAGGTTCCAGAGAAGACGAGGTGCTTGACCGCGCCGTCCGTCCCAAGGTCTTGGCAGATTACGTGGGTCAGCCGCAAGTGTCTGAACAAATGGAGATATTTATCCAGGCGGCAAAGGGGCGCGGCGACGCCCTGGACCACACACTGATCTTCGGTCCGCCGGGACTGGGCAAAACCACGCTGGCGCACATCATTGCCAATGAAATCGGCGTCAACCTGCGCCACACCTCCGGTCCGGTGCTGGAGCGCGCCGGTGACCTGGTGGCACTGTTGACCAATCTCGAACCCAATGATGTCCTGTTCGTCGACGAAATTCACCGCCTCAGCCCGGTGGTCGAGGAGATTCTCTACCCGGCCATGGAAGACTACCAGCTGGACATCATGATCGGTGAGGGGCCGGCGGCGCGTTCCATCAAGCTGGATCTGCCACCGTTCACCCTGGTGGGCGCCACCACGCGTGCCGGTCTGCTGACCTCGCCGCTGCGTGACCGCTTTGGTATTGTGCAGCGCCTGGAGTTTTATGCGGCCGCTGACCTGGCATCTATCCTGCGGCGCGCCGCCGGCATCCTTGGCATCGAGATCGATACCGAGGGGGCCATGGAACTGGCACGTCGCTCGCGGGGTACGCCGCGCATTGCCAACCGCCTGTTGCGACGGGTACGGGACTATGCAGAGGTCAAGTCGGACGGGCGGGTGACAGAGACGATCGCGGGGCTGGCCATGAAAATGTTGAATGTCGATGCGCAGGGATTTGACGCGCAGGACCGTAAACTGCTGCAGACCATTATTGAAAAGTTCGATGGCGGGCCAGTGGGTGTCGATAATTTGTCAGCTGCCATCGGTGAGGAACGCGGTACCATCGAAGATGTCCTCGAACCGTACCTGATCCAGCAGGGCTTTATCATGCGCACCCCCCGTGGACGTATGGCAACCCGCAATGCCTACCTGCATTGCGGCCTCAAGCCGCCGGTTGCAAAGGCCAGCGAACCACTGGAATTATTCAGCGACGATACGGGTGAGGGCGCACCGCACTGACGATTGCATGGCCGTATTGTTTTCACATTTGTCTACTATTACCGCTGCCGCATCGATACACTCCCCGTCCGGGGAATTTGCTGCGGGTTTTGTTGTCACTAGACCGGTCCCGGAGGCATGAGTCCCATGTCCACGTTTGAGTGGCCGGTGCGTGTTTATTACGAAGACACCGACAGCGGTGGTGTTGTTTATTATGCCAACTACCTGCGTTTCATGGAGCGCGCGCGCACCGAGTGGCTACGGGCGCTGGGCTTCGAGCAGGACCGCCTGATCCGTGAGCAGGGTATTGTCTTTGCCGTGCGCTCGGCCAATGTCGAGTATTTGCGGCCGGCGCGGTTCAACGACCTGCTTATCGTGGTTTCAGATTTACAGCATCGCGGGCGTGCCAGTTTGACGTTTAACCACACAATTATCCGGCAGCACGAGGCGTCACAGCCCTGCTGTATCGGCGAGGTGAAGATTGCCTGCATCAATGCGGACTCGTTTCGACCGCAACCCATACCTGATTTACTTTTGGAGGAGATAGTGGATGGCAGCTGACATGTCATTTTTTCACCTGATCAGCGGAGCCAGCCTGGTGGTGCAACTGGTGATGTTGCTGTTGCTGGTGGTGTCCATGGTGTCGTGGACCATGATCTTCAGGCGTCGCAGCGTCCTCAGGGAGGCACGCCTCGCGGCAGATGAATTCGAGGACCGTTTCTGGTCCGGTGGCGATCTGGCGATGCTGTACCGCGATGTTACGGCACAGTCGGAACATGCCATCGGCATGGCCGGAATCTTTCAGTCCGGCTTTAGCGAGTTTGCAAGGCTGCGCAAGCAGTCGGGTACCGATCCACGGACGGTGGTCGAGGGCGCGCAGCGGGTAATGCGCGTGGCCCTGTCGCGGGAGACGGATGACCTGGAAACCCATTTGTCGTTTCTGGCGACGGTGGGTTCAACCAGCCCCTACGTGGGCCTGTTCGGTACCGTGTGGGGCATCATGAACTCGTTTCGCAGTCTCGGTAATGCACAGCAGGCGACCCTGTCGATGGTTGCGCCCGGTATTGCCGAAGCCCTGATCGCCACGGCCATGGGGCTGTTTGCTGCCATTCCGGCGGTGATTGCCTATAACCGTTATTCCAATGACGTGGAACGCCTGATTAACCGCTACGACAATTTCCTCGAGGAGTTCTCCACCATTCTGCAACGCCAGGCCCATGTCTGAGCGACGCCGGCTGGAGGGAATTTAACAGATGGCGCGCCAACGCATTCGTAAACGCCCCATGGCCGAGATCAACGTCGTGCCGTATATCGACGTGATGCTGGTGATGCTGGTGATCTTCATGGTGACGGCACCGCTACTGACCCAGGGCGTGCAGGTCGATCTGCCCGAGGCCTCGGCCGAGGCGATTGATGATTCCGACAACGAGCCGCTGGTCGTCAACGTGGATGCTGCCGGAAACCTGTACCTCAATGTGGGTGAAGCACCCGACCAGCCGCTGGACGGCGAGACGCTGTCGCAGAATGTGGCAGCGGTGCTGCGACGTCAGCCGCAGAAGAAGGTGCTGGTGCGCGGTGATCATGCCGTGGACTACGGTACGGTGGTGTCTGCCATGGTGCTGTTGCAGCAGGCGGGTGTGCCGAATGTAGGACTGGTTACCGAGCCGCCGGAGCAATAATCTTTTATGTGGCAGGCTGTCCGTGAAAACCCCCGCGCCGTTGTTTACGCGGTACTGATGCATGTGGTGCTGTTGCTGTTGCTGGTATTCAGCCTCGACTGGACGCCCAAGTCGATCAAGCCCGGCAGCAACACGCCTATCCAGGCAGAACTGGTCGACGCGTCGAAGCTGCAGGCGATCGAGGAGAAGAAACAGGCCGAACAGCGCAAGGTAGAGGAAGACAAGCGCAAGGCCGAGCAGGCACTGAAAGAAAAGGCCGAAGCCGAGCGCAAGCGCCAGGCAGAGGAGGCCGCGAAGAAAAAGGCAGCGGCAGAGAAGCAGCACCAGGCCGAACAGGCGGCAAAGGAGAAGGCCGCGCAGGAACAAAAACGCAAGGCCGAGCTGGCTGCAAAGCAGAAGGCCGAGGAAAAACGCAAGGCCGAGCAGGCGGCGAAACAAAAGGCGGAAGCCGAGCGCAAGCGCCAGGCAGAGGAGGCCGCGAAGAAAAAAGCAGCGGCCGAGAAACAACGCCAGGCCGAGCAGGCGGCAAAGGAGAAGGCCGCGGCCGAGGCTGCGGCGAAGCGCGAAGCGGAGCAGGCGCTGCAGGCTCAGCTGGCTGAAGAGCAGGCGCAGGCACGCGCAGAGAGTGCACTGTCGCAGTACATTCCTTACATACAGGAAAAAATCCAGCGCAACTGGCTGCGCCCGGCAGGTGCTCCGGCGGGACTGTCCTGCCTGATACTTGTAAAATTGATACCGGGCGGTGAAGTGGTGGCAGCTAAAGTCGTGCGCAGCAGTGGTAATCCGCTGTTTGACCGCTCTGTCGAAACTGCGGTCCTGAAGGCTTCACCGTTACCGTTGCCCGATGATGCAACGATGTTTAAATATTTCCGTGAAATAAATTTCAATTTCAAACCTGATAGCTAAAGGCCCTGTAGTGACATGAATAGAATCCTAAAACTGCTGTTACTCGTTTGCGTGGTGTTTGCCGCTCCGGTGCGCGCTGCACTGACGATAGAAATCACCCAGGGTATGGAAGGCGCGATACCGATTGCGGTCGTGCCGTTTGGCTGGCGCGGCAGCGCAGTAGCGGCGCCGGAGAATATCGCCGCCATAATTGCCGCTGATCTGAACCGCAGCGGCCGTTTCGAATCCCTGCCGGACCGTGACCTGGTGGCGCACCCCACCACGGCGGAACAGGTAAAGTTCCAGAACTGGCGCATGCTGAGTGTCGACAACCTGGTGATCGGGCAGCTTGAGGAAATATCGCCCGGGCAGTATTCGGTGACATTCGAGCTGTTTGATGTGTTCCGCGGCAAACGCCTCGCCGGGGCCACCTTCCCGGCCACGGCGCGCGATTTGCGCCGCCTGGCACACCACATCAGTGACCTTATCTACGAAGCCCTTACCGGCGAGCGCGGCGCCTTCAATACGCAGATTGCCTATGTCACCAGCAGTGGCAGCAGCAAGAACAAGACCTACACGCTGCTGGTGGCGGACTCGGATGGTTATGATCCGCAAACGATCCTGACCTCGAAACAGCCGTTGATGTCGCCGTCGTGGTCACCGGATGGTCGCCGTATTGCCTATGTGTCGTTTGAGAACAAGACCGCCGAAATCTATATCCAGGAGGTATTGTCCGGATCACGCCGCAAGCTGGTCTCCTTCAAGGGAATCAACGGTGCGCCCAGCTGGTCGCCGGATGGCCGGAAGCTGGCACTGACGCTGTCCCGTGACGGTAATCCCGAGATCTACACGATGAACGTCGATGGCGGCGACCTCAGACGCCTGACAAACAGTGCCGCCATCGATACCGAGCCTGTCTGGGCGCCGGACGGCAAGAGTATCGTGTTTACCTCTGACCGGGGTGGTTCGGCACAGCTATACCGGGTTTCGGCCATGGGTGGTTCCGCGCAACGGCTGACTTTTGAAGGAAAATACAATGCCGGGGCAGACATCTCGCCGGATGGCCGTAAACTTGCTATGGTTCACGGCGAGGGCGGAAGCTACCGCATCGCAGTGCTGGATCTGGACACTCGCCTGTTGCGCATACTGACGGATGGACAGCTGGATGAATCCCCGAGTTTTTCACCCAATGGCAGCATGATTATTTATGCAACCGGTGCCGGCAATCGCGAGGTACTGTCCGCGGTCTCGGTAGACGGCCGTTTCCGGCAGCGCTTGTCATTGCAGGCGGGGAATGTTCGTGAGCCCGTGTGGTCGCCATTCGGGAAGTAATGGTTTTTTTTATTAAATTGTAAATGAGCAGATATCCTGGGAGTAAGAATATGAAGTACAAGTTAGGCAGTTTTATGGTGTTGGCACTGATGCTGGTGATGAGTGGCTGCAGTTCGTCGGGTGGCAGCAAGGAGGGTGGCGCCAGTATTGAAGACCAGGGTACCGCCGCCGATGGCGGAGCGGTGGCCAGTGGCGCCGGTGGCGGCACGGACTATTCAGGCTATTCTTTGAATGATCCCAACAGTCCGCTGTCTCGACGTGTCATCTATTTCGAGTATGACAGTGCCGAGATCAGCGACTCCGACCAGGAGCTGCTGATACAGCACGCCGGTTTCCTGGTTGCAAATCCGGGTCAGCATCTCACACTGGAAGGCCATACCGATGAACGTGGCTCACGTGAGTATAATATTGCACTGGGTGATCAACGCGCACTCTCGGTTCAGCGCATCCTGGAGCTGAATGGCGTCGCTGCCGAGCAAGTCACGATCGTCAGCTACGGTGAGGAAAAGCCGGCTGCTGAAGGCCACAGTGAGGCAGCCTGGCGTCTGAACCGTCGTGTGGAACTGGTGTACTAGGTAATTACCATGAAAAACCTGTCCCTGCGCAGCGCCGCTGTAACGCTGTTTTTTGTTGTGACAGCGGCGTCATCGCCGCTGTTACTGGCGGATGCGGCTACCGATGCACGGCTCGACAGCATCGAACGCAAACTGGACTCCCGCGGACTGCTGGAGATGTTGAACCGTGTCGAGCAGTTGCAGCAAGATATCCAGCAGCTGCGCGGCGATCTTGAAGTACAGGCGCATACCCTGGAAAATATTCAGCGGCGTTCACGCGAACAGTATCTTGATATAGACCGCCGTCTGCAGCAGCTTGAAACCGGGCCGGCCGGCATGCCGTCAATGGACGCTTCACCGGCACTGGTGCCGGTCCCCGTGACGCCGCCGGTAACGTCGGCGCCGACCGTGGTGCAGACACCAGTGCCTGAAACGATACCTGAAACGATGCCGCCACCGGTTGCAAGGGTGCCGCAACCCGAGCAGGCCGGAGAACGTGCCGAGTATGAACAGGCGCTTGCCGTGCTCAGGGAAGGGCGCTATGCAGAGGCCGCACAGGCGTTCAACGGTTTTCTGGCAAGTTACCCGGGGAGCAGTTACGCGGACAATGCCAGTTACTGGCTGGGAGAGACCTACTACGTGACCCGCGATTTCGATCGGGCGCTGGCAACCTTCCAGGGACTGACCGAGAATTATCCGAACAGTCCGAAGGCCTCTGACAGTTACCTGAAGACCGGTTACATCTATTATGAAAAAAAGGACTGGCCAGCGGCCCGCATGGCACTGGAAGAAGTCGTTAAGGGCTATCCCGGTACCACTGCGGCGCGGCTTGCAGAAGACCGCTTGCAGCGCATGAAGAAGGAAGGGCATTAATCACCCTGCTCACTGACTCATTGCAGCACGGGCAAGGCGCGGCATGCACGTCAGGGAGGTGGGCTGCTGTCGGTTGACGGGCACCTCGCCGGACGTCTTTTCCGTGCTGCGGTCATGTAATCCAGATGTCCGATACTTCCCGCTTACGCATCAGCGAAATCTTCTTCTCCCTGCAGGGAGAGTCGGCAACGATCGGATTTCCGACCGTGTTCGTGCGCCTGACTGGCTGCCCGTTACGTTGCCAGTATTGCGATACCGAGTACGCCTTCAAGGGTGGCGAGTGGCTGTCGCTGCCTGCCATTCTTGAACAGGTAGCCGCTTACCGGACGCGCTACGTCACCGTGACCGGTGGGGAACCGCTCGCGCAACAGGCCTGCCTGGGACTGCTGCGAGCGTTATGCGATGCTGGCTATCATGTTTCGCTGGAGACCAGTGGTGCACTGGATGTTGCGCCGGTGGATCCGCGGGTAATCAAGGTGATGGACCTGAAGACCCCCGGCTCGGGTGAGGTCGAGCGCAACCGTTTTGACAACCTGCAGCACCTGGGGAGCCGTGACCAGGTGAAGTTCGTCATCTGCAACCGCGATGACTACCTCTGGGCGCAGCAGATACTCAAAACGCATGACCTGCCGGGGCGCTTTGAGGTGCTGTTTTCGCCCAGCCAGGGCGAGCAGGATGCCACCGAGCTGGCCGACTGGATTCTGCAGGATCAGCTGCCAGTGCGTATGCAGATCCAGTTGCACAAGTTCCTGTGGGGCAACACACCCGGTAAATAACGTGCGAATAATGATGCTGGAAATAAGAAATATCAAACATCATTCCCCTCTCCCTCCGGGAGAGGGCCAGGGAGAGGGGATACATTAAATGCCCAAAGCCGTCGTCTTACTCTCCGGTGGCCTTGACTCCATCACGGCCCTGGCGCTGGCGCAGGAGCAGGGCTTCGACTGCTACGCTCTCAGCCTGGACTATGGCCAGCGCCATAACGCAGAACTTGCAGCTGCGCAGCGTCTCGCCGTGGCCGCCGGTGTCAATGAACACAAGGTCATTCGACTGGGGCTGGGTGATGTTGGCGGATCGGCGCTGACCGATGACGCCATTGACGTCCCGGACCATGCCAGCGACGGTATCCCGGTGACCTATGTCCCGGCACGCAACACCGTGTTTCTCTCACTGGCGCTGGGCTGGGCCGAGGTGCTGGGCGCCTGGGACCTGTTTATCGGTGTCAATGCCGTGGATTATTCCGGCTACCCGGACTGCCGCCCTGAATTCATTGCCGCCTTCGAACGACTCGCCAACCTGGCGACCCGTGGCGGTGTCGAGGGGGGCAGGTTCACCATTCATGCGCCGCTGATCAACCTTAGCAAGGCGGAAATTATCCGCGAAGGTGTCCGCCTGGGTATCGATTATGCCAACACCGTGTCCTGCTATTCGGCGGATAGCGAAGGCCGGGGATGTGGCGTCTGTGATGCCTGCCGCCTGCGTGCCGAGGGTTTTCGTGACGCCGGTATTGCGGATCCGACACGATATTACTGATCGGTTGTGGGTAGATAACGCGCTCTCTGGAGCATGTTACTGTATATAATCCTGTTCTGCTGGAAGATTTGGCTGTTTCAGGCTTGCCATTTCAGGTCAGGCCAGTATCATTCCAGCGTCCCGATCGGGACGCATGCCTGAAAGCTGTATCAGATCCACGGGTCGTTAGCTCAGTTGGTAGAGCACCGGACTTTTAATCCGATGGTCGAAGGTTCGAATCCTTCACGACCCACCATTTAATCAATCACTTATCTTTATTTGCTACCCCGCAAAAACTGACTGCGGGAATTTTTGCGGGAATTAACTGTAAATCTTCCTCGTTGGCTCAATTTTGCCTGTATAAAACTCAAATGGTTACGCGTCCGTAACCGATTCGAACCGTGATTATCCGGACAAAAATCCGGTGCTCGTAATCACACGCAGATGATGTGATAAAAAATAAATTTTGGGTTTCATCTCGAGCATTCATGACATGTGTATTGCAAGGACTGTGGTACCAGATACGCAATTTTACTATTTACTGGCTAACCATTACCGTTCTTCAGGCGCCTTCCAGGATTGGAAGCGCTCGAGCGCATCGGTGCTGCCGATCAGCTTTCGAGCACGTCGCAGTCGTTCCATTGAGCGTGTTCGTTCACCTTCTGCTAAGTTCCCCCCCCCCCCCCCCCCTCCCCCCCCCCCCCCCCTCCCTCTCCCCCCCCCCCCCCCCCTCCCTTCCCCCCCCCCCCCCCCCCCCCCCCCCCCCCCCCCCCCCCCCCCCCCCCCCCCCCCCCCCCCCCCCCCTCCCCCCCCCCCCTCCCCCTCCCCCCCCCCCCCCTCATCGTTACCGGTGACAGGCAAGGGCCTGTTCATCCAGCTGGCCAGCGCATCTTCGAATAGCAGGGCAGGGAAATAGTTCGTCGGCTGGTGGCTCGGATTCATTATCAAAATTGAATGATGAATCCAGATCACATGAATTAGTGTAATGCTGCCGGATCGGTCACCATTTCCGGTGCTTCCCGGAGTTCCTCGTGACCCGGCTGAGTAATCTTGAGTTCCTGACGCAATTCTTCATCAATCAGTGAGTGAAGTATGATGAGTGCCGCACCTGCTTTGGGATGGCAATCATTTTCTTCGCGCCACTGTTCCTCATGGAGATCCACGGCCTTGAGATAACCGTTGATCCAGCTCTGTGGTTCGCGTCGTGGGTCCGGAAAGCGCCGACAGAAGTGACAGGTCTTCGGACAGAAAGTCTACTACATTGAGCACCTCTTCCCGGATGGATTCCGGAAGTGGCTGTTCCCCCGAAATCTCCATGTACAGTTTTGCCAGATCAGGTTCCGGTGTCATGGCAAAACCGGTCAGCAGGCCATGGAGGTGGGTGGGCGATGGACAAGTGGTTTTCCCGCAGTGGTCAACCAGTTCATTAAAATAGTACTCATCAGGTTCTCTCTTTAATTGATGCTCATCGACGATACTCGGATTTCATGCCGTATTATAGAATGGAGAGTAGCTGTTGAAAATCTGCGAGCGAAGAGGGGGTTTAGTATCGATATACCGTAACAATGTGCTGGCAGCAGAGGTTACTTTCCACTACGCTCTTGCATCTACTTAACAGGCACTCCCGGTCCTGGCTTGCCTTCCAGGTTAGCTCTGACCAACGTGGCAAGAAAGTCAGTGAAAGGACCTGTATTGTTGCTCACGCTGGCAGCTTCAAGTGCGGCCATATAGGCATTGCGTTCTTCTACTGGAATGACAGTCCACGGATAGCCGCCAGCGGCCAGCATGACATTCATTAAAAACCGTCCAATGCGCCCGTTGCCATCCATATAAGGATGGATATACACAAACATGAAATGTCCCAGTACAACCCGAACAGCCGGGTTTGTTTCTTCTTTGATTAGATCGAAGAGCGCGGGCATGAGATCACGTACCGCGTCCCTGCCTGGAGGCGTATGCATTGACCGGCGGATATAGACCTGATCAGTACGGTAGCCAGCAAGGTCGGCAGGTTGCAAAATGCCAGCCGTAACGCTGGGCGAAACAGCTCCCGGTACCATGTACGGTGTGTCTCATCGACAACGGTGCCAGGGTTCTCGCCCTTGAGGACCCTTGTGACACTATCCCTGACAACCTGGTAGGCCAGGTAATAGCCACGCGCTGCCAGTGCATTGCGTTGTTCCCGGTCATCTTCGTTATTGTCCGGGTTCCAGCTCTGATTACGCACGCGCTCGATCAATCCAGTGCTGACGCGATAACCCTCAATCGATAAGGAGTGATAGGCATCGGTGACATAAACATCATCAACATGTTGCATGTAAGTCTTGGTGTTTTTGGTAATCCCGGCGCTTCCGGGAAACGTTCTATAACAGGCGCACGCATCGCATGCCACATCAGACGTATGCGATTAACATAAGGAGAGCGTTCTCTGCCGGACAGGATTGCTGGCGGTTTTGTTTCAAACGGATCAGATTCCCGCACATCATAATCGGCAGTGCGCATAGTATCCACGATATCGTCTGCAAGACGATCCCGGCCAATATTGCGGAATGCACCGGCTAGTCGCCCTGCAATTGTGGTATGTCCACCTTCAAGAAGCTTTGCAAGAATTTCAGAGGCATCGGAAATCATGGACAGCGTGGCGCGAATGTCGGTTGGATTTTGGTGGAATAATCCGGGGACAATCGATCAAGGCTGGAACCAGGCATAAAGGCGCAGGCCATTATTTACATCTATGTCCTGTTGATCCGGCATGTTGTACCGTGCAGTCAAGAGTGACGTGTCATGCGGGAGTCTCGTAATCTTGTTATCACCCTTTGGCGAACGGACCAATAGCTGGGGTGGCACGGTTCGATTTCCTGCGTGTAATAGCAAGGACTGCTCTGGCGACAGGCACCAGTCTGTACTAAAACGCTCGTTTAGATATGATGCGCAAAAATCCCAGAATGAGGCATACCAGGCCGTGCTTTCACCGGCCACCGCATCGGGGCGTGCCGGGATGTACCATCCCTTCATCACGGGTTGCAGAAAACCGTTCTTGACTAGCCGTTCCCGGTCAATACGTTCGAGGTCGCTTGAACGGATAGCCACTACGCCGCGATCCTGAAGCGACTTCAAGGCTTCAAGAGACCGGGCCAGTTTTTGCGGGGGTGCCGCCATGTTCTACGCTCTCTTCATTGGTTTTTGGGTTGTGCTAAACCTAGGTTATTGAGTTGTACTATTTATAGGTTAATATGTCGATAGCAAAACAGGTTTTTCTGCGTAAACCAGCTTGATGGGGTAATTACTGCTGGGGAGTTTTGCGGGACTGAGGCAGCCCGCTAGCACGGTACCCCCTCCGCCGGTATTCCGGCCAGGATTGAAACCCGATCTGGTTGTAGTATCCAAGGCTTCCAGTTTTCGCTCCAGGTCGGCGCATTCCAAAAAGAATGATCGAGGTATTCACGCGATCGTTCCAATCAGTCGCTCAACGAAGGGATGTGAATTGGGGTATACGGGATGGACTTAATCTTCTCGATCTCAAGAATTCGTAGGTTGGCCTGCCATCGGTGAAATGGAATAGGGGTCGTTGTCAGAACTGGGTGGTGTGGAGCACCCTGGGAGATGGCTGCGTTGAACATGCGACAGAGGGCGAACCATCGACATCACCGGCATGACGCCGAAGCCGATGATGCGCCAGGTGAACTGATCCATAAGACGAGCACCCAGTGGCTCTTCAAAAATGGATCACACGAAACAGGTCAATACTCCAAAGACTGTCCTTCGTGTGTCCGAGGAAGGTCAGCCATGACGGCCCACCGTCACCGGGACCTGGCGGTAGTGTGGGCGAGGACACGCCTGACACGTCCTTATCGATGTCGATTCCAAACGCTTTGTTGATCTGCTGCGCGATTCTAAGGCAGCCAAAGCGCGGGTTGCGTTGCTTCATTCAACGATGCTGGATGAGTTCCGTGATGGGCCCTTGGCCTGGTTTCCTTTTCTGCCAGATGAATATAGCAGTCGATACTTTTGCTTCTTGAGCATGTCGTGAAATTTCAAAAGCGTCGAAGGTCGAATAATCACGGCAGCCCGCTGAATGCGGCGTGGGTTGAGAAACAGCGACCAGAAGCCGAACAGGAATCGATCAAGTGCCGAAAGATTGGGCGCGTCGCGCGGAACGATTGATGACCAGGAGCTGCTGCTTCATGAGCAGGCTGTTAGCGACAACGGTCCTTGCGCCGCCGGGCCCAAGAGTTTGGCGACTGTAGTCAATAGATGTGCGAGGAGTATCAGCAGATCCTTCATGACAAGCAGGGTAGGGAAGGTGCCCCCCCCCAAACCCCCCCACCCACCCCCCCCCCACCACACCCCACCACCACCCCCCACCCCCCCCCCACCACCCCACCCCCCCCCCCCCCCCGGTTGCTTGTTTTTTCCCCCCCCTTTCTTTCCCCCCGTGCCCCCCCCCCTCCTGTGCGCTCTCTTCTCCCCTGCTCTTCCATATCTTGCGGCTTCCCCTCTGCCGGTCGGGTCTCGCTGCCTGGGGGGCCGGTTTTCTTTAGCGTTTGCTATTTCCGTGTGAATCGGCATTCAATTCTGCCCCGGCCTGTCCTGCTGGAAGGCGCAAGCTTCTATGAGTCTGATGCGGATATAAATTTCTCTCGCTGGGGGTGGAGTACAGGATGAAGTGTTGTAGTCTCTCGGGAAGAAAACCTGATCAAATTGCAGGTCAGTGAAGCTTGTTCATGCAGCACTTTTTGTATTTTTTACCGCTTCCGCAGGGGCATGGGTCATTGCGGCCAATCTTGGGTTGATCCCGTACATAGGTTTTTACCGGCCTCCAGTCGTCCAGGCCGAATCGTTTCTGCTCCTGTTCCCGGTCTTCCTTGAGCCAGCGCAGCTGGCGGCGCTGGATCTCGACCGGGTCATAGAAACGCCAGGGGTTATCAAAACGTATCCATTCCGGTTTGCCGCCCCTGAAGAAGGAACGGTCGATGTCATCAACATTGTAGGAGTTACCGAGCCAGGAGCCTGGATCCTGGAGTTCCACCAGTTGCTCCATTAGTTTCCTGTGTCGTTCTCTGGGGTGATCGAGCAGGGTGTGCCCCGCCATGACACGGAATTCCTGGTCTTGAGACTCGTCGATGCAGAGCGAGGCAAGCCAGTCAATTGCATCCTCCAGTTGTCCCGGGTCCCTGTCGTCGGCAGCGGCCACGACACACTGGACGGCAGCGGACCGGGGGTACCAGTCCAGCTGATTGTCTTCGGCAATCTGTCGCATGGTATCCGTCGTGTACGCGGTTTTGTTGCGGCACAGAGCGGGCCAGTAACTGGAAAGCCAGTCTGTCAGATAGTTATTGCTGTCGAAGGTGATGCGGCGGAACCCCTCAAGCAATGCCCTGGCCGATGCATCGCCGGGGATGAGCCCGAGTATGAAGACGGCATGTAACAGCCCCCACCAGTCGCCATCGCTTACTTCGTTGCCCCAGTTGGAATCGTTTTCCAGATGCTGGCGAAGTAGTTGAACCATGGCCTCCGCTCGGCTGGCACACGCATGCACTACCTCCAGTGGGAGCCGGTCGTTATTGCTGGTGACAAGGGCGAAGAGGGCCTGTTCATCCATGCTTGCCAGTGTGTCCTGCGAATAATCTGGCGGGGGAGGTAGTTCATCGACAGGCAGGCTGGGTTCATCATCAAAGTTGAATGATGAATCCAGATCACCATGAATGTAGTGGTAGATGCTGTGCACGAGATCGGTCACCATTTCCGGTGCTTCCCGGAGTTCCTCGTGACCCGGCTGAATGATCTTGAGCTCCTGACGCAATTCTTCATTGATCAGTGAGTGAAGCATAATGAGCGCTGCACCTGCCTTGGGATGGCAATCATTTTCTTCACGCCACTGCTCCTCGTGGAGTTCCACTGCCTTGAGATAACCGTTTATCCAGTGCTCCGGTTCGCTGTCGTGGTCTACCTGGAAAACTGCCTTGAACTCATGAAGAGACAGATCTTCGGACAGAAAATCCACTACATTGAACACCTCTTCCCGTAGGGATTCCGGAAGTGGCTCTTCCCCAGGAATCTCCATGTATAGTTTTGCCAGGTCAGGATCAGGTGTCGTGGCAAAACCGGTTAGTAGGCCATGGAGGTAGGGCGGGTTGATAGACAAGTGGTTTTCACGCAGCTGCTCAACCAGTTCATTAAAATAGTCGCTCATCAGATCCTTACTTGAATTGCGCGCATCGATATTTCCCGGATTTTCATGCCTGGATTATAGGGCGGGGAGCAGCTGTTGAAAATCTGCGAGAGGAGGGGGCGTCAAATATCAGCTATCTGCGATACTGGATGCCGGGTTACTGTTTGCTCGTGGTATTTTATGGCTCTGGCTGGTCATGGTGTCCACAATCAGTTTTGCAGCCTCAACGGTGTTTTTGCTTGATGCCAATGCGCCGATGGAAGTCGGCAGGCGTCATAATGGGAATGGGGGACTGCTCGGCCAGAACCAGCAGATCCTCATCACCTGTTACCACGGCATCTGCCTCGCCGGCTGCGGCCAGTTCGAGAAATATCTGGTCGTGTTTGTCGCGGCAAACAGGTACTTCGCCTGTTGGCAAAACAGCGTCTATGACTTCGGCAAAGGGAAGGAAATCGCCCAGCAACTCTTCCTGATCTGTCACATCCAGATGAAATTTTGGGTAAGCCAGGACCCTGATGATCTCTTCCGTGGTTGCCTTCGAGATCAGCGGGACAATAGTTCCTTGCCGCCATACCGTACGAAGCCATGCCAGCCGTCCTTTGGAAAATAGCAGGGCCGATATGACTGTATTGGTATCAAAGACAACCCGTAACGTTACGATTGGCGAGCCCATTGTACGGCGTCTGTCACGTCCGCCTCTGTAAGACCAAGTTTAGCCAGTTTGTCTCGTACCTCATCAGTACGACTGGGTCTCAAAGGTACCAGCACAATGTGTCCATCCTCTTCCCGAACATCAAAATATTCGGTATCGGGAAAGTGGCTGATGATTGCCTTGGGCAGGGTGATCTGGTTTTTTGAGGTTTTCTTTGCAAGCATATTGAAATAAGAAAAAAAGGAAATAAGGAAACAAGTAAATTCTATTTCCATTGATAAATGGTTGCAAGTGTTTTTGTAGTTTCGGACCTGACTATTGGCCTTGCAAAGGAAAGGAAGGGTAGGTGGCGGGAGCGATTCTGACTGCGGGAGTTTTGCGGGACTGAGTGCAGCACCGTTGTGCACGGTACTGCATTTTAGGCAACGGACGCCCCGGTAATTATGTATAAATAACAATTAGATAGGTCGTAAAATCTCGGACTTTTCATCCGATGGTCGAAGGTTCGAGCCGAGGCCGATCCTTCACGACCCACCATATAAGCACAGGTGCTCTATCGGGGAGCACTATTCTCACCTGCCAGCAATACAAGATCATCAGCGGCTTTGTCCAAGTCTTTCTTTACGACCATGTGTGCCCTGATTTCAAGTTGCCTCCGGCATCACCATCTGATGATTCTACTGTACGAGCATTCACACAGCTGGACCAAGGTCGCATAGCGAAGCAATAGAAACTGCATCAATCGCTGCCAGTCGTCGCGATGAGAATAGTTGACTAACTGGAAGCAGCAGCGGTAGCGGTATTCTTGGAGACGTGCTACTGGATGAACTTGAAAAGGCGCATGGTGATGTACAGGATGCTGACGAATGGTAAGGGCCGAACCGTAAAACTGAAAGAATGCAATCTTGGTAATGAGTTCAAACGTTGGAAGCAAACGAATCTTGGGCACGGTGTGAGGCGCTAAAGTTGCTGACTCTGCGGGCGAGCAGCTCAACGATCCCTGGAAAGCAGCATCAGCGATGCGATTATCAAGGGATTCCTAGAGGAGGGTGACTCGGCAAAGGTTGAGCTTGCTCGAGTCGGCGTTTTTAAAGCAGTAGAAAGTTTGGTGATTGACTCAAAGAGAGGCGTCGATCAAATGCTCTGTTGGTTGAGAAAAGAACAAATTACCGCCGCGCCCGCTCTCGGATCGATTAAGTATCGACCATCGCGCTGTCCTCCTTTGCGTCAAAGTCGGAACCGATGCCGATATGGCTCTTGGGTTTGCAGTTCAGAATTTCAGTGGAGCCTTGGCAAAGCTGACAACGCTGTTGCCACGTAAAAGATGCAAGAGTCGGATGATTTCGACCCGCCGTAACGATGGAGAAGTGACAATAAAGTTTCATTACGAATATCGACAAGGCTCGCATGAGATTTCGTGGACTACGAGTGGTTAGGTCAGTTCAAGTGGATACGGAACTGAGAGCAAAGGTAATGGCATGGCGGGGGTGAATGAGGTGGCGACGGCGCATCCGAGATGACAGTTTCCTTGGTTCGCGCTCGATCGACCCAAATGTTTGCCTCATCTCTAAACGGCTGCGATTCGTTTGTTTCCGTCTGGACAGGCAGTATTCTGTTACATCCAGCCCTTTTGACTCGCGACGCCGAACTGCTCGCGCTTGGTGCGTGCTGGGGAACAGTGTGTTTCCTTTTTAGATTGGTAAGCTAATCTTCCCGTTTTTCGGTTATTGAACGGCAAAGGGCATGAAACTTCAGAAGCGAAGGAATAGCTGCGCCGTTGCCTATCGAACGAGCTTAACGTGAAGAGAGAATCTCCTAGTCTTCGTTACATGTATCAATGTACGACCGAGGACTCTGAGTTGTGGCGAACGTATAGAGCGATCGGTCACAAAGAATATCAGGTAAGTTATCATACGTTTCTCTTCATCTGCTAAAGTGATGAAAGAAGCCTACAGATGGATGCCGCATCGTCCTAAAGTGCAGATATGTAAAGGTCAAGTGATGGGTTTGAAAACAATTCGCGTAGTCTGCCTACATGCAGTATTGTGACCGTCCCCGACAATACCGTATCGGTCCTACCGTACTTTCGCGTCTGAGAATGATTCCATTTCGGTTGAACCATTGAGCATTCCACATGTTTGAGAGCGTATTAAAAGAGCGATAAAGAACATGTCCAGGCATATTTTTTATTTAACACTTGGAAGTTTCAGCGATGAAGAACATGTCGCGAGACACTTTTTACTGTACATTTATGAGACGCCATCCTCCGACGAAAATTTTCAACGGTCCCTACACATGATCAAACCCGTTTTCGAGGAGAAGTTGCATCCAACGAGGGACACAAATCCTAATTTTCAAGCGATACGTTACTGAATTGAAAAGAATCAACCATGAAGTAAGTCTTTAAGAGGGCGCTTTGGCTCTTGATCATCAGCATGATGACGTGCATTCACTCAGCTCATGTTCCGTTGTTTCTTGCTGCAGACTCCGCCTACGAAGCTTGATCTGCTGCAAAGGAGCTACTGGAGGCCCGAAACTCCGATAGCAGCAACAAGCTCCGCGCCGAAAAACAACTCCGTCAAACGTAGTACTCCTCACTCGTCATCCACAGACGACTCTTCCGTTGGAGAACACGCTGACGCGTCCTTGCAGGTGTGGCTGGAGCTGGAGTGTCAGCAGCTGCACTTAGCTCGGCTTCCTTGAAGAAGTTAGAGGCGATCGAAGAAAAAGCTGTCGAGAAAATCCAAAAGACGGACGAGAAGGCTATGAAGGAGGTTGCTGATGTCTATCGCGAGCAAGGTGTGAGATGAAAGAACGTGAGTCTGAAAAAGAAGACGGTCAGCTCTCGCACTTGGTGCCGTGGCAGCATCAGTCGCTGTTGTCGGCGCTGGAAGCGCGGCTTTGGCTGCCGGTCTCTCGTCCGATAATGTTGATAAAATCATGACGATTGAGGGACGGGCGACAAAAGATATCGACACTATTGCTGACAAAGCAAATGAAGATGTTACCACGGTGTACAAGAAGGAGGGAGTAGCCCTCGATAGCCCAACCATGACCAGCGTGACTGCCGCCGCTACAGCAGCGGGGCTTAGTGTTGTCGCGCAGAGGAATGCCGGGGCAGTTGCCGATCGGTCGACGAAACGCATTGAAGCGATTGATGCGCAAGCCGTCGAAGACATTGATTCTATCTACCGTGAGAATGGCATGACTATGGAGAAGCCATCGCCTACGCAGACCAAGGTTGGTAACTTGACGTCTACTGTCGCCGTCACTGGAGCTACTGCGGCTGCTGTGACTGCAAAGATGGGGTCGCTCGACATTGCCCGTGTCAAAGACATCGAGAGCAGCGCCACCGAACAAATCACGGGCATTGATCAGCAGGCTGGTGATGATATTGCGGAGATATATCAGTCTGAAGGCAAATGGTACAACAAATCTGGTGGCTCGCGAGCTGCTGCTGCCGCTGCCTCCGCTGGCCTTGGTCTCGCTGCCGTCAAAGAGATTGCTAGTGTCGAAGAGGATGCGGAACTTGAAATCGAAGCCATTGACAAGGCAGGAGCCAATGAGGTGTGCGAAGCTGACAAGATCCATGCTGCTCAAATGTACAAGAACTTTAAGCAGGGGATGTCGGAAGATTCTATTGAGGTCGAGGAGAAGATGGCCGCCAACAGATATGCCATTGTTGAGAGCAAGGTCACTACAAGGATCGCAAGATCTGACAAGAGTGCTGCAGACAAAATCACCGAGATCTACACCAAGGAGGGCAAAACGCTTGAAGAATCCAATGCTCCATTCACTACTCGAGGATCAGCCGGTGCAACAGCAACGGCTGCTGTCATTGCAGCTGCCGCTCGTGGTGCCGAGAATCGCAAATTGATGTTTGCGAACCATGCGGAGGACCGTTCGACACTCAAGGAAGAAAGCCCTGGCACCCTTGCCTCCATTGGTAATGCATCTCACCTTGCCGTCTACGATATTGGCGCGGGTGTGGCATGGGCGGGCAAGTCTCTCACTGGAGGATATGTCGACTTTGAAGGTCCTCCCGAGTTTGATGCTCGCGCTGACTACACCCCCGAACAAAGGGCCCAAGCCACTTGCTGCTCTTGCTCCCAATGAATCAGCATCTACACGGCTTTATGGTCGACAGAACTATATGACAGTATGCGTTCCTTCGCTAAATAGTATCACAGTAGCAGTAGCAGTAAATCTTTGAATAGCAGTATCTACTAGTATGGACAAGGACGTATCGAAGACGATCCCCGGAGCCGCGATCGAAAAAAGATTGGGATCACCGTGGTGTTTGGTCGATGTCGTTCCCCGGTTTGAGCGTCCTGGCATATTGGCAACATTTGTTGCTACCAGGCGTCGATCGAAACAAGCTCGGAACGGCGTCAACGACATGTACCTGACCAGTCACATGCACCAGACGCACAGGTGCCTAACACGTACTCGTTTGCTCGTCCGCCGTCCGGTACAAGTTCAACGAGAAGCTATGCGCATCGTATAGCTAACAAATAAGGTAGGAAGCATGTACGTTCCACAGACTGTATTATAATGAAAAGTCGTACAAAGATAAAGTGAGCTAATACGATTGAAGGTACTTGATTTCGAAATGCCTCTGAAAACGGAGAAGGGCGAAGCTGATTTTCAATCTTTACTCTCTTGCAAATGTAATATCTGGTCTCTCTTGTTGGAGCATGGCAATATTCTCTTGCGTCAAGTCGCTTCGGAGCCAACGCAGAGTCCGATGACGCCGAACCATATTGATTAGCATTTCCTGACTGACTGGTGATTGTGCTCCCACACGCACAATAATCTGGCAGCAAAAGTGAATTCAAAATGTCAAGATGAAGACGTTCAGTCCAAAAGAAACGTCCTCAGCAGAATGATAACTTTGCACATCCGTCCTGTAAACAAAAAGAACAGAGTTGTCGAGACAAACTTCCGGCAAATTTTCAGACAAGGGAAAACCAGCCAAAGTTACTGCTTTTTCAGATGAAGTCAAAATGAGATGCCGCATTTTTGAGCAAACTTTATCGACTATACAAACAAACGTAGAACACAAACCAGTCGTGTGGCTGGAGGACTGAGGTCGATTTCTTCAGGTCCGGAAGCATGAATAGCAAAAGCCAAGGGTTTGCTGCGACAGGGCATCAATGGAATCGTTGTCATCACTAACAAATGAGTGAATGACAAGTCCAGGCTTGAAACATTTGGAAGCACATGATTTGGAGACACTTCGATGTGCTCTCTGATGCGAGGCATTCTCTCCAGACCGATAACCTTCATACGCGTGCGGTTCCCAGTAAAGACTTGGTCACTCCACTTCTTGCCCTGACAAAGTCATTTCTAATACTCTCGAGTGTGGTATTCTCGGTGCACATGATTGTTCCTGTACGAGTTTGATCAAGAGAATCATTCGCTCTTGCTTCACGGCAGCATTTGCTACAAATTGCGACGCTGTCACCATGTCATCATTCGGTAGAAAGGATAAGATATTGACAAGGCAGTCGCTGTTTAAATCGTCAAAGGAAGCAGTAAGTTCGGCATGCGTCTCTTCAACTCTACTTTGTTTCGCTGGAGGCTTATTCGCATCAGTTTCTTCGGCCTTGCGTTTCATGGTGCTTCACTTTTGTCAACCGCGAAAGGCTGAGGCAAAATCTCACACGATATTCGCTCTTTCTCTCTTGCTAAACGCCACCCAATGTACACTTCGCCCTCGTAGCGTATGTTCAATTATCTGTGTTGGGCGTCACTTTTTGAGTACCAAGAGAGCGCAGTTTGGAGAGAAAAAGACGGTGGCGAATATGGTAGCGGCGCGGTGGCGCGGAGAAGACTGCTAAAATTCTAGGGGTTTTCTAGCAAAATCTTCACTTCTCGGGAAGCTTTTAGGGAGATTATTCAATAAGGACCTAATGATGCTGAGAAAGTGAAGAATCTAGCGGCAAGAGGGATGAAAGGGCGACTGCGTACTGCGTAGTGTGTGTGTGACGAAGCGTGATGAATCAAGTGTGACAAGTGTGACGGACGGACGGACGTCATTGGTGGCAGTTGTCTGAATGTTGGGGGGAGTCGCTGCATGTTTGCTCGTGTCACCCCTCCAGGGGCAGTGCAGTGCGC
>CALOCX010000004.1:0-23926 GCA_942491995.1 uncultured Gammaproteobacteria bacterium | reverse complement strand
GGATAATTGATAGTTTCACGCGCGGTTGATTCTCAAAGGTCGACAGGATTATGTTGTTTGTGAGTGAAAATGATAATTCGCATTATGTTAATACTTGATGGATTGTCCTGGCAAATCGGTTCACGGTGACTGAAATGGAAGCCCTGTTCTATATATTCCTGCTGTTGTGCAGTTACAGCTACTTTATCTACCCCCTGATCCTCAAGGTGCTGCCTGCGAGATTACACGGACCAGTCCACCTGGGCGATACTGCCGATATGCCATCGCTTAGCCTGATTATCACCGTGCACAATGAGGAAGGACGCATCCGCGAGAAGCTTGAAAATACACTGGCGCTTGATTATCCACGTGATCGGCTGGAAATCATTGTTGCCTCGGATTTCTCGGTGGATGCGACGGACAATATCGTCGAGTCTTATGCATCACAGGGTGTTCGCCTGGTCCGCGCCGATCAACGCAAGGGCAAGGAGTATGCACAGTTGTGTGCGATCCGTGAAGCAGCCGGTGAAATACTGGTGTTCTCGGATGTCGCAACAACCATCCCGCCGGATGCCTTTCGTAAATTAGCCTCTGCTTTTATAGATGAGCGAGTCGGTGCGCTGTCTAGTGAGGACCGTTTTATCAGCCAGGATGGGCGGGTGGCCGGTGAGGGGGCCTATGTGAAATACGAGATGTGGTTGCGGCGGCTGGAGTCCGATCGTGCCGGACTGGTTGGGTTAAGCGGGTCTTTTTTCGCGGCACGTCGCGAGGTATGTGCGGACTGGGATATCTATTCGCCCAGTGACTTCAATACAGCGCTGAACTGTGCAAAGCAGGGGCTGGTTGCCGTGACCTCTGCAGAAGTGGTTGGTATCTATCAGGATGTCAAGGATCCCGGTCTTGAGTTTCGTCGCAAGGTGCGCACGGTTATCAGGGGATTAACTGCGATTGTGCGTCATCCGGAAGTGCTGAATCCGTTCCGGATGGGATTGTTTGCCTTCCAGGTATGGAGCCACAAGATCATGCGCTGGGCGGTGCCGTGGTTTATGCTGGGTTTTGCCCTTGTAACCCTGTTGCTGCAGGCGCAGGGGGGTATCTATCAGGCGGCGCTGGTTGCGCAACTGGTGTTTTATGGTATTGCCCTTTTGGGTTGGATATCAGAACGCGCAAGAGAAAATTCAGCCGTCAGGATAATATTTTTCTTTGTGCAAACGAATCTTGCCCTCGCACAGGCCGTCGCGTCTTTCCTGGTCGGTAAACGCATGACCGTCTGGACCCCGTCCCGGCGCTAGATGTTTTACCAGTTGCCACCGGTGGGTAATCGGATTCGACTTACTGATAGTCGAAATAACGAATCGTTACTGCATGACATCTTTTCCCCGTATTTGCCGAGGTTCTTCGACTCCGGTACGGCGGCACTCGCGGCATCGCTTCTTGCAGCGATCAGAATTAAAGAAGAATCCGAAGCGGAAGTTATCCTGCCGGCCTATGGCTGTCCTGACCTGATCAGCGCCGTCGTGTACGCCGGTGCGAAGCCTGTACTGGTCGATCTGGAGGCAGAGCGTCCCTGGATGGATCTTGAGCAGGTGTCCTCTAATATCACTGCTCGCACGGTTGCAGTTATCGCCGCCAGCTTGTGTGGCATACCGGAACGTATGGGCGCATTACGTCAGATAACGGAACAGGCCGGGGTAGTGTTGATTGAAGACAGTGCGCAGTTGTTCCCGGGCAGTATTGCCGAGGCCGACTGGCAGGGTGATATGGTCATCATCAGTTTTGGGCGTGGCAAGCCGGTGAGTCTTTTGGGCGGTGGCGCAGTATTGTTTCGCGATGAAGGGCTCGCGCGCCTATTGCCTGATGATCCGTTGATAACATCCGGCATGGGACAACGACTGGCGTATAGGCTAAAAGCACTGCTTTATAACCTGTTGATCTCGCCTCGCAGCTACTGGATGCTGCAGTGGTTCCCATTCCTTCATCTAGGTGAGACCCGCTACCATCCATTGGAAGGTATCGGTGCTCTTGATTCGGTCAGGCGACACATTCTGAATGCCAATATCGCGCATTACCTGGAGCAAAAACCGGACACGCAAATTTCGATATCCGCCATGATTGATTCGCTGGCAGATAACGGGATTGTTAACTTGCCTGTTGCCTGCCAGCTGCCCGTGCAGCAACGCCTGCTGAGGTATCCGTTGTTGCTTGATTCGACCCTGCGCGACCGGGTTTATGCGCGTTTGAGTGCGTCGGGTATGGGTGTATCGGTAATGTATCCGGCTATCTTGCCGACTATTTCGGGACTGGACACCCTGCTCGCTGGCCAGGGTCCGTTTCCGTCTGCTGAACAGTTCGCAGCGCGATTGCTGACCTTGCCCACTCATGCGGGGGTGCGCCGTGAAGATATACAGACGATGGCAGCGATTTTGGGCTCGCATCTTGACTGAAAAACCTTATGATACTCATGTACTTGATAATTATTGTGCTATAGTCTGCGCGTTTAAGGCGGCTTTACAGGCTGCATGAACTGATCTGGTACACCGTTGTCGCGAATCTCAGGGAGATAAAGATGAAATATTTCAGTGAACTGCTTATTGGTTTGTTAGTGCTGGGTATGGTGGGTTGTGCTTCTGATGGTCCCGCAAACTTACCTCCGCAAACAGGGCCTGGTGCAGATGGAATCAATGTGCGGGTGGATTCCTACAAGATGGATGTTGGCGATAGTGTCCAGATTACCGTCTGGAAAAATCCGGAGCTCTCAACATCACAACCGATTCGCCCGGACGGTATGGTCGCTGTTCCGCTGGTTGGCGACATCAAGGCCTCTGGTCTTGGTCCGGAAGAACTGGCTGACAACATAGAAAAGAAATTAAAAAATTACATCAAGAATCCGAATGTAACAGTCGTACTGACCAACCTGGAAGGTACGCGGTTCCTTTCGAATATCCGTATCACCGGTTCGGTTGGTAGCAATACAGCGATTACCTATCATCAGGGCATGACCGTGCTGGATGCTGTTCTGGATGCTGGCAGTGTCACTCTTTACGCCGATGCCAATCGCACCAAGCTGCATCGCCGCACCGAGCAGGGCATGGAGAACTACGATATACGTTTGAAAGACATTCTGGAAAATGGCGATATGACGACCAACGTCTACCTCATGCCGGGAGATATTATTACTGTGCCGGAGCGTGCTTTCTGACGGATGGTTTCAGTAATAAATCATGTCTTGGTTAGGGAGTGACGATCAGGTGAAAATCAGACAGTTGAAATTGGCAATCGGGGTCTGCTTGCTGGGCGCCAGCACGACCCTGTCAGCGGCAATCTTCGAACCGGGTGTGGGTCTGGGATGGCAATATTCAGACAATGCGGCTTTGACCCCTGATGACGAGGAGGTTGACCATGGTGCTGTCGGTTACCTTGGTGGGTCGTTGATAGAGGAGGGTGGCCCGTTGACGTATAACATCGGCGGCACAGTGACGCGACAACTCTATGCCAATAGTACCTTCGATAACCAGACCTATTTCAACCTCGGCGCGAGTGTACGCTGGGCGCAGGTAGAGAACCGTCTTAACTGGCTGGTCAATGATTTCTTTACCCAGACACCGATAAATTCAATAGGCAAGGATGTGCCAGACAATATTCAGAATACTAATGTATTCAGTATTGCGCCGGATATTGCCTTTCCATTTTCAAACGGCCATCGGTTCCGCATCAATCCGTTTTTTCGCGATTATTACTATGAGGACACGGATACCGACAACCAGCAATACGGGCTGGATGCCGGCTGGTCCTATCCCCTGTATCCAACTATGCGTGTGGGCATCGATGGCGGCATAACCGATGTGAATTACGATAAGACTGATGTGAATGACGACTACACGAGAAGCCAGTTGCGTGCTGTTATCTCGGGCAGTCGACCGCACTCGGAATACAGTTTCAATCTGGGTACCTCGCGTGTCAGCAGGGACAAGGGTAGTGATCAAACCGGTTTTGGTGGTGGTCTCACGTATCTCTACAAGTTTACCGGCCACTCCAGCGTGCGTGCACGTGTAGCTACTGATCTCACGGATAGCAGTCAGACCTTCTTTGATTCGGAAGTCAATCCGGACGATGGTAATTCTAATAATGTGCAGACGTCCGGTGAAACCTTTCGCAATAACGTTTTCACGCTCATGTACAACAGAGACGACGATACCTTTGATACCCGGATATGGGGTGAACTGCGAAAGCTTGATTACGATGACGCGCCACTCGACCGTGACGTGCAGGAGTTTGGCGCGGACCTGGATTACCGCGTGAATGCCTATCTTGCCACAGGCGTATTCGGCAGCTATGTACGGTTCAAGGAAACGGACCAAAATCGCACTGACAAGCGTTATATCCTGGGTGGCAGGGTGCGATACAACTTTTCCCGCAAACTGGCAGCTAATGTCAGTCTCCAGTACCGCAATCGCGACAGCACGGTGTCAGATTTCAATTATGATGAGTTCAGTGCCCTGGTCGGTATCGTGTACGGTTTTGTCGGTAAAACCACCGGTCTTGTCGGTAACGATAATATCACCCGCTCTCGTTATTAGACACTCGCGGTTGCCGTTATACAGAAGCGCCTGGAGGTCATCGCAGCCCTGCCAGGGATGCCCTGTCCATGGGGCAGGAAGCATCCTTGATATTACAAAGAAAAACTCATCTATTTATTAGGCAGTTGGGATGATTGTGTGTAGTTGGATGCGGGTAATTTGTTGCCTGCACCAATTTACAGATATGTCACAGCATGTAAAAAATGTGTAAATATTGTTGGCGCTGTCAAAAAAATGGCGATAATTGGCTGATTATGATTTACTAAATAGTGTTGCTCGTTTGGCCGATCATATGTTTGTCAGGCGACTGCAAAGAAAGTAGCGGGCGCGAAAGTTCTTGTCATTTATATCAGGTAATCACGATTCATGCTGAACGAACCAGACGATAATAAAAGAAAGTACGTCAGCAGGTATTGGAACAATCAGTTCCGTACGCTTCTTTTCGCATTCAACTCGCTTTTTCAGTCACCACGTTCCGACAGAATTTGTCCTGCTGGGCTTTGTCGAATTTTTTGCGCTGATCGCAGCCTATTATCTGGGTGTAGATCTGCGATTTCGTGAGGATATCTTGCTTCAGCGCTCAGGCGATTATCTGGTGCAGGCAGTGTTGTTTGTTGTCATCATGCAGATGAGCCTGATTGCTTTCGGTGCATACCAGCGTCAGCCAGAGCAGTCCACCACGATGCTGGCAGCACGCATTGGCGCCAGCATGATGATGGGAATGCTAATTCTGAGTTTAATCTTCTATATCGCCCCGGTATTCTTCCTTGGTCGAGGCGCCCTTTCGTTGGCAGTGCTTGTCAGCTTTGTTGTTGTGATGGTGATCAGGCTGATTTTCATGCGTATTTCCAATGCCTTTGATCTTCGTCTCAGGGTGCTCGTCATGGGTTCAGGCCAGACTGCGGGTCTGGTCAGGAAATCCGAGGCCAAGGGCGAATTGCGTGGTGTCAATCTTGTCTGCTATATGCCGATGCCGGGTGACCGGGAGGCGGAAAGTGGTATCAGCCTGGTAAAAACCCCGGGTGCACTGGTCAAGTATGTCGCTGAGAATCAGATTGATATTATCGTGCTTGCCATGGATGAGCGTCGCAAGGGGTTGCCGGTCCATGAACTACTCGATTGCAAGATGGGAGGGGTCGAGGTGGTCGATTTGCTTACCTTCTTTGAGCGCCATACCAGCAAGATAAGACTGGATATCATGCAGCCAAGCTGGTTATTTCTTTCGGAAGGCTTTGAGGTGAATCATTTTCGCCGCATGTGGAAGCGTGTATTTGATGTTGCCTGTGTATTGTTGTTGTTGCCTGTTGTGCTGCCTCTTGCTGCCTTGTCTGCCCTGGCAATCCTGATTGAAAGCCGGGGGCGGGAAGGTGTCATATATAGTCAAACACGTGTTAGCGAGAATGGCCGGCTTTTCCAAATCTATAAATTCCGTAGCATGGTCATTGAGGCGGAGAAAGATGGTATCGCTCGCTGGGCTGCAAAAAATGATGCGCGTGTTACCCGAGTTGGTGCGATGCTGAGGAAGTTCCGCCTGGATGAATTGCCGCAGTTATTCAATGTACTCAGAGGCGATATGAGTTTTGTCGGTCCGCGGCCGGAACGTCCCGAGTTCGTGGAGAGGCTGTCTGAGAAGATTCCATACTACAATGAACGGCACCGGGTCAAACCCGGGCTGAGTGGCTGGGCACAAATTCGATATCCTTACGGGGCCTCTGAAGAAGACGGCTTCGAGAAACTGCAGTACGATCTCTACTACGTTAAAAATTGCAGTATCCTGCTTGATATGCTGGTGTTGCTGCAAACTGCCGAGGTGGTCCTGCTCGGGAAAGGCGCGCATTAGTCTTAAGCCCTGTTCCATGTCCACTGACGTTTAATCGTGCTGTTCTCTAAAACGCCAGCAATCCCTGCAAAAAATCTTACTGTAGGGTCGCCGTCCACGGCGCGAGTCGCGGCGAGGCACCGCTCCTGCAGGATTGGGCCAGGACTTCATCAGCAGTGCATTCCAGAATCACTACGAAATACTCTTTTTATCCTGTAAATCAAGTGGTGAAAGCCATTCTCAGACCAGGATTTCTGCAACAACCGGGTTAATCCCTTCAGAACCCTCTCCCGCGAAGTCGAGGCGGCAAGGTTGTACGCCTGCCTCTCAATACCGTTCCCTGTAAATCCAAATTACCCGTCTGCTTTATGACGCCTGGCGTCATTTATTGTTGTTTCTGTGATCTGAATCTCATGTTCTCCGGGTATCCAAACGCTCAGAATAATCCTCTGCATGCCGATGAACTCTCCATGTATTGCAGCAACCCACTTCAAATAAAACAGCTGGACTGCGACGTCAGCATTATGGAGAGCAGGTGATTATGAAGGCCCAATTTATTCGTAAAGGTATTGTTAGAGCGGTGCTGATAACGCTCTCCGTAGTGCTGATGGCAGCATGTGGTGGAGGTGACGAGTCTGCAAATGAGGGCACCAACACAATTGTCAGCACAGTGGTCAGCGGCAGTGTAGGTGATGGACCGATCACCGGGGCAACGGTAGAAATCTATAATGCTAGTGGGAAGTTGGTCAGTACCGAGACCAGTGACTACGCGGCGTCCTACAAGAGCCGTCTTAAATTACACCCTCGTGATTATCCCTTGTTGCTGAAGGTGTCTGATGGTGTCGATCTGGTTACCGGTGATGCCCCGGACTTCGAGTTGACCTCGATAATCATGAACAAGTCCAGTTCGACTGCAAATATCAATCCATTCTCGACACTCATTGTGAAGATGGCTGAATCCATGGCCGGTGGGCTTAACAGAGAGAATGTTGATTATGCGAAAGCTGTTGTAATGGATAAATACAGCTTTGGCCTGGATTCATCAATTATCGATAACCCTGTTACAAATCATATATCCAGCAAGAATATCGCTAATATCGTCAAGGCCAGTGAAGCACTGGGCGAAATGATTCGCCGTACACGTGATGTAATATCAGCGACAGGCGCTGCTATTACCGGTGATGATGTTGTGAATGCCATCGCAGCGGACATGGCTGACGGACTTCTTGATGGTACTGGCGCAAATGGCAGTGATGCAACGATTGCTGCTGTAGCAAATGTTGTCTCGGGACAGGTACTGGTCGAGGCGATGACAAACGAACTGAAGGTGAATGGTGTCATTGCTACCCTGGTGATTGATCATGCTATCTCGATCACGCATCCCTCAACAAGAGATTCCCAGATGAGCGATTCGGTCCGGATTACATCGGGCCTGGGCAAGCAGACAAAACTTTCCGTGGATGCCGCCAGGGTTATCGATTCCAGTGCAGACCTGGCTGGTCTGGCTGCAGACATTGACAGTATTTCCGCAAATTCAACAGCAAAAGAGGCTTCCAGGGTGCTGTCAGACAGTGCTTCGCAGAAGCTTGATAATGCCATCACCCAGACATCTACAGCAGCGACGCAGGATGTGCTCGCCATTAATATGGTTGCAAGCAATACAATCCCCCTGGGCGCTGAAAAAAACACGCCGCCGGTAGTTGAGGAACCACCACCAGTGGTAGAGGAACCGCCGCCAGTAGTTGAGGAACCACCACCAGTGGTCGAGGAGCCGCCGCCTCCACCACCAGTGGTAGGAGCCGCCGCCGGTAGTTGAGGAACCACCACCAGTGGTAGAGGAACCACCACCAGTGGTAGAAGATCCCCCGCCTCCAGTGGTTGAGGAAGCACCCCGTGTTATGGATGACCTGGTTGTGTTTTATCCCTTTGCCGAACGTACAGGAAACGTAGTGCGTGACCTGTCAGGCAGTGCAACCCCCATGGACCTGGCTATGACGGGTGCGGTGAGCTGGTATGGTGCAGGCAATGGTGTAGTAATGAATGGCGGGCGCGTGGGTACTACCGGTCCTGCTACAAATCTGATTAACGCACTTCGCGCAAGCAATTCCAGCACATTTGAGGTGTGGGTCGAACCCGGAAATCTCACCCAGGAGGGGCCCACACGCATGGTATCCGTGGGAGAGGGGTGGACTGCACAGAATTTCATGATGGGTCAGGTCTTTGATGACGTCGAAGTCAGGCTGTTGCATACAGGCAAAGGCTCGGTACATCCCAAGCTTGAAACAGTAAACGGTGCAGATCACGGTGTGCTGGATACCTCGCTCGTACACCTGGTTCACACATATGACGGTACTGTGGAGCGCCTTTATATCAATGGCTTCCAGCATAGCCAGATAGTCGCCGTGTCTGGTGGATACAGCAACTGGAACATGGCACATGAATTCAGTATTGGCAATGAAGCGAGTCTTGATCGTCCCTACAAGGGCGTCATTCGTATGGTAGCCGTTTATGATCGTTCCCTGAGCACGGAAGAGATTCTACAGAACTTTTCAGCCGGGCCTGAAGCCGGCAATATTGGCGGTACGGAAGGTGCGAACTATGTGCCGGTAATTTCAGGAGAGCCGGCTACATCCGTAACTACCATTGAGAGTTATGACTTTCAGCCTGTTGCCTCCGATGCTGATGGCGACAAACTTGAATTCAGTATCTCCGGCAAGCCGGCATGGGCAAGTTTTGATACCGCCACGGGACGCTTGAGCGGTACACCAGGCATCGATGATGTCGGTACTTACAGCAACATCGTCATCTCCGTGACTGATGGTGCTGATGAGATCGCCCTGGGCACATTTAGCATCCAGGTCAATGAATACGTCCAGCTGGGGAGTTTAAGCTTGAGCTGGTCAGCACCTGATATGCGCAGTGACGGTACGCCTCTGGCAGTGGAAGAGATTAATGGCTACCGTATCCATTATGGCGAATACGATGGCGAATACACTGAAAGTGTAACGATTGCAAACGGAAAGACAGAATCTGTCACGCTAACAGATATTCCCGTAGGTAATTACTATGTGGCGATGACTGCCTATGATGTTGATGGACGTGAAAGCAGTCATTCGGCCTCTGTATTCAAGGCAGTTCAGTAAGATAACTCAAAAAGTAAAGATCAGTGATTAGCGCCATTAACATGGCGCTAATCACTTACCAAGTGTGTGCTATACCGGCACAACTTTTCTATTAGAATACTCCCCGTCATTGACTGGTTACGACTGGTTAACCTGAAGCAATGATAGTCATGCAACTTTTCTTGCGCGACTTTGTCATAGAGCCCGGTTAGCAAAGTGTAGCCGCCCGCGAAAACGGATTTTCCTGCCCCCCTTTTTTTAACAGACTGTCTCCGGCGCTGTCGGCAGGCATCATCATGAGGTAAGTGAATATGAAGCGAGTACGGTATATACATCAAGGCAAGTCTTATTTCGCATTGAAGCTGCTAGCCCCGGCGATTGTCATCATGCAACTCGCCGCGTGTGGCGGGGGCGGAGGCAGCACGATCAAATCGTCCACGGAAAAGATACCTGATGCTTATCGTGTAAGCTCTGCTTCAAATTATTCAACCACCGTGAAGGGTTCCAGTGACACCAACGCGGCTAAAACCGGAACTCTGGAACTGAGTTGGTCAGCGCCATCCACGCGTACCGACGGTGAACCCCTGTCACTGTCTGATATTGACGGCTATCGCCTCTACTATGGCAAGAAGAAAGGTGAATACATAAAGGGTGCGGACATCAAGGATGGGTCGGCCCAGTCAGCGACCGTGACCGGCGTGCCCAACGGAAAATATTACGTTGTCATGACGACCTACGACGTAAACGGAGTCGAAAGTGGTTATTCGCAGGCCGTAAGAAAGAAGGTGATTTAACCACAGCTGCTAGTACTCCTGGTGTGCTGTTTCCCAGGCCAGTATCACATCCCCGCTCCAGCGGGGATTTTCTCTTGTGTGCGCCCTGTTGCGCTGCGCCGTTGCGATACCCGGTAACCGTGTCAGCACGGCATGTAAATGCTGTACTGGACCATCAAAATCAGGTGCGGTGCGTAAATACGCGATCAGTGGAATTTCCTGCTCGACGTAGAGCTTGCTCACATTGCCAATCCATACCGGCACGTTAGCGCTGAAGAGTTCGTGGTTTGATGGCCATAACCGTACCACCGTCAGATAGTTATCTTCCGGTGAGCGCGGCGCAACCAGTAGCAGTTTCTGATGCTGGCCATCATTGACCTGCGGCAGGATGGGAAGCGTACTGATGTCTGGCTCAGGCGCCAGCCAGTTCATGGCGTTCATTGGGGTCACTGGTGCGGCCGTCTCCCATCCCAGTTGGTGTAATTCGGCTTCTAATGTCGCCAGCGACCCTGCCCACTGGAAATTCATGGGTTGCTCGTTAGTGCCCTCGATGTCCATGCGATAAACCGGCAACTGCTCCCAACCAATGGTTTTCCATGTGGACAGGGTGATCCTGTGTATTTCAACCTGTGGTGAATAATGCGCCAGCTCCTGCGAATAATAGCGCTGCGTATACCATGAGCCGGATAGCGTTATCAGCAACAGGGTCACAGCCACCAGCCCCTTGACGGGCAGGGCTGGCGCCGGATGACGGTCGTAGGCAATACCGATGAGTGCGACCCAGGCGAGGCCAAGGCTGAAGCCCGCTAACACATCGGAGAACCAGTGCACGCCGAGATAGAGGCGCGACAGGGCGATCAGGATAATCAGCAGGCCGGCTGCAGAATAGGGAATCCAGCGGCGTTGCACATGCAGTTCACGGGCAATCATCAATGCCAGAAACCCGTAGACAGCCATACTCATGCTGGTGTGTGCACTGGGAAACGAAAAGCCCGTCTGGAAATCAACCGGGCGGGTGACCTGTGCCGTATTTCTCAACACCCAGGTCAACAGGCCGGTTGCTATATAAACGGCCAGCCAGTGTGAGGCCGCCTTGGTATAGCGTTTCCACAACAGCCACGCAGCGCCTCCGGCCAGCACGAATGCAAGCAGTGACAGGTTGCCAAACTGGGTGATGAAGACCATGGTGCTGTGTACCCAGGGTGTACGCAGGTCCTGCAGTGAATGGAAGATGTAGGAATCAATGCCGTCAAACCAGTGGCCATGCAGTACCTGTCTGGAGGTCAGCAATATGATCCACAGGGTAATGAAAAACAGCACCGACAGAATTGCCAGACCGCGGGCTTCCGGGTGGTCCGGGTCAAGCAGGGAGCCGGCCAGTGGTTTTATCATCGGGTGGCTGCGGCTGCGTGCCAGTATTTTCTCAAATGCAGAGGCAACATGCGGCTGCAGCAGGCGTGTCAGGGTGCTAATCAGCCAGAAGCCCAGCCAGGCGATAGCGGCGATGACTATCAGCAGCACCACCAGTCGTCCGGCAACTTCAGCAGCCAGACCCAGGGAGGCACCAAACACCATGCCGGGCAGTATATAAACCGGTGCCCATAACAGAGAGGCAATGACAACGACCACCAGGAAACGCGAGGTGCTCATGTTCATCATGCCGGCGATGGCGGGCACAATGGGGCGTATCGGCCCGATAAAACGGGCCATGAAAACACTCTTGCCGCCGTGTCTAACGAAGTAGTCGACGCCGCGATTGACCAGTCTCGGGTAATGCCTGAAGGGCCAGATCACCCGGAGGCCTTGCTGGTAATGCTTGCCCAGCAGGAAGCTGACAAAGTCGCCGGTAATGGCGCCGGCCGAGGCGGACAACATGATCGGTGCGATGGGGAGGGCGCCTGTTGCCATTAGAGCCCCGGCTCCAAATAACAGCGCGGCGCCCGGTATTAACAGGCCGAGGACGACCAGTGATTCCATCAGGGCAATAATATAAACCGCGATGATGAAGGCATGCGGGTGCAGGCTGATCCAGTTCAGCAGATCCTGTAGCCATGCGTTCATGCGATTGGTCGTTATTCCCTCGGAAGGCTACATCGAGGTAAAAACCTGCTCAGCACAATCCAGCGTGGCATCGATCATGTCATCGGAGTGTGCCGATGACACGAAGCCTGCCTCGTAGGCCGATGGCGCCAGGTAGACGCCTGCATCCAGCATAGCGTGATAAAAACGCTTGAAGGCATCCATATCACAGCGTGTCACCTGTTCAAAACGCGTGACCTGGTATTCGCTGGTAAAGAAAACGCCGAACATGCCCCCGACCTGGTTGGTGCTCAGCGGAATGCCCGCCAGGCTGGCGCGTTCCTGCAGTCCGCTCGTCAGCCGCCTGGCTGCCGCATCCAGTTGCTGATGGAAGCCGTCGGCAGAGGCCAGTTCCAGTGTCTTCAGACCGGCGGCGAGGGATATCGGGTTGCCGGACAGGGTCCCTGCCTGGTAGACCGGCCCCAGCGGGGCAATATGCTCCATGATGTCGCGGCGGCCACCGAAGGCACCCACTGGCAGGCCGCCACCAATCACCTTGCCAAGGGTGGTGAGGTCCGGCGTCACGCCGTAGTGCTCCTGGGCACCGCCGCGGGCGACCCGGAAGCCGGTCATGACCTCGTCGAAGATCAACACGCAGCCATAGCGATCACAGAGTGCACGCAGGCCTTCAAGAAAGCCCGGTTCAGGAGGGATGCAGTTCATGTTGCCGGCAACGGGTTCAACGATTATTGCCGCAGTTTCGTTGCCAATCGACTCAAAAGCCTGCTCGGTACCGTCAAGATCGTTGTAGGTCAGTGTGCTGGTATGGGCCGCGACATCAGCGGGTACGCCCGGTGAGGTGGGCACACCCAGTGTCAGGGTGCCGGAGCCTGCCTTCACCAGCAGGGCGTCCGAGTGGCCGTGATAGCAGCCCTCAAATTTGACAATGCGGTCGCGGCCGGTGAAGCCGCGGGCCAGACGAATAGCGCTCATGGTGGCCTCGGTACCCGAGTTGACCATCCTGACCATATCCATCGACGGTACCAGGCGACAGAGTGTGTCGGCCATCTGTGTCTCGATTTCTGTCGGTGCACCAAACCCGAGTCCGTTGGCAGCCATGGACTGCACCGCCTGTATCACCTCGGGGTGCGCGTGTCCGGCAATCATGGGGCCCCAGGAACCCACATAATCGATATAGCGTTTGTCGTCAGCGTCATACAGGCAGGCGCCTTCACCGCGGGTAAAAAATACCGGGTCACCGCCGACGCCCTTGAAGGCGCGTACCGGGGAATTCACGCCGCCGGGAATGTGTTTGCTGGCGGCCTGGAACAGGTCATGTGATCGGGTCATGTTGTCGCATCCTTGTAATTTCTCTCGCAACGGCGCCGGGAAAGAAAGATATTATGGCTACGGAGTCCACGGAAGAACACGGAAAAATAAATATATTACAAGAAATCTTTGCGTGTTCTTCCGTGGACTTCGTGGCTATTGAAAAATTCTCGCATAACGTGCGCAGCGCTTTAAGTGGGAGCGCCAAAGAGTTCCGCATACCGTCGGGCAGCCGCCTGCACATCTGCTTGCCCGAACACACCATGAATCGCGGCCAGTAACTGTGCCCCGGCGGTAATTAATGGTTGCCCGTTTTCAGGTGTAATCCCACCTATTGCCACGACCGGTATGCCCAGGCGTTGTCTTGCCTGGCGTAATAATTCCGGGTCGGCAGTGACGGTATCCGGTTTGCTTTGTGAAGGGAAGAACCGGCCAAAGGCGACGTAGTCGGCGCCTTCGCTGGCTGCCTCGACAGCACGCTCAAACTCGTTGTAACAGGACACGCCGATGATGGCATTTGCACCCAGCTGCTTGCGTGCCGATCGAACTGTGCTGTCGGCTTTTCCCAGGTGCACGCCACTGGCACCGACAGCCACTGCCAGTTCTACATCGTCATTGATGATCAGCGGGATACCGTGATCATGGCAGAGTGACACGAGGGCGGCGGCCTGCTGCTGGCGCTGTTCGGGATTAGACGATTTGTCACGGTACTGAATCACGCACGCACCGCCCCTGATCGCGGCCGCGACCTGGTCTGTCAGTTTGTCCGCAGGGATCAGGTGGCTGTCGGTAATGGCGTACAGGCCACGGGGTAATGACCGCAGCGCCACCTAGTCGTCCTGTTTCGACCAGAAAAGACGGTCCGGGAAATATTGTCCCATGCCAGGGCGAAATCCATGCTGTAAGGCATTCCAGGTGAACTCCTGTGCTTCATGAATGGCATGAAAGGGTTCCAGTCCATGGGCCATCATGCCTGCGATACAGGCGGCCAGTGTGCAGCCGGAACCGTGGTAGCTGTGGGGCAGGCGATCCCAGCTGAAAGATTCCATCATGCGATGGGCATGGTAGAGGGCGTTGACGACATGCGGCGTGTTTTCATGTGTGCCGGTGACCAGCACATACTCTGCACCCCGGTCCAGCAGTGCAAATGCGCAGGCATCCAGGGTATCGGCTTCCGGTGCCAGTTGCCGGGCCTCGACACTGTTGGGTGTCAATACGGTGGTGCGTGGCAGTAACAGGACCTTGATGGATTCCAGCAGTTGCTTGTCACCCAGCCGGGTACCGCTGCCGGATGCCAGCACCGGGTCCAGTACCAGCGGAATGCGCGGGTAATCATGCAATATGCTGTGAATGGCCTCCGCATTCTCGACACTGCCGATCATGCCGATTTTGAAGGCCGCAACCGGCATGTCTTCCAGCACGGCGCGTGCCTGGGTAATGACATGGCTGGCATCAACCGCCCTGAATTCAATCACGTCACGGCTGTCCTGCACCGTGAGTGCCGTAATGATCGTGGACGCAAGACAGCCCTGGCTGGCCAGCGTTTCAATATCGGCCTGAATTCCGGCGCCGCCACAAGGATCATGGCCGGAGAACGTCATCACGATGGGAAGTTTTTTCATGGCACTGATGATAATGGCGATGGCTTAATGGTTAAAGGCGAGGGGTATATAAAGCCTGATCACGAATTGGCCACGGAAGCACACGGAAAACACGGAATAAAAATGCCTTCATGAACTTTTTTCCGTTTTTTCGTGAATTCCGTGGGTTTCGTGGCCATAATATCTGCCTTCTAATTATGTCTCGTTTTATGTCAGGCAACAGAATAATGAGGTCATCTGCATGAGTGATTACAAGGAATACCTGTGTGTCGTGTGTGGTTTTGTCTATAGCGAGGCGGCGGGATTGCCCGAAGAGGGGTTTGCGCCCGGAACCCGCTGGGCCGATATCCCCGATAGCTGGGTATGCCCGGAATGTGGTGCCTCCAAGGAAGATTTTGAGATGGTCGAAGTCTGATGCGCAATTCCCGCTGGATTGACTACACTTTTATCATTAAGCTTTGTTACACGGGGCTGGTAATATTAACTCATTGATATATATGTAATATCTATGATGACACTGACAGAAACCCTATCCGAGATGGTCAGCGTGGCCGAACAGTATTGCAAATTGATCGAGGGGCTCGTGGACGAATCGGATCAATGGCTCGCGTCGCTGTACCAGCTGATGCCGCGACTGCATTCTGCGGTGACATTACTGAATGCCTACGATACCGGTGACCTGCAAGTCTCCGGTGTTGACCTCGACGAGCGCTTCGAGCTTTACAGCCGCTTGCGCAAGCGCCTGGGAGAGCGCGACAGCTACTGGCTGGAATTCGATGCCGCACCGGAGGAAATGCACATGTCGGGCAGTTTGGCGGATGACCTGACTGATATCTACTTCGACCTGCAGCATGGCCTTCAACTCATGGCCCAGGCCTGGCCACATCGTGCCGCACAGGCCTGGCAGTCCAGCTATCGCATGCACTGGGGTCAGCACCTGGTGGATGCCGAGCGGCACCTGTATGCACTGAGGGTGCGTAATCAGCTCGCCTAGAACCAGGGTCTTATTTTTCCTGCCTAAGTGAACGAGCGCCTGTTTCCCGGGTCGCAAAAGAATTAGAATGGTCGCCATTCACCCGGCAACTCCTGCCGGGTCCTGTTATCTGAGCAAGCAAGGTTATTTCCAATGAAAAATACGCAGCACAAGCAACACGGCTTTACCCTGATCGAGGTCATGGTCGTGGTCGTCATTCTCGGTATTCTGGCCGCTATCCTGGTACCCAAGGTGATGGATCGTCCTGACCAGGCACGCAAGACCAAGGCCCGACAGGATATCCGGGCACTGGAAGCTGCCCTGAATCTTTACAAGCTGGATAATTACGTCTACCCGACCACGGACCAGGGGCTGGAGGCGCTGATCCAGGAACCGTCTTCACCGGAACCGCCAAACTGGAAAGAGGGTGGTTATCTCGACCGACTGCCGCTGGATCCCTGGCAGCAGCCGTATCTCTACCTGAGTCCGGGTGAACAGGGCACCATCGATATCTTTTCGCTGGGACCGGACCAGCAGCCGAGCGATGACGATATCGGCAACTGGGAGCTGCAATAGGTCACTATGCGCGTCCGGCCGGTGTCTCCCCTCAGGCGATCCGCCGGTTTTACCCTGCTCGAGTTGATGGTGGTCCTGGTTATTATCGGGATCATCTTCACGTTTGCCGTGCTCTCCCTTGGAGGAGATGATCTCGGTGAGCTGATGGAGCAGGAAACAGAGCGCATGGTGACCCTGCTGGAACTGGCCAGTGACGAAGCAATACTGCGCGGTGAGGAACTGGCGGTACTGTTCAGTGAAGACGGTTACGAATTCCTGGTGCTGAATGAAGACCGCTGGCAGAAAACCGCTGAAGACCGGCTGTTAAAGGCCTATACCCTGCCGGCAGACATCGAGCTGCGCCTCGAGATTGAGGGTGAACCACCGATACTGACGGCATCCGCAACAGAGGCCGGGCAGGGGGTTGATGAAGAGGAGGATGAAGAAGAGCGACTGCAGCCGCAAGTCTTCATTCTCTCCAGCGGCGAGATGACCCCCTTCACTGTCATTCTGATGTCTCCCCAAAGTCGCCTGCGTTACCACCTGACAGCGTCACTGCTGGGTTCAATGAGCTGGGAAGTGGAGGAGACCTTTTGAAACGCAGCCGTGTGGCCGGTTTTACCTTGCTGGAGGTGCTGATTGCGCTGGCGGTGCTGGCACTGTCCATGGGTGCGGCGATCAAGGCGGCCAGCGACTATACCAATAACCAGGCCTACCTGCGTGACCGGACCATCGCCATGTGGGTGGCGCGCAATGTGCTCGTGCGCTTCCAGGTGGAAAAGGAATGGCCCAGGGTTGGCGAACGCAAGGGTACCGAGGAAATGGCCAATCGCGAGTGGCGCTGGCTGGGGATTATTTCCCAGACGGAAGAGGAGGAGTTGCGACGGCTGGACGTGAAAGTCTTTACGCTGGACAGCGAAGACGATGACGCGCCCATTTCGGTGATAAGTGGTTTCCTGGTGCAGCCGAATTGAGCATGCGAAATCCTGCATCTGTAGCCTGTGCTGGCTTTACACTGCTGGAATTACTGGTGGCCTTGTCCATCTTCGGCCTGGTGGCGACATTGTCCTACAGTGGCCTGCAGGCCGTCATGACGCAGCAGTCCCAGACAGAGATTGCCGCTGACCGCTTGAGCGAGTTGCAGAAACTGTTCCTGATTATGCAGCGCGACATCGAACAGGTGGTGCTGCGACCGATTCGCGATGAATACGGTGATGTGCAACCGCCACTGGTCGGGGGCGAGACCTTCCAGTTGACCCGCGCAGGCTGGCGCAATCCCGCCGGTCGCCAGCGCAGTAACCTGCAACGGGTTGGCTACGCCCTCGAAGAACAACAACTGGTTCGTTATTCGTGGGCGGTACTCGATCGCGCGCAGGACAGTGAGCCACTGGTGCAGCGCTTGACCGAAGCGGTTGAGCAGATGCAGATCCGTTACCTGGGTGTGGATAATGAATGGAAAGAACAGTGGCCGGATACAGAAACCCTCGCCGATCCCGCGATTGCGCCGTCGCCTCTTCCCAGGGTTGTGGAAGTAACGATCGAGCACGAAATGTACGGCCCGATTGTCTGGCTGTTCCAGTTGCCGCAATGAAGCGTCGGCAACAGGGCGTCGCGCTGGTCACGGCACTGCTGGTCGTCAGTCTTGCCACCGTGGCTGCCGTGGCCATGGCCGCACGTTTTCAGGTGGACCTGCGTCGTACCGGCAATCTGCTGAATGGGGAACAGGCCTATGCCTATGCGGTGTCGGCTGAAAGCTGGGCTTATGTCATCTTGCGGCGCGATCGTAAAGAATCCAAACATGATTCTCTGGATGAGGACTGGTCCACCGCGCTGCCACCGATTCCCGTTGAGGGTGGTTTCGTCAATGGACTCATTGAGGACCTGCAGGGACGCTTTAATGTGAATAACCTGGTCAGTGCCGGCGGCGAACTCGATTCGGTACAGCTGGAGTACTACAAGCGCCTGCTGGATGTGCTCGGGCTGGACGCAGCGCTGGCGCCGGCCCTGAAGGACTGGATTGATCCCGACATCGATGCCACCTTCCCGGATGGCGCCGAGGATGATGAATATTTACGGGCCGACGTGCCTTACCGGGCGGCTAACCGGCCGCTGGTCGATATCAGTGAATTACGTCTCGTCAAAGGCTATACCCCCGAGGTGCTGGCGGTACTTGAGCCTCATGTGACCGCCTTGCCGGCAGCGACGGTTATCAATGTCAACACGGCAACCCCGGTGGTGCTGCTGGCGCTGCATGCGGATCTCGAAGAAGGTGATGTTGAACAATTGCTTGAAGCACGTGATGAAGAGCGTGATGGTGAGCCTTTTACCGACAAGAAGGCGTTTCTTGCCACTGATGCATTGGCCGGGCTTGAGCTGGATATCGACGTGGATGTCAAAAGCGACTGGTTCAACGTGCAGACCGATGTCAGCGTTGGCCGTGGCCTGGCGCGTCTGGACAGCAAGATGCTGCGCAGCGAGAACACACTGCAGGTCGTATCCCGAACCCGCACCGGTAAACGCATCCTGCCTGGGGAAGAATAGCCGTGTATTACCTGCGCCACAGCGACTTTTCAGGTAGGATATCGGGCAACTTGGGACAAGGGCTGGAGTATGCGTAACACACTGTTACTTAGGAAAGATCCTGCCGATACGACGGCCTGGTGCTGGCTAAGGCTGGACAATGAAGGCAGGCCGCAGGGGGGCATCCATGCAGGCACACTGGCAGAGGCGGCCAGTGAGGCGTCAGGCCAGCGGGTCGTGGTGCTGGTATCGGGGTCCGATGGACTGTTGACCCGTGTCAGCATACCTGTCCGCGGCCGGCAGCGACTGTTGCGTGCCGTGCCGTATGCGCTCGAGGAACAGCTCTCGGAAGAAGTGGATAATTTGCACTTCGCGGTGGGCATGGCCCAGGAGGACGGTGCCTGGCCGGTTGCCGTCATCAGCAAGCAGTTCATGGATTCACTGACGGCAGACTTTCTGGAAGCCGGCCTGGATGTGCAGCAGGTGATACCTGAAATACTTGCGCTCCCCAATAACGGCGAAGAAACCAGCGTGCTGGTTGAGAACGATGTGGCGCTGGTGCGCACCGGCAGCAGTTCCGGATTCGCGGTGGATAGCGATAACCTCGGCATCATGCTGGCTGCGCAGATGACAGATGAAGAGGCCACCTTGCCACCCTTGCACCTGTTTGTCCGTGAGGATGAGCTGCGTCCTGACACGGCTGAGTATGTCGGGGAAACGCGTGTGGAAGCGTTTAGCGGTGATCCGCTCAATGTTTTTGCACGCGGGCTGGAGGCTGGCTCGATTAACCTGTTGCAGGGTGCTTACAGTCGTAGCGGAGACTGGGCAAGATTGCTGCGTCCGTGGCGGGCCACGGCCGCATTGCTGGTCGCCGGCATCCTCATCAGCAATGTCGTCATGGGTATCGATTACTTCCGCCTGTCGCGCGAAAGTGAACAGCTGCATGCACAGATAGAACAGACCTTCAAGGAAGCGTTGCCGGAGACGCGGCGCATTGTTAATCCACGCATCCAGATGCAGCAACAGCTCGATGCCCTGCAGCGCCAGCAGGGTACCGGCGGTGGTTTCCTCAGCCTGCTGAGTCAGTCGGGTTCGGTGTTGAAAGGCATGCAGGGTGTGCAGGTCAGCGGGGCAACATTTCGTGCCGGTCGACTTGATGTCGATCTCACGGTGAACAACCTGCAGTTACTGGACGAGTTGAAGCAGGCATTAATGGAGGGCGGCCGGTTATCGGTAGAGATCCAGTCGGCAACCACCGGAAAGGACCAGCGCGTGCAGAGTCGCCTGCGTATCGTGGGGGCAGACACATGAGGGCCTGGTTCGACAGTCTGGAAGCGCGTGAGCGCATGCTGGTGTTTGCTGGCGCCACGCTGCTGGTGCTGTTTTTGCTTTACGTGCTGGTGTGGTCGCCGATTCATTCCGCTTATGACGCACTCAGGAATACCGTCGAGGAACAACGCACGACCGCGGTCTGGATGCAGGAAAGTGCACAGACACTGGCAATCCTGAAACGTAACAGCGGCAAGGTTGCACAGGGCCTGGGTGGCAAATCATTGCTGTCGGTTGCCGACAGCACGGCGCGTGCCCACGGCCTCGGTCCGGCGTTGAAACGGGTTGAGCCGGAAGGCAGTGACAGCGTCCGTGTCTGGCTGGACGGTGCGCCTTTCGATGTGCTGGTGAAGTGGCTGGGCGCGCTCAGTACCCTCCATGGCGTCGGCGCCGAGAGCGCAACCGTGGAGCGCAGTGATGCAACGGGGCGTGTCAATGCGCGCCTGACCCTGCAGGCTACGATATAGTGACGCGTGTCTGGCGTCTGCTTGCGCTGGGTGTCGGCGCGTATCTGCTGGTACTGGTCACCACCTTTCCGGCTGAGCGTGTCAGCGGGATGTTGCAAGACCAGGTTGCCGAGCTGTCGCTGAACGGCGTATCCGGTACCGCCTTCTCGGGACAGGCCGCACAGGTTGTCTACCAGGGGCTGGATCTCGGTCCGGTACACTGGCGGTTCAGGCCGCTGACACTGTTGCTGGGACGGCTTGAGTACCGTATCGAGCTGACGCATCCGGACAACCACGGGCAGTTCAATGTCGGCAAGACACTGACCGGGCGAACCTATCTCCACGGCCTGGATATCGAATTGCTAGCCGACCGCTTAATCAATCACTACTCACCAACCACCGTCGATACCAGTGGCACATTACGCCTTGTCTTCGAGACCTTAGACCCGGGCGCCGATTATTCCGGTGAGGTGAATGGACGCCTGGTATGGCAGGATGCCGTTATCCTCGAGCCACTGAGCCTCGTACTGGGCCGGCTGGAACTCGAGATAGTGACTGATGACGGTGAGCTGGTCGGACGTTTTGTCGACGGTGGAGATCTTGGTGTCAGTGGCGAAATGGCCCTGTCGGCCACCTATGCCTATCGTGTTAACCTGTTGCTGCGACCGGTTAATGACATCAGCCCGGCCACGCGGGAGCTGCTTGAAAAAAATGCGGCGCAACGCCAGCCGAATGGTGATTACCGCATTGACACGTCAGGTCAGTTATAGACGACTCTCACGGATGTCCCGAGTATGCGTGGTGCCATGGATCCCCTGAAGCTGTCTGTACCGGAACAACACAACTACACGGATCCCACGGTAGAGCGGGATGTCGACCGGTTGCATAACTGGCTGACCAACCTGCCCTTGATGGACGTGGTGGAGACCGTGCGGCTGGTGCACGGTGCGCTCGATGCCCTCAACGAGCAGAAGCTCCCCGTCAAACAGCGTTTCCAGTACCTCGAGGAATACCGGGCCACGGCACAACGCCTGTTTGTGACGGTCGACCCCCTGCACCTGCGCCAGCTGGCGTTGAGCAAACAGCAGCGCCAGGAAGCGATTGATGGCGTGGAAGGTCTGTTTCTCAGCATGGCAGGTGGTTACAAGCTGATTGTGGTTGAACTCTATCAGGCCAGTGGCGAGGGCACGCCGGCCCCCCTGTTCGGTCATGCCATCAACCGTGCGCTGGAGCAACTCGGTTACGCGCTGCTCGACAGCTACCGTTTCTACCGCGCAGTACAGCCGCAGCTGATTGCGGAATCACACCAGCTCTACCGACTGGCACGGCACCAGGGTTTACTCAGCTGCTGCGTTGATGAAGATGACGAACATGCCCCTGCCGCCAGTATTTCCATGCTCTATCACACCAGCATGTTGCTGGCGCTGACGGATCCATTCCGGCTCGCGGAAGGGGAGGTCAGTTTGCTGTTCGATGTCCTCATGCAGCATGTGGCCAGTTGCCGGATTATCCCGGGTAACAGCTGGACAGGTAGCGGCGAGGGCCTGTTTCTGCTCGAGCTGGGCAGTGACAGATTCCCCATTCCCTGTAACACCCTGCAGCCGCCGGTGAAGGCCTCCGACCCCTACCTGCTGGATGCAACGGCGGTCCTGTCTGCCGTCCGTGAACGGCTGGCGAAGACGCCGGCCAAGGTGCGCATGCAAAGTCCGGAAGCGATGGTGTTGCGGCGGCTGCTGCCGGAAGCACAGGGCGTCGACAAGCGCCGCGAGCAGCGCCATGCCGACAGCCGCTGGGTAAAACTGTTACTCGGGGTGAGCGATATACATCAGCACCTGGTCCGTGCTGCAAGCAAAGAACCGGAACGGCCTGCCGGTGAAGCCAGCGGGCAGTCGGCTGAATCCATCACCTGCCGGGTGCTTGATTCCAGCGAGAAGGGCATCAAACTGGCGTGGGATGGTTGTGGTGCAGGCGATGCACGCGTCGGTGATCTGCTGGGCATCATGGAGCAGCAGGGCGGGCGGGCGTCCCTGACGCTTGCCATGATCCGCTCCATACGCGTTTACCGGGAAGGTGGCATGGAAGCCGGGGTACAACTGATGCCGGGTGGGCTTGGGCCGGTGACCTGCCATCTAACCGAGCAGCCCGACAAGGTTGGCGTGCGCGCCCTGTTCATGCCGGCCAACGAGGCCGAGCAATTCACGGCAACGCTGGTGGCCGGAAAAGGCCTGTACGAGGAAGGCCGGCGCCTGTTAATCGATGTCGGAGGCCGGGAGGTCAAGGCACGTGCCGGGCGTCGCGTGCTGGACAGCCCGGTGTTTGACCGCTTCGAATTCTCGGCGGAATGAAAAAAACAATTAGCCACGAAATCCACGGAAGAACACGGAAAAATAAATTCCTTACAAGAAATATTTTCGTGTTCTTCCGTGGATTCCGTGGCCATAAGATTTATCTTTATCAAATTGGACCGGTACCAGATCGTGTCCAGAGACCGTAAACGACAACACGAATCACAAGCGTATTGATGACATGACGAATGCAAAAAATATTCCCGTGGGCGTTAAAATCACCACGGAAAACAAGTGCGGCTTTTGCACCAACTCCAAGTGTTGTACCTACATCACCGAGGAGCTGGCCACGCCGCGCTCCATGCATGACTTCGACCATATGCTCTGGCAGCTGTCGCACCGCGATGTCCACGCCTACAAGGATGAAGATGGCTGGTTTTTATTGATCAACAACCCCTGCCTGCAGTTGCTCCCGGACGGCCGCTGCGGCATCTACGATGACCGTCCCCTGATCTGCAGGCAGTACACCAACGAGTATTGTGAGTTCGACGAGGATTCCAGCGAGGGCTTCGAACTGTTCTTTGACAGCTATGACTCGC
>CALOCX010000003.1:0-275155 GCA_942491995.1 uncultured Gammaproteobacteria bacterium | reverse complement strand
TTCATAAAAGTCAGAATGACTCGTTTTCCAGTTCAATAATCAACTGGCTGATATATGGACCTATCTGTCGATCAAAGCCACTCCAGTTCTTATATGCATCGAGCTTGGTAACGACCATCGGTTTCATTTCAAAATCCAACAAGCCCTGTTCATAGTATTGACCAACCACATCGGCGAGCGTCTGGTAAATGCGAGCAAATGTCTTTACCAGCTCAACATTGCCGCTTCGGCCATGGCCAACCACCACATGTTTGGGGTTCATCGCCAGTGCTTTTTGTGTCGCCGCATAAGCACCTCTGAAATTACCGTGCCCCATAAAAGAAAAATGTTCATTATTAACAATATCACCTGTAAACAGAATACTGTCCTCGACGACATAGACCATCAAGTCCGTCGCAGTATGAGCCTTGTCAAACAGGATAACCTCAAAGGTAATGTCGCCAATACGGTACTCTTTGCTTTCAGCTTGTAAACTGGGTATCACTGCTTTGGTACCCGCAAAGTCATGACCCAGGCGCTCGGCAAATAAATCGAACCAAAACCGGTCCTCGCCGGCATTTAACAAAGTAATTGTTTCTGGATGAGCGATAGTCTGCGCATTAGGATAGGCTTCGACAAGTGCCTGATTCGCGAGCCAGTGATCGCCATGAAAATGCGTGGTAAAGATATGTGTCACCGGTTTTGTTGTGACTGCTGTAATCTTTCGCAGAATCATTTTGCCGATTTCATAACTGCTCCCGGTATCGATAACAACAACACCGGTATCAGTAACGACAAACCCCGGGTTGTTGTGAAAACCGTGGCTCACTTGCGGATCTTCGTCATGGGACCCATGCTCGATAACATAGGTATGTGGTCCGATTTTCTTAGGTTGGATATTTGGCCACTCGAATGCACTTGCCTGTTCCAAGGGAAGACATAAGAAGGCTAATAGATATAGATAATAGTGTTTGATAGTCAGTCTCATGATTAATACCTGCTATTGGTGCCTGATGCTTGTAATTTAGACACATGCTGACAACCCGGTTTATAGCCCCTTCCTTCTGCCGAAAATACTGTTAACCTCAAAACATTATCTTGAGACTGAGAAAAAACATGGTTTGTCTGTTCCGGTTTCTGCAAAAGTGTATCCTGGTGTACACAGCAGCTAACATGGCGCGCGCGTCTCAGCTCGATCGTACCTGAATATCCGGTTCTGCTTTCCCGTCCTTCACCTGAGATTGGGGTACGGCAAGTCATTGGCCTATGACCTCGCGGTATCGGATGGGCGCAACATCGACAAGGACGGGCGTGCCAAAACTCCGGTCCGCAATAGCGTCAATGTAAAAACAGGCAAGCTACACCAATGCCATCGGGGCCCCGCAACTGCAGGCTTTCTGGCGTGATCCGGATTTCGATCCCAGGCAACGCGCCTTCTACTATATGCGGGCAATCGAGATCCCGACGCCGCGCTGGACGACCTATGATGCGAAAGTCTTCGGAGTGGATATTCCGGATGGCGCTCCGACCAGCATTCAGGAACGCGCCTACACATCGCCGATCTGGTAGCAACCATAAAAATGGAGTTTCTGTTTCCTGTTTGACTACTGAGCATCGCACCATGAAAAACCGGCGAAAATGCAAGCGGTGCTTGCAGGTATACTAAATAACGGTTCTTTTCCTGTACGGTGCCGGCCTCTCGGACGACCTGACCGCATTTGGTGATCCCGTACTGGCCGCGTCCCTCGGCTGGCGAAACCGTGACGGTGATCAGTTAGCCCCCCGCAGAATATCTTCCTCTGCGAATTCGACGGACCGCGATCAGACCGTTCGCTTACAATATCGATATTATCAGACGATTGGACGATGGCTGCTAACCTGTGCAATCCTTCTTGTGTGCCGAACCGGCGCCAATGAGAATAAACACAATATAATCAGTCTCAGACTTGTAGCCGGCATAGGTTTGTCCTGCCTGAACATGAAACAGTGCAAATGGTCCCATATCCGCTACCAGGCTGGACTTGATTCTGGCGCTATCATTTTCGAATATTTCAGCAAGTTCTTTTTGTGATCCCGGATGCAGGCTTGCAGGCTCACCCCAGCCGTCCCTGTCTCTTATGGAAACATGGTAGGTCTCCTCTATTTTTTCTATTTTTAACCAGGGTTCATCATCATGATCCAGTGAGTAACAGCCAGCAAGCACATCTTCTCCCGAGCAGGCAGAAGAGGTACTAAACAGAAATAGTAACAGCGCGGTTAAAGGCCAGTATGATCTCATTGCCGGATCATCCCATGTTTATGTCGAGAGAATTTAACCATACTTTCAGTGTATGTGTCATATCTGACTTTGATGGGTGAACAAGACCGCTTGCACCGGACTGATTGCTCACCAAACCAGTCATCCTGCAATTCTCAAGTCAAGAAGACATTTTCCGGCATAAAGAAAAGCCACCTGAAGGTGGCGCTATGTGAAACATCAAGTACCCGGGTGCTAACTACCTTCTCATACACTGAGTGGCGGACTTATTTCCCGTGGGTATTGTATTCGTCCACACCCGAGTACCTAGACGATAATCCCTGGCTGCGCCGCTGCATATTGTCCATAGGTACAAGCATGTCGGCGAACGCTGGCATGTGTCAGAATAGCGTTAAGGGAGTTAGATGGAAACTCGATTGCTGCTCGCTATTTCTTGATTGCGTTTAAGCTCTGAACTGAAGCTGGCAAGCGTTGGCTATAACTGCGTTCTTTTCCCATATCACAGGTTGGAAGTGATTTAAAAAACACGGGTCTCTACATGTCCGCCCTAAAATAATCCCGTTGCTTGATAAATGTCATGGCAGCATCTCTCGAATGATCGTATACAATGCTACAAGCATATCAATGCCTCAGGCAGAAGAATCATGTTTACCCGTGTAAGGAATAAAGCAGTTCGTTTAATGATTGTTGCCGGCGTGGCGATGGTTGCCTCCGGCTATGCAGCGCTTGTTTTCTCGTCTGGCTTCGCAGGCCTGTTTGAGCAAAAACATGCATCAGACCCTGCTATGCAATGGCCCGTTGTTATCGGTGAGAACCTGGAAAAATTAGGCGTGTATGGTGGCATTTCAACCGGATACAACCACCTCGGTGGCCAGGAAAGCGCCATTCTACTCATTCTTCCGACAGGCTATATTGTTCCCGTTCTGGGTGATGGCGATATTGCCACTTTTCCGGTTTCATATTTTGCAAACAAGAACTGCGAAGGGCGTGAATATTTTTCCGTCACGGCAGTGCTCCCGGGTTTGCTTCCAATGCGCGGAATGCTTTATCGCTCCCTGTCATCGAATGCACTGGTCTATGTGCCCAAATACAGGGAGAGGTCACTGATTTCAGCTAACTCGCGATTGCTGTTAAATCAGGACGGAAAACAAATATGCGAGCAGGTATCGGGTGAGCTGCAAGTCCTGGAGGTCATGGGTAACTCACCCGAAACGACCGGTTTGGACAGTGAGCGTATTTTTCCTCGAGCAGTTGTCGAGGTGATCAGTGCGACGCCAAAGTCGCGAACGCCGGTACGTCCTCCCGTTGATCGCTTGCCCGCTGGCGCAAGTGTTACAGCTTACCCGGATGCTGTGGTCGATGACGGGGAGGAGTGCTCACCCGGTTGTCTTTTGAATGCACTTGGTAACGGCAGTTGCGATATTGAGTGTTACGTAGAGGCCTGTTATTACGATCAGGGTGACTGTGATGAGGTCGCCCCCGAGAAACTGGAGCAAATGTTATCAGATATGTGTTCGCCCGGCTGCTTCTCTGCGGATGTTGATGATGGCTTTTGCGATTCAGCGTGCAACAACCAGGCATGCCAGTTTGACGGCGGAGATTGCAAGCAATAGCAGTGGATTGTGCATGAGCACAGTATTGCGGCGGCTTACGGAGAGTCGCCGTTTTTGTATGGTCTGTGCTTTCTGGATCCGGGCTTGCCGCTGTTTTGTCCGTTCGGCGGTTTGCTCATCGGACGGAACATTCGACCTTCGGCTCGCAGGAAGTGGGTGAAGAATTCAAACAGCACCAGCCGCGTGGTCTGCACAAACGCCACCAGTCCCTCGAGGGTGACGATGAAGATGTGGCCCAGGACCAGCAGCAGGATGTGCAGGACTTCGTTGGCGATGCCATCGGTCATTCTTAGAATGGCGGTGGACAGGGCGGCATGGGCCAGGGCGAAGGCGCCAACGCGCAGGAAGGACAGGGTGTGCAGTGCCAGTTCAAGGATATTTTGCAGCAGCAAGCCCAGGCCTCGTCCCAGCCGGGCGAGGCGATGTGACGAAGCGTCGAACAACTGTCCCAGCAAAAACCAGAGCGTGGCGAAGACCGCGACCCACAGCGCCTGGGGCACAAACAACCCGGTCAGGACCGCGGCATAGAGCACCGGCAGCGCTGCCTCGCTTGATAGCCATTTCCTGGCCGCACCGCGCCACAGTTCCTGGGCACCGTAGAATACCAGTCCAAGCAGGATCAGCCCGGCGCCAAACACCAGGGGAGCCAGCAGCACCTCCAGGGGATGTTCCAGCGGGGTGATCCACAGAGGATCCAGCACTGACTGCAAACCAAATACTTCACCGAACACCAGGCCGAACACCATTGCAGAAAGGCCGCAAGGGATCAGAAAGCGCCCCGCTGGCCAGCGTCGGTACAGCATTGCGCTCAACAGGACCAGCATCAGGCCGTGGCCTATGTCAGGAAACATATAGCCAAACAGCAACGGCACAATGAACGGCAGCAGCTTGCCGGAGTCGATCTCTGTGCTGTCCGTTGTTCCAAGCATTTCCAGGATGAACAGGAACGGCCTGGCCCACCAGGGCTGACGCATGTGTACCGGTGCCCTGGAGAATTCGGGCGGAGTGGCGAAGCGAATCGCCCCGTGGATGTCAGCGCGGCGGAAAGCCTGCTGCAAGAACTCCGCGTTATCCGCCATGGTCCAGCCGGTGACATGGCACAGTGTTTGGGCCGAGGCCAGATGTGTGGTGTGGTTCAGGTACCAGACAAGCAGATCAATATCGGCGAGGGCCGCGATGATGGCAGGGTCTTTTTTCTTTTCCTCCAGTGATTCCTGTATTTCACCGGCCTGTGCCTCAGTATCAGCGATACGAGCCTTGATCTGTGAATTCTGCTCGTCCGGATTGGGCGATAGCCAGTCAGGGATCTGGAGACTCAGGCATGCCTCGGAGCGGTAGGCCTCTTCGATGATTTCACGGCAGCCTGGTTCGTCTGCAACAATAAAAAAATTATGTTCGTCTCCGGGGATGAACTCGTCAATTGTGGCGCAGATCTCCGCTGCGAGTTGCTGTGTTCGGGGACAGGCAAAAACACCCTTGTAGAGGATCCCGCTTTGCCGGGGAACCTGTGCAACGTCGAGTGCAGCCTCTTTCATGGCCGTGAGGTATTCGTCCAGCAGTAGCAGGTTTTGGCGCCGGGTTTCAAGCTGTACCTGCCGTTCCAGAAGTATGTCCAGCGCTGCGCTCCAGGCCTCCATACTATCGAGGGCTTTACGGGCCGTGTGTTCAGGTGCTTCCACCAGTCCTTTCGGTGAAATGTACAGTGCAGGCAGCAGGTCTCTGTATTTGGCCTTTACAAGCTGAAAACGCTCAATGAGGCGGTACACCGGGTCCAGATCCAGAGGTTCCGCCAGCCTGGTATCGAGTTCCAGTTGTACCACGCCGGTGGCGGCAAGTGCCTCCAGTGCATGCACCGTCTCGTTGCGCGGGACATAGGTTTCGAACCAATGGGCCGCTGTCGGCGTCAGGCGCATGGCTGTTATCTCCGAAACCGAACGCACATGAATGTTGAGCAGGAGCGTCCCGGTGGTGGTCTGTCAGGAAGGGTGTGCAGGAAGAATAAACGCCCTGTTTCTCCAGGTCCAATGATAGTTCACTGCAGTTGGTCAGCTGCTTGTACCTGGCGGACTACAGGGGCCCTCTATCCTTTATCACAACTCATCAGTGAAGGGATATCTGTCTGTGTCTATCTGGTATGTGAAGATTCTCGGAATGGTCAATAAGCCACAGGTTAATTCTCTTTCAATCAAAACAAGCTTGATGTAATGCGCAAGCCGGCCAGACGTAATCAATTTGGCAGCAAAGTAAGCTCTTTTTGTCCCGTATACGACAACATACAAGGTTGAAGAACCTGTCTGGATGACTCTCGACAATTCCTCGATGGCGTCAAGCGCCGCAGCCTTGAAGCGTTGTGGTTCGCAGTTGCACAGCAGGTTGACAAAATGCGCACTGATTCTTGTGGCTATCGTATCGGGATGATGAATGCCATCAGTAAGGAAACACCGGCCTGTATTTGTAAAACGACGTACCAGATGTTGCGTGCCAGGCAGCACAGGTATTGTTGTTGTTTTCATGGCGTACCATCCAACCAGATGTGTTGTTAACAAGTACTAGCCCATGTACAAAGTTATCTGCTGACTGTGATGCTTGTATATTGCTCTTAAGTACTAGCCGGGATGGCTATACCTCAGCTTCTCTTTGGATGTTTCAAGCGGGTGTTACCGGACTAATCCGGTTCACAGTTATCCCGGATATAAAACTGTGCCCTGATAGCCGGCTTTATGCGACACCCTTCAGCTTTACTTCCAGCCTCGGTCGCGGCACACGCTTGCGCGATTGCAGCAGGATTGAAGCGGAGGTCATGCACTCCGGCCGGGGAATCCCCATCAACTCGAGTACAGTGGGTGCCACGCTGGAAAGGCCGCCCTGGCAGGACAGTTTCCAGTTGTCCTGATCCATCACCATACAGGGCACCGGGTAGGTCGTGTGTTGTGTATGCGGCTCACCGGTCAATGGATCTATCATTTCCTCACAGTTGCCATGATCCGCGGTCAGTAGCACCGAGTAGCCGGCTGTCTCCGCGGCATCCAGTACCCGACCGACTTCCTCGTCCAGGGTTTTCATTGCAGAGAGCACGGCGTGCCGTTTGGCTGTATGTCCGACCATATCGCCATTGGCGAAATTCACCACGATAAAAGCATAGCGACCCTGGCTGATAGCCTTGATCACGCTGTCAGCAACCCCGTGTGCACTCATCTGTGGCATGAGGTCATACGTCGCGACATTGGGGGAGGGGATCAACAAACGGGTTTCCCCGCTGTAGGGGTCACTGCGGCCACCATTGAAGAAGTGGGTTACGTGTGCATATTTTTCGGTTTCGGCGCAATGAAACTGCGCCAGTCCCAGTGTGCTGATGACTTCTCCCAGCGTGGTGGCCGGGCGCTCCGGGTCAAACAGGTAAGGCAGCTTGTCCTGTTTCCGGTATGGCATCATGCAGGTGACCTGCGCCCGTGGCGCAGTGCCGCGGTCAAAACCGGTGAAGTCGCGCATGGCCAGTGCTGCGACGATCTGGCGCGGACGGTCCTTGCGAAAATTAAAGCTGATGAGTTGATCGTTCGACGCGATCGGCTGGAAGGCCGGGAGCAGGATAGGGCGGATAAACTCATCGGTGTCACCTGCCGCGTAAGCTGCCCGGATCGCCGTCCCCGCGGAAACCGCGGATTGTCCCTTGGCCAGTGTCAGGGCACGCCAGGCCAGTTCGGTTCTTTCCCAGCGATTGTCCCGGTCCATGGCGTAATAGCGGCCCGTGATGCTCGCGATCCCGCCGCCCGCCTCGTGAATTCGTGCCTCCAGCCGGGGCAGGTCATCCAGCGCCGACTGCGGTGGTGTGTCACGGCCATCGGTGATCATGTGCAGTAGTGGTTTGACGGCGTGGCGCCGGCAGGCCTCGATCAGGGCGTAGAGATGATCAATATGGCTGTGCACCCCGCCCTCTGAAACCAGGCCCAGCAGGTGAACCGGGCGACCGGTTTGCTGCGCCTTGCCGAGCACGTGCGACAGGGCGGGAATGCGATAGAACTCGCCCGAGGCAATGGCGTCATTGATTTGCACCATGTCCTGGCGAATGATTTCTCCGGCACCGAGCGTCAGATGCCCGACCTCCGAGTTGCCCATCTGTCCGTCGGGCAGACCGACCGCGTGACCGGCAGCATTGAGAACGGTATGCGGATAGCGGGAAAAGAAATCATCCAGCCGCGGCGTTGGCGCCTCGTGTACGGCATTGTTTACCTTGCTCGGGTTTACACCCACGCCATCGAGGATGACCAGTATCACCGGGCGCCGCGGAACCCCGGATATCGTTGTCATGCTTTCTCCTGCCTGCCTGTGAGCACCTGGCTGATGATGCCATTCACATGCATGTGCTCATTGATAGCCCACAGCTGATACAAATTGTGTGCCAAGTGGCGGGCAAGGCAAGAATGAACACAAACCTGTTGTTTTTGTTAAAAGTCTGTTGAGCCCGGTAATCTAAAGGGGTTTGTCAGCGGCAATGCCATGCACTGTTTGTGTGCCTGCTGGCGATTTTTTGCGTGGCCGTGCACCAATCTGGTGTGTTTTATATACGTGGAGTCAACTGCAGTTAAGCCTTATGACAAGGAGCACCCCGGAACGATCTGTACCCTCTAGCATAGTGGCAAGTTCGAGAAGGACTCGATCTACCACTCCAATCGGAAATAATTCTTGCCGCAAAAGACCAGGGTTTACTGGAGTGCTTTTTCAAAGAGCAGAAAGTAATTGCTCTGCAGTAGCGGTTTGTCATCCACAAGCCGGAAGCCGGCTGCCTGTACTTCCTCGATCACAAGGGTCTTGTCACCACGGACATGCCCCATGACCCAGCGGCTGCTCACATGCGGGTCGCGGCGAAAATCGATAATAATCAGCCGGCCATCGCGATGCAGTGCGCGGTAGATGGAGGCCAGCATGCTCGCAGGGTACTCGAAGTGGTGGTAGGTGGCCGTGATGAAGGCGAGATCAATCGAGTCGGCCGGCAGGCCGGTGTCTCTGGGTGTATTGACGATACCCAGTACATTGGCAAGGCCCTGTTCGCGACTGCTGCGCAGGATGTTCTCGATGAAGGGTTCTGAGATATCGACGGCGTAGACCGTGCCGGTGGGCGTGACTGCCTCGGCGAACAGCCGTGTGAACAGCCCGGTACCGGCGCCGATGTCGGCAACGCTCATGCCGGGTTGCACTGCACTGGCGTCCACGATGGCGTGGCGCTTGTCGTAGACTTCGCGGCCACTGCGTTCGAAGGTGTTGACCCATTGCTGCCAGTTCGGATTCTCGTACTGGCGGTTGACTCCCGGGCGAACGCTTTGTTCCCCGGCCTGTACGCTGCTGAAAGACAGCAGCAGAACGAGCAGCACCAAGGCGAAGCGGGAAGGACGAGGCATTGCCATCATGCGGTAATCATAGCTGTTCGATACACCACGGAGGAACAGAGAACACAGAGATCATGTCTTTCACCAGGCTCAAGGCATACGGCATTAACTACTGTACCAGGATTGCTTCCAATGTCATCTAATGCGATTTTATTATGCCAATTTTCTGTGTCCTCCGTGTCTCTGTGGTGAATGGTGATGTAACTTTCTGATTGTATGAAAGATCGCCGGCATGTACAGGGTTGTGGATGCTATAGTTTGTCCTCGAACCAGGAAACGGACATGACAACTGACCAGGCCATTTTATTCACACTGCTGTTTCTTGTTTTTGCCTTGCTGATCTCGGGGCGCCTGCGTTATGACCTGGTTGCCTTCATGGCACTGACGGCAGCCCTGATTCTCGGCGTGGTGCCGAAAGAACAGGCATTTTCAGGATTTGGTCACCCGGCCACTATTATCATTGCGCTGGTGCTGATTGTCAGCAAGGGGCTTTCCAATTCCGGTGTCGTCGAGCTGGTCGCCAGACAGGTCAGCCGCTTTGCGCACTCCCTGCAGACACACATCGCTGCCATGGCCGGGATTGCTGCGGCAATGTCTGCTGTAATGAATAACGTGGCAGCGCTTGCGCTATTGATGCCGGTGGATATTCAGGCGGCCATCAAGGCGAAGCGCAGCCCGGCACTGACACTGATGCCGCTGTCATTTGCCACCATCCTGGGTGGATTGATTACCCTGATCGGTACTCCGCCTAATATCATTATTGCCGAGTTTCGCCAGCAGGCGCTGGGGCAGGGTTTCTCCATGTTTGATTTTGCGCCAGTGGGGTTGACCTGTGCTGTTGTCGGCGTGCTGTTTGTTGCCCTGATCGGTTGGCGGCTATTGCCGGCTGAATGCTGCCAGCAGGACTCAACACAGAAACTTTTCGATGTCAGTGAGTACGTCGCAGAACTGCATGTACCGGAGGGATCTCCGGCTATTGGTCAGCGGGTGCGTGATCTCGATGCGGTGGCTGAAGAACATGATGTGGCGATAGTGGGTTTGATCCGCCGTGGCAAGCGCATGCCCGGCCAGGCGCGTCTGGTGCAGGTCAGTGCCGATGATGTCCTGGTGGTGGAGGCGGTACCGGAAGCGATGGACAAGATCGTTGGCGCGTTGAAACTGGAATTCCAGGCCAGGGGACAGGACACCGGGCCACTCAGCAGCGATGACATGTCGCTGCTGGAGGTCGTCGTGCCGGGCGGCGCGCGCATCGATGGACGGACTGCCGCTGCATTGAATCTGCAATACAGGTATGGCGTCACGCTGCTGGGTGTATCACGGCAGGGGCGGCAGTTTCGCGAGCAGGTGCGTCATCTGGATATTCATGCCGGTGATGTGCTGCTGCTGTTTGGTCCTGCCGACATGCTCACCGAAATCAGCAGTTGGCTGGGTACCTTGCCGTTGGCCGGTTCGGAAAGCCTGTCGCTGGTCAAGCGCCACAAGGCGTGGCTTGCTGCGGGACTGTTTGTGGCGGCGATCACGCTGGCAAGCATCGGTGTTCTGTACCTGCCCGTTGCACTTGCCGTGGTGGTAGCGGCCTACATCCTGTTGAACATCCTGCCGGCCCGCCAGGTATATGAGTCAATCGAATGGCCGGTGATTGTATTGCTGGGGTCCATGATTCCCCTTGGAGTCGCGCTGGAGGACAGTGGGGGCACGGCCCTGATTGCAGAAGCCATTATCAACCTCGCCGCGGGTTACTCTCCGGTCGTGGTGCTGACCCTGTTGATGGTCGTGACCATGACGCTCTCCGACGTGATGAACAATACCGCCACCGCGGTGATCACTGCGCCGATTGCACTGGATATCGCCAATCGCCTGCAGGTGAGTCCGGACCCTTTTCTGATGGCGGTAGCGGTGGCCGCATCCTGTGCCTTTCTGACGCCCATTGGTCACAAGAACAACACCTTGATTATGGGGCCGGGGGGGTATCGCTTCGGCGATTACTGGCGCATGGGCCTGCCGCTGGAGGTGTTGATTATTGTGGTCTCGATTCCGGTGATTATCCGGGTGTGGCCACTGTAAGGATTGCTGCCGCCTTAACTGACGGATAGCGGGATTAAACGACCTCGATAGCGAATTGCTGCTTGAGTTCATTGTGCAGTTGCAACCGTGCCGCCGGCGTATCGCTGGCATGCAGCAGGTAGCCGGTATCCTGACCAACACTCTCGCGACGTATGATGTGCTCACCCAGTCTGGTTTTCAGGTGAAACTCGCGCATTGCAGGATGGGATCGCACCAGGGGTTCGCCCCTGATAGTGGTGACCGTTCCGGCACCCGGGTGCAGCACCTCGACCGCGGCATATGCCAGGGGGCTGTCCGGGAAGTCGAACGGCTCGTCCAGTTCCATGGCGACGAATGCCTCCCAGGGATTGAAACCCCAGGCATGGTGGATGGCATTCATGATGTAGCCGCCGGGCGGGCGTAATGCGATTTCTCCGAACAGCAGTCCCTTGTTTGTCAGGTAGACCTCGAGGTGAGTGATTCCCCACCTGATCTTCAATGCCTCGATAACATTCCGGTTGAGCGTCTGGATGGCAGAGGTCAGGGTCGTGTCGAATGCGGCAGGTACAAAATTTACGTACCCCTTTTCATGGTAGTCGGTGATATTCGTGAACTGGATGTGCCCATTGTTGATGAACGATTCAATACTGGCCTCGGGTGCCGAGACATATTTTTCCAGGATATTCCTGTTGCCGTGCTGCAGCACAAGTTCAACTTCCCGGTTGATGATCTGCAGCGTCTTGCCGCCCGATGCTTTCCTGCTTTTCCTGACCACCGGGCAGCCCAGTGTTTCGAATACCCCGGCGGCATCGGTTGCCGTGGACTCTGCCATGAACTTCGTCATCGGTACCCCGAAATCACACAGGTATTCCTTCATCTCCAGCTTGTCTCTGCAGCGCAGTGCCGTCGTGGTTTCGGAGCGCCGTGCGCCCAGCAGGCGTCGGGCGATGGCGGCCGGGTAGATAGCCGCCTCGGTGCCGGCAATGATGTGCGTGCAGTGGCTGTCGGCAAATGCCTCGCGGATGGTTTGCCTGATCTTTTCAGGACTTTTCCACAGTGGGGCGGTGACCCGTTGACCGGCGTCTGGCCAGCCGCTGGAGGGTTTTTCCTGCCAGATGGTGAAGGGGATCTGGCGTGTTCGCAATACGTCGACAAGGCCACGCCGGGGTCCGATAACCAGAACATGATAATCGTTCACTGTCTTGCTTCCGGGTTGCCCGCAGAGATTCGCGAAGAGTACCGCCAATCGGGGCACAGTGACAGCCATTCGTAGGGTGAAATATTTTTCGGCCGATGCGCGCTGCCGGTCGATGTCACTACTTTATTGAAATGGTGTCGTGAGGGAAGGGTGGGGTCGGTGACAGACGAGAACCGCCTTGTTCTGTCACCGCCCCCTTCAATTGCTGTCCGACAATCCCGTCTGACTCAGGAACTGTATTTCAGAGCCTCCACGCTCATGCACAACTGCACTTCGCTGTTCACCAGAGAAGCGAGCTTCTCCATGCCGAAATCCGCACGATTAATCGTCGTGGTCGCCTTGACGAGGATCTTCTGTGCATCCTTGACCGGTTGATCATCCAGTGCCGTCAGCGTGACATTGAAGATCACGGGTTTCGTAATACCGCGCAATGTCAGGAGGCCCTTGAGCACAGCCGTATCCGGCCCCGTCCACTTGAACCCGTTGCTTACAAACAGCACCTCGGGGTAGTGCTCCACGTCAAAGAAACTCTCACTCTTGATCATGCGCTCAACCATCTCACCCTCGGTATCGAGGCTGTCGGCCTGGATCAGGACCATGGTCTGGCCGGTGCCATTTTCCTCGAGATCGAGGGCCATCCCGCCCTTGAAGTCCCTGAAGATGCCTTCGATGCGTGATAGTTTGCTGTCCACGCAGAAACCCATCTGGGAACTCTCCTGCTGGATACGGAAGAGGTGGCCGCCATCAGCCGCCGACAACATGGTGGCCAGTAAGGATTCATCGACCTTGCCACCCATGAACGGCGAACAGATATCGACTTCTTCCGCCGGCACCATGCTGGTGCCCGCAACAAGCGCTGCTGCCAGCGCAAAGCGTATGAAATATTTAGTAATATCCATCATTAATCCCTCATTTCCTGGGTATGCAAATCAGTATATCAGCAAATAATAATATATCAATATGTGACATGTTGACGCAGCTTGAGTTCACATTTTCGTGAAACAACAAGACTGATATTACTTATAAAAACAATAACTAACGAGATATGGCGATGTGGTGATGATTCGCATCACGGCAGCCAGAAGCCTCTATGATTGGCGTAATAAGGGCTTCAAAGGTGTAGTAAGTCGAGCGCGGTGGGCATTTCCGGGGGGCTAGGGGAGGGTTGGACCGAGGATGAAGTCCACTGTTTCAAAGCCGTGATCCTCGAGGATGGCCAGAATATCGTCACTTTCGCTGTCCGGGTTCTGTTCCTCGACGGCGGCGATCAGGCCGGTCACATGGCGGAAGGCCTCGTGTGACTCGAAGTCATCAGGCACTCGGACCAGGCGGATGCCCTTGGCATTGCTGGCTGGCAGGATCATCAGGGTGTCACTCATTGTTGGCTCCGTTCAGTGTTCGTTTCATGCAGGTGTCAGCTGTTCTCCGCGACAGTATACGCAATCCCGACGGTTATTTATCCCCGTGAATAAGCGTCACCGGTTTCCGCCCGCCAGATCCGGATGGAAAGATGGCCTGCCCCGGAGTTTCATGTATATACTTCAAAGACGTGTGTTAAACAACAAGATATCCACTATGAACATGAATCGTTGTATCGCTATTTTAATAACCAGCTTGCTGGTCTGCAGCAGCACCCGTGCGGACACGGTAGCCAATGATAACAGCTGGTGGTGGGATGATGCCTGGTGGAATGAGGGCCAGATTAAGGTGCCCGACAATTATCCTGTCGAGAGTACCTGGAGCAGTTACCCGAGTGATGGGGTGGAGGTGCCGGTGCTGGTCGCACGTCCGGCCGGCAAGGGCAAGTACCCGGCGGTGTTGTTCGTACACGGCCGTCGCGGACTGGATGACTTGATACAACGCCATGTGCGGCGGGTTGCGGCACGTGGCTTCGTGGTGCTGGCGCCGGATATCTACGGGGCGCATTTTATCGGTACTCATCCCATTGAACACGATTATGCGCTGGAAAAAGATGTCGACGCGGCGGTTGATGTGCTGCTGGCCCGTGATGACATCAGCTCCGACAAGGCCTGCCTGTACTCGCATACCCGCGGTGGCTATTACACCCTGAAAGTGGCGACCACGTTCAAACGCCAGGAAAGCGACATTGCCTGCTATGTATCCTACTACCCGCACCTGCAGGATCCGAACGCACCCGAGCCAATGCAGGTCTATGGCTATGCCCCCGAGATCGAGCAACTCAGCTTGCCAACACTGGTGTTTATCGGTGACGAGGAGCAGTACCAGCGCCGCCGCGTGATCGAGACCAGTATCGGTGTGATGCAGGACCAGGGCCGGGACGCGCGCCTGATCATTTATCCCGGGGTGGGGCGCGGCTTTGATTTCCGTACCGAGACAGTGCGTACCTTTGCCGACGACCTCGCCTCGAAAGATGCGCTGCAACGGGCCGCGACGTTTATGCGCAGGCACCTGGAAAAGCCGGCCGTGAATGCTGTCAGCAGCGAGCCACTGACGGGCGAGGCCCTCTATAACAGCGACAAGGCGCCGCAGTCGACACTCTATGACCTGCCGCAGGAAGTGGTGCCGGGCGTGTGGTCAGCGATCGGGGCGACGGCACCGGGGACTTATGCAAATTCAGGTCACAACAATAACCTGTCGTTCGTGATCACCAAGGCAGGTGTCCTGGTGGTCAATGCCGGCGACAATTATCTGCTGGCCAAGGCGCTGCATGACGAGATCAGAAAAATCACCGATCAGCCAGTGAAGTATGTGGTGCTGGAGAACGGTCAGGGCCATGCCATGCTGGGTTCGAGTTACTGGCAGGAGCAGGGTGTGCCGGTGATTGCACATGTCGATGCGCTGCACGAGATCGAGGAACAATCGTTTGCGCTGCTGGAGGGTATGCAGGCGCGTGCCAGGGAGAAGGCTGAAGGAACCAGGGTCGTCATGCCGGATGAGACCTTTGAGGATTCAATGGTCATTGAACTGGGTGGCGAGCGCATTGAATTGCTGAACCTTGGTCCGGCGCACAGTCCGGGCGATATTATTGTCTGGCTACCGGGGAAGAAAGTGGTGATCTCCGGTGATATGGCATTTCACCAGCGCATGCTGCCATTGTTCGAGCACACCGATACGAAGGCCTGGATCGAGACCTGGGACAAGTTTGAAGCCCTGGGTGCGGAAGTGGTCATCCCCGGGCATGGCGAGCCGACCGACATGGCGACGGTGAGGAAGTACACCCGGGATTACCTCGTGTACCTGCGCGAGAAGGTCGGCGAGGTGATCGAGAACGGGGGTACCCTGCAGGAGGCTTACGAGATCGACCAGTCGCCGTATATGCATTTACCAACGGCGGAGTTTCTCGCCAAACGCAATGCGGGACAGGTGTATCAGAGTATGGAGTTTGAGTTCTAGCCCGGCTTCACCGCGCCGACCACCTGCCAGCGCCTAGCTGCGTCACTTCACATGCCTCATTACGGTATCATCCGTGCATCAACCAGGAGGGTTTTAATGATGAAAACAGTCAATGTACTAGTGGCCGGATGTCTGGTTTGGCTGGCAGTAAGTCATGCGGTCGCAGCCGACTGGACAAAATACCTTGATTCCATCAAGGGAGCCGCGGATACGGCGGGCGTATCCACGTCAGATGTGGACCTGACCAATACAGAAATGGTGGCGGGCCTGAAGGAAGCACTCGACAAGGGTACGCAGTATGCAGTGGACAAGCTTGGCCAGCCGGGTGGTTTCCTTGACAACAAAAAGGTCCGTATCCCCATGCCGGACAGCCTCTCCTGGGTGGAGTCATCATTGCGCACCGTGGGTCAGGATGAACTGGCCGATGAATTCATCGCCACCATGAACGCGGCGGCCGAGCAGGCCGTGCCCGAGGCCGCAGATATATTCGGTGAGGCGATCAAGAACATGAGCGTGAAAGATGCGCAAGGCATCTTGACCGGTCCGGATGATGCGGCTACCGACTATTTCCGTACCCACACGGAAGATGCGCTGACCGAGAGGATGCAGCCTGTTGTTGAAGCGGCAACAGCACGGACCGGTGTCACAGCCGCCTATAAAAACATGATGTCAAAGGCCGGCGGCCTGACCAGTATGCTGCCGGGCAGCAGTACCGACATTGATGGCTACATCACCGGCAAGACCCTGGATGGCCTGTTCCTGATGATCGCCAGAGAGGAACGCAAGATTCGTACTGACCCGGTGGCACGCAGTAGCGAATTGATGCAGAAGGTCTTTGGAGCCTACAACTAGGTCGCCAGATTGCGCCGGTTTTCAGCGGTGTAGTAATCACGGCATTCGAGTTCGCGTCCCCTGACGACGCGCTGCCCTGTCATCGGGCCGCGTGTCTCGGTCACTACCGTGCATTGCCCCTCCTGGTGATGGTCGTCATAGAAATACACCACCACCCAGTCGTGGGTGCGTTTCAGCTCATGGGCACGCGCCGTGTTGGAGTACAGCAGGGTGAAATGCCAGTTATCACGGTCGGTATGCAACACCGGCAACCACGCCGTGCCTTCCGGATTGAAGCGCCTGGGTGCTATCAAGGGCAGTGCGCCTAGCTCTGCCTGCTGGCGATATTCCCTGTCGACTGCAAGTAACGTGATAACCGGGGGTTCCTTGCCTGGCACCCTTTGTGGCTGGCGGCGAGTCTTGCCCAGTAATGCGGTCAGCGCATTTCGAATGCCGGCGATGCGCCGCCCACCCATGCCCCGTACCGTTTCCAGCCGCCCGTCCCATGCGGCGGCCTCCAGTGCCTCGAGTGTATCGATATGCAGGGCCTCATGGATTTGTTCTGCTGTCTTTGGTCCGATACCGGGCACTGTCTGGAACAGCTGTACCGGGTCGAGCGTGCCGCGCAAACGCTCAAGCTGGACCCAGCTGCCGCTCGTCAGCAATTCCTGTATGGCGCTGGCAATGCCCTTGCCGATATTCGGCAGTTTGATCAGACCTGCATTGCCTTCTGCCTCGGCGAGTTCACGGATATCCTGTGAGAGTCTCGAGACGGTTTCGCTTGCACGGCGATAGGCCGACACGCGAAACGGGCTGGCACCCTGTTGCTCCAGCAGGTCGGCGGCCTGTGCAAGCTTCATGGCGATCTGCTGGTTGAGTGATGATGGCATCCTGTATTGTAGTTTAGCAGCCGGGCAAGCATCGTGTGCCGGATGACAGTTGCAGGGGCGTGTGCAGCGTATCAACGCCGCTTATGTCGTCAGTTCCTCGATCAAGTGCAGTGAGCGCGCACGGTGACTGCCTTGCCAGTAGATTTGCCCGCAGTCGCTGCAACGCATGAAGGAGTCGAAATACTTCCGGGTTTTCGGTTCCAGCCGTTCCTCGATGCTCTGCTTGTCAACGACCTGCAGGGCGCCATTGCAGCGAATGCAGCGACTGAACGGTGCAACCAGGCGGTACAGATCGAATCGGGCCAGCACTTCTTTCACCTGCAGTCTTGGTCGAACCTCGCGTACAAAATAACCGCGTGTGATGATCCTGCGTTGCAGCAGAGCCCGGTCCCGTGTCAACACGGTGCGTTGTTCCCTGTCCGCAATCGTGGCGACAGTGTCATCGTCATAATCATTCTGGTAGAGACAATCAAACCCCAGCAGACGCAGGTAACGCGCCAGCCGACCAAGGTTAGTGTCCAGCACAAAGGCGGGTGAGCGCAGCGGTGCCGGACGCAGGCGTAGCAGAGGACTCACATCCAGGCTCTCGAACATCGGGTAGACACTGATGCGATCGCCATCCTGCACGATGTAGGAAAAATCCACCGACTGGCCGTTCACCAGGATGATATCCACTTCCGTGTGCGGTACGCCAAAGGACTCGATCATGTCCTTCACCGAGGCACGCCGGTGAAAGGTGTGCGTGATGTCGACCTTGCGCAGTGCGGGTGCCAGAAAATCATTCAGCTCTTCGTAAAATCGCAGCTGCACACGGGACATGCCTTACTTTACTGCGCGTCTGTGCCGCTGACAAAGTGCAATCACGATTTTGCTGGATACGTGAACGCTATTCGGGGCTAGACTATATATATCAATGCTGATGAAGGAGCAGATCATGTTTATGTACAGTCGCAATCCTGTGCGTGCGGGAGATCCGGAAATACCACCGGGCAATCCACCGGAGGCGCCACCAGCGGATGTGCCGCCCGATGTTTCTCCTGATGCGCCACCCGAGTCCACGCCGGAGCCGCCGCTGGGCATCCCCCCCGGGCAACCGGTTGAAATACCGTCAGAGATGCCAAACGAAATCTGAGCGTCTGGTCGGCAGGGCCGTACAGGCCTGATTCAATTGTGGCCTATGGCGCGCGACGCTCGATCGACCAGCCGTCCTCATTGATGGTGTACACAAAGCGGTCATGCAGACGGTTTTCGCGCGCCTGCCAGAACTCGATTTCAAACGGCGTTACGCGGTAGCCACCCCAGAAGGAGGGCAGCGGTACCTCACCTCTGGCGAATTTGCGCTTGACCTCGTCGACCTTGGCATCCAGCAGCGAGCGCGATGAGATCACCTGGCTTTGCGGCGAGGCCCATGCGCCAATCTGGCTGCCACGGGGGCGCGAGGCGAAGTATTTCATTGATTCCGCGGTCGGCACCTTTTTGGCGATGCCACTGATCTTGACCTGTCGACCCAGCCCGACCCACGGAAACAGCAGCCCAACCTTGCGGTTCGCCTCCATCTGCCGTGCCTTGGCGCTTTCGTAGTTGGTGAAGAATACGAAGCCGGCCTCGTCGTAGAGCTTCAGCAGTACGGTCCTTAGCCACGGCTGGCCATCGGTGTCCACCGTGGCCAGGCTCATGGCGTTGGGTTCGGCAATCTCCGCGTCGATGGCCTGGTTATACCAGAGTTCAAACTGCCTGATCGGATCCGGGTTGAGGGTGTCGCGTGCCAGTCCCTGCGACATCCATTGCTTGCAAAGCTTCTCGTGGTCAGTGGTCATGGTGAGACAATACTTGGAAGAGCGGGGTGAATAAAGGGTTCAGTGCCATAAATATACAAAGTACAATTGGCCACGGAAGCACACGGAAAACACGGAAAAATAAATTATCTTACCGGAAACGGTTCCGTCTCCTTGCGTGTGTTTCCGTGGCAGGGTCCTTAAGCAAGTTCCATACGGGGCTGTCGATTTCTGGCATCATTCGAACACCATGGCGGATTTTATCAAACCATCCAGGACGCTGGCGTCGCTTGCGGGTCGTGCGATTGCGGATTTCAGCATGATTCGTGATGGCGACCGGATATTGCTTGGCCTGTCGGGTGGCAAGGACTCGCTGTCATTGCTGCATATCCTGCACTACCTGCAACAGCGCGCGCCGCTTAAGTTCGATCTGGCCGCGATGACGGTGGACCCCATGGCCGGAGATTTTGATCCGTCGCCGATGATTCCGTACCTGGATGAACTCGGTGTTGAATACCACTATGTGCGCAAGCCCATCATGGAGATGGCAAAGCAGCATATGGGCAGAAAATCCTACTGCGCCTTCTGCTCGCGCCTGAAGCGCGGTTTTATGTACCAGACGGCGCGTGACCATGGCTACAACGTGATTGCGCTGGCGCAGCACCTCGATGACCTGGCGGAGAGTTTCCTGATGTCGGCCTTTCACGGTGGCCGGCTGCAGACCATGAAGGCGCATTACGTCAACGATGATGGCGACCTGCGCATCATCCGGCCGCTGGTCTACGTGCGTGAACGCCAGACCCGCGATTTCGCACAGAATAACGGCCTGCCGGTGATCGCCGATTCCTGCCCCGCCTGTTTTTCCATGCCAACGCAGCGCCAGCACATGAAGACCCTGCTGGCGGCCGAGGAGACGCAAAACAGGCTGCTGTTCAAGTCGTTGCTGACCACGCTCCGGCCGTTAATGAGCGACGGACTCGCAGATGCCCGCGCGGGTAACGGTGCAAGCTAGGCAGTCTCAGGATTGCCGTTGCAAGCAGCACTATGGACATCCCCGCCAACCTGATACCGCACAGTTTCCTGTGGAGTACGGCAGCCATCTATGTGCTGTTTCTGTTCATGGCGCTGCTGACGGCCCCGTGGTCGAGAATCATCGACAACGAGGCCTCGCATGTGTATTTCGGGGCCATTATCCTGCTCATCGTGCTGTGGATCCTGCGTGGCGGTATCCAGCGCGGTTTTGACTATCACTTGCTCGGTGCAACGTTCCTGTGTCTCATGTTCGAATGGCAGTTTGCGCTGTTTGCGATCAGCATTGTGCTGGCTATCACCACCTGGCAGGGACCGGCCGGCTGGCAGGCCTTTGGTATCAATGCGCTGGTTATGGGCGTTGTGCCGGTGCTGTTTACCCGTGTCTTCCTGTATGTCTGTCAGCGCAAGTTGCCGCATAATTTCTTTATCTACATCTTTGTGAATGCATTTCTCGCCGGGGCGCTGTCGATGTTGCTGGCCGGTCTCGCCAGCGCATACATACAGCATCTGGCCGGTGTGCATCCGGTTGACAGCATCAGCAATAATTTTCTGCTGATCCTGCCGATGTTGATGTTCGGCGAAGGGTTCCTGAACGGTGCGGTGGTCTCGCTGGCAGTGGCTTACAAGCCCAGCTGGGTGGCGACGTTCCACGATCGCTGGTACCTGCAGGGCAAGTAGTTTCCCTTGAGTCAGGATCTGTATGCAGCTCAGCGTGCCCGGGGCGGCAACGGTTGGCAAACCATATGACACACAGCAGAGTGACATCGCCGCAGGACAGGCGCGGTGGCTACCGGGCGGCCATGTTGTTTGGCCTGCTGTTTTTTGCGGTCGGGGCCGGATTTCTGCTCTTCAGTGTGGTCCCCAACCTGTGGGATGCCCTGCGCATGCGCGACTGGGTGCAGGTGCCGGCAAAGGTGGTTGCGGTCGAGCTGGAGACAAACGATTCCGATGACAGTAGCACCTATAAAGTAACCGCCCGTTTCGAGTATGACTATGACGGGCAACACTACAGCAGTGATCGTGTCGGCATTGCCGACGGCGGTAGTGATAATGTCGGCAACTGGCAGCGCGATACCTGGCGCCGCCTCAAGGGACAGACACACACCACGCTGTGGGTGAATCACCGCGACCCGTCTGAATCCATTTTTGATCGCGACCTGCGCCGGGGCCTGCTGGGTTTCAAGCTGATCTTTGTCGTCGCCTTTGGCGGCTTTGGTGCCGTGGTGTTGTGGTACGTGAATCGTACCCCGAAGCCCGTGCCGCCCGGCCTCGCGGACTGGCAGGCGAGGGCGGCGTGGAGCGACAATCGCATCCGCTCCAGTGCCAGAAGCACGCTATGGTTTGCCTGGGGTTTTGCGCTCTTCTGGAACGCGCTTTCTTCCCCCATTCCGTTTATTCTTCCGGCAGAACTGGCCAGGGGCAACCCACTTGCCTGGGTTGCGCTCATCTTTCCTCTGGTGGGACTCGGTCTGTTGACATGGGCCATTCGCCGGACGCTCAACTGGCGGCGTTTCGGCAGCACGCCGTTGCACATGGATCCGTTTCCCGGGGCGATCGGTGGTGACGTTGGTGGCACGGTGGAATTGCGTCTGGCCTATCATTCGAGTTACCGCTTCCTCGTCACACTGACCTGCCAGCATGCCTATACAAGACGTTCCGGTAAAAGCAGGCAAACGGTGCGTGATGTCAAATGGCAGGATGAACAACTTGCGGAAGTGCGTGCCGGAATGTATGGCACGCGGTTGCATTTCCTGTTCCATCCCCCGGGTGATTTGCCCGAGAGCAGCGAGGGGGGTGACAGCTGGAACGAATGGAGCGTACAGATCTCGGCGAGTCTGCCGGGCACCGACCTTGAACGTAGCTGGGACATCCCGGTGTTTAAAAATGCCGGCCCGCAGACCGCGCGTGATCAGATCAGGGGTCACCGGGTTGTATCGAATGTACTGCTGCCCTCCGACAAGGTCGTCCGGATTCGGGAAACCGGTGCCGGTATTGAACTGTATTACCCCTATTTGCGTCACCCGGTGCTCGCCCTTGGTACGCTGCTCACCGGCGGCGGTTTCGCGGGCTTCGCATGGCTGTTCCATGCGCTGGCAGATGAAGACGGCCTGTCTAACCTGTTTATCGGCCTGTTTGTCCTTGTCGGTGCGCTGATTCTTGTCTGGGGACTCTATCTGCTGGGAAATTCATTGCGCGTCACGGCGGGCAGGCAGGGCCTCACAACGGTGCGCGGTCTTTTCGGCCTGCACTTTACGCGCCATGTCGACGCCGCGGAAATCACTGCCATTGAACGATCTATCGGCATGCAGGCCAGCCAGGGAACCCGGTCGCGGGCCTACTACCAGATAAAGGTGCTCACCCGTGACGGTCGTCGCATCACGGCAGGTGCCGGCATTCCCGGTGCCAGCAGTGTCGAGGCCATCATCCAGCGGATCAAACGGGCGCTTGACCTGCCAGGTGCGTGGGACAAATCAGGGAAAACGTAACAGTGGCAGGTCTAGATACCGCTTTCAATCCATTTGCGGATACGGTTGGAATCACCGAAGGGTGTCAGTTTGCCGTAGGAGTTGAGTAGCACGATGGTGAGGGGTTGTTCGGCAATCTCCGTGTGCATGACGAGGCAGCGACCGGCCTCGTTGAGATAGCCGGTCTTGCTCAGCTGGATGTCCCAGTCCGCGTTTTTCAGCAGGCGGTTGGTGTTGTTGAAGCGCAGTTCGCCGCGTCCCTTGTAGGGGTAGACACTGGCAGAGCGGGTCGTGGTCGCCTTGCGAATCTGCGGATAGCTCATGGCGGCATGCACCATTTTCCCCAGATCCCGGGCGGAGGCAACATTCCTGGCATCCAGGCCGGCAGGGTCATAAAAGTGACTGGAATGCATACCAAGCGAGACAGCCTTTGTATTCATGGCCGCGACAAACGCCTCCTTTCCCTGTGGCCAGGTGCGGGCCAGAGCCGCTGCAGCCCGGTTCTCGGAGGACATCAATGCCAGCTGCAACATCTGTCCGCGCGTCAGGGTGGCGCCATACTGCAAACGTGAGCCGGTCAGCTGAATAAGATCACGGTCTTCCTTGGTGATAGTGATCTTCTCCTGCAGGTCCAGACCACTATCAAGGATAACCATGGCGGTCATCAGTTTGGTGATTGAGGCGATGGGGTGCGCCTCGCTCACCTGCTTGGCGTAGACGTCTTCACCTTGCTGGTCGAGTACCAGCGCGGCAGTCGACTTGAGTTGCAGTTTTTTCGGGTTCAGTGATTCCCAGGGTGAGTGTGCGGCGGATTGACCATTTACCGGGTCGGTTTCCAGTTTTGCCAGCTGCGTGGCTTTGTCCGCGGCCATGCCGGTGCCGGTAACAAGGGCAAATGATAGACAACAGGGCAGGAGAAATTTTTTCATGATCCACATCACCATCGGCCGATATGGGTGCGTACTTTGACCGAAATCCGTACTGAATGCAATTAGAAATTTATCGAACATACGGCTGCAAGTCTGTGTCTGCTATCGCGTTTTGTAGTATCGAACGTGATTGTCAGGCCGGCGGGGATGATGTCCCGGTCGGGTGGTGTTGAATGCGTGGTCCCGGTTGTGATGCAATGGGCTGGCATGCACACGCTGACACAAAAACTACAACAGCTGGCAATCACCCTTGCAGGACTGAGTGTCGTTATCGCCTGCACCGTTCAGCCTGTGCGGATTCCCTCCGGCAATATCCCCGTACCTGCGACACCGACCATGCTCGTTGAGGAACATGTCGACGAGGTCATCGACGACCTGAGCGATGATTACACGCTTGATGACAGCAGTCGGGACTATTATGAAGTGCTACACCTGCTTGCACAGCTGGCGCTGGCAGCGGGCACATCCCCCGATGACTGGCAGATATATCTGTTTGATGCGCCTGATGTTATCGATGTGCGTGCAATTCAGGGCAACACGATCCTGATCTGGTCCGGTATCTTTGACGTGGTCGATGATCAGGACGAACTCGCCGGCCTGCTGGCCTGTGAAATGGCCCACGGACTGGCGCGCCACACAGATCCGGTTGAATTCAATATGGGTACGGAGCTGATGTTTGGCGTGACTGATATTGCCGCCAGTATCGGCATCATGCTCCTCACGCAGGGTGTCGTGGCAGTCAGCGGCCCCGGCATGACACGCTGGTTGTATGTTGAAGCGGCCGATCTCGATGAGCTGGATCGTGTATACGATGAGCAGCAGGTCGAGGAGATGGCTGAAATCGCACTGCTGATACTTGCGGGTTCAGAGTATGCGCCCGCCGGGCTGCTGCAGTTCTGGCAGCGTGCCGAGTCGGATCCCGGGTTGAGCAGCCGTCTGCAGCGTCTGGGCCGTGACTTATCACCCGGGGAGCATGTTGCGGTACTGGAATCGGCCATGACGGTACTGCCTGCAGATGATAATGAGCCTGTCATGGACGATGAACTTGCCAGCCTGTCCATCGACTAGCACAGTGCAACCCATGTGCGGGTAATCCGACCGCAGACGCGCTACCTGCTTACAGTCCCTGGCTCTGGATCAGTGCCCACTGCATCAACTGCGTGATCATGGCCTCGGCTTCGCGTTCCTGGTGACGATCCCTCAGCCATTCAACCGCCCACCGATGAGCCCATGCGCTGGCATTGCTGTCACTCGGGTTGAGTGGCACCTGCCGTGTACTGGCGAGATACAGGAACAGTGGCCGGGCGAGGCCGTGTACCGTGGCCACCATTCTGTCGGGATAACGCCACCTGCACAGCCCGCGTGTTGTGTAGCGATCCGGGATACTGCGCCGCCGGATGGGGCGTGGCGGGATACGTCCCCAGTTGCTTTCCTCGGCCGGGTAGTCATTGCCCTGCCAGACATTCACCTTGATGCGGTATTTGTGCTGTGGCAGCGGCGGATCGCTTACCGTGACCGTGTCGCGTGGCTTCCAGCAGGTGCTCAGTGTGACGGGCGGGCACTCGCCATCGAGTTGTGACTGGTGCTGTGCGTCAGTCATCGGATAGAGGCGCACCCAGTCAAGTAACCGCAGGTCGTAGCCGGACAGTTTTTCGCGCACAAACACAATGGCCTCTTCTGCATTGGTTCTGTCGGTGACGGATAATGCGCTGTGTTCCATACCCGAATAATAATAGGTAACCACCAGGGTTTTAACCAGTGACGTCAGCGACAGCCTGACGGTGTGTACTGATAACTGTATAGCATTAGGGTATAGTGCTGCGCTATTCCTGCTGCAGCCAGGGATTCGTGAATCCCGGGCCCTGTGAGTGTGATGCCCCTGCAAGCGGATATGCGTGATTGATATAATGAAGAGGCAGCGTAATCGTTGCAACAGTGTCTCACAAGGTGGTAACCATGAACGACGGTGTCTTTGGTCGGCTTGAGAAAGTCAGTAAAAGTGCCACTTACTGGGCGCTGCTGCTCGTGGTCGGCCTGTGTTTCGAGGGTGTTGCACTTTATTATCAGTATGTGCTGGAGCTGCAACCCTGCGTTTTATGCATACAGGTGCGTATCTGGGTGATGGCATTGATCCTTGTTTCGCTGGCGGCCATCTGGATGCGGCGCAACGCGTTCATGAACCTGCTGGCACACATGCTGACCGTTGTGATCGCCATTGGCATGCTGGAACGGTCTTACCAGCTGCTGGGTACAGAGCGCGGCTTTACCTTCAGTGATTGCGGTCTTGATCTCGGTTTGCCGGCATGGTTCGCGCTCGATAGCTGGTTTCCGGCCATGTTCAAGGTGCAGACCTCGTGTGGCTACACGCCGGAGTTGCTGTTCGGCATTACCATGGCAGAGGCACTGATCGTTGCGTCTGCCGTTTTCCTGCTGGTCAGTGCCATCATGGTTGTTTCAGTATTGCTGGGTTTCCAGTCCGGCCATGACGGTGACAGGCTAGACTGAATATTTTCCTTATGTTGCTGAATCGATTCCGGAGTGTCCGCCAGGGATCCTTTCAGTATTCCAGTATGTTACCTGTCATGGCCCTGTAATTGGCCGCAGTTCGCGTGTGCCGGGCACATGTATCCGGCCAAATTTCCCTAAAGCTATCCCGACGCCCCGCGATACCCTTTATACACCTTTAAACAGGCCGTCCCGTGGTGGGCAGCCGGCTCTTGCGGGGAGTCACGTAACCATGAACAATCATCAATCCATACTCAGGCGTCTTGGGCTCAACGAGCATCGCAAGGCAAGAAACTTGCTGCTGAAGCCTGTGCTGCAACTCAAACTGGCCGTCTATGCCCTGATGCTGTCGCTGGGTTTCATGTTACTTACTGCCTTGTTTGGCAAGTTGTACTTCGAACAAACCTATATCACACTGGTCGAGAATACGACCCAGGCTGAATATGTGCAGGCCATACTTAACCAGCAGGTGCACGACTTTAAATCCATGTCCCTGTTATTGCTGGCGGGATACATCGTATCGATGGTCGTGCTGGTCACGGTATATACCCACCGCATAATCGGACCGACCTTGCCGATCATGCGCCATGTCAAGGCATTGAGAGAGGGTTTCTACAGCCACCGGGTAAAACTTCGTCGCTATGACTGTTTTCAGGAGCTGGCCGATGAGCTGAATGCGTTGGCTGAACGGCTCGAAAAACCAGAATAACAATTCCCCGGCACTGCATATTGCTTGGCGGATTTACAGGGTCAAGACAATCTTGCCCTGTACATGACCTGCCTCGATCAACTGGTGCGCCCTGGCGGCGTCTTCAAGCGGCAGGGTCAAGGAAACCCCGGCTTTTAGTCTTCCGTCTGCAACCAGTTCTGCACAGCGATTCAGGATGTCACCCTGGTGCTTGCCTGCCTCCGGCAGGTCTTGCAGCATCGGCGTCAGCATCAGGGTGAAGTGGATGCCAAGGTTTTTATTGCGCGCCGTACCCCAGCTGACGTCATTCCCCGGGTCCAGCAGCGTGACCACCTGGCCATAGACACATGCCAGTTCGAGACTGTTGCGGAACGTGTCACCGCCAAGGGTATCCAGCACGACATCGACCCCGCGTCCTGACGTCCAGTCCATGATGGCCGCATTTACGTCCTCATCCGTGTACAGGATGGTCCTGTCGGCGCCGAGTTGCCTGGCAAAGGCGGCCTTTTCCGGTGTGCTCACGGTGGTTGCTACTTGCGCGCCCACCGATTTGGCGAGTTGAATCGCAACGTGGCCGACGCCCCCGGCACCGGCGTGGATCAAGACGCTCTGTCCTTCGCTGAGTCCGGCGCGATCGAACAATGCCTCCCACGCGGTAATCAGTACCAGTGGCAGGGCGGCAGCCTCCTCAAAGCCGAGTGCGGCCGGCTTGGCTTCTGCCTCTGATTCATCCAGCACGGTGTATTCGGCGTAATTACCGGGTGCACCGCCGAGTCCGCCGTGACAGAACCAGACGGCGTCGCCCGGCTGGAAACGCGTCACCGTGTTACCGGTCTCTGTCACGATGCCGGCCCCGTCACAGCCAAGGATTGCCGGCAGTGCCTCGGGGTAAAAGACACCGCGGCTGCGCAACTTGGTGTCAACGGGATTGACGCCCGCTGCTTTCAGCCGGACCTTGATCTGGCTGCCTGCTGTTATTTCAGGTTCGGGGACCTCGACGACCGTGAGAACATCCTCTGCCGGTCCGGGTGCTGTCATGTGAATGGCTTTCATGGGAAAGATCCGTTGCGGCTGATATAGAATGCACAGTCTGACATGACATTGGCCAGCCGATAACCCTGTAATCCGTGAGAAATACTCTATGACGTATTCGTTGACTGCACTGAAAGACATCATTATACCTGCCGCGCAGGAGGAGTTGTTGCCGCGTTTTGCCCGGGTGGAGCGCCAGCACAAGCGTGATGGCAGCGTACTCACCGAGGCGGACCTTGCAGTGCAGTCCCGTATTGCAGCAGAGCTACTGCAGCAGTGGCCGGAAACGGTGTTTCTTGGCGAAGAAATGACGGTCGCCGAGCAGACCGAACTGCTGGCCAGCGGCCAACCGGTATGGTGCCTGGATCCAGTGGATGGCACCAGTAACTTCGCCGCCGGCATTCCCTATTTTTGTGTATCGCTGGCCCTGTTGCAGCAGGGTGAGGTGTTGCTCGGAATGGTTTATGACCCGGTGCGTGATGAATGTTTTACTGCCAGCCGTGAGCAGGGTGCGCGATTGAATGATGGTCCATTGCGGGTGGCACAAACAGGTCTTGAACTCGGTCAGACGACGGCGCTGATTGATTTCAAACGTCTTGACAAGGAACTAGCCACCCGCCTGGTGACACAGATACCGTATGCCTCGCAGCGCAGTTTTGGCTCGGTGGCGCTGGACTGGTGCTGGCTGGCCGCCGGGCGTTGTCATATTTATCTGCACGGCCGCTCGAATATCTGGGACTACGCGGCCGGTAATTTTATCTTTGAAGCGGCCGGCGGGTATTCGACCACCCTCGACGGTGAAACCATCTTTACGCACGCATTGACGCCGCGTTCTTCAGTGGCAGCTGTGGACCAATCGCTGTTCACTGCCTGGACGGAGTGGCTTGGTATCATGCTTAAATAACGTTTGATATCGATTAGCTGTAGGAGCGGCGTTCTCGCCGCGATTGTTTTTTAATAAAAAACAATCGCGGCGAGGACGCCGCTGCTACATGACAATTTCTATGAACGCAGCTGGCTACGCCGCGCAGCCTACCCAGAAGGACATATCCTTGTCGAGAAACTCCTGCCATGACATGTAGTGGGTACCGTCACAGGAGAATGTCAGGCTGACCAGGCCGTTAAAAATGTTGATCGACGACGACCGCAGGTACAAGGTCTCATCGGCCATGCGCAATTGCCGCATACCGTTTAATACCTTGAGGACATCCTTGCGTGGAATAACCGCATCTTCCGGGTAGGGGGTGCGCGGATACAAAAGACAGATATCCGGGTCACTCAGTGCCTCGTGGTCAAGGATGCGGTAGCGATACGGGTCCTCCATGAACCAGACGGTAGTACGGCTGCTGGAGAAGTGAATCACCGCCTGGAACAGGCCGCGATCGGTAAACAGTTCTTTAAGGATGGCGCAGGCCGGTTCCATGTTCCGGTCCATCACGCTCTCGGTGCGGTGCTGCTGGAATACCGTGCCGCGGATCGACGGGTCGCCCTTGATCTGACGCCAGTCAGCAGGTTCTTCATAGCGCTCGGTCGTGGCGGGCAGGTCGCGCAGGTCAAAGTCGGCGCCGATATAACCCAGCATCTCGTCGCCGCGGCGTACGACCTGCAGGGCCGTCAGTGATGGCCGGTTAACCCGCAGACTGAGGTAGGCATCGGAGAGCAGGAATCCCCAGGGTGGTACCGACTCGCGCATATAGGGACGACCGGAGCGGTCACGACCAAAGTGCTCGGGTAGCAGTCCGCCGAGACCGACATTGTCGCTGATCTGGATGCCGTTGGCATCCATGGCATACAGAAACAGGCAATGCGGTACGGAACGGAAACCATCAGTCAGAACGATGTCCAGGTCCTCGCGCGAACCCCACACGTTGGCACACTGCTGTGCCAGTTCAGCCAGTGGTGGCGACAGCATACCGGCCAGCGCGACACGCTGATCATGTATGGCCGTCTTCAGTATCTCGTTCATGCGCGTGAGTGTATACGTTGTTTTATTACAGGGCTATGACCATGACGTTACTATTCTGTTCGCTGTCATTCCACTACGGGCTCGCGGCGCGCCATGCCTGGCAGCGGTGTAAACGGGCCCAGTGGTTCGCGCCGCCACCAGTTGCCGCTTTGTTTGTATTGTTCACGGTCGGTGAAATGATACTCCCAGGCATCAACGCGAAGGTATCGCGGCGCTTCTTCATCCGCAAAGGGGTTGTGCTGCAGCAGCGTAGTCACGGTGGGGGAGTTGTCCAGCAGTGCCTCGAGGAAGTAGCCGAACCAGGGAACATGACGCGGGTGCAGTGTCACGAACCACATCTGCCAGTCAAGGCGTGGCTGATGCGGGATAATGAACTGCGGGCGTTGCTCCAGTTGATCAGGCTTGTACCTGAAATGATAGGTTTGCCAGTCGAGGCCGTCATGTGAACCCTGTATTTCCAGCTCTATGCGTCGCGTCGTCATGGTTGGAAACACATGGTACGCGTTGGTGATGCTGTAGGCAGACGACAATCTCATCGTGTCGCCGAGCCAGCCGTTTATGCGTTCACCGGTCGCCAGTTCGTAGGTTTTCAGAGTGCCGATGCTGAGGACAAAGAGCGCGAGGATACCAACGGCGTATTGCTTGACGGCGTGGGCGCGAACCGTGGTCGATGCTCTCCATCCCAGTAGCGCCGGCAAGCGCCCGGGTAGCACGCGGCGCAGGGCCCTGTCATCGAACAGGAACAGGCACAGGACGATGGTCAGAAAGTTGATCCAGTTGTGATTGCTGGTGAGGATAATGAGTACTTGCCAGAATATGGTGATCCACGCGGCGGCAAAGCGCCAGGGCCGCGGCAAGAACATCATGAAGGGCACCAGGATTTCAATGACGAGTGTGGCAAGGGTACCAAAGCGCAGCAGCCACTCCGGGAACTGGTGTACATACCAGGCAATCGGGTTGGGTAATGGCTGCACCTCGAAATAGCTATCCAGTGCAGTCAGGTTGGCCCACTGCGGGTCGCCGCTGGAGAGTTTGGAAATTCCCGACATGAAACGCAGCCGAAACAGCAACCAGCGGAAAAGCAGAATGACGACCCGCGACTGCGGTGTCAGAAAAATGGCCAGGAACCCGGTTTCCAGCAACAGGGCGTCCCACTGAAAGTTCAGAAACGGGTAGCAGGCGTAGAACAGCGACAGGTAGAGGGCATACGCGACAATGAGCGCCGCTCGCGAGAAGCGCTGCAACATGATGAATAAAGCGGCGATACAGCCGGCGATAGCGGCGCCGTTCAGGGCGGCATCACTGGCATTCAGCCAGAACAGAGTCGGCAGCCTGAAATAGCGATCATAGCCGTAGTTGCTGGTGAACTCGAGCAGCCGTTCGCTGATGGGCAGAATACCCTGGCTGCCCGCCAGTGCTTCGACCTGCAGAGCAATCGAGGTGAAGGCGATCAGGTAGATGACACCCAGCAGGCGCAGGAATACTGCCGAAACCAGGCGATAGCCATTGTCGATGTCAGCGCTCATCTGTGTTTAGCATAGACGAGATGATGGGAAACTTTAAGCTGGCCGAAGTGAAATGATAATGCTTTAATGCCGGTTTCAAATATTGCCGGTACCATGACCGTTAACCCCATCAACCCGTCACAGCAGGAGCAGGTTGTTACTGCCACCCGTGAATATCTTCGACGGGCAGAGCAGTTGTTCGAGCGGGAATTTTCGCTGCCGTCTATTCACTTTGACCTGAGCGGTCGCATCGCCGGGATGTTCCGGGTACGCCGGCAGCAGCAGGAGATTCGCTACAACCCGTATCTGTTCGGTAAATATTTTGACGACAATCTTGCCAACACGGTGCCGCATGAGGTCGCGCACTATCTGGTGTCCGAATTGTACGGCTGGCGGAATGTTCGACCACACGGTGCGGAGTGGAAAGCCATCATGTGCCAACTGGGCGCCGAGCCGACGGTGACCTGCCGCTATGACCTGAGTGGCGTGCCGCAGCGGCGCCAGCGACGCTTTAATTACTCATGTGCATGTACTACCCATGCACTCAGTGCCGTCCGGCACAACCGCGTGCAGGGCGGGAAGGGTCGTTACATGTGCAGGCAATGCTGCCAGCCACTGGTCTATACAGGTTGATACCCCCACATTAAATTGAGAGCCTGTTACGCGGCCACTGGACGATCAGCCACAGCACTTTTTATATTTTTTGCCACTGCCGCAGGGGCAGGGCTCGTTTCTGCCAACCTTGGGTGCGTCACGCCTTACCTGTCCGGGGCTGACCATCTTGCCATCGAAGAAATACCAGACGCCGTTGCTCTTGCGGAACTCGGCCAGTTCGTGATGCTCGAGCTTTTCACCCTTGCGGCGGTAATGCGCCTTGAACTCAACCGTGCCGGTCGTGTCCGTTTCCGGGTTGCCGGTGACATTGAGGATTTCCAGCCCGGTCCAGTCGGATTCCTGTGCCCAGGTGGTGGCGCCTGCCTCGTCGTAATCGTTGCGCTGGCCGGGATGCAGCGTGTTCAGCAGATAGGGCATTTCTACCATGGCAAAGGCAGAATAGCGTGCGCGCATCAGGGCTTCCGGGCCAGGTGCAGGGCGAGTACCCTTGATCAGGGGTTCGCAACATGTGTCATAGTTCAGGCCTGACTGGCAGGGGCAGGCAATGGCGTCGTTCATAGGGGATCCTGTCGGGAATAATTATGTGTTGCTGTAGTTTAAATCACCGCAGCATCTGCAGGTGGCCAGCAGGGATTTTAATTGTGTTTTTTAATTTGTCCAGATGACCTGTAGCGGGATATGAAAATAACCGACGAGCAACGGGATGTGTTGATCCTGGAATGGCAGCAGAAGGCCCGCCGTGCAGGGAAAAAGAAAAAGCCGCGCAACCTTTACGTCATTACCCTGGACCCGGAAGTGCTGTGGCGCCGGGAATTTCGCCATGAGAACCCCGGCTATATCGAGGGGATGCCCTGTGTGTACGTCGGCATGACCATTCATGAACCCGGTGATCGCTTCCAGCAACACAAGCTCGGTTACAGAAGCAGCAAATATCCGAGAAACTACGGTATTGAACTGGCACAGGAACTGATCGATGGCTTTGACGGCAGCGGACTCAGCGACGAGCAGCAGGAAGCGGCCCTGGCGAAGTGGCTGCGTGGCCAGGGAATGGCGGTATGGCAGAACTGAGCATGCACAGTCTGCCAATCGATCAACTGCTGCCTGATCTGCGCCGGACACTCACACAAGAGTGCAATGCCGTGCTGCAGGCAGCACCCGGTGCCGGCAAGACCACACGTGTGCCCCTGGCCCTGCTGGATGCACCGTGGCTGCAGAACAGGAAAATCATCATGCTGGAACCGCGCCGGCTGGCTGCCCGTGCCGCGGCACGCTTTATGGCGAAATCGCTCGGGGAGCGCGTCGGTGAGACGGTCGGATATCGTGTGCACCTTGATAACAGGGTGGGGCCGGCGACACGTGTTGAGGTGGTGACCGAGGGCATCCTTGCACGTATGTTGCAACAGGACCCGACGCTTGAAGCGGCCGGCCTGGTGATCTTCGACGAATTCCATGAACGCAGCCTGGCGGGTGACCTGGGGCTGGCATTGTGCCTCGATAGCCAGTCGGCATTGCGCGAAGATCTGCGTTTGCTGCTGATGTCCGCCACACTGGATGGCGACGCGGTTGCACAGCTACTGGGTGATGCGCCGCTGCTGAGCAGTGCCGGTCGCAGTTTCCCGGTGACACAACAGTACCGGCCCGTACGCGCACATTTTGCACGCGAGCGCCGCGCATTCTGTCATGAAGTCGCACGCCAGGTGCTGGCTGCGCTGCGTGACGAGGAGGGCAGTATCCTGGTGTTCCTGCCGGGTGCCGGCGAGATACGGCAACTGCAAGCGCTGTTAGAGGCGGCGCCGCTGGATGAGTCCGTGTTGCTGGCACCGCTTTACGGGCAACTGTCTGCACAGGCGCAGGACGCTGCTATCCAGCCGGCAGCTGCAGGCCGGCGCAAGGTGGTGCTGGCCACCGCGATTGCCGAGACCAGCCTGACCATCGAAGGTATTCGCGTGGTAATCGATGCCGGTCTCACGCGTCAGTTACGTTTTGATCCCAACACGGGGCTGAGCCAGCTGGTGACCGTCCCGGTATCGCAGGCATCGGCCGAGCAGCGCTGCGGTCGTGCCGGGCGCCTGCAGGCGGGTGTTTGTTACCGCTTGTGGTCGCAACAGCAGACGCTGCTGGCGCGGTCGACACCGGAAATACTGCAGGCCGACCTGACGCCACTGGTGCTGGAGCTGGCACAGTGGGGGGTACGTGACGTGACGCAGTTGCGCTGGCTGGATGAACCGCCTGCCGCACACCTGGCGCAGGCCACGGTATTGCTACAGCAGCTCGGTGCACTCGATGCCGCAGCACGCATCACATCACATGGCCGTGACATGTTGCAGTTCGGTACCCATCCGCGGCTGGCGCACATGATGCTCAAGGGGCAGTCACTGGGCGCTGGTGTACTGGCCTGTGAGCTGGCAGCACTGCTGGGTGAGCGTGATCCAATGACGGCCTCCGCCGGACGTGATGCGGATATCACGTTGCGGGTTGAATTGCTGCGGAAGATCCGCAAGTCACCCGCGGCCAGTGATGGGCTGCTGCGACAGATTCGTGCCACCGCGGCGCAATGGCAGCGGCAACTTCGCTGTGAGCCGCATCCGCCGGATCACGCCGATCTGTCGATGGCCGGGGTGTTGCTGGCCTTTGCCTACCCGGATCGCATCGCGCGGCGGCGAGCGGGCAGTGACAACCGCTTCATCATGAGTAACGGGCGCGGTGCGCTGTTCATCGATGCGGAACCCCTGGCGGCCGAGGACATGATCGTGGCGGCACATCTCGACGGTGCCCGTGAGGCGCGTATTCACTTGGCTGCACGGGTCCAAAATGAACAGCTGCGCGATACGCATGCCGCGCTGCTGACCACCGTGACGCACGTCGACTGGGATGAACGCGAGGGCTGTGTGCAGGCACGCCGGCAGGTGCGCCTGGGTGAAGTGGTGCTTGATGACGAACCCTGGAAAGAGGCCGATCCGCAGGCCGTGGCACAGGCACTGCTGACCGGCATACGCAGGCAGGGGATTGCGGTGCTGCCGTGGGATGCCGCGTCGCGCGAGCTACAGGCACGCCTGTGTTTCATGCGGGGCCTGGAGCCGGAGTCCTGGCCGGATGTCAGCGATAGCGCACTGCTGGCCACGCTGGAATCCTGGTTGCTGCCCTACATCACGGAGCTGTCGCGACTGACACATTTGAAGCGACTGGATTTGCATGCCATCCTGCTGGCGCAGCTCGACTGGCCGGCACAGCAACGACTGGATGAACAGGCGCCGACGCACCTGCGGGTGCCGAGTGGTTCACGGGTGCGGCTGGATTACAGCCAGGCGACCCCGGTACTGGCAGTTCGCCTGCAGGAAATGTTCGGTTTGACGGAGACGCCACGTATTGCCGCCGGACGCGTACCGCTGCTGCTGCACCTGTTATCACCCGCACGACGGCCGGTACAGATCACACAGGATCTCGCCGCCTTCTGGCAAGGCAGTTATCATGATGTCAGAAGGGAACTCAAGGGGCGCTATCCGAAACACCACTGGCCGGAAGACCCACTGCGGGCACAGGCTACCACGCGTACCCGGCGCAAGACGGTGAACTAGCCATGTCCGGGGATACTGTATTTGATCATTGAGGGTGACCGCATGGCGACAATCAACCGTTTTCAGCCAGAGACCGAGACCTATATGGAGGAAGGCTGTTATATCGTGGAGCTGCATAACAGCGCAGCGGATACCGACTGCTCGATTGCACGGGCGCGCGTGGCACCGGGTATGACGACGCGCTTGCATTGTCTCAGCGGCATCCTGGAACGTTACGTCATCATCGAGGGGCAGGGTGAGGTGACCGTGGGCGATCAGCCGATGCAGTCAGTGAGTGCGCTGGATGTTGTTAATATCCCTGCGGGTGTGCCGCAATGTATTTGCAATACAGGACCTGCAGACCTGATATTCTTGTGCATCTGTACACCGCGTTTTGTCGCGGAGAAATACCGGGATCTGGCCAGTAAGGATGATTGAATAATGAAGCAGGCAGACATGCGCCGGGCAGATACGGTCGTGGTGCTCGATTTTGAAACCACCGGCATGTCGCCCGATCGGGGTGACCGCACCATAGAAGTGGGCGCCGTCAGGCTTGAGGCCGGACAGGTGACGGGCCGGTTCCAGTCTCTCATGAACCCGGGTATCCGCATCAATGCCTTTATCGAAAACTTCACCGGTATCAGTAATCACATGGTGTGTGATGCCCCCTGTTGTGAATCCGTGATGCGAGAATTCTCGGCATTTATCGATGGCTTTGACCTGGTGGCGCACAATGCCTCGTTTGACCGCCGCTTTCTCGATGCCGAATTCAGCCGTATCGGGCATGATTACAGCGGCAGATTTGCCTGTTCCATGCTAGCCGCGCGTCGTGTCTATCCGGATGCCCCCAACCACAAGCTCGGTACCCTGGTTGAGTACCGGGATATCCCCACAGACGGCACCTTTCACCGCGCGCTGGCCGACGCTGAAATGACAGCCGGCCTGTGGCTCGGTATGCTCGATGAACTGCGTGATCGCTACCAACTCGAACATATCGCATTTCCCGTGATGCAGGCGCTGACACGGGTGTCGCGCGCTGAAGTAGCGGCTTTTCTTGGCAGCGCGCAGCGGCGCCGGGCTTGAACGCATTTACACAGTTGGAGAAGACACAAACGCTTATGAAATATGATGTAATCGATGCGCGCATCTCACCTGCAGGCGGCATGGAAGTCCTCTCCAAGGCCGAGGTGAACAAACTTCTCGATACCAGCCAGGGTGGGCTCTACAAGCTGTTCCGGAATTGCGCGCTGGCGGTGCTCAACAGTGGCAGCCAGCTGGACGACGGCAAGGAACTGCTGGAGCGCTACCAGTCATTCGATATCCGCATTATTCCGAAGGAACGTGGTATCAAGCTCGAATTGACCGGTGCGCCGGCACATGCCTTTGTCGATGGCAAGATGATCAAGGGGATCACCGAACATCTGTTTGCGGTGCTGCGCGACGTCATCTATGTCAGCGATGAGATCGACAACAATCTTAACTTTGATCTCAAGAGTTCGGAGGGTATCACCAACGCCGTTTTTCATATCCTGCGTAACGCCAATATCCTGAGGCCGATGACCAACCCGAAGCTGGTGGTCTGCTGGGGAGGCCATTCGATATCGCGCGAGGAATACGATTACACCAAGGAGGTCGGCTATCGACTGGGACTGCGTGGTGCGGATATTTGCACCGGCTGTGGCCCGGGCGCCATGAAAGGCCCCATGAAGGGGGCTACCATCGGCCATGCAAAACAACGCATCAATGACGGGCAATACCTGGGGATTACCGAGCCCGGCATTATTGCCGCTGAGTCACCCAACCCGATAGTCAATGATCTGGTGATCATGCCGGATATCGAAAAGCGCCTGGAGGCCTTCGTGCGTACCGGTCACGGTATCGTGGTCTTTCCCGGTGGTGCCGGTACCGCGGAAGAAATCCTCTATATTCTGGGCATACTGTTGCATCCCGATAACAGCGATATACCGTTTCCGCTGATATTTTCCGGACCCGAGGATGCCGCGGATTACTTCAGGCAGATTAACAGGTTTATTACCGATACCCTTGGTCTGGAGGCCCAGCAACGTTACAAGATCATCATCAATGATCCTGACCGGGTGGCGCGGGAAATGCAGGCCGGTCTCAGGCAGGTACGCGAATACCGCGCCGAGTTTGATGATGCCTATTACTTTAACTGGCGATTGAAGATCGATCCTGAATTCCAGCAACCCTTTGCGCCGACGCACGAGAACATGCGCAACCTTGAATTACGCCAGGACCAGCCACCTCATTCGCTGGCCGCCAACCTGCGTCGTGCATTTTCGGGCGTGGTGGCCGGCAATGTGAAGGATGAAGGCATCCGCGCGATTGAAAAACACGGTCACTTCGAGATTCGCGGTGATGCCAGCATCATGGAACCGATGGATGCCTTGCTGGGGTCGTTTGTCAGTCAGCAGCGCATGAAACTGCCTGGCAGTGAATACGTTCCCTGTTACCGGATTATCAAGTAGCTTTTTGTCTGTACTATCCGGTTACTATCAAATGACCATCAGTGTAATACACCAGCCCGATAAACAGCGCTTTATGACCGAACAGGACGGCCAGGAATCCGTGCTGGAATACCGGCTGTTGCCGGATCGAGGTGTCGAGTTTACCCACACCTTCGTTCCCGTTGCGCTTCGCGGTCACGGCATTGCCGAAAAGCTGGTGCGCACCGGTCTTGACTGGGCGCGGCAGCAGGGCTTTGAAATAACGTCCAGTTGCTGGTATGTCAGTCGCTTTCTGAAACGCCGGAAACAGCGCTGAATACCTGATCCTTTCCTGTTCCCGTAATGGCGCACTCTTCACTCAAGTAAATCAACCCACTTGATTCATGCAGCCGCTTGGATAATGCACACACATCGGGGTCGATTTACACCGCCCCCGATGTCGTTTTTAAACAGGGTTTCGACATCGCCATGGCATATCCGGGGCGATGGCTGGTCAAGATTAGCGTGCCAGTTCACCCTCCCGGTAATGGGCATCGACCCAGCAGCGTGGCAGCGGCTCGCCGGAGAGGAAGCTCAGGTCCGACTTGTTGAATTTTTCGGGATCTTGCAGTTCTTCGCCATGCTGGTAGCGGCCAATCAACTGTGTGCAGAAAGGGTCGAACAGGTCTTTCAGCGTCAACACTTCAACCAGGTCACCATTGCTTTTGTTTTTCAGAAACATGCTGTTCTCCTCTACTCTATAAATGACCCGCCCGGCGGACGGGCGAATAATAATTCCCTGTTATCATTATAGTATTAAAACGCGTGGCTATAGAAGGACAGAGGTTCTCTTTTATGTGCTCATTGCATACAAAACAGCAAACCCCGGCAAGCAGGCAGTGGTCTTCGAGATAGCCGCCGAAACATCCGATCCGCGCAAACTGACACAGTCCGTGTTGCAGATTATTGCCTTGCTTGATATGTACCAGGCTGAACTGGCACGGGTGTTACATCTGAAGTGCGGGGATATCGGTGAACTGGCGTGCGCGCGGCGTTACCTCGAAACAGGTACCGAACACTGGCAACAGGCCTTGCTGTTGGTGCGCTTCTACCGCCTGTTATATGACAGGATGAACGGTGACGGGGTGGCGATGCGCCACTGGCTGCGAGTGAAAAACGCGGGGCTGGGCGGGGTGCCGCATTTATTGATCGTCGATGATGATCGCCTGGCGGAGGTGGTCAGGTTTCTGGAGATTTCGGGTTGATTTCCATCCACACTAAACGCAAAGAAATAATAAATAGCCACGGAATCCACGGAAGAATTAAGACCTTGCATAAAATATTTTCGTGTTCTTCCGTGGATTCCGTGGCCATATAAAAAACAGTGTAACGGCTGAAACAGCCGTTATCCCGTTGCAAACCAGGGTGTTGGCGGGTTTCTGTCAGGTTGCCACTACCACGCGCAGTGCATCCAGTCGCAAGCTCGCCGAGTCGAGTGCGACCGTCAATGCCTCGCGTTGCAGCTCCATGAACTCGATTTCCTCGGCACGGACATTCGGGTTGACCAGCGCCAGAACCTTGAGACGATCGACCTCTGTCGTCAGTGCCTGCGTTGATCGCTCGCGGGCAGCCGTGATGATTTGCGGCGCTTGCCGGTTGGCAAATGCTTCGCAGCTTGCCAGCAGTTCTCGCAGCGGCTGTGAATAGGTACGGATGATCTTGATGGCTGTTTCCGCCGGGATTGCCTGTCGTGTCGCGTTGATCCGCGCGTGCGTGAGTGATTCGCTGTGATCCTTGCCGTACTGGTCTGCAACTACCCGTATCGTGGTCGGTGGCAGGTAACGGCTGGTTTGCAGTACCTCGCTGCTCACCGTATCCAGCGTAAACAGGCATTCCAGCAGCAGAGTGCCGGCAGTGACACCCTTGTACTTGACCGTCGTCATGGCCGTGTTGCCGGTCTCGCTGGCAGGCACCATTTCCATGGCGGCGGTTATCAGCGGATGCTCCCAGGTGAGAAACTCGCGGTCCTCGTTGGCGAGTGCGATGGCACGATCGCAGCTGAAGGTCATGCCTTCCTCATGCAGGCCAGGGAAGTGGCTGTGCATGTGTTCGCCGGGGCGGAGAATATGGCTGCCAGCCGAATGCGGCTCCAGATCGAGACTGTAGCAGTCAACCAGTTGTTCAACGTAGCTGAACAGTTGATTGTCATTATCCCGGGCCTCGATCCGTTTTTTCAGGGTGCTGGCAATGCCAGGCCGGCAGGAATTGTATTCCAGCAGCCGGTCACGGCCGCGATGTAATGCCTCGTTCAGTGCTGCATGGCGGCTGCGGGTCGTCTTGATCAGCGCGGCCGGATCCGCCTGCTGGCGCAACACCTCCAGCAACTGGTCCTGCACGTCTGCGAACACGGTTTGTCCAGCGGGACAGACATGCTCGAATGCATCAAGGCCCTCGTGATACCACTGCAGCATCACAGCCTGGGGTGTGTGTTCGAGGCAGGGCACATGTAACTTGATCGTTTCACGCTGGCCAATCCGGTCCAGCCGGCCAATACGCTGTTCCAGCAGGTCAGGGTTCAGGGGCAGGTCAAACAGCACCAGGTGATGCGCAAACTGGAAGTTGCGGCCTTCACTGCCAATTTCAGAGCAGATTAATATCTGTGTCCCGAATTCCAGGTCGGCAAAATAGGCGGCGGCGCGATCACGTTCAATGATGCTCAGACCTTCATGGAATACGGCGGCATGGATGCCCTTTTTGCTGTGCAGCCATTCCGCCAGGTCCATGGTGGTATCGGCGCTTGCGGCAATCACCAGTACCTTGTGTGGTCGCAGTGCCCGGAGTTGTTCACACAGCCAGTCGACACGCGGGTCAAATTGCGTCCAGCGCGCCTGCTCGTTGCCGTCACCGGCCTGGTACAGCAGTTCCGGGCAGAGCAGGTATTGCGGATCGGTTGCGCGCCCTGATCGGGCGCTCGCCAGTGCCTCGGTGTAGGGTTGTGGCGCGGGCAGGGGGTAGCGTAGCAACGTTCGTTCCGGGAAACCCTTGACGGCACTGCGGGTGTTGCGAAACAGCACGCGGCCGGTGCCATGGCGATCGAGCAACTGCTCAACCAGTTGTGCACGCGCGCTGGATTGCTGTTCCGCACCGGCGTCGGCATCGAGCGCGCATTCAAGTTGTGCCTGGCTGTCCGCATCATGCAGCAGGGAGCGCAGCGTCGCGCCGGCCTGTGCGTCCAGCGGCTGGTCACCGAGGAGTGCCTGGACCGCATTGGCAACCGGTTCGTAGGCGGACTCTTCCTCCAGGAAGCTGTCGAAATCGGGGAAACGGTCCGGGTCCAGCAGACGCAGGCGCGCGAAGTGACTTTCCTTGCCAAGTTGCTCGGGTGTTGCCGTCAGCAACAGAACACCGGGCGTTGCCCGGGCCAGCTGTTCGATCAAGAGATATTCGGGACTGACATCGTCCGGAGACCACTGCAGGTGATGGGCCTCGTCCACCACCAGCAGGTCCCAGTCGCCGTCAACCGCCTGTTGATGGCGTTCCGGATTGGCAAGGAAAAACTCCAGCGTGCATAACACCTGCTGCTCGGTATGAAACGGATTTTCCTGCCCGGTGCTCTCCGCGATGGCACGACAACGCGGTTCGTCAAGGATGCTGAATGGCAGGTTGAAACGGCGCAGCATCTCCACCAGCCACTGGTGCAACAGAGTTTCCGGTACCACGATCAGGACGCGCTGCGCGCGTTCCGTTAGCAGTTGTTGATGCAGGATCAGGCCGGCCTCGATGGTCTTGCCAAGACCAACCTCGTCAGCCAGCAATACCCGTGGGGCATGGCGGTTGGCCACTTCGTGGGCAATGTAGAGCTGGTGCGGAATTAAACTGGTGCGCCCGCCAGTGAGGCCACGCAAATCGGAGTGTGCCAGCCGGTTGAGGTGTTGCAGCGTCTGGTAACGCAACTCAAACCACCGGTCCTGGTCAACCTGTCCCGTGAACAGGCGCTCGGCCGGCCGATTCAGCTGCAGGTGGCTGTCCAGACCGCCCTCGGGCAGTTCGACGCTGTCGCCCGCGTCGTCGGTGCAACTGTAGGTCAGCAGGCCGTCCTCTTCGTTAACGTGCACAACCGTTAATGCCCTGCCTTCATGACTGCGAATCCTGTCACCCGAAGCGAACGCGACCCGGGTAAGCGGTGCCGTTTGCATGGAGTAGGTGCGGGTTTCGCCACTGGCGAGAAACAGCAGCGTCACAGTGCGCAAGTCGACCGACAGCACGGTGCCGAGCCCGAGCTGTAGTTCGGCATAATTGACCCAGCGTTGCCCCGGAATGAAATCGTGCATCCGTCCGTCCCGATTAAAACAGGGGCGTCATGGTAGTGTATTCGCGAGGAAAAATCCTGCCTGGCGAGTGTCGGCGGATGGTTAGAGAAATTTCTGCCATACAGGTACAATCATCCGCATGATTCCACAAGCAGCGGAACAAGTGGTTAACGCTTTGTTCGATGCCTTTGAGGCACGGGATTTCGAGCATGCGCGTGAATTTTTGTCTGATGAGACGTTTTCCTATCAGAGTCCCATTGAGTCATTCACCAGTGCCGATGAATTTATCGCCAGTATTTCACGCGTCGGACCGATTCTGGAGCGAATCGAGCGCTGCAAGACCTTTGCCAAGGGTAATGATGTCTGCAGTGTGCTGAAGATCCACACCACCATGGACAGGCTGAATGCAGCGCTGGTTGTGCAGGTGACGACCGTGGTGGATGGCAAGGTCACTGCCATGGAGGTTGTATTCGATGCCACTGAATACAACAAGATGATCGTGACTGGCGGGTGAACGAGCTGCATAGACTGTTTATAACCGTCGTCATTGCGCTCGGGTTATGGGGCTGTGCATCGCTTGCACCTGTCGAGGAAGAAAGCACTGCTGAGGAACAGGTTGCGGCAGAGCCGGGCACCTTGCCAGACGGGGAAGGGTGGTGGTACGCACGCTTCCACATAGACTGGCCTGAAGGCGAGGCAACCCGCTGGTACATGGGTACACTGATTGGCGGTGAAGTGATTGCCCCGATCTTTGATGACTATTACCAGGACGTGTACATCTGGCGAGTACACCGGCGTGCCAGTCGCGATGGTCATGGGCATGTTTTCAGCTTTATTTTCTACAGTACTCCACAGGGTGCGCAACGTATTTACAATGCCATCGAGAACCATGCGGTGGTGCAATCTCTGCTGGAAAGTGGACAGTTGACCAGGGTGGCGGTCGATGACGTCACTCGCATAACGCGGCCAGATATAGAAGACACCAGTGACGATCACTGGCCGGAATCCGTGCAGAAAACCTGGCCGGCCATGATTATGGGTGTCAGCCGGATGTGGCTGGACCTCGTGTCAGAACTGGCGGCCGAAGAGAGTGCGATCGGCGGACTTGAGGCCAGGTACAAGAAGGTGCAGGAGTCGATTACCGCGATCTGGAGGGAGCAGGGTCAGCACGCCATGTTGCATCACATCAATGCCGTCTATGCTTACCAGCCACTGTTGATCCGTTACTAGTCAGTAAAACCAGTCACTGCATGAATCATCCTGCAAAGTCGTTGGGTTGTCGAACGATGCGAGTCGATTAACCAGGGCTTGGCAGTAAAGCCATCGCCAACGATCAGGCATACCGCTCCTGCAGGTAGGCAATAATGTCGGATGATTCATACATCCACGTGGCATTACCCTGCTCATCGGTGATCCTCAGGCAGGGTACCTTGATCTGGCCGCCACCCTGGAGTAATTCTTCCCGGCTGGCTTCATCCCTGAGTGCGTCGCGGGCCTCGATATTGAGCGACAGGCGCCTGACGGCACGTTTGACCTTGATGGAGAAAGGACACATTTTGAAGTGATACAGCACCAGGTTGCGGGTGCTGCTATCAACCTGTTGCTGTGCCTCGGCGTCACGCGCCATAGCCCGGGGTGGTACCAGGGCATCCAGCAGCAGCAGGATCGGCCCGATAATGTAATGCGCGGCCTTGAAAAAGTATTTGAAGAATAGTCTCATTGCACTGTCCTGAAATTGATAAACTTGATGCGTTGCTGCCGCCCGGCTTGCGGGTCGGCAATATTACCGTAATCATCCAAGGCAAAGCGACAGGAGACCGCTGCACCATGAAATGGCTCGCCAATATCCCGTATATGCTACTGGTTCCACTGGCGCTTTTCCTCGCCCTGGCGCCGTTCACGCCGGAGCCGCACCTCTGGGAAAAACTGAAAATGTTGTTTGCCGGTACGCTGGTGCGGCCAATTGATATCTTCGACCTGTTTCTGCACGGCACGCCTCTGGTTATCCTGCTGCTGAAGTTGTCGCTTGATGCGAGGCGCAAGTCATGAACGCTGCCCGCCTCATGAAAGCACGCGGGGTAACGCCGGCGTGGCTGCTTGTGGTTGCCTGGCTGGTGTTGCCAGCCGTGGGTGTTGGCGCCATAAACGAGCAGGTCAGCCCGGACACCGGATTGTCTTCGTGGAAGTCCGAGGGCGATGCCCTTGATTTCGAATTCGTCCAGGTGTTGCCTGACTACGTGCGTGCGGTCTATACCTCGCGGGGATTGCCGAAGACGGTTGTCGACAAGGTCAGCAGTTACTGCGTATTCGGCACCATTTTACGCAACACGACAGACCGGCCGCTGTCCTATCGTGTGGCGGACTGGCGCTACATCACGCCGGACGGCGTGCGGCACCGTATCAGGACCAAGTCGGAATGGGTGGCCGAGTGGCGCGACATGGGGGTCGCCTTTCGCTGGTCGATGCTGCCGGATGACCAGACCTTTGCGGTGGGTGACTGGGGACAGGGCTTCACGACGATCGCGCTGCAGCCGGGCAGCCGCTTTACACTGGAGTATTCCTGGACACAGGATGATAAAACAGAAACCAGAAGAATCGAGGAGGTGCGCTGTGCGCCAGTTGAGCTGCCCAAACAAGACTAATCTGCCTGTTTATCTGATATTGATGTGGCTTATCCTCCTGGCAAGTCCAACTGTCAGCGCGGAGTCGGATACCCCCGGGCTGGGCTATCAATTCACACCCCTTACACCGCTTGTGGCAGCGCCGGACTTTACCCTGAAGGACATGGACGATGAGTCTTATGCGTTGCAGGATTTCCGCGGCAAGGTGGTACTGGTTAACTTCTGGGCCACGTGGTGCCCGCCGTGCCGCAAGGAAATGCCGGCATTGGAAGCGCTGTACAAGAAACTGGGTGATGAGTCATTCGCGGTGCTGGCCGTGAACCAGTGGGAAGACCCCGACCACGTGTTTGCCTATACCGGTGAACTGAATGTCTTCCCGACCTTCCCGATCCTGTTTGATCCGGAAAGCGCCATCTCCGAGGACTACGGTGTCAAGGGACTGCCAACGTCGTTTCTCATCGATAAAAAAGGACGGCTGGCCTACCGGGCTGTCGGTGGGCGTGACTTTGATCATCCGGAGGTGGAACGACTGATCAGGGAGTTGCTGGCAGAAGAATAAGCCTGTCTGTATCAGGGCGCGATGAGTAGCTGTTGTAACAGCAACAAATCTGCAGTATTGATCTTTGTGTCGCCGTTGATATCCCCAAGTGCGGACTCCAGTGGGGTGGGGTAATAACACCGGTAACCAGTCGTGTAAGTACCACCAGGTCTCCCGCATCCAGTTGGTAATTTGGACTGTATCTGGGTGCAATATCGCCAATGATATTGGTTGTGAGAGGGTCGGTGCCGATGTCCTGTTCACCATCAACGAAGCCATCACCGTCACTGTCAATGCCACCTGCCAGATCTGTGATCAGAACGATTCCGTCAGTACCGTCGACAAGGCCATCACCATCACTGTCCACGTTCTCCGGACTGGTTCCTAGATCAGTTACTTCATAGATGTTGTTGAGGCCGTCGCCGTCACTGTCGGCATCAGAGACAGTCAAGTAATTGAGTGGATTACCTGGTCGGGAGTGTCATATAGCCGTCGGGCACGCCATGCCCTGGCGCATACTGGCAGGCAATAATCACCTGCCGGTAATCACTGGTACGTCCACTGACAGCTGCTGGTCCCGGGTGGGGACGCGTACATGGGTGTCCACGAGGGCCCACTTGTGCCATTGTCGCTGTATGCCAGATCGTAGTAAGTAGTCGCCGGTGCCCCGTTGGTGTTCCATGCTCACGTCAATATCGCGGTAGCTGCTCGAGTGTTTCGCCACCGTACTCGAGGTGATGATGAATGTCGGCGCTGCCCCGAATCTGTGGATCGACACCGCTGCTGCATTGTCGACATTGATACGTCGTCATACCTGTGAGCGTACTTTGAGTCATCTAAGTACGCTGCCGTTGCATCACGATGGTACCTGTGTTCTGCGGGCCAGACGAGTACTTCGGAAACCGTCTCGTGAGGCATTGGCGGCAAAATTATGGATGGGGGGTAGATCAGAAACGCTTACTGAGTATGTGGTTTCATCTACGATCGAGTCAATTGTAAACGGATCATTGTTTGACATCCTGAACCAATGAAGGTTTACGTCATCTCCCCGAAGGTCGTCGCTTGAACCAGTTACCCCATCAGTGCCTGAATTAATATCAAATAGGATATTTACACCATCTCAGTAGCGTTTGATCAGCCTGTCAATGACAGGTAACGAGAACAGACAGCTGACAGCGGGCTTGACTTTGGCATGGGCACCCATGCTCCGCGATTTCATGAAGGGCCACAGATTCAAAATCCACTTGGTTGCTGGGTATATTGTTAGCTGAGCCCCACTTTAAGTTGTTTCTTGTCGGCAGAAGATCATTATAGATCTGGATGTTGTTTTGTACCGGTATTTCCATTGCTAAGGCATTAGGGCTGGAGGGGTTGATACATACCCTTACGATGATATTTCCGCCTGATCCTGTATAGGTGTTAGGGTGAGTAACTATATCAATATCAAGTGCTTCGCCAGAAAAGATATACGCGCCCGCCTGAAGCTGAATGGGAGCAAAGCATGTGGTGACGCATGCGCACCAGCACATACATGTGCGACCTTTGATGCTATGTTGCTGATGAAATTCATGGGCGGATGATTGTTTCGTTCTACCAGTGGTGATTGTTTATTTAAATCAGATCGTTCATCAGGTTGCGAATCTTATCCGTACCGGCGGCTGCATTCCGAATTTCTGCTATATCGTGATATCGCTTCGCATCGTGCTCGAGGTTCTTCCGGGTAAAGCGTTTATTCATGTTAATGAGGCGCTTGCTCAATTTGTTATTCTGATACTCTTCCAGTCGAATGTTTATAACCGTCGTTGTGTCATCGGATATGTGATAGAGCATGCCTGTTGATGCGCGTTGCTGGTCTTCAAGTTGTTTTCGGTGACCAAGGGCCTTGCTCTTGTCAAAATCTATAATCCCGTCATTCGCCAGTTCGCGGATCAGTGCATCCAGTTCCGGTATGCTCAACTGCAGTTCATAGTCCCCGGCCTTTTTCATGTAAACGGGGTAGTGCACGTGTACCCGTCCATTGCCATAGACACGCAGCAAGGGCTCCGGGTCGGGTTCGGCCAGCATGTCATGGACCAGGTTATATTCGATGATCGGTTCAGTGGCCGTTTCTGAATACTTGAATGCGGGGTATGTTTTTTCAGCGGGCTTTCCATTTTCCGCGATGGCAACGCCTGTACCGTGCCGTGCAGCAGAAAAATCACGGAAACAAGTAGTAAGCGACTGAATATATGTAGATGTCTCATGCTTTACCAGGCCATTGGGCGGCGCATTATTATTCTCATGAGTGAGTAAGAATGTTGCTCACACTGCTCTGGCGATTGTATATCAGATGGATTCAATTTACCCCCACAAGCAGAATTGTGAGACAATACGCCGCTTTACCCGGCCGCGTGAGCGGCTGTGTCCGTCTCAGTCCAGGAAAACACGATGATTACCACCGCCAATCTCACCATGCAGTTCGGGGTGAAGCCCCTGTTTGAAGATATTTCCGTTCGTTTCGGCGAGGGTAACCGTTATGGCCTGATCGGAGCGAATGGCTGCGGCAAGTCGACGCTGATGAAGATCCTTGGCGGTGACCTGGAACCGAGTGCCGGTAATGTGTCGATCGATGCCAATGAACGGGTCGGCAAGCTGCGCCAGGACCAGTTCGCCTTTGAAGACTTTTCCGTGATCGACACCGTGATCATGGGGCACGCTGAGCTGTGGAAGATCAAGCAGGAACGCGACCGTATCTACTCCCTGCCCGAGATGTCCGAAGAGGAGGGCATGCAGGTTGCCGAGCTGGAAATAAGGTTTTCCGAGCTGGATGGCTATACCGCGGAATCGCGTGCCGGTGAGCTGTTGCTGGGGCTGGATATTCCGCTGGAACAGCACACTGGCCCGATGTCAGCGGTTGCCCCCGGCTGGAAGCTGCGTGTGTTGCTGGCGCAGGCACTGTTTGCCGACCCCGATATCATGTTGCTGGACGAGCCGACCAATAACCTCGATATCAATACCATTCGCTGGCTGGAAGGCGTGCTGAATGAACGCAACAGCACCATGATCATCATTTCGCATGATCGCCACTTTCTCAACAGCGTCTGTACACACATGGCCGATCTCGATTACGGTGAACTGCGCATCTACCCGGGTAATTACGATGAATACATGACGGCCGCCTCGCAGGTGCGCGAACGCATGTATGCCGACAATGCCAAGAAGAAAGCGCAGATCGCCGAACTGCAGACCTTTGTCAGCCGCTTTTCGGCGAATGCCTCCAAGGCGAAGCAGGCCACCTCGCGTGCACGGCAAATAGAAAAAATCAAGCTGGAGGATATCAAGCCGTCCAGCCGGGTGAATCCGTATATTCGCTTTGATGTGGCGAAGAAGCTCTACCGCATGGCGCTGGACGTTGAAGGCCTGAGCAAGCGTTATGACGGTCAGGCGCCACTTTTCGACAAGCTCGACCTGAAGATAGAGGTCGGTGAACGCGTCGCGATCATCGGTCCCAACGGTATCGGCAAGACCACCCTGCTGCGTACCCTGGCCGGAGATCTCGAGAAGGACAAGGGACGTCTGAAATGGTCGGAGAACGCCGATATCGGTTACTTTGCCCAGGACCATGCCGCTGATTTTGATTCCGATGAAACCCTGTTTGACTGGATGAGTCGTTATGGCAAGCCGGGGGATGACGAGCAGGTGATCCGCGGCACGCTCGGCCGCCTGCTGTTCTCGCAGGACGAGATAAAGAAGCCGGTGAGAGTCGTCTCGGGTGGCGAGCAGGGCCGTCTGCTGTTCGGGCGCCTGATGCTGCAACAGCCCAACATCATGCTGATGGACGAGCCCACCAATCACCTCGACATGGAATCCATCGAGTCGCTCAACACGGCGCTGGAGAATTATTCCGGTACACTGATCTTTGTCAGTCATGACCGTGAATTCGTCTCCTCGCTCGCCACGCGTATTGTCGAGATGAAGACGGATGGCCTGGTCAACTTCAGCGGCACCTACGAGGATTATCTGCGCAGCCAGGAGATTGCACTGCAAAAAGCCGGCTAGCTATACGGGTATTAAACCCGGTACCGGCTGGAAAACTGTAGCGGCTATCAGCTATGGTTGGTGGCAGGTAATCAAAAACGGGTTGACTATGAACAACATCATGGCAGTGTTTTTAAACGGCGTCGCGCAGCTGGAATATGATCGCGACCGTTTGTTGCCGGACCACCAGGCGGCTTACCTGGACAAGATGGACGCCAGGATGGATGCCGGCATCCTGATCGGCAACAAAACCGTCACGGAGCCCGACCAGAACCAGCGCACCCAGTTTGCGGCGGCAAACCTTGCCCATGCGCTGCATGCAGAGGATGAAGCCGTGGCCGCGGCCATGTGCAGCTACCTGGCGATACGCCTGCCCGAACTGAAACAGGTTCTCATCAGGGATGACGGGGGGGAAATCTCCATCGAGTTTATCTTTGACGAGCCCTACCGCAGGCAGGTTGCAGTCGAGTTCACGGGGCTCCACTAAATTAGGTATTCATCCGAAAAGCTGGATATTATGGCCACGGAATCCACGGAATCCACAGAAAAATAAAAGCCTTACAGACATATTTCCGTGTTCTTTCGTGGATTCCGTGGCTATTGAAATAAATAAAAAAACAAAGAGATAGGGAAGTTATCAAACCATTCTAATTAACATTAGCCTTCAAGTTAACTGATTTAGAACGGCTGATTCGTTAAAATACCAACGGACTGCAAGTGAGTCTGGCCCGGGTCCGGGCAAAATTACACTACGGAGGAAGCGTATGGACTTTGCCCATGCCCTTGGGTTGAACAAGGCGCCCATGACACCCGAGGAAGAACGCGAGAAGTTACAGCTCTATATCAACCTGAAGCTGGCTTCGTCCGGGCAGCCGACCTGTGTGTCCGAAGAATCCGCGCGCTTCTTTGGAATTTCCCGTGACCTGTTGAAGAGCTACCGTGAGAAAAACCGGTTGCTCTCGAATTACCAGTGTCCGGTTGACCTGCGTATCCAGAATTTTCTGAAACAATACCTTGCCGATCTGGGGCTTGAGAGCATCCCGATGCTACCGACCCAGACACTGGTGCTGGATCGACATGGAGTGGCACGCGAACTGTCTCTGCCCATGGGCAAGGATGAATTCCACTCCGACATCGTCTCCAGTTACCGGGTGCAGCAGGGTGTGCTGCACAACCCTGCCAGTGACCGGCGCACTACCAAGGGCTCGTTTCATGTTGCCGAGGGCGGCCTGCCGGTTGCCGGTGACAAGAAGGCCGTACCCAAACAGGCCTACGCCTACATGCTCGAAAAGGCGCTGAATCCACCGCGTGATTTGCTGACGATCCCCTTTACCTCAGGTCTGCCCGAGCCGGCACACATGTTCGTGTCGCTGCTGCTGCGTCCGACGGTTTGTCCGGAAATACCGGGAATAGAGCCCGAGAAAACCATGGAAGTGCATTTCCTGGCACCCGGCAACCTGGTCAGCAACCTTGATTTTGTGGAAAGCATCTTTGGCAACGGCGGCAATCCCTATCTCGCGGACTTCGATGCCGGACTCGATGTGGAACACTGGACCGGTACCACTGGCTGCGTGATTCTTGCACCACACCTGGTGGGGACGACCAAAAAAGAGGCCGGCCTGCCGCACTGGGGCAAGGCCACCAGCCGTCAGCGCAAGGATGGCATGTGCTGGAAACAGGCAGACGAACTCTACAACGACGGGCAGGCCTTCAAGCTGACGGCGCGTGACGAGAACGGCGTCATCGTGACCCTGCTGGCGGACAATTATTTCGGCTACTGCAAAAAGGAAGTCAAAACCCAGATCAGCTATTCCGCCAACCTGTTTGGTCTTGCGGAAGAGGAACACGCCGGTGGCGCGCTGGCCTTTCCGCGGCGCAATCACGGTGAGGAATACGGTGTGGACAGCCGCACCTACAAGCCGGGTTATTCATTCGAGGACATGGCATCCCGCTATAGCGAGGTGATGGATCTGCAGCCGGAAGGCTATGGTGTTGATAAAAAATATCCGGATATCATATATTTGAAGCAGAAGATTCGAATGGACCTGAATGCCCAGACGATCACGTGGGAGCACGAGGGGGAGAAGCAAACCATCCGCTTGCAGCCCGGCAAGACCTATATTCAGCCGAGTGGCTACAAGATCGAGATGAAGAAACATCCGGGTGCACCGTCCTGGCGGCTGATTGGTATCGACCCGGAAGGTACCTTCTGCCATAAACCCAGCACGGTTTCCGGCGGTGGTAAATCCGAAATCTCCAAATCCCTGAACGATGCGGTTATCTATCGCCCGCTGTTCGTTGATGACCTGCAAAATGACCTGGACATGGTGCAGGCGATTTTTGACCGGGACTACACGGATCGCTTCAAGCCCGGATTTGAACACGAGGACCGTGATCCAACCCGCAAGCCTCTGAGCCCGGAACGCAGTCTTGGTTCAGTGATCAAGTTGCTGACGCCGACGTCCAACTACACCGATGAGTTCAATGACTGGCTGGCCTCGATTTCACCGCGCATCCTGGCGCTGGTTTTCCTTATCAAGCGTTTCTACCGGGCCGAGTGGGGTGACCAGTGGCGCAAGCACTTGTCCGTTGATGAAGTCGACGGTGCCCCGGCGCATGAACTGAAACTCTATGACCGGAACATTATCGCCTCCTACCTGCGTGTCGGCTTTGACGGCGATGCCAAGTGGCGTACCTTCAAGCTGCGCCAGGACTACATCGCGACCGAAAAGGTGCAGATGGAAGATGATATTACCGCTTCCGTGGTGGTGCCGGCCGCATACATTGCCGGTTGCGGTCCCCATCACCTGGGCAATAACAGCGTGAAGCTGGTCAAGAACTGCGAGTACCGCCTGTTCCAGCGACCGGATGAAGCCATTCATCCCGGCTTTGACACCCAGACCGAGATAGATATGTCCGGGCCGGACAACTTCATCGCCAACTTTGAACCGATCGATCACCAGAAACTGACTGAACTGGTTGAGGATGTGCATACCTTCTACCGGTTTTCGCAGCCGATGCAGGACTTCCTCAAGACGGCCAGTGAAAACAACGCATCCTATGTCGTTTCGTCTGCGCATCCGCGCATGGTCGATGGCGCTCCCTCAAAGAATCCGCGCTACCTGCAGGTGCGGCCTGACCTTGTCACTCCGGAGCGTACCTACATTGCCGAGATGAGCATTCGTTTGCACCGCAAGCTGGACTGGGATGCGCACGTCTGTCACCCGGTGGATGCGGTACTCACCGGGCGGCGTAACAATCCGCCGGAGCCGGGGATACGCTCACTGGCCGTGTACAACCCGATTCATTACCAGGAAGTGCCGGAACTGTTCATGGACTTTATCTGCAGCCTCACCGGCAAGTCGCCCTCGACGACAGGTGCCGGCAGCGAGGGCGCATTGACCAAGGGTCCGTTCAATGCCCTGCGTACCACGGCTGATCTGAACAATGCGCTGGTGTCCTTTATCCTGACCGGTCAGGCCGGTTTTTCCAGTTCCGCCGGATACGTCGGACCAAGGGTGCGCGTCGATCATGATATCAGTCTGTTGATACCTGAAATCTGGGCGCGACTCTCGCTGCAGGAGCGCCAGCCGGACTACCTGATCGAACACGGCTACCTGGAACCACTGGAAGATATTGAACACAATGGCAGGAAGGTGCTTGCCAGTCGCCTGGGTTACCGCATCACCGAGCATTTTGTACATGGCTTCCTGGGCAAGATATTCGATAACCCAAGCGCCGTGTTCACGGAGGCGATACTCAAGCCGGAAACACAGGACATGGAATCCTTTGTTGACGGCATCAATAACATCGTCGAGGCACAGCAGCGTGTGGCCTTGCAGTACCTCGAGGATGGCAGTATCGAGGATGCCTGTCCGCCGTTACAGGCGCTGTTGATGATTATGGCAACAGGCAGCTACTCGGGTATGGACATCCATCACCCTGATATCCGCGCCATGTTTACCCGCGAAAGCCTGCTGGCCTCCGACTGGTACCAGGAACGTCTCGAGATCAAGCAGCGCCGTGATATCGAGATGTGGAAACGGCACGTCAAACACCTGCAGCAGTTCCTTGATGACAAGGACTATGAAGATGAGGCACAGCGTCTCGGTATGCCGCAGCGCCTCGAAACCGCAAAGCAGAAACTCGCCGCAGTACAGGAAGCGGACTACCTCAAGTCACTGGTCGGGACGCTGGGTGCCGATCCATTAACAGCGGCACGTGCCCATGCCGAGGAGCCTGTTGTTATCTGGGGCAAGGCAAGCCTGTCACCCAAAATCAGCAAGGGTGTGGTTATGCAGGGTGCCGAATCCATGCCGGTCTACGAGGTACCGTCCTTGCTGCAGCGGGTCAAGTCGAAGCTTAAAAGGGCGCGTTTGAACTAGGCCCCTTATCAAACTTATAGCCTTGATATTGAAAAAATTAAGCCGGGTGCCAGGGTTTATTTAAAAAAATAATAGCCACGGAATCCACGGAAGAACACGAAAAAATAAATGCCTTGCTGGACATATTTCCGTGTTCTTCCGTGGATTCCGTGGCAAAGATTTATGCCCTTATCGGGTTGAACCAGTACTGATACGATGGCTGAAATCATCCGCTTCAGGAAACCGAAGCCTGCGGAAAAGGCGAAGGGCAAGACCTTGTGTAAACGCGGTTTCCACAAGTGGGTTGTCGACAAGGACAAACGTTTTGATACCCGCCAGGGCCGACTGGTCACCGACTATCGTTGTGAGCGCTGCGGTGTCGTGAAAACAACAGCCCATTAGCATGAGCGAGACGCCGGAAAAGCTGCAGATTTCGCGGCAAGTCAGTATTCCCCTGAATGAAATTGTCATGACCGCCATTCGCGCGCAGGGTGCCGGTGGACAGAATGTCAACAAGGTCGCCAGCGCCATACATTTGCGTTTTGACATCAGGGCATCCAGTCTGCCGGACTTTTATAAAACCCGGCTGCTGGCGTTGAATGACCAGCGCATCACGCGCGAGGGTGTGATTGTTATCAAGTCGCAGTCATATCGCACCCGGGAAAAAAACCGTGACGCGGCATTAAGCCGCTTGCAGATGTTGATAAGAGGTGTCGCTGCAACACGCAAAAAGCGTATCGCCACGCGGGCGAGTGCTACAGCAAGAAAACAGCGAGTGGATCAGAAAACACGGCGCGGCAGGGACAAGTTACTGCGCAGGCGGATTAGCGGCGATGATTAGTCGTCGGGCGACGCGTAGCGAACTCCCACAATTGTATACTCGCAGCGCCCCTGCGGCGTTTCAACCCGGACCTCGTCATCAATCGTTTTCTTCATCAGGGCTTTTGCCATGGGTGAATCCATGCTGATCCAGCCCTTTGCCGGGTCGAATTCATCGGCGCCGACAATTCGATAACAGCACTGCGTGCCGGCATCGTCTTCTACCGTGACCCATGCACCGAAAAATACAAGCGTCGGGTCAGACGGTTGTTGAGACACGACCTTTAGATCGGGCAGGCGTTTTTGCAGGTAGCGGATACGACGGTCGATCTCGCGCAGTTGCTTCTTGCGGTAAATGTACTCGGCGTTCTCGGAGCGATCGCCCTCGGCCGCCGCCGCCGTCAGCGCCCTGGTGACGCCTGTGCGGCGTTTCCACAGCGCTTTCAGCTCATCGGCGAGTGACTGGTAACCCTCGCGGGTTATGTAGGGGGATGATCTGGGAACGGGAGGACGGTAGCGCCCCATCTGTACGGACTGCCTTGAATGAGTACTGACAAAAAGAACCCCGTCAGGGACGGGGTTCTTTGCTTGCAGGATGTGCTGTCCTGTTATTGTCCCTTGACATTGACTGCTTGCAGTCCCTTTGGACCTTGCTCGATATCAAAGTCTACTGTTTGGCCTTCAGCCAGAGTTTTGAATCCGTCACCGCTGATTGCTGAAAAATGTACGAACACATCTTCACCGCCGTCGGCAGGCGCAATAAAACCGAAACCTTTGGATTCATTGAACCATTTAACAGTACCTGTAGCCATGTAACACCTCTGTAATATGTAAACGAAATTAAAACTAATTGCAGATAAACCAAGGAAATAACAGGAGAGTTGATTTGACCTTCCGGGTTGCCTTTATGAATTTGCAATTATATTTGTTGAATCGAAATAGGCAGGATCTCTTTGCCCCCCAGCATCGATCACCAGCAAATAATACAACAGATAAATTAAAAATGCTTATTTTGTGCAAGGGGAATGAAGGTTTTTTTACAATTTTCTGCTCGACAACACATTTCGTGTGCAGTACGGGGAAGGGGTTTCACTAAATCACAATACGGTCCCAGGTCCAGTACAGACCGGTCACGGCAATAGCCGAGGAGCAGGGGACCACAATCACGGCGTGGTACCAGGGTTTGTTGCGGAACCACACGCCCACTGCCAGAAACGCCAATAAAATAACGGCCAGTTGCCCGAATTCGACGCCGATATTAAAACTCACCAGGGCTGTCATGAAGGCATTGTCCGGCATACCGAAATCTGCCAGCACGCTTGCAAACCCCATGCCGTGCAGCAGGCCGAAAAAGAATACGATGACCAGGCGGCTTTTATGCAGTGAATGTGCGAAGACATTTTCAATGCCAATGTAGGCAATCGACAGGGCGATTAACGGTTCGACGATATTGGCCGGCAGATTGATGATGCCGCGCATGGAAAGGCCGAGGGTCAGCGTGTGCGCCACGGTAAACATGGTGGCCTGCCAGAGCAACGGACGCAAATGCACACTGAGCAGGAAGATACCCAGAATGAACAGGATATGGTCCAGTCCCCTGGGGATGATGTGTTCAAAACCGAGGACCAGGTACGTTTCAATAACCTGTGTGACCGGCTGTTGTGTGAATAACTCGGTTAGCGAGAAGGGTGTGCTGGTTTTATCATTACGCAGCCACTGCCAGTCAGACCAGTGCCATTTCTCATTTGCCTCGTCGACCTGGCGCACACGTACGGCGTTATCGCCAAATCTTTCCGGGTAGTACCAGGTGACGGATCTGGCAGTGCGTTCTATATCGCCTTCAATTGTGATGACGCTGATGCGCGGCACCTTGGTATAGCCGGGTTCAGGTATGTCGATGCCGGTGATTGTCAGTGGCACACGTTTGCCATCAAAGGTCAGCCTGACCTGTTGCGTGAACTTGCTCTCAAAGGGCTTGAAGGCGACGGCCAGCTCGTCTGCCGGCATTTCCCTTAATTCATCATAGGCGGCTGCATTGGGAGCATCCTGGGTGTTCCGGTAGCGGGCATTGATGCCGGTGAGCAGCGCTTCAAGGCTGGCGCGCACCTCGATATGGTAGGTGCCGTCAGTGTTGACGCTGATTTCAACCAGTGCCGGTTTGACGACATCGGCCCATGCCGGTGTGGCCAGTGCCGACATGACCCATAACAGGGTCATCAGCAGGCCGGTACGCAACGGGGATGGGCTGTATATTAGTTTTCTATTAATAGCTAATGTAACGTTTGTCGTTGGAGAAATGGCCGCACGTGTCTTACACTGCGCACAGGCACGCAGGGGCAGTGCCGGTGTTGCTGGTACATGTGTTGTCAGGTGTGCCTTGCTGTCAGCGGGTGACGAAGTCCGTTATAGTAATCGCCCCCTACCTTAAACAAAACAATTAAAGGTGAATTATGCCATTCATTGACCGTCGTGAATTTCTGAAAATTATGGGGATTGGTGCCGCGGCCGCGACCGTACCCGGTCTGGTTGCCTGCAGCAAAGGCGAGCAGGCTACCGCCGCACCCATCGCCAGTCCGTCTGCTGCCAGTGGCGCACCCGAGGGATTTTATGATCTGCCGATGCAGGGTACTGCACGCATCCTGCACATTACCGATGTGCACGGTCAGCTGAAGCCGGTCTATTTCCGTGAGCCGAATGTCAACCTGGGCGTCGGCGATGCCTTTGGTCGCCCGCCGCACATCGTCGGCAAGAAACTGCTGGATGCCATGGCACTGAATCCGAAACCGACTACACCGGAATCATACGTCTATACCTATCTCGATTTTGAAAATGCGGCACAGAAATACGGCAGGACCGGCGGTTACGCACATATGAAGACGCTGCTGGACAAGCTGCGCGAACAGGCCGGAGGCAGAAAGAATACGATTACTCTGGACGGTGGTGACCTTTGGCAGGGGTCCGGGACTGCGCTGTGGACACGCGGCATCGACATGGTGGAGGCCTCGAATATTCTCGGCCTTGATGTCATGGTCGGGCACTGGGAATTTACCTACCGCGAGGATGAAGTGCTGAATAACGTCAGCCTGTTCAAGGGCGACTTCATCGGTCAAAACGTTCGCATCAAGGAAGACGCCCTGTTCGGTGATGAATATGCGGCCATGACGGAGAAATATGATGGCCGTGGGTTGTATGACGAGGACGCCGGCTATGCCTTCCGGCCCTATGTCATCAAGGAGATCAACGGTGCGCGCATTTGTATCGTCGGCCAGGCCTTCCCGCGTACCGCCAATGCGAACCCGCAGGAGTTCTTCCCCGACTGGTCCTTTGGCCTGCGCGAGGATGACATGATCGCGCTGGTCAAGGATATCCGCGAGCATGAAAAACCGGATGCCGTTGTACTGTTGTCGCATAACGGCATGGACGTGGATATCAAGATGGCCGAGCGTGTACCGGGCCTGAATGCAGTCTTTGGTGGTCATACCCACGACGGCATTCCCAAACCGCTGGAGGTCAAGAATGTCGAGGGCCATACCTGCCTGGTGACCAATGCCGGTTCCAACGGCAAGTATGTCGGTGTCATGGATTTCGAATTCGCTGACGGCAAGATCAAGCAGTTGCATTACAAGATGCTGCCTGTGATCTCCGACTGGTTACCGGAAGACAAGGAAATGAGCGCCTACATTAACCAGATGCGGCAGACAGTCTATACAGACAAGATTATCGAAAGCCGCTCCCCGTCCTATTTTTACAACAAGTCCCGTGTCGGCAAGACCTACGAGGAAATTCTCGGCGAAAAACTCGCGATTGCCGACCGGCTGCTGTATCGACGCGGTAATTTCATGGGGACCTGGGACCAGGTGCTGTGTAATGCGCTGCGACACGAATTCGGTGCTGACGTTTCCATGTCCGCCGGTGTACGCTGGGGCACGACGACACTGGCGGGCGACTGGATAACCATGGAAGATGTCATGACGCAGTGTTCCATGACCTACGGCGAGACCTACGTCACCGAGATGTCGGGCAAGGACCTGAAGACCATCTTCGAGAGTGTGGCCGATAACCTCTTCGATCCGGATCCTTACCTGCAATCCGGTGGCGACATGGTGCGCATCGGTGGTCTGGATTACACCATCGACCCGTCGAAAAAACTGGGGGAGCGTATTTCCAACATTATCCTGGATAACGGCAAGCCGCTGGACATGGACGCACGCTATACTGTTGCCGGCTGGGCATCTGTGAACCGTACGCCGGATGGTCCGTTGATGTGGGATGTCGTCAGGGGTTACATCCTTGATAACAAGGGCGAGGACAATGTGCTGCGCCTGCCGAAGATTAACTACCCGACACTGGTCGGTGTTGCTGACAATCCGGGTATTGCCGATTACGCAGGCAAGATGAGCTGAGCCTGGTTTTTTTATTATTTTTCAAGGCCCCTTGCACCAAGGGGCCTTTTTGTTGAGGGATACGCATCGATGTGGTTTAAAAATTTGCAGTTATACCGTCTGGGACGGTCGTTTGATTTGTCGCCGGAAGTGCTCGATGAACGACTCCAGGCAGATGCATTTAAAGGTTGTAACAGTATGGATATGCTGACGTACGGCTGGGCGCCGCCGCTGGGCCGCCATGGCCGGCAGCTGGTTCATGCCGCGAATGGCTACATCATGGTCTGTGCGCGCAAGGAGGAGAAAATCATACCGGCGGGTGTTGTCAGGCAACTGCTGGAAGACAAGGTGACTGACATCGAGGCGGCAGAAGGACGCGAGATTTACCGGCGTGAAAAGATGCGCATGAAGGAAGAAATCATCGTCGATCTGTTGCCGCGTGCGTTGAGCCGTATCAGTAACCAGTTTGCCTATATTGATGTTCGCAACCGCTTGCTAATCGTTGACAGTGCCTCGCCGGCAAAGGCCGAGACACTGATCGGGCAATTGCGTACCACGCTGGGGCGATTCCCGGCGACGCCGGTGAAGACACGGCAATCGCTGTCGGGCCTGATGACGCGCTGGCTGGGAGGTGAGCACTTGCCGCATGATTTCGTACTCGGTGATGAATGCGAACTGCGGCACCCGGATCCGGCAGGTGGCATCGTCAGCTGCAAGAAGCAGGACCTCGAGGCCGGTGAAGTCCGTAATCATATCAAGAACGGCAAACAGGCCGTGAAGCTGGCGCTGCAGTGGAAAGAACGCCTTTCCTGTGTGTTGCATGAGGATCTGTCCATCAAACGGCTGCGCTTTGAGGACATTATCAAGGAAGAGGAGAGTAATACCGAGGCCGATGACCCGATCAGTCGCTTCGACCTGGATTTCTCGCTGATGGTGCTGGAACTGGCCGCTTTCCTGCCGCAGTTGCTCGAGGCGCTGGGTGGTGAGGCGCTTCCGGACGAGTCCAGTGACGAATCAGCGAAACAGCCGGTTGAAGTACAGCGCCCGGTGGAAGCGGAACTGGAGCCAGCCTAGCGCCAGGTTTTTTTATTTAATAGCCACGGAATTACACGGAATAAATAAATGCCTTGGTAGGCATCTTTCCGTGTGCTTCCGTGGCGATGAAATTCTGGTTTTGGCAATTTAAAAGATTACCGGGAGATTGATATGGCGACAATCCATCCACAATTGATGCAAGACTGCCAGCTACTCGGGAAATTTACGCTTTGTCATTTGCTGCTGATGCGTGATGCCAATTATCCCTGGTGCATCCTGGTACCTGACCGCGATGATGTTTCTGAAATACATCAGCTGAGCGAGCCTGACCAGCAACAACTGTTACGTGAATCGTCGTTACTGTCAGTGGCAATGGAGTCAGCCTTCAGTCCGGATAAGCTCAATATTGCGGCGCTGGGTAATGTTGTGCCACAGCTGCACCTGCATCATATCGCCCGTTACCGCACCGATGCCGCCTGGCCTGCGCCGGTATGGGGCAGGGTACCTGCAAAGCCTTATCTTGAATATGAGCTTGAGGCCGTGGTGCATTCCCTGACAGCGCTGCTGACGTCAGGGTTCACGGCTGCCGGATAAACTAAAGGTGGCGCATCGCTCTCGCGCGTCCATGCGCTCCACGATGTACCTACATCCCAGGCGCATCGCTCTCGCGCGTCCATGCGCTCCACGATGTACCTACATCCCAGGCGCATCGCTCTCGCGCGTCCATGCGCTCCACGATGTACCTACATCCCTGTAGGCAAAAAAAAACGGCGACACGTGGTCGCCGGTAGGGTGCGAGTGAGGCTGGGAAAGCCAGGTAAAACTAGCCGATGCGTTCGGCGCGTACCTGTTGTCCCATCATTTGAGCCAGTACTTCAAATGATGAGGTTCGGTCAGTGTCATAGGAAACCAGCATCAGGTGCGGGCGTCTTTCATTGAAATGGGCATGGATAACCCCTTTCTTTGCGTTGAGGGCTTTCTCGATGTTTCGACGGGTATTTTCGCCCAGAAAATTATCAACGTGCATTACCATATCCGAGATGTGCATGGTGTCTACTCCTCCGTTTGGCGTGTAAAACATTTACCTGAAAACGTTTTACGTAGCTTTTTGGTGGCGTCCCTGCCGGGCTGGTTTCCGTTGACTGAACGTTAATTAAATACCACACAAATGTCAATGAAATAATTTATAACCCCATGTATTTGCTTAATATAATAAAATACACCATATAATGTATAGGGTATCTATAACCCATACACTATATAGGGGATAAGGTGCGGAGTGATCGCGGTCAGGCGGCGGCGCCGTAAAAAAAGATGCTGCTATTTATTCAGGAATCAGGCTGAGGCGCTGCGTGCAGAGCGCTTGCGCTCATGTTCCAGCAGTTGTTTTTTGCGCAGCCGGATGTGGTTCGGTGTGACTTCCACCAGTTCATCATCATCAATAAATTCCAGCGCCTGTTCCAGGCTCATGCGAATCGGCGGTGACAGCTGGATATTTTCATCCGTGCCGGCTGCACGAATATTGGTCAACTGTTTTCCTTTTAGCGGGTTCACCACCAGGTCATTGTTGCGTGTATGAATGCCGATAATGCCGCCTTCATAGACTTCCTCGCCATGACCGATGAACAGACGGCCGCGCTCCTGCAGATTGAAGAGGGCATAACCCAGCGCCTTGCCGGCACCGTTTGAGATGAGCACACCGTTGCTGCGTTGTCCGTACTCACCCGGTTTCATGGGTCCGTAGTGCGAGAACACGCTGTAGATCAGTCCGGTACCCTGGGTACTGGTAAGAAACTCGGTGCGAAAACCGATCAGTCCACGCGACGGCATGATGTAGTCAAGGCGTACCCGTCCCTGGCCGTCCGGCACCATATCCGTGAGTTCACCACCGCGCTCACCGAGTTTTTCCATGATGGCGCCCTGGTGGACATCCTCGATGTCCACGGTGACCTGTTCATAGGGTTCCTGCTGCACGCCATCGATTTCACGGATAATGACCTCGGGCCGCGATACGCCCAGCTCGAAGCCTTCCCGTCGCATGGTCTCGATCAGGATTGCCAGGTGCAGTTCGCCGCGCCCCGAGACCTTGAATTTGTCGGGGTCACCGGTGTCCTCCACCCGCAAGGCCACATTGTGGATCAGTTCGCGCTGCAGGCGTTCATGGATGTTGCGTGAGGTTATGTATTTACCGTCCTTGCCGGCGAACGGCGAGTTGTTCACCTGGAAGGTCATGCTGACGGTCGGTTCGTCCACGGAAAGGGCCGGGAGCGCCTCGACACAGGACGGGTCGCAAAGGGTGTCGGAGATACCCAGTTTATCGATACCGGTAAAGGCAATGATATCGCCGGCCTGAGCCTCGGCAACCTCGATACGTTCCAGTCCCAGGAAGCCGAACACCTGGCCGACGCGTGCATTACGTCGCTTGCCGTCACGGTCTACCAGTGTGACCGGCATGTTGGTCCTGAGTTTGCCGCGCGAGATGCGGCCAATACCGATGACACCGACATAACTGCTGTAGTCCAGTGTAATCACCTGCAGCTGGAAAGGGGCGTCCGGATCGACCTTTGGCGGCTCCACCTGTTCAACGATCGCATTAAACAGGGGCGTCATGTCTTCACTGTGGTGGTCGGCTTCAGTGCTGGCGTATCCCTGCAGTGCCGAGGCATAGATCACGGGAAAGTCGAGTTGTTCATCGGTGGCACCGAGGCGGTCGAACAGGTCAAAGGTCTGATCAAGCACCCAGTGGGGACGTGAGCCGGGGCGGTCGATCTTGTTGATAACAACAATTGGTTTCAGGCCCAGGTCGAATGCCTTCTGGGTCACGAAACGCGTTTGTGGCATCGGGCCTTCCACGGCGTCGACCAGCAGCAGCACGGAGTCCACCATCGACAGCACCCGCTCCACCTCGCCACCAAAGTCGGCATGTCCGGGGGTATCGACGATATTGATACGGTAGTCACCCCAGCGGATGGCGGTGTTCTTCGACAGGATCGTGATGCCGCGCTCTTTTTCCAGGTCACTGGAATCCATGATCCGCTCCGGTGCGGCAGCGCGCTCGCCCAGGGTGCCGGACTGGCTCAGGAGTTGGTCCACGAGGGTGGTCTTGCCATGGTCGACGTGCGCGATAATGGCGATGTTTCGAAGCTTGCTGATCATGTTGGTTTCTGTGCCCGCGCTGGCGGAATGCGGTTGAAGGGGCAGCGATTATACATAAGCAGGGCCCTGAAGGTAGCGGTTCACTGACAGGGGTGCAGATATGGCTGGCAGCCGTATCGACTGCTAAGCTCTAAGTGGAGACAATAATACGGATATATCAAGACCCTACGCATGGCACACGGGGAACGGCTCACAACCCTTATTACTCGCTGGTTGCTGCTCTTGCTGCTGTTGGCCGCACCATTAGCGGTAATGGCAGTTGATGCGCAACTTCCGGATTTCACGATTTGTTATAACTACCGTTGCAACCGGACTGCGCTTGTCCGTCCCGCTGCCTGGGAGTGGCAGACGGTCGTCAACCAGTTCACACCGGCTGCCCGATCAGCCGCGGAAGAACGGGAAATGATCCGGCGTGCAATCGCCGTACTGGAACATGTTGCGGGTACACAGACACCGACCTTTCGTGACCGTGGCGGAAACCCGATCACTGATGACTGGCCGGGGCAAATGGACTGTATAGATGAATCGACAAATACCGCCCGCTATCTCGAATTGCTGCAGGCGCAGGGGTTACTGCGCTGGCACACTGTCGTCGGGCGTGCCTATCGTGCGCCGTATCTTTTTGATCCGCACTGGGCCGGTCAGATCGTTGAACGGGAAACCCTCGATCACTATGTGGTCGATTCCTGGCACCTCGACAATGGTGAGCCACCTTATATACAGGCGCTCAATAAGTGGCTCAGGAAAGACACGTTTCAGGAATAAAAACAGGTGTTGCCCTTTAACAGGGGTCAGTTTCCAGTGCCTTGAAGGTCTTCCTCGATAAAACGCAGTAACGCTTCATACAGCGCCTCGCGCGGGTAGTCATTCTGGTCAACGAGCACCTCGCCGACAATGTCGTGGCTACGTGCGATCGGTACTGCCGGTGCCCAGTGATCGGCATTGAGATAGCCGACCAGGGTACTGCCCGGGATGAACTGGTCATAGAAGATCACCTGGCTGTCGTTGCGGGCATCCACTCTGCCAAGCTTCCTGTAAGTGCCGCGCAGCAGGGATGAGATTCGTCCGGGTTCCGGGAAGGTGATCAGCGAGTAATAGGGGATCCCTTCAGGCAACGGATTGTTCGCCAGCCAGGCCTTGCGCGTTGCCGGTCGCATGCTCACCAGGGCCCCTTCGTCGCCCGGGGTGCATTTGGCGCCCGGAAAGTGTTGCAGCATGTTGAGCTGTGACTGGGTCGCATCGTTTGCCAGTGGCGAGCCGCCCACCGAGCCGGCGATGCTGACCACGGCGGCGACCCGGTCATGGATTTCCGGGTAGTTAACGATGGCCTCGAGGATGTCGGGTGCGCCCTTTGAATAGCCGATGAGGACCAGGTCAGGCTGTGTGTCCGTTTGTGGCATCGCCATGATGGCCTCGCGGATCTGCCGGGCATTATGGGTGCTGCTCGACAGGCCATCGACATATAGATTGGCTATGTCATAACCAAACTGGCTGACATGGGTCGGAATCGTGTTTCGTATTTCCAGCCACTCCGAGAAACAGCTCCAGCCCACGCCGGCCACGAACAGGGTGACCAATCGGCCTTGCGATGGCCCCAGGTTGACGGCCTTGCCGGTGCCGGGAGGTTCATGACCAACGGTTGTCAGTGCCTCGGCACAGGGACGGTAGTCAGGCACGCTGTCTTTGCGTGCCTCGAGCACTGCGCAGAAGATTTCCCGGAAGCGTCCGCGCTTGTCCTGCTTGTCGCTCTGTATGGCCGGCGCCAGTACCAGCGGCGTTGTTTCGGTGCTGTAGGGCATCAAGGGTTTGGATGCACAGCCGTTCAGAACAAGGATTGCAGCGACAGCCACTAGCGGATGGAATAACCGCTGGCAGCACGTCGCCAGCTGTGACTGCGAGCCATTCCGGTGTCTAGTGTGTATGCGGTACATCGGTCTTCTCCTGCGCATTGTTTTCAGCAGCCTCGGTAGCCTGGCGATCAAGGGCAGGGACCCAGTCGAGGACTTCCACATCCGAGAGTGACAGGGGCCGGGTAACAAGAAAGAGTACCGCACGCAATCCGTCGGTATGGTAATTGAAATCACCGGGGTGGTTGCGCCGTTGTTCCACGCTCACCGCGGGCACGCCCTCGACAAACCCCAGTTTTTCCAGACCACCTGAATACAGCAGGTCCTGTATGACGTAACCGCGTGTCTCGTCGACATCCGGATGCAGTCGCGGCTGCGTGCCATCGGTTGCAATGAAACGACCACCCACCGGGCGCCCGGCCTGGCCAACAAAGACAGGCTGGCCCAGGTAGCGCAGTGGTGCCACCCATAGCCGAATCCAGTTGGCCGGTACGCCGCCCTGTCCTGTCTTGCGTGCGACAAGGTCAGGTGGTCGACCGAATACCTGCTGTGTCATGTCCGCAGGCGTCGCAACATGGCGATAATCACGGTGTACCATTGCGGCCGCGATATCCGTCAACTTGCCGACGACAACGAGATTGATCGGTCCCCCTGCGATTGCACCCTGTGCGCCAGTTGTACAGCAGGGTAATTGCTCCAGTGCCTGGTGGAATGTCGTTTCGTCCTGGTAATCAGTGTTCGATGATTCGGTTATATATGCTGTGATTTCATCGAGTCTAGTCTCGTCCTGTTCACCCGGTACCGGAGGAAACAGGGTGAAGGGGATGGTTGTCTGTTGACCCAGCAGGTCGATATTGAGAATGCGTATGCCATGATGCGGGTTGACATAGAGGAAACCGCTGCGTGTTTCGCCTCTGGGAATAAGACTGTCAATGCTCAGCTGGTCAAAATGCTCATCAATTCGGTTGTTGGCTTCAGTGGACAGCAGGCCATGATATGACCAGGCGACTTCCAGTGGCGAAAAATAGTCAGGGTCGGTTCCGGAGCGCAACAGCCACAGCATGTGCGGCGAGTGATTGACAATCTCTACCCAGACAGTTTGTACACCGGTGTCGTTGATGTCGGTACCGAAAAAATTCCGGTTGTCCTCGGCGCTGAGCACGGTAGCACTGACCTGGACGTTTCTGAGCGTGGCGGTTACCGCACGCTCACGTAAGGGCGTGTCATCCATCGCTGCCGGTGTCTGCAAGGTTGCACAGCCGGACAGTGCCAGGCACAGCCAGCATGAAAGCAGCAGCGTGGCGACAGGTTGCACTACGCGCCTGTATTCATGCAGGTGTGTTGCAGCTGTAGCCGCAATCCTCATTGACTGTTACCCCTGTCCGTTGCCTGGATAAAACCGCCCGTTCTGCCTTCCCAGGGCAGGATCTCGATATTTGCAAGCGATGTGGGGTGGTCATCAAAGAACAGCACCGCGCGGAAGCCGTTAGTGTAATAGGGGTCGGTGGTCAGGTTCTGGCGCGGTGCATCTTTAGGCGCGGCGCCGACGCCCTTGACCAGCGCGATTTTGGCAAGAAACTGTGAATAGGCAAGATCCTCAATCAGTGCCAGTAAGGCCTCATCAACATCCGGATCGATCTTGTGTGTGGTCAGGTAGGGTGAGTGTATGGTGAGGCGTGTGCCAATATCGCGGCTGATCTGGCCGACCCATACCTGCTTGCCATGGTATTGCATCGGGCTGGCCCAGAGGCGCAGATGGTTACGCTGGTGTATGTTATCGCGTGCCTTTTGCAGCGCGAATTCCTGGGGACGTCCATACAGGTACAGTGGGCTGATGGGAGAATAGGGGTAGCGTTCTCCAGACAGTACCGAACTGATCATCTTTCTCACCGAGCCTGCATAGGTGGCCTCTGTCGGGCGCCAGCCGCGGCGGACCAGTGCGGGAAAGGCGTCTTCATTATCACCGACAATGACCAGGTTGAGCGGGTCACCCATACGCGTGCCTTTCTTGTTGGTGGTACAGCAGGGCAGGGCCTCGAGTGCGGCCCGGAAGGCGACGTCATCGGTATAGTTGGTTATTCCTTGCGGGGCAAAATAGGACTCGGGCAGGTCATGCTTGCCCGCATAATCAGCGCGGAAACCGGGGACATCAGCAAGAAAGTAAAAAGTCTTGAGACGACCGCTGGCGACCAGGTCAAGCTCGACCATTTTCACGCCCTCGTTCAGGCGGGTGAGGATGAACCCCGAGACCGTTGTGCCGGGTGTGACCGGATTTTTGAAGGCCAGTTGCCGGAAGTGCTGTTCGTGCTCCCAGGTTTTACTGTGATCACCGGGTGGAGCAAACGCGTCAGCGGCCTCGGAAGCCGGAAAAAAGTTCGGGTCCAGTCCCGGAGACAGCAGCCAGTAGGGTGTGTCGTCGTGATTCTCGACCTCAATCCAGACCGGCTGGATACCCTTGCTGGCAAGTGGCACACCGTAGATGGCCTCTGACTCACTCGCAGACAGCACGCTGGTCGAGACCCGTACCCCGCCATCGGTCTGGGTCTGCAGCCGTTCCTTGTAGTCTTTGCTATCCGCTTCCCGCCAGATACCCGTTGATGCACAGCCTGCAAGGGTCAGGGCGATGGCAAGTGTTGCAAGAGCAGATTTCAGTGAGTCGATCCGGGTCATCGTAAAAAAGCCTGGTCTTTTCCTGTGTATAGTCTAGCCAAAGAGGTTGGCAAACAACGTGATCATACAGGATGATCGACGCTGGATAAGCCATGTAGCGCTTGATGCAATATTTGGATAACAGGCAAGTTAGAACAACTCTAGTTCATTTGATCTATGTCATGATCTTGCACGCCAGATTTCCGTATTCTGCTCTATTGTTACTGAATGATGCTAACCGGAGGCGGGGCAGATAGCGGCTGCCACTGAGGATTGCACGGCCATGACAGACGACGCGGAACAGACGCAAAAACCCGATAGTGCCGAGGCGGCCATGAACGAGGTACTGGCGGCCGAACAGGCGGCAGAGGATGCAATTGATGCCTGTGAGCAGGAAGCACGCGCCAGCCTGCATGAAACGGCCCAGCAAGCACGGCGCATTGCAGACAGGACCAACGAACGTATTGCACTCATACAGCAGCGCACCCGTCAACAGCTGCAACAGTATCTGCGGAATGCCGAGCGTGCGGTACGTGTCAACGAACAGACACGTGACAGTGAGGATCCGCGTATCGCGCTGGTTGCTGACGTCGCTAATGAATTGGCGGCACGGCTGACGGCAGCTAGTGGCAGCGAAAACACCCGCACGGATTGACTGGACATGTCAGCACGCGCCCGCTTTGCGTATGTTCAGGTCCGGTTGCAGGCGCGCCATGGTGCGCGCCCGGATGAAGCCCTGTGGCGAAGCCTGCAGGGCACCAGTGACTTTGCCAATTACCTGCAACTTGCCCGTCACACACCCCTGCAATCCTGGGTGAGGACGCTGGACCCGGGACAAAGCAGTGACGAGATCGAGACAGAATTGCGACGGCTGTTCCGTCACCATGTCGATGAGGTAGCCGGCTGGGTCCCCCCTGCATGGCGGGAGGCTGTCGTGTGGGTGCGACGCCTGCCGGATCTGCCGGCACTGCAGCACCTGCTCAGCGGTGAACCGGTGCCGGCATGGTTGCAGGAGGATGCAGAGCTGCGCGATATGGGTTGCCTGCCAGTTGATTCACGACTGCAGGCCATGCAGCATTCTGACTGCAATGTTTTTTTAATGGCATCGCAGACGGGTGAGTCGTTGACGGACGCCTGGTTGAATCACTGGCGGACACTGTGGCCCGGGGCAGCGCGGCAAAACCAGGCTCTGGAAAAGCTCGCTGACGCATTGCACCATTACCTGCGGGTACTGCAGGCAGATAGCTGCGAGAGTGTTCAGACCCGTTGTGAAGCGCTGCACGTGCAACTGGTCAGCGCTTTCCGGCGCTACAGCTTTCAACCGGCCGCGGTGTTCAGTTCCCTGGCACTGACCGCGCTGGAACTGGCGCGTCTTCGCGGTGACCTGCTGGTGCGACAGTTGTTTGCTACCAACATGGAGCAGGTGGCATGAATCTGCGTCCGGCCCGTGCCCGCTGGTTCGAATTGCTCACGCCGCGTCAGGAACTGGCCGGGGTGGTCGAAACGCTGGCGCGGACCGGCAGTGTCGAGCTGGAAATCCACAGCGAACGCAATGTGCCGGTGAACCTGCCGGACCTGCAGCAGCAGATGGCGGAATTCCATCACCTGCAACAGCGCTATCAGCAGCACTGGCCGCGTGAGGACATGCAACCTGCCACGTTGTCGGGCATGCCGGCACAAATACTCGAGACGGCACTGCTGCAGTTGCGGCACTGGGTGGAGGCGGCCGGGCCGCTGGTAAGGCATATCGAATCGCGGCAGGCCGAACGTTCCGAGCTGCTGCTGGTTGAAGATCTGCTCGGCATCGAGGTCGAGGGCGAGATGGATTACTCCCTGCTGTCGACGGCAGGACCGTCGCTGGCCGTGCGCCTGTTCGTGATGCCGCCGGCATACCGATTGCAGGCGATGCCGGGTGACCTGCTGTACTGCAAGTGCTGTTCGAAACAACATGACTACCTGCTGGTGGCTGGATTACCTGCGGACATCGAGGATTTCCGCAATGAAATCGCGGCCCAGAAAGGCCGCATGTTAACCCTGCCAGTATGGCTGCACGGCCAGCGTGAGACTGCACTGGGCCAGGTGCACCAGCGACTGCAGCGTATCCACCACGAAAGCACCCGCCTGCGCCGGCAAATCGATGCCATGGCCCGATCATATCAACTCGCCGAGGCGCTGGGGAATGTCAGACGGCTGGAATGGTTCCTGACGCATGTCAGCGCGCTGCCGGTATCGGACAATTTCGCCTGGGTGAGCGGCTGGACCAATGACCTCGATGGCAAGTGTCTGCCACGGGCACTGACGGATGTGGGTGCCCATGCCATCGTGCACTACCCACCACCCCCGCGGGGTTTGCGCCCCCCCATGGTGTTGCAGAATCCGTGGTGGGCGCGACCTTTTGAACTGTTTGCCGGCATGCTGGGTACGCCGGCCGGTGACGAGGCCGATCCCAGCCGCCTGGTGGCCTTGCTGGTACCGCTGTTGTTCGGTTACATGTTTGGTGATGTCGGTCAGGGCTTCGTGCTGTTGCTTGCCGGCCTGTTGCTGCGGCAGCGCTGGCCGCTGCTGCGCATACTGGTTGCCAACGGTGCTGCATCAATGCTGTTTGGTGTCGTCTTCGGCAGTGTCTTCGGGCGCGAGGATGTGATCCCGGCCCTGTGGGTGCATCCGATAGAACAGCCATTGGCGGTACTGGCCGTGCCGCTGGTTTTTGGCGTGCTGGTACTGTTGCTTGGCCTGTTGCTGAATGGGCTGGAATCCTGGTGGCGCGGCGAATTGCGCCACTGGCTGCAGGTGGATGCCGCAGTACTGGTGATGTATCTGTCCTTGCTGGCGGCGCTGTTCATACCGGAGAGCCTGGGCATAACCGGTTTTGGCTTTGGCTGGTATCTTGCCGGTAGCCTTGGCGGTACCCCTGGCAAAGCGCTTGCAGAGACGCTTGCCGCACTCGGCAGCCTGGTCGAACAGCTGATGCAATTGCTGATTAACAGTATTTCGTTTGTGCGTGTCGGTGCCTTTGCGCTGGCGCATGCCGGGCTGTCGCTGGCCTTTACCATCATGGCGGAGTCGACGGGAAACCTCGTTGCCGCCCTGCTGATCATGCTGCTGGGTAATGTCATCGTGATCCTGCTGGAAGGGCTGGTGGTCACTATCCAGACCACGCGCCTGGTGCTGTTTGAATTTTTCATCCGTTTTCTGCGTGGCAGTGGCCGTACCTTTCGTCCGCTGCTTATGCCGGAACATGTTATCGCTATCAGGGAGTAAATATTATGTTTGCACGCATACGAGTCACCTTTTTCCCGCTGGCTATAGCGGCCGTCATCGGTCTGGCTGCCACGATGTTGTTGTGGTGGATGCCGGCAGCGGCTGCCACAGAAGCGGCGGCTGCCGCATTGCCGGACGGTGCCATGGCATGGGGTTTTGTCGGTGCCGCACTGGCCACCGGTCTCTCATCGCTGGGTGCCGGTATCGCGGTCGCCAGCGTCGGCAGTGCTGCCATCGGCGCCCTGGCCGAGAAACCGGAACTGCTGGGACGGACGCTGATCATGATTGGCCTGGCGGAAGGTATCGCCATCTACGGTCTGATTGTTTCCATACTCATCCTCAACCGGATTTTGTAGGCGCCATCTCGTGAGTCAACCTGTCTATATTGGTGATGCCGTGAGTGCTGCCGGTTACCGGCTTGCCGGTCTGCGCGTGCAGGTGCCGGACACCGCCGAACTCCTTGCACAAATCGAGCAGGCATGCACAGATGCGCCGCTGGTGCTGCTCGGTGCCGATCTTGCCGCACAACTCCCGGTGGCGGATCTGGACCGACTGCTGTCAAGGGTGACGCCGGCTGTGGTGGTGGTGCCCGATGTGCGTGGCCAGGCGGTAATGCCCGATTTGGCGACCCGCCTGCGGCAGCAGCTCGGGGTGCTCGAATGAGTAGCGTCCTCGACAACAAGGTCAGACACCTGCTGGATGTGGTGACACAGCACCGCGACGAAAAGTGTGCGGCTATCCGGGCGAACGCAGAAGCCGAGGCCAGGGTGCTGCTGCGGACGGCCTGGCGCGAGGCGCGGCAACGTATGCATAGCGAAAATGCCGAAACGCGCAGGCGTGTCGAACGCGCGCTGGCCTCGCACGAGGCACAGCAGCAGACCCGGGCACGTCAGCAGCGCCAGGCTGACGACGGGGTGCTGCTGGTTGCTGCACGTGCGGCCTTGCAGGCGGCATTGCTGCAGCGCTGGCAGCAACCGGCGTCGCGGCAACAGTGGTGTGAGGTGCTCGTCAATGCGGCCGTGACTACCCTGGATGGCAAAGACTGGACCGTCGAGCACCCGGCCGACTGGCCAATGAGCGAGCACGACGACCTGCTGCAACATATCACCTCGGTATGTGGCAAGACGCCTCGCCTGCAGGCAAAGGCCGACATCAGCGCCGGTCTGCGCATCTGCGCCGATGGTACCTGCATGGACGCGACCATTGACGGCCTGTTGCATGACCGGGAGCGCATCGATGCAGAACTGCTGGCGCTGTGTACCGAGCGTGCCGGGGGTGATGCATGAACACAGTGCCGGAGTCGCATCAGCCAGTTGCCGATGCCACCATTACCTGGATCAGTGGCCCGGTGTTGCGCGCGACTGTTGCACGCCCCTTCAGTATTAACGAGGCGGCGCTGGTCGGCGAGCAACAGTTGCTGGGTGAAGTCATCCGCCTCGATGGCCCCTACGCGGTAATCCAGGTCTATGAGGACACCACCGGCCTGCGTCCGGGAGACATCATTTCCGGGACCGGTGCGGCCCTGTCGGTGCCGCTCGGGCCAGGCCTGCTGGGCAATATCTTCGATGGCCTGCTGCGGCCGCTGACAACACAGGGTCTCTATATTGCGCCGGGAATCAGACATTCGGTGGATGGCGACAGCTGGCCGTTTCGGCCCCGGGTCACTGCCGGTGAGCCGCTCGTGGCAGGACAGGTGATCGGTGTTGTCAAACGCAACGATGCCCGAACGCAGAATTGCCTGGTACCGCCGGGTGTGTCAGGTACAGTTGTCGAGATTGTCCCGACCGGAAACTATCCCGGTGATGTGCCTGTATGCGTACTCCGGGATGAGCAGGGTAAGGAGCACCCCGTCTGCCAGGTGCAGCAGTGGCCGGTACGCAAGCCACGACCGGTGAAAGCGCGTATCCCGGTCGAGGGTCCGTTGTTTACCGGGCAGCGCATTCTCGATTGCCTGTTTCCACTCGCCTGCGGCAGCCGTGCCGCCATGCCCGGTGGTTTTGGCACCGGCAAGACCGTGTTGCAGGAGACGCTGGCGAAGTGGTGTGACGCAGACGTGATCGTCTATGTCGGCTGCGGTGAGCGTGGCAATGAGATGGCCGGTGTACTGGACGAGTTCCCAAAGCTGGAGGACCCCAGAACCGGCCGGCCGCTGATGGAACGCACGGTCATCATTGCCAATACCTCGAATATGCCGGTCGCGGCGCGTGAGGCCAGTATCTATACCGCGGTCACGGTTGCCGAGTATTTTCGTGACCAGGGCCTGCGCGTGGCGCTGATGGCGGACTCGACCAGCCGCTGGGCAGAGGCCTTGCGCGAGGTCTCCGGACGCCTCGGCGAACTGCCGGGTGAGGCCGGTTACCCGGCCTACCTCAGCAGTCGACAGGCCGACTTCTACGAGCGCGCGGCACATGTCACTACCCTGGGTGGCACTGTGGGTTCACTCAGCATTATCGGTGCGGTGAGCCCGCCGTCGGCGGATTTTTCGGAGCCGGTGACCACGCACACCAAGCGTTATGTGCGCAGTTTCTGGGCACTGGATGCGTCACGTGCACAGGCGCGTTTCTATCCGGCTATCCACCCGTTGAATTCCTATTCGCAGGATATCGAGGTTCTGGCACCGTTCTGGAGCGAACTGGGTAATCCGCAATGGCCGGAGCAGCGCCGCCGTTTCCTCAGCCTGCTGGAAGAGCAGGCCAAGCTGGAACGCATGGCGCGTATCGTTGGCAAGGATGCCTTGCCGCCGCGTCAGCAAAACGTGTTGCTGTGTGCCGAGCTGATCAACGAGGCCTTCCTGCGCCAGTCGGCCTTTTCGGAGACCGACCGCTTCTGTCCGGCAGTCAAGCAGATTGCCATGATGCAGCTGCTCGACCGCTTTATCGAGTTATCAGCCAGGGCCGTCGCGGCTGGTGTTGATGTTGCTGCCATCAACAGCCTGCCGGTGATGCGACAACTGCGTCGCATGGGTGAAGAGATTGATAACAACGAGCTGGAACGGTTCGAGGTGCTGGGCAAGGGACTCGACAGGGCATTTGCAGCATTAAGCAACGGGAGGGCCGAGCATGCGGGCTGATGTTTATGCTGATTTCGTGGCGACCCGCATCGAGGGGCCGCTGCTGTTTCTGAAGCGCACCGTGAATGTCGGTCTCAATGAAGCGGTCGAGGTTGTCGACGCGCAGGGCAATGCCCGCCTTGGACGCATTGCCGCACTCAGCCACGAGTCGCTTACGGTCGAGGTGCTGGAATCGACCAGCGGGCTGGATCTCGACAATACCCGGGTGCGTTTTCGTGGCGAGCCGCTGACCTTTGCGGTCGGCCCCGACCTGCTTGGCCGCATCTTTGACGGTGTTGGCCGGGCCATCGACAACGGACCGCCGGTGGCTGCCGTCGAAATGCGCCGTATCGACGGGCGTTCGATCAATCCGGCGGCACGCACGGTGCCGACCGATTTCATCGAGACCGGTGTCTCGACCATTGATTTGATGAACAGCCTGGTGCGCGGCCAGAAACTGCCGATCTTTTCCGGCGCCGGTTTGCCGCATGACCTGCTGGCGATACAGATTGCCAGGCAGGCGCGCCTGCGCGATGCGGCAGCCGGAGAATTTGCCCTGGTGTTCGTGGCCATCGGGGTGTCCTATGACACCGCCGAGCGATTCCGCCGCGAGATGGAGGACAGTGGCGTGCTGGAACACACGGTGCTGTTCCTGAATCTGGCATCGGATTCGAGTACCCAGCGCCTGCTGGCACCGCGTTACGCCTTGACGGCAGCGGAATACCTGGCCTTCGATGAGGGCAAACATGTGCTGGTGGTGATGTCGGACATGACCAATTACTGCGAGGCCTTGCGCGAGGTATCCGCCAGTCATGGCGAGGTGCCGAGTCGCAAGGGCTTCCCGGGGTATATGTATTCGGACCTGGCCACCCTCTATGAGCGTGCCGGCAGTCTCCGCGGACAGGAAGGCTCACTGACACAGCTGCCGATCCTGACCATGCCTTCGGATGACATCACGCACCCGATACCGGATCTGACGGGCTACATCACCGAGGGCCAGATCGTGCTGGACCGTGACCTCGACCGCATGGATATCTATCCACCGGTCAATGTGCTGCCGTGCCTGTCACGCCTGATGAAAGACGGTACCGGCGAGGGTTTTACCCATGCCGACCACCCCGCGCTTGCCAACCAGCTGTATGCGGCCTATGCGCGGGCCGTGCACATGCGTGTGCTCGCCAGCGTCGTCGGTCGCGAGGGACTGGCGGAGACCGACCGGCTGTTCCTGGATTTCGGTGATCTTTTCGAGCGTCAACTGGTCAACCAGCAGGACGCGCGCAGCCTCGAACAGAGCATGGCGATTGGCTGGCAACTGTTGCGCACGCTGCCGATCTCGGAGCTGCACCGGCTCAGTGACAGGCAGATCGACAAGTACATTAAAGAGGACGTTCAACCGCAATGAGTACCATGCAAACGGTGCCAACGCGTTCCGCGGTGCTGGAACTGAAGTCCGAGCGACTCGTCGTCAGCGAGGCCTATAATTTCCTCGATGAGAAACGCCTGTTGCTGGCCGCCGAATTGCTGCGCCAGCTGGGGGAGTACGAGCGCCTGCAGCAGGAATTCGAACGGTTGCGCCAGCAGGCAGTCACCGCACTGCTGCATGCCGTCGCCCAGCACGGTCTGCAGGGATTGAGTGTCTATCCTGCTGCCGTGATCAAGGCAACACGTTTCGAAACTGAAACACGTAATTTTATGGGCGTGATGCTGGCCGATACCCGCCTGCAGCTGGAGGAAGACAGTGCCGCGGTAACCGCAGCCTGTCCCTCGTCCGAGGCAAATAACTGCAAGCAGGCGTTTCGCAAACTGCTTGATTTGAGCAGCCACATAGCCGGTATATCCGGCAACCTGTATCGCCTGCTGGTGGAATACCGCCTCACGGAACGCCGTGCACGGGCACTTGAAAATGTCATCCTGCCGGAAATCGAGGAGATGCTGCATGTCATGACGACGCACCTCGAGGAGCTGGAATTCGAGGATGCGGTGCGCGTCAGGGTGCGCAGCAAGTCTGCTTCAGATGCCTGAAAACACCAGGCAGCCGTTAAAAAATCGCAGTCCGAAGCTACACGCTGCCTGTCACTGCCACATAGTCACACTCAGGCTCTGTCCCGCTGCCCTGGTCTGACTTTCCATCAGCTTGTCCTGCAAACAGTGTGTTTGATACTGCAGAGATGAAAAATAGAATCACAGTCAATCGTAATGTTTTCATGATGTCTCTCTGATGCAAATATGCAGAACCCTAGTGCAAGGGTTCAACAGATACGGTTTTGACCTGCGGCATAAGGCTCGCAAGCCTGGGGTTGTCGGCAACGACGAATGCGAAGTTCTCCCATTGCGCAGCGGTGAAACTTTTCACGACAAGATTCCGGCATGAGAGCTTGATTATTAAAAGCTGGCGTTGTAATTCCTGTATTTCTGACTGGGATGCAATGAGTTGCCCTGCGCTGACGTCTGGACTAAGTGAGTCGACGCGAAACTGAACCATCTTCTCGATGATTTCATTCATGACATTAACCATGTTTGTGTAGTTGTTCTTGCGCCATGCGCGGAATGAATTTACCTGTTCATCCGTCAGCTGCAGTATGTCCCTGTTGCGCATGATGGTCGGTAGCAGCGTCGGCATGAGACCGGAGTCCTCCAGCAGGACAACCTTGTCCATGACTTCCTTCCAGTCCTCCGGAGACAGGGGGTGTTCACTGTTGTGCCTGGCCGGTACTGCGGTACAGAAAAACAGGCACGCGAGTAAGATGCCAACCTGCTTCATGTTCTTAGCCTCCCTTGTTACGCTCATCAGTGTCCTCCGTTGACACAATCCTGTTTCTATGCGTGCCTGTGCGCGGGCCTGGTTATTCATGCGACACGGATACATTACCCTGCAACAGGCAGTTGCTAAAGTACGCCGCAATGTGCCGCAGCACAATTACACAAAAGTATTAACTTCCATGTAATAAATCTGTCATATAATTAACGCTCGACGCCCGAACAGGGTGCTGAAAAGGGAAGATATTTGCTTATGGGGCCTGTCAGTGCGTATTCTGATTGTCGATGATCACCAGCTGTTCATCGATGGCATCCGGCACATTGTCAAGTCGCTTGATGAGAGCGTTGATATCCTGGAGGCCACCTCGGCGAGCGAGGCGCTGGGTTATCTGGATTCAGAGGCTGCGCTCGATCTCGTGTTGCTCGACCTGCATATGCCGGGACTGGATGGCTTGTCGATCATGCGGCACAGCCGGGTTCGAAATACCTGTCTGCCCATTGTGATTATCTCGGGAGAAGATGACCCGTATACCATCAGGTCGGTGATCGATGCGGGTGTCATGGGGTTTATACCCAAATACTATTCCGGGAAGAAGTTGCTTGGCGCGCTGCGCATGATCATGCAGGGGCAAATATTCATACCCGACGAAATACGTGACCAGATTCAGCAGCTGGCTTCGTTGCAGGCGCCTGACAGGCAGGCGCGTGGCGCGAGCAGCAACAACGGCATTACCAAACGGCAGTATGAAGTGCTTAAACTTCTCGCCAGCGGCTGCTCAAACAAGCAGATATCGGAGAGGTTGTCCCTGACTGAAAATACCGTGAAGGTACATGTCAGTGCCCTGTTGCGGTCGCTGGGTGCTTCCAACAGGACCGAGTGTGTCAGTATTGCGCGTCACAATGGACTTATCCAGTAACGGGATTTTGCGAAGAGAGTACCTGGTGTATTGCAGTACGCAGTTGCGCAGGCTTGAGCGGCTTGTGCAATACCTTGTAACCGCTTTGCTGGGCAAGATGTATACGCGCCGGCCGGGTATCGCCCGTGATCAGGATTGCGGGTACCTTCGTGCCCAGCTTGCTGCGTATTGAATCCAGTGCCTGGATGCCGTTCTGGTTACCCGGCAGACGCAGATCGGACAGGACAACGTCAGGCTTTTCCGCGGCCGAACTGATCTTGTCCAGCGCGTCACTGGATGACACGGCTGCAATTACCTGGCAACCCCAGTTATTCAGTAACACGGAAGTCGCGGCCAGGACATCGGCATCATCATCAATAACCAGCACACGCAACCCCGTCAAATCCCATGGCATTGGCTGGGCAGGACACCTGTCTTTCTTTACAAGTTGCGCATCACCCCTGGGTATCAGGATCGTGACGACACTGCCCGATCCCGGTTTCGATCCCAGCTCAAGAGGATGATCGAGCAGCTTGCAGAGTCGCTGTACAATTGAAAGGCCGAGCCCGAGTCCCTGGTTTCTGTCTCTGTGGATATTGTGCAGCTGGTAGAATTCACCGAATACAGCGCTGATTTCAGACTCCGCTATGCCGATGCCGGTGTCCCAGACCTGGAGCATGACATGCTTGCTCCTCATGCGGCACGACACCAGCACCCCGCCTGCATCGGTATAGCGAATGGCGTTGCCTAGCAGGTTTCTTATGATTCGTTCCAGGAATATACGATCGGAATGTACCACGCACTCGCCGCAATGCAGCCTGAGTGCAAGCTGCTTCTTGTCTGCCTCCGAATCGTATTCATGCAGGGTTGCCTTGACGATATCCTGAAGATTGAAATGCTCGAGACGGGTTTCTACGACCCCGGCGTCCAGTTTTGATATATCAAGCAGTGCATTGAAGAGACTGCTCAGGGCGTCTATCGACATCTCGACCTTGGGATACAGGGAATCCCGGAGTTCGCTGGAGTCGGCATCCTTGATGGCTTCGAACAACAGCGACAGCGAGTGCAATGGCTGTCGCAAGTCATGGCTTGCGGCAGCGAGAAAGCGGGACTTCGCCATGTTTGCCTGTTCAGCCATGTCTTTCTCCTTGCGCAGTTCCAGCAGGAGATCATCATTACGATGTTGAAGACGCAGTGTTTCGGTTAGCACCTTATTGAATGACCGGCTGAAATACAGGCAGGCAAGAATAAAGATGACAATCATGTAACCTATAACCGTTGCCGTCTGTTGACCCATTGTGAAAAAACCTGTTGCAAGTGCAATAGCAATCGGCAATGCAAAGCCGGCATAGGATTCCTTCAGGTAGGAAAGAACACTGATTCCTCCGGCCATCACGCCACCCAGCGTCAGGGCGATGGGTAGCATTTCACCCAGGGTCTGCGGCTTGAAAAAGAAAATTGCGCTACCCCATACCGCACCGGCCATGGTGGATGCCAGGGCATAGCTGTAGCCGGTGTTCGCCGTGATTGGCTTGTCAAAAGCCGGGGGAAAGTAATATTTGTGCAGCAGGTGACGGATAAAGGTTACAAAATACAGCAGCGCAAGCCAGGAGATCACGGCGGATTTACTTGACTGGATCAGCATGACAAGGGCAAATGCCAGGGCAATCACCATGTTGAGTAGCTGGCCGCGCGGGATGCTTTTGTTGAGTAGTTTGATCTGATCGATATATATCTTGTCCGTGGAGATCATAGGAAGATTGTTCCGCTTGCCAAATGAAAGGACTGGCAAAAGTATAACGGGCTGCCAATGAGGCAGGGTTTTCCCGGTGTCAGCGCCTTGTTGACAATCGGGCGCCTGTTAACCGGCCGCCACTGCCCTTACCGCGAATACCGGGTCCGAGAAGGCACGCTGCTGGGTGTACTTGTCATCTTGTGGCCGCGGCAGCCCGTGCACTGTCTCGGTTTCCAGTGAGTCAAAGTTCCCCGCGGCGCGGAAATATTCCTGCACCAGGGCGAGCCGTTCGAAGGGATGCAGTTCGGTCCACAGTGTGATGACCTTGGTCGGGAACCAGCGATCCGAAAACGTCATGATGGCCGCGCCGCCGGGTTTCAGTATGCGGCCAAGTTCGCGGCAGACATCAACGGGTTTTACCAGGTACTCGACAGACACGGTGCAGATGATGACGTCAAAACGGTTGTCATCGAAGGGCAGGGTAGACACCGTGTTGACATCATGCACCACACGGCTGTGCAGCCGGGGATTCTGTGCCAGTTCTTCTGCATTCATTCCCAGTCCGGTGACGGTCAGCTGTTCGATTTCTTCAGGCAGGTGCGAGTCCCAGCTCGCCATGAAGTCGAGGACCTGCATGCCGGGTTCCATGTCGCGCCGATAGATTGCGCTGATCTGCTCGATAGCGGTGGTGTCGATATGCTGTATCAGGCGCGCGTTTTCGTAGAATTGTTCGTCGGCGCGAGTGTCCATGCGCTCGTGGTCATTCGTGGGCAGATAACAAGTCGTGGCCGACGGATACAGGGTTTCAAGACCGACGCCGTGCGCCAGGGTGTCCATGATAATGTCATTGCAGCGTCCGCCGTGTTCGCTGGCCGGGCCGAGATGTTCGTTGATGCGTGCACTGATGGTCAGCGGTGAACGTGCCAGCGGGTGGTTGAGGTCAACCGTAACGCTTTCAGCATCCATTTCAATAATTCGCAGTGGCTTGAAGTTGCCGGCAAAGATTCCTGCCGTACCGGCGGCGATATATTGTGGATAGTGCCGTCCCGCATGCAGTTCGATGGGGGGTCCGTTTTTGCGTTCCAGTTTCAGTGCGTCTCGATCGATGCGATGTATGTTGCTTTCTGACCAGGGTGGCACAAGCTCGCCCGGTGCAAAAGACTCGCTCAGCCAGTCGCCGTGACTGTCCGGCAGTGTGATGGAGAGTGCGCCCGGCAGGATGTCGCGCCAGAAATTCAGCTTTTCGAAGTGGTCACGGTTGTGATGCCGGCTGACGGTGTCCTGCCAGTCGATACGGACCTCGACGCTGGCGAGTGTTGATTGTGTACTCATGGCAGTGTCCTGTTATTCAGGGTCAAGTTCCAGGTAGAAGGGTGACAGAGGGGGCTCGTCATGTTTTTTCTTCACCACGGTTTTGCGCAGGCGTGCCTCGATGCGTGCCGAATCGATAACGTTTTGGTCGATAATGTCCGGGTAGAGCTGATAGTGTGCAGCAATCTTCAGCGCCTGTACGCGGGCGTGCAGCTCGCAGTCGCGACGCAGTTCGGGGCTCAGTGTCGGCAGCAGCAGCAACCACGGTGCCTGCCAGCAGTTAAAGTCATGCAGCAGTTGCCTGTGTTTTTCATCGTGGGCCTGTGTCTCGATCAGCACAACAGGGAAATCTGCGGCTGGCAGCCGGCGCTGTTGCAGTGCATCGTCCAGCCTGATGCCATGCAGTCCAAGGCCGGACAGATCGCCGCTGCGTTCGAAAATCTGCGCAGAGGCCACGTCCGCGGTACGCGAGTTAATGTAGGTCGCAAGATAGTCGGTAATGGCGCCGTGCTGTGACGAATCGATTCCCAGGCTGTCAGCCACTGCCGATGTGAAGGTCTTGCGGCAGTTTAATCCGGGGCGCCATACACAGGCCTGCTTGAGATTGATCGCACTGGCATCGGATGCACTGTCAAGCAACACCAGTGGCCGCTGCTGCCTGTCCAGCAACCACAACTCGAAGCGGTCGGTGAACGGAAACGGAATAGCGCGATGCACTTCGAGCAGGTGTTTGAAGACAGTCGTGCCCATCGCTTCCATGGCCCTGAATTCCTCTGACGGGAAAATCGGACCACGTTTCAGGCCGTGCTCGGCACTCCAGCTGCCATAACGGATATCACTGATTTGCGCGCGCACGCCACCGGGCAGGTTGCCCTGCAAGGCCTCGTTGCTCACATAGATATCCCAGCGTACACCATCCGCGGTCACTGCCTCGGCCGACTGGTAACGGAGGGTATTGGTGATGCCGCGAAACGGATTCAGCAGACGCTCGGCGTAGCACTCGAATTTCATGTCAGCGGGTATGGTCATTTTTTCATGATAATCGTCTGCCCGTGTTACATCCAGCGCGCGCATGCGTAGAATACGGCATTTCCTGTCCGGACCCGACAATCAATGCCCCTGTTGCGATTGAATAAAGTATCACTGGCCTATGGTCATCGCGCACTGCTGGACGCCGTGGACCTCGAGGTGCACCGTGGTGAGCGCGTTTGCCTGGTCGGGCGAAATGGTGAAGGCAAGTCCTCCCTGATGCGCGTACTCAGTGGCGAGGTGCTCGCGGATGACGGTGAATGCTGGTTAAGGCCGGCGACGCGCGTTGCCTACCTGGCGCAGGAGGTTGGCATGGACAGCAACGACACCGTGTTTGACGTGGTTGCCGCTGGCCTGCCGGGACTCGGCAAACTGGTATCCGATTACCACCACGCGGCCAGCGAGCTGGCACAGTCCGGTAATCCCGCGACCCTGCAAAGGCTGTCCGACCTGCAGCAGGCGCTGGAAGCCGCTGATGGCTGGCAGCTGGAACAACGTGTCGAGTCCGTGCTGTCGCGCCTGCAGCTGGATAGTGATGCCGTCTTTCATTCGCTCTCCGGTGGCTGGCGCCGCCGGGTCATGCTGGCGCGCGCGCTGGTGTGTGACCCGGATGTGCTGCTGCTCGACGAGCCGACCAATCACCTCGACATCGAGGCCATTACCTGGCTGGAAGAATTCATGGTGGACTACGGTGGTGCACTGTTATTTGTCAGCCATGACCGCGCCTTCGTGCGTCGCCTGTCAACGCGCATAATTGAACTCGATCGCGGACAACTGACGTCATGGCCCGGGAGTTATGATGATTATGTGCGCCGCAAGGCGGAACAGCTGGAGGTGGAGGCACGCCACAATGCGCTGTTTGACAAGAAGCTGTCGCAGGAAGAAGCGTGGATTCGTCAGGGTATCAAGGCGCGACGTACCCGTAACGAGGGGCGGGTGCGGGCACTGAAGGCATTGCGGGAGCAGTATCGCGAGCGTCGCAATCGCTCGGCTAATGCCAGGCTGGCGCTGGACGGTGGTGAGCAGTCCGGCAAGCTGGTCATTGAGGCCGAGGATGTCTCGTTGAGCTTTGGCGGGCACACGGTTATCAACAGGCTGTCGACCACGATTCTGCGTGGTGACCGGGTGGGTATCATCGGCCCGAATGGTGCTGGCAAGTCGACCCTGATCAAGGTGCTGCTTGGAGAACTGCAGCCGGATAGCGGCCAGGTGCGGCGTGGAACCCGGCAGCAGGTCGCGTATTTTGACCAGCAGCGTGAGCAGCTCGATACGGACAAGACCGTGATGGACAATGTTGCAGATGGTAGCCAGCATGTGCTGGTCAATGGCCGTGACCGGCATGTGGCCAGCTACCTGCGCGACTTCCTGTTTCCGCCCGAGCGTCTGCAGTCGCCGGTGAGTACGCTCTCCGGCGGTGAACGCAATCGCCTGTTGCTGGCACGCCTGTTTGCAAGGCCGGCGAACCTGCTGGTGATGGATGAACCTACCAATGATCTCGATGTAGAAACGCTGGAATTGCTGGAAGAACTGCTGATGGAGTACCAGGGCACGCTGCTGCTGGTCAGCCACGACCGCGCCTTTCTTGACAACGTGATCACCAGTTCGCTGGTCTTCGAGGGGGAGGGTGTTATTGGCGAGTATGTTGGCGGCTATTCGGACTGGCTGCGCCAGAAGCTGGCAGCCGGTCAGCCAGCGAGAAAAGACAGCAGTGTCCCGGCCGTGAAGACCACAGCCACCCCGGCGGCGCAGGCAAAACCCGGCAAGCTGTCGTACAAGGATCAGCGCGAACTGGATGCCCTGCCTGCGAAAATCGAGCAACTGGAGACAGAACAGGCACAGCTGCAGGCGGCCATTGGCGACCCTGGTTTCTACCAGCAGTCCCATGAACAGGTCAACGTGGTACTGGAGCGTTTGCAGACCATAGAGGAGGCGCTCTCGGTCTGTTACGAGCGCTGGGAAGCGCTGGAATCCGGGGTGGATAGCTAGCCGGGGAGATACTGTTCATCGCGCAGGAACGCTCATTTGCGTGGATTCTTAAGCGAGCGAATCGCGCCGGGGACGGTGCTCCTGCAGGTGTGTCTGTTTGGCGCAGGAGTGCTTCGCAAACGCGATTGGGTCAACCGCTGGTATCGCGGATTCGATCTGCACCAAGGCGGTTATCCTGTTGTAGGAGCGCCGTCCCCGGCGCGATTTCGATTATGCTGACGCGTAAAAAGTCCCTCGTCCCAGCGTGGTGGGTCACTGATCTCACTGGCAAGAAAGTCAATCAGTGCGCGTACCTTTGCGGACTGGTGGCGCCTGGATGAGTAAACGGCGTAAATGCCAAGTTCCGGGCAATCGTAGTCGGGCAGGACAACTTCCAGTTTGCCATTGCGGATGGATTCACCGGCGATGAATGTTGGCAGCAGCGTGATGCCGGCACCGTGTTCAGCGGCTGCACACAAGGCCTCACCGTTATTGACCAGCAGCGGACCCTTGATACGTACACGGTGTTCGACCCTGTTTTTAAACACGCGCCACTCATTGCTGTTTTTTGTATAGGCATAACGCAGGCACGAGTGGCGTGCCAGGTCTTCGGCGGTCACCGGTCTGCCGTGTTGATCGAGGTAGCCGGGTGCCGCACAAATGATGTGACGGCAGAGCGCCAGTCGTCGTGCAATCAGGTTCGATTCCTTCAGGGTCGCGATGCGTATTACCAGGTCGTAGCCTTCTTCAACGACATCAACCAGCCGGTCGCTCAGGGACAGGTCGATAGAGAGTTGCGGGTATTGCGTGGTTAGTCGGTTCAACAGGGGGGCAATCTGTTTAATGCCGAAGCTCATGGGAACATTCAGGCGCAGGCTGCCCCGGGGTTCCGTGTTGAGGCCAGTGACGAGACATTCGGCATCGGCGACGTCCTCCAGAATCTGCTTGCAGCGCTCGTAGTAGCTTTGTCCGACGTCCGTGAGGCTGACACGGCGCGTGGTGCGCTGCAGCAACTGGCCGCCCAGATGTGTCTCGAGTTGAGCGATGTGCTTGCTGACTGCCGCACGCGAAAGACCCAGCCGGGTACTTGCTGCCGTAAAGCCATTGGCCTCGACGACATGGGTGAAGATATGCATGCTGGTGAGAAGATCCATGCCGTTATTGTCAACAATAAGTAGACAGTGTGTCAATGAGACACCTGTTTATCTTGTAATTGTAAACGTTAAACTATCGCCATCTGCTCAATAACCCATTACCGAGGTCATCCATGAACAGAACCATCAAGCAAGTGATCAAGGCCCGTCGTCAGACAGAGGGGGGCGGTTTCCAGATCCGGCGGCCCTTGCCGGCCCCGGGTGTGCGCTACATAGATCCGATCCTGATGATTGATGAAATGGGACCGGTGGATTACCCGCCGGGCGAGGCCATCGGTGCACCGGATCATCCGCATCGCGGCTTTGAAACGGTGACCTATATGCTGGCGGGTGAATTTGAACATCGGGATTCGGTCGGGCATGCCGGCCGCCTGCAACCCGGTGACGTGCAGTGGATGACTGCCGGGCGCGGCGTGGTGCATTCAGAAATGCCCTCGGCACGCATCATGGAAGAGGGCGGACGTGTACACGGTTTCCAGATATGGGTCAATCTGCCGTCGCGGTTGAAGATGACCGAGCCGCGCTATCAGGAAGTTGCTGCCAGTCAAATCCCTGAAGCCGTCAGCGAGGACGGGTTGGCGCGGGTACGCGTGATTGCGGGCGAGGCACTGGGTGTCAGCGCACGCATCGATACGCACACCCCGATTGTCTATCAGCACTGGATGCTGCAACCTGGCGCAAACGTCGATCAACCGCTGGCAGCGGACAGCAATGCCCTGCTGTATGTCTTTTCCGGCGAGCTGGTCTCTAATGGCAAGCCCCTGGCGGACGGCGAGATGGGCGTGCTTGGCCAGGGCGATCGTGTCAACCTGTCGGTGCCGGCGAGTGCCTCGGCAACCACGCAGTTGCTGCTGCTGGGTGGTGTGCCGCTGGGGGAGCCGGTGGTGCAGCACGGTCCGTTCGTCATGAATACCCGGCAGGAGATCGATCAGGCCATTCAGGATTATCAGCACGGACGGATGGGTGCCATCCGCTACGGATAGGCGTTATCAGCGATTCAGGAAGAGGCGATCAGAAGGAAACCGTTGACCGAGACGGTGTTCTCTTCGGGCTGGGGACAAGCGGCAGTCTTCCTGCAGATATGAAATACATGCCAATGACTCTGGCGGGTTGCTACTTTCCAGAGAGGCGGGTTAAGCTCCGACTCCCGACACGGTTGTGAAGCGGGACAGCATAAATCAAATGGAGAATCAACAATGAAAAGCATCAACATCGTACTGGCCTGTTCGTTACTCATGACGGCCATACCCTCGCTGGCGGCCATGGACAATGACCCGGAAATGGACAAGGTCGATACCTCAGCGGACATGCGCATGGAGCCACCGAAAGGGCTCAACACGGAAACACTGGTTGAGGTAACCGCCACGGTAACGGCGGTCGATATGCCAAACCGTCTGGTCACCATCGAGGGACCGGAAGGTAATGCAGCTGTTATCCAGGTAACCGAGCAGGTGAAGAATCTGCCGCAGGTCGAGATCGGTGACAAGGTCAATATCAAGTATTACCTGAGCGCAATCGTCGATGTCGTCAAGGCCGGTGGTGATGTCGAACTCGGTACCACTGGCGGTGCGGCCAGGATTTCGGCACCTGCCGGAGAAAAGCCGGCCGGTGCCATGGGTATCGAGGTGACGCGCAGGGCCGAGGTCGTTTTTGTCGATCCTTACCAGAAGTTCATTTCCTTCCGCAGCCCGGACCGCGGACTGCGCAAGATCTCGTTAAAGAATTCGCCCGATCTGCAGCACTATCTGAAGGAGTTGAAGAAAGGCGATATTGTCGAGGTAACCTATACCGAGGCCATGGCAATATCGCTGGAGCCTGCCGAATAACCCCTTGCTTCATTGAAAGAAACTGATCTGCAAGACAACGGGGTGCTTGTTGAAAGCGCCCCGTTATTGATGCAGGAGCGCCATCCCCGGCGCGATTGTTCTTACCTGCTACTAGAAATCCATACCGACTGTGAACAGCAGGCCTGAAATGCCCAGAATATAAACATCGCCCCCGAAGCGTCCCTTCTTGTAGCCGATGCCCGGGATAATGGCAGGTGCGATGCCGGCGTCGTTATTCGGGATTTTGTCCTTGAATTCTCCCTTGTAGCCATGGATCAGTCCGGCGGTAATCCTGGCGTGGAAGCCATCGAGCCTGCCATAAAAATCCCAGGTCCTGGCGCCGAATAAATACTGGGAAAACTGGTCGAAGGAATTATTAAACAGAGCCAGACCGTATGACCAGTTATTGGCTTTTACCGCTTCCAGGCTGGCAAATATCCTGTTGCCTTTATGATCATCATCGGGATCGTAGTGTATATAAGTGCCTGCCGAGAAGGTTAGATGATTATAATTGTACCAGTGCTCCTCTGCCTGCGTGGCGTGCGGGAATAGCACTGCGAGGAATAATGTCAATCGAGCCATTGGATGTGTGAGCATCTAAAAGCGTTTCCTTTTATCCGGACATGGCGAAGTCCGCCAGTCAAAAAGTCACTCCTCACAGTACGGTGTGATTGACGGAGTACGGGTGGTCAGCATGAACGCTATGGGTCAGCATCTTAGCTAAATTGTTTTGTTCTTGCGCGTAGTTTATCCACGGCAGCTGGTTTTTTCCATGCTTGCCGTATGGGATGTCACGCGTTCACCCTTTTTTTTGCAAAACAGCGTCATTCGTGCGGTCTGGGCTATTCTGTCCCCTTTACAGTTTGTTTTTGGTAGACTTCCGCGCAGAGCACGGAGTGTGCTGCTGCAGCAACCTGTGTCCATGTTCCAACTGTCGTCACAACCATGAGCTACACAATGAAACTTCACAGGATCCTGCTCCTTGTTCTGCTGGCCGGTTTGCCGTTATCCGTAATGGCCGGCGGGCAGGGTGGTCTGCCTGATGATTACTGTCGCTGGGAGGTGGTGGATTACGGTATTGTCGAGCCGCTTTGCGGTCTGGCAGGTGACGCGCAGCGCGGCAGCAAGATCGCGTCTGACGGCAGTCGCGGCAATTGCCTGGCGTGTCATCAGTTACCCATTCCCGACGTCGAGGCCTACGGCACCATCGGTCCGCCACTGGCGGGGATTGCCTCGCGCCTGTCCGTGCCGATGATACGCCTGCGTGTGGTTGACACGCGCAACATCAATCCGATGTCGATTATGCCCGGCTTCTATCGCGACCCGCGCCTGATCAACCGCCCCGGAAAAAAATACCGTGGCAGAACCTTCCTCACAGCCCAGCAGGTTGAGGATGTCATTGCTTACCTGGCGACACTGAAATGATCTGCATCAATAAAATCAACCTGTTACTTTGCGCCTTCCTGCAGGCTGCTGTGGCGACCACTGCCCTGGCTGGCGAAGCGAAATCCGGTTATGACTATATCAAGCCGGCGTCACGAGCCATGCAGGACGATGATTTCGAGAATCCGGGGATGATTGCCGTTGAACGCGGCCAGGGCCTGTTTAACAACGTACAGGATGGTGCCGACAGGGCCTGCGCTGAATGTCATGGCAAGGACGGTGCAAAACTGAATACGAAGAATATTGCCCGCTACCCTGTTTATAGTGAGACAGCCGGGGAAATCGTGACGCTGCAGAAAAGGATCAGCCGTTGCCGTGAAGGTAATAGCGGCAGTAAACCGTTGCCAACCGATCATCCGCAGCTGGTCGACCTGGAGGCCTTTGTCCGCAACCGTGCACTCGGCGAGCCCGTCAATGTGCGAACGGATGGACAGGTAGCTGAATTGTTGCAACGGGGTGAAGAACTCTACAGGACCCGCTATGGTCTGATTGACATGGCCTGCTACCAGTGCCATGACGTCTATCCCGGTCAAATGATACGCGGTCAGAAAATCAGCCAGGGCCAGGGGAATGGTTTTCCTGCCTACCGGCTTGACAGCGGAGAAATTACCAGCCTTAACCAGCGCATACGGCAATGCCTTAGCTTGATGCGCGCCGAGCCTTTTGACGCGGACTCCGAAGAGAACAAACTGCTGGAGCTGTATATCATGTCGCGTTCCAATGGTCTCAGGATAGAAACACCCGCCGTTCGTTACTAGTGTGTTCTCTGTGTCTCTTTGATGAATAGTTACATAATGAATTAACCGGGTTTTACGGAGACATCACCATGAAGAAATCACGCATGTTCAGCTGCCTGTGCCGGCTTTGCCTTGTGATGTCAGCCGCGTGCACAACAACTGCACAGGCCGCTGACTCGAAATATTATTACAACACAGATGAGTATTACACCACGATCATAGAGGAAAATGCCCGGGTTCCTTTGGGCGGTGCGTTCATCTGTTCAGGGGAATTTCCGCTCGAGACTCCCTCGCAGTTCAAGGGCTTGCCAAGAACCGAGTTACTGACTATCGGTACGGGTAAAAATGTCGAATGCTTGTTTTACGAAGGCGTTGATAACGATCACAACCTGCATGTACGACACTGGTACTTCAGGAGCCTTGACTATAATGGCAGTCACCATTACGTGATTTCGCTGAATGAAACCAATGCCGGTGAATTTGCCGTGAACTTCAAGCGGGTAAAAAATATCAAGTTCCAGGTGAAGGCGAGCAACAACGGTATCGATGCCAGTATTACCAACCTTCCGGAATATCCCGAAGAAGGGTTGCAGTAAGCCTCCCCGGCGCTAGCCGGCCGGTCGCTGTAATCAGAATGCCGGATTCACATTCAAGCGCATTCGTTACAGCAAATCAGTTGAGATTCAACGAGGCCATGTTGACCGGGCAGGTACAGATAAAGTGGCCCTGGTATTTTTTCTTGAAGGCGCACGACCTCTCGTCCTTGCAGCGGAGAAGTTGTACTTCCCTGTCTACAAACGGCTCCACATCACACACGGCTTTCCCCGAGAGGCAGGCGTAATTCATGTCGCACTGTGTGTTGTTGATGATTTCAGGTTCAACATTCATGGTTCTTAATAAAGCCATTGTGTTCACCTTTTTCGTTATAGACGTACCCTGAACATACATGAAATACTGAAACCCAGCTATAACCCACCTGGTCGATGAAAATGATTCCGATTAGCAATGAATGCCCTGGAACAGGTTATCGACTGAATTGTTTACACTTTATTCTGCGGGGTTATCACGGGATTTTATGCACGCATTATCATTATCTAAGCGTGGCGGGTGGGCGATTCAGTTCAATCTGGCTCTGGCGCCAGGGAGTGAGGGTTTCTAGCCTGCTTCAGTATTTCCGATACTGCTTCTGCCGACGGGGTTGAGACCACTTCATCCAGCACCAGACGAGGGTGCCGAGCACGGTAGCAATTAAGGCCGATGCGCCGACCAGTACCAGGGAGGGTAATAAATCATTCATGACGACTCCTGTGCAGATATTCAGGCTATTGGTACAAAGTAGTTAAGTCTCATACATGGGAACATAACGGTGACCGTCCGCGAGTATGACACACAATGCCAGAAGCTGTTGCAGGACTATGTGTGCAGGTTGGCTGACCGCCAGGATGAAAACGACAGTGGGGCTTGATCTGTCCCGGTCTGGCCAGGGTGGCCGAACCAGGACAGGCCCCTGTATTCTCCTATACGACGTACAGGTAGAGACCCAACAGGCCCAGGGTCAGGGCGATGCCAAGCAGCCCCATCAGAATAGTAATCATATGATTATTGCGCCAGCCGCGGATGATCCAGTAGGTTTCCAGGCCGATAAAACCCGCTGCTGCACCGAGGGCGATAAAAAGCCCCTTGGGTTCGATCTCCGTGGACATGATAAAAACCAGGTAAAAGACAAATGCCACACCAATCGGGGTCAGCGAAAATATCCAGTCCTGCACCTCGCCGGGGTCCCTGGGGGTCGTTATCAGCTTGTTGAGTTTACTGTCTCCCATTTTTCACCCTCTGTACGCCATAAAACCTAGTATTCTAGCAAACTGCAGGATGTGATTATTGATCGAGATCAATTCATTCGCCCAGCAGAAGGAAGAAAATCGCAGCTGCCATGTCACTGTCAGAATCGAACAGCGCGCGCAGGAGAAATTTCCCGGAATACATCACGGAAATCGTGGTCGTTATCATCTCGCTCGGCCTGTTTGCCTTCATCAAGCTGAGCGAGGAGGTGATCAATGGCGAGACCACAGGTTTTGACCGGCAGCTGCTGTTGATGATGCGCAATCCGGCGGATCTTGCCGAGCCTGCTGGCCCGGCATGGCTTGAAGTGGTTGTTCGTGATGTGACGGCGCTGGGAGGCGTCATAACCCTGGGCATGCTGACCCTTGCAGTGTGCGGTTATTTCCTGTTGCAGCACAAGCCCCGCATGTCGCTGTTCGTGTTGCTTGCCATTGCCGGGGGGTCGCTGTTCAACAGCCTGCTCAAGGAATTCTTTGAACGTCCCCGGCCTGACCTTGTTCCGCATGCCACCGCTGCTGCAATGAGCAGTTTTCCCAGTGGTCATGCCATGATGTCCGCGGTGGCGTTTCTGACCCTGGGAGCCCTGCTGGCACATGCAAGCAGCCAGCTCAGTATCAAGCTCTATATCCTTGGCTGGTCATTGCTGCTGACCCTTCTGGTTGGTGTCAGCAGGGTCTATCTCGGTGTTCACTGGCCAACGGATATCATTGCCGGCTGGATCGCCGGCGGGGTCTGGGCGTTGCTTTCCCTGCTGGCGAGCCGCTGGTTTGTCTCTGCCCCGCCAGCAAACTGAGCTTCGCAGCGTCCCGCTATCCGGAGATGCGGTTACAAATGGTAACTATTCACCACGGAGGCAGAGAGAACACAGAAGGTGTGCTCCGTGTCCCTGTGGTGCGCTGAATAGTTACAACGAATGTATTAATCGGGGATGACGACTTGTTCGTTCCAGTCTGCGGTCTGTGCGGGGTCAAGCAAGCGCCTTATATGACTGAACGCCGCCTGCAGGTGTTCGTTCGCGGCTGTTGACAGCGGCAGACCAAGTCCAAATTCGTAGCCGCGTATCGACAACAGCCATGCCGGTGGCGGCGTGCAGTCGTAGACCTGGCGGTAGACTGACAGCAATGCCTGCGGGCTCATGGCATGCGTGGTGTAACTGGCATCCTGTTCCGGCTGCAGCCGCACAAGCTCGAACGGTGCACCAGCCGAGAGGCTCGCGTCCACGAACAGCACGCGCTTGCGGTCTTCGAGATCGGTGGCGTGTTCTATCTGCAGCTGGAAGTCAGTGAGCAGATCAATGCCGTGCAGATTCTCATGCTGCAATAAGTCATACATCGCCGGTCCGAGCGCGTCGTCGCCGCGTGAAGGATTGCCCCAGGTGAAGATCAGGTCCGGTTTGGCCTGCTGTTCCAACATATGATGAATTCACTCAATTGTTGTAGGAGCGTCGTCCCCGGCGCGATTCGTTCACAGGATGCTCCAGCATGGCTGTGTCATGATGCCACCGGTGTGAATACCAGTGTCTGATTGAAAGGTTTATTTAATACTGACAGTTACAAGGTACGCTGTATCTCTCCCGTGACACGTTTCTCGAGCCTGTCGATCACTTTCTCTTTTTCGTTCAGCAGGGTGATTTCCAGCGGCATTTTACCCATCGCATGCGTGGCGCATGAGAGGCAGGGATCGTAGGCGCGAATGGCAACCTCGATCTGGTTCAGCAGCGGTTCGGTCAGCTGCTGGCCGTCGAGGTAGCTGTTCGCGACCTGGCGAATCGACTCGTTCATCGCCTGGTTGTTATTGGTGGTGGAGACGATCAGGTTGGCCTTGTTGACGATGCCGTCATCATCGATTTCGTAATGGTGAAACAGCGTACCGCGTGGTGCTTCCAGTACGCCGATGCCGCAGTTCTGCAGTGCACCCTTGCTGACCAGTTCGCTACCGCTGATATCGGGGTCCAGCAGCAGTTCCCTGATGGCCTCGGTGCAGTACAGCAGTTCGATCAGCCGCGCCCAGTGGAACGCGAGCGAGGCCTGCACCGGTCGGCCATGACCGGCTTCCATGAAGAGTTTGCGCTGCTGTTCGGCAAGTGGCGTAGTGAAATAATCGCAATTATTGACGCGCGCCAGTGGCCCGACCCGGTACCAGCCATTCTCTGCACCGAGCGACTCGATGAACGGAAACTTCATGTAGCTCCAGTTCTTCACACCCTCGCGGATGTAATCGTTGTAACGGGTGTAATCGACGTGGTCGAAAATCATGCCGCCGTCGGCGTCCTTCGCGCGCAGTCCACCGTCGTAGATATCGAATTCGCCGTGCGCGCCGATCAGGCTCAGCATGTTGGTATCAATGCTGGCAAAGGCCATGTGGTAATCAAGCTGTTCGAAGAAAATGCGCTTGATCAGCTCGACCGCATCCTGTCCCCACTGCACTATCTGCTCGATGTCTTTCTGCAGGTAGTCGATTTCCTCGCGGTTCAGCGACTTGTTGACGCCGCCCGGGATTGCACCGGTGCCGTGAATGCGCTTGCCGGCCGTGAGGCGAATGACTTCCTGGCCGTATTTGCGCAACAGCACGCCCTGTTTGGCGATCTCCGGGTGGTCCTCGATCACGCCGACGATATTGCGATGGCGCACCTCGTCATCAAAACCGAACAGCAGATCGGGCGAGCAGAGGTGGAAAAAATGCAGCGCATGGGATTGCAGGGTTTGTCCGTAGTGCATCAGGCGGCGGATCTTCTCGGCCGTCGCGGTCAGTTGCGTGGCACCGACCAGCATGTCGGTGGCCTTGGCCGCGGCGAGGTGATGGCTGACCGGGCAGATGCCGCAGAGGCGCTGTACCAGTACCGGCAGTTCCCAGTAGGGCCGGCCCTGGATGAACTTTTCGAAACCGCGGAATTCGACGATGTGCAGTCGTGCCTGCCTGATGTGCAGGTTCTCGTCCTGCAGCAGCGTCACCTTGCCGTGACCCTCAACACGGGTCAGCGGCTCGATCACGATGCGTTCGAGTTTTTCCGGGTTGGCGGCGGTTTCAAGGTTTGATGACATCGGTATGTCCCGTGGTTAATGAATGTGCATTGTGGCAGGCGAGGCCCGCTGTAAAGTGCAGGCTCTTTGACCCGCTTTAATCATAATGGATCTGTTCGTAGGGGAAGCTGATCGGCTTGCCTTCGATCACTTCCGTCAGGAAAGTCCAGATGGTATCGCCCGATGGCGGGCAACCGGGGAGGAAATGATCAACCTTGACCACCTCGTGAATCGGGTGCACCTTGTTCAGCAGCATCGGGATCTCCACGTCGCTCGGTATCTGCGGGTTGGCCACGCCGATGCCGTCGATATAGGCTTCCTCAAGACATTCCCTTAGCTCGAATGAATTGCGCATGGCCGGTATGCCGCCATTCACCGCACAGGCGCCCAGTGCCACCAGCACCTTGCAGTGTTTGCGGAATTCGAGCAGTACCTCGACATTCTCCGCATTGGCGACACCGCCCTCGATGATGCCGATGTCGCAATCACCGACCTTCTTGATGTCAGTGATCGGCGAACGGTCGAATTCCACCAGCTGCACCAGCTCTATAATGCGTTCGTCGATATCCAGCAGCGACATGTGACAGCCGAAGCAGCCGCACAATGAAGCCGTTGCGACCCTGATTTTCTCAGCCATGCCTGTCTCCCTTGTTGCCGGGTTCGTATGCCGCGACATCGCCGACGATGTTGATCGGTTGCCTGTCATAGAGACGATTGCCGATGGGCTGCTCGTAACCGCGGTGCTTGGGCAGGATCGCACCGACCGGACAGACATGGGCGGCCTTGTCGGTGGCGGCAAAGCTGCTGTCACCGAGTTTGCCGCTGGGCGAGTTAACCGTCAGGTGACTGCCAATGCCGCGGCCACCGAGCGAGAACACGTTCTTGTGGTCGACGTCGCGGCTGGCCCGTACGCACAGTTCGCAGAGGATACAGCGGTTGAAGTCGATGGCGGTATCCGGGTGCGAGGCATCCACGGAGCGTTGCGGGAAAAAATGGGTATAGTGGGGCGACAGCATACCGGTGTAATAGGCCACTGCCTGCAGCTGGCAGGCGCCGCTTTTTTCACAGCCGGGGCAGACATGATTGCCCTCGACGAACAGCATCTGCAGCAGGTTGCGCCGCTCCTCGACAATGGCATCGGAGCCGTTGTCTACCACGAGTCCCTCGGCCGCGGGCTGGGTACAGGCAGATACCTGGCGGCCATTAACCTCGACGACGCACACACGGCAGCTGCCATGCGGTGTGAATTCGGGATTATGGCAGAGGTGCGGTATATAGGCGCCGGCCCGCAGTGCGGCATCCATGATGGTATCGCCGTCGCTGAATTCAATGTCAACGCCGTCGAGGCTGAATGTTTTCGTGTCGCTCATGTGTTGGCCTCGATGTGTGCGCCGGCGTCATCGCGCCCGGTGATATCCCGCGCGTCCTGCAGGGCGGCGTCGAGATCGAATGCCGGCTCGTAGCCGCTGTGGGCCAGCCTGCTTTCGACCAGTTGCGGGAAGTGGTCAAGCAGATCGAGTACCGGGTTTGCGGCGGTCGTGCCAAGGCCGCAGAAGCTGGTACGTTTCATGAGGGCGCCGATCTGTTTCATCTCGGCGACATCGTACTGCGTTGCATGACCGTTGACGAGCTTTTCGACCAGGTCTTTCAGCAGTGAGCCGCCGACACGGCAGGGTGTGCAGAATCCGCAGCTTTCGTGCACGAAGAAATGCGCGAAGTTCTGCACCATGTCGAGCAGGTTGCGCTCCTTGTTGAACACCATGAACGAGCCGCCGGTAGCGACATCCTCGAACGCGATACGGCGTTCCGCATCCGACACCGGCAGGGTGGTACCCGCGGCGCCCGCAATCTGCACCGCCTGGGTGTTTGCAGCACCACAGTCTTCGAGCACCTGTTTGATGGTCACGCCAAACGGGTACTCGTAGATGCCGGGTTGTTCGCAGTCACCGCTGATGCTGAGCAGCTTGGTGCCGGTGGACTCGGGTGTGCCGGCACTACAAAACCAGTCGGCACCCAGCGCCGCGATTTTGGCGGTGGCCATGAAGGTTTCGACATTGTTGACCACGGTCGGCTTGTTCAGGTAGCCGTGCGTCACCGGAAAGGGTGGACGTTTGCGCGGAATGCCGCGCTTGCCTTCCAGTGATTCGATCAGCGAGGACTCCTCGCCGCAGATATAGGCGCCGGCACCGAGGTGAATGTCAATGTCGAAGTCGAAACCGTCCTTGCCGAGTATGCCTTGCCCGAGCAGGCCGTTGTTGCGACGTTGTTGCAGTATGGCTTGCAGTGGTTCGATCAGGTAGCGGTATTCACCGCGCAGGTAGAGATAGCCCTGCTGCGCGCCGATGATGCCGGCACACAGGGTCATGCCCTCGAAGACACTGTCGGCGTAGCTGTTCAGCAATACCCGGTCCTTGAAGGTGCCGGGTTCGCCTTCATCCGCATTGCACACGACATAATGGCTGTCGGCCTCGGCCTGCTTGCAGAAACGCCACTTCATGCCGGTGCGGAAGCCCGCGCCACCGCGGCCGCGCAGGCCGGATTTTTCGATGGCATCGAGCAGGGTATCGCTGCCGTTTTCAATCAGGGCACGCAACGCACTGCCGTCGGGACTGGCGGCCGTGGTTTCATCCCCGAGCAGCAGATCGCGCCGCCGGATATTGTCTTCGATGACGAAGAATTCGGCCGGCCATTGCGAGATCCCGGTTGCTGTCTCGATGAGCTGGCAGATCTGCTCGATACGGTGGTCGCCGAGTCGGCTGACGGCATAGCCATTGACCAGCAGTGCGGGTCCCTGGTCGCAAAGCCCGGTGCAGGAGGTGGTGTCCACCGTGACCCGGCCATCGCTTCGCGGTACGCCGGGTTCCACGCCAAGTCGGGTACAGAGCAGTTGCAACAGCTTGCGGGAGCCGAGCATGTGATCGGTGATACTGTCGCTGAGCAGGATGTCGTAGTCGCCGCGCGGGTGTTTGTGCAGGAATGAATAGAATTCGATGACGCCGTGAATTTCTGATTCGGGCAGCTGCGTCAGGCCCGCCAGTTGTGTGATCGCGTCTGCGGGAATATACGACAGCCGTTGCTGTATCTGGCATAAATACTGCAGCAAATGTCGCCGCGCGCGTTCATGCGAGGTGCCGGCAGATGCAATTATCGCCTTGATAATTTCATCATCTTTCATACATCAGCTCCCTGGTGATGTGTAGTTACGTGGTAACACGTTTGTCATATTCGGGCGTGCCCGCACGACTCACCTGATACTACATTAGGGAGCCATCCGTATAACCCCGTATTGGACGACAGATAACGAATATCCGTATTGATCAGGATCAATCCCGGTCCAGAAAAGTCAGAACTTTCTTGCCTGTTCAACCGTCGTGCGAGACATGCCAGCAGATTCTCCATGGCAGAGAAGGGTAGCGAAGCCTGGCTTCAGGAACAAGGCTGTCCAGGTTGCCCTGTTAAAGTAATAACAATGTGGCTATTCACCACGGGGACACAGAGAACGCAGAGAGTATGTAATGATATCAAGTGCCGGGCCTTTTGCATGACAGTCTGGTGACTGCTGAATGCGAACGCACGGGTGATACCTCAATCTTTTGTCACGGTTTATTGATATGAATGAAGCAACCGATGCCGATCAAGCGGTCGTTCAGGACGATTTGGGGGAGGGCATCGCCTGGCACCTGCAAACCGTGGCCGAGGCGCTCGATCGTCTGCAGGTCGACCCACAGGTCGGCCTTTGCAAGGATGTGGTTGCGACCCGACAGGCACGCTTCGGTCCCAATGCAATTGCCGCGACATCCCGACGCGGTCCGTGGCGGATTCTGCTCGGACAGTTCACCGACTTCATGATCCTCGTCCTGATCGCTGCCGCCATCATCTCCGGTGTGGTCGGCGAGCCGCAGGATACGATTGCTATTGTCGTCATCGTGCTCCTAAACGCCGTCATCGGTGCGCTACAGGAATTTCGTGCCGAACGTGCGGTGGCTGCGTTGCGTGCCATGGCAGCACCGGAAGCCAGGGTGCGCCGTGACGGTGAAGTGCTCGATCTCCCCGCCGTTCAACTGGTGCCTGGCGACATTGTATTGCTTGAGGCCGGCATGATCGTGCCGGCGGACCTGCGCCTGCTGGATGCCAGTGAACTCAAGCTTAATGAAGCCGCGCTCACCGGTGAATCGCAGGCCATTGACAAGCACCCCGAGTGCTTGAAGGAAACCGGTCTGGCCATAGGCGACCGCTTTAACATGGCCTACAAGGGGACGCTGATTGCCAACGGCCGTGGCACGGGGGTCGTTGTTGCCACGGCGATGCAAACCGAGCTCGGCAAGGTCGCCCGGCTGCTGCATGACAGGGATATTCAGCAAACGCCATTGCAGCAGCGGCTGGCCCACTTTGGAAAGCGCCTCAGTATTGCCGTGCTGGTCATTTGCTGCGTGATCTTCCTGCTGGGTGTGTTGCGCGGTGAGCCGCTGGTGCTGATGTTCCTGACGGCGGTCACCCTTGCCGTGGCCGCCATCCCGGAAGCGCTGCCTGCCGTGGTTACGGTTTCGCTGGCGATTGGAGCACACAAGATGAGTACCCGCAACGCGCTCATTCGCCGATTGCCCGCGGTGGAAACACTGGGATCCGTGACGTTTATCTGTGCTGATAAAACCGGCACCCTGACACAAAACCGTATGCAGCTGAATGCCGTCGCTCTCGGTGGTGAACGCCATCCGGCGCTGATCAACGCGGATCGCGCTGCGTTACCCGGGCGCCTGCTCGGTGAGGCTCTGTCCCTCAATAATGACTCGCACCTGGACCCGGCAGGCCGGGTTATCGGTGATCCCACCGAGGTGGCACTGTACGAGGCCGCCCTGGGTGCGGGTTTCGACCGCACTGCGCTCGAACAGGTTCTGCCGCGTATTGGCGAACTCCCCTTTGATGCAGTGCGTAAATGCATGACCACGCTGCACCAGGACAGTGAAGGTGTGGTTGCCTTCATCAAGGGTGCACCTGAAAAAATCCTGCCGCTGTGCGTGGACCAGCTTGCAATCAGTGATACCTCCGTACTGGATATCGATGCCTTGCACGCTCAGGCAGAGGCACTGGCGGAGGAGGGCTATCGCGTACTGGCAGTCGCGACGCGCCGCTTCGACAGCCTGCCTGAGACGCTGCGGCCGGAGACCGTTGAGCAGCAATTCAGTTTTCTGGGCCTGGTGGGGCTCATCGATCCGCCGCGCCCGGAGGCGGCCGAGTCGGTCAGGCTGTGCCGCAGTGCCGGCATTACGCCCGTGATGATTACCGGTGACCACGCAGGCACGGCGCGCGCCATTGCCAGGCGGCTGGGCATAGCGAATGAACAAGATCCTGTTTTAACGGGTGCAGATCTGCAACAACTGTCGGCGACGCAACTCGAAGCACAGGTTTCCGGTATACCGGTGTATGCACGTGTGACACCCGAGCAAAAGATCAGGATTGTCGAGGCCCTGCAGGCACGCGGGGAGTTTGTCGCCATGACCGGTGACGGCGTCAATGATGCCCCGGCCCTGAAGCGTGCCGAGATCGGCATCGCCATGGGTCAAAAGGGTACCGATGTGGCGCGCGAGGCCGCCGACATGGTGCTGCTTGACGACAACTTCGCAACCATCGTGGCAGCGGTGGCCGAGGGGCGGCGCATCTTCGATAACATCCGCAAGTTCATAAAGGACACCATGAGTTCCAATTCCGGGGAGATCTGGACGCTGTTGCTGGCACCCTTTTTCGGCCTGCCGATTCCGCTGCTGCCGATTCATATCCTGTGGATCAACCTGGTGACTGATGGCCTCCCCGGGCTGGCGTTCACCGCCGAACCGCCGGAGCCCGGCATCATGCAGCGCGCGCCGCGCCAGCCCCGGGAAACAATCTTTGCGCACGGCATGTGGCAACACATACTCTGGGTAGGGCTGTTTGTCGGTGTTGTATCCATTGGTACACAAGCGTGGTCTTATACCCGGGGCGATGCCTACTGGCAGACCATGGTGTTTACGGTACTGACTATTTCGCAGCTGTTCCATTCGCTGGCTGTACGCAGTGAACGCGAGTCACTTTTCAAGATCGGCCTGAGCAGTAACCCGGCCATGCTGGGGGCGGTGTTACTGACCGTGGTGCTGCAACTGGCGGTGATTTATGTACCTGTGCTGCAACCGGTTTTCCATACCCAGGCACTGCCACTCGCTGATCTTCTGTTATGCGTTGCGATTGCCTCGATGGTGCTGGTCGCCGTGGAAATCGAGAAATGGTTAATGCGCAGGGGCAGACTGTATACGTCCTGAAACAGTGCCGGGGCACCGCTCAAGCCGGCTAGACAGCAAGGAATACACCGCCCCTGCGAGGATCACCGGCACCGCTGAAACCGCGGCCATCGCGTATGACCGTGTGGGTGCCGCCGAAGAACAGGTTCTGTTCCGACCAGCGGTGCATTTCGGGGTACCTGCCACAGACTGCAGCTACTGCCGTTTCAGGGAACCCGGGCTCGATACTGAGCAGGTCTTTCTCAACATGGAGTCGCGGGCTGTTCACTGCCTCGTGTACATCCATCCCGAAGTAGTAGAGGTTGTTCAGCGTCTGCAGAATGGCGGTGCGCAAACGGTTGGAGCCGCCGGAGCCCAGTGCCACGACGCGACCATGATCGATGGCAAGGGTGGGTGACATCATGGAGGACACCCGTACATCGGTATTCCACTGGTGAAAGCCGCCTGGATTGAGGTCTTCCTCGCCAAGCATGTTATTCAGCATGATGCCGGTGCCGGGCAGGACATGACCCGAGCCTTCACCATTGGAAAGGCTGAGCGAGGCAGCGTTGCCGCTGGCATCGACGACGCTGATGTGAGTGGTACCGCGGTTGTTGACAGGGTGCCCTGCCAGCGCCGAGCGGTAGCGGGCAATGGTGTCCGCATGCAGGATACTGGCGTTACTCCCGTTTGCAGTCTGCCCGTTTTCCACCCGTGCAAGGTTGGTCTGTTTCATGACCTCGGCCAGAAGTTCAAGATGCTGTACGGAACCGAATTCACCCTGATCATGAGGCTCCAGCAAGGCGTGTGCAAAGCGAATCAGACTGCCGCCGCTGGAGGGTAACGGGTTGGTTAAGATGCGTGTGCTCAGGTAACCGTAGCCCAGTGGCTCTCTTTTGAGCACCTGATAATCAGCCAGGTCTGCCTTCTGCAGATAGCCGCCGCCGGATTCACAGGCCGCAACCAGCTGTGCCCCCATCTCTCCCTGGTAAAACAGTCGCTCTCCCTCTATAGCCAGCAACTCCAGGGCATCCGCCAGATCGGGTTGACGAAGCTTCTCGCCTTCTACTGCCAGGCTGGCGTCGATCCGGCTACTCGAATAGATACGCCGGGCATCACGGGTGGCCAGATAGATGGGCGCGACCACACTGAAGATATAGGCCTGCAGCCTGTTAAGCACGATGCCATTGCGTGCAAAATCCACCGCCGGTTGCACGATCTCTCGCATTGGCAGGGTGCCCAGCTCGGAGTGGATCTGTAACAGGCCCTTGACCGTGCCGGGCGTGGCAATGCTGCCCCTGCCGATATGAAACTCCTGCTGTGCCGTACCGAAGTCCGCAACGATGGGGTAAAAATCCAGTTCGGACACGCTGCGCTTGCGTAGCGGTGTTTGTACGAAGAAGTCGTACAGCGTGTTCCTGCCGCCATCATGGTGAGCCAGCAGGAAGCCACCACCGCCCAGTGAGGTCAGCACGGGTTCGGCTACGCAGGCAGCGCATAGCCCGGCCAGGGACGCATCAAAGGCATTTCCTCCTTCCTCCAGCGCCCATGCCGCTGCCTCGGCTGTGGCTGGATGCCCGGCTGCCACCGCACCTTTCATCAGGTCTCCGTCATTGCCCGCTATCGTTTAACAACGATTGTGTCCCGCACCAGGAATCAGGCATTCCATCTATAATCCCTCACACTGCCAGTGGTCTGAAAGTAACAGGTTTTTATTGTGAAAAGGAGTCGGAAATACCTGCCTTCTGGTATTTTTACCATCTAAGGATATTGTCCAGAAGTGGAGTCTATGGGGCGCTTGCTGAACACGGGATGTTAATGATGCGACACTATGCCGCAGGCTGTTTTGATGTAAATGGAGTTGTGAACCGCTAGTATATCAACCGCACGTCACCCCCACACTGGCGTGTACAGAGAGCATTTCATCGAAAGCCCTCCAAGTTATGGCGGCTGCCCCCAAGCAGCCGCCTTTTTTTATGTCAAGAGAAAAAAACCCGCCTCAAAAGCGGCTTCGCGCTGAAGCGAGTAGTGAAATCATTTACACAATGTCTTTCGAATCACCGGGTCCTTACACGCCAGATCGTTGCCGGTCAGGGTGTGCTGAAGGGTTACTCCTTTTCTTCCTTGTCAAGCCAGTCAAATTTGATACTGCGTGCACGCCTGTCCCGGATATGACGTCGTTCCAGTGCGACCGACAAGCCGCTGGTTGCCATGACGGGCAACTCGGTGCAGACAAAGCCTGTACGCCTGTCAGTAACACGTTGCTTGTTATCTTTCATGCTGGTGTCTCTTGATAGTACGGGTGCTGATTGCCTTCTCAATGTGAGTGTTGCACCTGTTTCCCGGCTGTTGCCGGCACCCCGACCCGGGGTGCCGGACTTGCCTGGCACTAAGAATCACACCCCACGAGGGGAGTCCTGGGGTGTGATAGTGACTTATGTGAAGAATTTATTATTAGCCGCCACTGGTTAATATGATAGGCAGGGCAGGCGCTTGTGTATATTGTCCTTAGGTACGAACGCCACCCGCGCCCGTTGCATGGAGGACGCCTGTGTCACCGGTTGGTCGTAAAATAATCGGGCGTTCTGATGTGCAATGAATAACCCGTTCAGGGCCTGTCAGGCACGGGAGATATATTCTCCGGTATTGCTGTTGACCTTGATGAGTTCACCAACCGTGAGGTATTCGGGAACCTGTACGACCAGCCCGGTGCTGAGCGTGGCCGGCTTGGTGCGCGAGGATGCAGAAGCGGCCTTCATGCCGGGTGCGGTGTCGGTGATTTCCAGCACGACGGTTGCCGGCAGGGTGATGCCGAGAATCATGCCGTCGGCGATCATGGCCACGATGCCGTCGAGGTCTTCGCTGAGATAAAGCAGTTCCTCTTCAAGTACATCCGTACCCAGGGTGTATTGCTCGAAGCTTTCCTTGTCCATGAAGGTGCAACCGTCAGCATCCTGAAACAGGTACTGCACGGCACGGCGGCCAAAATCAACTGTCTGAAGGGTGTCGTCACCCTTGAAACGATTTTCGTATTTCTGCTTGCTGACGATGTCAACGCCGCGCACCTTGTAGAGGGTACTGCCACTGCGGGAGGAGGGACTCTGTACATCCAGTTGCTTGACCAGGATGTTGCGTCCATCGATATCCAGCACCAGGCCCTTCTTAAGCTCGCTCGCTTTCACGTGATACGGTCAGCTACTCAGTCGTGGTGATGACCATGCGGGCCGTGCACGTGTCCATGCGCAAGTTCTTCCGCAGAGGCCTCGCGAATATCCGCGATGGTGACATCAAAATTCAGTGTTACACCGGCCAGCGGGTGGTTGCCATCGACGGTAACAGTGTCGTCGCCCACCGTTGCGATGGTGACCATGACTGCCTGACCTTCAGGACCTTCCGCGTGGAACTGCATGCCGGGTTCGATTGCCTGGTCCGGCGGAAAGGCGTCACGCGGTACGTTCTGTATTCTTGCCTCGTCACGGACGCCGTAGCCTTCTTCCGGTGCTATCGATACCGTAACTTCATCACCGCTTGATTTTCCCGCCAGCGCATTTTCAAGTCCGGGAATAATGTTGCTTGCCCCGTGCAGGTAGCAGAAGCTGCCGTCGTCAGACTTGTCGAGGATGTTGTCATCATTGTCCTTGAGGGTGTAATTGATGGTGACAACATGGTTATCGCTGATTTTCATTGTGCGCTCCTGTGCGTTTGGATGCGGTAGTATTCCGCCAGTGAGTGTGTGGGCGCGAATACTAGCACAGTGTCCCGCGTTTATGGCCGCAGACGCCGTAAATTGTCCTGATTTGGTTGAAATGTACGCATGAACTGGCAGGTTTACATCATACTTTGTACGGATAATTCCCTGTATACGGGCATTACCAATGATGTTGAGCGGCGCATGCTGCAACACGCGGCTTGCCGGGGCGCAAAGTATTTCCGCGGGCGCAAACCGCAACAGCTGGTGTACCTGGAGAACAATCATACGCGCAGCTCGGCGAGCAAGCGCGAGGCGGCCATCAAGCAGTTAAAGCGTTCGGAAAAGGAAGCACTGATCTCATCCGCCATGAATGAATGTGACGGCATGGCTGCCATGGGGCAACAAACGCCGGATTGAATTTAAAGCGCGCTTACTTGATATAAGGCAAATCAATCTTCGCGTCGGATTTGTAAAATGACGGCCACAGTGGATTCAGGAGGTTACGTATGAGTGAGCGGATATTCAGGATGCAGATGTTATGTGGCTACCAGGAACCTGACAACATGATCGCCAGCCTGCAGGTCAAGGTCTTTGAGGATGACGAATGGAAGGCCTTCGACCTGAATGCCGGGTCACCCGGTTTCCTGGTGTTCGTCTACGCGGTACTGTCCTGTCAGCATATGCACATGCGCCTGGGATGTGTCGGCCGTGGCCTGCATCTTGACTCTGCCGAGGGCGATATCGAGATCGTCACAACAGAAGACTGGATGATCACAAAACTGCGCGTTGCCTTTTCTGCACAGCTGAGAGAGGGCGATGCAAGCGCGGAGGATGTGGACACGATCGTGCTGCGCATGAAAAATTGTCCGGTTTCCAGGAACCTGAAGTTTGCACCACACTCCGAAACCCGCCTTGAATTTCATACGCGTTAACCGCAACCGTTTATCGAGGTTCTGCAGATTGCCAGTGCACTCTGTACAATGCATGCCGTTGCGAAAATAAATTCACCGGGAGATCGACATGGGTATAGCTCTGTTATTGCATGCACTGGCCGCCGTTGTCTGGGTTGGTGGTATGTTCTTTGCGTACGTGGTACTGCGGCCGGTAGCTGCCGGGCAGCTTCAGCCGCCGCAGCGCCTCACCCTGTGGGCGGGCGTGTTCGGCAAGTTCTTTCCCTGGGTATTTGCCGCCATCGGCATCCTGCTGCTCACGGGTTTCTGGATGGTGTTTGGTTTTTACGGCGGTTTTGGCGCGGTGGGCCCGTATGTGCATACCATGCTGTGGCTGGGCATCGTCATGATGCTGCTCTTTATGCATGTATTTTTTGCGCCCTTCAAGCGCCTGAAGATGGCGGTGGCAGCAGAAGACTGGACCACGGGTGCCGCGAAGCTGGCCCAGATCCGCCTGTTGATCGCGATTAATCTTGCGCTTGGCCTGTGTGTCGTGGCGATTGCCTCCGGTGGACGTTACCTGTAGCCGGCATGCGGTTCCGTGTAGCGGCGTGATCACTTGCCAGTCGCGGACGGGCCAGTTACTCTCAATGCAGGAGTGAACATTCAACGATAACGATAATGGAGGAGCATGATCATGACACAAGCACAAACGGATGGTGAGTTTCCACATGCGCCGCCAGGCTGGTCTCGGCAGGCCGCATCCGACATGGCTGCAGAAGCAGGTCTGACAGTCTCGGCAGAACACTGGGAGGCCCTGCGCGCGCTGCAGGAATTTTACTCGCGCCACGAGACTCCCAGTATTAATGCGCGTGAATTGCATGATGCCCTGGAGGAGCATTTTCATAGCCGCGGTGGTATGAAATTTCTCTATCAGTTGTTCCCGGGCGGCCCGGTGACACAGGGCTGTCGCCTGGCCGGTCTGGAAGCACCAGCGGGTAGCGCGGACCAGAGTTTCGGCAGCGTAATGTAGTTCCGCAGGACCCGCAATCGCATCGGCGCGGAAACCATCCGCTTAAACGGGCTCACCCGCAGGAGCGCCGTCCCCGGCGCGATTGTTTTTATCACACCCGGAATCGCGCCGGGGACGGCGCTCCTACATCAAATCGTTCGGGATCATTGCGTCTGGCTCAATTTCTTCAACACATGCGCGGCTGCCACCAGGCCGAAGCTGGCCGTGACGGTCATCACCGAGCCCAGGCCGCCGGCACAAGTGAGGCCGCCGATGCCTTGTGTAACCGGCTTCTGTGCGCTGATTTTGCCATCCTCGGCCGGGAACACGGGTTGCTCCTTTGAATACACGCAGGGTATGTCGAAGCGCCGTTTGAGATTGCCCGGGAAACCGTATTCGCTGCGCAATAACTTGCGTGTCTTGGAAAACAGGGCATCGTGCTCGGTACGGCTGAGATCGGCCACGCGGATGCGGGTCGGGTCGGTTTGTCCACCGGCGCCGCCGACGGTAATGACGCGTAACCTGTTACGTCTGCACCAGGCAAGCAGTCGTGCCTTGGTGCGAAAACCGTCAATGCAATCGATGATGTAATCAAAACGATCGTCCAGCAAGGTTTCGAGATTTTCCACGGTGAGGAAATCCTCGATGGCGGTCACCTGGCATGCCGCGTTGATCTGCCGGATGCGCGTTGCCATGACCTGCACCTTGGCCATGCCAAGGGTACTCTCCAGCGCATGACATTGCCGGTTGATATTGGACTCGGCAACGTGGTCCAGGTCGACCAGGGTGATGTGACCAATGGCAGAACGCGCCAGCGCCTCGGCAGCCCAGGAGCCGACGCCGCCAATACCGAGCACACAGACCCGCGCCGCGGTGAATCGTGACAGCGCCTGTTCGCCATACAGTCTCAGGATGCCGCCAAAACGACGTTCCAGGTCCTGTGAAGCAACGGCCCTGCTGGATTCTTCTGTGGATTGCATGAAGCTAACATACCAGAAAGCAGGGGAAATAACGGCTGTGTTTGGCTGCTGCATGCGCATACAATAAAAATCATGGAATTGATTGACAGTCACTGTCACCTGGACGTGTCTGAATTCGATGCGGACCGTCAGGCGGTACTGCAACGGGCGCGTCACAACGGCGTTGGCGGGATCGTTGTACCCGGCATCGATGCGGCGGGCTGGGAGCCGCTATGGCAGCTGTGTTGCAGCGAGCCCGGGTTGTACCCGGCATTCGGTCTGCATCCGGTCTTTCTGCAACAACACACGGAAAAAGACCTGTCGGCCTTGCAGGTTCTGCTGCAACGGCAGCGACCGGTTGCCGTCGGAGAGATCGGCCTCGATTTTCATGTTGCAGGTCTTGATAAAGCGGCCCAGCAGGCACTGTTCGAGGCACAACTGCTGCTTGCGCACGATGCCGGCTTGCCTGTCATCCTGCACGTGCGCAAGTCGCACGACCAGGTACTGGCGACACTGGAACGCGTGCGTGTCTGCGGGGGCATCTGTCATGCCTTTAACGGCAGTCTGCAACAGGCCTCACGCTATCATGACCTGGGTTTCATGTTTGGTTTTGGCGGCATGCTGACCTATGAACGTTCAACAAAGCTGCGCGCCCTGGCGAAGGCGTTACCGCTGGAATCCCTGGTGCTGGAAACCGATGCCCCGGATATGACGGTTGCGCAACACCAGGGTGAACGAAACAGCCCGGAATACCTGCCTTACTGTCTTGCGGCACTGGCCGCGGTGCGTGATGCGGACGCGGAGGAGGTCGCGCGCATCACCACCGCGAATGTGCGCAAGGTATTGAAGCTGGACGCATGGAAGCCGGTATGAATATGGCTATATCAGGCAATAGTGAATCCCCTCTCCCCTTGGGAGAGGGCCAGGGAGAGGGTTATCAGTAGAGCTTGTTCTTGATTTATCCCCTCTCCCCAACCCGGAGGGAGAGGGAGTAAAACGTGAGGCGTGCCATGGCTGATCATGTATTGCGTGTATGTTTGTTGCTGTTGTTAATGTTTTGCACACAATCAACGGCCGAAACGCAACCGGCTGAACGATCCGCTGGCTGGCGTCTCGCCGCCGAGTCCAGTCCTTACCTGCGGCTGCATGCGGACAACCCGGTGGAATGGTTTCCGTGGGGTGAGGCGGCCTTTGCAAAGGCGCGCAGGGAAAACAAGCCGTTGTTTATTTCCATTGGCTATTTTACCTGCCACTGGTGTCATGTCATGGCAAGGGAATCATTCAGCAACCCGGAGATTGCCCGGCAGTTGAATGATGGTTTTATCGCGATCAAGATTGACCGCGAGCAACGCCCGGACCTCGATGCCGCCTACATGCAGTACGTGACGCTGACCCGCGGGCACGGTGGCTGGCCGATGTCGGTGTGGGCAACACCCGAGGGTGAGCCGTTTGTGGGTGCGACATATATCCCCCCGGACGAGACCCGCGGACGGCCCGGTATGAAGCAACTGTTGGCGCGCCTGACCCGCTTGTGGAAAGACGATGAAGCCGGCCTGCGGGCAACGGCGGCGAGTGCTGTAAAGACGCTGCAGAAACTGGGTAGCTCGGCACAACCCGTAACAGAACTCACGCTTGCACCGCTGGTCGAGGCACGTCGGCAGTATGCAAGCACATTCGACGAGCTCCAGGGTGGCTTCGGCATGGCGCCCAAATTTCCACAGCCGGCTCGCCTGATGTTCCTGCTGCAGGATGAGCCGCAGGCGAGTGCAGACATGGCATTGTTTACGCTCGACACGATGCTGGCAGGCGGAATTTATGATCAGCTGGGGGGTGGCTTTCATCGTTATTCCACCGATTTTGAATGGCGCGTGCCGCACTTCGAAAAGATGCTCTACGACCAGGCGCTCATTGCCCGCGCGTACCTTTATGCTTACCGCCGTACCGCTAACGAGCACTATGCCGACACCGCACGCGCCACGCTGGATTTTACCCTGCGGGAAATGCGCGACCCGCAGGGCGGTTTCCATGCCGCACTCAGCGCCGACAGCCCCGTGCCCGGCGCCACACATGAACACATGGAGGAGGGCGCCTTCTACACCTGGAACTGGCGGCAACTGGTTGAGGCCATCAGCGATGCCAGCCTGCGCGACTGGGTCGTGGCACGCTATGGTCTCAGTGAACTCGGCAATGCCGTCAGCGATCCACTCAACGAGATGTCGAGCAAGAACGTCCTCTACCGGGCAATGGATACACGCGAGCTGGCGCAAACATTCAATGTCGACCTGATGACGGCAACACGACGCAATGTCGAGGGTGAGCGCCTGTTGCGTGCGGCACGCGACAGGCGCCCGGCTGTGCCGGTGGACGACAAGGTGGTCGCGGTCTGGAATGGCTACATGATAACAACGCTGGCGCTGGCGGGCCGCGTGCTGGATGAGCCGCGTTACATCGAGGCGGCCGGACAAACAGCAGATTTTGTACTGAACACGCTGTTCGATGAAAAAGATGCGCTCTTGTATCGGGACTGGCGTGACGGTGAACGCGGCGTGCCGGGCTTCAGTGAAGACTATGCCGCTGTGGCGGAAGGGTTGCTGGCGCTCTACAAGGTCACAGGCAACAAGCGCTGGTTGCACGCGGCGCAAACACTGCTCGATCTGCAGCTTGAGATGTTCTGGGACAGCGACAATGGCGGCTTCTTCGGCACACCGGCAACCACGGAACTCTGGGTGCGCGAGAAGCCGGTCAGTGACGGTGCCACGCTGGCGCTCAACGGTATTGCCCTGCATGTGCTGTTGCAACTCGGTGAGCTGACCGGGAAACAATCCTACCTGCAATATGCGTGGCAAACCGCCGCGTGGGCCGCGGCACAGATGCATGATGCGGGAGCCGCCATGCCCTACAGCCTGATTGTCTGGAATGACCTTGTTGGTCTGAATCCCGTGAAAGCTGACACGCCCTTGCGTAGCCGCTAAGTCACTAACATGCTGCTTATTATCTCAGCCCTGCTGCCGGTGTTCATGGTAATCGTGCTCGGCTATTCCCTGCGCCACTTTGCAGTACTCGATGCGTCGGCCTGGCACGGGCTGGAAAACCTCTGTTACTTCGTGTTGTTTCCGGTGCTGCTGGTGAAGACGCTGGCCGTGGCGGCCATCGGTTCAGCTGACATTGCACGCTTTGCAGGTGCGCTGCTGTTTGCGATCTTTACCATGAGTGCCTTGCTGCTGCTGGCGTACCCGGCATTGCACCGCTACTGCAGGGTCACGCCTGCAGCCTTCACCAGCCTCGTGCAGGGGGCGACCCGCTGGCACGGTTTTATTGCCCTGTCGATGGTCGGCCTGTTGCTCGGGGACGAGGGCGTGGCCTACATGGCCGTGACCATGGCCGTGATTATTCCGCCATTGAATATTATAAATGTCATGGTGTTAGCGCACTTTGGTGATGCAGAGGGTAATTTATCACAGGTGTTCATGAAGTTGCTCAGAAACCCGTTCATCATTGCCTGTGCGCTTGGTGCTGCGCTCAATGTCACGGGGCTGGGCCTGCCGTCGCTGCTGTACAGCAGCGCCGACATTATCGGTAGCGCCGCGCTCGGGATCGGCTTGCTGACGGTTGGTGCCGGTATCCATCTCAGTGGTATTCGTGATCACCGCGGGCTGGTTGTGTTCGGTGCACTGTTGCGGTTGCTGGGTATGCCGGCCCTGATGTTCACGGGTTGCCTGCTGTTCGCTGTGGAGGGTCTGCCGCGCACCGTGGCCATGCTGGCCGCCGCCGTGCCGACGGCCGCCGCATCGTTTGTACTGGCAAGACAAATGGGCGGTGATGCACCGTTGATGGCCAATCTGATTACCCTGCAGGTACTCGGTGCCAGCGTGACCATGCCACTGGTTATCTGGTTGTCACAGGCCGTCTGATGTTTCACCGGGTATCAATCCGGTCCTGATGGCCATCGTGTTATTCTGCGTGCCGTGAATCGATTCGGGACCCTGCTGCTGACCGCCCTGTTACCGGCAATGGCCTGCCATGCCACGGATTTTCGTGCCGGCAATGTCGAGGGCCTGTTCGACCTGACGGCAGCCTACGGTGTCGGCGTACGCGTCGAGGACGTCAACAGGGATATTGTTGCCATCGCCAACGGTGGCACCCGTACGTCGGCCAATAATGATGACGGTGACCTCAACTACGACAAGGGGATCATCTCCAATGCTGCACGTCTTGATGCCGACCTGACACTGGTATGGAAGCAGTTCGGCGCCTACGTGCGTGGCTATGCCCTGTACGACTACGAGAACCAGGATGTTGAGCGTGAACGTACACCGCTGAGTGATGAGGCCAAAGACATCATCGGCAAGGATGCCGGTCTGCTCGAACACTATGTGTCAATGAGCATCACGCCCGGTGGTACGCCGATGATCTTTCGCCTCGGTGACCAGGTACTCAACTGGGGTGAGAGCTCTTTCATCCGTGACGGCATTGACATCATCAATCCCGCCGACCTGGCAACGCTGGGCCAGCCGGTAACTTCGTCACGTGACTTTCTTATTCCACAGGGCATGTTGTGGGGTGCAGCGAATGTCACCGAGCATGTGTCGATCGAGGGCTACTACCAGTATGAGTGGGAGTCGGTTGTCTTGCCGCCGGTCGGCAGTTACTTTTCCAGCCTTGACCTGTTCGGCGCTGATGACGTCAATTTCGCCATGCTCGGGGCGGGGCAGTTCTCGGACCTGGGCACGGACCTGGATGCGGCGTTTGGGTTGCCGGAGGGTACCCTGGGGTTTGACCCGGACTTCATGAAACTACCCGGCCTGCGTGTTGATGATGCCAGGGACGGGGGGCAATTTGGTTTTAGCGTGTCGACATTCGTGCCGGGTCCCAGGGCCACGCGCATCTCTGCCCATCTGGTGCGCTATCACAGCCGCCTGCCGATCATCAGCGGACGCACGGCCAGTCAGCAGGCCATCGACCAGACCTCGCAGGCCAATGTCGATGCACTGGCCGCCAGCCTGGTGCCGTCGTATGAGGAGAATGGTCTTGCGCCTGACGAGGCTGCCGCTGCGGCAGAACAAACCGCCGGCGCACTGACCACCAGTGGCTATGCAAACCAGGCCGGTTATTTTGTCGAATACCCCGAGGACATCACCATGCTGGGCCTGAGTTTCAGCACAGCAACTGCCCGACGGGGTTTGCTGCTGTCCGGTGAGTTGTCGCATCACTTTGATTTCCCCTTCCAGCGGGAACTGGGTAACGTCTTTGCGGCGACGCTCTCGCCTATTCAGTTCAATGATGCCAGCACTGGTCCGGGCAGCTATGGCGCCAATGAAAACGTCAAGGGCTACACGCGGCTTGACCGCACCCAGGCAACGCTGGGGGTGACCCAGTTCTTTGGTCCCCGCCTCGGTGCGGCGCAGACGACCGCCAATGCGGACATCGCCATGGTGTATGTACATGACATGCCTGGCAGTGATGAACCGCAACTACAGGCGACGTTGCCACCTGGCAGCAGCTCCTGGGGTTACCGCGTCGGCGCTTCGTTGATCTATAACGGTGTCTTCGGCGGGCTTACGCTGGTGCCTTCCCTGTTCTGGACGCACGACGTCAATGGCGTCACGCCGGCACCGTTGAGCACCTTTCAGGAAGACCGGCAATCATTTACTGCGGGACTCGGTGCGAACTTCATCAACCAGTGGACCGCAAATCTGAGCTACACCAATTTTCTGAACGGCAGCGAAGGCCTGGTCAGAGACCGCGACCTGGTGCGCTTCCGGGTGAGCTATACCTTTTAAGACGAGGCCAGCATGCGTTATCGGTACACACTGTTTTTTATACTGACCCTGTTTTCGGCGGCTGACCGGGCCGACAGTCCTGCTGCTGCAGTTGCTGCACTCGGTGGTTCGCAGCTGACGCCTGTCGGTGCCGAGCGTGCCGGTAATGCTGACGGTAGTATTCCGCCGTGGACGGGAGGCATCACCGAGCCACCGGCTGCTTATGTTCCCGGCAAGCAGGAAGTGGATCCTTTTGCGGATGACACGCCGCAGTACACCATCACGGCAGACAACATGGCGGACTACGTGGATAAGTTGTCCCCGGGTCAGCAGGCCCTGTTAACTGCATACCCGGACAGCTGGCGCATGCAGGTCTACCCGACACGTCGCTCGGCATCCTACCCGGAGTGGGTGTACAAGGCAGTAGAGAAAAATGCGCGAACGGCCACGGTACTGCGGGAAGGCAAGGGTGGCGTGGCCGGCGCCAATGTCAGTTCGCCGTTCCCGATCCCGGGCAGCGGTATTGAGGTGGTGTGGAATCACAACCTGCGCTGGCGTGGTATCCGTGTGCAGCGCAGCTTTGGCCAGGCGGCGGTTACATTTAGGGGCAATTACACGGTCACGCTGCAATTGCAGGACTTCGCCTTCCCCTATGCGGCCCATCCCGAAGACGAAATCCGCACGGAATTTCCCAATATGCTGCTGGCGATCAAAACAAAATCGATCGCGCCCGGGCTGATCTCGGGTGATGGCGCCCTGGTGCTTGAACCCATTGACCAGACAGAAGCGCCGCGCAAGTCGTGGACCTACAACAGGAACCTGCGGCGTATCCTGCGTGCACCCTATATTGCCAACGCCTATCCTGCAACCGACACGGATAACCTGCGCACGGTCGATGAGTTCGACATGTTTAACGGCTCCCCGGAAGAGTACGACTGGGAATTGAAAGGCAAGCAGGAGCTGTATATTCCCTATAATGCCTACCGCATCCATGCGCAGGACCTGGATTATGACGATGTTGTCATGCAGAACCATATCAATCCGCAGCTGGCGCGCTACGAGTTGCACCGTGTATGGGTCGTGGAGGGTACGCTGAAGCCGGGGTTGAAACATATCTACGGGCGGCGCGTGCTGTATGTCGATGAGGACAGCTGGCAGATAGCCGTGGCTGATAATTACGATCTGGATGGCAAGCTGTGGCGCACGTCCGAGGCGCATGCGCTGAACTATTACGCGGTGCCGGTGCTGTGGAGCACGCTGGAGGTCTACTATGACCTGGAGCAACAGCGTTACCTGGTATCGGGACTGGATAACCGGCGTAACCCCTACCGTTTTTCGGATAGCGCAGACCCGCGCGAGTTCAGCCCGAACGCGTTGCTTTATTATATTCGTTGAAGTACGGCAATCGCGCCGGGGACGGCGCTCCTACATGAATCAACAATCGCACCTGGGATGGCGCTCCTGCACAAATTACCAATCGCGCCGGGGACGACGCTCTTGCACAAATCAACACACCTGTAGGAGCGGCGTCTCGCCGCGATTGCTTACTCGATGCTAGCCACACTCCGGCCAGCCGTAACCCCAGCGCCAGGGAAGGCCGGAGCAGGGCACGCCGCCAAGTCGCACCGCGCGGTACATGAGCTCGGCAATGGCTGTATACAGCGTCTGAACGGTCCCGGGCGATACACCGTACTCGACTGTCAGTTCCGGTGTCCGCGTGTTGCCTGTCTCCACGACACAGGCGAGCAGGGCAAGGTCTGCCTGCTTGCGTGCCTCGAAACTTTGCTCTGCGGTGGCATCGATCGCGGCACCCGCATGGTAGAGCCGGTCATGATCGATGCAGCAGTCCTCCCAGGGCGGCCGACTGCCGTGGTAATTGCGGACATCCTCAATTTCTTCAGCCAGGTATTCCCAGCCGACCGAGAGGCCACCGCTGCAACCGTCCGTGGTAAAGGCGGCCAGGGTACTGCCGGGCGCAGTCATGACCGCAAGCAACTCCGTATGGTGCTTCAGCTCGAGTTGCCGCTCGAGAAGATCGACCCTGGCGCTCGGTGCAGCCTCTTCGCTTGAGTCGCTGCATGCCGGCAGCAGGGCACAGACAAGGATGAGTCCGTAGCGTACGTTACGGTGATTCATCGCGGTAGTGTCGTTGTGGTTCCGGTTTTCCGAACAGGATGGCCGTGTGCATCAGCAGGCGTTCGGCCGGGTTGAGGTCGGCGCGCTCCGCAATGACCTCGCGTGCCAGTGCCGGCTCATCGGTAATGACACCGTCCACGCCCAGCGACATCATGCGGGATAACGTTACCGCATCGTTGACTGTCCAGACGAATACCTGTTTGCCCAGCTCATGGCTGCGACGCACAAACCCAGGGCTCGCCATGCCCGTGGCGACGGCAAGAAAATCGACATCGAGACTGGCCAGGTTGCCAATTGCCGTGGCGGACAGCAGGCCGATGGTCCAGTCCGGGCGCAGGGCGCGGATCTTTTGCACGCCTTCGTACTTGAGTGACATGATGGCCACTTCATTGGCCATGCCCAGCTGTTCCACGATGTCCACCACGCGCTGTTCCAGTTGCTGGTCATGGCCGTAATACTTGAGTTCGATGACCACGCGCGCCTTGCCGCTGGCCTCTTCAAGTACCTCGACCAGCGTGGGTACGCGCTCTGCGGAAAATTGCGGATCAAACCAGCTGCCGATATCGATGTCGCGGACCTGCGGTAGCGAGCCATCCCAGACCTTGAGGTCCACGCCGGCGAGTTTCATGAAGTCGCTGTCATGGATAACCACCACTTCGCCATCCGCGGTTTCCTGTACATCGATTTCCACCCAGTCGCTGGCATCCTCGATGGCCGCTCGTATCGAGGCGAGGGTATTCTCCGGTGCCTTGCCGGCGGCGCCGCGATGCGCCACCACGGTGACCGTGTCCTTGATCTGGATACCATCGACCAGCCAGTGGCCAACCCCTATGGCGCTGACGACGGCAGCGGCCAGCATCAATGTGAGCAGCGGTGCCGACAGGCGCCAGCCACGGGTTGGTTGGTCTCGTGCCATGGCGGAGAGATCGGTACGCGCCTCGGCAGCAGCATACTGCTGATAAAAACCAACCAGGGCATAGCCAAGGCTGCCCGCGATAAAAACCGTGGCCACGAAGTTGCCAAGCATCCAGAGTGCCACGAAGCCCCCCAGCACCGGCACCAGCCAGTCAATTGAATCGAAGAACTTCGGTACCAGCCACGAGCCGAGCAGTTGCACGATGGCCAGCACCAGCGTGCTGAAGATGAATGCCAGTAGCGCCCAGAGTGCGAGTGTCTTTAACAGCCGCCGCTTGTGTCCCCGGGTGAGGCGTTCACTTTGTGCAAATGACCTTGCCGGCGTGATACCGGCAAACAGTACCAGCGGCAACGCCATTGACCAGGCAAGCAGTTTGCTGACCAGAATCAGCGACATGGCCAGCAACAACAGCCCGATCATGACGGCGGCTATCCAGAATTCCGCAGGCCGTTCGGCCAGGTAATAGTTGATGTCATAGGCAGAGAACAGGAACCACGCAATCGCACCGCTGGCCGCGACAAACGGGAGTGTCAGCAGCAACACGCGGACCACCAGCCTGACGGCAAACAGGAAGATGCTGTGAGCGCGTAGCGCCGTAAAGCGCAGTGCAGCCAGGGTGCCGATGTGCAAGCCCTGTGCATGACCGGCTCCCATGGTCATCAGGGAGGCCTGCTCAAAGCCGAGAATCGCAATTGTCAGGCCGGCCAGAAAGACAAGCGCGGCTATCCCGGTCGGTGATAACAAAAACCAGGCGATATCCTGGTCGGCGAGTGCCGGCTGGTCGGAAAGCCCGAGTAGCAGCCGGCTGATGAGGGCGACCAGCGGCGCGAACAGAATGATGCCCAGTGCCGTATAGGCAAGGTGCAGGGTAAAGACCTGTTGCCAGTCCTGCCGCAGTCGCTGTAGTGATGTCCTCCAGATGGAGGTGTACTCGTGAGTGGTCATTATCAGTATTGTTCAGTGGGGGTTGTCGTTTGTTGGTCTGGCTTTCGTTCAGCCACTAACAAAAAAACCGTTATACCCGTGCCTGCGAGTATAACGGTTGCTGCTTACTCTAATGAGTTGCTTAGCCTTCAGCAACATAATCGTCAGAGTCATTGCCTCTCGGTGTGATTTCATGGTCCTGTCCCAGGCCAAGGTAAACCTGTCGATCGGCCTCGTGTGTGTCCCTACTATGTATAGGTTATCGCTGATCTGCTTACAAGTTGCCTGGTCTGACGCAGTGATAGATTGTGCGCGGTCTGCTCTTCGATGCCGGGGGCTATTGTCCTGAACTTACCTCAATCTCGGGATTTTCCTGCGCCAGTGACTGCTCGAGAGTCAACCTGTATTCATTGCGGATTTCAGCCTGCGGGTGGAATTGACTCTGCAGGAAGGCGAATGCGGCCTGTTTGGTCAGTGTCAGTTGCCGCTGTGGTCGCAGGGCCGTGGGTAGTTCATGATTGCGACAGGGCAGCAGTTCTGCTGTCGCCGGTGGGGTGCTCTCGTGCCCGCGCAGTGCGGTGATGAAGTTGTCTGGCATATCGATCTGGCCGTCAATTTTTCCACGTATGGCCCAGCAACCGATGCTGTCAGGGTTATCAACCCAGCGGAACAGCTGTGCCGCCATGCCTGCAAACCCGGTGTGCGAGCCGCCACGCACTGTCACCAGTGTCGCATCGGGTACCCATGTTCCCGAGCAGGGCGGCGTTTTGCGGGTAGTCGACCATGGCATCGATATCGCCCGCGATCATCATGAAGGGTGGCGCTGGCGCATCGAAAAACTGTTGGCCGAAAATGCCGACAGGCCCGGCGATCGAGATGGCCGCCCGAATCCTTGCATCCCGGTAGTGTGGATGAAAGGCAAGCAGCGTCGTGGTCATGCCACCCAGCGACAGACCCACCGCGCCGATGCGTTGCGGGTCAACACAGCCAGCAAAGCGGTGCTCCGTGCTATTGCTCCAGGCAAGCAGGCTGTCAATGATAAAACTGACATCACCCGGTTGATTCAGCACGTCGATAAACTGAGGACCGCCAGCGGTGCCCAGATGGGTCAGCGGAAAGTTCGCTGCGGCCACGATATAGCCATGGCTGGCAAGATACTCGCCCAGGTAGGCACCGTTTCCCCGCAGGGACATGAAGCCGTGACTGTAGATGACCAGCGGTGCGGGACATGCCTGCGTGGCAAGCGGCCGCGGTCCCGGACGTAACCACTCAAGGGGGCGGTGTCGCGCCGGGTACCACACGCGTGTCTCGAGGACGCGTTCAGGTGTTTCCGGATGATCGTCATGGGCTGCGGTCGTGCGCCGCGTGTCGACCAGTGTGAAGTCCTGTTTACCAACGGCGTAAGGACCGGGCTGCAGGAGGCGGGCGCTGTCTCCGCTATCGGCTGCGAGCGGTGTTGCGGTGAGAATCAGCGCGAAGCTGAGAAACCAAAGGAACCACCAACGGTGAGGTTCCTGCAGGAGCGCCGTCCCCGGCGCGATTCGGGGCGTAACAAAAAACAATCGCGCCGGGGACGGCGCTCCTGCAAGGAACACATTCTTATGTTGCACACCGTCTACGGCACATTGCTGTTGATTGTGACTTGAATGGTCTCGCTGCTCTGTGTCGCGATCGGTGAAACGATGCCTTGCAGGTCACCGCTCTCTGGCATGGCGTTGCCGGATTTCGAAATGCGCGCACCGATATCCACCTGCTCGAAATTCGACAGCTTCATGGCAGGCATCATCGCCATGGAGTCATCCAGCGTGACCGTGACCGGCAGGTCCTTTACCTGCTTGCGGACGATGGCCAGCGGCATGCGCGGGCCCTGCGTGGCACGCGCAAAGATGAACACGGTGTCTTCCGCCGCGGCCGCAGCGGCCAGTTGCGGGTCGAGTGAGACGCTGACACTCAGTGCCGCAGCGCTGCCGCTGTCTGTGGCTGAGGGAGAGGCGGCATCGGTCGTGGCTGCGGCGACGGTGGCGGCGGGCGCGGCGGTGATGCCGAGCTTTGCCTGCACATTGCTGATCTGCTCCGCGATCACGGCGGTATCTTCACCGCCGGGCGGCAGTTTCGCGGCGGCCTGCTGCCAGTAGTCGAGTGCCGCGGCATAGTCCCCGGACTGGTTCTTCCAGTGCCCGGCAAGCCACAGGCCCTTGAGGTTGCCGGGGTCGAGTTCCAGTACCCGGGTCAGCAGTTCACCGGCCTTGTCGTTGAAGCGGCCGTTGTTGGCCATCACGGTGGCGTCGGCATAATCGGCCAGCAGGTTGGCGTTTTCTCCGCCCAGACGCAGGGCGTTCGCATAGGCAGCCTCGGCCTCACTGTAGCGTTTCAGGATGGTGTAGCTGCGCGCCAGCATCACCCAGCCTTTCAGGTCGTCAGGCTGCTGCTGCAGACGTTCGGCTAGCAGCGCAACCATTTCATCGATCGAGGCGGCCGATTGTGCCTGTTGCTGTGCCGCAGGGGGTTGCGACGACCGTGCCTGTTGCAGCCGTTCGATCAGTTCCACGGAGCCCAGTTGCTGGTAGAGCAGTACCGCGCACAGTGGCAGGGCAGGGATAATCAGCAGTGTTGCCCAGCGCCCGCTGCGTGCTTTCCGCGATGCAGGATCGGTCCTGGCGAGGTCATAGAGCAGTTCCTGCTCGAGATCGGCGCGTGCCGCACCATACTGCGCCTTGTCGAGTTTGCCGACTTCCAGGTCGGTGTCGAGTTCGGCAAGCTGTTGCCTGATGACCTCGATGTTGAGTTCGTCACGGGAAACGGCGGAAAGCTCGCGCTTGCGCAGCAGCGGCGGCAATATAAACAATAGTGCCACCATCATCATGACGGCGGCCAGGCTCCAGAATACGGTCATTGTTGCTTGTCCTGTTGAGGCGGGGTGTTACCCAGCGCGGCATCCAGTCTGGCGCGTTGCTCGGGCGTAATATCAGTGGCCGCGGTACGTTTCTGGCGGCGTATGGCGCGCAGCAGCAGGAAGCCGGCAACCAGCAGCAGCACGAACGGGCCGAACCAGATGAGGTAGTTGGCTGGCTTCACCGGTGGATTGTAAAGCACAAAGTCACCATAGCGAGCGACCAGGAACTCGACGATCTCGTCATCACTGTTGCCCGCCTGGATCATGTCATAGACCTCGGCGCGCAGGTCATGGGCGAGTTCGGCATCCGAGTCGGCCAGCGACTGGTTCTGGCATACGAGGCAGCGCAGTTCCTCGATCAGGTCCTTGAAGTGTTGTTCTTCTGCCTTGGTCTCAAACTTGAACGCTTCAAGTGTGACCCCGGCCTGTGCTGTGCCCGTGCCGAGCAACAGGCACAGTGCAATAACGGAAACGATTCTTTTCATCATGGGGTGGATTGCAGCTCCGCGATCAGTGGCAAAATCTCATTGTTCAGGGAATCGACCGTGAGCGGACCGATATGCTTGTGGCGGATGATGCCCTGGCGGTCGGTAATGAAGGTCTCCGGTGCGCCATACACGCCCCAGTCGATGCCCACGCGGCCATCGGCATCAAAGGCATTGGCGATGTAGGGATCGCCGAGTTGCGCCAGCCACTGCTGTGCCTTGTCACGTTCATCCTTGTAATTGAGGCCGTAGATATCGACCTTGCCGGTCTTTGCCAGCAGCAGTAACACCTCATGTTCGGCGCGGCAGGAGACGCACCAGGTGGCCCAGATGTTGAGGATGGAGACCTTGCCCATGAGGTCGTTGTTACTGAGTGTGGCCGTCGGGTCCTTCAGGCGCGGCAGGGAAAATTCCGGCATCGGTTTGCCGACCAGTGGCGAGGGGACCCGCTTCGGGTCGAGGCTCAGGCCGCGGTAAAGAAACGCCACCAGCACGATAAAGATGGCGAGCGGCACCAGGTAACGCAGGTAGCGTGTCATCAGGAGCGGGCCTCCGTGACCAGTCGCTTCGAGGTGGCCTGTGCAGGTGCCGTGCTGCTCACCCTGGCCATGCGGTAGCGCTTGTCCGATGCCGCCAGCAAGCCACCAATGGCGATCAGGATGCCGCCCAGCCAGATCCAGCGCACGAACGGCTTGTAATACAGCCGCAGGCTCCAGTCGCCACCGCCAAGGGATTCACCCAGTGATACATAGATATCGCGGGTGAAGCCGGGGTCGATGCCGGCCTCGGTCATCGGCTTGGTCTGTACCGTGTAGGTGCGCTTCTCCGGGTGCAGCACGGCGATTTCCCTGTCGTCCTTGAAGACGTGGAGGGTGCCGCGGTCTGCCCGGTAGTTGGGGCCCTGCACGACCTTTACACCATCAAACCTGAAGGTGTGACCACCGAGTTCGGCCGTCTGTCCCGGCGACATGCGGATATCCTGCTCAACATCGAACTGGGTAACGAACGTCACCCCGATAATGAAAAAGGCCACACCGAGGTGCGCAATCACCATGCCGTAGTAACTGCCACTGCCGCGGGAACCCAGGTCGCGCAGCATGCCGGCAATACCCTTGCGATAGCGGTAGCGCTGCTGCAGGCTCAGTACCAGCGATGCCACGATCCACACTGACAGCATGACCGCCAGACCGGTCCAGATATTGCCTTCGTGGAACAGTGGCAGTGCCATCAGTACACCGGCAGCGATACTCAGCAGCAGCGCGATGCGCAGTTGCCGTGCGATATCACCGGGGTCCTGTTTTTTCCAGCGCGCCAGTGGCCCGATGCCCATGATGATCACCAGGAAAGGGGTGAAGATGACGAACATGGCCGTGAACCAGGGAAAGCCGACCGAGATCTTGCCCCAGCCCATGGCGTCGTAAATCAGCGGTGCCAGTGTGCCCAGCAGGATGAAGGCGGTAATCACCACCAGCAGCAGGTTGTTGCCGAGCAGCAGGGTTTCGCGTGACAGCAGGTCGAAGCCACCGCCGCTGGATACATTCGGTGCGCGCCACGCATACAGTGCCAGTGAACCACCAATGACGATGCACAGGAATATCAGGATGAACAGGCCGCGCGCCGGGTCAGCGGCAAACGAGTGCACCGAGGTGAGTACGCCGGAGCGCACCAGGAAGGTCCCGAGCAGGCTCAGCGAGAAGGCCAGCAGTGCCAGCAGTACCGTCCAGCGTTTGAAGGCGCCGCGTTTCTCGGTCACCGCGAGCGAATGGATCAAGGCGGTGGCCGCCAGCCACGGCATGAACGAGGCATTCTCGACCGGATCCCAGAACCACCAGCCGCCCCAGCCCAGTTCGTAGTAGGCCCACCAGCTGCCAAGGGTGATGCCGATGGTCAGGAACACCCAGGCGACCATGGTCCAGGGACGTGACCAGCGCGCCCAGGCAGCATCCAGCTTGCCGCCGATGAGGGCGGCGATGGCAAAACTGAAGGCCACGGACAGGCCGACATAGCCCATGTAGAGCATGGGCGGGTGTACCGCCAGTCCAAAGTCCTGCAGCAGCGGGTTCAGGTCACCGCCTTCAAACGGCACCGGAAAGACGCGGTCGAACGGGTTGGAGGTGAACAGCAGGAACGACATGAAACCGATGCTGACCATGCCCATCACCGACAGCACCCGCGCCACGATTTCCGGCGGCAGTGCACGGCTGAACAGGGCAACGGCCACCGTCCAGCCGCTCAGTATCAGTGCCCACAACAGCAGCGAACCCTCGTGGGCCCCCCACACCGCGGAGATCTTGTACAGCAGCGGCAGCTGGGTGTTGCCGTTTTGCGCGACGTAGAGCACGGAAAAATCGTTGTTGATGAAGGCGGCCACCAGCACCGCGAACGAGATCGCGACGAAGAACAGCTGCCCGAAGGCGGCGGGTTTGGCCAGTGCCACCCAGCCCGGGGTGTTGTTGAGACTGCCGATCAGCGGAAAGATGGACAGCACCAGTGACATGCACAGTCCCAGGATGAGTGCGAAATTACCGAGTTCAGGTGTCATGGCTGCGCTCCTCTCTAATACACCCTCTCTCTGAGAGAAAGGATTGGTTGTTTGTTATGCACGCACCGCAGGGTGCTTACTTAAGTGGTGTCGGCTATAAAAACATCTGATTAGCCACGGAAGCACACGGAAGGACACGGAAATATTTCTTGTAAGACATTTTTATTGCGTGTTTTTCCGTGTGCTTCCGTGGCGAGATTTTCATTAAGTAAGCGCCATTCATGCATGCACCGTTGTGATCTGTTGTGCCGGCAACGATCAGTATGCCTGCTCCGCTGCACCCCCGACGCCGGCATCGTGCGTGGCTTTGAGTGCGTCCGCCACTTCCGGTGGCATGTAATTTTCATCATGCTTGGCGAGCACCTCGCTGGCGATGAACAGGCGATCCCTGCCGAGCTCGCCCAGCGCCACGATGCCCTGGCCCTCGCGGAACAGGTCCGGGAGGATACCGGTGTACTGCACGGTGATGGTCTCGGCATTGTCGGTAATGTCAAACAGTACCGTGAGTCCATCAGACTGGCGTTGCACGCTGCCGGTGGTGACCAGTCCACCAACGCGGATGGGGTGATTGAACGGTGCCTCGTCGGATGCCACATCGGACGGTGTGTAGAAGAACATCAGGTTCTCGTTGAAGGCCTTGAGTGCAAAGCCGGCGGCGATGGCCACGCCCACGACCATCAGCAGGATCAGCGCCAGGCGTTTCTTGCGTTTCGGTGTCATGCAGTATTTCTCCGGGCTCGTTTGGCCGCACGGGCAATGTTGCCCAGTATCTTCTTGCGCTGCAGTATTGGCAGGATCACGTTGATCAGCAGCACGAACAGGGCAATGCCATAGGATGTCCACACGTAGAACGCATAGCCACCCATGTGAAAGAAGTCATTCAGATTCATTTTGTCTCCGCAAGTTCCCTGACCCAGCCGGTATTGCGCTCGCGCTCCAGTACCTCGCAGCGCGCGCGCATCAGCACCACGAAGATGTAATACAGCTTGAAGGCGAAAGCCATCAGCAGCAGCGGTATCAGCATGCTGAGATGGATCGACGGCTTGTCGAGCTTGGTGATCGTCGGCCCCTGGTGCAGGGTATTCCACCATTCGACCGAGTAGTGAATGATGGGGATGTTGACGACACCGACCAGTGCCAGGATGGCCACCGCACGTGCCGCGGTGCGCTTGTCGTCGATGGCGTTATAGAGTGCGATCACACCGAGGTACAGGAACAGCAGGATCAGCTCGGACGTCAGGCGTGCATCCCAGACCCACCACGTGCCCCACATCGGCTTGCCCCAGATCGAACCGGTGACCAGTGCCAGGAAGGTGAACCAGGCGCCGATGGGTGCGCTGCTGATGGCAACGACCTCCGCCAGCTTGATGCGCCAGATGAGGCCGATGGCACCGGCGCCCGCCATGACCATATAAACGAACATCGACATCCATGCGGCCGGCACATGGATGAACATGATGCGGTAGCTGTCGCCCTGCTGGTAGTCCGGTGGCGCCTTCACCAGGCCATAGTACAGACCGGCGAGGAACAGCAGTGCGCTGCCCGCGGCGAGCCACGGAATCAGTATCCCGGCAATACTGTAGAAGTATTTCGGGGACGCCATTTTGTGAAAGAAATTATTGAACATATCAACTCAAACTTATGCGTAACGCCGCGGCGGTTGCCAGTGGCGACAGGCTCAGGGACAGCACCAGTAATGCGCTGATCAGCGATAAATGGGCGGTAACCGGAAGGCCGGCTGCCGCTGTGTCCACGGCACTGGCCGCAAATATCAATAACGGAACGTATAATGGTAGCACGAGCAGCGACAGTATCATCCCCCCCTTGCGCAGTCCCACCGTGAGGGCCACGCCGACGGCGCCGATCAGGCTCAGTACCGGTGTGCCCAGTGTCAGTGTCACCAGCAGGATGATGATGGCATCACCCGGCAGTCCCAGCAGGACCCCCAGCAACGGCGAGATGACCAGCAGTGGCAGACCGGTGATCAGCCAGTGCGCCAGCACCTTGGCGAGCACCAGCACCGACACCGGGTGCGAGCTGAGCAGGAACTGCTCCAGCGTGCCGTCCTCGAAATCGGAGCGGAAGATGCCTTCCAGCGACAGTAGCGCCGCGAGCAGGGCGGCCACCCAGATGACGCCCGGGCCCACGGCCTGCAGCAGTTTCGGGTCGGCGCCGATGCCGAGCGGAAACAGGCTGGTAACCAGTACGAAGAACAGCAGCGGGTTAATCATTTCCGCGCGGTGCCGCATTGCCAGCGTCAGGTCGCGCTTCAGCAGCAGGGTAAAGGCGCGTAGCAGGGAATCGGACGTCATGCGGCCGGTTCCGACAGGTTGATGCGCTGGGTGCGGGTATTCGCCAGATTGACGGCGTGGTGCGAGGTGACGGCAATCATGCCACCACTGGAGGTGTGCTGGTCCAGCAGTTCCTCGATGACCTGGATGCCGTGCACATCAAGCGAGGTAAACGGTTCATCCAGGATCCAGAGCACGGTGTCGGTGACCAGCAGGCGTGCCAGTGCCAGGCGGCGCTGCTGACCGGCCGACAGGTTGCGCGTCAGCACATCCTCGAAGCCGTACAGGTCGACCTTTTCCAGCGCTGCCTCAAGCGTGGTGTCATTCGGTTTGCCCAGCGCGCGCGCCATGGCGAGGTTCTCCAGCGGCGTCAGGTCGAGCTTGATGCCGTCGCGGTGGCCGACATAGGCCGTGTGTACGTGATAATCCGGCCCCAGCTTGCCGATATCCGTCCCGCTCCAGGTGACCGAGCCGGCATCCGGCAGCCGGATGCCGCAGAGGATGCGCAACAGCGAGGTCTTGCCGCTGCCGTTGCGGCCTTCCAGTACCAGCGCCTGGCCGCGTTCGATCCTGAATTCCAGGTTACTGAAGAGGGTACGGTCATCGCGGATGCACGTCAGTTCATGGGCCTCGAGGGTTGTGTTGTTGTTCTGCGTCACTGTACTTTTTAACTAGTGTCCGTCGATAAAGGCAGTCATTTTCTCGCCATGACGCAAAGATCGCAAAGGTATATGGCGTTTACAAAAGCACCCTGATACTTTTCTTTCATGGTGCCTTTGCGTCCTGGCGAGAGATTTTCTTTCTGTATGGCGGCTAACTGGCGATGTGTGTCCGGTTCGATTTGAGTAAGCGCCGCATCATACCTGTTTCCAGCCCCCCAGCCCAAGACCTGCGACACATACCCCGCGACACGCAGGGAATCTTGTAAAAAAAGGGCGGGGTAAACCGCCCTCGAAAAAGGGGCCAGGATTTCGAATCCCAGCCCACGGAGACCAAACTTGAACTACCCGTGCTGGTGGAGGCGCCCCAATGGGACGCCCCCCACTACGGTAAGCCGTTTAGCGGTTCAGGCAGATATTGTTCCTCTTGTTCCAGCGACAGACCGGATCATTCTGGCAGGCTGCCGGGTTGCCATCGTATTGCGAACAGTCAGCGGGTATGCCGCAGTCTGAATCGGCACCGTCGACCAGACCGTCACAGTCATTGTCGATGCCGTCAGCGCATGACAGTTCCTGTGTTTCCGTCGGAGTGCAGGCAGCGACATCGACACAGGAGCCATTCCTGGGACTGCCCTGCCATTCACAGTTGGCATCATTGTTACAGTCCCCTTTGTCGGTGTATGTCACTCGAGGCCATCTGGCCAACGCTGTTGACGGTGATGATTCCTGTGGCCGCAGCGGAGACAGCAATATATTAACCGCTGAAGCCTGTGTCGTACCACCGTGGCCGCTCACCGGTGTATAGCTGATGACCTGGTCTGCCGTTACAGTGTTGCGATACCGTTAGCAGCCCTGGATAACTGTACTGCAGCAGTGATAGTCACCATCGGCATCACTGTCTTGCCGAGTACACCGGACGCTGCAATATTCAACACCGTATCCTGATCGACACTGTAGCTGTCATCGTTTGCCACTGGGGCATTGTTGACGCCGGACACGCAGTTGACCGTTATCTGAACCGTACCAGGACGTGACCTTGTAGCAGTACTGTCACCGTTATCGGTGGCAGTGATCCGGTCGTGGGTGTAAACACCAGCTGTGTATAGGTCGAATGACCAGCTGGGTTCTTCGACGGAGGCGCTGCCAGGTGTGCCGCCAGCAAATGTCCATGACCACGAGGCAATGGTACCGTCACTATCCGTGGCGGAGCCCGCATAACTGACTGACTGGCCTTCATCGATGCTGGTATTGCCAGCAGGGCTGTCGATCGTGCATGCTGGTGCATTGTTGCCTGTTGGCGGTGTACCCCAGGTGGTGGATTTCATCACCACCGGCGGTACCATCTTGCGGTCACCCGCCACTTCCATCGCCACAGGTACTTCTGCATTGATCCAGGCATCGAGCATGTTGGTGCCTTCTTCACCGAGGAAGGCATTCTGCCCTGTGTTTGCCTTGTCGAGGAACTGGATATACTCCCAGCTGGTGCCCTGGTAGAGCAGGTCGATCTCGGCATAGACGGCACTCGCAGGTTTCAGTGCATTGAGATCGATCTCATCCCAGTATTCATAGGTACCGCCCGGCCCCGGGTTGCCGTACTGGTTCTGGCAGGTACCGGCAGCGCATTACGTTTTTAGCAATGTCATAGCTCATGCCATAAGGTGGAATGCGATTGTCCTTGACCACTTTGTTATTCAGCACAAAGTGGAATGTTTCATGGTGAGTGCCAGCAGGTTGTGCGGCCAGGTCGCCCAAAGTGAAGTCAACAGCGCCGGTAGTGCGATCGAAACTCAATGGCAGGTCGGCGGGTTTGCCAACGGCCAGCAAGGTATCCGCCCATTCCTTGGTCATCGCGTAATGCGCTTCGTAGATCCTGGTGTTTGGATCATCCAGGTCGAGGATCGATTCGACTTCGACATCCGGGCCGCCGGCCGGATTCGGGTATCTTACACCGATTGGACCATAGGCGCCATCTTCGCGAACCAGGGCATTGTTGCTCATACCATTTGATATTGAGCCACATGCGTCGGCCTTCCGGGTAACCGGTAATCAGCTTATGGCCGGTCAGGTTGACGACTTTCAGGGTGTTGCCATTGACCGCAGGGTCGCCAGCCTGTTGCAGGTGTTTGACTGCACGCTGCTGGCCCAGATCCATCGCCAGGATCTGGTTGCCGCTGAGGCCGCCGCCGAGGCGTAAGGTGCCTGCGTTATCCTGGTATTGGGTCATATTGGCGAACCAGTAGTTGCCGCCGGTCTGGTCATGCATCGGCATATCTTTGCGGGTTGGCGCGCCGTTCTTGTTGCAGCCTTTGCTCTCGACAGGGCGCATATGACAGCTCTGGCAGCTGAAGTAACGCGGGTCGTCCATCTTCGTAATTACCGCCGGTACCGGCGAGCAGTGCCGCCTGGTAGGTGGCGTCCAGAGAGCCACCGGCCCTTCAGGTCAGGTGGCAGGCTGGTGAACTCTGAGACCAGCGTGGTAGGGAACGCGCTGGCCTTGTATTCACTGAAAGTACGCTCGACGATGCCATAAGCATAGGGCGGATTATTGAAGGCCGCTTTTTCTTCTACTGGACCACCCAGGTTTGCTATGCCGCCGTTGAAGTCCTGGCTGGAAACAACGTGTGGTGCGCCGGTCTGTGCACCATTGCCGGGCGCCAGGTCGCCGACCGCCGAGTTGGAGACATCGTGGCAGGTGCCACAGAAGTCAACACTGCGGTGGAAATCTGACTGCATAAACTGGTGGCGGGCTGCAGCATCGGAATATGGACCGAGCTTGTCACTGCCGTTCCACAGGGATGTCATGCCGCTGCCATAGAAACCTTCACCCTCGAACCGGTGGTAGAACACTTGTCCGGCACATTTCATCGACAGTTGGCGATAAAGCGGTGAGTTCATCACCCCCTGGTGTTCAGAATTGTCAGTATTGGTCATGGCATGACAGGTATCGCAGTCGATACCGTTGTCATCAGAGGCAGCCAGGCCGGAGCCATCGGTTGGGGTGGAGCGTCCACCGTACCAGCCGCCGGCGCTGTGACAGCGGATACAGAGATCGCCAGAGCCATCAAAATCCTGCTCGGCAATACCCAGCGTTGCCCAGAACATCGGGTCGCGTCCGGCATTGCCCATGGCATGCTGCCACGCCAGCCGGTGGCTGGCTCGGCTCCGGTGCGAGGTTATTATAGCCCGCATGACAGTTGTCGCACTTGTCCGGTGATTCGAAGTTGCCGACTTCATTCGGCTGGGTGCCGGGCATCTGGATCTCGGTTGGAACGACGTCGGCAGCCTTCACGAAAGTAGTGAAGGCCAGCGTCAGGCAGACAAGAAAAACACCTAAAAGCAGGTCTTTAAGAAAGGTTTGCATTGTGGATCCCCCGTACGACTTTTTTGATATAGAAATGGTTTTTGCCTAGATACAAGGCAAGAACAATGCCATTCCTGTAATGCTTGTTTGATGATTATAAAAAACATGTAGTTATGCAGAAATGAACAAGAAGTGCTGGTGTTGGCCTATGTTAAAAACTGCCACTATTGTCATAAGCAGTCCCGCATACCTGTCATACACTGACAAGACTGACAGTAGTCTCAGCCACGGGCCGGATAGTCCAACACCTCTCATAGGTGCTTTTCGGGCCAGTAAAAAAAAGGACGGCCTGAAAGCTGCCGCCCTGGGGAAGAGGGGTGCCGTCACGACAGACTGACACCACTTGATGTGACTACCCGCGGAATTTGATGCCTGTTAATACAGCGTCGTCGCGTGTGTGCTGGCAACCCATACCAGGGTAATGCCGACAAGGAAAATAGCGATAAGCAGATCTTTGATCAGGGTTAGCATTGTGGAATCCCCTTATGACTGTATTGACATTATCATCATTGGTCTTGTAGCAACCTGTTAGGCAGCAAGAACAATGCCAGTCCCGTGTCATTATTTATAAAAATAATAAAAACAAATACATATAGAATTTGTAATAAACCATGATACAGTTGGCCCATGTCAACAGCTGTCAGTATTGTCAGTAGTAATATCCGCTATACTGTCAAAACATGACAAAACTGACAGTCGTTTCAGCCACATCTGCCGGGGGGCAAGATATGCTAACAAAAAGGAAACCTGCCGTAATTCCAGTGCCCGTTGATCTGCAGTCACTGGTCGATAGCCACGAAAAACCGTTTGTCGTGATTGACAGTGAATACCGCATCATGGCCGTCAACAGTGCCTACGAACGGACCTACGGTGTCACCCGGGAGCAGGCCGTCGGGCAGCCGTGCTACAAGATCAGCCACAATAACGACGCGCCCTGTCACGAGTCCGGCGAGGACTGTCCGCACGTCAACCTGTTTGAAATCGGCAAGCGCGATTCCTGCCTGCATGTCCACCACGATGCAGATCACCGTATGTGCCAGGTCCGGGTCACTGCCTATCCCCTGTATGGCAGCAGTGGCGAGCTGTTTATGGGGGAGCTGATCGAGGAAATCTCGGTCCCCGAGGAACGCCGCAGCAACGGCCGGCGCATGGTTGGCAAGACAGCACCGTTCCTGGCCTGCATGGACCAGCTGAAGATGGTGGCATCGGCGCAGGCGCCGGTGCTGTTGCAGGGAGAGACCGGTACCGGCAAGGAGCTGGCCGCCAATTTCATTCACAACAATTCCGTGCGCAGCAACCAGCCGTTTATGACCGTGGACTGCACCGTGCTGACCGAGCCGCTGTTCGAGGCCGAGGTGTTCGGTCATGCGCGAGGCGCCTTCACCGGCAGTGTCGGGGAACGCATCGGCATGTACGAGCAGGCCAATGGCGGCACCCTGTTTCTGGACGAGGTGGGCGAGTTGCCACTGTCGCAGCAGGCCAAGTTGCTGCGTGTGCTGGAATCCGGTCAGTACCGCCGCGTTGGCGGGCGCGGTAGCCGCAAGGCCGACGTGCGCATCATCTGCGCCACCAACCGGCACCTCTGGGATCACGTCAAGGCTGGCCAGTTCCGCGAGGACCTCTATTACCGCATTGCCTGCCTGGCGGTGCGTCTGCCGCCGCTGCGCGAGCGGCTGGACGATATCGCTATGCTGGCACCCAACCTGCTGGAGGTGATTTCCCGCACCATGTCTCGCACTTTCGAGCTCAGCTCGGACGCCATCGAACAACTGAAGCAGTACGACTATCCCGGTAATGTGCGTGAACTGCGCAATATCCTGTTTATTGCAGCCACCCACAGCAGTGGCAGCGGTGAAATCGATGCCGAGACAGTCACCAGGGTGTTGCAACTGAATGCGCAGTCGCGGTCGCAGGTTCCACCACCCCGCACCGTGGACGTCGCTGCCATACCGGCTGCGCCCGCAGCGGACTCGGCAGCCTCGTTGCACGATGTTGAGGCGAATCACATCCGCCAGCTGCTACAGCAGCACAACAACAACCGGCGGCAGGTGGCAGAAGCACTGGGTATCAGCGAGCGCACCCTGTACCGCAAGCTGAAGCGTTTTGGTCTGAGCTGACAGTCGGGCTAGCGATTCGTATCTGGTGATGCGATTGCTTTCCCGTTAGCCACGATACACGGCATTGCCCTGTATCAGTGGCATGATTCCCGCGCTATTTCCCGCTCGACCCGTGCCAGTATGTGGTCCATGCAGGCGTCATCTTCCTTTAAAAGAAAACAGTCTGCGCCGTTTTGAAAGGCTTGCTGACGGTACTCGGGCAGGCCGTAGCTGGTGAGAATGACGACCACGATGTTGCTGTAGACCTGCTTTATTTTTCGGGTGACTTCCAGTCCGTTTTCTCCTGGCAACTGAACATCCATGAAGATCAGGTCCGGGCGTCGATATTCAACCTTGCTCAGTGCCTCCTCTCCATTGCTCGCTTCATCGACATCGATCGACGGGAAATACGCGATCAATATGTCCGAGAGTGCTTGCCTGAAGCTGACATTATCCTCAACAAGTAGTGTGTTGAACATCGATGCATCCTCCGGGCAGTTTGACTTTATATTTACCCGACTAATTGTAGGAGCGGCGTCCTCGCCGCGATTCGCGCCGGGGACGGCGCTCCTACGGCATTGATCAAGGACCTCATGATTCGCGCCGGGGAAGCTTCCGCCTCCTGCTCACGCCCCTCACCTACATCCCTGTAGGCGACGGCGCTCCTACAGCATTGATCAAGGACCTCGCGATTCGCGCCGGGGACGGCGCTCCTACAGCATTGATCAAGGACCTCACGAGCGGTGAACTCCAGGATCAAAATTAAATATGCATTTCATCTATCCCTCAACCCGGGTCCTTGCGATTGCCACTTCCACCGATACCGCCACGGTACTGGTTGAGCGGTTTCCCTTGCGTTGAAAAATGACCTGCCTTCATTGACCGCCGCCGTCCTGCTAAAAGATTGAAAACCAGAGTTCATCCTGCGTAAGGCCGCACACGGCCGCTCACTCAGGGGAAGATCCTCAATCGCATGATCATTTAATCGACACCCGCTGACCATTGGCAGCGCGTCAAGTCGAGGTCAAAATCGGGTAAAAGGATGATTATTCCGGTCCTTGTGGCCGGGCAGGGTGCCTAGACAACGAGCTTGTAGCCGAACCCCTTGACGTTCTGGATCCACTGCGGTGCATGGGGGTCGCGCTCGACCTTGCTGCGCAGTTGATAGATGGACTGCTTGACATCGGCGCCGGTCGCGCGACTGTCACTGCCCCACAACTCGGCGATAATTTCCTCGTTGGTATACACCCGCCCGAGATCACTTGCCAGCAGCGCGAGGAGATAGAATTCCTTTGGTGAGAGAGCTATCGGCTCGCCGTTGACGGTCACGGACTTGAGCCGCTCATCGATCTCGATGCCACCGCGGCTGATGCGTTGTGGTTCTGCTACCGGTTCAAGGCGCCGCACGATGCTCTGTATCCGGGCCTCGAGTTCACGTATCTCGAAAGGTTTGCACAGGTAGTCATCAGCGCCGAGCGACAGACCCTTGATAACATCCTCCGTGTCATCGAGAGACGTCAGCATGATCACCGGTAGCCTGCTTTGCGCACGGACAGCGGTCAACACACCCCAGCCATCCAGCTTCGGCAGGACCACGTCGAGCAGCATCAGGTCAGGCTGAACACGCTGCAGCTGCGCGAGGGCTTCCTGACCATCATGCGCCGTGTCCACCTCGTGACCCTTTGCCACGAAATACAGTGTCAGTAATTCCCTGATATCAGGATCGTCTTCGACTACCAGTACCTTCATGGCGATTACCTTACCCCAAACCGGCCTGTTTATCAGGACGAGATTGCCCGGCAGATTCACGGTTGCTCTCATCTTTCAGGGTGGGCGTATCCTGTTCTGCCCTGGGCAGGTCGATGTAAAACGTCGTGCACACGCCCGGGGTTGACTGGAAATCGATGCGGCCACCGTGTTGTTGCACGATGAGCTTGGCAATACTCAGTCCCAGGCCGGTGCCAACTTGCCGCTCGCCGTCCGTACGGCCCGCCTGGGCAAACTTCTTGAAGATCTGCTCATGAAACTCAGCGGGTATTCCCGGCCCATGATCCGTGACCTCGACCCGCAGCATGCGACCCTGCTCGCCAACCACAACCTCTACCGGCTCGCCCGGGGGGGAATACTTGATGGCGTTGGAGAGCAGGTTGGTTATCGCCTGCATCAGGCGGTCGGCATCCCCATTGATCCAGGCATCGGTGGCCAGGGTTTGCGTTGTTATGCTGATCTGTGCCTGTTCCGCCAATGCCTTGCTGTCCGCGACGACCCGCTCCACCAGTGCCGTCAGTTCCAGGGCTTCGAAGTGAAACGTCATCTTGCCGGCCTCGATCTTTTCTATATCCAGGATGTCGCTGATCAGCCGCACCAGGCGTCTGCTGTTGCTGTGTGCCAGTGCGATCAGTTTCTGTGCCGGTTCGGGCAGGCGCTCCTGCATGTTTGTCTTCAGCATTCCCAGGGACACAAGCACGGAGGTCAGCGGTGTGCGCAGTTCGTGGCTGATGGTCGTGATGAACGCCTCCTTCATGTGCTGGGAAGCCTTCAGTTCCGAAATATCCCAGGCAACCCCGACGTAGTTCGTGGTGCGCCCGCGGCTGTCCTTGATGGCATTGATGGTCACCCATTGCGGAAAAATCTCGCCGTCCTTGCGCCGGTTCCAGATCTCACCCTGCCAGTGACCCGCAGTGCTGATAGACGCCCACATCTGTTCATAGAATTCCCGGTCATGCTTGCCGGACTGCAGCATGCGCGGGTTCTTGCCGACAAGTTCCTCCTCACTGAGCTGGGTGATGGTTGTGTAGGCCGGGTTGACGGACTGAATGGTCCCGTCCACGTCCGTTATGACGATGCCTTCAGTGGCGTTTTCGAAGACGCTCGCGGCGAGTCGCTGTTTCTGGTTCGCCAGTTTGCGCTCGGTGACATCGCGCACGATGTGGATCAACAGCCGTTGTCCCTTTACCGTGACCTGGCTGATAGCGAGTTCGATGGGGAAGGTCGATCCATCCTGGCGTTTTCCAAGTCCGTCACAGTCACCGGATAACAGGGATGGAATCACATGGTCAGCACTGCTACTACGCAGTTCCTTCAGATAGCTATCCTGGCAACACTCCTGCAGCAGCATGGTAAACGGCTTTCCGAGAACCTCGTTTGCGGCATAGCCAAACATCTGCTCCGCGGACTGGTTAATCGATTCTATTGCGCCGCTCGCGTCGACGGTCACGATACCGTCTACCACGTTGTTCACAATGGTGTTGATGCGCACCGCGGCGTCGCGCAGTGCTTCCCGTTGTCGCATGCTTTGCCGAATCAGCTCGAGGCTGAGCGCCGATGCCAGCAGTGTCACCAGCAGCATGATATAGAGGCGCTGAAAGTTCTTTCTTTGCAGTGCTTCCAGGCCTCTCTCGTGCCCGACAACGACCCCGCTCGCCTGAATTATCATATCCAGGCCATCCTGGGAGGTTTGATCCATGCGCGCCATCGCGCTGGCCGCTGCCGTTTCTTTTTCCGAGATCAAGTCGGCCGGTGCCTGTGCCAGGCGCAGTGCTTCACGCTGTTCGGACAGGGCAAGGACTTCCTCGGCAAGATCAACGAGGGTGCTGCGCGTGGGCTCCAGGCCGGCGATGAGCGGCAGCAGCGCAGGGTCATCCTGCACGCGCTGCAGCAAGGCAGCATGGATAGTGTCGTAGCGCTGTTTATAGAGGCCGAGCGCATCGCGCTGTTGCGCGACTTCATAGTTTTCCAGCACATCATTGCCGGGCCGATTCAGGTCTCGCCAGGCGCCGGCGAGGGAGTCCAGGTCAAGACTGAGTTGATGCAGTTCGGCAGTTTCGCCACCCATCGACTGGATGTTCACCAGCAGGTTTCCGCTCCAGACGAGGAACCCGAGTATGGCCAGCCAGGCGGCAATATAGAAAAGTTTCATCGGTGGCATTCCCTGTCCCGGCCAGCGTTTCGTTCAGCAAACCACTGCGCGCTAGCGAGCGCACGCAGTGCCCAATAAGATATCAAGCAGTCATTAGGATATTGTGTTTCCGCACTTCTACCACATCTGCAGAGAGTAGAACAACTTGCATGTACCTGATTTCGCCGCCTGGTTTCCCGGAAATTCCGCTGCCCGGGGCACCGAGGTCAGGATGACGGATCTGGCGACCCGGGGATCAGAAAATGATGCCGATATGCTGATCACGCTTGCGAAGTGCTCCTGCAATATCTGACTGCACTTGTACAAGCGGCGTCCTCGCCGCGATGTTCTGCAGAGGTTGTCGTGGTGACGTAACCAACCAGGTGTCAAATAGCGACAAGGACTGGAAGCAGTACCTGACTTGCCCGCACATTCACAACCGGGTAGGGTAAAAAGAGAGACTGCAGCAGGTATGAACACCCGGACGGTGATTCAGTTAGCAGTCACCTCTCTGCAGCCCAATGTCACAGACAAAAACACAATCCGACAGCCAGGTCACTAAACCCCGGCAATACCTGAAATATACGGGCCTGGCGCTGGCAACTGCTGCCGGTGCTGCGGTCATGGTCGTGGAGCTCGGGGTTGCACGTGTGTTGACGCCGGTGTTCGGTGGTTCTATTACCGTCTGGGCCATCGTCATCGCCACCACCATGCTGGCGCTGGCGATGGGCTATGCAGTGGGCGGTTATCTCGCGGACCGTTATGGTGGACTCAGGATTGCGGCCCATGCGGCAATCATCGGCGCCCTGCTGTGCGCAATGATCCCGTTTCTGCGCATACCGATCATCGACGCGACCATCAATATGTCCACACTGGTCGGGGCCACGGCAGGCGCGCTGGTATTGATTGCACCGGCGCTGTTTTTTTTCAGCCAGGTATCGCCGGCACTGATCAGGGGCCTGGCTGCCGATGGTGTTAGCCACGTCGGCGTGACCGCGGGTGGCATCTATGCGGTATCTACACTGGGCAGCCTGGTGGGCACGCTCGGCGCGGTGTGGCTGTTTCTCTACATGCCCATCACACTGGGTTTTATCGGTATCTCGCTGCTGGTGGTGCTACCTGCACTGATCATCAGGCCCCTGGCGGGTGGGGCAGCGCTGCTTCTGATCGGATCTGTGCTTGCTTTCCAGTTGATGGCAAACGAACCGCAACAGGTCAGTGGCATGAATGCCCGTGGCAATGTTTGCGAGCTGCTTTACAAGGGGCACTCCCTGTATGGCGAACTGCGTGTCATCGAGGAGGACGGGCGGTTTCGCTACATGGTGGTGAACGGTTCAGACCAGGGCGGGCTTGACCTGCTGGATGGCAGTTCGGCTTACCGCTATGCAGTCGGAATGACGGGGCTGGGCGATCTCTATGTTGGCAATCCTCAGAGTGCGCTGATTATTGGCCTCGGTGCCGGGATCATGGGGACGAAGCTGGCAGGGGAGGGACTCAACGTCGTGGTGGCGGAGATTGATCCGGAGGTGGTGCGGCTGGCGCGCGAGTACTTCGATTTTCAGGGCAAGGCAGTGACCGCTGATGGCCGGCGTTACCTGCAGCGTGAGCAACGCAAATGGGACCTGATATTCGTCGACGCCTACCTTGGCAGCAGCCCGCCCTGGCAACTCTACACGCGTGAGGCCTTCAGGCTTTACAAGGATCGCTTGAGACCGGGGGGTGCCGTCATTGTCAATTTCATCGGTAGCCACCTGGACAGCGAGCAGGTGGGTGCGCTGGAGGCGGTCGTCACCACGGCCCGCGAGGTGTTTCCCGTCGTGGATGTCTATCCTGATCCGTGGGAGTCGGAGGACCATCCCACCCGAAATATCTATATTGCGGTGTCTGATCATCCACGCATCGAATCGCGACATAGCGGTTATCCCCTGCGGGCATCTGCATTCACTGAGGCCATTGCGAGGATGCACCCTTTTCCCGTAGGCAACGGTGTCGTCCTCAGGGATGACGCTGCGCCGCTGGAGTCGCTGGTGCGACGTACGACGGAGCACTTGCGTGAGCAAAGAGGTGCTTACCTGCCGGTTAGCCTGCTCTACCACTAGCTGTTCGAGCAGCCCCTGCACCCTGCTAACTGCCACACTGACTGGTTTTGTCAGACTGTCATGACATAAATGTCAGACTTGTCATGTCATAATCGCAGGATTAGCAGTTGGTAAACTACTTAATTAAAAGAAAAGCAAGTACGTTACACCCAGAATTATCTTGGCACGACTATTGCTCTATAGAATTCAGCTAGACGTGATTACCGAAATATTTTTACGTTTTTAATACAACATCCTCTCAGGGGGGGGCATCATGAAAACAACATTCTTTCAATCAGCTCGACGGGTACTGGGCATAACGCTTGGTACTTGCGCGGCACTGGCGCTGTCCGCTGGTGTAGTGCAAGCGGCACCTGGTGGTGGTGGTGGCAACGCGACTTGTACTATCACGACCGTTCCCACACCTGCTGTAATTGACGAAGGTCAGACGGTGGATTTCACCGGCAACGTCTCCGGCAAGGCTCCACGCACCTATAGCTGGACATTTGGTGGCGGTTCACCGACTACATCAACGAGTCAAAACGAAACGGTGACCTATTCCACGGCCGGTGGCTACACGGCGACGCTGATTGGTACCAATGGCAAAGGTCAGACCTGTAATGCCAGCGTTCCGGTCACGGTCAATCTTGGTGGCGGCAACACCCCCCCAACCGCCGATGCCAATGGCCCCTACAGCGGAACGGCTGGTCTCCCGGTGCAGTTCGACGGCTCCGGCTCAAATGACCCGGATGGCCACGATCGTGTCCTACGCCTGGGATTTCGGTGATGGCGGTACCGGTTCGGGTGTTTCGCCGGCTCACACCTATGCATCAGCAGGCAGCTACTCGGTTTCGCTGACGGTCACCGACAACGACGGTGCCACCGACTCTGATACGTCCTCTGCCAACATTGGCCCTGCCGGCAACCTACCCCCGGTTGCGGATGCCAACGGCCCTTACAGCGGCACGGTCGGCAATGCGGTGACATTCGACGGGTCTGGATCAAGTGACCCGGACGGTACCATCACGGCCTATGATTGGAATTTCGGTGACGGCACTACCGGCACGGGTGTCTCTCCATCGCATACCTATACGGCGGCTGACACCTACACGGTTACATTGACGGTTACTGATAACGATACAGCGACTGATTCGGCTACCTCATCTGCCACAATTACAGAGGTATCGACCGGACCCACAGCGCGCGGTGATGCCTATGCTACTCCCGTAGGCAAGACGCTCGACGTGACTGCCTCCCTTGTATCCGGTGTGCTCTACAATGACTTTGGCGGCGCGCGCCCCCGGACTGTCCAGCGAACCCGTCCAACGGCCGTCCACGGCAGCCTCCTTCGGATGGTTCTCCTTCGCCCGAACGCTCCCCTGGGCGATAATGACAACGACAGTTTCACCTATCGTGCTGTAGATGGATTGAGTGAATCTTCGTTAGACACGACAGTGAACATCAACATCCTGTCGGATCAGGTGGATTTCAAGATCTTTATGAACTACGAGCTGGGCATGCACTGCACCGGCTTCGAGTTTGCCTACTGCTGTGTGCTGCCGCCGTATAACTCGATCCTGGCACAGGTAGTCAAGCCGAACACGATAGACCCGAATACCAGTGCTGAATATGCGCGCTTGCTGGAAGGCGATCACAACAACACAGACGGACTCGGTCGCCAGACGTGATGCGCGACTACGAACTGGATGGTTCCGGAGGCTTCAAGAAGTATTTCCTGGAGTACTACCACGATGCGCAGCCGCGCCTCGAGGGCCAGGGCAAGGCGCAGACCAGCACGCTGATCAGTGCGGTGGAGGGCAACTCGCTGTTCTGGAACACCAGACGCTCTATGATTCGGCACAGGTCATGGATGGTAACGGTGCACTGGTACCGGCACCTACGAAGGTGTCCGATGACGTGGTGCTGGGTGACGGCGATTTCAACGATCCCGACCGACAACTACGCCAACGGCTGGTTGAACCACTTCTACATTTATGCAGATCTGGAAGGCAGCAACCCCAACAACTCCAGCCTGGAAGCCGACAAGATCCGCCTGGGTGTGACCGGGCATATCGAGTATCCGGCCGACTGTGGTGCCGCCCTGCAGCCGATGGGCCCGACCGGTAACGGTGCGGGATTCGACAACGTGCTGACCTTCTCCGGTGACACCGGCACGGTGGTCTACACGCAGATGAAGGTGCTGGAGAACCTGCCGGTCATGCTGACCTCGCCGGGTATCTGGGAGGCCCTGGGCCTGCCGCTGACACCGTTCGAGGACAGCATCGACTTCTTCGGTGATCCGGGACTGGTGGACGAGGACTCGGTCCGTCCCGTACGTGGCGATGAAGGCGCAGATGTATGAATACGACTGGCGGTGCCAACTGCGCACGGCTGTGCTGGATTGGCAGCAACGGCCACCCGGTGATCGGTTTTGGCACGGCGCCGATCGATATCCCGAACTGCGAGCGTTGTCACTCGGTGCCGGCCAACGACGGGCAGGGTAATCCCAAACCAACAGCCCGAGCCTACATCCGCACGGACTATCGCCTTCCCGCATGGCGGCGACTGTGCCGGTGCCAGCCTGGATGCGATCACCGATGCCGAGTACCAGTTCTGGAATGCCTACTACAACATCGTTCCCGGTACCGATTCCGACTGGTACTCGCGTCTGAAGGGTGCGGCGATCAACATGCTGTCGCTGCACGACTTCGACCAGGGTACCGGCTTCACCTCTGCTTGGCCTTCAGGTAGCGCCAACGATCCGGTGGCGCAGAACACGCGTCTGGGCAAGGAAAGCGTGATCTGCCAGAAGTGCCACGCCGATAACGTCATTGCGGTGGTCAAGTCGGCCACGTTGAACGGTGATCCCATCAAGCCGATCACCGAGGCGATCCACTGGCGGCACCGTGAAATCTCCGAGGGCGGCAACATCGACTTTGCCGATGCCACCGGCCGCAGTGGCGGCTGCCAGGGCTGTCACCCGGCGCACCGTTCCGATGGTGTGATGGACGGCTACCCGATCACCCTGGGCGGCGACAATGCACAGGCCAACAGCGATAATCGTCTGGCATCCGGCGGCTGCTTCGTCGGCCGTGACGTGCACTCCAACCCGCTGAAGGATGTGGATGGTGCCGAGACGCCGGAGTACCTGAATGCGGTGGGTACCTGGTTGTCGCAGAACGTATTCAAAAACCAGGACGGTGCAGGTGGTGTTGCTGGTAATGATACCCGCGGTCTGTGGTGCACCAACTGTCACACCCAGCTGGGCCAGGAGATCTGGAAGGCCGAGGACTGCAACGACCTGATCAATGGCGACTGCGTCAACAATGTGCGTGGCCTGGGCTCGTTGTCACAGATTGCCAGACGCCATCGGCAGAGCCTGGCGGAGGTCGAGTCCCTGGCTGGATCCGAAGAACAATCAGGACCAATGCCATCTGGAAGCCGATCCGGGACTGTGTACTACGTCACACGGATACTGGGATCCGAAGTGAGTGATGGCGCTGCTGGCGACCATCGAGGTCGAGGTCCCGGCGGACCGGTGGTGACGCTCGACGGGCGGATGGTGATCCGAGCGTCAACATCCTGAGTTCTGCACCACGGATGACTGCGTGGCGGCGATCAACGCCAACAAGGGCGACCAGAGCCAGTGGCGCTATCCGGCCAACCCCTTCATTGACACTAACAATGACGGTGTGGCGGTACCGTTTAATGCGGCAACCGATGGCCGAGATCACTGGCTGTCACCGGGTGAACCGCACTGTGCGGACTGCCACGCGGCCCCGTACGTGGAGCAGAGCGGCAACATCAATGCCTTCCCGCCGTTCAACTACCCGCGCAAGGCCTCGCTGATGCGTTACTCGAAGGGTCACCAGGACATCACCTGCCAGGGTTGTCACGAGTCGATCCACGGTCTGTATCCGGTGACGCCGACCATCGACTCGACATCCTACGCGCAGGCAGCGGCACTGAACCACGATGGTTCACACGGTCCGCTGAAGTGCGGTACCTGTCACCAGGTCAATGGTGCGGGCGTCCCGAGCCACATACAGGATGGCCTGAAGTACAAGGGACAGTCGATCGTCAACAACTACGATGCGGCAGTTTCCTGGATGCATACCTTCACGGCGAATGCGGATCCACGCGATGATTACTGTGTGAACTGTCACCAGGATAATCGCAGCCAGATCTCCTCGACCAACAAGACCTGGACGGAGCATGCCTCCAAGGGCCGCAGTTCCCGCGAGATGATGGACAAGCTGGCAGAACTTTGCCGGTTGTCGGTGGTGATCCTGTTGTAGATCCGACCAACACGGTCTGCACCAGTGTCACGGTGACCGCAGTAGTCGCTGGCACGCAGGGGCTGTACTGAGAAATGGAGAAACCATCTGATCAGGGACGCGCATCCGAAGTAGCCTGGGAGTACATGTCAACGACCTATGCAGGAGTACCTGCGGCTGGTAAGAAAGTGCTCACCGGGGAGGAACTTCTCCCCCGGTGGCTGACTCTAAATTGGGGAGAGGAACTAGCTTCCTCTCCCTTTTTTTTTGACTTTGTTCTTAATCCTGGGTGACACAGTACAGCGACTATATTGGCGCCACACTGTGTTTGTATTTAGGATGTGTACATTCACCTGACTTCGGAAAAACAATTATGCGCAATAACAACATCAGATTCACAAGCCTGGCAGCAATGTTCTTGGCCTGCTCCTGCTGGGGGGCTGCAGCGACAAGTCGAATGACGCCACGGCCACGACAGCGCTCCAGTGACCGCAGGCAGCGACCGAGCAGTTGACAGATGTGGTTGCCCGGTGGGTGACGAGGTGATCACCTTCAGCCTGCTGAATACCATGCTGAACAGTTCGGCCATGGTGGGCCTGTCGATTCCGGCACTCGGTACGCCGGAGCGCAGCCAGACCATCATCACCCTGCTGGACAAGGTGATCAGCGCCAACCTGCTGTACCTCGATGCCTTGCAGAAGGGGGTTGATCAGCAGCCGGTCTACCAGCAGGATATCAAGCGTTTTGAAGATGCCGTCTGGCGAGCCTGTACCGTGAACAAGGTCCTCAACGGGGATGCATCGAGGTCAGCGAGGAAGAGATTCAGGAATACTTCAAGAGCACGCAGAAGAAGGCGACGAGATGACGGACTGACCGACGATGTCCGCGCGGCTATCGAGGCCAGCTTGCGCAACGCCGAAGCTGAATACCCTGAAGAACTCGGCTGCGCTTCGCGTATCTACGCGAAGGTGTCACCGTGGAGATCGATGACGATGTCCTCGATCCCGGACAAGGATGAGGAACGCACCGATGCGACGTACTGGCATCGCATCGATGGTGACGACCCGCGATTACCTGGGGCGAGGTCAAGGTGATGCGGGTTGACAGAGCGTTCAAGCGTGCGGAGTTCTACCTCGATAGCGAATACCGAGCGGCAAAAGCGCGCTGGATGTTTACATCGATAACCGGTGATGGCGAACAAGGCGCGCGCCGCGGGTCTGGAAAGGACCCGGTCTACCTGGAGCGGACCAGGGAATACCGCAAGACCCGCCTTGATCAACCTGCATCGCGGCCAGCTGGCACGCGACTGGACACCCACCGACGAGGAGCTGAAGGCCTATTTTGAGGCCAACAAGGACAGGATCACGGTGCCGGAAATGCGCAAGGTACAGATGGTCGTGCTGAAGACGAAGGAGGAGGCCGAGGACATCAAGGCAAAGATCGATTCCGGCGAGATGACCATGTTCGAGGCCGCACGGGACTACTCCATCGATCCCAAGGCGAAGCAGACCCTGGGCGAGATGGGCTGGCAAGCCACGGCACCGGCTTTCCGGAGCTGGACGAATTCACCTTCTCTCTCGGACCCGATGAAATCGGTGGTCCGGTGGAATCACCGGCTGGCTGGCACCTGGTGAAGGTGCTGGATGTGCAGGATGCACAACACGATGACCTTGTACAGAATTCAACGCACAAGCTGACTACTCGCAAGTACATCCATGAAAAGCTCGATGACTATGTCGTCGACCTGCAGCAAGAACGAGTTTCCGGTGGACGTCTACGAGGATGACCTGATCCTGCTGCCCAGCAAGTAAGCCGACATGGTCGAGAAAGAGGCCGCCAAGTCAGGATCAGTAACCCCAGCAGCGGCTTGAGGAGCTGCGGAATCTACAAAAAAACAGGTGGTCGTGGTTCGCTGGGCGACCGCTGACCAAAACGATGTGATGTCTTCAGTGCGCGTTTGGTTCTTTGTGTCGCTTTTGCTGCCAGTCTTCGCTTGGTCCGCGGATTTCATGTCGCCGGGGTTGACCCCGGCGGAACTTCAGGAAAAACTCGGTTCAGCCGGGGCACCACTGGTTATTGATGTGCGCAAACCGGCCGAGTTTGGCGCTGCTCATGTTCCCGGGGCAACAAATATTCCGCTGGATGAAATCGAACAACGTCTTGATGAGTTTCGCAGCGATAATGGTGTGTTGATCTACATCAACGGGTCCCGTACCCGCCAGGCCGAGCCGCTGCTTTACAGCAACGGCATCGACAACGTCTACCATCTCGAAGGCGCCTTCCAGGCATGGATACGGGATCAGTTGCCGATTGAAAAGGGCGGTGTCAAAAAATCCTGGTAGCATGTACTGGCGTCAGGAATCCTTACGTTCAGCCGGTTTATTGAGGGGGCGGGTTGTCGAATAGGGTTGCCTTTAGCTCGCTGATGTTTTTTGGGCGTGGCATAAAAAAATTCCATCCGATCCGTAATTATTTTAAGAGAACGACGACAATGAGAACGCGTCTTAAACAAACCACCTTGATTCTGCTTGGTATGCTTGCCGTATCACAGCTAGTGGCGCAGGAAGAGGGTGGAGAGCTGCAGAATACCTGTTCGGTAAAGCCAATTTTCCACTGTGCGGAGCCGATGGATGACGGCAGTTTTATTGCCCATTTTGGTTACAGGGCTTTGTGTCCTGTAAGTGACAAACCCGTTGAGGATGTATTCATAGAAATCGGGGACGACAATTACTTCACACCTGGGGCGATTGACAGGGGGCAACCGAAGATATTCCTGGATGGTGAACATGTGGACGAGTTCGAGGTAGAGTTCACTGCCAGGGAAATCAGCAAGGCAAAAGAGTTTGGCTGGACGGTTCGGAAGATTGGCATCCGGGTTGACCTTTCAAAGACGGAAGACGCGTTACTGGATTGCAAAAAGCTGCCTTATTAACTGATGGTGATGCTGTCAGCACGCTTTATTCACACGATTAAACAGGATCTGATGCACCTGTAGGAGCGGCGTCCTCGCCGCGATCAGGGCGTAATAAAAAATCATCGCGCCGGGGACGGCGCTCCTACCGAAATGATTGTGCGTAAGCGGATTGTATCTGCGTTAGGTGCGATTCCTGATCGCACTTGTGAAGCGCTCCTACGTCAATTGATGCACCTGTAGGAGCGGCGTCCACGCCGCGATTCGGAGTATAATAGAATAACAATCGCGCCGGGGACGGCGCTCCTACCGAAATGATTGTGCGTAAGCGGATTGTATCCGCGTTAGGTGCGATTCCTGATCGCACTTGTGAAGCGCTCCTACGTCAATTGATGCACCTGTAGGAGCGGCGTCCTCGCCGCGATTCGGGGTATAACAGAATAACAATCGCGCCTGGGACGGCGCTCCTACATGGTTGTTATGGATGTGGTTGACCGGCAGACATAATCGCCTGCAATTCACCGATATTCTGCTGCAGGCGCTGCATCGCCAGCCGGTTTCGTTCCTGCACCAGTTGCGGCACGATGACGATCACCTTCTGTCCGGTGGTGGTAATGTAGAAGTCATTAATGGTCTTCAGCTCTTCTTCCGTGAACGTCTGCATGTACATCTCATAGAGATCCCCCCTGACGGCTTTCCAGCCGATATGCCTTTCCAGAAAGGCCATTAGCTGCGCACGTTTTTCTGCATCGAGGTCCGGGTTCTGGCGCAGCTGCAGCTGGGCGACGGAATCGACACTGTCATTAATCTTCTGCTCCATGCGTGTCAGCTTGAACAGGATCTCGACTTGTTCGAGGTGACTTTGGTCGTCCGCTGTCGTCATGCCAGGCAGTACCAGGCTGGCAGTAAACAGTCCGGCGATCAGGAATCCTGTTTTCATTATTTGTTTTCCTCTTCATTGATCAGTGCTTCAATTAGGGTGATGACTTCCTCGCTGTCCCATTCAATATCGCCGACGACCCTGTAGCGGGCGTTCCCCTGCTTGTCGATCAGAAAACTCGTCGGCAGCACACTGAGCTCCCAGGCGTTGAAGGTATCCTTGCGTTCGTCCAGTAATACCGGCAAGCCGAAGTCAACGAGCTTCACAAACTTCCACACCCGGTATTTTTGCTCGCCGACATTGACGGCCAGTATCTCGAACGGCTGTTCATCCAGCGCCTGCTGGAGGCGTTCCAGCATGGGCATTTCCTTGATGCAGGGCGGGCACCAGCTGGCCCAGAAATTGACCAGTACCACCTGACCACGATAGTCCTCCAGCGTGTGTTGCTGTCCCTTGAGGTCAGGCAGATCGAAGGCCACCATGCCGGGCGAGGCTGTGTAGGGGGAAAGTTCACCACTGCCTGCGACCTGCGTGAGGGCAAGGCAAGTAATCGCAATAATCAAGGTATGAAATCTTTTCATGGGTGGCAGGCCCTTATTGGATTGTTATCCATGATAACTGAAACAGGCGGGTGTTTGTCCCCGCTGTGGCCGCGCAAGCTGCATTATTGTGTTATATACAGTAGGTACATTTTAACCAGTCGCCTGACAGGGCCGGGATTCTTCCTATGAATACAGAAAATAAACCACAACCAGCAACGGTCCCCTTCATGAGGGCCCTCCTGATGTTTTCACTCACTGCCATGTCGGGAATTGCCCAGGCGACACCGTTCACGCCACCGGCTCTGGAGGGATTCAACCTGCATGACGAGCGCGATGCCGACGGTGACGGCGATGGCAAAAACGAGACCAAGCTCGGGCAGTATCTGAATGCCAACGGCGACAGCATTGTCAGTTTTACCAGCAACGGGCGTGTCTGGGCCTGGAGTCTCAATACGCGCGATAGCGACATCGGTCCACAGAACTATGTGATTCGCGACAGTGACTGTGACGGTACCTTCGATGAAGTCTACGGGCTCGACGATGAGTTCCTTGTGCCGGACTGTGTGAAATAGCGACCGCATCATCGCGGCGGGGACGCCGCTCCTACAAATAATTGTTCTTCACCTGCCGGTAGGAGCGGCGTCCCCGCCGCGATCGCCTGTAGGATATTTCTGAAGATCATCCAGGCATGCTGTATATGCAAAATATATAGCTTATTCTCCATTGTAGGAGTGCCGTCCCCGGCGCGATTAGCGAATACCATGGAAGGGATCGCACATAGACAAAAAACCTCATGCCAGTAATTTACGTAACGGGCGTTATTCGGAGCAGGGCAGGATCTACCTGGTAACGGCTGTTACACAGGACCGCATTCAATGCTTTCATGATGTGATTAAGGCCCGTTGTGTGGTGAATTGTCTTCGAGAAACACAGCAACGCGGGTTGGCCAACACACTGGCTTATGTGCTGATGCCCGAGCATATTCACTGGCTGATGATACTGGGTGAAAGGCGCACGCTTTCAGCCGTTGTTGGCGGCGTTAAATCAATGACGGCACATCGTATCGGGAGCAGCATCTGGCAGCGCGGATTTCATGATCATGCGGTGCGTCGTGAAACAGATCTTGTGAAGCTGGCGCGTTATGTCGTCGCTAATCCCTTGCGCGCAGGATTGGTGAAGAGATTGGGTGATTATCCGCATTGGGATGCAGTTTGGTTGTAAACGATAACCCATCGCGGCGGGGACGCCGCTCCTACATTCTGGGTTGTTCGTGATTCTTGTAGGAGCGGCGTCCCCGCCGCGATTATGTCTGCTATGGCGTTTGCTTCTCCGCAGTTTGTTGCGCCAGCGCCTTGTTGATTGCATTGTCAAATGCCTTCATGGGCTGGGCGCCGATCACGACCTGTCCGGTGATGGTGTCGCCGGTGCTTTTGCCGATGATGAAACTCGGGGTGCCGGTGAGGCGCACGGCATTCGCATCTTTCGCATCCTGGTCAATTTCAGCCAGGTGCCGGTCGCTCTGCAGACATTCGTTGAAGGCGTCCATATCCAGCGAGAGTGTCTCAGCATGCGTGGGTAACTGTTCCGTATTCAGCCGCTGTGGATTTTTGAACAGGACGTCACGCATTTCCCATAACTTGTCCTGTTCACCGGCGCAGTGTGCGGCCTGTGCCGCCTTGCGGGCATCCTTGTGAAAGGGCAGGGGCAGGTTCAGCGCCACCCAGCGTACCTTGCCGGTATCGATGTATTTCTGTTTCAGTAGCGGGAACGTGGTCTTGGCAAAGCGCAGGCAGTACGGACACTGGTAGTCGGCGAACTCCACTATGGTAACCGGGGCATCCACCGCGCCAAGGGTATGTTTGCCCTTGATAGAGAATGTTGCGGTGGTCGGCTTGGACGGCCCCCTGGCGGCACGTCCACCCTGTTTCTCGATCTTCTCCAGTACTTGCCGGATTTCCTTCAGCTCCTGGAGGATGGCATTGGCCGTATCCTGGGTGATGGCGGCATTACCGTCAACAACAGGTTCAGCGGCCATGTTGAAGGGGGTACAACAGAGCGTAGCGGCAAGCAGCAGGGTAAATATTGCCTGTTTGCGTCTTTTCATGTCGGCCACATCCGGTTCAGTGTTGTTGGCGTTTACGGTCCTGGTATTCGGGGTGCCCCGGAACACTTGTATAGCAGTATTTTTGTTGTTGTTTATATGCGAGCATCATAAAGATATCATAAGTCAAACGGCTGTTGCTGATGGAATGCATCTGTATCGCGGACAGGGGCTGCTTGCACGTGATACCGTTGTGACCTGTATGAGTGCTTTGACCGGGTGCGTGACATATGTTGTACAGACTGGCAGCGGATGCCGTTGTGTTATTACACCTGGGTTTTGTGCTATTCGTAATCGCAGGTGCATTGCTGGCGTTCAGGTGGCGCTGGATTGTACTGCTGCACTTACCGGCAGTGATGTGGGCTGCGCTGCTGGAATTTCGTGGCTGGCTGTGTCCATTGACCCCGCTGGAGTTGAGACTTCGGGCGGCCGGTGGTCAGGCGGGTTACAGTGGTGGTTTTGTCGAACAGTATATTCTGCCCGTCCTGTATCCCGCGGAACTCGACAGCAGTCTGCAGTTTGCGCTTGGAAGTTTTGTCATCGCGATCAATGTTGCATTATATGGCTGGTTTTTATGGCGTTTGAAAAAGTGATGGACTTGATGTGAAGGAGATTATCAGCGGTGAAAAATATACTCGTAGCAATCGATAGTTGTGAGGCCACCACTATCGCTTCACCCATAATGGAGCGAACCATTGAACTGGCGAATGCCTTTTCCAGCAAGGTATGGGTTCTGCATGTCGTATCGCACCCGCGCCATGAGCCGTTTAACGTTGACAGCAAGACCTTGCGCCGCGAGTTTGCCGCGGAACTCAGACATGAACACGAGTTTCTGCAACATCTCGCGCAGTGTCTTCGCGACCGGGCAGTTGATGCCACGGCGCTGCTGGTCGAGGGTGCAACAATCAAAACGATATTGAAGGAATCTGAACGGCTGGATGTTGACCTGGTCGTATTAGGCTGTCATGGACATGGCCTGTTATACGGTGCCCTGACGGATGTGACTGATGAAGGTCTGCTGAGCAAATGTGCCCGTCCGATTATGTTCATTCCTTTACCAGAGTGAGATTATGGCCGCTGAGTGGTGCTAATGCAGGTCCCCGAGAATTAGGGACTTTCTAATTACCGTTGTAAGTCATTGAGACACTGTTATCCCTCCCTCCCGTTTTGTGAGAAGCGTCACAAAACAGAAATTTGATTTGCAGTAATGGGAAATATATCCCAAAATTAACCGATATATACGGGACTGTAATCTGCATTTATCTGATTTCGACGCGAGGATGGTAATCATATGACAACGTACAGCGGCAACACGGGCAGGATTTCACACCTTCGTCTTTTCAGTTTGTTATTGACTGCACTGCTTTCAGCTGGCATTGCAAACAGTGCGTTTGCCCTGACACTTGATGTAGCAAAATGGAATGCCAGCAAGCAAAAGCTGATCATCAAGGGGACGGGAGACACAGGCGAGAAGATTACTATCCGAAACGCGAAAGATCCTGACCAGGTTATCGGTAGAAAAACGCTGAAGAAGAGCAGCTGGACGATGCGGAAGACCGGTCTGAATCCTGTACCGTGCGCCATCAGTGTCACGCAAACAAATAGTAGTTCAGTCGTCACAAAGAAAGTGGCAAACCGGCCGGCTGATTGTGATGGAGCCAACCCGCCGACGACCACAACCACGACGACAAGTGCGCCGACGACCACAACCACGACGACAAGTGCGCCGACGACCACAACCACGACAACCCTGCCTGTCGTGCTGCCCGATGTCTCGATTAACTCCACCAGCCAGAATGGCATACCTGCTGCGCCGGTCGATGGGCAGCCGTTAACCGGACAGTCCAGCTACAAGCTGTTTTCCGCCAATGACCTGGGTATGCACTGTGGTGATTTCGATACCCGCATCTCCAGTATCCTGCCACCTTTCCAGGTGGTGCACACACAGGTCATTCTTCGCGGCAGCGAGCCTGATATCCTGACGCCCGACGATGGTATCGAGGTGGTTTACTCTGCAAGTTCCAACCCGGATGATCCGATTTTGACGGGGGTGAACTCCGCTGGTACCGGGCCGGTGCTTTCCAGCATGCTTGCCGATGGCAGTGTCTACAAGACCAATTTCTGGGCTGTCGCTCGCAATGCCTATGATCCTTTCTATCCTGAAGGTATCCTGCCGGCCTTCTATCCGGCGGGAAATATTCTGGACCTGGGATTGCCGATGCCCAATGTCGAACAATTGTACCTGGGCGATGGCAATCTCACCGCCGTACAACAGGAAATGCCGGGTCGTTTGGATCCATATCTAAACAACGACCCGCTGACCTTCAATCTGTTTACGCTTGACCAGCCGTTCTTTCTCAACTTCCCGTTCGGTTACACCGCCGAAGGTGTGGACTGGTACGAAGCAGCCGGTGTGCCATTGACCGCTTTTGATGATTATGGTCGTGAGAACCCCTGGGCATTGATGCGTGTGCAGGCGAAATCAGGCGGGCAGATACTGGCCTCGCTGGATACCGTATTGCCGATCTCTGGCGAGGCCAACTGCAGTGCCTGCCACGGTGCCTCCATCGATGGTGGTAATGGCAGCGCTACCGGCGCACTGGGCGATAACGTGGCTGACTCGATGGATGATCCCAAAGTCGGCGACGTGCCACTCGAAGTGAGCAAGGAGTATGCGGCCGATATCAACATCCTGCGTTTGCATGATCTCAAGCACGAAACCGACCTTGTGAACAGTACCCCCGTGGTCTGCCAGACCTGTCACTATACCCCGGCGCTCGACCTGGCCCAGCTCGGTCCCCTCGGTCCGGAGAACGACGGGCCGCTGGTACTCAACGGTGTGGAGGTGTCGCCCTCGAAGGCCAACGGCCGTGATCAGCTGAAGCAAAAGTCGATGTCCAGCGTCATGCATGGCCACCACGGGTCGCTCGATGTTAACTCGCGGTCCCCTGGTGATCCTGGTTACGACGAGGGTAATCTGATGTTTCCCGCTATGCCGCCAATTGTGGATGGCAGTGGTGATTTTCGTGATCCGGTTGCCGCCAGGGACGTCCTGATGGAAACCTGCTACCAGTGTCACCCGGGCCGTCGTACGGACTGTCTGCGCGGTGCCATGGCCAGCGGTGGCATGCTCTGCCAGGACTGCCACGGTGACATGCAGCAGGTGGGTGATGATTTCACCCGGACTGTCTCTTCGGAAGCCCCGGGCGTATTCGACTTTGTGGGCAACTTCTACACCGATCCGGATCAACCGCGCGTACCCTGGGCCAACGAGCCAGGTTGTGGCTCCTGCCATACCGGTGATGCGGTGGACAATATGCATGGTGAACCACACACCATTGGTGACCCGGTTGATGGTATCCGCCTGATGCAGGCTTTTCGCAGCAACGACCCCAAGGCTACACCGATTGTGCCAACCAACAAACGCTTTGCCGAGAACACGACGAAGGCATCTGATCCGGCGGGCGCCGGCAACCCGATGCTCTACCGTGTCAGCAAGGGCCACGGAGGCGTGTTCTGCGAAGCCTGTCATGGTGCCACCCATGGTATCTGGCCGAACGGCAATCCTGATGCCAATGACAACGTGGCCGCCATGCAGCTGCAGGGTCATACCGGCACCATTACCGAGTGCAGCACCTGTCACGGTGATGCAGACCTGGGTATGTCGCAGGGTGGTCCGCATGGCATGCACCAGGTCAGCGTGATGAGTGACAATGGCTCTGCCATCGACACCGGCGCCGCCATTACCACGTGGAACAGGAATCATGAGGAGTCTGAACAATTTCTCCTCATGTCGCGCCTGCCATGGTAATAACGGGCAGGGCACGGTGCTTTCACGTGCTGCCGCTGATCGTACCCTGATGTGCAAGGAAGACAGTTCGGTTTGCCGAAAGGTGAATATCAACGGCCAGGAAGCGCGCCGGATATTTGTTGCCAAAGGCACTGAAATCAGCTGTGACCTGTGCCATGACAACAAGATCAACGAAGGTGGCGGTGACTGATTAGCGGTTGCACCGGGAGGAGGGGACAGGTTTGTTTTCGAATGAAACTTGTCCCCTCTCCCCAGCCCTCCCCCAAAGGGGGAGGGAGTGGTAATGGGAGATCTATCTGATTATTCGCTGTAAAGGAAGCCAGCGATTTTGATGTTGGCTGCTGAAGTTCACCTGCTGTTTGTTGTCAGGTATCTGTATCAGGAATCAAGGTCACTTCCACCCGGTTATTGGCGGCAGCAATACGGTTCCATTCAAAAGCGGTGACGTCCTGGTGTTGCGGCGGGTAGCCCACGCGGGGGGTGCTATAAAGATGTGGAACGAGGTCGATGTTGATGCCGCTGTTGTTTAACAGCGGTGATGTGGCGAGAAAGTTTGCGAAGGCAATGGACTGTCTTTCACCCAGTGACGGTAACTGTTGCAGTGGATGGCCAATCAAGGTGCAGTCGGTTACCGGCAGGTCGGGGGGCGGCAGCACATAGCCATTCACCTCGTCACCGACCAGGCAAAACTCCCCGAGGTGTGAATGCAGTTGCACCGTGCCGGTAAAGCCAAGTGCCTGCAGTCGGGCAATCAGTTCCTGGATGATGGTGAGGCGCCGGTCACTGTAGGCTTCCTCGCGAATATCGTAGGGACTGCTCTGGTTGATTGCCCAGGTAATGCTGTCATAGAGCAGGCCGGCCTGTTCGGCGGCGCGGCGTCTCTGCAGGTTGAGCTGCGCGCGTAATGCCTCGCTGGTTGAATTGTCTGCACTGGACTGTTCCTGTTGATAGAGTTGTGCCAGCTCCAGCTGGTCAAGTTGCCGGTTGGCCGCCTGCAGTGCGTTACGTGTTTCGTTATTACTGCTGATTGACCACAGCAACGGCACCAGCATCAGTACTCCGACCACCAGTGGAGGGACGAGGTTGAAACTGCCTTTTGCTGCGGGGCGACGAGCCGCTGTCAGCTGGTCCAGCTCTGCCCTTAGATTACGGACATCCTCTACCATTTCGTGATGGTAATCTTCCAGCAAGGCTGCGAGGTGCGCCTGTTGCCCATGCGGTTGACTGGCGGCGGCGGCAGCCTTGCGCGCAATCTCTGCCATGTCTTCACTGGAAGCCGACAGTGGTATTTCCTCGGGTGTTTCATTCAACATTACGAAACTGTTTTCCTCAGACACCCGCGGCGTGCGCCGGTCTTCAACCAGCCCGAGTTTATTGAGGACTTCAAATAATTCAGCGGGTTCCACCTGCTTGGGCAGAATGCCGATGGCGCCCAGCGCGCGCGCCTGGCTGACGTACAGGTCACCTTCTTTCGAGGTGTACATCATGATGGGGATGGTGGCGGTTTCCGGATTGCTCTTGATGGCTTCAACCGCCTGCAGGCCATCCATGCCCGGCATCATGTGATCCATGAAAATCACATCCGGTGTCTTCTCGACGAGGTAGTCGATTGCCATCTGGGCGGAGTCCACCGTGTCGGCATCGACGTTTTGCTTTTCCAGCATGCGCTTCAGGGTGACGCGTGCCGTTTTCGAGTCATCAACAACCAGTGCAAGCCGGTGTGTCATGTGTGTGTTAACTCTGTTGTGTCAGATGCGGCTACTATAACCCAATCACATTGCCGTGTGCGAATGCGGGTCCCTGGCTCCCTGCCTGCTACTAGCCGGTATTACGCATGCCGCTGGCAATGGCGTTGATGCTCAGCAGCAGGGGTTTCAGCCAGCGATTGCGCTGTTCGTCGGTGAGGTCGTTATTCCGGTAGCGTGACAGCAGTGTCACCTGGATACTGTTGAGTGGATCGAGGTAGGGGTCACGCCGATGCAGCGACAGGCTCAGGGGCAGATTGTCTTCCAGCAGGTGATGGATGCCGGCGATGTGCAGCACCTGGGTGACCGTGCGGCGGTATTCAGTCCGGATCTTGCTATAAATTGACTCGGCAAGTTCGGCGTTCTGGGCAAGCCGTGTATATTCATGGGCAATATCCATCTCACCCTTGAACAGGGCCATTTGAATATTACTCAGCAGGGAACGGAAAAAGGGCCAGTCATTGTACATGCTCTGCAGGCGCGCGAGGCGTGACGGGTCATTATCGCGCCAGTTTTCCAGTGCACTGCCCAGGCCGTACCAGGCCGGCAGGGTATGCCGGGATTGTGCCCAGCCGAACACCCAGGGAATGGCGCGGATAGAGCCCTTCGAGCGATCCTGCTGTTTGCGGTGCGATGGCCGTGAGCCGATGTTCAGCAAGCCGATTTCAGTGACCGGCGTGACCTCGTAGAAATAGTCGAACAGTCCGTCCGTATCGTCGATCAGGTCCCGGTAGGCCTCTTCCCCGAGACGGGTCAGTTCGTCCATGATACCCATGTAATCGCGCCGGTCCTCGACATGTGGCTTGATCACGACACGGCTGGCCTTGAGCAGGCCGGTGAGCCCCATGGAAAGTTCATATAGCGCCGTTTCGGGATTGCTGTACTTGTAGCGCAGCACCTCGCCCTGCTCGGTAAACTTGATCTGGCCGTGCACGGTGCCTGCTGGCTGTGACAGGATCGCCTCATGTGTCGGGCCACCACCGCGGCCGATGGTGCCGCCGCGGCCGTGAAACAGCCTGACCTGAAGGTTGTACTGGCCGGTAATTGCGATGATCTGCTTTTGTGCCTCGTACAGGCTCCAGTTCGACGCGAGAATCCCGCCGTCCTTGCAGGAGTCCGAATAGCCCAGCATGATCTCCTGGCAGTGGCAGGCCTTGTTAAGCAGCTCGCGATAGGTTTCATTCTCCAGCAACTGTGACAGGATGGCCTGTGCATGATCGAGGTCATTGATGGTCTCGAACAAGGGGCTGATGCGAATGCGACAAAACCATTCATCGTGATGCCTGCCGGCAAGACCGCTTAACCACGCCAGGTACATCACTTCGAGGATATGACTGGCCGTGTGTGTCATCGAGATCACGTAGTTGCCAAAGGCATTGCGGCTGACCTCGGTCTGCATGCGGCGCATGACATTGAATACTTCCAGTGTCTCGCGGGTGTCTTCGGACAGGGTAGAGCTGTCAAGCAGCGGCGGTGGCGTCGCGAGCGCCTGCGTGATGAGTTGTTGCCGTGCGCTTTCATCGAGCGAGGCATAGTCCACGCCACCCGGCAGTTGTTTCATGACCTCGGTGACGGCCTCGGTATGGCGTGTTGATTCCTGCCGGATATCCAGATGCATCAGGTAGAAACCGAACGTTTCAACCAGGCGCATCAGGTCCTTCAGGCGGGCGTCAGCCATGTTGGCATCACCCCCGGCAAGCAGCGAGTCATAAATCAGTTGCAGGTCGAGTAATAGTTCCTGCTCGCTGGCATAACCGATTGCCTGGCTGGATGGATCCAGGTCCGGTTGTTCCATGCGCGCACTAACCGCTGTCAGATTCATCTTCAGACGGCCGCGCATGATGCGCAGCTTGCGCCGGTAATGTTCGTTTATATAGTCTGAAGACAGTTCCTCCAGGATTTCGGGAAAGCGTTGTTCGTCAGCCTTCAGGCTGTCCATGAAAGCCGGGGAAAACTCGCTCAGCAGCGACGAATGGGTCAGTCGGTAGGACAGCTCCTCCACCCGGTGCAGATAGGCAATCAGAACCTCGCGCATGTGCATGCGCAGTGCCAGCGTGGTGGTCGAGGGTTTGACAAACGGGTTGCCGTCACGATCACCGCCAATCCATGAGCCGAAGTGAATGAGTCCGCCAGGGACCGTTATCCCTGAGGCGGGTGCATGACCGGCGCTGTCGTACACGCGGTGTATGGCCTTTTCCAGGTGGCGGTAGGTTTCCGGGACGGCCTCGAACAGGCTTTCGCGAAAAAAATACAGGCCGTTGCGGATTTCATCTTCAACGGTAGGTTTGTTGACGCGCACTTCATCGGTCTTCCACAGCACCTGTATCTGCTGTTTGATGGTGTCACGGATATCGTCGCGTTCCTCGCGACTGATGCGCCTGTCATACAGCTGTTCACTGGTAACGAAAATGCGCCGCAAGGCATACAGCACGGTACGACGAATCGCATCGGTTGGGTGCGCCGTGAAGACCGGCATGTAGAGTGTTTCGCTGAGCAGGGTTTGTATCTGCTCCGGCGTGACCCCTTCATCGTGAAATTCCTGCAGGGTCTGGGTAAAGGAGCCCATCCTGACTGACGCGTGGCGGCGCGCCTGCTGGCGGCGGTGTCGGTGCTGGAAGGATTCCTCGGCAATATTCACGAGGCTGAAATACAGGTTGAAGGCGCGTACCACGTCGGTGAGATCGTCGGGACTGAGGCTGTCGATGACACGGGAGAGGCGTGCGCGCAGGGCGCTGTTATCCTGCTTGCGCAGTCGAATGTAACCCTTGCGCAGTGTTTCGACCGCTAACAGAACATCGGCGCCAGCCTGTTCAAGCAGGACTTCTCCCAGCATGTTGCCAAACAGGCGTACGCGGCTGCGCAGTTCCTTGTCGCCGGCTATGGAAATCTTGCTATCTGAGGTATCTGTCATCTACATAAAAAGGCCACGCATGGGCGCGGCCTGTTCCTGTTTCGAGAGCCTGGATTATACGGGTTGTCGAAAATTCCGCTACTAATGAAAGTTAGCGCGGATTATAAAAGGACCTTGTATGTATCTGATAGTTATCGCGTGATTGCACATGATGCCACTGTACAGATGCGGCAGGTGCGGCGTATGTTCGATACCGGGGCGCTTAAATACCTGGAAAGGGCACGACGACAGCCCTGATCGGGGTGGGTTGTGCCGCGCAGTGACAGGTGCAGCCTGTCACCACACAGCCCGATTATAAGGGTTCAGGACTCCTGCAGATCACGACGGCGCACGACCGGCCGCTGGCGCAACTCCAGGTAAAATCCACCCAGGGCCCACACAATGGAAATAAACAGGCCCGTCGCGGTCAGGGTATCCCAGTACATGTTGCTACCTCCTTCCAGATAGAAATTTATAAAAACATAATATAAGAATAATCTAATGTATCTGGATATCGACCTGCTCAGGGATACCTTAAGGTTTTCAGCAATTATTTACGGGCGGGGACTTGTGACACCGTCAACAGCAGGGATGGCCTGTGTGCAGACGCGGTTGGCGAATGGGTAAGGGAAGGATTTCCGTAGTGTGGGTGCTAGAGTGGCTCGGCCAGCCCCAGTTCATAATAGGATTGTGCCATCTTGTTGATTGCGATGGCATAGGCGGCAGTGCGATAGTCAATGATATTTGGATTTTTCCGCAGCATCTCGAGGATGTCGTGAAAGGCCATGCGCATGGTGTCGTCCAGGCCGGAGCGGATCAGGTCGAGTTCGTTGGCACCGCGCATGATTTCCCGGCGCAGCTTTTCCGGAACCTGTTTTCCGGTAAGTGATCTCCAGTGCGGTCAGGTAATTGGTGCCGCGCAGTTCATCGAGGCGGCGCTGCAGGCGTCCGAAGCGCATGTGTGAGAGGTTGCGTGTCCATTCAAAATAGGAAACGGTAACACCGCCGGCGTTCACATAGATGTCCGGGAGAATGGTGATACCGCGTTCCCGCAGAATTTCATCGGCCTGGTAGGTGACCGGGCCGTTGGCGGCCTCGACAATCAGCTTTGCCTGGATGCGCATGGCGTTAGCCGCGTGTATCCGGGATTCAAGTGCGGCGGGAATGAGGATGTCGCACTCCATTTCCAGTGCCTGCTCTCCCTGAGGACTGTAGTCGCCGCCGGGGAAACCCTTCAGTCCACCGGTTTCCGCCAGGTGCTGCTTGACGTCGTGCACATTGAGACCGTCTTCGTTAACCACCACACCGTCATGCTCGATGATGGCGATGATGCTGCTCTCATCTTCCTCGGACAGGTACTTGGCGGCGTGGTAGCCGACGTTGCCGAGTCCCTGGATTACAATGCGCTGGGTGGACAGTCCATCACTGAGCCCGGCAGCCGCAACCAGTTCAGCGTGGCGAAAGAATTCCTGCAACGCAAATTGCACGCCCTTGCCCGTGGCCTCGGTGCGGCCCGGCACGCCGCCGCGATCGAGCGGCTTGCCGGTCACACAGGCATCGCGGTTGAGGTCATCGGGAAACAGCGACTTGTAGGTGTCGGCGATCCACGCCATCTCGCGTGATGAGGTACCGAGGTCGGGGGCAGGCACATTGGTTGCGGGATTGATGAAGTCACGGCGCGCGAGTTCCATGGTGAACTGATGTACGATCGTGCGCAGCTGGTCTTCCGTGTAATCGCCCGGGTTGATCAGCAGACCGCCTTTCGCACCACCAAAGGGAATATCGGCGATGGCACACTTGTAGCTCATCAGGGCAGCCAGTCCCTCGGTCTCATCCTGGTTCACCAGCGGGGCAAAACGCAGTCCGCCCTTGGCAGGCAAACGATGTGCACTATGAATGGCCCACCAGCCGGTGAAGACCTCCACCTTGCTGTCAATACTTACAGGAAACTTGAGCTGGATGACGGCATTGCAGGCCTGGATGATCTTGGCCGTCTCGGGATTGAGACCGATGGCCAGTGAAGCGCGATCGACCATGCGGTCGATGCCTTCACGGAATGACATGCTTTCGTGACTGCCCGTGTCCATGTGTGCTTCGCTCCCGGTTACTCAGGCCCGGAGACAGGCCCGCATGTCCATGTTACCTGATTTGTAACTATTCACCACGGAGGCACAGAGAACACAGAGTGTGTACGTTGAAATAACTCCACCAAAATAGCATAAACCAATGCACCAGGATCCTGTTGTTTTTGTCGTTTTCGTACGATTATTTTTTACGTAACTTCTCTGTGCACTCCGTGTGTCTGTGGTGTGCTGAATGGTGCCCTGATTTTAATAAGGGCTTCACCACGGGCATAGCAAAGCCCAGCCACTACAGGTGGTCGGATCGGTGTCAGCTTTGCGGATGGCGAGGGGCTTTGGGGTTATCGGAAATCGAAGTTGTTAGTACGTGACATCGCCGTTTTCCATCGATGATTCCTGCTGCAGCTCTTCCTCCTCATTCGCTTCCTCCGCAGGTGCGTACTCCATATCGGGTGTTTCCTCGGCATATAACTCGCCGCGCGAGGCCAGGCAGCCAGTGATGTAATCATCCAGCTGCTCATCAGCGATACCGTAGTCCGTTGCTTCCTGGCGGCAGTCGCTGGCGGCATTGGCTGATACGCTGGTGGAGAAGACTGTGCCAGCCAGCGCGACAAGCAGATACGCCAGTGCTGTAGTCAATCGGGATTGTCTCATTCGCTTATCTCCGGGTTGTAGTGGCGGGCCACTACTAATCAATGTGCGCATTCGCCGGCAAGGGCAGAATATGCCCCTGTTCGCGTGCCATTACAATAAAATCCTGCTGATGCCCAAAGGACAGCATCTGCCGCAACACGTCGAAACCATCGTACCGGGTACCTTCGCGTTACGTCATTTTCAGCAGGCGCTTGACAGGATTTTGTCCGGGATTGGGATCTTGACGAAGCCGGTTCCACGGCGACGGTTGCTGTACTCGCTATAGTGAGCAGTGCGTAGTTGACGGCTGTGGTTCAGGCGATCGACTGGTAATAGAGGTTCTGCGGATGGCGGGCCTCGACGAAGAAGTACCAGCGCTCGATGAGCAGGCCGAGGTACTGGGCCAGGAAGGCCAGCACCGGTAAAACTTCCGAAGACATGCCCCATGCGGCGCCCAGCAGCAGTATCGGGACGGGAAATACGAGCACCAGAAAGCTGGCACGGGCCATGCTGAGCACACGTGCGGGCTGGTGATGGAAGAATTCCCGGGTATTGAACGAGCCGCCCATGGCACCCTGCGCGATCTGCCGAATGGTGGTGTGTCGCACCCCGATAGCGCTCTGCAAAGTGGACTTGGGGCGCAGGCGGTGGTTGCGCAGCAGCGAGGCGCTACGCGTCAGCAGGGCGGCAAGCGTCAGGATCACCGCCCAGGTACCGTAGAAACCGACCAGGTGAACACCGATGAAGGCGGAGAAGGCCGCTGCCAGCATGAAGCCGGAGGCACCGCCCAGCAGGGTGAAGTTGATGACGGTCAGGGCGCTGTGCCACTCCTGCAGGAAACGTATGCTGGCATAGATCATGGCCGTGCAGATGAACAGTGCGAAGGTGGCCAGTGTCGCCAGTGCGCCAATGATCAGTGTCGCATCGACCGGCAGGGCACCGGCCACGGTAAACAGCGGCGTGGTCCACTCGAGGTAATGGACCAGGCCGTAGAGGAACACCAGCAGCATCACCAGCGGCAGCACGATGACCTCCCTGGATAGCCACGAGGTGCGCCAGCGTGCAATGGAGCGCCAGGCGCGCTCCGGGTGGCCGAGATGAAAAAAGGAGGCGACCAGGCCGGCTGCCAGGAAGGCCAGGGCGAGGGCGCTGCCGACCGCGTAAAAGGTCTGGCTGTCCTGGTGCTCCAGCAGTCTGGCGACCGAATAAACCTGCCCGGTGTAGAGAGCAAGGAACAGGCCCTGGCCGACACCGAGCAGGGTGGTGAGCAGGATAACGGAAAGTGCAGGATGCATAGTGGCCTACCAGCTGGTGATATCGTCGAGGGTCTGCTCGTCGCCGGATGGTGCCGGTAACTGGCCCTCTTTCTTGAGCGGGTTGTCAGCGCGCAGCAGTTCATCTTCGTGTATGCGCAGCCGGGTCTTGCGCCGGGGCAGGTAATGGTTGGCGGGCTTGGTGCCCCATTCCGGCATCAGCGGGTAGCCGCCTTCCTCGCGGATCATAACCGAGACGTGCGAGTCCGGGTCATGGACATCGCCGAACAGGCGGGCGTTCGTCGGGCAGGCCAGTACGCAGGCTGGCTTGCGCTCCGCCTCGGGTAGAGTCTGGTCGTAAATGCGGTCGACGCACAGGGTGCATTTCTTCATCACCCGCTGCTTCTCATCGATCTCGCGGGCGCCATAGGGACATGCCCAGGAGCAGTACTTGCAGCCGATGCATTTGTCATAGTCCACCAGCACGATGCCGTCTTCCTCGCGCTTGTAGCTGGCGCCGGTCGGACAGACCGGGACGCACGGTGGCTCCTCGCAGTGCAGGCAGCTCTTGGGGAAGTGCACGGTCTCGGTGTTGGGGTAAGTGCCAACCTCGAAGGTCTGCACGCGGTTGAAAAAGGTGCCGGTGGGGTCTCTATCGTAGGGGCGCTGGTCTGTCATGGGCCCGGCCCAGCCCGAGGTGTTCCATTCCTTGCAGCTGGTGACGCAGGCGTGACAACCGACGCAGACATTCAGATCGATGACGAGTGCGAGCTGGGTCATGGCTTTATCCTTTCTTCCCGAACATGCCGGCAACGTAGCCCTGCCAGCGGCCGCGGCGTTTTTCCATGCCCGGCGCCAGCGGTAGCGGCTTGAACTGTGGCCAGCTTTGTTCGGGTTCCTGTTTGTCGGCCTTGTAGACCTTGACGCGTACGTCATACCACGCCGCCTGGCCGGTCACCGGGTCGGAGTTCGACAGGTGTTCGCCGTCATCGCAGGGTGGCAGTTCCTCGGAAATGACGTGGTTCAGCAGGAAGCCCTTGCTGGATTCGTTGGCGTCGGGTGACAGGCCCCAGGCGCCGGCTGCCTTGCCGATGGCGTTCCATGTCCACACGGTGCCGGGCTCGACAGCCTCGCTGAAGCGGCACATGCAGCGCACCTTGCCGTGTGGTGATTCGACCCATATCCAGTCGCCGTCATCAAAACCGTTGGCATGACCGAGTCGCGGATTGACGAACAGGTAGTTGTGCGTGTGAATCTGTCGCAACCAGGCGTTTTGCGAATCCCACGAGTGGTACATCGCCATGGGACGCTGGGTGATTGCGTTGAGCGGGTACTCCTGGGTATCGACCAGCTGTGCTTCCAGCGTTTCGTGATAGAACGGCAGCGGATCGAAGTGTGTCTCGATGCGCTTGCGCAGACGGTCCGGCGGCTGCCTGCCATCCCAGCGGCCTTGTGCGGAGAGGCGGAATTTCTGCAGCACCTCCGAGTACAGGTGGATGTTGATTGGCTCGGCGTAGCGCGTCAGGCCATGGTGACGCGACCACTGCAGGTAGCCCTTGTTCCAGTTGCGCATGTACTGGTAGGAGCGCGGCAGTTCGTACTGGTAGAAGCAATTGTTCCTGGCGTACATGTCCCACTGGCGCGGATTGGGTGCGCCGCGCATGAATTTCTCGCCGGCCTCGCCGCGCCAGCCGGCGAGGAAGCCGATCCCGGAACCGGGTTCCGTCTCGTAGTTAACAATAAAGTCCGGGTAGTCGCGGTACTTGCGTTTGCCTTCCGCCGTGACAAAGGCCGGCAGCCCCAGCCGGCTGCCCAGCTCGATGAGCACTTCCTGGAACGGCTTGCTCTCTCCCTTGGGTGGGAGTACCGGGATGCGCACGGAGTCCACCGGGCCCTCGAACTCGGAGATCGGACGGTCGAGCATGGACATGACATCGTGCCGTTCCAGGTAGGTGGTGTCCGGCAGTACCAGGTCGGCGAAGGCGGTCGTCTCGGAATGATAGGCATCGCAGACCACCAGGAACGGGATCTTGTAGTTACCGTTTTTGTCCTTGTCAGCAAGCATCTCGCGCACCTTTGCGGTGTTCATCGAGGAATTCCAGGCCATGTTGGCCATGAACAGCAACAGCGTGTCGATGCGGTAGGGATCACCACGCCAGGCGTTGGTGATCGCGTTATGCATCAGGCCGTGCACTGCCAGCGGGTATTCCCAGGAGAAGGCCTTGTCGAGACGCACCGCTTCGCCGTCGTCGTCGACAAACAGGTCGTCGGGTTCGGCCGGCCAGCCCAGCGGCATACCGTTCAGCGGGGTGTTTGGCTGTACGTCTTCGGGACCTTTCGGCGGCTTGGCGCAGGGCGGGATCGGGCGCGGGAAGGGCGCCTTGTGGCGGAAGCCGCCGGGTCGGTCGATGGTGCCGAGGATGCTCATCAGGATGCTCAGTGCACGGATGGTCTGGAAACCATTGGAATGGGCGGCGAGTCCGCGCATGGCATGGAACGACACCGGGTTGCCGGTGACAGTCTCGTGGTCCTTGTCCCAGGCATCGGTCCACTGGATCGGCAGCTCGATCTTCTGGTCGCGGGCGGTGACACCCATTTCGTAGGCCAGCCGGCGAATGGTATCGGCCTCGATGCCGGTGACGCCCGCCGCCCATTCCGGGGTGTATTTCTCGACGCGTTCCTTCAGCAGCTGGAACGACGGCTTGACGGCGGTGCCGTCGGCCAGCGTGAAGCTGCCGAGCAGGTAGGGGTCGGCTCCCTCGGTGTGGGTGGAGATCGGCTTGTCGAGCTCGCGGTCCCACCACAGCTTGTTCTGCGGTTCGAAGCAGCCTTCCTCCGGCGGTACCTCAAAGCGCACGAACATGCCGTACTCGGTACTGGCCTCGTCGAGGTTGACGAGTTCGGCGGCATTCGAATAACGCACCAGGAAATCCCTGTCATAGAGGCCCTGGTGGATGATTTCATGAATCAGTGCCAGCAGCAGCGCGCCGTCAGTGCCGGGCTTGATCGCGATCCACTCGTCGGCAATGGCGGCATAGCCGGTGCGCACCGGGTTGATGGAGATAAAACGGCCGCCGTTGCGCTTGAACTTGGAGAGCGCAATCTTCATCGGGTTGGAGTGGTGGTCCTCTGCTGTGCCGATCATGATAAACAGCTTGGAGCGTTCCAGGTCCGGGCCGCCGAATTCCCAGAAGGAACCGCCGATGGTGTAGATCATGCCGGCAGCCATGTTGACGGAGCAAAAACCACCGTGGGCCGCATAGTTTGGCGTGCCGAACTGTTTCGCAAACAGGCCGGTCAACGCCTGCATCTGGTCACGGCCGGTGAACAGCGCGAACTTTTTCGGATCCTCGGCGCGGATTTTTTCCAGACGCTTGCCGAGGATGTCGTAGGCCTGCTCCCAGCTGATTTCCTCGAATTTGCCTTCTCCCCGTACCGCCCTGCGTTTGCGCAGCAACGGTTTGGTGAGACGCCCCGGCGAATACTGTTTCATGATGCCGGATGCGCCCTTGGCGCAGATGACCCCCTTGTTGAGCGGGTGCTCGGGATTGCCCTCGATATAGCGAACTTCACCATCGCGCAGGGTGACGCGGATACCGCAGCGGCAGGCGCACATGTAGCAGGTCGTGGTCTTGACCTCGATACGGCCGGTCTCGGAATCTGACTGTGCAGCAGGGTCGCGCATAGCGGATGAGTCTTCGTGGCTAATGTGTCAGAGAATTATTATATATAAATGGTGCTGGCTGGACACAGGCCAAAAGGTATAGACCCGAAGATGATGCACGTGTTTAGAATCATGCCAGGAGTCGTCTGAAGTGACGATATTCACATGCTTTGATTGAGGTCAATTGCTACCTTTATGCGATCTGTTAATGTTGATCAGATGATGTAGCATGCAGACACTCATAACCGATTGATTCTTCTCCACAACCGTCAGACAGGTTTACCGATGCACTTCAAACAACGCTACGCCACTGCCCTGATCCTTGCATCCACTCTGTTGCTGGCAGGTGCCGATGGCTTCAAATGTTCGAAAGATGACTCCAGTTCCAGTGGCGGGTCGACCGGTACTCGCGTCAGGGTGACTGATGAACAGAAGATCTCGGCGGATAGCGGCGGTTTTGATGGCAATCTCGACAAAGGCGATCAGTTCGGTAGCGCCGTTGCAGATACCGGCGACCTGGAAGCTGACGGTGTCAGGGACCTCGCCGTGGGTGCTCCCTTTGATGACGACGATGGCAACAACCGGGGCGCTGTCTGGATGCTGTTCATGGATGACAATGGTCGGGTGGACCAGGAACAGAAGATCTCCAGCGATGCGGGTGATTTTGGCGGCAATCTTGATGATGATGACCAGTTTGGCAGTGCGCTTGCGGGTATTGATGACCTCGATGGCGACGCAGCCTTTGACCTGGCTGTCGGTGCACCCGGCGATGACGAAAATGGACCGGATCGGGGCGCTGTCTGGATATTATTCCTCGATAGCGAGGGCAGGGTCCGGGGTGAGCAGAAGATAGCGGAGGGTGAAGGCGGCTTTGATGGCAATCTCGATGATGATGACCGCTTTGGCAGCTCGGTTGCCGTTATCGGTGACGTCAACGGCGACGGCATCACCGATCTGGCGGTAGGCGCACCGAATGATGATGATGGCCCCGCCAACGCCGGTGCCGTCTGGATCCTGTTCATGAGGATGGACGGCAGGGTGGATCGCTGGCAGAAAGTGTCCGATAGCGATGGGGGCTTTGGCGGCAACCTGGATGACGAAGATCATTTCGGTGCTGCGGTTGCCGGAATCGGTGATCTGGACGATGACGGCATTCCTGATCTGGTCGTCGGGGCACCCGGGGGCGACAAGGGTGGACCGGACCGCGGAGAGGTCTGGGTGTTGTTCCTCGATGATACGGGCAGGGTTAGAAAGGAGTTGAGGATCGCCGACGATGACGGCGGCTTCCGTGGCAGTCTTGCTGATGATGACAGTTTTGGCAGCGCGCTTGCCAATATCGGTGACATGAATGACGACGGGGTTCCTGATCTGGCAGTCGGTGCACCGAATGATGATGATGGCGATCCTAACGCGGGTGCGATCTGGATCCTGTTGATGGAATCGGACGGCAGGGTTGATGGCTGGCAGAAGGTATCTGACCGAGAGGGGGACTTCAAGGGCACGCTGGATAGCGATGATCACTTCGGAGCCGCAATTGCCGGCATCGGTGATATCGATAACAACGGGCTTGCGGATCTGGCCGTCGGTGCGCCCGGCGATGACGATGGTGATACCGATCAGGGTGCCGTCTGGATCCTGTTCATGGACACCAGACTCTAGCCTCAATCGCCGGGGAACTACCTGGTGAGTTGACGGATACGCGCGAGACCCTGGTCGGAAATATCGATGATATAGAAGCCGCTCCAGTGCTGCGCCTGGTCACTGGATGAGTGGCACCAGAGGCTCTCGACCCCGATCATGAGAGGGCCGTCGGCAGCACTGGCGGAGTCTGCTTCGAACACCAGTGACAGCTGGTAGATACTGTTCTCGGGTACCGGCTCCGGACCCTGCAGCATGAGTCCTTCCTCGCTGATATTGACAAGTTGACCGATAGTGCTGCCTGTTTGCCTGTCGACGACACGAATGACCTCGGAAACCTCGATACGTTTCTGGCCACGGTTATCTTTTGCTGCAGTTTCGTTTGCTTTCATTTCAGTTGACTCCCTATCACCAGTTACGCGTGTGCCGTCTGTTCACTGCCCAGCATGCGACGAATTGCTTCCAGTGCCCGATGAATCAGCGGGTGCTCTTCCTCGCGCAGTATTTCTGCCTGGCCGGTTGCCAGCTGGGCCGCCAGTTCCTGCTGTTTCAGGACCGCGATCTTGATGCCCATACTGTCAACAAACATGTAATTCCCGGATATCCCCGAGTACCAGGAGAGCTTGGCCCGGACGCGCGCATGCGCTGCATGGTTGCGAAAGCTGAACCAGGTGCCGAAGGGCACGCTATTCAATTCGGATAGTCTGGCAGCAATCGCGGGCGTCAACTCATCCGCATCGCTGTCGGCTTGATCAACTACCGGGTCGGCAACTGCAGTCGGGCTGTCGTGCGTGTCATTCTCCGCCTGTTGTGCCTCGGACTGAACGGGTTCGCGGCTATCCGCGTCAGCAGTTGTCGATTGATCGGCGGCATCGATGGCGGCTTCGGTGTATTCCCTGATCAGCGCGAGTTCTGCTGTGACATCGCTGGCTCCGTAGGCGCTAAGTGTGTCAAGGGACTGCTTGATCTCGGTGAAAACGACCGTGCATTGCTCCCGCAGTTGCACCTGTTCTTCAGCCGTGCTGCGCGGTTCCACGCACCAGATGATCGTCTCTATTGTCTCAACCGCGAGTTTCCAGCTGTCACTCTGGTCAGCATCCGGTTCGCGCAGGTAGATAAACATGAGTTTGTCACGCCAGACATCACCCAGCATCTGGCGGATAGCCCCCGGGATCGTGTGTGTTCTGGCTGCTGCCTCGATCTGGCTGGCAGCGCACTGGCGTGCCAGTTCGAGCTTCTCCTTGCCCTTGGCTGCCTGGCGGGAACGTTCCTCGATCGTCGCGGCCTTGTTGTCCAGGTCCTGCAGACTGGCGTGCAGTATGTCCAGCATTTCCGGAAAAATATCCAGGTTGTTGTGGAAGTCGAGTGAAATGCGCGTGACGATCTTGCGCACACAGGGGAAAATGCCGCGATCAAGATTGTCCTCGAATACCCAGCGTGCGCACGCACGTGCAAGGCCATTGAGCAGTTCATGTGCCGGATGAGTGTTGTCGGAAAAAAAGCGCTTGTCGATGATGGCCACTTTCAGGTAAGGCGTGTGCAGACGGCTCAATTCGGCCTTGGCCACGTTCGGGATCTCATCGTCATTCAGCATGTATTCGAACATCATGCCGACCAGGTCGATCACCTGGGTGTCGGCCGCGGGCAGCTGACGGCGATCAATACCCCGGTACAGCTGTTCGCGTTCGGCTGACAGATTGGCGACCATGCTCTCGATCGCCTGCTTGCCCGCGGCGGTATCTGCCGAGGTTGCTGCGCTCGCGGCATGTACACTGTTGTTATCAATGTTTTGTTGTATCTGGTGAATAGCTGAAACCAGTTCAGTCTGTGGTATCGGATTTGCCGGCTCGGCTTCGACATGCGGGTGGCGCCGTGACATCAGGTCAAGAATGCTGTCGAACAGTTCATCGCCCAGGGACTTGTTGCTGCCGTCTGTATGCTTGCCAGCGGGGGCAGGGCTATTGCCGGTATTGTGTGCTGATTGCTGGTCTGTTTTGCGCCGTGGTTGCGGTGCATTCGGATTTTTGCGCGCTTCGTACTTGAGGTTCTGTAACAGACCGGCTTTCAGCAGACGCCCGTTGTATTCATCGTACAGTGATCCGGTATTGCTCAATACGAACTTGTCAAACAGCAGGTAAACGATCAACTTTAATTCATGTTCCAGAAACAGTTCGCCCGCCGCCTTGTGAAAGGCCCGGGCAAGTGCATCCGGTCCGGCCGGTATCTGATTCTCTGTGAGCTTGCGGCCGTTATTGAGTACGGCAAGCCGCTGCCTGATAGCGGTCAGTTCGTGTATTGACCCGAGGCTGGCACTGGCCACCATGTTCTGTATGGCCACCTGGATATCGGAATCTTCCTTGCTGACGAGCGTGAATGGCTCCTCGCTGCTGTCCTGGCGGGTGGTGGTTGCCTGCACAGCGGAATGCCCTTGCTGGCAGAGACGTTTGAACCGGCTGAAACCCTGCCGCAGTTCCTTGTAGAAGACGGCTTCAACCTGTGCGCGGTTATTTTTAATGATGGTACCGGCTTCCATGAAGCGAATCTGCGAAGCACTGGATTGCGCCTTTTCGGAAAATTCAAGTAATGCAATGTTGCAATTTTCAAACATTTTCTGGAGATGTGGTCGCAGATGATCCAGGGTCATCTCGTGACAACCGTCCATAAAGCTGTTTGTCCATTCCTGGGGATTTTGGCTGGCTTGGGTTTTCATGCCGGTGTCTCGTCATCCGTTGCTAACAGGTGAAAGGGTGTGCGCCGTGGACGGGGCACATGTGTTCTTCCCGATTCATCGGCTGGCATGGGATATTACTGAAAGCATTGAACTAAACGGCTGCCGGGACGGCGCGCGCAGGCTGCCTGGATCGTCATGCGGCCTTCGCCGGCATGACGATTTTTCCGGGCATTCTCAGGTGATTACTGTCGGTTCCTTGCGTCCCGTGCGGGACTCGATCTCCGCCAGGTCGACGGCAATTTCGACCAGCGGTTGCATGACCTCGGCCGTGTTGCGGTCCTGCTTTGCCGGGTCAGGCTCGTAGGCCTCGAGATAGACCCTCAGGGTTGCCCCTTCCGTGCCGGTGCCTGATAGCCGGTAGACAATACGCGAGCCATCGGTGAAGCCGATGCGGATACCCTGGTTTTCCGAGACACTGCCGTCTACCGGGTCGGTGTAGGCAAAGTTGTCAGCATAGTCGACTGTGTAGCCGTCCAGCGTCGTGCCCGGCAGGCCGGCCAGACGTGACTGCAGATGAGCCACCAGATCATTGGCGGCTTCCGTGTCGATGCTTTCAAAGTCATAGCGGGTGTAGTAATTGCGCCCGAAGCGCCGCCAGTGTTCCTGCACGATTGCCGCTACCGATGTCTTCCGCACTGCCAGCAGATTGAGCCAGAAGAGTACCGCCCAGAGACCGTCTTTCTCCCTGACATGATCGGAACCGGTGCCGAAACTTTCCTCGCCGCAGAGCGTGATGCGCTTTGCATCCAGCAGGTTGCCGAAGAATTTCCAGCCGGTCGGTGTCTCATAACAGTCCAGTCCGAGTGCCTCGGCGACCCGGTCGGCAGCCTGGCTGGTTGGCATGGAGCGGGCCACGCCGCTGATGCCGGCGGCATATCCCTTGATGTGATGGGCATTGGCGGCCATTACCGCCAGACTGTCGCTGGGCGTGACGAAGAAATTGCGCCCCAGAATCATGTTGCGGTCGCCGTCGCCATCGGAAGCGGCGCCAAAATCGACAGCGTTGCGCCCCGTAGTCAGAGCGACCAGTTCATGGGCATGTACCAGGTTGGGGTCGGGATGACCACCGCCGAAATCTTCCTTTGGATCACCGTTGATCACGGTGCCGGGTTCCGCGCCCAGCATTTCTTCCAGAATATGTTTGGCATAGGGACCGGTGATGGCATGCATGGCGTCGAAGCGCATGCTGAAGAGGCCGGCATCGAACAACTGGCGGATGCGCTCGAAATCGAACAGGTGTTCCATCAATGTGGCGTAGTCAGCCACGGAGTCAATGATTTCCACACGGGTGTCACCCAGCATCTGCACGCCGAGGGTATCGAGGTCGATCTCGTCAGCAGTGGCGATCCGGTACGCGTCGATCTCGCGGGTGCGTGCATAGATGGCCTCGGTCACGCCCTCCGGGGCCGGGCCACCATTGGGGGTGTTGTACTTGATGCCAAAGTCCTCGTCCGGGCCGCCGGGATTGTGGCTGGCGGAAAGAATGATGCCGCCATTGGTCTGGTACTTGCGGATAACGCAGGAGGCGGCCGGAGTGGAGAGCAGGCCACTTTGACCCACAATGACCCTGGCCACGCCATTGGCTGCAGCCATGCGGATGATGATCTGGATGGCCTGACGGTTGTAATAACGACCATCACCGCCCAGCACGAGCGAGCCGCCCTTGAGGTCCGTGCGGGTGTCGAATATCGACTGGACAAAGTTTTCCAGGTAGTGGGGCGTCTGGAAAACCCTGACCTTTTTACGCAGGCCGGAGGTGCCGGGGCGCTGGTCAGAAAAGGGCCGGGTGGTGATGGTCGAGATGTCCATTGAGATTTTTGTTTCTGCGTGGTGGGAGACGGCTCTATTCAACCACAGCTGCGAGTGGAAATAGAACCCCCCCGACAGAGAGGCTGACAGACCCATCCTTCCATCAAGTGAATCTCCATTTGTCGGCACCGGGTTTCCGGTTTTTATTGAGCAGGATCAATAACGCATGGCTCGAGATGCGATAGTCTTCAAATCCTGCTGCTGGCCAGCGAAAGGTTTGTTGTGTGTCCGGCATTTTATTGAATTACTGACAGAACTGATCTCAGGAGCGTATGACAGTGGACCAGGAATTGAATCCCGAGCAGATTAACGTGGACGGCAAGACACTAAAACTGCAGGACTATGTGCAGGAACACCAGCAGCTGGCAGAGGAGAATGCCAGCCTCAAGGCCGAGACAAAAAAGGCCATCAAGCGTTACCGGCGTGAGGAAGAGCTCAAGCCGTTCCAGGCGGAGTTGCTGCGCGTTCAGCAGTACCTCGAGGAAAAACAGCGACGCATGATAATCCTGTTCGAGGGCCGGGATGCAGCGGGCAAGGGTGGCACCATTCGCCGCGTGACCCGCTATATGAATGAGAAGCATTACCGTGTAGTCGCGCTTGGCAAGCCGACAGAGGAACAGAAAACCCAGTGGTATTACCAGAAGTACGTCTCGACATTCCCGCGTGCCGGCGAGATCGTGCTGTTTGACCGTAGCTGGTACAACCGCGCCATGGTAGAGCGAGTCTTCAGTTACTGTACCGAAAAGGAATACTACGATTTCATGCGCGGGGTGGTCGGCTTTGAGCGCGACCTGGTACGGCAGGACACCATCCTGGTGAAACTTTATTTCAGCGTCACCAAGGAAGAACAGGCGCGTCGTTTTGAACGTCGCAAGACAGACCCGCTGCGGCAGTGGAAACTCAGCGAGGTCGACCTGCAGGCACAGGACCGCTGGGATGATTTCACCAACGTCAAGTACGAGATGCTGAAACGCACCCACACCATCGATGCACCCTGGACGGTGGTGCGCTCCAACGACAAGCACCAGGCCCGGCTGAATGCCATCAAGGTCATTCTGAATGCCGTGCCGTACTCGCGGCTTGATGACTCGCTGGACTTCGCCCTTGATGAGAACGTCATCGTGTCGGGTTCACGTGAGCTCGAGATGATGGAGGTCGAGCGGGTGCGCAGCGGCAGTTTTACCGGTTGATTTCCATAAAGGTGGGTCTGGCAGGTGTCTGGGTCTGCTGACCCTGACCGGTCAGGGATACACATAGAAACGCCCCGGAATGGCATGGCTTGGCTGGTGGCACCGCCCCACCAAACACACGGCTGTCAGAACGACCTGACTCCTGTTACCCGCCCGCTGCTATCCGAGGCGTCCGAAGGATGATTAAACAGTTGCCCGTTTACCGGCGGGGGCAGTGATCCTGCTTGCCCTCTTTCCTCTTTCATCCTCCTGTTAACAGTATAGCAGCTGTCTGGAAATCCGTGATTGAAAAGTGATCTGCGGGTCGACGTTTTCTCAGCATTCAAAGCGCAACGCCAGCCTTTGCGGTACGCCGCTCCAGGGCCGTCTGGTAGAGCTGCAGATAGAGTTGTGCGCTGTGTTTCCAGCTGAAATCCTGCTTCATGCCGGTGTACACAAGCTGTTGCCAGATTGCCGGTTGGCGATAGTATCCGAGTGCACGCGTAACCGCCTCGTTCAGGGCCGCAGCCGAGGCCTCGATGAAACTGAACCCGGTGGCCGTATTCGCTGCCAGGGTCTCATCCGTGGTGTCCGTCACCGTGTCTGCCAGTCCGCCAGTGTGCCGCACTATGGGCACGGTACCGTAACGCTGGCTGTAAATCTGGTTCAGGCCACAGGGTTCAAAGCGCGATGGCATCAGAAAGATATCGGCACCGGCTTCGATGTGATGCGATAGAGCCTCGTCATAGCCGATGCGCGTGGCGACATGTTTCGGGTACAGGGCGGCCGCCTTGCGCAGGCCGGCCTCGAGTATTTTGTCGCCGCTGCCGAGCACGATTAACTGTGCCTCTTGTTTAACCAGTTCGGGCACGATGTCCAGTACAAGGTCGATGCCTTTTTGCTCGACCAGCCGGCTGATGATGGCAAACACCGGAGTCGTATCCTTAACAGGCAGACCAAAATGTTCCTGCAGGGCCTGCTTGTTTTTCAGCTTGTCTGTCAGCGAGCGTGCATTGTAGTGCACCGGTATGTGCGGATCGCTTCCCGGATTCCAGACATGGTAATCGACCCCGTTGATGATACCGGTAAGGTTGTCTGCACGGTGACTGATGAGTCCTTCCAGTCCGTAGCCGTACTCACTGGTCTGGATTTCCTGTGCATAGGTGGGGCTGACGGTCGTTATCCAGTCAGCAAACACCAGTCCGCCCTTGATGAATGAAAACCGGTTATGAAACTCCATGGCCTCCGTGCTCCAGAAATCTGCGGGTAATGCCAGTTTCTCGAACTCCTTCCAGTCGAATAGCCCCTGGTAGGCAAGGTTGTGGATGGTAAAAACGGTAGCCGGCCGAGTGTCATGGCGGTCCAGCAGTGCTGGCACCAGTGCAGTTTGCCAGTCGTTGCAATGGACAATGTCCGGTTGCCAGTCAAGTCCGGCAGTATCCAGTGCCAGTGCCTCGATGGCACGGCAGAAGGTGGTGAAGCGTTCGGCATTATCCGGCCATACGCTGCCTTGTTGCATGGTGTAGGGATTGCCCGGGCGGTCAAAGTGTTCCGGCGAATCCACCAGGTACACTGTCACGGTACTTCCGGGCAGTCGACCGGCAAGGACACGTACCGTCTGCTTGACGCCTTCGAGTTCAAGATGGGCAACCAGGGTAAATTTCTCTGCCTGTTTCAGTACCGACTGGTAGGCGGGGATGATGACGCGAATATCGTGACGCAGGTTGCGGATGGCGCGTGGCAGGCTGCCCGCCACATCCGCCAGTCCACCGGTTTTAATCAGAGGGTGTGCTTCAGAACTGGCAAAAAGAATGTTCATTGGGTGTCAGTATTTTGGCTATTTATCAATAAAAATAGAGCCGCTTGCGTTTTCAGGCAAACGGTTTAATCTCCACAGGCACTGGGGGAGCGTGTAGTTTGGCTATTGTAATACAAGCTACCGCTGATAGCAGTCGAGCATATCCGCATGGGGGGCGATATGGTTAAGCCGTTCGGTCCGTACCTGTCCGGCCAGCAGCTGCGTATGCGTGACGACTTCATTGACGGCCTCAAGTGTTTCAAAAGCGATGATTATGAAGGCGCACTGCTGTTGTTCCGCGCGGCGGATGAGTGCGCTGAAATAGATGACATCTACCAGGGCCGCTATACATCGTTTCATGGCCTGTCGCGTGTTTACATGGGCGACAGCAGCGGTGTGAAGCTGTGTCGAAAGGCCGTGGTTGGCGAGACCCGGGATGTCGAGGTGTACTACAACCTGGCCATGGCCGAGCACCGCCTCGGTTTCCGCGAGAGTGCCTACACGGCATTACGCCGTGGCCTGAAACTTGACCCGCAACACGCTGGCCTGTTAGGCCTGAAACAACAACTGATGTTACGCAAGAAACACGGGTTTATTCCGGGCCTGAAGCGTAACAATATCGTTAATCGTCTTATTGGCAAATTGTTTCGCGGCAAGCGCTTGCCCTATCGCGATGAATAATAAGATACAGCCGTATCGAGTTCATCTATAATGATAACCGGGAGTCGGCCAGACAGTCGCTCCGCAACTGGCCCTCGGGCCAGGTGCGGGGAGGAAAGTCCGGGCTCTACAGGGCAGGGTGCCAGGTAACACCTGGAAGGCGCGAGTCTATGGAAAGTGCCACAGAAAATATACCGCCCGTATGCGTACGGGTAAGGGTGAAATGGTGCGGTAAGAGCGCACCGCACGGCTGGTAACAGGCGTGGCAGGGTAAACCCCACCCGGAGCAAGACCAAATAGGGGAACATTCATGCGGCCCGCATGGTTCCCGGGTAGGTTGCTTGAGACCTGCGGTGACGCAGTGTCCAGATGAATGGCTGTCCACGACAAAACCCGGCTTATCGGCCGGCTCCCTTTCTGTCTCTCCGCGTTTTCCTCATAACCTTCATGTTACATTGCAACACATGTCCATGAGACGCTGGATGCTCTAGTGAAGCCCTGGTTGAAACGAATAATTATTGCCGTTGTTGTCTTCGAACTGGCCTATCTGGCGCTGGGAAACCTGGCCCTGCAATGGCCTGTGACACAGACGCTGCTGAACAAAATCAGGCCGGATAAGTTTGAGGTTACCTGGGAAGCAGCGTGGACCTGGTATCCCTTCAGGGTGCATGCCCGGGGTGTGTCAGCGAATGGCCAGAGCCGCCGGCAGCAATGGCAACTGGAACTGCCGGAGGGGGCTGCCTCGATAGCGCTGTTGCCGCTGATTTTAAAGCGTGTTCACCTGTACGACATCGATGGCAGCAATGTGCAGTATTTCCAGCGCCCGCGCCTGAGACCGGATAATGACTATGCGGACATGCGCGCCTTTTTCCCGCCCATCAGCAACCGGGAACTCAACAATGCAGAGCCCCTGCCACAAGGCAAACGGCCCTGGACGATCAGCATTTCCAATGCCAGGGTCTCCGGCAGACATACTGTCTGGCTCTACCAGGTCAACAGCACGTTTACCGGCGAGGTGCAGGCAGATATCCGTTACCGGACACGCGGCGGACCCTTTTCGCTCAGTAACGGCAAGGCCAGTGTGGTCGCAGACTCGGTCTTTATCAACGGTGAGCAGGATGCCATCAGGCAGGTAAGACTCAATGGCAGCGTTGAGTTTTCGGAGTTTGTGCCGCGTGAAAACAAGGGTCGCAAGGCATTGCCCTATCTGACGCTGCATACCGATGTCAGCGCCGAAGTGGACAGCCTGGCCTTTCTTAACCTGTATCTGCAGCACTTTGACGGGATGCGTGTAGATGGCAGGGGCAGGGTTGAGGGGCGTGTGGATTTCGAGACAGGCACCCTGTTACCCAACACCTCCCTGGCCGTATCCGCCCCCGGGCTGTCGCTGGACCTGCTGGATCATCGCGCCGAGGGCAGTGGTGACATCTCCCTTGTGGTCGCTGCGGAGACGCCAAATCTAATGCGTGCCGGGATACGCTTTAAGGAGCTTGTCGCCATGCGCACGGGTGATGCACGTCCCCTGTTTAACGGGAATGGTCTGAGTGTCGACGCAAAAGGCGACAGCCAGTTGTTTCCGGCGGATGGTAGCCGGCCGCATGCCAGCTACCTGGCAGTCACCGTCCCCGCCGTCACGGTTCCGGACCTGGCCGTTTACCAGCATTACATACCGGAACACCTGGGGCTGCGCTTTTACAGCGGCGAGGGTACCCTGCATGGCAAATGCGTGGTGGACGGCGCGACCTTGAATGCCGACCTCAAGCTGGATTCCAGTGATGCGGATGTCGGCATCAAGGACTATCGATTCACCGCGGATGTTGATGTGGCGCTGCTGACGGCAAGTCCCGGGGATGGTTCGGGTGGACTGGACGTGGGTGGCTCGTACGTGCGCCTGACCGACGCCAGGCTGGCGACAAAAGAGAAGGGCAAGTCCGAAACCTGGCAGGCCTCGGTAGAAGTGGATGAGGGTTTGCTGAGCTTTAATCTCAAGGAGTCTGTTGAAGATAGAGGGCTGCTGCGTGCAGTCAAGGATCAGGATGCGAGGACGTTGCTGGATGCCGCTGACGGCAGGCTGGTGATGCGCGGTCACGTTTCCAGACTCGGCTGGCTGAACCAGCTGATGAAGAATGACTACCAGGCGGAGATTACCGGTCATGGCGATCTGCAGGCCACACTACTGTTGAAATCCGGCTGGCCGGCCGCCGGCACGCGGCTGGAGCTGTTGCAGAATGAACTGGCCGTGAAGGTGCTCGATTACGTTGCTGAAGGCAAGGGATCGGTGAAGCTGAACCTGGAGGAGGGTGGCCAGCGACCCGATGCCCACGTCGAGGTGCTGCTGGAAAATGCCTTTTTCAAGCGTCAGCATGAAGACAAGGTTTTTATAGAGGGCGTTGACTTGCAGTTGCAGGCGCTGGTGAAAGACATGACATTTAATGGTCCGGGTGAGGACCTCACCCTGCACCTGCGGATACCTGCGGCGAAAGTCACGGACATGCGTGTCTACAACCTGTACTTGCCGGAGAATTCACCGCTGCAGTTTCTCGGTGGTGAGGCCGACCTGGTGGCCGATATCGAGTTGCAGCCGCATAGCGCACGCGGTTATGTCACGCTGAAGACCGATAAACTGCGCAGCCGGCTGGATGAGCAGGAAGTTTCCGGAGATGTGACGGCGAATATCAACATCGCCGGCGGCACGCCGAAAAACATGGATTTTGATATTAGTGGTTCAACGCTGCTGCTGGATAATATCAGGGTCATTGGCAATCAGGAAAAACTTGAGGAGTCGGACTGGCACGCGCGGGTCAGTTTTATCCGGGCAAACACGGTATGGAAGAAACCGGTCCTGCTCAAGGCCGAGGCCGACATTGAGATGCAAGACTCCACCCCCATTGTCGCCATGCTGTCCAACCACCGCAACAAGAATGGCTGGATAGAGAAGATGCTCACCGTGGGCAAGATCGAGGGCGAGGCGCATGTGGACATGCAGAAGAACCAGATTCTGTTTCCCTATGCCTTTGCCGGCAGCGACGAGATCGATGTCGGTGCCAGGGGCGTGATTACCGAACAGACACGTGACGGTGTTATTTTTGCACGCTACCGGAAACTCAAGGGGCTGTTGAAGATCCGCGATGGCAAGCGCAGTTTCGATGTCATCAAGGCGCAACAGAAATTTGATGACTATTCGCCGGAGGCGTTGATCAAGTAAAGCTGAAAGGTGTCTGTTCAGGTGATCCCGGTCTTTCCGGGTGAGTGGGCAAGACCTGATTGATTACTCGTGCCGAAAAAATACATGATGACCGATATACAGCATTCGCCGGAGAATGCGGACGACCCGGGCAACCCGACACGCTGGCAACTATTCAGCCACGTTGTCCGGCACAGCCTGTGGCTGCTGTTTGCAGTCGCCGTGCTGTTTTATATATCCCGCATTGTCAGGCCGGTACCCTGCTGGGGACTGTTTCTGTTGCTCAGCCTGGTCTGCTGGCCCATATGGCAATACCGCATCGAGTACCTGTTGTTTCGACGGCGCCTGGTGCTGGGTGGCGTGACGCAATCATCGAGCCGCGTCAGGCGGCTGTTCTGGAGCGGCACGCTTACCAAGGCTCTACAGGTCATCGTATCGATGTGCCTGGCATGGCTGTTGCTCACCCTGGCGGCTCCCTTGTCGATGCATCACTGGCTGGTGCTCGTCGCTGACAGTGTTTTTCTTGCCCTGGTCTATGTACCCGTAACACGAGGGCTTTCCGGCACGATCAATACACGGCATCTGGGCGCGATTGTGCGCCGCTGGCCCTTGTTCCTGATCAATGGCCTGGTCCTGACATCGGCGTTCATGCTGCTCGACTTTGCCGTGGTCGGCGCACCCGACACGCGTCAACTGGCGTGGAATACGCTGGCCGAACAGGTATACCTGGAAAATTACAGTCACGCCGGGTGCGGACTCTGGGGTGTGAGCGCGGGCGCTGCGGCAGCACTGGAGGCACTCGCCTGGCATGGATCGCAGTTGCTGATACCGAGCCTGCCGGATATGAGCGCGAGAATGATTGCGTGGGGCTTCTTTCTGCTGCGGGCCGCAACCGTGGCCTGGCTGGCGACGGCGTTGTTACTGGGCGTCAGCACCCTGATGGAGAAGCATGCGCTAAGGCAGCGTGGTCATAAGAGCGGTAACACCTTTTCACGTGCATTTATTATCACCATTCTTCTGCTGGCACTGCCCTTCTTTTACGCGGCGGTCAGAATCAGCAACTGGGTTCCCCCGGAACCGGATGAGACCGGAATGATCGATCCCTGCAGGCAGGATGCGCAGAGTCGCGACCAGCTACGGACGCAGCTGGACGCAAAGGTAGACGCCGAACGCACACAGGCAATGCAGACAGTAGACGAGGAGGTTCGCGAGGGACTGGATGTGATGTTTATCGACATCGAGCAGGGTGTTGATCATTATCTTGACTGGTATTTCACGGTGCTCGGCGAATACCAGCGGCTGGCGGCCGTGTTTACGGCCGATGTGGCCGCCACCATGCGTGAACAGCTTGAAAAGTACCTGTTTGCGGACAGCGATTTTGATACACAACTCGGTGCGCTTGACAGCGCGCTTGAAGAGATGACGACCGCTCGTTTTGCACAGCTGACACCGCAACTCAGGGAGAAACTCGCCAGCGCAAGCTGCGAGATCGGCACGCTGGCTGTCGCGCCCCTGTCAGAGCTGGATCACGACACGCTCAGGGCATCGGTGGCGGCAACCAGTGGTGTCGGTGCGGGTATCGTCGCCAGCAAGGCCCTGGCGAGCAAGACCACTGCGGCCGTGGTTGGCAAGGTGGCGGCGAAGAAAACATTCCAGACCGGTGCGGCCCTGGCTACCAAGACACTTGCCAAGAAGGGATCGTCGACACTGCTGTCAGCCGGCGTCGGTACCGCGGTGTGTGCACCGACCGGACCGCTGGCCATACTCTGTGGTGTCACTGCCGGGCTGGTCACCTGGTTCACCGTCGACAAGGCACTGGTGGAACTGGATGAAGTGCTCAACCGTGAGGCAATGCGCGCGGATATTCTGGCGGTGCTGGAGGAGCAAAAGGCCTTGCTTGGCGAACAGCTTGCAGAGAAACATTATGCCCGCATCGACCACATGGCCCGTCAGGTGAACTCGGCCGTGCACAAGACCTTCGTACCCGTGAGTGACGGTATGTAGTGTCGCAGGCAGTGGCTTAATACATCAAGGGTTGCTGCAGGTGCCTTTGCCGGTAATGATAGGGTGATTCACCATTCCAGCGCTTGAAGGCGCGGGAAAAGTTGCTGGGATCGGAAAAGCCGAGCAGGTAGGCGATTGTGATGACCTGGTGTCTGGGCGATCTTAAATAGTGACACGCCATTTCATTGCGTACCTGGTTCAATACTTCGCTAAAACTGGTGCCTGACTGTGCCAGTTTTCTCTGCAGGCTCCTCAGACTCAGATTCAGCTCACTGGCAATAAGCGATTGCCTGGGTACGCCGGAAGGCAGCAAATCAATAATATATTTTCGTGTCCGGGTCACAATGTCATCCTGCTCGAATTGATTGAGGTAATCGATAACGACCTGGTCATTAATCCGGGTCAGTTCGGGATTTGCCGATGCTGCGGGTGCTTCACAAAGATCCCTGGCAAACTCGATGGCGGTTTCGCTGGCATTGAAACTGGCGGGAATGCCGAAAAAGCGTTCGAATCTCTCCGCACAGGCTGGCTCGCTGTGATCGAATGATACCCGGATGGGCGTTGCGGTAGGCCCCAGCATTATCTGGCATATTTTAAAGACAGTGGCAATCTGTGCATCGAATGCGGATGCCGGGAATTGGAAAGGGTCAGCCTTTCTTCCGACGGTGTCGTAAATACAATAACCTGCGGGTGTTTCGCGTAGTGCAAGCACCATGTCGGTTGCAAGAATTTTCTGGAACCGAATCAGTCGCAGTAGTCCGTCTTTCAGGGAATGACTGGCTATCCAGGACAGCCCCAGCCCGTGCAGTGAAGAGGGCTGTATGTAGGCCGCATACGTCAGCCCGAAACAGGGATCACCAGTGTATTGAACAGCCAGTTCCCAAAGTCTTTGGAACTTGAGCGTCGGTATCCGCTCGGAGGGATCATAGACCTTGTCTGCATCCAGACCGGCTTCCACGAGAACCGGCCGATAGTCCAGTCCATAGGATTCCAGTGCACTGACAACCAGGGACGCCACGCTGACCAGTGTGCTGTGTTCTTTCAGGCTGGTTTCGGGAATCTCGTTCATCATTAGCAATATACACCCGGTTAATCCCGGGGACACGTGCCAGTCACGGGCAATGGATTGCCTCGCAATATGATTCATCTGTGCCCCGGGCCGTGGCGCGGATTTCATTCAGGCTTTCCAGGTAACGCGGATCATTGCCCGCAAGCTGTATGGCGCAGTGCACCGCTTGCAGGGCCTGCTGCGGACAGCCATTTTTCAGTAACGCATAGGCCAGGTTGTTCCAGCCCTCGGGTTGGTGCGGTGCAACGCGGCATGCCTGCCTGAAGGCCTGTTCTGCCGCCGCGTACTCGTTGCGTGCGTAGTCGCTGTTCCCCAGCGCCAGCCACGCCAGCGGTTCGTCTGGCCAGCGCGCAGTGGCCGCCCGGTAGGCGGGCAGGGCCTGCTTGCTGCCGGCAGTCTGTTCCAGTTCGCGGGCGGCACGCAGGTAGTCCGGCAGTCGTGCAGTTGCCGGCATTTCACCGGGTGGCAGGATGACGAGTGCCCAGTAGTTGCCGCGAGCCCAGGTCCGTTCGAAGGTAGACAGCGTGGTCCGCCAGCGACGCGTTGTGCCGGATCGCAGTATCAGTTCGTTGTCGGGCAGGCTGTAACCAACGACCACGGCAAAGTGCCATTTCGGCAGCCACGACAGGCCGAGGTTCTGGTAGACAAGTACCGGGTGTCCCCGGGCAACTTCGGTCAGCAGGTCTGTGAGTGCGGGTTGTAAAGGGTAGGCGAGCAGTTCGTAGCGGCGTGCCGTTGCGGTTATCTCCTCGGGCAGGCTGCCGAGCAGCGCAGGTATGTACACGGCATCGACCAGTTCCTGCGGGCTGACCTCGATGGCATGTGTCTGCAACACGGTCGCCAGCGCCGCCGGGCCACACTGGTAGCGCTGCTGCGGATTAAAGGGCGTGCTTTCGAGTTCGGTCGCGGCGGGCAGTTGCGCGGGTGGCTGTCGTAGTAGCACACTTGTCTGGCGCGTGTTGCTGCAGCCCAGTAACAGTAGTCCCAGCAGCAGAACACCCGCCAGCCGACGGGTGTTCATCGTGCAGTTCATGCAGGTTACTTCACCGGGTGAATGAACGGGAAGATGTTCGTTGCGCCGATGACATCGGTGATGACAAACACGATAAAGATAATCAGCAGCACACCCAGCACACTGTCGCCGCCGGCATTCAGGGTGTCGATGCCCTGGTTGATGCGGGCCAGTTCGCTGTCGCTGAGGCTGGCTACGCGCTCCCTGACCTGGTCCGGGCTGACGCCAAGTGCCAGCAGTTGCCGTTGTGCGTCCGCGTGCTCAAGCAGCTGTTGCAGCCCGGCAATTGATTGCTGTGACTGGCCAGTTGTGATCAGTGTATCCGTATCCAGCATGCCTGCCTGCACACTCATCACAGGCATCAGCATGAGCAGGGCGGAAAGCAGCCAGGCCAGCGGGCGTTGAATTTTATGCATCGGGGTTCTCCTGAATGTCTGGATGAATCATGACCATGTCATAGCGCGGCAGAAGTATAACGTGCCCGGTTGGCAGAACTTAAAGAATATCGTAACTATTCACCTCAGAGTTAAATGACACCCATGCAGAGGATGTCATCACTCAAAACCCCATTAGCCACGGAATCCACGGAAGAACACGGAAATATGTCTTCCAAGGCTTTTATTTTTTCGTGTTTTCCGTGGATTCCGTGGCGAAATGTTCAAATAAATGCCTTTCGCCTCTTTGTTTCTGTGGTGAGCTGAATAGTTACAGAATATCTTCAATAAACCACGCCGAAAAAGCATGTCGACCACTGACGCCTGCTTTTTTATAGATGGATGAGGCCTGTTGCCGGACTGTTTTTTCCTGGGTGTTTCTGAGCAGTGCAATTTCCTTGAGGCTCAGGCCTTTCAATAGTAGCCAGCCGACTTCTGTCTCACTGCCTGTCAGCAGCCACTCCGAGAATTGCTGGCTCACGACGTTGCCCAGTTTCTTGCGTGCCTCGAGTACATATTTTTTCGGTTGCAATTGCGTGTTGTTCGCGGCTTCCAGTTCCTGCTGCAGCGACCTGATCTCGAGCCGTTGCCGGTGCAGTCCCCACATGAGCCAGGCAATGGCGAGCATGGAAAGGCCGACAATAAAGGCTTCCTTGACCATGTGTTCAGTGTCTGCACCCTGCGACAGGTCGGCCACCAGATCGACGCCACTGGCGATGACCACGATAGCAAATACAAGAATGAGTACGGTTTCTTTTCCCCACTTGCGGTACATGTTATTGATCTCTTGAAAAACAGTGGCATACGTTATGGGACATATGTCCCGTGCGATACGGCATAGGGCCTTGGCGCGATGACATAGCGCACAAAATACACATAATTGACCTCAATAGCATGGCTAACGTTGAAATTATCGAGGGTAAAAAAATGAGTAAGGAAATTCGTGTCTGGGATCCATTAGTCAGGCTCTTTCACTGGAGCCTGGTGCTGTCTTTTACCATTGCTTACCTGAGCGGTGAAGAGGAAAGCAATCTGCACATTTATGCCGGCTATGTAGTGCTGGGACTGATAGCCTTCCGGGTGTTATGGGGGCTTGTGGGTACCCGTTATGCGCGCTTCTCTGATTTCGTGACCTCGCCAGCGACCGTTATGCGCTATCTGAAAGGCCTGCTTGCCAGAAAACCGCAACATTATCCGGGTCATAACCCGGCGGGTGGCTGGATGGTAATCGCCATGTTGGTGTGTCTTTTTATTGTTTCAGTGAGCGGACTCAAGGTCTATGCGATAGAGGAGGGGCTGGGTCCACTGGCGGCAGACACCCCGGCATTGACCCTTGTCAGCATTGCCCGGGCTGACGATGACGATGACGATGACCACCGTGGTCATGAAAAAAATGAAAACCGGCACAGTGAAGATGAAGCAGCCGAGGAATTCTGGGAGGAGCTGCATGAAGTCTCGTCAAACATTATGTTACTGCTCATTTTTCTGCATATTGGCGGCGTGATTGTGGCGAGTCGTATGCATGATGAGCACCTGGTTAAAGCCATGATCACCGGGAAAAAGGTCAGCAAAGACTGACGCCTGACAGGCTTTTCAGTGGCTGACTGCGCATGCCGGGTTCGCTGCCGACATCCCGGCGAGGGCGCTCGGTATACTTTTTAAATTTCGCGCAGGCCCTCGGAGGGTTCAATACGCGCCGAGCGCATCCCCGCCAGGCCGGCGGCAAGCACCGCGGCGCTACAGGTCAGCCCCAGTGCAATGGCGTAGTGAACCGGCAACAGCCGGCAGACCAGCTGTCCTGCTTCCACCTGGCCCGCCATCATGTTGTTGATCACCCAGGCGGTCAGATAGTAGATGGACACGGCCAGCACCCAGCCAAGCACGGCGGTATACAGTGCCTGTACCATCGGAAACCAGACGATATCGCTGGTGCGGAATCCCACCAGGCGCAGCACCGACAGTTGTTTACGCTTGCGATCGACATTGGCCCACAGGCTGGCGCCCAGCGAGAGTGAGAACCCCACCAGGCCGATGATGGCAATCGCCCAGTAGATCGCGGTCAGATTCCGGTCCATGCGTTTCACCAGTTCGATGCCGGCCACCTGGGTGTGTACGTCGACACCGATGTCGGTAAACGCTTCGCGCAACCCCGCCACGTCATCGATGGAACGCGCGTAGAGTCGGAAGCCGGGGTAAGTGCGCTCGGCCTGTGCCGGTGCGCCGCTCCAGCCGAGTTCAGGTACCGCTCGCCCGTCGCGGAAATCCTCCAGTGCCTCGAGCAACTGCACCGAAACAAAGGCACCGTCACGCGAGAATGCCTGTTCCGGTGCAACCGCCGCAACACTCAGGTCCAGGTGTACACGCTCCTGCGCGCCGCGATAGCGCCGCGCAAGACTGCCATCGATCATGTCACCGGCACTGACAGCCAGCTTGTCAGCCGTGCTGCGCGACAGCACCAGCCGGTCGAAACCTTCCGCCAACGGCTCATCCTGCGCCAGCAGCGGATCGCCCGCGGCGGAAGCAATCAGCTCGACCGGTACGATGCGGGATGAGTGCGTGCTGGATAACTCGATGGTCGCCGCAATACTGCGTGTGCGCGGTACCAGAAACGCCACATCCGGGCGTCCGCGGACACTCTCCAGCCAGGTCTGGTCGAAACGGCCACTGCCAATGGGCCGGATCTCGCGGTTGCCGGGGTCCTCGATCAGTTGATCCATCATGGCGCCGACAATGCCGAACTTGAGTCCGAACAGTACCATCATGGGGCCGAGTACAGCCGCCAGTCCGAGCATGAAACACGCTGACATCTGCCACTCGTGCAGGTAGTCACGGGTCGCGAGGCGATATACCTTGAACAGGCTTCCGAACATGGTTCAGCCGTGTACCACGGTTTCGGTGAGCTTGCGGTCCTGGGAATGCGTTGTCCTGTGAGCCAGTCGACGCAGTCCGAGTTCCTTGATGTGGCGCCAGGCATGCGTGGCCAGGATCACCGTGCTGTTGAATTCTTCCGCCAGCGCGAGAAACAGGGACATGACATTCTCCGCCGCGTACGGGTCCAGTGATGCGGTGGGTTCATCCGCAATCACAATCGCGGGCCGGTGGGCCAGCGCGCGACCGATGGCCACCCGTTGCCGCTCGCCGGTGGAGAGGTCATCCGGCAGTTTCTTCAGCTGGTTGGCGATGCCGAGCATCTCGGCGAGATGCTCGACGGTCCCGTCCCGCCCGAGGCCGACCACGCTGCGGGAAAGGTTGATGTTGTCGTGTACTGACAGGTACGGCAGCAGGCCACCGGTCTGCATGACGTAACCGATATGCCGTTTGCGCATGTCGCCAAGTATGTTGAGGTTGTCAGACTGCCAGCAGGCATCAATGTCGATGGGTTCCTTGTCGTCATCGGGGCGAAAGCGGAAGGAGCCCGCGGTCGAGGGTTGCAGAATGAAGGCGAGCATATCCAGCAACGTCGACTTGCCACTGCCCGATTCGCCGATGACGGCAATCTTCTCGCCACGGTTAATATGCAGATGTGGAACCCTGAGACGGAACGCCACACCCTTTGCTTCACGGTTCTTGACCACGTCACGCATCAGATAGATGGTGGAATGCCTGGAGTCGGCGCTCGCGCTGGATTCGGTGCTCACGTCGTGCTGCAGCGTGCGGGTATCAGGGCAGCAGGTCCAGCTCGATCGGGTAGACCGAGTCGCCGTTGATCGGCCCGCCGCCCAGACTGACCCAGAGGTCGGTGTGGTCATGCAGCGCACGATAATAGCTGACCTTTTCCTCGAGCCGATGCAGGAAAGCAATCTGCTGCTGTGTGGACCAGCTCTGCCAGTCATCCAGCGACAGGCCCATCACTTCACCCGTGTACGGCAGGTCCTCGATATACTCACGCATAAAACCCATGTCCGCGAGACTGTTGCCGCTACCCGCGGTGGTGGTCGTGGTGGCGCCCAGCATCTCGGGATCACGCGTTGCCGTCGCCGCGAGGCTCTGCAATTCGCTGAGGAAATTCTGCGGCGACAGCAGACCGTCTTCCGCTGCTTCAAGCACCTGCGTGAGCACGTCACTCAGGTCCGAGAGCTGGTCGCGGGTCAGCAGCACCCTGACATCGAGTGTGCTGCGTGCGGGGTCGCGGAAGTCGCGGTCCAGCAGCCAGGCGTCGAATACATTGGGTACTTCGTCGTCGCTGCCTTTCTGCAGGTAGCGCATGCGCAGCGCATAGCCGAGCTTCGCAACCCTGGCCTGCAGTTCGGCCAGCTGCGCATTGTCAGTGGCCAGTACAGGTGGGGGTGCCTGCTTGTTGGTGGCAGCCGTACGCACTTGCCCGGTGATCTGGCCGGCCAGGGCATCCAGCACCTTGCCGAATTCCTGGACGTCGCCTGTGGGCACGCCATAGTAAAGGCTGCCGATACCGGGGAAGTTTGCCAGCTGGCGATACTGTTCGGCATCCGCGGCCTGGTCCGGCATGGTGGCCGCTGTCAGCAAGTGCAGTACAAAGATGGCGATGCCTTTCTGCTGGGCCATTTGCTGCAGGCGTGCAGCATCCAGGCCGGTACTGGACAGCGGATCATTGGCCTCGCGTGCGCCGGCATCGGTCACCAGCACGATATAGCGCGCATCGTGGCCCGACCAGTCGATGCCCTCGATTGCCTGCTTCACACCGGCATAGGCATCCTCGGTGAAATCCCGGCTTGAAACACTGGCGTCGCGCAGCGATTTCAGGCGCGAGAGAAAACCCTCCGCATCACGTCCCTCATCGAGGTCGACATAGGTACGTACCAGGTAGTCCAGCCCGGGTGCGGCAGACACATTGTCGCGATAGGCCACCAGGCCGAAGTTCATCTGCCCGAGCAGGTCGGCCTTGCCCAGGGTATCGAAGATCGTGGTCACGGCTTTCTGTGTGCGCTCGATGTAGGGTTGCATCGACAGGGTGGAGTCGACGACGAACACCAGGCCCGCGGTGTAGCCGCGCTTGCCGGTGCCGCTCCTGGCGGCGCTGCCCGGCGTGCTGTCGAGGGGAACGCTCGATACCTGCAGCATGCGCGCCTTCTCGTTGCCCAGGTAGACGTCCTCGTAACGGTGAATTGGGACGAGGTAAAAATCCTCACGAATGTCGATGTAGCCGGGTGGCTGTATGGCGACCACTGGCGAGTCTGCGGATGGTTGCCCCTGTGCCGCCTCCGCGTAAAGACGTTGATAGGTCTTTAGACTGGATTGCCCGGCAAGCTGGCGCAGGGAGTCGCTGTCCTCGAACAGCAGCACCCGGTCATGGCCGGTCGGGTCGCGGAAGGCGGCCGTCAGTCCATGGTTCCACTCGATACACTCGGTAGCGGGCAACCAGCCGGCGCGACTGCCGTGACGGTCCGTGCCGACCTCGATCCACTGTTTGCCAGCTGTTTCAGTGCGCGCATAGACGTAAAAGGCGGTAAAAGGCACCACTTCCGCGCCCGGCTTGCCACCCGGCTTGCTGGCGATTCGAGCCCCCGGTGTCGACAGCACCCGCTGGTATAGACTGTGTTTGCCGGCCATCAGCAGCGGCCGGTCACTGCCAGCCACTGGAGCGGCGGTCATTCCGGGTAATGGCGTAATAGCGATGACGAGCGCAAGTAACAGTTTCTTCATAATCACAATCTCCCGGAAAATTATTGCCACTGCAGCAACAGGCGCCGGGCCTGCTCGTCTCCGGCCGCGGCGTCCTGCTGCACGCGCTTGTGCAGATCCTGCAGGCGCAGCGTAGCCTCCTCGTTGCCGGCTGTCGCCGCCACGCTATACCACTTGTAGGCCTGGGCCGCTTCCGCTTCAGGCAAATAACTGCTGGCCGCGGCGTGGTAGGCCGGATCGGCCTGGGTGCCGAGGATCAGCGCCGCCTGCGTCTGGCCGTGGCGAGCAGCGAAGCGGTACAGCAGGTAGGCATCCAGCAGGTTTCCCTCGCCCTGCATGCGTTCTGCCTCGGCGAAAACCACGTCCGCATCCGGCTGGGAACCATCGGCGCGTAATTTATAAATGAAGGCCCGTGCAACGTCGCCGCCGTTAGTGACGGTGGCAATCCCGCCCGGTGGCGGCGGCAGGGTCAGTGCCTCGGACGTCCCTTCAGCCGGTGGCAGTGTCTGTGTCCCGGATATCTCTGTGGTGGGGGGCAGTGCCTGTTCCCCGGATGTCTCTCCGGCTGGCGGCAGGGCCAGTTTCTCGGATGACTCCGGCGCAGACGTCATGGAAGGCAGCGACGGTGGCGCCTGTTTGTCGTCGACCGGCACCAGCCATATGGCAATGGCGGTAATAACGGCGACCAGCACCATCAATCCCTTGGTACGGCCGGGGCTCCATTTGCCACTGCTGTTTAAATCTTCGTATTCGTTTGCCATGCAACACCTGTGTCTAGAGTTCACTTTGCTGGGGCGGCATTATCGCGAATCTCCGGCCCGGTTAAAACCTCGCCGCGGTTCTAATCTGAAAGCCCTTGCAAAACAATGCGCCCGGAGTGGTCGCTTGCCCCGTGAACGCGGTGTCAGGGCGTGAATTCAGCCCGTTTGTCCAGCCGATTGCCCCGTCGACAGCACCTTGCGGGGTGATTTGGAGTGAAATATTCGTCGCTGCAACCGCTCCTGCAGGTATGTTTGCTGGTGCGGGTGCGCACTCCCCGGTGTGAAAACAGTTGCACGGTGATTGTTTCTGTTGTCGGGTAATGTCGTAGCGTATTAAAAGTGCATCAGCGCTCGTATATGCTGAACAACCGCACGACCCAGGGCATGCAGTTCATAGCCGCCTTCAAGTGCGGAAACCACGTGTCCCCCGGCATACTGTGTGGCCACCTCCATGATTTCGCGCGTTATCCAGTAGTAGTCGCTGTCCAGCAGATTGAGTTGACCCATGTAATCTTCGAAATGTGAATCAAATCCGGCAGATACCATGATGAGTTCGGGTCTGAAGCTGTGCAATGCCGGTAGCAGCTGATTCTGTACCACCCGCTGGAACTCGTCACTGTATGCACCGGCGTCGAGCGGGGCATGAATGATGTGGTGGCTATCGGTGGCCAGCGGGGTGTCGGGATAAAACGGGTGCTGGAATACCGAACACAGCATGACCCGATCATCAGACTGAAATATGTTTTCGGTACCGTTGCCGTGGTGGACATCGAAATCGACAATCGCGACCCGGTCGAGGCCCGCGGCCAGTGCGTGGGCTGCACCCACCGCGACGTTGTTGAAGATACAGAACCCCATCGCACTGCTTCGTCCCGCGTGGTGTCCCGGTGGCCGAATGCCACAGAATACCGTTTCGATCTCGTCATGTATCACCATGTTGACACCCTGCACCACGGCACCGGCTGCGCGGTAGGCAGCTTCCAGGCTTTCTGGTCCCATCACCGTGTCCGTATCGAGCATCACCAGGCCGGACTTCGGCGCGCGGCTTTCGATTTCATCCAGATAGCCAGGCGAGTGTACGCGACAGAGTTGCTCACGGGTCGCACATGGCGCGTCAAGCTGCTTCAGCAGGTTCATAAGACCGTCCGAAATAAGTGCATCCTCGATAGCATAAAGACGTCGCGGCGACTCCGGATGGTCGCTGCCAGTAGCATGCTGCAGACAGGCAGGATGGGAAATGTAAGCAGTAGTCACGTCAGGGAACACGAGTTGCTATGATTGTCACCATCTTAACAGTCCGCAGGGCATGTCACACAGGCGCACCGCGCAGCAAGGAGTTTTTTTCAGGGTATGGGCAAACACTATCTCAACAAGCTGTTTGAGCCAGCATCTGTCGCCGTTTTCGGTGCCAGCGATCGCGAGGGTGCGGTTGGTAATCTGGTATTCAGAAACATGATCGAGGGTGGTTTTAAAGGTGATGTTTTTCCGATCAACCCGAAACACGGCAAGGTGCAGGGGCACCAGGCCTACCCGGACCTCAACAGCATCGGCAAAGCCGTCGACCTTGCAGTGATCACAACACCGGCCGTGACGGTACCCGGTATCATCGAGTCCTGCGGTGAACATGGTATACACGCTGCAGTGGTTATATCAGCGGGTTTCCGCGAGACCGGTCCGCAGGGTCTGAAACTGGAACAGGCCCTGGTGGAAAACGCGCGCCGCTACGGGCTGCGTTTTATCGGGCCTAACTGTCTGGGTTTGATGCGCCCCGACATCGGACTCAACTGTACCTTCAACAAGGGTAGTGCCAGCAAGGGAAAGATTGCGCTGGTGTCACAGTCCGGTGCGCTGTGTACAGCAATACTTGATTGGGCTGCAGCAAACAATATCGGTTTTTCCACGGTGGTTTCTACCGGTATTTCGGCAGACACCGATTTCGGCGATGTCCTTGATTACCTGGTGAGCGACCCTAAAACCAAAAGTATCCTGCTGTACATCGAGGGGATACATAACGCGCGCTCATTCATGAGTGGTCTGAGGGCCGCTGCACGTGTCAAGCCGGTTATTGCGCTCAAGGTAGGTCGCCACATGAGCGGCTCAAAGGCGGCCATGTCCCACACCGGTGCCCTGGTCGGGGCCGACGACGTGTTCGAGAGTGCCTTGCGTCGCGCCGGTGTGGTACGCGGCCTGCGCATCGGTGATCTGTTTTCTGCTGCCACCACCCTGACATCCGTGTTCAGCGTGAAGGGTGAACGTCTCGCCATCGTTACCAATGGCGGTGGTCCGGGAGTCATGGCGACCGACCGTGCAACCGATCTTGGTATCCCGTTGGCAGAGCTGTCGGAGGATACGCTCAAGCGGTTGAATGCGGTTTTGCCGGTGACGTGGTCACATGCCAACCCCGTCGATATTATCGGTGATGCCACTCCCGAACGTTATGCACAGGCGGTTGAAGTCTGCTTGAGCGATAGCGGCGTCGATGGATTGATCGTCGTCCTGACTCCACAGGCGATGACCGATCCGGCCGCGGTTGCCAGCTCACTGGTCATGCTGGCCGAGAAAAGCCACAAGCCGCTACTGGCCTGCTGGATGGGGGATATCCAGGTCGCAGAAGGCCGCCGGATACTGCGTGCTGCCAATGTGCCCACCTTTCATACTCCGGAAGCCGCCGTCGAGGCATTTTCCTATCTGGTGAACTACTACCGAAACCAGAAATTGCTGCTTGAAACGCCGGGACCGCTGTCACCCGGCAAGTCACCCGATGTCGATGGTGCACGCATGATAATCGAGGGTGCCCTTGCCGAGGGGCGTAAAGTGCTCAGTGAGTCGGAATCCAAGGCGGTACTGCGCGCCTTTCATATCCCGACGGCCCAGGCCAGTGTCGTACGCTCACCCAACGAGGCGCTGGTGCAGGCCGAGAGCCTTGGTTTCCCGGTGGTTTTGAAGATCAATTCTCCGGACATCTCCCACAAGTCTGATGCCGGCGGGGTGCGCCTCGGTATCAGCAATGCGCAGGCTGTTCGCAGCGCCTACAATGAGATGCTGAACTCGGTACATAAAAGCCGACCGGATGCGCGTATTGACGGTGTTACCATCGAGCCGATGCTGCAGCGCCCCAACGGCAGGGAATTGCTGGTAGGCCTTGTCACAGACCCGGTGTTCGGTCCGGTCATCACCTTCGGTGCGGGTGGTACCGCCGTCGAGGTCATGGGCGACCGGGCCGTGACGCTGCCACCGCTCAACCACAGGCTGGTGCAGGACCTGATTGGCCAGACACGGGTATACAGGTTGCTCGGTGCATTTCGCCAAATGCCGGCGGCTGACATGAAAGCCCTGGAGCAGGTGCTGCTGCGTGTCTCGGAAATTGCCTGCGAACTGCCACTGGTCAAGGAACTGGATATCAATCCTCTGATCGTGGATGAGCACGGTGCCGTTGCCGTCGATGCGCGCATGGTCGTCGATTACCATTCGCAGACTGCTGAACCCTACAACCACATGGCAATCTACCCTTATCCCGGACACCTGGTGACAAACTGGCAATTGCCAAATGGTACTGACATGGTGATTCGGCCAATACGCCCGGAGGATGCCGGAATCGAACAGGCCTTCATCCGGAAACTCTCAAAGCAGGCAAAATATTTCCGTTTCATGCAGTCCATTACCGAGCTCGGCCCGCAAATGCTGGCTCGTTTTACCCAGATCGATTACAACCGGGAAATGGCCTTGATCGCAGTGGTGGATGTGGGCGGGGAAGAGACTGAAATCGGTGTCGCACGTTATATTACCAATCCGGATGGCAAGAGTTGTGAGTTTGCAATCGTGATCGCGGACGACTGGCAGCGGCAGGGTATCGCACACCGCTTGATGCAGCAGCTTATTGAAACTGCTCGCAGCCATGCACTGCAGATCATGGAAGGCGACGTGCTTGCCAATAACCGCGAGATGCTCAATCTCGTTGCGAAGCTGGGCTTCAGTATTAATCCAGGCGAGGAAGATACAACCATTGAACATGTTGTCTTGCGCTTGTAGCTTACTTCTACCCGGGATGAGATCAGGCATGTCTGAATACAGGAATAACAATGGCCAATCGTCATACTGGTAAGTGGATCAGCACTTTTCTGCTACTCCTCATCACGGCAGTTGCCGGCTGGTTTGCGTGGCAAAGCCTGCGGGAACCGCTGCTTCCCGGGGGCTTCGCTTCGGGGAACGGGCGGATCGAGGCAACAGAGACCGACATTGCAACCAAACTACCCGGGCGCCTGCTGGAAGTGCTGGCCGAGGAGGGCGATATGGTGGTTGCTGGCCAGGTCCTGGGCCGCATGGATACCAAATCACTGGACGCCCAGCTGAAAGAGGCCGAGGCCCGCGTCGAGCAGGCAAGAAGAGAGCATGACCAGGCGGCCGCACTTGTCCGGCAACGTAAAAGTGAGTGTGCACTGGCACAAAAGGAACTCAAGCGTTCACGCAGCATTTATGCGAAGGACCGTTCTATTATCTCGCAGGATAAAATAGACAGGGATACGGCGTCGGCAGAGGTGGCAGAGGCCGTGTGCTCAGCAGCCGAGGCGCAGCTTGCCATGGCGGAGGCAATGATCAATGTCGCCATTGCGGAGGTTGAGCGGGTCAGGGTCGAGCTGGATGACAGCGTTCTGAAAGCACCCGCCAGCGGGCGTGTGTTGTACAGGCTGGCGGAGCCCGGGGAAGTATTGCCTGCCGGGGGCAAGGTCCTGACCATCCTCGACCTGAGCGATGTTTACATGACTATATTTCTGCCTGCCCGGCAAGCCGGAAGGGTGGCTATCGGCGCAGAAGCCCGTATTGTTTTTGATGCGGCTCCCGATCTTGTCATTCCCGCCAGCGTCTCGTTTGTTGCGCCCCGTGCCCAGTTCACGCCGAAAGAAGTCGAAACCCGCACCGAGCGCGAGAAACTGATGTTTCGCATCAAGGTGAGAATCGCCCCCGAGTTGCTGCAGCAACACATCGAAAAAGTCAAAACCGGAGTACCCGGCGTGGCCTACGTGCGCCTTGATCAAACAGCCGCATGGCCCGTGCACCTGCATGTAAGACTTCCGCATGACTGAACCTTCCGCTGTTCTCGCGCGGATAACCGGTCTGACTCACCGTTATGGTGAGTCAGCCGCCATCGATTCCATCGACCTCGAGATCCCCGCCGGTTGCATGGTGGGTTTCATCGGGCCGGACGGTGTTGGAAAATCCAGCCTGCTGGCGCTGATTGCCGGCATACGCAAGATACAGACCGGCAGCATTGCGCTACTCGGTGATGATATGCGCAAGGCCCATCATCGAAGGATGCTCTGCCAGCGCATTGCCTACATGCCCCAGGGGCTGGGGCGCAATCTCTACATGACATTATCGGTATACGAGAATATCGATTTCTTTGGCCGTTTGTTTGGCCAGTCACGCGAGGAGCGGGAACGGCACATCAGCGAACTGCTCGTGGCCACGGGGCTGGCACCTTTTGCAAATCGTCCGGCAGGCAAGCTCTCGGGCGGCATGAAGCAGAAGCTGGGACTGTGTTGTGCGCTGATACATACCCCGGATGTGCTGATCCTTGATGAACCGACCACCGGTGTTGATCCGCTTTCACGACAGCAGTTCTGGGGGTTAATCGAGCGCCTGCGCGCACGACGCAAAGGCATGAGTGTGCTCATTGCTACCGCCTATATGGACGAGGCGGAGCGCTTTGACTGGCTGGTGGCGATGGATGACGGATGCGTCATGGCGACAGGCAGGCCAGAGGATATCAAGTTACGCACCGGGACCGACAGTCTGGATGCAGCCTTTATCCAGCTGTTGCCGGAGCACAAACGCCGCGGCCACCAGGTCCTGGTTGTGCCACCCCGCAGCCTGCAGCGGGGAGGTTTGCCTGCCATCCAGGCGACCGGTCTGTGCAAACACTTTGGTGATTTTACTGCGGTGGATCATGTCAGCTTCGAGATCGAGCGCGGTGAGATATTCGGCTTTCTGGGTTCCAATGGCTGTGGCAAGACCACCACCATGAAGATGCTAACCGGACTATTGCCGGCATCATCGGGTGAAGCGAGGCTGTTCGGTCGCTCTGTGGATCCTCATGACCTGGAGACCCGCAAGCGCGTTGGCTACATGTCCCAGTCATTCTCGCTCTATGGTGAACTGACCGTAAAGCAGAATCTGGATCTGCACGCGCGGCTCTTCCATTTGCCCCGGGAACGAATAGCGACGCGCCTTGCCGGGCTGATTGAGCAATTCGGACTCGAGGACTATCTGGATGAGTTGTCCGCAGGATTGCCGTTGGGCATCCGCCAGCGCCTGTCCCTGGCCGTGGCGGTGGTACACGAACCCGAGATGCTGATTCTCGACGAGCCGACCTCGGGGGTTGACCCGGTGGCACGCGATCAGTTCTGGGGACACCTGGTCGATCTCTCCCGCAACCAGGGGGTAACCATCTTCATCTCCACCCACTTCATGAGTGAAGCGGAACGCTGTGACCGAATCTCGTTCATGCATGCCGGCAAGGTGCTGGCAAGTGATACGCCCCGGGCATTGATCGACAGCAGGGATGCCCTGTCACTGGAAGACGCCTTTATCAGTTATCTTCAAGCGGCCACGGGCAAGGACACACAGCCCGGCACTATCCCGGAAGAGACGGGAGCGGTAGCATCCACGGTCGAGAAAATGCCCCATACCAGTGCCTTCAGTTTGATGCGTCTGCTGGGTTATTCGCGCCGCGAGGGCATGGAACTGTTGCGTGATCCCGTGCGCCTGGCCTTTGCGTTGCTGGGTCCGCTGATACTCATGGTCGTGTTCGGCTACGGTATTTCCTTCGACGTGCAGAATCTCGCGTATGCCGTGCTCGATTATGACCAGTCTGCGGAAAGCCGTAGCTACCTGGAGAATTTCTCGGGCTCACGCTATTTCTCGCAACGGCCTGACATTCGCGACCATGCCGACATGGAAAAGCGCCTGCGAGGCGGTGAACTGGCGGTCGCAATCGAAATCCCGCCGGGTTTCGGCAAGGACCTCAGACGTGGCCGGCCGCTGGAAGTGGGCGTGTGGCTGGATGGTGCCGTGCCGTTTCGTGCCGAGACCAGCCGCGGTTACATTCAGGGTCTGCACCTTGACTACCTGACCGGGCTGGCGCGTCGCGAACAGGGCGCAGAGCTCCGGTTCCTGCCTGTCGATATCGAGACCCGTTTTCGTTATAACCAGAATTTCAAGAGTGCCTTTGCCATGGTGCCGGGTGTCATCATGCTGTTGCTGATGCTGATACCGGCCATGATGACTGCCGTTGGTGTGGTGCGGGAAAAAGAACTCGGGTCGATCACCAACCTGTATGCTACGCCAGTGACGCGGCTTGAATTTCTGCTCGGCAAGCAACTCCCCTATATCGTGATAGCGATGCTCAGCTTCGTCAGCCTGGTGCTGCTGGCCCTGTTGCTGTTCAAGGTGCCTGTGAAGGGCAGTATCCCCGCCCTTGTCGCGGGTGCATTGCTGTTCGTGATTACCAGCACCGGTTTTGGCTTGCTGGTATCTACCTTCGTCAAGACCCAGATTGCCGCTATCTTCGCTGCTGCCATCCTGTCGATCATGCCTACGATCAATTTCTCCGGCTTCCTGTCGCCGGTTTCCTCCCTTACGGGCGGTGGCAGAATCGCTGGTTATGGTTATCCCAGCAGTTACTTCCAGAACATCAGCGTCGGTGTGTTTACCAAGGCACTGGGGTTTGCTGATCTGCTGATTAATTATGTTGTTCTGGCCGGATTTATTGTTGTATTCCTGCTGCTCAGCCTGACCCTGCTCAAGGCCCAGGAACGCTGACGATGTGGCGACACCTGCAGAATATCTATCGGCTGGGAGTGAAGGAAATATTCAGCCTGCGCCGTGACATGGTGATGGTCGTGCTGATCATTTTCACCTTTACCTACGCCGTCTATACACCTGCACGGCATGCACAGACGGAACTCAAAAATGCCGCGGTGGCCATCGTTGATGAGGACCATTCGCAGTTGTCACAGCGCATCCGGGATGCATTGCTTGAACCCTACTTCAAGCCACCGGTCCTGCTCACCATTGACAGGATCGATGCCGTAATGGACTCCGGCCAGTATACCTTTGTCATCGATATACCCCCCGATTTTGAAGCAGACCTGCTGGCGGGACGTCAACCCGCCGTGCAGGTAAACATCGATGCGACAGCGATGACCCAGGCGGGTCATGGTGCCACGTACATACGACGTATCATTGCGCAGGAGATTGAAGACTTCATGCACAGCGGTGAAGCGCAGCTGCAACTGCCGGTTACACAGGTCGTGCGGGTGAAATTCAATCCCAATGTCCAGTCGAGGTGGTTTCTGGGCGTGATGCAACTGGTCAATATGATCACGCTGCTTGCCATCATGCTGAGTGGCGCTGCACTGATTCGGGAGCGCGAACACGGCACCATCGAGCATTTACTCGTTATGCCATTAACACCCGCGGAGATTATGATTGCCAAGGTGTGGGCCAATGGCCTGGTCATCGTCATTGCAGCGACGCTGTCACTGAAGCTGGTTATCCAGGGACTGCTGGATGTCCCGATTGCAGGCTCCATACCCCTGTTTGTATCGGGGATGGTGGTTTACCTGTTCTCTGTCACGGCGCTGGGGATCTTCCTTGCCACCCTGGTCCGCTCGATGCCCCAGTTCGGACTGCTGGCATTCCCGGTCTTCATGGTCATGAATCTGCTTTCCGGCGGTACCACACCACTGGACAGCATGCCGGAGGTATTGCAACACGTGATGCAACTCTCGCCATCGACTCACTTTGTCAGCTTCGCTCAGGCAATCCTCTACCGGGGTGCCGGATTCGATGTGGTGTGGCGGGAATTTGCTGTGATATTTCTCAGCGGCAGCGTTTTTTTTATCGGTGCCCTGTTTCGATTTCGGAAGACAATCAGTGCTGTCCAGTAAATTGATTTGCCGGTACATGTTCGGCTGCGGATAATATTCATGCCATCTCGTGTGCAGGGTGAAGTGACAGTATGGAATGCCATCATAAAGCAAGTCGGAGTGTGACCATGACAGAAGAACTCGGCAGTGCGCTTGCAGAAGCAATCAATGATGAATACAAGGCACGTGCCATGTATCAGCTTGTAATCAGCACGTTTGGTGAAATACGGCCATTCGTTAATATTGTCGAGGCGGAAAGCCGGCATATACAGGCGTTGCTGCCCCTGTTCAATAAATATGACATACCGGTCCCTGAAGATGACTGGGGATCGCGTATTGCAGCACCCGCATCTATTCTTGAAGCGTGCCAGGCGGGTGTTCAGGCAGAAATAGATAATGCAGAAATGTATGAAAGATTGCTGCATTCAACAAGGCAATATCCCGATGTACAAGTGGTGCTCAAGCAATTGCAAAGAGCATCAAGAGAAAACCATCTGCCTGCTTTTCAACGCTGCGTGGAAAGAGGCGGAGGTGCTAAAGGAAGCCCGGGAATGGGGCGGCAGCATCGGCGAGGCCACGGTTGCAGATAATGATTGTGCAGGAGTACCGGAGTTGCAAGCTGTAAGATCGCAAGTTTATCCGGGATATTGTTACACTCCCTTGCGAATGTCTTCGACCATCGCTTGAAGAGGACTTCCTGAAAGGCAGGGGGCAACTCTTACTTGCGCCGAATTGTAGTTATAACCTGTGTAATCTCGACTCTTTGAATCTGTACGAACTCATTGCCCGATCCTGGAGTCAAAATTGTCATAAATTATTTGTAACTGTTCAGCACACCACAGAGGCACGGAGTGCACAGAGAAGTTTCGTAATTAAATCGTGCGAAAATGAAAAAAACAGGATCTTGGTGCATTGGATTATGCTATTTTTCCTGGACTTATTCTAAGTACATATTCTGTGTTCTCTGTGCCTTTGTGGAGAATAGCTACAATTATTTTAGCTAATGGTAATTATCATGAGGTGGCTCGGAAAATATTGGTTAACATGCCTTTTGTTCACCCTGGGTTTGGCTTGTTTGGTTTCTTTCAAAATCATTGGTTCATATGTCGATGAAAATGGTTTTCTCATCGAGCCATTCGCATTGCTTCCATTGTTTTGGCTGTTTTTGTTGTCAGGCGCTATTTCGTTTCTTGTTACGTTATTCAGAAAGCGAGAAAATAATTAAATCTCTGGTTCCGAGCTGTGGTATCACTGGCAATATGTTGCACTGTTTTTGAAATCCCGGCGGAGCTGGGTGAGAAGTTAAATGATAGTGCAGTGTTAACGCGCGCAAATCACAGAACATGTATACCATATGACTCAGGGACTATAGATCAACAGATCAGGACTAATACATGCAAAGGCAGAAAAACACCCACCCGGATAAATCAAGGGTCTATCTTGTCGGTAGCGGTATTGCTTCACTGGCAAGTGCTACATATCTGATCAAAGATGCGGGAGTACCGGGTAAAAATATTCATATCCTGGAACAGGATGACAGAGTGGGCGGCGCCCTTGACGGTGGTGGTGATCCGGAAAACGGGTTTATCATTCGCGGTGGAAGGATGCATGAAGAGCACTTTGTATGCTATTGGGATCTGTTATCCAGTATTCCATCCTATGATGATCCCGATGTCTCTGTGAAAGACGAGTGTTTTGAATTTAATTCCAGATATGTTTCTCATGCACAGGCCCGATTGCTCAAGGGTGGAAAAAGAATAGATCTTTCGTCTTTTGGGCTCTCCATGAAAGATCAGGCGGATTTATTGCGATTGACCTTTGCCTCTGAAGGTTCATTAGACAATGTTCGGATTGAAGACTGGTTCGAAGAAGAATTTTTCGAAACCAATTACTGGTATCTCTGGACGTCGATGTTTGCATTTCAAAGATGGAGTAGTGTGGCGGCGATGAGGCGTTACATGAAACGATTTATTCACCTGCTAGATGGCATGCCCAGGCTTGATGGCATCCTGCGTACAAAATATAACCAGTACCACTCCGTTGTTTTGCCGCTGCAAAGATACTTGCAGGAAAGAGGTGTACATTTTGATATGCAGACGCAGGTTACAGACATAGACTTCGACCTCCCGGTGGATAAAAAAACGGCCACCGTTATACATACGGTCAACAAAAGCAATAATAAAGAAGAGATTGCGCTTGGAGAAAATGATTATGTGTTTGTTACCAACGGTTCAATTACTGAAAGCACTGCCAGTGGTTCATGGACACAGGTGCCAGTTTTGAAAGACAAGTCTGCTTCCGGTGCATGGATGCTCTGGGAGAAGCTGGCCAAAAAAGATAAAGCGTTTGGTAACCCCGGAGTGTTTAGCGACAATATCGACTTGCAAAAATGGTACTCGTTCACGGTAACGCTGAAAGATGACAGCTTCCATGATTACATGGAAGATTTTTCAGGTAATTTAAATGGCACCGGCGGCCTGGTGACCATGACCGATTCAAACTGGTTAATGTCCATTGTGGTTGCCCGACAACCGCATTTTCCTAACCAGCCTGAAGATGTAAAGATATTCTGGGGATATGGATTGTACCCTGACAGGGAAGGAAATTACGTAAAGAAAAAAATGTCCGAATGTAATGGTGAACAGATACTCGAAGAGCTCTGGTGTCATCTCAAAATACAAGACCTGATGAAGCCCGTTGTGGATTCAGGAAAAGTCAATTGCATACCGGTCTCCATGCCATTTATAGACAGCCTCTTCATGCCATGCGCAAAGGGGGATCGCCCGGATGTTTTGCCGGAAGGGGCAACAAATTTCGCTTTCCTTGGCCAGTTTGCCGAGGTGCCAAATGATTGTGTTTTCACTGTGGAATACTCTGTACGGTGTGCGCAAACTGCGGTTTACGGACTCTTTGAGTGTGGCAAGGATGTTCTACCAGTCTATGATTCCATTCATAAACCTAAAGTGTTAATAAAAGCCATGAAAGCAATTAGCCGGTAGAAAAACAGGAACAACACAGAGTCGACATCGGATGATGATCAATACTGGAAAGGGATTGCCGTAATGACTGCAATAACCGCAACCGGGGCCTTCACATGATGGCAGGGAATATTTATTGTGGCCGGAGTTCACCGTATGTAGCAAAGTCCACGCCTGGCTCTGGCCGTTCAGAAACACAGGGCAATTCAGGGCCAAGCAAAAACAACAAGGAATAGAAACAGGGATCATGGCCAGCGGTATTTTTGCAATTCTCGATGATGTGGCCATGCTGCTCGATGACACGGCGGTCATGAGCAAGGTTGCGGCGAAAAAGGCCGCGGGCCTGCTGGGTGATGATCTGGCCGTTAATGCAGAGAAGGCGACGGGCTTCAGTGCATCGAGAGAGTTACCTGTTATCTGGGCGATCACCAGGGGCTCATTCATCAATAAACTGATCATACTGCCTCTTGCCTTTCTGCTGAGCGCCTACATGCCCTGGCTCATTGTGCCCATACTGCTTATTGGTGGTGCCTATCTTAGCTATGAAGGGGCAGAAAAAGTTTTCGAGTGGTTCATGCCGCACGAGAAAGTTGCAATTGTCGCCGAGGAGACAGGCGACCCCGGGGAGATTGTCTCTCGCGAAAAGGCAAAGATAAGGGCGGCTGTCCGGACCGATTTTATTCTTTCCATTGAGATCATCGTGATTGCTTTGGGCACGGTCATTGATCACCCTTTTGCCGTTCAGGTCATGGTGGTTAGTCTTGTTTCCCTGCTTGCAACAGTTGGAGTCTATGGGCTCGTGGCGCTGCTGGTGCGCATGGATGATACCGGGTGTTACCTAATGACTCGTGCAGCTTCCATCAAGGGCGCCTATGCGCGCCTGCTGAGTTTTACTGGTCAGCTGCTGGTAGATTCCCTGCCGAAGATTATCAGGCTGCTGGGCGTGATCGGTACGATTGCGATGTTGCTGGTGGGTGGCGGTATGTTTGTACACAATATCGAGGCCGTTCATCATGCATTTGAGATGTTGCCGTCACTGGCAGGGGAGCTGCTTGTCGGACTCATCGTGGGTGCGCTTCTGCTTGGTGTGATGAGCCTGGCAAGACTTGTAAAAGGGGTTATGGCGTAATGACGCAGTCGTACGCTGTCACACTACACCTGGCCTGGTCGAGCAGCCGTATCCGGGGCGGTATGCGGCACGACGGCTGCCGGGAGGCTTCGATCGCAGCGACTTTCATTTGTGGCGTTGAGAGCGCCTCTAAGGTACGGATTGCAAGCTATAATCGGGTATCTACTTTCGCCATGCTAACGCAAACGGAAGGCTTTCCTTCAAGTCCGGATTTTGAAGGCTGATTCCGAATAAGATTTGTCTAACCGGACAGCATCGAACCACATGCGAAATTCAGCGTCCTGGATTGGGTGTCTGAGAAAGCTGGCCCTGAGGCACTGATCATGCAGGATCACACAACAACACGAACCAGCCAACAATTCACAGGAGATCTGGCATGAAACAAAAACAACCCATCATATCTCTGCTCCTCGCTGTGCTCTGCAGCCTCACGTTCAGTCACGTTTTCGCCCAGACGGTAGACACGATCTATCACAACGGCTCCATCCTCACCATGGCGGGGAAAGAGCCGGCCTACGTGGAGGCGCTCGCTGTGAAGGATGGCAAGATCGCGCTTGCGGGCAGCCTGGATTCTGCCCTGAAGATGAAGGGCGACGCGACGAAGGTCGTGGACCTCGGCGGCAAGGCGCTGCTGCCCGGTTTCCTTGACGCGCACAGTCATTACATCAATTCGCTCCTTGTGGCCAACCAGTGCAAGCTCTATGCGCCGCCATCCGGACCGGGCAAGGACGTGCCCAGCATTATCGCCGAACTGAAGAAATTTACCGCGGAACGCAACATCCCCAAGGGAGAGATGATCATGGGCTATGGCTATGACGACACCGTCATGCCCGACGGTCGGCTGCTCAATCGCGACGACCTTGACCAGGCCTTCCCGGATAATCCGGTTCGTGTGGACCACGTCTCGATGCATGGTGCAGTGATGAATAGCCTCGCCTTGAAGAAATACGGTATCAGCGCTGATACCAGGACCCCGCCGGGCGGCGTGATCGTGCGCAAGCCGGGCACCGAGGAGCCTTGGGGTCTGATCATGGAGACCGCGTTCCTACCGGTGATGGAGCAAGCCGAACCGATGACGGCGCAGCAGGAAATCGAGTGGACCCGGGCGGGTCAGATGCTTTACGCGCAGGCGGGCATCACCACCGCTCACGAGGGGGCGTCGCATTTGCCTCAGTTCCAGACCATGAAACGCGCCAGCGAGGCCGGAGCGAACATCATCGATGTCGTCGCCTATCCCTTCATCACGGACGTGGACAAGGTGCTCGCCGAGCTTCCCGTGACTGAATGGGGCAAATACAAGAACCGCTTCAAGGCCGGCGGCGTGAAGATCACGCTGGATGGCTCGCCGCAGGGTCGGACGGCATTCTTCACCACGCCCTATCTCACTGGCGGACCCGGTGGCGAGAAGGACTGGAAGGGCGAGCCGACCTTCCCCCAGGACCTCGCCAACAAGATGGTGAACAAGGTCTATGACATGGACGTGCCGCTCATCCTGCACTGCAATGGTGATGCCTCCATCGACGCCTTCCTCTCGGCCTACGAGTTCGCCCGCGCCGGCGACTACACCCGCCCGTGGAACGTCACCACCATCCATACGCAGTTCATGCGCGAGGATCAGATCCCCAGGTTTGTGAAATACAAGGTGCGACCCTCCTTCTACACCCTGCACACCTTCTACTTCGCCGAGGCACATATCGCCAACCGCGGCAAGGAGCAGGCCATGTACATCAGCCCGATGCGCGATGCGATCGACGCCGGGCTGAGCCCGAGCAACCACACGGACTTCGTGGTCGCCCCCCTCGACCAGATGATGATGCTCTGGTCGGCCGTGAATCGGATCTCTCGTGCCGGCGACGTGATCGGCCCCGGCCAGCGCGTGACAGCGTTCGAGGGACTGAAGGCCATGACCGAATGGGTGGCCGAGCAGTATGACGAACAGGACGCCAAGGGCACCCTTGAAGTCGGCAAGCTTGCCGACCTTGTCATTCTCGACAAAGATCCCCTCAAGGTTGACCCGATGGCCATCAAGGACATCAAGGTGGTTGAGACGATCAAGGAGGGTAGCACCATCTACCCGGTGGCGGACGGCGCGGACAAGCCGCTGGCGATTTTGCCAAAAGATTCGACGAAAACGTATTCATGGCATACCGAAGCCTGCGACATGGCCGGTGTGAACCAGGCCGCTCATAAGGAATGGACCCTTACGGCGCTTAACGGCACGGAGATTGTTGCCGAAAAGCCACCCACCATGAAATTCGAACATGGCAGGGTTTCCGTCTTCGGTGGTATCAATCGCCTGACAGGATCGTATGCATTGGTTGGCAACGCCGTTGTTATGGGGTCACTGCTCAGTACGAAAATGGCAGGTGATCCGGCGCTGATGGAACGCGAAAGCGACCTCGGCAAGGCATTGGCCTCCGTCGATGCCTTTCAGGTCTCCGGTGACGAACTGATACTCTCCAGCCAGGGAACCGTCGTCGCCAAATTCCGCTCCGGGCTATAATCCGGAATAATCATGAAGGTCTTGTCGCCAGCAGCGTTGCTGGAACCTGTTTTTGCAGGGCGATGAGTAAAAAACAAATTCGGAGAGGACCAGGGATATGAATAACGTCAAGGTTTTCGTGTTACTTGCCGGGATGACGGCGCTCATGGGCATGCTTGGGCAGGCACTGGGCGGTCAGAGCGGTATGCTGATTGCGCTGCTTGTTGCCGGTGCGATGAACTTCTATATGTATTTCAGCTCCTCGACGAAGGTGATGAAGGCCTTCAAGGCGCAGACCATTACGCGTGACCAGGCACCGGAACTGTATGACATCGTTGATAAGCTGCGACAGCGTGCCGGCCTGCCCATGCCAACGGTCGGTATTGCACCACAGCGGCAGCCAAATGCATTTGCAACCGGCCGCAATGCCGAGCATGCCGTCGTCTGTGTGACCCAGGGACTGCTTGACATGATGGACCTGGATGAACTGGAGGGCGTGCTTGCACATGAGCTTGGTCACATCAAGAACCGCGACATGTTGTTGCAGACTATATCGGCGACCCTCTCGGGTGCTGTGACTGTACTGGCGCGATTCGGGTTGTACTCGCCGCATCAGGGGGAAGGCCGCGGCTCACCGGTAGGCCCGCTGCTGGCACTGCTGGCACCCATTGTCGCGATGGTCCTCCAGTTTGCCATTAGCCGTACCCGTGAATTCAAGGCCGATGCCGTTGGGGCAGAGATCTCCGGAAAACCACTGGCACTTGCCAGTGCGCTGAACAAGATGCAGCAAATCGCTCAGCGGAGTCCAATGGATGTACCGCCGTCGGTTGCACCGATTGCGCAGGTCAATCCACTCTCCGGCTTCAGGGGGCTGTCAAAGCTGTTCTCGACCCATCCGTCGACCGAGGAACGGATTGCGCGCCTGCAGGCAATAGCTGCTTCAATGGCGGGTTAGCTAACTTATGCTTGACAGCGTCTGCTACATCATCCAGTCCGGAACGATGACACGTCCATGAGAGGCCTTTGCTGATGCGTATCTTCGTCGCCGGTGGCGGGCAAAGCGCCGAAACGATTGCCAAGCGCCTGATCAGGGAGGGTAATGAACTCGTGATCATGGAACTGGACGCGGCGCGCTGCAAGTATCTCGAATCCCACCTCGATGCCAGTATCGTTCATGGAAATGCAGGGAGCCTTAACTCATGGCGTCGTGCTGGAATCACAACGGCGGATATGGTGATTGCAGCGACCGACAGCGATGAAACCAATATACTGACCTGCCTGATTGCCGATGCCGAGGTGCCGGCTGCCACCAAGGCCATACGGCTGCGCACCCGGGAGTTTAATGACTGGGAGAAGATGCTCACGGCCAGGGGGATACGCATCGACCGGGTCATACACCCGGAAAGTGACATCGTTGGACGCATCTACAATGTACTTGCCGTTCCAGGCGTGTCGGATATCCGTGATTTCGCCGGCGGCGAGGTGAAGGTTTTCGGCATGAACGTGGAACACGACAGCTGGCTTGCCGACAAGTGCCTGAGTGATCTGGTCCGCGCCGGTCCGCCGCAGAACACCATGATCGCGATGATCTTCCGCGGCAAGGAATTCATCATTCCGCATGGCGACGAGACCCTGCGGCCCTGGGATCATATCTACGTCGTGACAACGCGGCAGAATTTCGATGCCACCCTGCATTTCATGGGCATCGAGAAGCAGACTGCGATTCATCGAGCCTTCATCGTTGGCGGCGGCGAAAGTGGCATTGCCATTGCCGAAGTCCTGGAAGAGCAGGGAGTGGCCGTGAAGATCTTCGAGGAGGATGCTGCGCAATGTGAACATGTCGCGGCTATTCTCAAGAAAAGCGTCGTTATTCACGGCGACGGCAGCGATCAGGACACCCTGTTGCAGGAAAATGTCGAGGGGGTGGACGCCTTCCTGGCACTCACCGCCGACGATGATACCAACCTCATCGTGTCGTTGCTGGCCCGACAGCTGGGCGCACGAAAAGTCGTGGCACTGGTCAACCGGGTGCACAATCTTATCCTGGCACAGCGTCTCGGTATCAACACCACGGTCAGCCGGCGCGTGAAGACCGTCGATGCCATTCTTGAGCTGGTACGCAAGGGCAAGGTGCTCTCGGTGCGGACCTTCCGGGAAGAGGAGGCGGAAGCGATCGAACTCATTGCACATGCCTCTTCGAAATACGTAGGGCGGGCACTGCGTGAACTGAATTTTCCGCGGGGCGCCATCGTCGGCGCAATCGTGCGTCCCTACGGGGAGGTGATCATCCCGCGCGGTAATGCGGTCATTGCCGCCGGTGACCGGGTGGTGTTTTTCGCCGCGGAGAGTTGTGTGGCACAGCTTGAGTCTGATTTTCTCGCCACGGCCGGCGAGGCGTGATGCAGTCCAGCGTCGTTGAGCCGCGCATCATCGGCTGGTTGCTCGGGCAGTTCATCAGCGCGCTTGCCGCCGTCATGCTTGTCCCCCTCGGCTATGGCGTGTTGACCGGTGACGGCGAGCTGCGTGCACTGACACTGTCCGTCGTGATCACAGCGGCCACCGGAGGATTCCTGATGGCCCTGTCGTACAGACGACCGGCACGGGAGATCAAGCAGCGCGAGGGCATCCTCGTGGTCGTCCTGACCTGGATGTGCATCTGCTTCTTCGGTTGCCTGCCGTTCTACTTCTCGCCCTGGTTCCCGAATCTAACCGATGCCTTCTTCGAGTCCGTGTCCGGCTTTACCACCACGGGGGCGACGGTACTCGAGGAGGTCGAAAGGCTGTCACAACCGATTCAGCTGTGGCGCTGTTTTTCCCACTGGCTGGGGGGCATGGGTATCGTCGTGCTCGGTCTGGCGATCCTGCCGCTGGTCGGACAGGGCGGCATGTATCTCTACCGCGCCGAATTCTCCGGCGCTAAATCGCAACGGCTCACGCCGCGCGTACTCGAGACCACCAAGGCCCTGTGGAAAATTTACATCCTGCTGACACTGCTGCAGATCCTCGCTCTCTGGCTGGCCGGTATGGATGGCTTCGAGGCCGTGTGCCAGTCCTTCTCTACCCTGGGTACCGGCGGGTTTTCCACCCGCACGGCGAGCATCGCCGGGTTCGACAGCCCGCTGATTGAATACATCATTATCGTCTTCATGCTGTTGAGCGGCATAAGTTTTATTCAGCATTACCGGCTCTGGACTGAACGCCAGCCACGCAGTCTGTGGCGTGACTATGAACTGCGTGGCTACCTGCTGCTGCTGCTGGGAGCAACCGCCATCATCGCTTCGGTGCTGTTCTGGAAGAACCACATGGGTGAGGAGCAGGCGTTCCGCACGGCGCTGTTCCAGGTGGCCTCGATTCTCACCACCACCGGTTTCGTGACCGATGACTATGCCGCCTGGTATCCACTGTGCCAGCTCACCCTGTTCATGCTCATGTTCGTGGGCGGCTGTACCGGCTCCACCGCGGGCGGGATCAAGGTGGCGCGGGTGCTGTTCCTCAGTCGGGTCGTCGACCGGGAGTTTCGTCGCATGGCCGAACCGCAGGGAGTGTTCACGATTCGACTGGGTGGCGAGACCACACCCGAGCCGGCCGTGAACGGCCTGCTAAACCTGGTTTATCTGTCCTGGCTGGTGATTTTCTTCGCGTGGTTGCTGCTGACCGCGCTGGGGGTGGACTTGCTTACGTCACTCAGTGCGGTTGTCGCCTGTGTCTTCAATGTCGGCCCCGGCCTCGGCGGCGTCGGACCGTTGAATACCTATGAACATCTGCCTGACATGGCCAAGTGGGTCCTGAGTCTCTGCATGATTGCCGGGCGGCTGGAGTTCTATACCCTGCTGGTGATCCTCACACGTTCTTTCTGGCAGCGCTGAGTCGCTCGCAGCTATTCTGCTGGGCAGATGTCAGCAACAGAGGTATTTACACACGAAGCTTGCAGAAGTTAACGGGCTTTGCGTCACCCGGACACCCGGGAAATACGCTATTATACAAATGCCGGGGTTGCTAGAACGTGCATGCGCAGCTGTACATGTTTCAGCAGAAATGGGCAACAGATGGGAACACGCCGCTGCGGGCATCCTCCTCACTAGTGAGTCCACTAACCGGTGGCATGGTGTGCAGGTGCAGTCCGTTCTCTCAGTCCTGCGTACTGATGTTAAATTTTGACTTTAGCAAAGGGCGAGGGAAGACCATGGTCAAAATCAACCCGATCATTGCAAAAAGTCTTATTGCAGGAGCGGCGTCGCCTACACGGATGTAGGTGAGGGGCGCTAGCAGGACGCGAAAGCTTCTCGCCGCGATTCGCGCCGGGGACGGCGCTCCTGCAGTACTGATCCAGAACCTCACTGTGGTGAACTCCAGGATCAAAATGAAATATCCATTTCATCCTGTAAATTATGTGGCAAACAAGCTTTCATGCGGGGATTTATGCAATTATCGGGTCAACTTCCTCCGAAACGTCACGGAGATGTAGCATGATCACTTATCTGTACTGGGCGCTTGTTATTGGTCTGATGATCGGTGCAGCTTTGATCATTGGAATTAAATTGAACAACCCGAGACTGGCGATTATAAGCGCAATTGTAATACTGGCCACAGGTTGGTCTGCTTATCATTTCCACTTCCAGCAATTATTTGTAAAAAGGTGGGGCGGTGTCATGTCAGTCAGCGTGCCTTCCGGGCAGCATCACATGGGTGCCACATGGAAAGACGATCACCTCTGGATTGAGAATTACGAACCAGATACCAATACCTGTCATTTCAACGAGTACTCAAAAGGAAACCTGCTTCAAGGAAGGGTGACCATAAAAAATTGCAATCCCCTGATGCCGCAGTGAAACACGGGTAGCTGTGGATATTGAAAACCTGTTCACCGCAGATACATGTTTCATGTCTGGTAACGGTTGCCTTACCTTGATGCGCGCGGATGGGTTACCTGCTCATCATGCCGCGCATCAACTCCACCAGCCTGTCCTGCATGTTCCTGGCCCAGGTCGGTTGTGGCAGGTTCCACCCGATAAATATACCGATGATTAATATCAGTAGTGTGCTCATGAAATGACGTCTCCAGTCCCTTATGGCGGTGGAAACGTATTATCTGTATCGGGGGCTGGGGTCGCAACAAGTATTGTGATAGAAAACTGCGGTCAGAGAAGTGAGCGACTCTGATGTAACTGTTCTTCAAGCTGTTCGAGTTCCAGCTTGTGGGCACTCACTGTATCTGCATGCTGCTGTTGCAGGGCAGCATACTGATCCTGTAGCAGCTGCTTTTCTTCCGCATCGCTTTTCATCTGTGCATACGTCGAGTAAAGCTTCTCTCCTGTCTCGCAAAGCTCACCACGTAACTGTTTGAGCAGTTCTGCATCCTCCTTTGTTTGGGCATACAACTCACTCAGCTTGTCATTCGACTCGCCAAGCTCACCACGCAGTTGCTCAATCTGATCCTTCAGCCGGGCTTCAACAGATTGTTTTTCCTTGATCTCTGCAAGCAGTTTCTCGTTGTCAGCACGTAACGACTCCAAATCCTGCTGTTCTGCTACATATATGCCAGACGCCATTTCGTCTTCTGATGTATCCGGTTTGGCGGGTTCGATATCTGCAACAGGCTCGCTGCTGTTTTCCTCTGCTGCGGCTTCGGATGAGGCATTCGGAATGCCACCCTCCAGCACATAGACATCAAGACCCTTGTGACTCAACAGAAAGCCGGCCGATTCGCTGCGTCGCCCGGTATCACAACAAATGATGTATTTTGAGTTAAAAACCAGCTCTGGCAGTTCGTCCCGCAGACAGGACAATGGAATGTTAACGCTGTCCTCCAATGCGTCATGTTCGTATTCATCCGGCGTTCTGACATCTACCCAGACGGCACCATCATCTACCATCGCTACTGCCTGCTCGTAATCCACACGTCTGACCAACGGGTTTTTCAGTAACTCGATGAAGTCTTGCTTCGCCAGGCGCATCAGCAAGCCATCAGTCAACATTGCTACTGTGGCATTACGCCTGGCATCTGACATCAGGGCATCTTCACCAAAGGAGTCGCCTTCATCGAGTTCCGCCAGGAATTGCTCTTCACCATCGGGTGACTCTTTGCGGGTTATCGCACAACGACCCTCATGAATGGTATAGAAATAATCACCCTCGTCTCCCTGACGAATGACAACATCGCCAGCCTTGACCGGTAAGGTCTCCATCTTGATAAGCAGACTCTGAATCTTTGACGGCGGTATCTTTATAAATGCTTCAGACTGCAGGATGTGTGTCATCCAGTCCTGATTTGACTCTGCGGCTATTTCAACAGCTTCAGCTGTACTGGACTGATCCCAGGTTAAGAAGACATCAAGCAGACCGGAGTCGATCTTTGCGATGACAACCTTTTTAACGGCCCGTGCAGACAGGGAACGCGGCTGCTGGTTGGCTATGGGATAACGACTGATATCCGTGCCGGCCTCGACTTCGCTGGTAACCTTCCTGAAACCGTCAATCAGGTTGATCTTTCCTTCCAGGAGATAGATAGATTGATTGTCCCTGTCGCCCTTGCGGAACAGGTAATCGCCCGTCCGTACTTCCTCTATTAAAATTTTCCCCGATACCTCCTTGAATCTTGCCTCTGAAAGCGCATTCAGGGGTACCAGCTCTTGCAGGAGCACCTGGTCTACCGTTATTTTTTTCGCTGCACGCATGCCCATCTGTCCCGGGATGTTGTGATACTGGTTTTCCCCTGCTTGCAGGGATCCAGTGCGACACGTTGCCGCACAACGCTTATCGGCGCATCAGAGTAGGTATTTAATAGTTGGGACTGGGCCGGTAAAAACTGCCCTTTCATGGTGTCCCGACTGATCGCAGCGTGCTCAAACAATCACCCTATGTAGAAAAGAGCCGCTATCTGGCATACGCGACGTTATTTTTTGTAGTATTTCAAGACAATACAAAGGAGAAAACTGATATCTGTGGCACGATTAGCGTGCTGCTGCAGCTCCAGGGTATTACGCTTACAGCCGATTTGCATGCAGCGAACAGACCGGTCACACTGCGGCGTAGCTTCATTCGACTCAATGCGCTTCGCCACCGTGCCCGGCAATCAGGCGGGCGCCACTTGTGCCGGGCAGTGTGACCGCAACCGCACACAGTGTATTGAAGAACGTGGATTTCAACCGGGATGCTATTGTCGGGGACATGTACTTCTCCGGATTCCCTGTTGGACGACACTATGCCAGTGCAAATTGGCACAGAATAGGCATGAACTGAACAATTACTGTCGTGTCGGTTTGACGGCTTGCTGAGGATCTGGTCATGCTCGATAAATTTGGAAAATGGTGTTCATGCTGCCTATACTCTTTCCGTGTATTCCTATAAACGTCGAAATGTGTTCACGATAATTGACAAAACCAACTTTCATTCTGGAGAACCATCATGGGTTTATTTGATTTCGCCAAAGACATGGGTAAAAAGATATTCGGAAAAGACGATGATCCGGCAGAAAAGATAAAAGAAAGCATTGCAGCTGACAACCCGGGCATTACAGATCTCGGTGTCGCCTATGACGATGGCACCGTTGACCTCAGCGGTAAAGCAGAATCGGCTGAGGCAGTCGAAAAAGCCGTGCTGATGGCAGGCAATGTGAACGGCGTTACCGATGTGAAAATTGACAACATGGAAGCACCCGCACCGGCACCAGAAGTCGAGTATTACACCATCGTCAGTGGCGACAGTCTCTCGAAGATTGCCAGGAAATATTATGGCAATGCGATGGATTATCCGAAATTGTTTGAAGCCAATCGTGAAGTGATCAAGGATGCTGACCTCATCTATCCCGGCCAGAAAATTCGCATTCCACCGAAAACCTGGTAGTACTCGATGTGAAATTGAAGCAGGGCATCAGCGCTACTTGCGGGGATGAATATCGACTGCTACTCTCAGCGTGGCAGCGGCGTCAGGTAACGCATTCACGCTATGCGCTACTAAGGCGATTGTTACTGATTTTGCTGTTCAGCGCGTGCTTCCGGTTCTACTGTGTACGTGAGTCCATAAGAGAAAAATAATATGGCCAACTGGATATACAGCCTTCCGATTGAAACACTCGCCATCTGGGTGGCGGTCATTTTTGTGGGCTATTGCTGGATCGGTGGCCTGCTGTTGCGCCCGTTCGTACGCGCGCGGCAGGGTGGCAACGACATCGTTGGACATGTTCTTTCCTCGTTTGGTATTTTTCTCCAGCTTGCTGCCGCGCCTCATCGCTGTTGCGGTCTACCAGAATTACAGCCGTGTAGAGGTCAACATAGTCAAAGTAATCTCCTTGCTGGAAACGCTGTATGAAATTGTCTCAACATTCCCCGGCTGGCAATGCGACTGGACGCAGGGTGGCATCAAACAGGGAGAGAACATACCGGTATTCTCCAGGTAATCACGCAAGTGATGGATATGTCATAAAAAAATGCTGCGGGATGACTGTTCAACTCACGACGGTGTCATAAAGGGATGCCAGACAAGCACTGTGATGCGCACTGGATTAGTGGTGACTTCCGCAAGCCTGTGCTATCAGGTCCCGTCGGCTCACATAGATTTGAGAGGAGAAAGAAAAATGAGAAACACGTTGCGCGAGTTTATCGTTATGGCTGTTTTGACACTTTGTCATTCATAATACCCCCCGTATTTAATTGCGGGCTTTGGGATTGAACTGTTAAACATTAGGAGTATCGGATATGCCTGCATGGTCTTTGTTGGTTTGGTTGGCGATCGGCGCTGTCGCAGGGTTGGTTGCCAGAGGTTTTATTGGCGGCACACCTCCCTTCGGCAAGATTGGCGATATGATTCTCGGCATTGCCGGTGGAGTCGTCGGCGGTTACGGTCTGGCGCTGCTTGGTGTTGGCGGCAGTGGCACAGTGGGTGGCCTGATTGTTACCTGCGTAGCCGCGCTGGCTGGCGCATTGCTACTCGTCTGGTTATCGAAGCGCATCAGGGTGCAGCGGTAACATTCAAGGAGTTGAAAATGGCACAAGATGAAGACAAAGGATTTTTTGACAAGTTGGGAGAAATTCTGAATGCGCCCCTGCCCGGGACACAAGGACCCGCTTCGCAACAAACACAATCCTCCTCACAGGATGATGATGACGACTCCCTGCTTGAACGCGTCAAGGATATCCTGAACGCACAGCTGCCGGGAACCCCGCAGGCCGAAACCAGTACACCCGCGGGGCAGTCGGGGCAGGGCGGCACAGAGGCGGCGCCACAAAAACAGGAAAAGACACCTGAACTGGATGAGGACGATCTCGACGAGGCGTGGTGGAAGCAGGACTGGGCAAACTTCCGTGCCCATCAGACACAGGAGCGTACTGGGCTGGAACTGAAGCAGCGTAAAGACCAGGAAAAATTTGCGGCTTATCAGCAGCAGGAGAAGCAGCGCTTCGAGGGGCATCAACAACAGGAACTTGACGCATTCATGCACATGCAGAGCTGGCGACAGGCTGCCTGGAAACAGGCGGTCGCTGGGGCTCCCCCGGGCCAAAAGCCACCGCCACCCCCATGGAACATGCCATCGGGATCGCAGAGACCGCCACCCGGCTCACCCATGCCTGGTCCGGGTGATGGCCCGCCACCGTGGATGCGTCCACCCGGGATGGGACGCAGACGTTCGTAACCTGCCGGCTATAATTATCAATCGTTAGCTTGATTTTACTTTCCGCAAGCAGAGAACTGCTGGAGACACCATTATGAATACACTTGATATTCTGGGTTCATTAATGAAAGCCAACATGGGAGCCTCATCGGGGCGCCTTGAAAACACATTTGGTAACAAGGGTTTTGGTGCGCCGGCGGGCAGTGCCGGTGCCATACCGGGAGGCGGGTCGTCCGATGCCATTTTCGATGTGCTGGGGAAAATGGCGGGTTCCATGCTGGGTGGTAGTCAAAGCGCACCGGTTCCAGGAGGTGGTAGTGGTGGCTTCTCATCCGGAGACCTCCTCAGCAACCTGGGTAAAGTGGTTCTGGGCGGTTCGGCAAACAGCGGTGCGGGTGCGGGCTCGGCAGGTGCAGGGGCCAACTCCGTGTTTGGCGCCCTGGCGGCCCAGGCACTTGTGCTGGCGAAACGCATGATGGCCGGTGAATCATCTGCTGGTGGATCGCAATCACTCGATATTGATGATGCAATGGCAGTCATTGCGGGACAAAGAAAGCCTGCTAATGCTGGCGAGGAACAACAGGTTCGCGACGTGGCGACGCTTACCGTTCGGGCGATGATCAACGCGGCGAAGGCCGACGGCCGTATCGACGAAAAGGAAACTGAACGTCTTGTGGGCAAGTTGCGGGAAGACGGGATTACCGATGAGGAGCAACGCTTTGTTCTGGAAGAAATGCGCAAACCCATGGACACTGACGCGATTGTGCGCGCAGTACCCAACGAGCAGGTGGCCGCACAGATCTATACAGCGTCACTCATGGCAATTAATGTCGACACGGACGCCGAGAAGCGCTACATGCAGGAACTTGCCAGCAAGCTGGGCCTCAACCGGCACGTCATGGCCTATCTGCATCAAGCAGTGGGTATGGCCTGAGCGTTAACGCTGCTCCCGGCTGTTTTCGATGTGCTCAATCTCAATAGTTAACGTCTTACAATGAAATGGCGTAACAGAAAACAAAGCTCGAATGTCGATGACAGAAGAAGTCACACTGGCGGGGGCGTTGGTTTACCGTCCATCGGGACTATTTTATTTGTCTGGCCTGTCATCAAGGGTCTGTTTCGTTCCAAACTCGGCCTTGCCATTCTCGGCATTGGTGCAGTGGCCTATTTTGGTGGTTTTATTGACCTGCCTTTACTGGGGGGCGGCAGTAACAGAGTCGTTGATGAAGAAGCGGATAATGAACAGGCCGCCTTTATCAAAACCGTGCTGGCAGATACAGAGGCTGTCTGGTCTGAGGTTTTTGCCCAGGCCGGGCGACGCTATCCCGCCCCCACGCTTGTGCTCTATCGCGGCTCAACTGTCAGTGGCTGCGGTCCTGCCAGTGCCAGTATGGGGCCCTTTTATTGTCCGGATGATCAAAAGGTTTATGTGGACCTGGGTTTCTTTACGGATTTAGAGAAGGAACAGGGTGCAGGGGGTGATTTCGCCCAGGCCTATGTGCTGGCGCACGAGATTGGTCATCACATCCAGAACATGGAAGGTACCCTGGCGCAGATGCAAATGGCCAAACAACGGGCATTGGGAGAAGCCAAAAAGAATCAGCTGCAAGTGCGTCTGGAGTTGCAGGCCGACTGCTATGCAGGCATCTGGGCAAACCATGCTCACAAGCAATTCGATATTCTTGAAGAGGGCGATCTTGAGGAGGCGCTGGTCGCTGCTGCCTCTATTGGTGATGACCGGCTGCAAAAACAGGCGCGGGGCTTCGCTATCCCGCACACGTTTACACACGGCAGCTCAAAGCAGCGCGTCGAATGGTTTGCGCGGGGTGTTAAGAACGGTCGGCTAAGCGATTGTGAGACCTTTGCAGAGCAGTAAAGCGGTCAGTCTGTCTCCGCGCGTTACCGGCAGGTCTTGAATTGTATTGACCGATGGTGCCACAGGGTGGGCATGGAATAACCTGGCAGAATCGCGAGCGACTGCTAAACTCCTGAAAAGTAGTGGCCAGCCGTGATCTGCCAATAGTAGTCAGCGCTCCATGGAACTGTCAGTTTTTACCTGTTTAAAATAACAAGGGGAGTATGTTTGAAATACACAGGCCCCTGGCCAGACATTTCAAATACCCGGTTGATCAATAAAACCTCGAGACAACAAACGGAGGAGTCATGAACACAGTATCATCACCCATACAGTACCTCGATAAAGCCATGAACAGCCTGCATGATCTCGGCCTGCTACCACAGCAAGCCGGTGAGGAAGCACCGGTTGTTGCGCTCCTCAACCAGATATCCGATCTTGATGAAGAGCGGGTGGTGGCCATCACCCGCACCCTCAGTCAGGCGTCCCTGTTCAATGATGTGGTACGTGAACAGGTGCAGGCGATGGATATTGGCACCCGCTACGAGGATATTGTCGACGCCTTTGACAGCATCCGTGACGATTCCAGGAAAATGGTCGAGCAGATTGGCGATGGCAAGCTGGATACCTTCGAGCGTATTTCCAATGTGTGGATGAAGGTAACCCGTGGCGATATCGCCACACGTTTTGACAAGATCAAGGACACCTATCTGGACGTGACGGCTGCCACCCAGGACCAGATCCAGCGCGAGCAAAAGATACTCGAGGCCTACCAGGACTTTCGGGGTGCCCTGAAGCAATCGGAGGTGATGTCACTCGAGGTGCTGGAGAAGGCAGAGGCCAGCCTGGATGCTGCCAGGGAAGCCGTCAACGCGGCCATGAAAACGGTCGAAGGCTTTCAGGGCGAGGATGTCGTCGAGCGTGCCAGGCTGGAGATGGCGCGAGATGAAGCCGTGCGTGCCCTGCAAAACGAGGAGAAACGCTACCAGATTGCCAAGGATCTGTCAGATAACCTCACCATCAGCTACAACACCTCCGAGGTCGTCATGGCGCGGTTGTTACAAACCACCAATGCCAAGGAACGCGTGTATTCCCAGGCGGTGAGTTTCTTCAGCACCAACGAGATCGTCCTGACGGCACTGTCGGCCTCATTTACCGGTATGTTCGGTTTGCACGAAGGCACCCAGACGGTGGAGGCCATGAAAGAAGGCGTCAGCCGCTCCCTTGAGGACCTCGCCGAGATCGGTGGCAAGGTTCAGGAGGCGGCTGTCAGGGCGGGGTATGGCCCGACGGTACGTGCAGATGCCGTCAAAAAACTGGTTGATTCGGTGGTGACCTGGCAAACCCGCTCGCGCGAGATCATCGAGGAGATGCGCGCGCAGAGTACCGCCAATGCGGAGGAAATTCGTGTTGCGGTGGAGGAGGGCAAGCGCAACCTTGCACGCCTTGCCGAGGAGGGCAAGGGGCTAGTGGCCAGCGCTGAATGACAGCAGAGACTGTGACAACGACGGTCGCGGCGGGCGCGCAACCAGAGGACAAACCGCCGCTGGACGAGATGATGCTGGCGATGGATGTGGTCGACACCCTGCGCCGTCGGCAGCGTCTGGTGGAGCGGGAATTCGATAGCGAAGGTCGCGAGCAGGATCTGAAGCAACGCCTTCGCAAGATCTACGCCGCCCAGGGTATCGAGGTGCCGGACCATGTGCTGGAAGAAGGTGTGGCAGCACTCAGGGAAGAGCGCTTTGTTTACAAATCCCCAGCGAAGAGCCTTGCCACGCGAATGGCGCATCTCTATGTCACTCGTGCCCGCTGGGGTAAATGGGTTCTCGGCGGCATTGCCGCGTTGCTGCTTGCCTGGCTTGCCTACTACTTCATGGTTGTTATGCCACGTGGTCAACTGCCCGAAAGGCTGGAGTCGGCCTACCAGTCCGTGGTCGAGGTGGCGAAAAGCGCAGAACCCGGGCAACAGGCACAACAACTGTACCAGGCAGCAACAACCGCGCTGCAACGTGGTGACGAGGATAGTGCCCGCCAGGCGCTCGAGTCGCTGCAGGAACTGCGCAATACAGTGGAGCAGGCCTATACCTTGCAGATAGTGTCACGCCCGGGTGAACAGTCGGGTGTGTGGCGGGTGCCTGATGCGAATCCCGATGCACGCAACTACTACATCATTGTCGAGGCAGTGTCCGCTGATGGCGGCTTGCTGCAGGTACCTGTTGTCAACGAGGAATCCGGTCGGATCGAACATGTTTCAAAATGGGGGTTGCGGGTGGACGAGGATGTATTCCAGCGTATTGCTGCGGACAAGCAGGACGATGGCATCATCCAGCAGCGCAAGTTCGGAGTGAAGCAAAGCGGGCAGCTGCAACCCGACTACCTGATTCCCACAACCGGGGCAGCCATAACCCAATGGTGAGAAGACCACAATGATCAGTGGAAGAAGTGCGCTTGGTTTCATCGACGAGTCACTGGGCAATGAGCGCAGCAGTATTGACACGGCAGAAAGGCAGATAGCCGAAGTCAGCAGGCAGCTGCTGGAACAGCAACAGGCACGCGTTGCAGACTATCGTGAGCTGGCCCGCCTGAGGGTCGACATGATGGCCGCAGGCAGCATGATCTCCAGTATCGATGTCGTCAGCAAGCAGGTGGCGGCTGCGCTCGAGGCGCGCAAGACCGCCGAGGCGGAACTGGATGCCCGGATCATTGCGTTGCAGGATGAACGTGCTGCCCTTGAGGTGGAACGCGAAAACCAGCGCCAGGCACTGGAACAGGCGGCTGAGACCCTGGATATCGCGGAAGCCGCTACACAGGCGCGCCTGGATGCGGATCCCGAGTATATGGCCCAGGAGCAGCGCGTCCGGGAAGCAGAACGAATCGCAATGCATGCCGATGACAAGGCCACTCACAGTGAGCAGGAAAAGGATGAGAAAGGGCAGTCCTACCGGGACGATGCATTGTTCATGTACCTGTGGGAGCGTCACTACGGCACACCGCAATACCGGGCATGGCCGGTGACTCGCTGGCTGGATAGCAGGGTGGCGCATCTTGTCGGCTTTGCAGATGCCCGTGCAAACTATGCCCGCCTGCAGGAGATTCCGCTACGACTGCGCGAACATGCGGACCAGAAAAAACATACCGCAGAGGCAGCCTTTGAGGTGTTGCGCGAGCTCGATGAACAAGCCCGCAGGGCGGATGGCATCATCGAGCTGGAGGCGGTCAGGGATAAGGAACAGGCCAGTCTCGATGCGATTGATAGCCGCATTGAGGAGGCTGCCGGACGTTATGAGCAGCTGCTGCAACAAAAGGATGATTTTGCTGCCGGCGAGGATCAGGGCTACCGCAAGGCGGTGGACTATGTGACTTCCGAGTTGCGCCGTGATGACATGCGGGAGCTGCGGCGTGATGCCATGGCGACTCCGTTTCCGGATGATGACCTGATCGTCAATCGCCTGTTCGAAGGTGAACAACAGGTGGAGCAACTGGAGGACTCACTCAGGGAGTTGAAGAGTGCACTGCGTCAGCAGCACAAAAAACTTCAGGAGCTCGAGTCGCTGCGTACCGATTTCAGGCGTCGTCGCTATGATCAGGCGGGCTACGGGTTCTCTGACGGTTCCCTGATTGCAGCCATGTTGGGCAATTTTATCAATGGCAGGCTCGACCTCGATAGTCTGTGGCGGGTGCTGGAGCAACAACAGCGCTACCGCCCACCGCGTACCGATCCCACTTTTGGTTCCGGGGGATTTGGGCGTGGTACGGTGTGGGGCGGGCGACGCGGCAGCCTTGGTGGGGGATTGAGTAGGGGTGGCTTCGGGCGCGGTACTACCCTGGGAGGGCGACGCGGCGGATTCGGTGGCAGCGGTGGTTTTCGCACGGGTGGTGGTTTCTGAGGTTGTCTAATCCTCGCAGCAATATCGAAAACCGGCAGCCCGGCCCCGTTACGATTGATCACCATCGGTGCGATGCCATACTGATGCATGGCTGCGTGAACGGTAACAGGTCAGGGTGACACGCAGCGCCCGGCAGTTATACATTCATTCCGGACTGATCCCGAATTCCCAATCGGGGAGGCACAAGGGGCAGGACATGATTCCACTACGGGATGATAACCCAACCACCCTCACGCCGGTCGGTTCGTCTGCCTCCCACTGAGGCTTGATGCAGGAATGCTCGCATGGATTGAAGTGGAACTTTATTACTCCGCTGTCTATACTTCCAGCGGCTGTTATCACACTGACCCGCAAACGGATTGACTGGAGAGTTCGAGCATGTCCAAAGATGTCACTATCCAAACCAAACGAAATCGTACCTCACTGATCGGCATGATCCCCTGGACGTTTTTCCTGATTGCCTACGCTGTGGTAGTGCATGTCATGGGTCTGAATATGGAAGGTGTGCTGGGCTATATCTTTATCGGCGTTGGCGTGTTTGTCCTGTTCGCGGAATTCTTCAAGTCTGGTGACATCAGTATACCGGCATTTCTGGCCGACCTTCTGTTTGCGGTAATTGCCGTAGTCGTCGCTACCGGGCTGCTTACGTACCTGATATTCAAACTCGATCAGTCTCCCACGTTCTTCTACTGGTTTGGCTACGCAATCGTCATCGGCGACGCAGTGCTCAGCCCCTTCAATGCGTTCCGCACAGCGCTACGCAACTTCGGGGTCGGTTAGGCGCAGGCCGGATTGTCAACCTCAGCTCGATGTACGGAATATTCGCCGCGCGATCTGGCGACTGGCACAGCTGAATGCCAATCATCCATTGAGGATGAGGGCAGGTTGCTGTTTATCAACGATCAGCACTATGCGGTCATTACGCGTGGGGCACCGACACAGGTAGACATGGTGTTGAAGGCGGTCAGCGGGTCGGGGCCCGAGTGAATCATGACAAATCGCCCAGCTGATTAACCACGGCCACCCTATTGACCGTTCAAATGCTGCCTTAAATCAGGGACGAATAAGGAATACGGGGTAGCCGTTTAACCCACCAGTTCGATGATCATTGCCCGTTGCTGGATGACTGACTTTCCGGAAACCCGCCATTGCTGAAAACAAAAACGGCGACCAACGCTTAAACGAAGGCCGCCGTGAGGAAAACAAAGCGCTTGAGTCAGCTAATGGACATATAAAGGCCAAGTGCGCATAACGTAATAATAATGCCCATGACGCCCATGATGATGGTGCTGGCGTGATTATTGCGCCAGCCCCGGACTACCCAGTAGCTTTGCAAACCAATGATTCCAGCCGCCGCACCATAGGCAATAAAAAGCCCCTTCGGCTCAATGTTCGATGACATGATAAAAACAATATAAAAGACAAACGCGACACCAATAGGGGTCAATGAAAATAACCAGTCCTGTATCTCTCCTGGCCCCCTGTGGGTCGTTAGCAGCTTGTTAAGCTTGTCTGTATCTCTCATGCGTCTTCCCTCCCTGAAAATGAAACAGGCCAGTGATGGCAGGCGGTAGCAGGTAAATGGCGGGTTTGGCCAAATTTCGTGAGAGACTACCCCCGACCTGTTTAACTGGCCTGGTGATTCAATGTGCTGACGCAATCATTCCCTGCGAGACTTAACATCCCTGTCATGTCTCTTTAGAATATGACGGGAAAGCAATTGAAGATATGCCGGCGCCTGTCCCCCGTTGCTATGATGCAAAAGCAGGTGACAGGTTATTCTGTTGCCCCTGTCTCTGCCTTTTGTCTATACAGGGCCGATGAGCCTGGCATCCAGATTTTGCGCTTTAACACGGTTCAGTACATCTTGTGAGGAATACGTGTCTCTGTCGTATCTGACAAGTATCAGGTGGTAACGTAACGGACAGAACTCGGCGGTCGTGATGCCACTGTCTTCTTCCAGTGCGGCTACCAGTTCATTTCTCTGTTTCTCTCCCAGATTCTCGGTGACATGCACAATGATTTCGACTGTATGATCAGGTTGGGTTTCTACGCTATGTAATGCTTGTGCCATGGCGTTCTTCCTCCGGTATGTTTCGATATAAGTAAAGACTCGTGGAGTCTCATGCCGTTTGCTTGTTCATAGCAAGAACTACGAAACTTCGATCGTTAGTTAAAATGGCGTCCTCATTTCGACCATTGCACTGGAGTCTAGTCAATGTAATCGGCAGAGGGTATTGTGGAAAACACTTATTCAGTACATGGGAAACTTTTAATTCGCTGAAGCGTAATCACACGCTGGATCGCTTCAGGGATGTTGAATGGTGCAGGGAAGGGTGTTGAATGATGATGGGTTTCTGTTTGTATTTGAAAAGCGTTTCTACCGGGGCATGTGCCCCGGTAGAAACGAGTTGTTAATTTTGAATTGCTTGATCCAGCAGTTGTTTGAGATCGCCCATGGCTTCCTGCGCCTTGAGTGTGTTGTATCCGATGTTGCCTGCACTTAAAGAGCTTCCTTGTTGAAAGGGATAATCCGGGATGGATCCAAGGAACTTCTGCACAAAGCTCTGTGCAGGGACCATCATCCACATGTTGTCGGCATACCATCTGACATACATTCCCGAGCCTTCATACGCATGTTCAAACGGATCGGCCCTCAGGTTGGTGATCACCGGCCAGGCTGGAACCTTACGCAGTGCTTCATTGATCGCACCCTCTTCAATGGCAAACGATACTTTCCAGTCATCGACACGGATCGCATTCAACATGCCGCTCGCAGCGAAATACATGATTTCCCTGCGCGGCCCTTTTTCAGTCTTGCCCTCGAAATAGGGTTTGAAGTTGTAGCCATCAAGGTGAACCCTGAAGTTCTTGCCGTTCGCATTGTATCCCTCTTCAGATGCGAGTTTCTCCTTGATATCGGCTACCCCGGCGGCTGCAAGCAGTGTGGGCATCCAGTCTTCCTGGCTCATAATGTCATTGTAAATGGTTCCGGGTTTGATCGTACCGGGCCACTTGACCATCTGCGGAACCCGCATGCCGCCTTCCCATGTGGTCCCCTTTTCGCCATGGAACGGTGAAGTACCACCGTCAGGCCAGGTAAACTTTTCAGCGCCATTGTCGGTAGAAAAGACCACGATGGTATTGTCAGCCACGCCCAGTGTTTTCAAATGGTCGAGGAAACTGCCCACCATGTCATCCAGCTCTTTCATCCCGTCAGGATAGAGACCAATACCGGTGATTCCCTGATATTTTTTCTGCAGACGTGTCCACACATGCATGCGGGTAAAATTCATCCACACAAAGAACGGCTTGCCTTCCTTGACTGAACGAGCCATAAAGTCCTTGGCTGCCTGACCAAACTCGGCATCGACCGTCTCCATGCGCTTTCTGGTTAATGGGCCGGTGTCCTCGATTTTGCCATCAGCGTAAGAGTGAATGACACCGCGCGGGCCGAAATTTTTGTGGAACTCGGGGTCCTTCGGGTAGTAATAGGTTTCCGGCTCTTCCTCGGCGTTGAGGTGATAGAGGTTGCCAAAGAACTCGTCAAATCCATGACTGGTGGGCAGGTGCTTGTTACGATCACCCAGATGGTTCTTACCGAACTGGCCGGTCGCATAACCCTGCTCATTGAGCAGATCACCGATGGTCGGTGCCCAGTCAGGTATGCCATGCTCCGATCCCGGCATGCCTATCGTCAGCAAACCGGTTCTGAACGGCTGTTGACCCAGGATGAAAGAGGCTCGTCCCGCCGTGCAGGATTGCTGCGCATACATGTCGGTAAACAATGCGCCTTCTTTTGCGATGCTGTCGATGTTGGGTGTTTTATACCCCATCATGCCCTGATTGTACGCGCTGGCATTATAGTAGCCGACGTCATCACCCCACAGGACAAGAATATTGGGCTTCCCGGTTGCCGCAAGGGCGCCGGTCGACAGCAAGGTTGCTGCCAGGATTACAGTGAGTCTTCTATAGAGTAACTTCATGGGGATGCTCCTCCTTCAGTATTATTGGTTGTTTACTATTACACGTTATTGTTGGTCGTTTGTTACAACATCTGGCTGGCGGACTGCATTCAGGTCTTGCATCACCAGTGAAAGCAAAGTGTAGGCAACTGCAACGGTACAGGCAATCCGTGCCTTCACAGTTGGCAGGATTCGGGCAGGTTTGTCAATCAAGCGTCTGGTCGAGGTGGCATCGGTGAACGGTCGCTTGATTGCCTATGGGTGTCAATATGTACTGGATTAGATTTTCCTATGCGGCATAAAGTCTGTAAATGTTAGCGTTTTGTGATAAACAATTGCAGGGTGTAAGCTTAAAACGGTTAGTAAAATTATTTAAACAAAACGGTAATAAAGAACTGCTAAAACAATAACAAAATGACATCTGTAGTGGTTTACATGATTCGTGCAATAACACTTGTGTCAGCCTTCTTCCTGACGACAGGTTCAATCGCCCATGCCGAGGACAGCAATTTTTCGTTGCTCAATCTGGGTGTCAAATCAAACGAATCCGGCTATCAACAGCAGGGTTTTCACCGGGTCGAGACGAACCTGACACCCCAGGAGTACAAGGAGATATATAGCCACAATCAGGGGGTAGTGCGTGACACCCTCAGGTCTTATTCAACCAATGTGCTTAAAACGATCGGTATTCCGGAGGAGGGTGGCTACGTCATGGGCGCGGCTCTTGGCCTGGTTGTTAATGACCGACTCGGGCTGGATCTTAACAAAAGCAAGACCCTTGCACTGGAACTCGAGGATGTCGACAAAGCGGATCGTTCCCTGTATTTCAGAATCAAACTGGATTGGTAACAAACAGGTAACCTAACGACTGCTGGTTATCCAGCTTTTCCTTCATTGTATCTGCCGCGTCCTCCGATTTGTCAGCCATATCAGATGCTGCATCATCGATAGATTCCCCTGCTTTTTCTGCAGGGCCTTTTTCACAAGCAGACAGCCCCACGCGTAATAAGTCGTGCAAACAGTGCGGTGGTAATACGCTTGTATGATTTCATTCTGTTTCTCCTGTTGATGTCTGTTGGATATGCAATGTTGTCAGTATCGCGCGAAATAAACGCTGTTTCCGGCCGGCGATGAGCTACACCCCCTCTATTCAGGGGAAAGCTGGTATCGTCACTGCTACACTATACCGGGTCAGAGCAACCGTGTACTTGTGGCTGAACGCCGATCCGGACAATCGTATCGAGATCATCACCAACTCTGTGCTGACCAGTGATGACTTTATGGCACAGTCCGATATAGATATGGAGATGGGACCACGCCTGTTGTTGACGCCTCAACTTCAGGGCTGAAAACAGGCCAGGGACAGCCTCGCATGATGTGTACATCCTGCTTCCACTCGTGGATTCAGGCGGTGAAAGCAGAACGGCTACGGAGGATAATTTGATGCGTAAAAAATCAGTCGTGATGGCTATCGTTATGATAGCCGTGTTACTGCCGCTGCAAGCAACGGCGGCCTGCAAGGAGAAGCTGGCTGAAGTCGATCAGCGCATGGCCAGTCCGCAGATGGATGCTAACCAGCGCAATGCCGTGCAGATGTTTCGCGATCAGGCTGCCGAAATGTGTGCCCAGGGTCACGAAGCAACCGCCATGCAGACGCTGGGCCTTATCGAGATGATGTTACCACCGTCGCAGGCGCAGCAGGCACAAGCCGTTGCTGACAGGGAAGCGGATGAATTGACCAAGGCACGCCTGAGCAATGAGTTCCTTGAAGGTGTCTGGTGTTCCATGAGCGGAGAGGAGCGGGTACAGCTGGTGTTTGCGGCCAACGGCACCTATCAACCCTGCTTTCCTGACAGTATGACGATGGGATATGGACAATGCGGGCCCTCGCGACCGACCAGGGACTGGCTTGATGAATACGAGCGTGACGAGTCCCTGGACAGGGACGAAATGGCACTGGGCTCGAGACGCCATCCCGGGAGCATGGTTTACAAAAGGGGTGAATGCAAATTGCATGGACGATAGGTGACGTTCAAGCCATGAAGCTGAACTTCTGTTCTCTGTCGTCTTTTTATCATGTCTTGCACTGACCTCTCTTCAATCAGGATCGCGGATAAAGATCTGGCCCGGGCGGCCACCTTGACCAGTATCCTCTATTCTGTCGCCTGGCTTATCGTTGTCTACACGACGAACGTGGCGGATGAATTACCTCTCATCAGCATGTTATTCATACAGTTGCGCCTAACCTGCCCGTGATCGGGCTGACTGCACACGCAATGGCTGAAGAAAAAGAACGTTGTCTGGCTGCAGGCATGGTGGCCCACGTCAGCAAGCCGGTAGATGAGGATTATCTGGTGGCCGTTCTGCTGCAACAACTGCTGCCCGCAGGCGTGCAGCAAGACCACGCATCGCCAGAGATGGTAAATATAAAATCTTCACCGGTGCTTGACGAGCATCGGCACAGTTTACTGGCTGGCATTGACGCCGATGGCGCCATGAAAAATCTGAAATGCGACTGGTCAACCTTCAAGAAAATACTCTGGAGTTTTTACACGCAGCGCTGTCACAGCAGCGAAGAGATTGGTACATTGCTCGCACGGGGTGCCATCGAGGAAGCCAGAGAGATTGCCCACGGAATAAGGGGTGGCAGTGGTTATCTGGGCGCATGGAAGCTCCACCAGGAAGCCGCAGCCATGGAAGAAGCCTGCATCACGGGTGACCTGGATATTGCAATGCAACACATGCCGCCGTTTTGCCTGAGCCTTGAGGAGGTGATTGCCGGCATCAAGGGGCTGGATGATGAAGGAGCAGGCAAACCATCATGAAGATTGAAAGAAGCCTGCGGGAAGTCGAGGTGCTGGCGCTGGAACTGCAGCCGCCGTTGCTGCTTGACGGGGCAACCTGCATCGGTGACGTGATCCGGGCTATGCAGGAGGGCGGTCTGGGTTACGCACTGATCACGGAAAACAGCCGCCTTGCCGGCATTTTTACGGAACGCGACGTGTTCCTGTCCGTGCTGGGCCATGATGATGTACTGATGCTGCCAGTGTCCGGGTACATGAGTCCCCATCCGGTCTGTGTTGCCGCAGAGGACCTGGTCCACAAGGCGCTGCTGTTGATGCATCAGGGTGGACATCGCCAGATACCGATCGTCGACGCCAGCGGACAGGTTGCCGGCTGTGTACGCCACAAGGACATCGCCGCCTACCTGGTCAATCACTTTGCCAAGCATGTGCTTAACCTGCCGCCGGACCCGGAGCAGATTGCACAGACACCGGAAGGCGGGTAGTTCCATGCGGCATGATGAATGAATTGAGCACCCCGGAATGACGGCCTCAGCGAAAACCAGAGAACCACTCGAACAGGTCACCATCCTGTTCAGCGGCGATTCCGGGGATGGCATGCAGCTGACCGGCAGCCAGCTGACCACGACGTCTGCCATCCTCGGCAACGATGTCAGCACACTGCCGGATTATCCCTCGGAAATTCGTGCGCCCGCCGGTTCCGTGGCGGGTGTCTCCGGGTTTCAGCTGCATTTCTCCCATGAGGAAATTCATACCCCCGGTGACAATCCCGATGTACTGGTGGCGATGAACCCTGCCGCGCTCAAGACCAACCTGTCGCGGTTGCTGCCCAACGGGGTACTCATCATTGACGAGGACGCCTTTTCGGAGCGCAACCTGGCCAAGGCGGGTTATGAAGTAAACCCGCTGGCTAATCCGGAGCTGGGCAGCCGTTACCAACTGCACACAGTGCCGGCCACGACCCTGACACTCAATGCGCTGGATGATCTCGATCTGAAGCGTACAGTGAAGGCACGCTGCAAGAATTTCTTCATGCTTGGACTGGTGTACTGGCTCTACGAGCGTCCCCTGGAACAGAGCCTGAAATGGATCGAGCGCAAGTTCTCGCGCATGCCGCTGGTGGCAGAGGCCAACCGTCTGGCACTGCAGGCTGGCTATCACTATGGCGAAACCGCCGAGGCATTTGCGGTGCAATATACGGTGCCGGGTGCCAGGGGTGAAGCGGGCACCTGGCGCATCATCAACGGTAACGAGGCCGCGGCCCTGGGGTTTGTGACGGCCGCACAGCTGGCGGATAAACCGCTTGTCTATAGCAGTTACCCGATCACGCCGGCCACCGATGTGCTCAACCATCTGGCGCGCTGGAAGCACATGGATGTGCGCACCATCCAGACCGAGGATGAGATTGCTGCCATCGGTTCGGCGATCGGGGCTGCCTATGGCGGTGCCTTCTCGGTGACGGGCACCAGCGGACCCGGCGTCTGCCTGAAGAGCGAGGCCATCGGGCTTGCCGTGATGCTGGAATTGCCGCTGGTTATCCTCAACGTACAGCGTGGCGGGCCGTCCACGGGTCTGCCGACCAAGACCGAGCAGGCCGACCTGTTGCAGGCCCTGTTTGGGCGTCATGGTGAAAGCCCGTTGCCGGTCCTTGCCGCCGCCAGTCCGGGCGACTGCTTCGACATGGCCATCGAGGCCTTCCGCATCGCGGTGCGGCACAACACACCGGTGTTTGTCCTGAGCGAGGGCTACCTCGCAAACGGCAGTGAACCCTGGCGGATACCCTCGCTGCAGGACATTGAACCGATCGCGGTAAGGCATCCCGTTGACCCTGATGGTTTTCAACCCTACGCCCGCGATGCTACAACCCTGGCACGACCCTGGGTGCTGCCGGGAACCCCCGGGATGGAGCACTGTATAGGCGGGCTGGAAAAGCATCCGCCAAGCGGTGCCGTCAGTTATGCCCCGGAAGACCATGAGGCAATGTGCCAGCTACGTGCAGATAAAGTGGCGCGTGTGGCAGATTTTATTCCGCTACTCGAGGTGAGCGGCGAGCAGCAGGCGACCCTGCTGGTGCTCAGCTGGGGCGGGACCTTTGGAGTGGCATTCACCGCGGTGCAGCGTGCCCGGCAACGGGGCCGTTCGGTGGCCCATGCGCATCTTCGCTACCTGAATCCCTTTCCGCGAAATCTGGGTGAAGTGCTTGGCCGTTATGAGAAGGTCATGATCCCGGAGTTAAATTCGGGGCAGCTGGCCCTGCTGATCCGCGCCAGGTATCTTGTGGATGCCATCTCATATCCGAAACTGCGCGGCCAGCCCTTTACTGTCAGGGAAGTCGAGTCACGGATCGAGGCGCTGTTGTCATGAATGCCGAAACAGAACCCGTCAAGCTCACGCGCAAGGACTTCGCCTCCGGCCAGGATGTGCGCTGGTGTCCGGGCTGCGGCAATAATGCCATCCTGGCGCAAATGCAGAAGACGTTGCCCGAACTGGGGATTCCACGCGAGAACATTGTAATCATTTCGGGGATCGGCTGTTCCAGTCGCTTCCCGTACTACATGAATACCTACGGCATTCACTCCATCCATGGGCGGGCACCGACCCTGGCGATGGGACTCAAGGCCGCGCGTCCCGAACTGCAGGTGTGGGTGGTGACCGGTGATGGTGACGGCCTGGCAATCGGCGGCAATCATCTCATCCATGCGCTGCGGCGCAATGTTGATATCAATATATTACTGTTCAATAATCGCATCTACGGGCTGACCAAGGGTCAGTATTCACCGACCTCCAGTATCGGCGCAAGAACCAGTTCCAGTCCGGATGGCTCGATTGAAAATCCGGTGAATCCCGTCGGTATCGCCATCGGCGCCGAGGCCAGCTTTATCGCGCGTACCGTGGATGTCTTCCAGAAGCACATGTCCGGGGTGTTGCGACGTTCCGCAGACCACCACGGTGCCGCCCTGGTCGAGATCGCGCAAAACTGCATCATCTTCAACGATGCTACCTGGGGGCACATTACCGACCCTGACAAGCGTCTTGATCATGTCCTGTACCTGGAACACGGCAAGCCGATGCGATTCGGAAAACAGGGCGAGAAGGGCATACGCCTGAACGGGGTTGTACCCGAGGTGGTGCAGGTCGCGGAGGTGGGAGAGGAGAACCTGCTGGTCCATGATGAGCGCGCCAGCGAGCCAACCCTGGCGTATCTGCTGTCGCGCATGGGACCACCGGATTTTCCTACACCACTGGGTGTGTATCGTGCGATTGACAAGCCGGTATACAGCCAGCTCCTCGCGGAGCAGGTACACCGCGCACAGGCTGCAAAGGCGGCTGATCTGGAAGCCCTGTTTCGCCAGGGTGAAACCTGGGAAATACCTGAATCAGTAAACGGAGAAGCACGATGAAATGTCCGGCTTGTGGTTATGAAAATCTGGCCGGGGCTGATGCCTGTGAAAACTGCGGCACCAGCCTGACACAGGAGGATGTGCCACAGGCAGGGACCAAAATCGAGCGCAGCCTGATGGAAGACCCGGTCGAGTGCCTGCAGCCGATCAGGCCGCTGACGGTTGATACTCAAACCTCACTGCAGGATGCGATTCAACTGATGCGTAACCACGGTATTGGCTGTGTGCTGATCACGTCAAATGACGGCAAGCTGACCGGCATTCTGACGGAGCGGGACCTGTTGCAGAAGGTGGCAGGGCAGGGTCTTGATCTTGGCCACTGCGTGGTCGGGGATTTTATGTCGGCAGCCCCGGAAAGCAGCAAGCCTGAGCATCCCCTGGGCTTCGCACTGCAGCGCATGATCATCAGCGATATCCGCTACCTGCCCATTGTCGATGACAACAACCGACCTGCGGGCATTGTCTCATCCAGGGATGTCATTGCCTACATGGCAAAACAATTTCAGACTGCAGACGAGTTTCCAGCGGCTCTGGAACAGCAATAAAGGCGTGGCACTACTTGATGTTTTCAGGAATGAATGACCTTTACTGGCTTGGACCCGCTCTGGTATCCGGACTGCTGGCGGTGCGCTTTGGCCTGCCGCCGCTGGTGGGTTACCTGATCGCCGGGTTTGTCCTCAATGCACTGGGTTTCAACGACCATGTAAAACTCACCGCGATCGGCAATCTCGGCGTTACCCTGTTGCTGTTCACCATTGGCCTGAAACTGGATGTGCGCTCACTGCTGCGCCCGGTCATCTGGGCCGGCACGACCCTGCACATGCTGGCTGTCATCGTGGTCTTCGGGACAGGACTCTACTGGCTGGGCCTGACGGGCCTGGCCATCTTCGCCGATGTGGATTTCAGGATCGCGTTGCTGATTGGTTTCGCGCTGAGTTTTTCCAGCACGGTATTTGCGGTCAAGGTGCTGGAGGAGAAGGGTGAATACACTTCGAGATACGGGCAGCTCGCGATCGGGGTATTGATTATGCAGGACATCTTTGCGGTGCTGTTTCTTGCCGTGTCAGCCGGGAAGATGCCCTCGCCATGGGCGCTCGCATTGCTTGGTCTGATCCCGTTGCGTGGTGTGCTGGCGGCCCTGCTGACCCGCGCGGGTCATAGTGAATTGCAGATCCTCTTCGGCCTTGCTCTGGCATTTGGCAGCTGGACACTGTTCAACATGCTTGATGTAAAGGGTGACCTGGGTGCATTGATTGTCGGGGCACTGCTGGCGGCACACCCCGCGGCTGGCGAGTTGTCGAAAAAGCTGCTTGGCTTCAAGGACCTGCTGCTGGTTGGTTTCTTCCTCAGTATCGGCATGTCAGGGACCATCAGCGTTTCCGCATTACTGGTGGCGCTGGGACTGGCCGTGCTGGTCGTGCTCAAGGTGATACTGTATTTCGGCCTGTTCACCCGCTTCCGGCTGCGCGCCTATACCTCGCTGTTCGCCTCTCTGACACTGGCCAACTACAGCGAGTTCGGCCTGATCGTCGGGGCCATTGCCGTCGCCAATGGCTGGCTCAGCGGTGACTGGCTGGTGATCGTCGCACTGGCACTGACGATGACCTTTATTGCGGCAGCTCCCCTGAATGCCAGTTCACGAAAGCTGCATGAAAAACTCAGGGTCCACATTAGCCCTTTCGAGACAGCGACACCCCTGCCGGAGGATGCCCCCATTGACCCGGGGGAAGCACGCATAGCGATCATCGGCATGGGGCGCGTCGGTACCAGTGCATACGATACTCTGAAGGAGCAGTATGGCGATTGGCTGATCGGTATCGACATTGACCCCGACACGGTGTCCCGGCATGTCGCGGCCGGTCGTAACGTCATCCATGCCGATGCCACCGATGACGAATTCTGGGCAAGAACCGCGAAAGGGAAGGTCTCGGTGGCCATGCTGGCGCTCACCGAGCTTGAACAGAATCTTGGCGTTGCCCGGGGGATCCGCAGTCGTCACTCGGTTGGTCGCATCTTCGCCGTGGTGCAATACCCGGAAGATGCGGCAACTCTCAAGGCCGCCGGCGTGGAGACCACCTGGAGTTTCTACGCCGAGGCCGGCATTGGTTTCGCTGAAGAAGTTATAGCCTACCTCGGTGATACATTCGAAAAGACAGCCGCGACCGCTGCTCCCTAAACGCCAGGCGAGAAAAGCGGCCACACGTGCCAGGGAAGCAGAGATCCAGCTGGCAATCGAAGCTACGTGCCGTGAGCAACTACCGGAAAAACTCAGGCTAGCCATCGAGCAGGCGCTTGAGCATGGCGCGGAAATTGTTGCCAGCTTACCGGGTCCGGTTGAAGTCACCAGATCGCTATGGAGCAGTGATCCGAGGCTACGGGCTTTCTTCACCGGTGTCGAGGATATGCGCCAGGTGCTCAGTGACAATCGTGAAGTGCATGACTTTTTTTGCGTCGGATAGTAGTGGAAAGTCGCACTGTTAAACATGGAACGCAGCGAGCATACGGCGCTGCAGCAACAGCAGCAGTGCACGACGCAGGCGCTTGATCGGGCCAGCGCAAGGTTGACGACACTGGATGACTCTATCGATCGCATTACAGAGGTGCTTGCTTACCCTGAAAAGTATTTCAGGGTCAACCCTGTTTCCATGCACCTCGGTCCAATGAATATCAAACATGATGAAAAATCGCCTGCACCCGGAAATGATCTGCCTCTCAGCGAGTATTTGCTGGGCGAAGAGATCAGGCGCATCCTGCTGATTATCCGCTTTCCAGGCGATGAGCTGGTGGCGAGGGAGCGCCTGTTCCAGGATCAGGCGCCGTCGTAATTCGGATTGGTGCTGTTATGATTGTCCCGAGTAATTTAAGTTTTATGTGGATCTTCCCTGTCTGTTTGTGATCCATCATGGATCGTAGGTGATAGTAAACTGTTTGCAATAATCTGAAGCTGCCTTGCTGGATCAGATCGATGATTGCCTGGTCTGCGGGTGTGACCAGATGCCCAGAGCGCGCAGCAGGCCGAGTGGATACAGCCCGCGATTAAGCAGTTTTCCGGCAACCATCCTGATGATTGCCCAGGTGTCGCTTGCCGGGCGATAGTGACTGTTCCTGCTATTCTGATGGTAGACCGAGCCTATAGCCACGCCCTTGCTGTACATTCCCTGCCGCGCGGCGTCGATGAGGATTTCGCTCTCGAAAACGAAGTTGTCACTTTCCGTGGGGCACTGCTGGAATGTTGCCGCTGGATATAGTCTGAATCCTGACTGGCTGTCGCAGATACGATATCCGGCCGCCCAGGATATCCAGAAATCAGCAAAACTGTTGGCGAAACGCCTCAATGGCGGGGCGCAGTTTCTGTTGTGGAGCCGTGCGGCGATAATTATCGTGTCGGGGTTTGCCGCAGCCTTTTCCAGCAGCAGGGGGATGTCTTCGGGGCGGTGCTGGCCATCTCCATCCAGGGTGATGACGGCAGTGGCTCCCTGCTCAAGGGCCAACCGGGCGCCACACAGCAGACTCTTGCCTTTGCCGAGATTCTGCGTGTTGTTTAGCAGGGTAACCGGCAGTTTCTCGAGCACCCGGGCCGTCTCGTCGCTGGAGCCGTCATTGACGACGATGACCCGGTCAGAGTAGTCGCCGGCGCGGCGCGCTATGTCGGCGATGGTGGATGCCTCGTTGTATGCCGGGATAACCACGGCGAGTCGGGGGAATGCAGCGGAATTCACTATGCCATGGCTCCGTTAATCGATATCACCTGGCCGGAGATATATGCAGCCTGATCCGAGGCCAGGAAACTGACCAGTGCAGCAACCTCGTCGGGTGTCCCGGCGCGCTGCATGGGTACCATACGCCTGATTTTATCCGTATCAAAGACCTGCCCGGTCATGCTTGTCGCAATGATGCCGGGCGCAACGGCGTTGACCGTTATGCCTCTTGAGGCCACTTCAAGGGCGAGGCTGCGGGTCGCTCCATGGATGCCGGCCTTGGCCGCGGCATAGTTCACCTGTCCACGGTTGCCGGTAATACCCGAGATTGACGAGACTGAAATGATCCTCCCCCAGCGCGTCCGCATCATTGGCAGCAGCAGCGGCCGGGTGACATTGAAAAAACCGTTGAGCGAGACGTCGATGACGTGCTGCCATTGTTCCCGCTCCATGCCGGCCATGGGGGCATCATCGTGGACGCCGGCATTGTTGACAACTACCTGGATTGCACCGCTGGTCATTAATAACTCAAGTGCCTCCCCGGTGGCGTCCGCATCGGTTACATCGAAACAGATCGTCTCGGCGCTTCCGCCTGACTCCACGATTGTCTGTTTAACCGTTTCCGCGCTTTGCAGGGAGTTGTTTGCATGCACAATGACCTGCAGGCCGGACTGCGCCAGGCTGCGGCATATCGCCGCGCCGATATCGCCGCTGCCGCCGGTAACCAGGGCGCGGATCATTGCGCTGTAACCTTCCGGGATATAACCGTGGCGCGGGCACTTGCCAGCTCAATACCCCCGGCGATGATGCTGAACCGGTATATGAAACTGTCAGCCAGGGTTGCGATCATTTGTGCGTGGATCGTCAAGGGCGCTGTTATGTGATCAATAAATTCCTGCTGCAGGACAACGTCACGCAACGCCGCCAGGTAGCCTGGCAATATCCTGATCCCGAATTCGCGGGCCAGCAGCCCCCCGTGAACAGCCATGGCCTGGGCACCGTATTCCAGCAAATGCACCGAGGCGAGCCCGGCGTTGCTGCGCAGGGGGTTGGCGGGGTCAGTATGCGAAAGGGCCGAACAGCGGATTTCCCCTGCATTCCAGTCAATTACACCCTCCAGCAGGCACATGCTTCCCGCATGGGGTATCAGGCTGCACAACTCCTCCTTCCCTATCAACATGGCGCGTACTTTACCATCAGGCCGCGTGTATCTAGATAAGGCAGGATGCACTCTGCCGCTGCCCCCCTCGCAAGCAGTTCGAGCAGCGGCAGTGCCCGCGCTGCCGGACTGCCCCGGTGGAGTGCTTCCAGAGCTGTACATTGCATGCAGTCGCTTGCCGCTTGTTCTGCAGGCGTCAGCGTCAGCCTCGCGAGGCTGTTTTCATCCGGCTGCCGGGTGAGAACCAGGGCGGCAGCAAAGGGCAGGGTGTTTGTGTGCGCGCTGGCGAGTGCCTGTGGCGGCGACTGGTCGTAGGCAACCAGCATTACCGGATGCCTGTCAGACAATACCTGCGTAATGCTCTCAAGCAGGCCGGCCGCGAAGCTTGCAACGCCGGCCGACAGGCTCGTTGAAGGCTGGCGGCAGTGGCTGCCGATGCTCCAGTATCCGGCAGACGCATTGTGTACCGAATTATGGAAATCGGTTGGTGACACCGGCCTTTCCGGCAGGGTCAGGGCATTGCAGATACGGTCCGAGATATCCAGGTCACCGTAGCCTGTTGCAAAGACTGTCGCAACGCTTTTGGCGTCAAGCGTACTTCCCTGCATGGCTTCCGTGGCAGCCTGCATGGCGATACGGATGGTCGGTGTGATGCGCCGGCGTTCGTTGGCCGGCAATGTCTCCGGGTTGAATCGCGGTATTGGTGCGGGCAGATAGTGCAGGTGTCCGGTCAGAATATCCCGGCATGTTGGCCAGTCGCTTAGTCCCGGTGCAACAACACCGACTGACTGCAGGTAGGCTCTGATCATAAGCGGGGTTCGCCAAATATCAGGCTGCAATTACTGCCGCCGAATCCGAATGAGTTGCTGAGTACGGTGCTGACCTCTTGGTTGCGACCTTGCAGCAAGAGTCCCCCGGATAATGCGCTGTCGGGGTGCGTGGTATTCAGCGTGCCCGGTACAAAATCATGCTCGATGGCCTGGCAGGCAATGATGGCCTCGGTGATGCCGGCGGCACCCAGGGTGTGCCCGGTCCAGCCCTTGGTCGAACTGAATGCCGGGAGGCGTTCGAAGACCTGCCGCAGTGCTGCGTTTTCCGACGTGTCATTGGTCGTTGTTGCCGTGCCATGGAGGTTGATGTAGTCAATGTCGTCACTGTCAAGCCCCGCCATTTGCAGGGCATGTTGCATGGCAAGCGCTGCACCGGTGCCTTGTGGATGCGGTGTTGCAAGATGGTGGGCGTCACTGCTTTCACCGTAGCCGAGGAGGGCAATGTGGTTGCCTTTTCCGCCAGGGTCCCGTTCAAGCAACGCAAACCCTGCAGCCTCGCCAATGCTGATGCCGTTGCGTTCCCGGTCCCAGGGCCGGCACGGCCGGTCGGAGACCAGCTGGAGGGCGTTGAAGCCATACAGTGTCGTCAGGCACAGGCTGTCGACACCGCCGACAAGTGCGGCATCGCAAAGGCCGGCCTGCATGTGCCGGCTGGCGGCGGCAAATACCTTGGCGCTTGATGAGCAGGCTGTCGAGATTGCCAGCGATGGGCCATGGATATCCAGCAGTTCACGGACAAAATCGACCCCCGAGTAGATGAGGTGTGTGTTTTGCAGGTCGAACCAGTCCGGTAGTCTGCCGGAGTCCGGGTGACGGCAACGATAGGCCAGTTCAGTCGCCTGGATGCCGGAAGTACTGGTGCCAAGAAAAACGCCTATGCGCCCTGCACCGTAGCGCTGCCTGCATTTGCCGATTGCAGCGGTGAAGGCATCCTGCTCCAGAGCCAGTAGTGCCAGCCGGTTGTTACGGCAGTCAAAGCGTTGCAGCGTCGCCGGCAGGGTGACTTCCTCGATGCCGTCGACGCGGCCAATCCAGGTATCCAGCTCCGCGGTGTCGAAATCACACGGGCGCAGACCGCTGCGCTGTTCGCGCAGAGCGCTTAATGTGGCGGTTGCACCGTGTCCAAGTGCATTTGTCAACGTGAAGTCAGTGAGTACCGGTTTGTTATTCGACATGGCCGTCAACAGGGCTATCGCTTTTCAAGAGCCGGGTAACTTGAGGCTGCAAGCGCAAGCAGAAAGCATAAGGGGGTGCCAATGGTAACGGTAATGCCGATTGAATGCAGTACGGGAATCGGGGAGGCGGCAAGCAGGCCGAACACGGTGGTGGTGGAAACGGCGCACACCAGCAGGGCATGCAGGATACTTAACTGCTCCGTGTCCTGGCTCTCGCGGCGATGGAAGAACAGGCTGTAGTCAATGCCGATCCCGGCGGTCAGCAGCAGGGCGATCAGGTGAAACAGTGTCAGACGTTCCCCCATGGCACCCAGCAGGGCGCTGGTCAGGCCGATGGCGAGCAGAATCGGTAACAGGATCCGGAGTGCCGCTGTGAAGGATTGCAGACCCAGCGACAGGATCAGCAGAATGGCGGCAATGCCGAGCAACAGCCGCTCCAGTGTGCTGTTGCGGAATTCAGTCAGCAGCGATGCGGAGGCCTGCTTCAGGTCGATGAGTTGTGCATCCTTCAAGTCTTGCTGTTGCCACCAGTTTCGGAAGTCGGCGCTCGAGGTAATACCGGAAAGCAGAGTCAAGGCCTTCCAGCTGGTCTCGTCACTGAATAACAACGGCTGAATGCGCAGTCCTGTCGGCGTGCCTTCCACCTCATCGGGTCCCAGCGGCGGCAGCGCACGGCTCTCGGACAGTGCGGCCAGGAAGGGTGCAAAGGCTTCCTGTTTGTATGGCAGCCCCTGCATTGCGGCGGCCATCTGCTGTGTTATCGTCGCGGTATCAGGCAGCGAGCCTTGCCTCTGTATTTGTGTCGCGCTGCTCGGCAGATAACGGCTCGGTGTATCAAAGCTCGTCAGCAGGCCCTGCTCGACGGCGCGCTGCAGTCTCCCTGCGACCTGTTCGCAGATTAGCAATACCGTTTCCGGGTCTGCGCCGCTAACCACGATCAGCTGGCTGACGTCAGGTGCACCAATGGCCTGCCGCAGGCTGCTGTCGAGCCGGCGCTCTGCGCTGGAAAGCGGGCTCAAGGCCGAGATGTCAGTTTCCCACTCGGGTGGTGAGAATGTTGCCAGCAGCGCAAGCATGAAAATTGCTGCAACAAGCACACGCCGGGCGATGCTTCGCTGCAGGTTCAATAACGGGTGCAAGCCGGTCGTCAGGATGCCCCGGACATTTGGCGGCCTGGCGGAAACCAGCAGGGAGGGCAGCAGCCAGCGGGTAATGACGGCAGCAGCGAGCAATCCACAGGTGGTGAAGACGCCAAGCTGTGCGAGTCCGGGAAAGTCCTGCCGTGCAAAGGCGAGATAGCCGATGCACGTCGTGATGACACCCAGCCGGAGGGTCGGCCAGATGTGTACTATGGACTGCCGCGGGGTTTTGTCTGACGCCAGGTGACTGAACAGGTGAATCGGGTAGTCGATAGCGACGCCCAGCAGCGTGATCCCGAATACCAGGGTAATGCCATGTATATTGCCGAACAGGGTCGATGTCGCGATGCTGCCGGCGAGCAGCCCCGTCACTATCGGTAAACCAGCCAGGATGAGCAGGTAAAACGACCGGTAGACGAACAGCAGAAATAAACTGACGAGTATGGCTGCCGTGATCGACAGTGTCTGCAGGCTGGAACGGATGGTGTTGCGGGCATTGTCGGCGAAAACCGGTGAGCCGGTGAGCAGCAGGCCGGTGCCAGATGCTGCTTCTGCTGCAGTGAATGCCGCGCGGATGGTGCTGACTGCCTGCTGTTGTGCTGCTGAATCGAAACCGGGCGCGCGGGTGGCCGCAACCAGCAGTGCTCGCCGTTCGTCCTGCGAGAACCAGACACCATGTAGCATCTGTGGTTGCCGTTGTGACTGCCAGTTGCCGAGTAGCGCACGAAATGCGGCTGTCGGGTCGGCTGCCAGTTGCTGCCGGTCCATGAGCGGAAGTACGCTGGAGAGCTCGCTGAGCCGTTGTTGCAAGGCTTTACGCAGCTGCTGCTCGTCAAAGGATGTCGTGGCGGTGTCTGGATCCAGCAGGTAGCGGTAGCGGAATTCCAGCGCCAGCCTGTCCATATCGATCTGCATGCCATTGTTGACCCGGGAGAACAGGCCGCTTGCCTGCAGTATCCCGGCCATGCGTCGACTGGTTTGTGCCAACTCCGCCGGGCTGGCGTTTTCCAGCCCGATCAGGATCAGGCGGCTGGCCGGCCCGCTGCGAACCAGGCTGGCCGCCAACTGCTGTTGCGGCGTGGCGCCGGTTGGCAGGAACTGCGTGAGGTCATGTGTGACCGGCGTGCCGCGCAGGACTGCGATGCCTGCGCTTATCAGCAGCAGCCAGGCAAGCAGCGGCAGGATTGCCTGTCTAGTCATCTTCCGGCGTGATCGTCATCAGTGTCGTGTCACCGGATGCCTCCAGTGTCTCGGTTGAGTGAATCTGGCCGCTGCTTCCCCTGATGATGATCGCTGCGATATAGCCACGCGCCTGCTTGTCCCGGGGCAGCAGGCGCAACGTCCAGTCCTCAAGGGTGCCGGCCAGTTCGGTTTCGAAGTGCTGCTCCAGGGTCGCACCGTTGCCCGAGAGTATTGCCCGGTAGGATTCCGCAAAGGCGCGAATCAGCGGGTGGCTGTCCAGGGAGAGCGTGCGCTGTTCCTTGCCTGTCTCGATACGCAGTGAATCCCCGCTGATCTCGAACAGTGAATGTTCCGGATGCTGGACTTCCTTTCTCAGGTAGTCCGGAGCCCGGTAGCTGAGAGTGCCTTCCACCACCAGGGGGGCTTCCAGTAACGCCAGCTGCTTCACTTCCCTGAAGCGGGCATCCGCGGAGCTTGTCCGGGTGAATTGTTCCAGCAGCATCTCCAGCGAGAAGTCTGCCCAGGCTGGCGGGCTGATGAACAACACCAGAAAGACCAGCAGCAGCCAGGGTTCAGCTGTGATTTTCCCAGAAGTCATAAAAGTTGAACCAGTTATAGGGATGCGTGCGTGCCTGGTATGTCAACCGGTCCGCGTATTTCTGTACCCAGTACTGCAGGTCGCGTTCGCGCTGCCTGCGGTCTACCGTGACTTGGTCGCTGAACTCCTCGAAGAAAATATCATAGCGGTTTTCTCCCTGATAGATCCCGAAGAACAATAACACCGGGGCCTTCAATATGGCTGCCACCAGCAGCGGTCCGGAGGGCAGGGTAGCTTCGGATTCCAGCACCTCGCAGTGCGTCGTCTTGCGGCTGTCGACAACCCGGTCGCCAAGCATCCCGATGATATAACCCTGTTGCAGGTATTCATGTACCTGCAACAGCGCATCCGCATGACCAAACTGGATGACCGTGTCACTTATCTCCGGATTGAGGGCATGCAGAATGCGGGTGATCTGTTCATTGTGTGCCTCCTGCATGAGGATCTTCACGGGAATCCGGTGGTGGCACACCCCCAGCGCCCGTAATACCTCGAAACTGCCAATATGTGAGCCGAGCAAAATGCAGCCGGCCCCGGCGTCCAGGTGTTGCTGCAGCAGTTCGAGCTTGTGTGTGTGGATGTCGAGGCAGGAGTACTTGCCGGTCAGCAGAAAAACACGATCCAGTATGGTGGCCGAAAAATGGTGGATATGTTTGGCGACGTGCCACCAGTGCACGGGTTGTGCCAGCGTGCGCTGCAGGAAGTCACGTGATGCCCGGCGTGCAGCCGGTGCAAACAGCAGGAAGTAGAGAGTAATCGGGTAGAGGACCAGCCTGGCTGTCGGGCGGCCCAGGTGCGTCGCGATCCAGCGGATGAGGTGCAGCATGAAGGGCGTGCCGCGCTCCGTCTGCCTGTTCCAGTCCTGGCTCACTCAGACCCCGGCGGGGCATGCAAAATAATCGTTCCGGTGTTGAGCAGCTTTTGTCCGGCGCTGCACCTGAAAGCGATTTTCCCGGGGGCAAGCAGTTCAAGTGCAATGCTGAAGTGGCTGTCCGGGGCAACTGGCTGCAGGAACTTCACCGCCTGCAAGCCCCGGATGCGGGCTTCAGGCTGCCATGCCATGGCTGCAGTCAATATTTCTTCAAGCAGTACGACTCCGGGTACCACGGGATTCCCCGGAAAATGCCCGGGCAGGGAGGGGTGCGTGGCGGGAATACAGTGCTCGGTAATGAAGCTCAAGCCTCTTCCCTCACTGTCCTGAGGATATCCAGCAGTACGGTACGCGGCAGTTTGCCGGTTTCATTGCGGGGCAGTGAGGCAACCAGGAATAACGGCCGCGGCAGGAATACCGGGTCAATCAGGTGTGCAAGTTGATTGCGGATTGCTGCTGCGTCAAGGCCAGGGGCGACCACCAGTGCCGCCAGTCGTTGCGTGGTATCGTTTTTCGACTCCGGAGCAATGAATGCGGCATCCAGCACCCCCTCGATACTGCGCAGGCGAATATTGAGGTCCTCGAGTGAAGCACGCTTCCCGGCGATGTTAATCATGTCCGCATGCCGACCGTGCAGGTTGAATTGCCGGTCACTCACGGGTTCAATGATGTCGTGCAGCGGCACCTCCCCGGGGAAGTTGGGGCCTGAAGCGACAGAACCTGTAGCGCGTTTTCTGATGGCCAGCCCTTCATAAAGCAGCCAGTGTTTGTCCGTCAGGGTCCTGCGGGTAGCGAGTGAACCCGTTTCGGTGCAGCCGTATATCTCCAGCACCGGACAGTTGAAAGCTGTTTCAACCTGCCCCGCCAGTATCTGATCGAGCGGCGCCGTGGCAGATATGATGAAGTCCGTCGCGGGCCATTCGAGTCCGGCGGCAAGGCAGGACTTCAGGTGCATGGGTGTCGTGATCAGGACGCGCGGAGCCTTCACGGCCTGTAGCGCAGCATGCACGTCGGCGGGAAAGAAGGTCTTGTTGGTATAGACACTGACGCCGTTGATCAGCGGATTCAGGATCGATGTCTCCAGGCCATACATGTGCTGGGGAGGCACCGTGGCTATGATGGTGTGTTTGTTGCCGCCTTCACCAAAGCTGAAGCGCTTTTGCTTCATCCTTGCGCCGGTTACCAGGTCTTGCCAGTACTTTTTGTTGGGGCGGGGTTTGCCGGTGCTGCCCGAGGTGAACACGATGGCGGCAAGATGGCGGCCAGGTATCAGCGGGATTGCATGCGTTGCATTGCCGTCATGAGGTGTCATGTCGTCAATGCGATACAGTGGGGCTCTGATGCCGGGTTGACTGCTGTTGCAGAGGTAAAAGGTATTCCGGTAATCAGCGGCAATTTCATCAATGACCCGACCGGCACGGCTGGGTGGTAGCAGGCTGGTCTGGTTGTTGACGAGCAACGCGGCAAAACCGACAAGGAACCAGTAGCGGTCCTCGCAGAGGTTGATCGCATATTGTCCTGCTGGCAGCCTGGCAGCCACGGCATGCACATCGCGTAGAAATTCTGCCACGCTGATCGCCCTGCCGTTGTGCCAGGCGATCGTGTCACCGGGTGCGTGCCCCCGCAGCAACGGGAATTCAACGTTCCCGGCTGGCAGTGGGTTATTGCTTGTTGACGACACGTGGGTCCACCTGTGAGAGGCTGCGCACAAAGCGGAGGAAGCCGGGGTGTTCCAGGTCATGAAGATGATGAACCCGGAAACAGTACTCACCGGCAAACAGCAAACCTGCAAACAGGTAATTCAGAATGTTGGCGAACAGGGACCAGATTTCGAGTGGTGCGAACAGAGCCAGCAGCAGCGATTCCAGCGCCAGCAGGATAAAGAACAGGGTCCAGACTTGCGTGACCCGGCGTGTATAGCTGACAACCCGGGGCTCCAGCTTGCCGCGCAACAGGATTGAGAACCTGGTAATAAGCGGGGTTTCCCCGGGTATCAGGGTCCGACCGAAAAAAACGGCCAGAGCGGCGTTCATCAGGACGGGCATCAGGTAGAGCAGCAATTGCTCACTGCGTTCAAGCGTGGCTGCCAGCAGGGCGACCACCGCGGCGGCTGCGAGGGCCGCGAATAACCCTCCCGCCCTGCTGCGGGAGGTCAGGAAGACGGGAACCAGAAGCAACATCAGCAGAGCCGCAACGGCATACCCGTTGATGACAGCGGCATGTATCGCGACGGGATACGCGATGAACAGGGCAAACAACAATATGGCCCCGGGACGGATGCCGGCAGAGTTACTTTTTTCTTTGTTTATCAATGTGGTTGCTGAGTGATCGCAGGCTCGAGAAAACCCGGGTATTGTTGCTGTCATCCGATTTTATCTGGAAGCCGTATTGCATCGAGATACCCAGTGAGAGTTCAAGTGCGTCAATGGAATCCAGGCCGAGACCCTCATTGAACAAGGGGGATTCAGGATTGATAGTTCCGGGATCAATATCTTCCAGGTTGAGTGTGTCCACGATAAGTCTTGCAACCTCTTGCTCAAGAGGTGTTTGTGCTGACATTCTGATTCCCTTCAAAACACCAAGTAGATGGCGGCGTATGGTCTAATTATTCGCAAGGCAATAGTATACAAGTCCCGGAGTAAAAAACCACGGCCGGAAATGGTGGCAGGTTTTGATTCCTTGGCAATAAAATCAATTTGTTACCTTTGATTACAGGGTAGCGCGACTTCTGCAGGCGGACTGTTCATTACCATGGGGCAAGACAATTCGGGAGCGTGCGATGTGCTGGTGGTGGGCGGAGGCCCGGCAGGTTCGACGATAGCGACCCTGCTGGCGGAGAAGGGTTGGCAGGTAACCCTGCTGGAGAAGGCATACCATCCGCGCTTTCATATTGGCGAATCGCTGTTGCCGATGAACCTTCCCATCCTGGAGCGTCTGGGTGTGCTGGAGAAGGTGCGCAGGATCGGTATCGTCAAGCACGCGGCCGAGTTCGTTTCCGATCGTTATACAGACCGCCCGCAGGTGTTTCGTTTCAGCAAGGCCATGAATAATCGTTATCCGTATGCCTTTGAAGTGCGCCGCTCCGAGTTCGATCATGTGCTGTTGCAGAACAGCGTCGCAGCCGGTGTCGATGTCCACGAGGGGGTACAGGTGCACGATGTCGACTTTCATGACGATGGATCAAGTGTTGTCCATGCAACCGGCAGTGACGGTATTCGCTGCAAGTGGCGAACCGGTTTCGTGGTGGACGCTTCCGGGCGCGACACGCTGATTTCCCGGAAGATGGGCTGGAAGAAAAGAAGCGACAAGCACAACAGCGCCGCCGTCTTCGGGCACTTTGATGATGTGGTGCGCCGCAGCGGTGAAGACGAGGGCAATATTTCCATATACTGGTTCAAGCATGGCTGGTTCTGGATGATCCCGTTGCGGGATGGCAGCATGAGTGTGGGGGCCGTGTGCTGGCCGGAATATCTGAAGACCCGCAAGACTTCACTGGCGGAGTTCCTCACGCAGACGACCATGTTGTGCCCGGGTGTGTCCGAGCGCATGCAGAACGCCAGGCCGAAGGGGGACGTGCATGCCACCGGAAATTTCTCCTATAAGTCAAAACACCTGTATCGCAAGGGCTGCCTGCTGGTGGGTGACTCCGGGGCCTTTATCGATCCCGTGTTTTCCAGCGGGGTATTCCTGGCGATGAATGCGGCATGCCTGGGTGCAGAGGCGGTTGATGGTGCATTGCGAAATCCGGCGGCGGAACCTGCCCTGATGCGGCAATACGAGAAGACCGTGCATCGCGGGCTGCGCACCATGTCATGGTTCATCTACCGGTTCACGTCGCCGGTGCTGCATCGTATGTTCATGCACCCCTCAAACAGGTTTCATATGGAGCAGGCGGTAATCTCCATGCTCTCGGGTGATGTTTTCTCGAAATCCCCCGTGCGCTATTCGCTCGCCATGTTCAAGGTGTTTTACTACCTGTTTATGGTTTCGGAGTGGCGCCATGTTTTGTCCGCCTGGCGTTTCCGGCGCAGGGGCATGAAACAGATATTCACACAGGAGACCCTGTTAAAGGATCTGGAAGCACCGGTGAAAGGCAAGTGATGCAGTAACAGGGTACCAGCAGATTTCCTTATCACTTATTTCCGGTGCAGTTGAGTATTGAGCCGGCATGGGCCGGCGCCCTTGCAGCAGGAAACCGATGATATCGATGAGTGCCATACGGTGATGCGCTGCCGGCATGCCTGAAAGATTGTTTGCTCGTGTATACAGCAGTAATATGCTGCATTCGAGTTTGAGTATTTATTCCTGAGGAGAATGTAGATGGCCAGCGGCGAGACAGCAGAAGTAACAGAAACAACCACTCCGGTTGATGTGATGGAAGTCATACCCACCAGTGTCGAGGAAGTCAGCCAGTTATGGTTGACGGTGCAGGATCTGGCCATGGACTGGGGCATCAAGGTCCTGGCCGCGCTGGCCATCTTTGTTATTGGCCGCTGGGTCGCGATGGGTGTACGCCGCGGCGTGCGTCGCATGATGGAAAAGGGCGGTATCGATCCCATGATTATTGGTTTCGTTGGCAGTATTACCTACATCGCCTTGCTGGCCTTCGTCGTCATCGCGGCACTCGGTCAGCTTGGCATACAGACAACCTCCTTTATTGCCATACTCGGTGCCGCCGGTCTCGCCGTGGGTCTGGCCCTGCAGGGGTCACTGGCAAATTTCGCGGCCGGTTTCCTGATGCTTATCTTTCGCCCCTTCAAGGTCGGTGATTTTGTCGAGGCTGCCGGTGTGGCCGGTGTCGTCAAGGATATGCAGATTTTCACCACCACCATGAAAACCGGCGACAACAAAACCATCATTATCCCGAACGCGAAAATATCCGGTGACAACATCATTAACTACTCGGCGGAGGAAAACCGCCGTGTCGATATGACTGTCGGTGTTGCCTACGATGCCGATCTGTCAAAGGTCAAGGACGTGCTCAATGACATCATCAGCAAAGAGGAACGTATCCTGTCTGATCCGGCACCGCAGGTTGCCGTCGCAGAGCTTGCAGACAGCAGTGTCAATTTTATTGTTCGCGTCTGGACAAAGACCGAGGATTACTGGGGCGTCAAGTTCGATGCCACTGAAACCATCAAGAACCGCTTTGATGAAGCAGGCATCGGTATCCCGTTTCCACAGCGCGATATTCACATCGTCAGTGGTTCGGCTGCGTGATGTAACTCATTTGCACGTGACTGGCCGCCATGCAGGCAGGAAACCGGGCTGACCATTGTCAGAAATCCGGAAGAGGAGAATAACTCATGAAAAAACTGTTAGCACTTCTTGGCGAACTCGTGTTTGCCACCCTACTTTGCCTGTCTGGCGGGGTCGTGCAGGCTGAGGACGCGGTCTTCACTGAGGCCGAACTTGACCAGATGATGGCGCCAATTGCGCTCTACCCGGACTCATTACTGGCCCAGATCCTGATGGCAGCAACTTACCCGGCCGACGTGGCCGAGGCCGTCACATGGTCAAAGAATAACACTGGCAAGGAGGGAGATGCCGCGGTTGAAGCGGTGCAGGACAAGTCCTGGGATCCCAGTGTGATGTCGCTGGTCGCCTTTCCCCAGGTACTGGAAATGATGGGCGAGCAGCCGGAGTGGGTACAGGATGTGGGTGACGCCTTCCTGGCAGATTCGGAAGCGGTCATGGATACCGTGCAGAAATTACGCAGCAAGGCAAAGGAGGAAGGTAATCTCGAGACGACCGAGCAGCAAAAGGTTATCGTGGAAGAACCGTCCTCGAGTGAAACGGTCATCATCATCGAACCGGCCGATCCGCAGGTCGTGTATGTACCATCCTATAACCCAACCATTATCTATGGCAGCTGGTGGTGGCCGCATTACACGCCGTGGTATTACCGGCCGGTTGGTTATGGCTTTGGTTCCGCCGTGGTGCGGGGTATCGGTTTCGGTATTGGTGTCGGCATTACCAACGCGCTCTGGGGTGGTTGTAGCTGGGGCCGCGGTCGCGGCAGCGTCGATATCAACGTCAACAAGTACAACAACATCAACGTCAATCGCAACAAGCTCGATATCAACAAGAAAAATACCACCTGGAACCATAATTCCAATAATCGTCGTGGCGTGCCTTACAAGGACGAAAAGAGTCGCCAGAAATTCGAAAACAAGCGTGCGGGGCAGACCAGCGCAAGGATTACCGCGGTCGTGACGAGCAGCGTGACAAGGCCCGCGCAACTCTGGACAAGCGTGCGGTCGATCCGGCCGAGGGCCGCAAGGAGTTAAAGGGTGCCGGTGGTGACAAGGCGAGGGATTCGGTCAGCAAGGCCAATCGTGACGTTGCACAGGGCAAACTGGCCAGCGTGGATACGGGCAAGGCACGCGATGCTGCGAAGAACGTGGACCGGGACAAGGCCAAGAGTACATTGCAGAGCAAGGATGCCGGCAAGACCCGCGATGCTGCGAAGAACGTCGACCGGGACAAGGCCAGGAGTACCTTGCAGAGCAAGGATGCCGGCAAGACCCGGGATGCCGGCAAGGCGCGTGATACCACCAGCAGGCAACCAAAATCACGCGACAGTGCCCTTACAGGTGCAGGTAATGCGCAAAAAACCCGCCAGAGTATCAATCGTGGCCAGTCCAGTAACCGTTCAATGAGCAGTCGTAGTGGCGGTGGTCGCGCCGGTGGCGGTGGTGGTGGTGGCGGGTTTCGGCGATAACAGGAGAGCGACATGAACACACTATCAAAAAATACTCAACAGACTGTTGTCAGCCGGGTTCAAGCGTTTGGTCAGTACCTGTTTGCCGCACTGGCTGCGGGTACCATCCTGTTGTCAGCGTCGTGTTCGGAACCTGATCAAGCCAGTGTGGACTTGATGGTTGATCCCGCCATTGGCCAGGCCGTTTTTGTAACCCCCGAGGACGCTGCAAATGCATTTGTGCTGTCACTGGCCAATGATGACACGGAGATGCTTGGCAAGGTGCTCGGTACTGACTACCGTGAAGTGTTGCCGCTGGATCAGGTGGACGGGGAAGACGTTGACCGCTTTATTACAGCCTGGGAAAAATTCAACACGCTGTTGCCCGAAGGTGACAGGAAAATGCTGATTGCCGTCGGGAAAAACGAGTGGACCCTGCCTATTCCCATCGTGTCAGGGTCATCCGGCTGGTATTTTGATATCGACGAAGGCCTGGAAAACATGCGTATCCGGCGCATTGGCAGAAATGAACTCGCCACCATGCAGGCCGTGCTGGCTTACTACGATGCACAGATGGAATACGCCGAGCAGGATCGAAATGGCAACGGCTTGCTGGAATACGCGCAGCGCTTCATCAGCACACCAGGCACCCGTGACGGCCTCTACTGGGAAGTCGAGCCCGGTGAAACACCCAGTCCACTGGGGCCATTGATGGCAGACCACACGCCGGGCGGTGGATACCACGGTTACTTCTACAAGATACTGGATGCGCAGGGCGAGCATGCCCGGGGCGGTGCCTACAGCTACCTGATCGGTGACCAGATGCGGGCCGGGTTTGCTGTGATTGCCTGGCCGGATGAATACGGTGACAGCGGGGTGATGAGTTTCATGGTGAGTCATGCCGGCATTGTCTACGAGCAGGACCTCGGGCCGGACAGTGCCAGCATTGCCGCGGCGCTGCAGGTCTATGATCCCGGTCCAGGCTGGACGCCGGTCCAGGAAGTGAACGGTCCGGAGGCGGGCGATGGTGAATAATTAAAGCGCGCCGGCCTGTGGGGTAATGCCGGCCGGAGCTGATTACAATCGGGGAGAATGGTCTTGCATGTAAAGTGTCTTAAAAGTCAGCAATACCGGCAAGGCTGCACGGGGCTGGTAACGCTTCTACTTGCGGTAACGCTGTCGGCCCTGTCGCAGGCTGCTCGTGCCTATGATATCAACGGCTTCACGTTTTCGGGTGATATGCGTACCGGCTGGGTGCAGTACGATTACAATAACCCGGATGGCGACCCGGATATCAACAAGGGGCACAAGGATTCACAGGGATTCTATGTCGTTCCGAAGCTTTCCCTGACCACACCCACGTACAACGGTTTCAGCGGCAAGATCACTGCAGCCGGCTCAACCGACTTCGGCCTGAACAATGAGGACGATGAAACCCGCAACTTTGTCTTTGATCCGGTTGAGCTGAAGTCGTTTGCTATCCTGCAGGAGCTCTATCTGCAGTGGCAGACAGACCAGCAGCAGGCACTCATCGGTCGCAAGGAATATTTATCTCCCATGATCGATGCGGATGACTACTACATGCTGGCCAACAGTTTTTCCATGGCCACGTATGACAATCGCCACTTTAACAACACCAGCCTGAGGGCCGGCTACTTTCACGAAATGGCCGGCGTCTGGGACAGCGGTGCCAACGGCACCGAGTTTAATTCCATGTCGGATGCCAGCTTCGTGCCGCAGGTCAACAAGGATGAGGCCGATGACAAGGGCGTGTATTTTGCAGCTGTCGATTACGATAATGAACTGCATCACGTGCAACTCTGGAACTACTACGCGGATGAGTTGTATAACACACTGTTTGCGCAATACGACTACGTGAAGGGCAATGATAAATTTAACTACGACTTTGGCCTGCAGTTCATTAACTTCTCGGAAGTGGGTAAATTAAAATCCAGTTCCACCGACATCGATTACAGTCTTTATTCCATTAAATACGACGGTGCCTTCGGCAACGGCATTTCCTTTGCCAGCGGCGCGGCAAAATATTCTGATGGTGCCGGGACGGAGTCGACCCTGGGCGCCTGGGGTGGCTACCCCTATTTTGCCAACGGCATGATTTTTCACTTTTTCGAGGCGGGCTCCCTGCGCAATGCCGAGTCCTACAAGCTGCAGGTTGGCTACGACTTTCCAAGGCAGTCACCCGACAAGCTGGGAATCTATCTGCGCTACACCCGCTATGAGCTGGATTCAAAATACTCCATCAGCTCGGATGGCAAGGGACAGGATCTCATGCACATGACCGGCCTGCAGGTGAAGTACAAATTCCTGCGCAATGGTTATTTCACCGGCACCTACGAGCAGCACCGTGTTGACCACGAACCGAATACCTGGGCGCTGCGTCTGATCGGTGGAGTTACCTTCTAGACTCGAAGTCTGGCAGGTTGGGCAAAGCATGGCGTGCCCAACATCCTGCAACACATGTTGGGCACGTCACTTTGTTCCTTTGCCCAACCTACGCATTGTTTATATCAAGGAGAACAATATGAAAACCAATATTCTTTCTGTTTTGCGCATTGTCATGGCAGTCAGTCTGGTCGTCGGCAGCTGTTTTACCCAGGCACAGGCCGCTGATATAGAAGCGGTACTCAAGGCCGCCTATGAAAAATACAAGGACCTGGATGAAGGTGCCAATGCCGACTATATCCCGGCGCTGGCCGAGGTGGATCCGAACGTGTTCGGTATTGTGCTGGTCACGGTTGATGGCGATGTCTACAGTGTCGGTGATATCAAGACCGAGGTCTCCATCCAGTCCATCTCCAAGGTCTTTACCATGGCCAGGGTCATGGAAGAGTCCGGGACAGACGCCATTTTAAATAACATGGGCGTCGATGCGACCGGCCAGGTATTCAACTCCATTGTGGCCATTGAGCAGTACAAGGGACAGCAGATGAACGCGATGGTCAACCCGGGGGCGATTACTGCCACCAGTATGATCAAGGGCGCGAACGAAAAAGAGGTCTGGGCAACAATTCTTGGCACCTATAACGATTTTGCCGGTCGCAAGCTCTCGGTGATGGAAGATGTCTACAAGTCAGAGGCAGAAACCAACCAGCGCAACCAGGCACTGGCCATGCTGATGTATGCCTACGGGCGTATCAAGGGAGACCCGATCGAAGCGACGGATATCTATACGCGCCAGTGCTCCGTTGGTGTCAACGCGAAGGACCTTGCCACCATGGCGGCCACGCTGGCAAACGGTGGCAAGAACCCGGTCACCGGCAAAAAGGTAATCAGCAGCGGACATATTGCTGAGGTGCTGGCGGTGATGGCCACGGCCGGTTTGTACGATGACTCCGGGCAGTGGCTCTACAAGACCGGGTTGCCCGCAAAGAGCGGTGTCGGTGGTGGCATACTTGCCGTGTCGCCCGGCAAGTTCGGCATTGCCGCCATTTCACCGCCGCTGGATGCCGCCGGCAACAGCGTGCGTGCGCAAAAGGCGATTGCCGACATCTCCAATGCCTTGTGCGGTAACCCTTACGAACCGCTGGTGGATGGTGTGTGCAGCGTTGCAAAATGATATTCAATAGAAAGTAAGTCTGTACAGCAAACAGGAAATCCGCATCCATAAACAGGAAGGAAGTACATGACATGACCACAACAGATGACAATACGATTGAGCAGGCAAACGTTACCATCAGGAAGAATCGCGGCTGGCTCATGTTCATGGGCATCGTAATGGTTATTCTCGGTTTCGTCGGACTGTCCATGGAGGTCGCTTTGACGGTTGTCAGTGTGCTGTACTTTGGTTTTCTCATTTTGTTTGGCGGCGTCGTGATGCTGATCGATGCCTTCAAGGCCGGTGAGTGGAAGAGCAAAGTCTGGCATGTGCTGATTGCACTGGTCTATATTGCAGCGGCCATTGTCATGGTGACGAATCCGGCCGCCAGCGCGGTGTGGATGACGCTGTTTCTGGCATCCTTCTTTGTGATCACGGGTGTGTTTCGCCTGATTGTTGGATTTCAGTCACGCGGTGACGTTGCCAACTGGGGCTGGATTGTATTCGCCGGCCTGGTTTCTATCGTGCTGGGCGGCATTATCTTTGCCGGGTGGCCGGTCTCGGGTCTCTGGGTTATCGGTATGTTCGTCGCCATTGAACTGATTCTGCAGGGCTTCGCGATGATCTCGATTGCCAGGGCAATGCGCGCCGCTTGAGCCCGGTGCTCTGCCTGCAGGAGCCTCTCGTGTATGCCCGACGATTAGTCGGGCGTGGTGCGATCTCTGTGACTGCAGGTATCACGAATGCAATTCACTTCTGCGGGTTATGTTTTATACTTGACCATCAGGTGTCCTATAACAAGCTGGTCGCCATAAGGAATCTGCATGCAACTTGCTGATTTAAAACGTCCGCGGTTCTATATACCTATAAGCCTGCTGCTGGTTCTCACCGTGCTGTCCGCGGTGGTCTTCAATCCCGGTTTCCAGAAAAAGATGCTGCTCAAGCATGTGGGTCCGCTGGTGGACTCGCTGCAGCTCGATTACGTTCATATTACGCCGTGGTCCGTGCACCTCAACAAGGTTGCGGTGGAGTATGCAGGCGGGCATTTCGAGCTGCAGCAGGGGACCCTGCGCTACTGCCTTTCATCACTGCTGCTGTTGAATGCCAACATCAAGACGCTTGCGCTGAAGGATGTCCGTGTCGATGTGAGCGAGTTCAATCCGCCGGAAACGGAAGAACCTGAAGAGGCCGGTGTGTTTCCCGGTGTGCTGGCATCCTTGCAACATGGGCTCAGCTACACCCTGCAGGAAGTGGCTGTCAATGCGGATGTGTTCTTGCCGGACCAGCAATCGGTATCGGCGAGCATTACCGGTGGCGGCGTCAGACCCAAAACAACGGGCGCTATCAATGTGAAGGCGCACTACCATACCGGCAAGGAGGATGAACTGGTTGCGCTGGATGGCCGTCTCGTCCTCGATCAGCTCACGCGGGGGCGCTTCAGTTCGATCGAGACAGCGTTTGACGCTGATGTGATGCTTGCAAGCCTGCCAGAGGCTGAAAGTACCAGCATGAAACTGCGGGTGACACCTGCACCCTTGACGGAAGCGGAACTACTGGCAGTGCAGACCGCTGGTGAAGAGCCTGAATTTACGCCCGAGGCGTGGCACCTCGTGAACATACAGCTCGATGCGGATGGCAATCAGCGTTCTGAATTGACACTCGAGGGACGCTATAACGGCAACAGTGGTGTGTTTGACGGCGGTTACCGGGTTACGGCAAACGAGCGCCTGGTGCAGCGCTATGTGAAGGGTACGGTGATACCACCCTCAGAAGAAGCGCTCAGTGGTGATCTGCTTTTCAATATGGCAGATACAACCGGTAACATCACGGTCATCAGCAATCTGCTGGTCAATCAGATCAGGGAAACACACAGCAACGAAAACCTGCCCGAGTTGCTGCGACTGGAAAATAACTTCCGGCTTTCACTGCTGTCGGGCATGCGCCTGCGCGTCGAGACGATTTATTCAGGGATGACGGATGAAGCAGCTATCCGGCCATTGACTTCCAGTTTGCCGCAAGATCTGGATATCCCGCTGCAGGATATCGATGCCTTCATGCAGCAGGAGAATGTCCTGCTGGCATTCGAATTGCCAGAGGTGCCGCTGGCCTGGTTTGACATCTTCCTGCCCGAGCACGAATTGATGTCAGGTACCCTGAGCGGTGCATTTGAGATCACCACTGATACGGCAGGTTACATACACATTAATCCGGTCAAGGCGCTGACGGTAACCGGTTTTACTCTCATGCAGGAAGACAAACCTGTCGTCGAGGGACTCAACCTGAAGGTGCTGCCTCGTATTACCTACCGTGGTGAGGCACTGGATGTGTCGCTGAATGAACTGCGGGTCGATGATGGTACGGGTGAAGTGGCCACGGCTGACTTTACGGCCACGGTACCGCTTGGAGAACAGCCGGGCGCCATCAATGCCCGGGCCACGGCTGATATGGAGCTGCACCGGCTGGTGGACCTGCTGGCCATCGAGCAGTCGGGGCGACAGTCCCTGCCGAAAAAGGTTTCGCTGGACTTCAAGACGGCGATCCTGCAACAGCCCGATGCGGTGGTTGTCAATGCGCTGGATGCAGACCTGCGGCTGGACCAGAAGACCCGCCTGTTGCATCTGGATCTGTTGCAGCCACTGGTCATGAAAAATACGGCAGCCGGCACCCGCATTGGCAATGCGGAAGGACCGCTGGCCACGCTCAATATCAGCGATATCCAGCTTGGCTGGTTCTCTGCCTTCGTGCCGGACACCACCCTTAAGGGCAAACTGCAGCGTGCGGATTTTACGCTGGCGGCGGAAGGTCAGGGGGTTGCTACATTAACTTCAGCTAAACCCGTGAGGCTGGATAATGTCACCATCACCGGCCCGGACGGGCCGATGCTCAAGGATGTCGCAATCAGTGTATCGCCCAGCGTGCGCCTGGCGCCGGATGGCACCCGTATCACATACAAGGGCCTCAATGTGACCGGCGAGAAGCAACAACTGCTGGCTGCCAGTGGCACGCTGACCCTGCCAGGGGCGGCCGACAAGCCCTTGCTGGCCGAGGGTCAACTGGATATGGATGTACAGGCATTTTCCCGGCAGCCGGTGGTCGACAGGGCCTTGCAGGGTTCCATAGAGGCGCCGTTGCGCCTGGAAGCAAATTATAAACTGGCACAGGGTGCATCCAGCATTGACCTGAGCCGCCTGTCGGCGAACCTGTTTTATGCGGATAACCAACCGCGTATTTCGCTGCAGGCCGATTCAAATGTCCGTGTGCGTACCAACTTGAGTAGCCGGCAATCGGAGCTGGGCCGCGCCCGCGGCAAGGTGACCCTGACGGTAGCCAACCTCACCCCTGAACCGTTCGTAGGGATACTGGCAGCCAGGGGGCTGGCTTTTACCGAGGCCAACGGCAAGGCGGTACTCAGCTCGGATGGCAAGTCGCTGCGTATCGATACCATTGAGCCGTTCAAGGTGACGGGCTCTGTCCTGAAGGCTGGAGACAAGCAGGCGCTGCAATCCTTTACCCTGATCGCGGATTCCGAAACCGTGATGCAGGGTGATACGCTGCATGCAAAGTTAAAGCAATTGAACATTACTTTTGACAAGGACAAGGGCAAGCCTGCACTCGATGCCGATGTGGATGTAATCCTGAAAGGACGTGGTGACACGACATGGGTCGAGACCCTGACTGCGAATATTAAAATGTTGCTGCCGTCGTTGCTGGATCAGCCCGCGATCCTGCCCGGTCACGGCCTGACGGCCGGTGAACTGACCTCGGTGACCACCCTGGATAAAAGTGGCCGGCTGGATTCAACAACCCGTGTAGAGGGTTTGAAGAGCAGGGAGGCCTTGCCGCTGGAGTTGCTCGAGGTCAGGCTCGATGGACAACTGGAAGCGGATGGCAGCTTCGACATCAGTGCGCCCATCAGCACGCGTGGCAAGTCCGGAGAAAGCGACCTGCAAGTAAAGGCAGTGCATACTCGCAAGCAGGGTGAGCACGATGAGATGACTGCCAGTGTCGACAGCAGCGTGTTCTACCTGAATGACATCCTCAACACCCTGAAGGCGATTGCCAACGAAGAAGCAAAAGAGGAAGCAGAGGCAGAACTGAGCGAGGAACAGCGCGCTGCCATGGAAGCGGAGAAACAGGCGGATGACATGCGCGCCGATGACCAGGCATTCTGGGATGTAATACCCTATAACCGGCACGTGACCTACAATATCCAGCGTCTTTTCTATACTGACTACCTGGAGATTGTTGATATCACCGGGCGTGCCGAGGCGACAGCGGGCAGGCTCTCGCTCGACCAGTTCAAGGCGCAGTTTCATGACAGTCCCATTGCACTGAATTCTGTGATGACCTTTACACCGGGCGAGAAGCCCTATGATCTGGAAATGCAGGCCAGTGTCGATCGCTTTGATCTGGCCACTTTTCTCCGCGAACTCGATCCCGAATCAACACCCATGGCAGAAGGCCTGTTTGACGTCAAGATTGATGCCTATGGCAACTCCCCGAACATGGTGCAGTACCGCAACAACCTGTACTTTGACATGAAGATGCACAGCCGTGACGGTGTCTTTCGTCTGCTTGACCCCAACGATCCCCTGGTCACAGGAAGCTCCAATTTTGCGGGCGCCGTGGGTGAGGGCGTGTCCTATATTCCGACCGGGTTGTTTGGGCTGGGCGCGGTGGCAAGACTGGTCAATTACATCAAGGAAGTCCCCTACGATAAAATTGAGGCGCACCTGTTACGGGGTGAATCGCGTGATGTGCAAATCAAAAAATACGTGGTGCAGAGTCCGGAAGTTCTGATGACCGCGAAAGGCGGTATTAGCTACGAGGAAGGAATTGACATTCTGCAAAGTCCGCTCGCCATGGAGGCACAACTGGATTTGCGCGAGCGCGGTGCCGCCATTTTCTACGACCTCGACCTGCGGGGAGACGAACAGGATTCCTATGGCTACTGGACCGGTCCGCAAATCAAGTTCTGGGGAACTCTGACGCAACTGGAATCCAACCTCGGGGAGATCATCGAAACGGCTGGCAAGGGGGCCGTGCTGGGTGGGATTACACGCCCCATCTCGGGCCTGATCGGCAACGTCAAGCATTTGTGGATGGACGAAGAAGGCGAGCCCCTCGAATATACCGATACCCCCGCGACCACGGTGCCTGATTCGGCCACGGAAACACCGGCGGATACCCCGACAGATACACAGACAAATACACAGGCAAAGAGTCCAGCCGCTACCCCGCCAGACAATTACGGATCTTCCGAAATAGAGAAACCTGGATAAAGATAGCCTCATGTGGTATCAGCAGCCACCGCTGGAGTAAGCCGTAGCAGGGCCGGTATCTTGCAGCTCAGTCGATAATTTAGGTGTAATGGCATCACGATGCAGTCTGTTATCAGCAACGGCCTGGCCTGATACGTGGAAACAGGGTGCCAAACCACGTATATTCCCGTGACGAACTGCAAAGACTCAAGTGGCATGGCGAACAAACTCTATATCAAGACCCACGGTTGCCAGATGAACGAGTACGACTCGTCCAAGATGGCGGACGTGCTGGCGGCCTCGCACCGGATGGAAGTGACACAGGATCCTGCAGAGGCTGACGTGTTGCTGATGAATACCTGCTCCATCCGTGAGAAGGCGCAGGAAAAGGTGTTTTCCGAGCTGGGCCGCTGGAAGGAACTGAAGGAGCAGCGTCCGCAGCTGGTGATCGGCGTCGGTGGCTGCGTGGCCAGCCAGGAAGGGGAGGCCATTCGCGCCCGCGCACCCTATGTCGACATTGTCTTCGGGCCGCAGACACTGCACCGCCTGCCGGAGCTGCTGAACGAGGCGCGTCGTGCGCAGCAGCCGGTCATCGATATCAGTTTTCCCGAAATAGAAAAGTTTGATTGCCTGCCGGCTCCGCGTGCCGACGGACCGAGTGCGTTTGTCTCCATCATGGAAGGCTGCAGCAAGTATTGCAGTTTTTGCGTGGTGCCCTACACACGGGGTGAAGAAGTCAGCCGACCCTTCGATGACATCCTTGCGGAGGTGGCCGCACTGGCCGCGCAGGGGGTGCGTGAGGTGAACCTGCTGGGCCAGAACGTCAATGCCTACCGCGGGCTGATGGACGACGGCGATAGCGCGGACCTGGCGCTGTTGATCAACTACATTGCCGCGATCGAGGGTATTGGCCGTATACGCTATACCACTTCGCACCCGCTGGAGATGAGTGACAGCCTGATACAGGCCTACGCGGAAGTCCCGGCGCTGGTCAGCCATTTGCACCTGCCGGTACAGTCCGGTTCGGACCGGGTGCTGGCCCTGATGAAACGCAATCACACGGCGCTGGAATACAAGTCCATTATCCGGCGACTGCGCGAGGTGCGACCCGACATCAGTATGTCGTCCGATTTTATTATCGGTTTTCCCGGTGAGACCGATGACGACTTCGAGCAAACCATGGCACTGATCGAGGCTGTTGGCTTCGACCAGTCGTTCAGTTTTATCTACAGTGCGCGCCCCGGCACACCGGCTGCCGGGCTGCCGGATGATGTCCAGCACGCGACCAAGAAGGCGCGCCTGTCACGGTTGCAGCAGCGCATCAATGAAATGGCCGCCGCAATCAGCGCATCGATGGTGGGCAAGGTCGAGCGCGTGCTGGTTGAAAAGGTATCACGCAAGCGCGCTGATCAGCTCAGCGGCCGCACGGCGAATAACCGTGTTGTGAACTTCGATGCCGACCCGGCGCTGATCGGGTATTTTGTTGATGTACGCATCACCGAGGCACTGCCGAATTCACTGCGCGGTGAACTCCTGTCGGTAGAGGATGCCGTAGCCTCCACACACCTGAAGGCCTCCTGATCCGCTCTTGAACGCTGACACCCTTTCTGTCGATATCACGCTGGAACCAGCCGACAATGAGCGGCTGGCGGAATTGTGTGGCCAGCTGGACGCGCACCTGCGGCAGCTGGAACAGCGCCTGGGTGTCGAAATCAACAGCCGTGGCAACCAGTTCCGCATCATCGGTGAGGCCGGTGTGGTGAAACGTGCCAGCCAGATCCTGCAAGGCCTGTACCTGGAAACCGGGTCCGGGTCGCTCACGCCGGGGAAGATTCACCTCTATCTGCAGGAGGCAGGTGCGGCACAGGGAGTTGCCAGCAAAAATGCCGGAAAACGCAACATCATCGTGATCAAGACGCCGGGCGGCGCCATTACCCCCCGGGGCGATCACCAGAAACAATACCTTGGCAATATACTCGAACACGACCTGAATTTTGGTATCGGTCCGGCCGGTACCGGCAAGACCTACCTGGCTGTTGCCTGTGCGGTGCAGGCACTGGAGCAGGAACGCGTCAGCCGCCTGGTGCTGGTACGCCCGGCCGTCGAGGCGGGCGAGCGGCTCGGCTTTCTGCCCGGTGACATGACGCAGAAGGTGGACCCCTACTTACGGCCGCTGTACGACGCGCTCTATGAAATGCTCGGTATCGACCGGGTTGCAAAGCTGATCGAACGTAACGTGATCGAGATTGCGCCGCTGGCGTTCATGCGCGGCCGCAGTCTCAACGATGCCTTCATCATTCTTGACGAGGCACAGAACACCACCGTTGAACAAATGAAGATGTTCCTGACGCGTATCGGTTTTGGTTCAACCGCGGTAGTGACCGGCGACATTACCCAGATTGACCTGCCGAAACACGTTGAGTCCGGCCTGCGGCAGGCGACCGAGGTGCTGAATGACTATGACGACATCGGATTCACGTTCTTTTCGTCAAACGATGTCGTTCGCCACCCGCTGGTACAGCGGATTATTTCAGCTTACGAGACGTATGAGCAGTCAGCTGCAAACAACAAATAATCTACACGGGACGCAGTTATGAGCAATCAACATGAGACGGTCGATGTCCAGTACGCGATGGCCGTTGACGGAATACCAGGCGAGGATACGATCAGGCAATGGGTGTTACAAACCTTGCCTGAGCAGAAAAAGGATGCCGAGCTGACGGTGCGGATCGTGGATGAGGCGGAGATCACCGCGCTCAATCACCGGTACCGTGGCAAGGACGGGCCAACCAATGTGCTGTCGTTTCCCTATGAAGGCATCCCCGGCGTGGCTACCGAACTGCTGGGCGATATCGTGATTTGTGCCCCGGTGGTTGCCAGTGAAGCGGTTGCGCAGCACAAGCCGCTCGATGCGCACTGGGCACACATTGTCGTCCACGGCGTACTGCACCTGCTGGGTTTTGACCACCAGCACGATGATCATGCCCATCAGATGGAAGCCCGTGAGGCCGAACTGCTGGCCAGCCTGGGTTATGCCAACCCCTACTAGTACGAATCCGGTTGCCGGTGTACTCAATAATGGACCTGATGTTAGTATCGCAAATGTCGTATAACTAACTAATATTTATGAACAACGAACAACCTCCCAACGACCCGGTGAAGCGTTCCTGGGTATCCAGGATCAAACAGGCGCTCGTACGGGTGCCCTCCGACACCGAGCAGCTGCTGGGCATGCTGCGTGCCGCACAAAAAAATGGCCTGTTTGATACTGACGCGCTCGCCATGTTCGAAGGTGTGCTGCAGGTGGATGACATGCAGGTGCGCGATATCATGATCCCGCGTTCCCAGGTTGTCATGCTGGCGCGTGATACCCGTCCCGATGTGCTGCTGCGCAGCATTGTCGAATCCGGACACTCGCGTTTCCCGGTTATTGGCGAAAGCCGTGACGAGGTCGTCGGTATCCTGCTGGCGAAGGACTTCCTGCTGTACGCCTTCGAACGCTCCGACAGCCTGCTGAACGTGCGCAATATTCTGCGTCCCGCCATCTTTGTCCCGGAAAGCAAACGGCTGAATGTGCTGTTAAAGGAATTTCGCAATAACCGCAATCACATGGCCATTGTGGTTGATGAGTACGGTGGTGTCGCCGGTATGGTCACCATCGAGGACGTGCTGGAACAGATTGTCGGTGAAATTGAAGATGAGCATGATGTTGAAGAAGAGGACACCATCCGCAAGCACAGTGAGGTGCATTACACCGTCAAGGCCCTGACGCCGATCGAGGACTTCAATGAATACTTCAATCTGTCACTTTCAGATGAAGAATTCGACACCATCGGTGGCCTGGTTGTGCACCAGATCGGCCATCTGCCAAAACGGGGTGAGCGGGTCGTTATCGGCAACCTGCTGTTCAAGATCCTGCGTGCCGACAGTCGTCGTGTCCACATGCTGCAACTCACACTGTTACCGGAACCTGTTGAGCAACCGGTTGATCAGGCAGATAACGGCGTGTGAACAGTCTGATGGACCGTTATGGCGGACTGTTGATGCTGTTCGCAGGCGCGCTGGCGGTCACCTCCTTTGCACCCTTTGGTTACTATCCGGTGATCATCGGCTCGCTGTTATTGCTGTTTAACCAGTGGACACGTGACACCCCCGGCCAGTCTTTCCGTCGCGGCTTTCTTTTTGGCCTGGGCTTTTTTGGCGCGGGTATCTCGTGGGTATTTAACAGTATCCATGTATTTGGTCATGTGCCGGTCATGGGTGCGCTCAGCGTAACGCTTGGACTGGTTATCACCCTGAGTCTCTATCCCGCAGTGCTGGGATACGGCCTGGGACGTGTCTATCGCACCCCATCCTGGCCGGTACTGGTGATTGCCTTTCCTGCCGGCTGGGTGTTGTCGGAGTGGCTGCGCAGCTGGCTGTTTACCGGCTTTCCGTGGCTGAATATTGCCAACAGCCAGATAGACAGCCCGCTGGCGGGTTATATCCCCGTGCTCGGCGTCTATGGTACCGGCTGGTTGCTGGCGCTGCTGCCGGCGTTGTTGCTGGCAGTGCTGAAGAATCAGCAACGGCTGGTCAGCGTGGCATTACTGGTCACGGTGTTGGTCGCGGGCCTGCTGCTGGACCGGGTGCAGTGGAGCACGCCGCGGGGTGAGGCCATTCAGGTGAGTCTGGTGCAGGGCAATATCAGCCAGGAAGACAAGTGGGCGCCGGAAAATCTGCTGAGTACTTTCAGCCGCTATACGGACCTCACATTTGGCTCGCAGGTCAGTGACCTGACCATCTGGCCCGAGACCGCGATTCCTGCCTTTCATGACCAGGTGAACGACGGTTTTATTGCCTACCTGGAAGCGGAACTGCAGAAAAGCGGTGCCTCGTTGCTGACCGGGATCCCGGTGCTCGACAAGCAGCACTGGGAATACTACAACGCCGTGATCGCGCTGGGTGGGGAACAGGCCTTCTATTACAAGCAGCACCTGGTCCCTTATGGTGAATACCTGCCGCTGCGCTGGTTGATCGGCGATGCGCTGGATGCGCTGGCAGTACCGAATGCCGATTTTTCCAGTGGCACCGACTCGCAACCCCTGCTGCTGGCGGCCGGCTACCCGGTGGCGACCTCCATCTGTTATGAAGTCGTGTTCGGCGAGCAAATCATCAAGGCATTACCGGAGGCGGCGATGCTGGTAAATGTCAGTAACGATGCCTGGTTTGGCGATTCACTTGCGCCGCATCAGCACCTGGAAATGGCACGCATGCGGGCAAAGGAAACCGGGCGCCCGATGCTGCGTGCAACAAATACCGGTATCTCTGCAATCATCGATCACCGTGGCCGCATCACACAGCAAAGTCCACAATTTGAAATCGCCGTGGTAAGCGCGGCCGTGACTCCCATGCAGGGTGTCACGCCGTATGTGCGCATGGGTAATGTGCCGATTGTGATTCTGAGCATGGCTTGCCTGATGCTGTGCTGGCTCAAATGCGGCCAGCGGAGTCGTTCCGGTGATCCCGGGAAGGGCATTTGAATCAGTGTAGAAACAGAGCACCGGGCTGAAAAGAAGAGTTCCTTCTCCCTCCGGGGTGTCTGCATGAATGCAGGTGTCCCGCAGGGAGAGGGGCTAATCGGTGTTGCTACGGACAGTGTTACCTGGGGGTGTAGGAGAATTTCTGTCCGGCGAGTACGGCCTCGTACATCAGGCCACCCTTGGTGACGACAAAGGTTGCCATGCCCCGGTAGTAGTTGCCCCGTGTGGTGGCATTATGCTGGCCGCCACTGGCGCCTGCAGCATTGCCGCTGGTTCCCGCCGATGCGGTAGCACCGGCGGTAATCGCCACGGCCGAGGCATCGGCACTGAACTCGAAGTTGCCACCCGTGAATTCATCATAGGCACGCCGGTCCTCGAAGAAGATGATCTGGCTGTAGGCCTGACCGCCGAGCTGGAAACCCACGCTTAACTGGGTCATTGTCGTGTCGCCCGTGTAGTTACCTGTTGCATAAACCCGTCCCTTGCCGTAGGCACCACCGACAACAAAGCCACCCTTGCCAATGGTAGGAAAGACCGCATAGCCGTAGCTGTTGTCGAAAAAGCGGCCGCTTTCACCGGCTTGCTTGAAGACATTGATGGTACTTGAAAACTTAGCATCATCTTCGTCTGCCACGGCGTTGCCAAAGGGCAGGGCAAGCAGCAGAGTGAGGATGAATGTGCGAAATGGCATACACGCTTTCATGGGGTAATCTCCGTGGTTATATACAGCCTGTTTTCAGGATGCGGCTATATTACACGCATGGCGGATGATTGCACCTGCCCCGCAGTGGCTGGGTGTGGCTGCCAGGCTAAATGGTATTGCTGCAAACGGAAGATGGAGGGTGATTTCCTGTTGATCCGCTGAAAGAGCGGGTAAGGGTCATCCCGGCTGAATCAGGAGTGGATTCAGCCGGGATCAACCGTCTAAGACTACAGTATTACATTACGGGTTCGAGTTTTTTGAACTTCTGTCCGGCAAGAACCGCTTCATACATCAGGCCACCCTTGACCACGGTAAACGTAGCCATGCCCTTGTGGTAGGAGCCTTTGGTGGTGGCGTCTTTCTTGCCACCACTGGCGCCGGCCGAACTGCCGGTGGTGCTAGCAGACGCGCTGGCACCGGCGGTGATTGCAGTAGCCGAGGCATCGGCACTGAACTCGAAGTTGCCACTGGTGAACTCGTCATAGGCGCGCTGGTCCTCGAAGAAGATGATCTGACTAAAGGCCTCGGCGCCGAGCTGAAAACCGATGCTTAACTGGCTCATCGAGGTGTTGCCAACGTGTTTACCACCGACATAGACGCGCCCCTTGCCGTAGGCACCTCCGACGCCAATGCCACCCTTGCCAATGGTCGGGAACACGGCATACCCGTAGCTGTTGTTGAAGAACGTGCCGCTGGCACCGGCATCCTGAAATATCTTGATGGTCTCCGCATATTTAGCGGCATCATCATCTGCCATGGCAGTGCCGAAGGGCAGAATTAGTAGCAAACAAATAAGGTAGCTGCGAAATTGCATAATTGCTTTCATGGGTGAATCTCCTGGGTTGTTGTTTGAACGTGTATCAGTGTTCGACTTCTGGCGGGTTTAGATGAGAGCCTGGTTACAGAGCCCCGGCTGAATCAGGGTTGATTCAGCCGGGGGGAACGCGCTGTCTTGTTAGTGCAGTGTTACATGGGGGTGTAGGAGAACTTCTGACCGGCAACCACGGCCTCATACATCAGGCCACCCTTGGTTATTGTAAAGGTCGCCATACCCTTGTGGTAGGAGCCCTTGGTGGTGGCGTCTTTCTTGCCACCACTGGCACCGGCCGAGCTGCCGGTAGTGCCGGCTGAACCGCCAGCAGCGGCAGTGATCGCCACGGCCTTGGCATCGGCGCTAAACTCGAAGTTGCCACTGGTGAATTCATCATAGGCACGTTGGTCCTCGAAAAAGATGATCTCGCTAAAGCCTTCAGCGCCCATCTGGAAGCCGATACTCATCTGGGTCATTGAGGTGTCGCCTGTGTGTTTACCCCCGGCATAGACGCGTCCCTTGCCGTGTGCGCCACCGACGACAAAACCCGCCTTGCCGATTGTCGGAAAGACGGCGTAGCCGTAGCTGTTGTCAACGAACCAGCCGCTTTCACCGGCATTTCTGAACAGGTCGACGGTGTCTGAATATTCATCCGCCATGGCACTGCCAAAAGGCAGGGCAAGCAGCAGGCAGATGATGAATGTACGAAATTGCATAATGGCTTTCATGGGTCTCACTCCTTGGTGATTACTTGTGTGTTGTTACGGGCGCTATAGTACACCTCGAACAGTTGATTGCACATAGTATCCCGGCTGGCTGCAGGGGAATAATAGAGTGCACAACAAAAATTCTCAGGTGGATTGCCTGCCAGGATTCTAGCGGTGGTCACTGTTGAGTATTTTGCGGTGATAAACGCTGTGGCCGCAGTTCGGACAGTTCGGAATCTGCCCGGTGGCATGAAAATGGATATCGTTACCACAGCTGTCGCAGACCAGGGTCCCGGGGCCGGTGATTTCACGGGCATTCCAGGCGGGGCCTTCCTGGATATCGTGCTCGAACTGCAGCATTTCCAGTCGGGTGCGATCGGCGACCAGTGACAGCATGGACATCAGCCGGTCTTCAATCAGATCGATATCAAAGCGTAGCCAGTCACCCAGTTCATGACCGGTCTCGGCGAGGTGCCTGCCTGCGTCCTCCAGGTCACGGTGCAGGTAGTAGGCAACCTTTTCTGCTTCTTCTTTGGTCAGTTCTTCCAGTTCAACGGCGGTGTCGCGGGCCTTGTGGATAAAATCCAGCAGCGCCGGTCGGGTGCTTTCTTCCGCCTCCTCGTAGGCCGTTTTGACCCGCATCATCATATCGTCATAGGCCTGCAGCCATTTTTCGCGGGTGGATTTATCGTCTGAGTCGGTCATTTGCTGTACTTTCCTCCATTCCGGTTCATGGTTTAAGTGTGGACCAAACGGGCTCACAGTTGAAGGAAATCCTCATTCCCGTGTTGTGGGGCATCTGTTGGCTAAGGTATTCTTCCGCCTTTGATTTTATGACCAGCAGTGAGCCGATGGACGAAATCTACACACCGGGCGGAATCGAGGCGCGCGCGCAGGAATTCTGGGAGCAGCAACAGACCTTTCGGGTGACCGAGGATAGCGGGCGGGAAAAATATTATTGCCTGTCCATGTTTCCCTATCCCAGCGGACGCCTGCACATGGGGCATGTGCGTAACTACACCATCGGCGACGTGATCTCCCGCTACCAGCGCATGCAGGGTAAAAATGTACTGCAGCCGATGGGCTGGGACGCCTTCGGGCTGCCGGCGGAGAACGCCGCGATAAAGAACCGGGTGCCACCGGCACAGTGGACGCATGAGAACATCGATTACATGCGCAACCAGCTCAGGCAGCTGGGGTTCGGCTATGACTGGGAGCGCGAGGTCGCCACCTGTGACCCGGAGTATTACCGCTGGGAGCAGTGGTTCTTTACGCGCCTGTTCGAGAAAGGTGTGGTCTATAAAAAGACCGCGGTGGTGAACTGGGACCCGGTCGACAATACCGTGCTTGCCAATGAGCAGGTCATTGACGGGCGTGGCTGGCGTTCCGGTGCGCTGGTGGAACGCCGTGAAATTCCACAGTGGTTTCTGAAAATAACCGACTATGCAGACGAGCTGCTCAACGACATCGACAAACTCGATGGCTGGCCGGAGCAGGTGCGCACCATGCAGCGCAACTGGATCGGGCGCTCGGAAGGCATCGAGATGCAGTTCGGTATCGCTGGCCGTGATGACGTGTTACCCATCTATACCACGCGACCGGATACCCTGATGGGGGTGACCTATGTCGCCGTTGCACCGGAACACCCGCTGGCCGCCGAGGCCGCCGCCGGCAATGCGGCGCTCGCGGATTTTATCGAGGCCTGCCGTGTCTCTGGTGTCAGCGAGGCCGAGCTGGCCACACAGGAAAAGAAAGGCATCGATACCGGTCTCAAGGCTGTCCACCCGATCAGCGGTGAACAGGTCCCCATCTGGGCAGCCAACTTCGTATTGATGGAATACGGTTCCGGAGCGGTGATGTCGGTGCCGGCACATGATCAGCGTGATTACGAGTTTGCAAAGGCCAATGGCATTGCCATCAGGCAGGTCATCTATCCCGTCAATGATCAGCAGGCCGCTGATCTTGAGACTGCCGCCTTTGTCGAGAAGGGTATCCTGAAAAACTCCGCCGGCTTCGACGGCTTGACTTCCGAGCAGGCCTTTGCCGCCATCGGCGACTGGCTGGAGCAGGCGGGCAAGGGCCGTCGCAAGGTGAATTACCGCCTGCGTGACTGGGGTGTGTCGCGGCAACGCTACTGGGGTTGCCCGATACCGATCATCAACTGTGCCGAGTGTGGCGCGGTACCGGTGCCGGAAGCTGATTTGCCGGTGATCCTGCCCACCGACGTGACCGTGGACGCCAGTGGTTCGCCGTTGAAGAAGATGACAGCCTTTATTGAAACGACCTGTCCGCAATGCGGCGGCCGTGCCGAGCGTGAAACCGATACCTTCGATACCTTTTTCGAGTCGTCCTGGTACTACGCGCGTTATACCTGTGCGGACCAGACCCATGGCATGCTCGATGAGCGGGCCAACTACTGGATGCCGGTAGACCAGTATGTCGGCGGTATTGAACATGCCGTACTGCATCTGCTGTATGCGCGCTTTTTCAACAAGCTGATGCGCGATGCCGGGCTGCTGGTCGCGGATGAACCGTTCACCCACCTGCTGACGCAGGGCATGGTGCTGAAGGACGGTTCCAAGATGTCCAAATCAAAGGGCAATACCGTGGATCCGCAGGGCCTGATAGACCAGTACGGTGCGGATACCGTGCGCCTGTTTACCATGTTTGCCGCACCGCCGGAACAATCGCTGGAATGGTCGGACTCGGGTGTCGAGGGTGCCTCGCGTTTTCTGAAACGTTTGTGGAAACTGGTGTACGGGCACGTCAGGGCGGGGATGCCCCCCGAGTTGAATATTGCCGACCTGAATGCGGCACAAAAGGCGATTCGTCACAGTGTTCACAGTACCCTGGCCAAGGTCAGTGATGACGTCGGACGACGCTACACCTTCAATACCGCCATTGCGGCCAACATGGAGTTGATGAATACCCTGTCGCGTTTCGAGGATGAATCCGCGCAGGGGCGTGCGGTCATGCAGGAGGCGCTGGATGCGGTGGTGCTGATGCTGTCACCGATCGTGCCGCACATCACGCATGCGCTGTGGTATGCACTGGGCCATCAGCAGGCAGTGGTTGACTGCCAGTGGCCCGCTGTCGATGAAAGCGCACTGGTGCAGACATCCATTGCACTGGTGGTGCAGGTCAACGGCAAGGTGCGCGGCCGTATCGAGATCGCTCCCGATGCCTCGCAGGAAGTGATCGAGTCCATGGTGATGGACGAGGAAAACGTGCAGAAGCACATTGCGGACAAGCCGGTGCGCAAGATTATCGTGGTGCCCGGCAAACTGGTCAACGTGGTCGCCTGATGCAAATGTCCCGGTTGAAATACTGCGGCACCAAACCGGCCTGTTTCCTGTCTGGCCTGTTGCTGGCCGGTTGGCTGGCCATCTCATTGACCGCGTGTGGCTTCCAGATGCGTGGCAGCGCCGCCTTGCCGGAAGAAATGGCGCTTACCTTTATAAAAAGCGGCAGGCCCTGGGGCTCACTGATTGAAGACTTTACCGAGGCCCTGAGGACGCATCACGTAAAGGTCACAGAGGACGAGCAAGAAGCCACTGCCGTGCTGGAGATTATCAGTGATTCACAGGAAAAGGATGTGCTGTCGGTGGATAATTCGGGCAAGGTGCTCGAATTCCAGTTGCGTCAGACAATCCAGTTCGCCGTGACCACGAGCGACGATCTGCCGCTGCTCGAGCCGCAACGTGTGACGATGACACGAGACTACCTGTACAGCAATACCGATGTGCTGAGCAAGGAACGCGAGGAAGTGGTGGTGCGTCGTGCATTGCAACGGGAACTGGTGCATTTGGCGATGTTGCGGATAACCGCGGCAGCACGCTAGTAGCGGTTCAATATGATAAAAACAGAAATTATTGTCCACGGAATCCACGAAAACCACGGAAATATTTTTCATGTATTTATTTTTCCGTGTTCTTTCGTGGATTCCGTGGCTATAAAAATATTGTAACCATTATCCATGCAGCTCAAACCTGAACAGTTATGCCAGCTGGTAACTGACTGAACCACAAGCAGGAATTTCAGGATTCCCGAAACTGTCCCGAAACTATCCGACAGAAATCCATTCTTCGCCCTTGTCATCAAGGTAGAGCGCCGTTGTCTTGGCATCCCTATGACCGAGCAGGGATTGAGCATCGATGCCCTGATCGGCGTAGAGGCGGCCTGAGAGGGATCGCAACTCGTGGAACGATGGCGGGTGCTCCCATTTCAAGCCTGACCGGTTGCGGGCATCCTTGAATCCCTTGCTGATGGTGAGCCGCTTCAGCGGACTGCCGGCCTTTGTGTTCGCGGTATTCTTTGCATGGTGTATCAGGTGCCGACTAACCACACGATCACGGCAACGGGAAACTACATCGCCGAGAGACATGCCGATGTCATCCAGCCGCAGATTCAGAGACAACCCTACCATTGAGCCAGACTTGTGTTGCTTGATGTGCAGGTAGTTATCGGAAATATCCGAGAACCTCATGTTCGCAATATCATTCAACCTCTGGCGGGTAATTAATCCCAGCAGCATGGAATTGCTTACCCAGAGATTCATTGTTCCGGCTTTGTCCAGTATCACATTGAAGTCATCGAGAAATAATCGCTCACGTATTACCGTCACTTTCGGGTTGCGTGTCACGTTGATGAGGTTGTCTTTGATCTTACCCTCGCGGATGGCCTCGTTGAAAATATCCTTTAACCTAGCCCTGAGTTGCTTCGCCATCTGTGGCGTTGATTCGTACCGCCTCAGGTAACCCACAGCGATGGGTGTGTCGATGGCCGCCAGATCATAATCACCAAGACCTTTGCGGATAACATTAATAAAACCGCGATAGGATTTCCATGTTGCATCAGCAATGTCTTTTTTCTCAAGCAGGGCAGAGTAATCATCCAGCCATTCGGACATTCTACCGGTGCCGCAGATAACACGCGCAACCAAGTCAACCTCTGGTGGCATTAATTTCGCATTCAACTCAATGGTTGGTACAGTGCCAAGTCAAAGGCCGAACACAAGCTGCTGAGGCAGTTGTGCAGGGAGGTGCAGGAACTGATGGTCTCCATGCAATTGCCCCTGACTTTCCCGTTTACGAGGTTTGGTGCACATGCCGAATCAACGGATAAGCCATTGATTCATTGTAATGCTGAGTCAGCATCTTTCCCGAAAATAGCTGTTCTCGGGAAAGTATGTCAAACAGCAGGACGACCGCAGCGATCGTCATTAGGCTATAGTTAACCGGGCAGTGCTGTAATCATCTGATATCACTAGAAGGGAAATGGTGGGTTTGGGGGGAGAGTCCCATGCCTGACTTACATGCAAATGCAGCCCATATCCAACAATCACCAAGAAAACAGAAGCTAACCGGGCAAAAGCCGCCACTGAAGCCCAAGGAAGTCTGGTCAATCCGAGTCAGGCTGCAGATGCTGGGAAAGACGCGAGACCTGGCCCTGTTTAACCTGGCTATTGATAGCAAGCTCCGCAGTTGTGACTTGGTTGCCTTGCGTATAAATGATGTTGTCATGGCCGGGAGTGTCAGAGAACGTGCGGTGATCGTGCAGCAGAAAACAGGTCGTCCTGTTCAATTCGAGTTAACCGAACAGACCCGAGAGACAGTGTATGCATGGATCACTCAGCGCAAATTAAATAATGGTGGGTATTTATTTCCGAGCCGCGTACATCGCTGCCTACATTTATCGACCCGTCAATATGCCCGGATCGTTAACCACTGGGTCGCCAGTATTGGTCTTGATCCGCATAAATATGGCACACACTCCCTCCGACGTACCAAAGCGGCGCTTATTTACAAGAAAACGGGCAATCTCCGGGCGGTACAGTTATTGCTCGGGCATACAAAACTGGAAAGTACCGTGCGTTATCTCGGAATCGAGGTGGACGATGCTTTGAAAATATCGGAGCAGGTAGATTTATAAGACCACGACACAGTGGCAGTATCTCTGGGTGCTGCCACTTTCTAAGAAAGGACCCGGCAAGTTAAATGCGTACTTTCTTAGCCAAACCAGACCTTCCCAGATTATGTAATCCAAACAAGTAGTGGATTCATCAACGGGGGAAACCGTCCACAACTTGCCATTCCCGGAGTTTCTGTAAATGGCGGGAATGCGTGTGCAAAACTTGCCGTTCACGTCAGACAATCTGCGGTACCGAGTCCGGCCGCCGCTGGGCCTTCTAGTTATGATTGCCGATGTCCGGTCTGACCCAAAATTACGCGAACGGCAGCAGAACTTTTTGCCCGGCATACCCGCTGTGCAAGTATCCGGGCTTCTCCTGCATGTGTGCCGGCAATAGTTGACCGCAGGTGCGGTAGTAGAGTCGCTTCCACCGAAAACACCCGGTAGCCGAGGCCCAGCAGTAGCGGCAGAATACCCGGCAACTGCGGCAACACACCGCACAGCTGTACCGCATCGAGGCGGTCCTGTACTGCGTCTGCAACCTGCTGCAGGAACCGATACAGCGCCGGCGCATACGGATCGAGATAGCGGTACAGTCCCGGTTCATCGCGGTCGGCACCGAACAGGCACTGCATCAGGTCATTGCAACCGATAGCAACAAACTCAACGACCTCAAGCCATTCGCGCAGCTGCAGTGCCGCCGCAGGCGTCTCGGCCATGCCGCCGACTGAAAGCGGGCAGGCAAGCTGCCGCCTGATATCGTCATGCCAGTACCGCAGCTCTGCAAGGTCAGACACGTATGGCAGCAAGACGCGCACCTCAAATTCCGGTGCCAATGCGGCAATAGCCTTCGCCTGTGCCAGGTAGATGCCGTGGACCGGCTCGTCAGCATACAGTCGCACGCCTTGGCGGCCTAGCACACCGGCATCTACAGGCGCCAGGGGCAGCCAGGACGGGCGCTTACCCGCTGCAACGTCGAACAGCCGGATCGTGAGCGGCAGGCCTGAAGCTGTTTCGCATAGCTTACGGAAGGCGGAGCGGTAAAACGCTGCATCCGGTAACCGTTCATCTTCCGGGAACAGAAACTCGGACCGTAGCAGGCCGATGGCCTCGGCACCCGACTCGACTGCACGCTGCACGGCACACTGGCTGCGTGCGCTGACACGAAGACTGACAACCTCGCCATCCCGGGTGGTCGACACACCGCCGGCAACAAGCGGCTCTTGTGAGGCAATGTATTCAGACAGGTTCGTGGTCAGCAGGCCGGTTGTGCCGTCGATGAGCAGTTCCATGCCCGCCTGCAGTCCCTTGGCCTGGCTGCGGGTAACCAGGATGCAGGGTACGCCACTACCCAGCAATGGGATCAGGCTGTGTGAAAACGGGGCTCCGTCGACCATCACGAACCCGGCAGGCAGCGACTCGAACGAATCCGTTAACGGCTGTTCCAGCATGACAATCTTCCCGGTTGGACTGTCCTGCATGCCCCGCTGCAGCCTCCCGCGCGCGGTACCCGGCACATAGGGCATCCCGATGATATGGAATGACGGATTCGTCATACCCGAATCATAACCCAACCTGTCAGGCAAGTACCCGGGAGACCATGCTCTACTGGAATTCGAAACATCCCCCGGGCTAATCGATAATACACTCGAGGTATCATAAAGGAACGAAGAGTGCTGAACAGTAAAGTCCGACTTCAGTACAGAATTGCCATTCCCTAACCGTGAAAACTCAGCGAGCGCAGAACTGTTGAAGGAGTGCTACCGGCCAACTCTTGCCATTCCCGAACGATCAGCGAACGACAGCAATGCAGCATCTCCGGACATTCCAGCCTTTAAAACAGACTTCGCTCTCCCAGCTATAATATGACATTTAACCTATTGTTCAAGGACGTTTATAGGTGCTTCTATAGTGGATTTCGTGCGCTTACCTGAAGTGCTGATATACGGGCCTGGACAGGGGTATTATTTGCTCACTTTTTGCTTGTTTTCAAGTTGGTTCTCCATGGGTCTGGGTGAACGATAGCTTTTGCCATCGAGAACAACGCGGTAAGCACCGTGGCGAAGGCGGTCCAGCGTGGCAGCACCCAGCAGCTGATTGGGGAAAGCATCGCCCCATTCGCCGAAGTCGAGGTTGCTGGTGATGACGGTGGCGGTGCGTTCATAACGTTCGGCCACCAGGTCATGGAAGTCCTCATCGTGGGGCGGACGCAGCGGTTTCAGGCCGAAGTCATCGATAATGAGCAGTGGCACGCGCGCCAGATTCAGGAACTTGCGTTCGAAGGAGTCGGTCGCCCGGGCAGCATGCAGTTGACCCAAGAGCTGTGACTGCGAAGTAAACAATACATCGTTCCCCTGTCGGACGGCGGCATGGCCGATGGCCTGGGCGATGTGGCTCTTGCCGGTGCCACAGGGTCCGACAATCAAGACGGCTACCTTTTCTTCAATAAAACGGCCTGCAATCAACTCGTGGACGAGTGCAGAGTTGATGTTGGGATTGAAGTCGAAGTCGAACTGATCGAGGGTTTTGTGGGAACGGAAGGAGGCCCGCCGCAGGCGGGTGGCAAAGCGTTTCTGGTCCCGTCGAGCGACCTCATCACTGATCAGCAGGGCAAGGAACTCGGGATAGGCCATTTTCTTGTCAATGGCCTGTTTGTTGCGGACATCCAGGGAGTCGAGGATACCGGAGAGGCGGAGCTGTTTGAGCATCGGGGCAAGTTCTGGCATGGGATTCATGGTGAGTTCTCCTGTTTAGTGTTTCAGTAAGTGGCGGGTGTTACGGCAGAAGCGACCCTGGCCGGTGTAGCTGTCGGCCAGGGTGTCGAAGGCCTGCTCTGCCGAGGGGTGTTGATCGAGGCCTTTTTCGAGGATGGTTTTGACGCTGCGATAGCGTGGGTTGTCGTAGGCCAGTGCCCGCTGGCAAGCGGCCTCCAGGCGAGTCGCGCCATATTTTTTCTTGAGCCGGACGATGCCCTGTGCGGCACGCAGATTTTCCAGCACCCGATCGGAGAACAGACGCTGGATCAGGTGATGGCAGGCAGCGCCGATCTGTTCCGATTGGGTGAGGCACCACCTTGGATCCTGCATCTTCCAGGCCAGCGCCTCCGGAGGCATGTGATCATCGGCCGTGGAGCGGGTGCCGGGCCGGGCCAGGCGGGCATGCACCGCGATCAGTTCATGCTCGCGATAGATGCGCACGGTGACCGCCGTGGCCTTGAGCCACAGGGCTTGCCCTAACAGGCGAAAGGGAACGGAGTACAGGCATTTCTCGAACTGCACATGGGCATCGCGATGGACCTTGACCTTGGCCCAGGTCGCCGCCTCCGGCGGCTGCTCGGGTAACGGCTGCAGCAGGGGTTTCTCGGTTGCAAAACGGATCAGCGGTTTTTCATGGGTGGAACCATGGATACGGTTGCCAGCTTCACCGAGTATCCAGTCATGCAGTTGCCGGTTGGCATCAGTCAGGTCCCGGAACTCGCGCAGCGGCAGGAAGTTGCGCTTGATGTATTTGACGCCCGATTCCACCCGGCCCTTTTTCTGCGGATCCCGGGGTGGGCAGGCATCGATCTTGAAGCCATAGCCCTCGGCACATTCAGCATAGGATCGCTGTACCTCGGGGTCTCGGATACAGGCCCGGGTAATCGCGCACTTGGCGTTATCGATGATGACGCGTTTGACCGTACCCCCGAACCATTCAAAGGCATGCCGGTGGCAGGCCAGCCAGGTGTCTACCTTCTGATTGAGGATGAGCTCGGCATATTGATGGCGGCTCCAGCACAGGGTCATGAGAAAGAACCAGGTCTTGATCTCCTCTCCCGTGTGCAGATCCACCAATACCGGCCCGGCACCAAAATCGACCTGGGCCGCTTCACCCGGTGCGAAGTCCAGGTGCACCGTCGCCTTGGGTGCGTTGACCTCAAGGGTGCGAACGAAGCGGTAGACCGAGGAGTAACTGCCGCCGAAGGCGTGATTGCGCACCAGCGCCTGGTAGATGGTCTTGCTCTGGATCCCCTGTTCGGCCCAGTCGGTGACGACCTCACGATACGGCTCAACACACGATTGCGCGGATGCCGTCGCCGGCGGGGCTCCAAGGGCTTGTGCCAGCACCGCATCGTCCGGCAAGGGGCTGGCCGGGTCCAGCCAGTCCCGATCCTTCGGCAACCAATCGCAGTGCCTTGGCCTTGGGTCGACCGATCAGACCGGCCTTGGCGAGTGCCCGGTCTGAATCACCCTGGCGCATGCGCACCAGAATATGACGTATCTCAAACATCTCGAACCTCCTGTTTGCCATGGATACCTCCCGCATGAAAAGCAGAAGGGTACCCGGATGAACAGAATGTCCGAGCCCGAAATCAGGCTGCTACGCTCTCAAAACCTCCACCGGGGTGGCTCCATTAGCGTGAAAACAAAGTGGCTCCATTACAGTGAAATTTCACTGGCTCCTTTAGACCATCTCTATAGGTGAAAACGACACAGCATGGCATGCCACACAGTTATTTAGAAGAGTATTCAATTGAGAAAGAGTATGGTCACGATCACCCAGTTGTTCCGCATCAAGAGCAAGTTCATCAAATTTTGAATGCGTGTCAAACCCCAACTTCTTAAACGATAACGGCAGTTTACCAACCAGCGAGCCAGGCACGGCCATTTGCGCATCTCGACCAGACTTCCGGGCATACTCAGCGACTAACTCCATGTTGTCATCTGAAATGCCACGGGTTATCTGTTGGATGCTTTCCAGAAATACACGCATCTCGGACAGGACAAGGTCTCTTTCATTCTTCTTCAGCAGGATAGCCGTTCTACCATCAGTGCTTTCTGTTACCTTGCCTTGAATGACAAATTTATATGTTATCCCTGTCGCTATTAGCGACAACACAAAAACACTAGTCCAACAAATCTTGCACATGGCTATCTCCGGTAGATTCTCTGTATTGCAGCTGGCGATACCCTAGGAACTGAGTCGCACAGAGACTTGCCGTTCAATGTAGTCTTGACCATGGTTGTTGTAGGAACTGATAAAGAAGCACAACCGGCCAAAAGAAGACGAGAGAAATCCCGCACTAACTAATTTGATGTATACGTAGCATTTACAATAATCTTATATTCCGCCTTTTTCTTGGTGGTTCCATCAGTGGCCTTATACTTAACCTTTAGCACCACCTTGAAGGTGTCATTCTCGACATCAAATTTAACAATAAATTTCTTGATCTTGGGCGAAAGCACCTTCTTCTTTACATCGCATAGCGATTTTCCTGCTTGACCAATATTTTCGTAGAGTCTGGATTCGGAATTATTACTCAGCGATAGTGATAGCTTTTCGTTGGGGATAACTACCTCATATTTTCCAGAATAGCTACCTGAGGGCGACTCCATCTGCCATTTTCCATTAGGCTTCAGTCGGATGCTATACGAGTCGTAATTAATATCTTTACCGCAGTCTTCTATATTTAGCACTTCTTTTCCTACGCCAATACCGCTAACCTCAATGCAGGCATCTCCTACGCCGTCACTGTCGGCGTCCCCTTGGTCAGGGTTTGCGACAAATGGGCAGTTATCATCATCGTCAGGTATGCCATCTGAGTCATAATCGATCACAAAGTCTATCGCTTGCTCGATAACATAATCCGGCGCGTCATGCTGATCTCTAGGGTTTGGTATTTTCTGATCAAAATAGGATGTATGTGTATCAATGTATCTTAAGTCGGTGTAATTCCAATCTCTATCAAGTGTCTCTACTTCAGTATTATCCATGTTCACAGCAGAGTGGTATGGGATATAGTCTGACCGAACATCCCTGTTTTCTATGTATGAGCTGACATTATGATATTGGGTGTTGAAGCTTAAATCATTGAAATCCAAATGCCACCCAGATTCCCCATCACTCAGGGCTATCGCTGCTGTATGCATGGGACCGATAACATGTGCTTTAAAATCACGTCTATTTTCAACTGACCGTAACCAGTCGTAGTGCTCGAAATAGGCATCGTCTCCATAATACATCTGACGGCCAGCTACCGAGTCAATGAATTCGGTAGCCCAATCAAGGAACGGACTCAACTGTACACCATGATGAGGTGAATCGATCGTCACAAAGATATCCGCACCCATCCCTTCGTTCTCCTGAACAAACATGGTGCGAGCCACAATACCCCCCATCGAACCACCAATTATCGCCAGTTCATAATCCGGATGTCCGTCATCATCTCTGTCGATAACACCATTGTCCGAAAGTTGATCATCCATGTGCCTAATGAACTCGGCTAAGTTATCTGCATTATCTTTGAGATCCGCTTCACCGTTGACATAGTCGAAAATAATGATGTCATACCCTAAATCTGTTAGGGGTTGTGTGATCGTTTCGAAATCGTTATCAAAATCATCAATAGGATGATCGTCATTAGCGGTATCATAGCCCTTGACTATTATGACCGGCTTATCCAGTTCGTCTGTTATTCGCCATGCGCTTAAGAAACCTGAATGCCCATTAACCGGATCTCTGTCATACACTGTATCGATTGCTAAAGCGGTTCCAGTTGCCGTCAACGCAACAGATAACATGACCGAAGCAACTAAACCAATATTCACTCTGGATTTCATTTTATGCTCGAATAAGACCTGAGACAGTATAGTAGGGGTGATGAGGTACTGGAACCGTATGTTGTGCGAGTTATGACGAGTGCGTTAATCATAACGCGACAGTATGTTATCTATGAAGACCAAATGATACGGGTGCAGATCCCTTGATTGCCGATACCTTTGGTGACTGAGTAAATGATGGCAACGAAGTCGCGGCCGTAATTGATCCACTGAATGATACTCCATACCCCGGCGTTCCTGACAGCGATAGGTATAGTGATGGATCACATGATGCATACCCCAGGCCAACAAAGGTCTTCTTTAGGGCGAGAATCTGCCATTCGTCGTGTGCTGAAAACCGATTCATGCAGAGGCAGGCAA
>CALOCX010000002.1:0-118646 GCA_942491995.1 uncultured Gammaproteobacteria bacterium | reverse complement strand
GGATCGATCACGTAGCGTTGCGGGTAGGACATGTTAAACGGCAGGTAGGCACCCTTGCGCTTTTTCATGCCATAGTCATATTCACTGTCGAACTCGGCCTCCACGGCCTTTTCGCACTCGCCGCAGGCGGTGCAGTTTTCGTTCACGTAGCGCGGGCTGGTCTTCAGCGTGACGCTGTAGTTGCCGGACTCGCCGCTGACCGCGGACACCTCGGTCATGGTGAGGACGGTCAGGTTGCGGTTGGCCTTTGCGCGGCGCAGGTTGATCTCCATGCCGCAGGACGGGAAACACAGCTTCGGGAAATACTTGTAAAGCTGGCTGACTCGACCACCGAGGGACGGGTTCTTTTCAACGAGTATGACCTGCTTGCCACACTCGGCAGCTTCAATTGCAGCGGTGACGCCACTGATGCCGCCTCCCACCACCAGAATGGTCTGGTTGGTTGCGATAACATCCGACATTGATAACCCTCCAATATGGCGCCATATCGCGCCTAACTATATGAAATCCTGACGGTTACGTGGAACTTCCAGGCTGCATACGCCTTGCCGGGGTCGCCGGTCTGACAGGCGCCACTGGGTGGGGAGTAACCGGACTTTTTAACAGACCGAGTACCTTACCTTTTCTTCTCAATCAGTGCCATATAGACAATGGGAGAGCGCCATTGAAATTTAGAATGCTCAAATAGAATCAATATATAAAGGTCTGGGTCAGGGGCTTGCCGTGCCGGGTGGCAAGTTTATCTCCGCGGGGCATTTGAGGATGGGTTTCGCCCCCTTGGGCGAGGTACTTTTCTTTGCTCCGCCAAAGAAAAAGTACCCAAAAGAAAGGCGATCCTGGAGGCTTGTCCCGCACTTTCAGTGCGGGATTCCCTGCGCTTCTCGCCAGTTTGGGCGCTCGCCGAACTCGCAGGATTTGCCGCGCCTGTCGGCTAGCAAATCCAGCTCAGACAGGGCGGCTCGCTTACTCCCAAACTGGCTGCGATGCTCGGCTGCACCTACAGGCATCCAACTCTCACTGGCTGTAGTGTTGAAGAGCTCCCGAGCGCGATCTCTTCCCGTCATTCCGGCGCAAGCCGCGCCAGCAGCATTCGACAAGGGCAAGGGTTCAGAGATGTCACCCCAAACCCCTTCTGGCGCAGCCGAGCATCACAGGGAGAAAACCGGATCAAGCTCGCGCCCTGTTTGAGCGTAATCGAGCGGGGCCTCCCCTTTACCGAGAGAGCGCAGGGTCTGTATCCGGGCATAAATCGCAGATTTATGCCCGACAAGCCACAGTGCCCTCTTTGGGTACTCTTGGGCAAGCAAGAGAAAGTACCTCGCCCAAGGGGGCGAAACACAGTGCTAGATGCACCACAGGAAGAAAACTTCACGAATCAAATATCCGATAACACCACCCTGTGTTCCTTCCCGCCAATATGGCACCATTCCCCCAACCAGCCCAAGACGAGCCCACGAGGACCCCAAGTGACTGTCCGTACCCTGAAACCCGAAGAATTCTTTATCGAGGAAGAACCCTACTACGAACCGGTCGGTGACGAGCTGATGGTGTTCGAGGCGGCCTACAAGAACCAGCTGCCGGTATTGTTGAAGGGCCCGACCGGTTGCGGCAAGACACGCTTCATGGAGCACATGGCCTGGCGTCTGAAGCTGCCACTGATCACCGTCTCCTGTCACGACGACCTCACCGCCTCCGACCTCGTCGGCCGTTACCTCGTCACCGGTGGCGAAACCGTCTGGGTCGATGGTCCGCTGGCGAGGGCGGTGCGAAACGGGGCGATCTGCTACCTCGACGAGATCGTCGAGGCGCGCAAGGACACCACCGTGGTGATCCACCCGCTGGCCGACGATCGACGCGTGCTGCCTATGGAAAAACTCGGCGAGGTGATCGAGGCTGGCCCCGAATTTTGCATGGCGATTTCCTACAACCCCGGCTACCAGAGCGTGCTCAAGGATCTCAAGCAGTCCACCCGCCAGCGCTTCGTCGCGCTGGAGTTCGACTACCCGTCGCCGCAACTGGAAGCGAAGATCCTCGTCAACGAGACCGGTATCGACCAGGCCACCGCCGAACAGCTCATCAAATTCGCGCAGATGACCCGTAACCTGAAAGGCAGTGGGCTGGAGGAGGGCGCAAGTACGCGGTTGCTGGTGCATGCCGCAAAACTGATTGCCTCCGGTATAAATCCGGTGGTAGCGTGCCGCAGTTGTATTGCGGAAGCGCTAACCGATGACGCGGAGATGTTGACGGCGGTGCATGAGTTGAGTTCCTCGGTGTTTTAGTGTCGAGTATCAGCATGCAGTGTGGGTTCGAGTTAGAAAATGTGTACGACCCCTTTTCGCAATGGCGAAATAAATTCCGGCGCCGGGATCTTCTCTCTCTGGTGGCTCAATGCACGACTATCCTGATAGACAAGCGAGGAATAATCCTATGAAGTTCCCAATAATATTACTCGCCACCCTGGCGGCAGGCTGGACAGACCTGGCGGCGGCCGACTCGGCCGAGGCGCGTTGCGACATCTATCCGAAAGGTGAGGACCACATCAGTGCAATGATTCCCTGCACCTTCGGGCAGCGCCAGGGCAACGTCACCATCACACGCTCGGACGGCGTTACACATGACCTCGTGGCCGTAGGAGACGATCCGGGTAACTACCGTGACCAGCATGGCAAAGCGGTATACCGGCAGAGCGGGCTCGGGTCAGCAGGCCAGATTTTCCGCTTCGAAGACGAGAGCGTTTACGTCTACTGGGATACCTCGGCTTTGAACCCCGTGGACGACAAGGACAACTGGACCGCTCCCTACACCACCACTGATTACGATGCGACGACCAGGCTGCGTTGCGGCATGACAGACTCTGTCGATATGGGTAGCTGCCCCGCCGGCATCCTGCGCATGGAAGACCGCCAGGCCTCCATCGTGATCACCAGCCCGGCCGGTGAGCAGTTCACGCTCAACTTCATGACAGACTACGTAAACGCCACTTCCGGCGAGGTAGAAGCCCGAATGGAGGGTGACACCTGGATCGTCATCATCAACGGCAAAGAACGCTACGAAGTGCCGTTGGCCGCGATCGAGGGCGGTTAGGCTTTATTCAGGGCAGTCAAAGCCTGCTTGTCGCCCACCAAAGCCGGCATAATTGAAGCAGACAACAAGGGTTAACCGGCCACGCAACGAAGGCGTAATCACTTAATCCTCGAATTGCAATTAAGGGAGTGGATCACTGCTGTCCCATACACATTTCATCCCAGGCAGAGTTGCGGGGAATCCGGCCCCTTTTTGCTGACCTGTAGAGTTACGGCTTGTCTCCGGCCTTTTGAGCGTTGCCGGACTTGATGATAGTGACGAGTATGATACCCGTTGCGATGAGGGCGATCCCCACGGCGTGATAGAGGTGCAGCTGCTCACCGAGGAGGAGATAAGCCAGGATGACCGAGAACAGGGTCTGGAGATAGAAGGTGACGCTTGCCTTTGCGGCTCCCAGTATCGTAATGCCCATGTTGAAGAGCAGGTACATTAACCCGCCGCCGGGGATGGCCACGTAAGCAATCGCCGCGATATCGTGCCAGTCAACAGTAATGCGTGGATCATAGAGTATTTCCCATATAAAAAACGGTGTTGATGCCAGGGTTGCCGACCCGAGGATGAGCACGAGTAATGGTAATGCGGCGAGATCGATGTTGATCTTCTTTATCATCACGGTATAAAAAGAGAAGCACGCAACCGCGGTCAGAACCAGAAGGTCACCGGTATTGATACCCATGTGGATGATGTTGGCCGGATTGCCCTGCGCGACGACGACCAGTACGCCTGCGAAACAGAGGATGACACCGGATATCTGCAACAGTGTCATGCGGTCACCGAGGAACAGTGCGGCAAGGATAATTGCCATGATGGGCCATACCGAAAACACGATGCTGACACTGATCACCGATGAATGGTGGAGTGCGGTGAACAGCGCTCCCTGGGTGAGTGCCAGGCCCAGCGCCCCGGTCAGCAGGATGACCTTGTAATGATCCCGCAGCCGGGCTGCCATTTCCCGGAAATGGGATGCAACAAAGGGCAGCAGGAACAGCGTTGCGAACAGCAGGCGGAAGAACACCAGTGTCCAGGGCGGTGTATAGGCGCCCGCCCATTTGACAGCAATAAACACGCCTGCCGCCAGCAACCAGCAGAGGGCCAGCAACCCCAGCGCCTCATTTCTATCGCCGGGTGTTTGCGCGGCAGCCTGCGGCTGGCCCTTGATTATCTGGATGATCGCGTGCGGCATGGCGGTTATTCCTTTATTTTTTGATATGAATCAATAGAGGGGTCAGTACCCTTTTTCTGTCGAGGCCGGAACGCCTTCAGACAATGATCGCTAATAAAAAGCGTACTGACCCCTCTGATCTTAATAACATCAGGAACCTGCCGCATCCTTTACGAATTGCAGCATCTTGTGTGCATGGCCCTTCGGGGTGACCCCGTATTCGACGTAGACCAGCCTGCCGTCCGGCGCGATCACGAAGGTTGAGCGCACGATACCCATTTTACTGACGCCGTTTTTTTCCTTTTCCTGGTACACACCGTAGTCATTGCAGGCTGACATCTCTACATCCGACAGCAGGATGACTTTCAGCCCGAATTTCTCCCGGAAGGCCTGGTGACTGAAGCAGTCATCTGAGCTGATGCCTAGCACCGTGATACCAGCGTCTGCGTACACCTCGCTCAGGTCGGTAAATTCATTCGCCTGGATGGTGCAGCCGGGTGTGTCGTCTTTCGGGTAGAAGTACACCACGATCCACGAGCCGGCGAACTCGGCCAGGCTGCGCAGCTTCATGTCGGTATCCGGTAGCTCGATGGCCGGCGCTACGTCCCCTGTTTTCAGCATGTTTGTTCCCCTGTCAGGTGTCTGCACGGCTACGTTACCGGGACGACAGGTTACCGGCAACTATTTCCCTTCCATGCAAATCAATGAGTGAATAAAGGTGTCAGAGCAGATTTTTCCTGATATAAGCAGAAAGTGTCTTCGGATCTTCCCCTGATTGAGTGGGTAACACATCAATTTAGCCGAGACGCATTCTTTCTGATGGCAAGGTTGTTGGCCGAATGAATTCGTATATGGTCTCCTCCCGTTTTGCAAGACTGTGCAGCATTAATAACAGGGACAGGGTTGCTTTCGTATATCCGGCCTATTGATGGGGGGTTATGCCCCTGGCCTCGATGAAATGCGTGCGTATCGTCCTAATCGGCCCTACGGCCTCAATGGCCTTCGAATTTAGCAGGTTTTCAATACGCCGGTCTGACCTGTGGTGTCATCTTGGGCTGCAAAATCTTTGCAATCGTTGGCAGGTTCCTCTGTTAAATCGTACTCGGTTGCTTCAGCAAATGGTTATCTGGCCTGATAGACCGTGTTGTTGGCCAGCACCGCCCAGCCAATCCTCGCCAGCTTGTTGGCCAGTGCCACAACGGCCTTGTTAAAACCCCGGGCCGCCCGGGTCTTGTTGATCCAGCGACTCAGCGCATCCTCCTTGTTGGCTGCCTGGATCACCACTGACCGGGCGCCGTGAATCAACAGGCTGCGCAAATACCGGTCGCCACGCTTGCTGATACCCAGCAAGACCTGTTTGTCGCCACTGCTGTGTTGTCTTGGCACCAGCCCCAGTGATGCCGATACATCCCGGCCACGCCGGTAGGCCTCACCGTTACCCACAGCACTATAAAACGCGCTCGATATAATCGGCCCATACCCGGGTATCTTTTGCAACCGCACACAGGCATCATCACGCTTGCTATGGGCATCGAGCGCCTCAGTATAGGCATCGATGTGGGCGTCAAGCTCCGTCAACTGCTGATAACCCTGGGATAGCAGGCTGCGGAATAGATCACTCAGCCCGTTCTCGCTATCTTCCAGGATCTCTGGAATACGCTTGCGCAGTACATTGACGCCTCTGGAGAAAACAATTCCGTACTCACCGATTAATCCACGCAATTGATTACACAAGGCCGTGCGGTCCCGCAAACGCCGTTCCCGCAACCGGTGCAAGGCCTGAATATCCTGCTGTTGTGGTGTCTTTATTGATACAAAGCGCATCTCAGGTCGTGTCACCGCCTCCGCGATGGCCAGCGCATCGTTGTAGTCGTTCTTGTTGCCCCGCACAAAGGGCTTAACGTGCTGCGCCGGAATCAGCTTCACTCGATGACCCTGGGCCTGCAGGGCACGTGCCCAATGGTGGGCACTGGCACAAGACTCCATCCCGATCAGACAGGCTGGCAGGTTGGCGAACCAGGTCAACAGCCCCGAACGTCGCAGCATCTTCCTCTTGATAATCTTGCCATGCCTGTCGCAGCACACCATGTGAAATACATTTTTTGCCAAATCCAGTCCAATCGTCGTAATCTTAGCCATGGTCTTCTCCTCACCTTGTTTTGATGGTTGATAACATCTCCATCATGGCGCATTGTGACGCCGATTAAAGGGGGGAGGAGACCATCTCATCGGCCCTGCTCAATCAAACCCGTAGGGTCGAATTCATTCGACCAGCGGTGTTTCATCGCCGCCCTGCAGGGTCGAATTCATTCGACCAGCGGTGTTTCATCGCCGCCCCGTAGGGTCGAATTCATTCGACCAGCGGTGTTTCATCGTCGCCCCGCAGGGTCGAATTCATTCGACCAACAGTGTTTCATCGCCGCCCTGCAGGGTCGAATTCATTCGACCAGCGGTGTTTCATCGCCGCCCCGCAGGGTCGAATTCATTCGACACAACAGTGTTTCATCGCCGCCCCGCAGGGTCGAATTCATTCGACCAACAGTGTTTCATCGTCGCCCTGCAGGGTCGAATTCATTCGACCAGCGGTGTTTCATCGCCGCCCATTCGTAGGGTCGAATTCATTCGACCAACAGTGTTTCATCGTCATCTGTCATCCAGACGCAGTCCCAATGCGGGTAATCGCCAATATTCCGAACCAGGCCCGCTCGCAACGGGTTGGCAACGATATACCGCGCAATCTGGCGAACATCCTCATCCTTCCTGGCCGCACGGTCGTAATAGGCTCGCTGCCAAAGACTCCCATGTTGACACAGGTGGCGATTGATGGCGCGTGCTGAACGGGCTTTGAGGGTCTTCACAACCGTGGAGAGTGACCAGCGTTCATTGAGTTGAATCAACCAGTGCAGATGATCAGGCATGACAACCCAGGCAAGGGAAATAGCATCACCCTGTTCGTGCAGGTGTCGGAGTTCACGAACCAGCAGGCGTGCTGCGGTGATATCCGTGAACAAAGGATGACGACCGCGGGTAACCGTGGTGATGCAATAGACTTGATGGTGCAGGGAATGACGCCCCCTGCGCAATGAGTCGTAGGACATGGCGACCTCCTTGTCTCCAATGGCAATTATGGCTGTTGGCCGAATGAATTCGGCCCTACAACAATGAATTCGACCCTACAACGGTAATCTACCCACTCGATTTGGGGAAGAGCTGTTTCTTCTGGCGTCGATTTTCATGGACGCCTGAAATTCTTGCGCGCGTGCTCAACCCTGGCCCTGATCACACAGTCCTCGATATGATCGTTGATCAGCCCCATTGCCTGCATGAAGGCATACACGGTCGTCGGTCCGACGAATTTCCAGTCCAGCTTTTTCAGATCCTTTGACAGGGCAAGCGATTCCGCGGAAGTCGATGCAGTCTGCGGCTTTGCAAGCTGCTTCGAGTCAGGTTCATAGCGCCAGATGAAGGCTGCGAGCGAGCCTTCCCGTTCAACGAGTTCCCGGATTGTCATGCTCATATGCCGATTCCTTTTAAAAGCATGTCATCGCACATTTTCCCTGATATGAGCAGAAAACGCGTCCGGAAATCAACAGGGTCAAACTCCATTGATTTTTTTTCGCTACACTTGCGGTTGGCATATCCGTGCGGGGGCATGATCAATGCAGTATCGCAAACTCGGCAAAACCGATATCGAGGTCAGCGTTATCTGCCTGGGTACCATGACCTGGGGGGAGCAGAACACCCGGGCCGAGGCCTTCGAGCAGATGGACTACGCGTTTGCGCAGGGTGTGAATTTCTTCGATACCGCGGAGCTGTACCCGATACCGCCGCGAGCAGACACCTATGGGCAGACCGAGACGATTATCGGCGACTGGCTGAAAAGGACCGGCAACCGCGATCGGGTCGTGCTCGCCAGCAAGATCGCGGGTCCGGGAGTGGGCTGGATCGACCATATCCGCGAGGGCCGGACGCGTTTCAACAGGGATCACCTGCAGGCGGCGCTCGATGGCAGTCTGCGGCGCCTGCAGGTCGACTGCATCGACCTGTATCAGCTGCACTGGCCGGAGCGAAACACGAATTTCTTCGGCAAGCTGGGATTTGACCCCGGGGACGAGGATGAGCTAACACCCGTTGCCGAGACGCTGGCGGTGCTGCAGGAATTCGTGCAGGCCGGCAAGATACGCCACGTTGGCCTTTCCAACGAGACCCCCTGGGGCATCATGCGCTTTCTGCAGGTCGCCGAACAACACGACCTGCCGCGCGTGGTCACGGTGCAGAACCCCTACAGCCTGCTGAACCGCTCCTATGAAGTCGGTGCCGCCGAGGTATCGTGGCGCGAAGGCTGCGGTCTGCTGGCGTATTCTCCACTGGGCTTCGGCGTGCTGTCCGGCAAATACCTGAATGGCGACCGCCCGCAGGGTGCACGGTTGACCCTGTACCCGGACTATACGCGCTACAGCAGCCCGGCCGCTGAACAGGCAACCGCGGATTACGCCGAACTGGCGCGTGCTCACGGTCTCGATTGTGCACAGATGGCGCTGGCCTTTGCGAACAGCCGTCCATTTCTAACCAGTAGCATCATCGGTGCAACGACCATGGAGCAGCTGCGCAGCAATATTGCCAGCATCGATCTGGAACTGTCCGCCGGGGTGCTGGAGGAGATACAGGTGATCCACGAGGCGCATCCCAATCCCAGTCCGTGAACAATCTGCACGCCCGGCACTTTTGACTTTACGTTCCGCAAAACGTCTGCTGAACGACTTCATCCGGTTCGGGGGGTAACATACAGGCGTCCTTCCCCGGCTGTCGCTGCCAGGGTTCCTGCAGCACCGCGTGCAACTCATGGAACACGGAAAAATCACCCTGATCTTCCGCCGCCCGGATGGCGGCCTCTATCCGGTGGTTCCTGGGGATATAGACGGGATTGACCGCCTGCATTCGTGCCTGGCGTATGGCATCAGTGCTGCCTTCACGGCACAGGCGTGCGCGCCATTGACCGGCCCAGTGATCGAACGCTTGCGGGTCGCTGAACAGGGTCCGCACATTCCCGTCCTGCGCCGGTGAGTCAACCGCCAGCGACGACAAATAATAGAACGTGAGGGTGAAGTCCGACCTGTTCTCCGCCATGATCTCGAACAGGTCATCGATCAGTGCCTTGTCATCGTCGTCGCGGGACTGCAGGCCGGTTTTCGCGCGCATCCCGTCCAGCCAGTCACGCTCGTAATGCCCGGCATACGCTTGCAATGCCGCTTGTGCGGCCTCGACGGCGGCCTCGGGCGAATCTGCCAGCAAGGGCAGCAGTGTTTCTGCCAGACGCGTCAGGTTCCACAGTCCGATGGACGGCTGGTTGTTGTAGGCATAGCGCCCGTGGCGATCGATCGAGCTGTACACCTGGTCGTGGGCATAATGATCCATGAATGCACAGGGGCCATAGTCGATGGTCTCGCCCGCAATCGACATGTTGTCGGTATTCATCACGCCGTGGATAAAACCGACCTGCATCCACTGTGCGATCAGCGTGGCCTGCCGGTGGATGATGGCCTCAAACAGGGCAAGGTAAGGATTGGATGCATCACGGCAGCCGGGATAGTGCTGTTCGATGACGTAATCGGCCAGCCTGGTGACGGCGGCCTGGTCGTTTCTCGACGCAAAGAACTCGAAGGTGCCGACACGCACAAAACTTCTGGCGGTGCGGGTGATGATGCCGCCGGGCAAGAGTTCCTCCCTGGCAACCTGTTCGCCCGTCGTCACGGCGGCCAGTGCGCGCGTGGTCGGCACGCCGAGTTGTGCCATGGCTTCGCTGACCAGGTATTCACGCAGCACCGGCCCCAGCGCGGCACGTCCGTCACCGCCGCGCGAATAGACTGTGCGACCGGACCCTTTCAGATGGATATCATGGTGAACTCCATCCGGTGTGGCAACCTGGCCCAGCAGGAGAGCACGGCCATCCCCCAGTTGTGGTACGAAGTGTCCAAATTGATGGCCGGCATAGGCCATGGCCAGGGGTTCGGCGCCCTCGGGGATGCGATTGCCGGCGAAGATGTCCGTGCCCTCGGATGAGCCCAGACAGGTGTCCGACAGCCCGAGTGCATCACTCAGCGCATGGTTGTAGACAATCAGTGCCGGATCCGAAACAGGCGAGGGTGTGGTTCTGGTGTAGAAGCTATTGCCGAGATCAATGTAACGATTTTTGAAGGGTATCTGTTTCAAGTATTTTCTCTGGCCTGATTGAATGATGGGTATAGAGCACAATCTTGAGTGCATGGTTCCAGTAAGAAATAACAAAGCAGGTGACCCTTTATAGTACTATGATCTGTCACAGATACCCTCATCACAGGTGTTGATATGTTTCTAGTGAGCTTGACCTATACCAGTGAAATGACAGTAAACACCGATTTCGTGGATATTCTTGAGGTGTCGCGTATCAATAATGAAAGAGATGACATCACCGGCGTATTGTTGTTCTGCAACAATAACGTTGTTCAATGCCTGGAAGGGTCGCGTGAAGCTGTAAATAAAACCTATGCGAGGATTGCCCGGGACAAGCGGCATCAGAACCCCCTGCTTGTTGACTATCGTATTATTTCCAAGCGATTATTTTCAAAATGGTCAATGGGCTATGTGCCGGAATCATCTGTCACCCGGCCGACGCTGTTGAAGTATTCTGTCTCGCAGAATTTTGAGCCGAGGCTGTTAAGCGGAGAGAGTTGTTTGAGTATGCTGACTGAACTCGGTCAGAAAGTTATAACGGTCTGAATTGATCGCAGGGGCCAGATTCCTGTTTTCGCAAATACCTGGAAAAAATGTAGCAGGCCCCTTTTCGTAGCAAAAACAGTCGTTGAAACGGAGGAATTATCGAATGAGCAAAGAAAACACCAGGAAGGCAATCAAGCTGCTAAACAAGATTATGGAACTGGAACTGGCGGGCGTTGTACGTTATACGCATTATTCCCTGATGATTTTCGGCTATAACAGAATTCCCATTGTGGGCTGGATGAAAGGTAATGCCGAGGAAGGGTTGATACATGCACATCGGGCAGGCGAGATGGTGACGCTTCTCGGCGGGCATCCGTCACTGAAAATTGGTTCTCTGCTGGAAACAGAGAAGCATGACATCGGTGACATTCTTCGGGAAAGTCTGGAGCATGAACAAACGGCGCTGGACGCCTATTACGATCTGCTTAAACTCGCGGAAGCGGGAAAAATGGTGCTTCTCGAGGAGTATGCCAGAGAAATGATTGTAGCAGAGGAACTGCATCTTGATGAGGTCAATAAAATGCTGAGAAAACCCGGGGATGTCGAGGCATTCAAGCCCTGACAATTGCCCGCTCAACGGGCAGACTCGATTGATTCACTGATTGACTCACCGGACACCGTCTGCGTCGGTGTCCGGTGTTGCAATGTTGCTTCATGTATGGCACGCGCAAAAAACAATAAACGTGGTCTTTCCACTTTTCACGAGGAGCAAATATGAAACTTGAATCCCTGGCCCTGCATTGCGGCTATGAGTCCGAAGCCACAACGAAGGCGGCGGCTGTGCCCATCTATCAAACGACCTCCTATACCTTCGATGACACCCAGCATGGTGCAGATCTGTTTGACCTGAAGGTGAAGGGAAATATCTATACACGGATAATGAATCCCACCACTGATGTGCTTGAACAGCGGTTGGCCGCAATGGAAGGGGGTATCGCCGGCCTGGCAGTGGCCTCCGGGATGGCTGCCATAACCTATGCCATACAGTGTATTTGTAATGTGGGCTCCAATATTGTCAGTACCAGCCAGCTATACGGCGGTACCTACAATTTGTTTGCGCACACTCTGCCGAGGCAGGGTATTGAAGTCCGCATGGTTTCAGCGGAAGACTATGACGGCTTCGAGCAGGCGATTGACGAAAACACCCGGGCACTGTTTTGCGAGTCGATTGGCAATCCTGCTGGCAATATCGTTGATATCGCCAGACTGGCAGAGATTGCCGGGCGGCACGGTATTCCCCTGATGGTGGACAGTACGGTCGCAACGCCCTATCTGTGTCGTCCGATTGAGCTCGGCGCAGACATCGTTATTCACTCCCTGACGAAATACATCGGCGGCCATGGTAACTCGATCGGCGGCATGATTATCGATTCCGGCAGCTTCGACTGGGTGGCAAACAAGGAAAGGTTTCCCATGCTGAACGAGCCTGATCCTTCCTATCACGGGGTCGTCTATACAGAAGCGCTTGGACCGGCGGCCTATATCGGGCGTTGCCGGGTGGTGCCGCTCAGAAATACGGGTGCCGCATTGTCGCCAATGAATGCATTCCTTATCCTGCAGGGCCTGGAGACGCTGGGCATCCGCATGGAGCGCCATTGTGAAAATGCCGAAAAGCTTGCCAGCTATCTCAGTCACCATGACAAGATTAACTGGGTTAACTATGCAGCGTTGCCGGACAGTCCCTATTACCAGACATGTCAGAAGATTACCGCTGGCAAGGCTTCGGGTATTTTGAGTTTCGGCATCAAGGGCGGGATCGAGGCGGGTGGGCAGTTTATTGATGCCCTGCAGATGATATTGCGGCTGGTTAATATCGGCGACGCCAAGTCACTGGCCTGTCATCCGGCCTCGACCACGCACCGACAACTGAACGAGACCGAGCTGAAGACGGCCGGTGTCAGTGCCGATCTGGTGCGGATATCCGTCGGTATCGAGAATATCGACGACATTATTGCGGATGTTAGTCAGGCGCTCGACCAGGTTGGCTAGAGGCAATCTCGGCGGCGGTTCTCTGCTATTAGCCAAAACGCAACCATTCAGCACACCACAGAGACACACAGCCGTGGCGTACAGAAGTGCGCGAAAACGGCAAAAACAGGATCCTGGTGGATTGGTTCATGGTATTTTTCCGGGCTTGTTCAAAGGACACATTCTGTGTTGCCTGTGCCTCCGTGGTGAATGGTTACGCTAAAAACGTAAGCTGGCCCCGTTGATTCATTCAAACGGGTTACCGGCCTGGCAGGTAGAAAAATACGTCTCGTCGTTCCTTGCCTTCAGGCACTGGCCGCTGGTGTAGGTCATCCTGGAGTGGTCGGCTGCACTGGCACGCTCCTGCTGTTCCATGGCCAGCAATTGCCGGGAGGCGGCGCATGCCTCAGCTGTTGCACACTCATCCTGCGGGCCACAAACATAATGGGTCAGCTGTTCACAGGGTGAATACCCGGAAATGAGTGCCCCCTCCCAGTCTTCCGCTTCCGGGGGCGGCAACTGGTGCGGGGGGCGGCGGGGTGCCGGGACACCGGGTACCGCCTCGCCCTGGTTGACGATCAGCGCCGAACCGTCCTGCATGCGGTGGACCCCGTTCCACAGGGGGGTGGTTACGCCGTCACGGGTCACCGTGGCACGTTGTGTATCGGGATCCACGGTGACCACCCCGCCACCCACGAGCGTCGAGGTCCAGTTGTCAGCCAGTGCCGGCAGGGCAGATGTTGCCACTACGGTGGCCAATACGAGGGCAGCCAGCTTATTCATGTGCCGTTCCTTTGTTTATGCGAAATCACTGGTGTCAGACTCGATTGATGCATTGATTTAACGTCTGCAAGCGAAAAGGGGGTGGAATGATTGGACGGGTAATGATCATATCGTCATTTCTTTACCTCTGCCTTGCCAGGCCATTGACAGCGTGGGAAGTCGGGATCCAGGGGCATGGGTGAAATATTTACTCCGAACTGAGCAGGCGTCAACTCACTTTTTGTTACAGTCTATAGTCAGAAATATATATGTGCCTTGATAGCCGTCATATTTTAAACTGTCCTGTGATATGGATACCACGCCTGTAACAGATTCGACCAGTAGCGGTCAGGGTGAGCGTTTCCCCCTGTATGTGTTTCTCGGTCTATTCCTGCCGATTGCGGTGATCGTGTTGTTGGCAGGATATTATTATGCCTCGCAACGAACCGATGATCGTATCAAGGAAATTCTCGATTCTGACAGCGCCAGACTCAATCTCGTCAGCGGGTTTCTTGGTGCCGAGGTACTGGCTTCGCTTAAACATCTGCGTTCCCTTTCTACTGAAACCATCACCCGGCAGGCACTGGACTCAGAGTCCCCTGGAGATCTGCGGTCACTGGAGTCTTCATTTCTTACACTGGTACGACGAAATTCGCAATATCAACAGGTTCGCTGGATTGATGAATCCGGGATTGAAAGATCGAGGGTCATGCATGATCAAGGTGAGCCATACGTATTGGCCGCAAAGGATCTGCAAGACAAGAGCGACCGCTATTTCTTTAAAGAGGCAAATGCGCTGTTGCCGGGTGAACTCTATATCTCCCGTGTTGATTTGAACGAAGAGCGTGGACAGAACGAAAAGCCAATCGAGCCGGTGCTCCGTGTTGCCACACCCGTCGCGGATAGCGCCAAGAAACACCGCGGGATAATCGTCATCAACATCGAGATGAAACACCTGTTTAATCTTGTGCGCGTTTCGGGAGAGACGCAGCTGGAGGCGGATTTCCTGCTGGTTAACCAGCAGGGTGTTGTGTTGAATGGCGATATTGAAAGCTTCCAGGCCGTTGATGCGCAGGAACAAGACGCTGCATTCATGTTGCCTGACGAGCGAGTCCGCGAGCGGGTTCTGGCGAGCAACTCCGGGAGCATTGAATTGGCGGATGGCTTGTGGAACTGGAAAAAACTTTCTCCTTTTTCCACCTTGAAAAGATTGAGCAAGGTGTTTCCGGAACACCAGGTCTCCTTTGACCAGATGATTTCCGATGACTTTTCACTGAAGCTGGTAGCGCACCGGCCTCCCGCTTCCTTAAAGGGCGTGCGCAGCGAGAATCGTTTTCTGATCTCTCTGGCTGTGATTATTTTTCTGTCAGTATATGGCGTTTCGCTGATATTTTATTTGAGCGGGCGTGCCCGTGTGCGGCAGGCAGAAGTGGAGGCCGCGCACGCGATGGCGCGCGCATCAAGCATGGGGCGCATGAAGGAGCTTGAAGAGCGCTTTCATCGCCTGGTTGATGCCAGCAGTATTGGCCAGCTGGTCGTCGACAGCGATGGCCGGATTGAAATTTCCAATCTCGCTGCAGAACACATGCTGGGCTATGAAAGAGGGGAGCTCGAGGGTTTCCTGGTGGATGCACTGTTGCCAGCGAATTTGCGGGAGCAGCATGTACATCATCGCGCGCAATTCATGCAGGCTCCGGAGGCGCGCATGATGGGTATCGGGCGAGAACTGGAAGCCGTCAGAAAAGACGCTTCATCCATACCCGTGGAAGTCGGCCTGACTCCCTATAAGGACCATGACCGGCAGCTGGTCCTGGTGAGTATTATCGACCTGTCCCATCGTGACGCTGTGGGCAGAATCAGATAAATCATCAACGGGGCCAGGCCCGATGGCCCTCTTGACCTAGTCGCCGGATACCGTCACCACAAGCCTGCGTCTGTGTCCTGCAGTGCGATGTTCCCACAGGTAGACGCCTTGCCAGGTACCCAGGTCGCAGCGTCCGTCACTGACTGGCAGGGTCAGGTCGGAACCGGAGAGCATGGTTCTGATGTGAGCGGGCATATCATCCGCACCTTCGGCCGTGTGTTCGAAGATCGGATCACCGTCAGCGACCAGACGTGCCATGTAACGCTCCAGGTCGGTACGCACATCGGGGTCGGCATTCTCGCACAACAGCAGGGAGGCACTGGTATGTTGCAGGAATACATGACACAGGCCGGTGGTTACCCCGGACAAGTGCACCTGTTCCCGCAGGGTGTCGGTGATTGAAGTCGTGCCGCGTCCGTGTGTCGCGAATGTCAGCTTGTTTTGGTAAACACTCATTGTTGTTCCTGCGCAATCAATCAATTGAATCCGATCCCGCTGCTTCTGCCAGCGCCCACGGCGGGTTACTGGGTACCTGCGGTGCCGCGCTGAGTACCTCAGCGAGGTCCGGGCTGCCAGGCGAGACAGGGATCGGGATGCCGCGTGCCTCCTGCGCCACCTTGCTGGCCTTGTCCCAGTCAATGGAACCAGGCCTCGCTGCCTTTGCTGCCAGCGCCTGCTCCATGGGCTTGAGGCTGTTACCCCAGCGTTTCACATCCTCGGCAAGCGGCGAGTGGGCCTCCAGGTAAAGTTGTCCTTCTCGCCAGCCCGCCAGATAGGGCTGGTTGACGATGGTTACTCGGGTGCCCTCCGGAACCTCCGGGAACAGTCGGGCGATGTCCTCCGGGTAGAGCCGCACACAACCGTGGCTGACCCGAAGGCCGACGCCGTAGGGTTGATTGGTGCCATGTATGAGATAGCTCGGGAGGCTCAGACGCATGGCATATTCTCCCAGCGGATTATCCGGGCCGGGTGGTACGACCGGTGGTAACGGGTCACCTTTTTCGGCATGTTCCCTGCGCACCGAGGCGGGCACGGTCCAGGTGGGCCGCACGAGCTTTTCCGTGACACGTGAAGTGCCCTGTGGGGTTCGCCAGCCTTCACGGCCTATGCCGATAGGGTGCGTAATGACCCTCGGTGGCTCATCCGCCCCGGGGCCGGGATAATAAAACAGGCGCATGGCAGCCAGATTCAGCACCAGGCCCTGTCGCGGTGCGTCCGGCAGAACGAACTGTGTGGGGAGTACCACCCGGGCACCCGCGCCGGGCAGCCACGGATCCATGCCTGGATTTGCGGCGACTATCTCCTCGTAACCCAGGTCATAGCGACGTGCGATATCGGACAGGGTATCCTCGTGGTGCGCGGTTGTAATCTGAACGACGCCCACGACATCGGTTCCTTCTGCGGGTAGCAGAAACCGGTCACTGGGCGTGGGCGGTTCAGCAGACCTTGTCCAGCGCCAGTCAGGAAGGCTGCTGCAGGCAGACAGGCAGATGCTGGCGCAGAGAATCGTGCTCCAGACGAGCCATGAAGCGCCGTTGCGGGATGACATCAAGGGGTTCATTTGCCAAGGATGGTTTGTAACGACCCCGTGCGTCAAGTGATCGTGGCTCCGGGTCGTGCAACGACAGGCGGCGCTTTCACAGCGGTGAAGCCAATCACTCCGGCGATACGCTGCTCGGTATGCTGATGGCAGTCCGCGATCCGGAGACCGGACGTGCGATGAGAGACCGCCATCGCTTCGCCTGGTTTCCGTTCAGTGCCGGCTCGCGGGTCTGTATTGGTAAACAATTTTCAATGCTCGAAGGCCAGTTGATCCTGGCGCAGGTGATGCGTGAATGCCGTGTCCATTTGGACGACGGCACGCTTGGGTTCAAGGCCGAGGGTACATTAGACCCGGATCGACCGGTCAGCATGCGACAGGAGCGAAGATGAGGTAGCCATGCACTATCCGGAAATAAAACGTTTTGTTCAGGAAACACTGGGCTGTTCATGTCCGGAAGACGTGTTTAATAAAATCGACTACCAGAAAGCAGGCGATGGCGGTGTGGGAAGCAGGGTCAATGTGGGTGACCGCTTGTTAATCTACATCATCACCGTGGATGGAAAATCCAGTATCCAGGAAGTGATTGGCACGGCGCTGGAGCAGGGTATCGAGGAGCGTGGTAAAAAGGGCTTTAATCGTTTCAGGCTGGTGCTGGTGACATCCCGCCCGGATGAACTGCGCAGCGCGGCTGAACAGGCCTTCGATCGTTCAGGATATGCAGATGAAAAGGCACACCTTCATGTTGTGAGTGAAGGTGATATGGAGGGCTTTTGCTGATCTGTTTGCTTCAAAGCTCGTATTTGATAGCTGGTACGAATGCCTGCCGGGTATTTCTCATCAGAAGATCTGCTAAAATTCGCGAAGCCCTGATTGAGAAAGCACAAGGATAAAGAGAATGACCAACAAATCACTGCAGACACTGTTATTTTTCGGCGCAGTCGTCATTGCCCTGCTGTTTGCCAAGCTGATGTTTGACATGAGCAGATCGATGAGCGAGATGACCGGTTATGTTGGTGCCATGTCAGAGGATGTCAGGGAAATGCAGAACAGCATGCGTACCATGAATGAATCCATGCTGCGCATGGAGCAGAGTATTCACAGCCTGGGACAGGCTTTCAACCAGGGAAGCAAGCAGTTTCAGCAAATGAACCCGGCAGGAATGATGCAGCAGGTGTTGCCGGACAGTGGCCAGCGCACCCGTTGAGCGTTTTTCTTGCCTTGTCCGGAATACAGGGAAATCAACTTCCTGGACCCCGGCCTTCGCCGGGGTGACGACTATCGGACTCGGGCTGTTGCTACAACGTTGAAGGCTGTTAACCAAAAACGTGCCCGGGACCTGAGCTGCCAGGTAATTTAACCCCCTGATCTGGAGAAGGCCTTGCGGGGAAAACGTTCCTGCCAGGAATCGATTGTAACTATTAAGGACACAGCGGATGAAAGCAAAAGCAGCTGTTGCATGGGAAGCGAAAAAGCCCCTGTCGATTGAAACGATTGATGTTGAAGGCCCGAAGGAAGGCGAGGTATTACTCAGGGTCATCGCATCGGGTGTATGTCATACAGACGCGTTTACGCTGTCCGGCGATGATCCTGAAGGTGTCTTTCCAGTGGTGCTGGGCCACGAGGGCGGTTGCGAAGTGGTGGAGTGCGGCCCCGGCGTCAAGGGTTTGAAAGCGGGTGATCATGTGATACCGCTGTACATTGCCGAGTGCGGTGAATGTGAATATTGCCGCTCCGGCAAAACCAACCTGTGTCAGTCCATTGCATCCACCGTGTGGACCGGCTACATGCCTGACGGTACGCGACGCTTTTCCCTGAATGGCAAACCCATTTACCACTACATGGGCTGTTCGACGTTTTCCGAATATACCGTGGTGCCTGAAATTGCCCTGGCAAAGATCAACCCGGCGGCCCCGCTGGACAAGGTCTGTCTGCTGGGCTGTGGCGTCACCACCGGCATCGGCGCGGTCATCAACACGGCCGGGGTGGAGGCTGGTTCAACGGTGGCCGTTTTCGGCCTCGGTGGTATCGGCCTGTCCTGTATTCAGGGTGCCGTGATGGCCGGGGCGGAACGCATTATTGCCGTGGACATCAACGCGGACAAATGGGCCATGGCCGAGGCGCTGGGCGCGACGGATTTTATAAACCCGAATGAATCAAGCGCTAGTGTGACCGAAGCGATTGTTGAAATGACCGCTGGTGGCGTCGATTATTCTTTCGAATGCATTGGCAATGTGCACGTCATGCGTGAAGCACTGGAGTGCACCCACATGGGTTGGGGCGTCTCCACCATTATCGGGGTCGCCGGTGCCGGTCAGGAAATCTGCACCCGCCCGTTCCAGCTGGTCACCGGCCGTACCTGGAAGGGCACAGCGTTCGGCGGCGTCAAGGGACGCACGGAGTTACCCGGCTACGTGGACCGCTACATGAGCGGCGAAATCGAGCTGGACAGGATGGTTACACACACCATGCCGCTCGAGGATATCAACCGCGCATTTGACTTGATGCACAGCGGCGAAAGCATTCGCTCCGTGATCATCTTCTGAGGCTTTTAGTCATGAAGCAAATCGAAAGCATCAAGGAATTCGGTGGCTGGCTGAACCGCTACCGGCATCCGTCCAGCAGCTGTCAGTGCAGTATGACGTTTTCCGCTTATCTGCCACCACAGGCCGAGACGGAAAAAGTCCCTGCTGTCTACTGGCTGTCGGGTCTGACCTGCACCGATGACAATTTCCGCACCAAGGCCGGTGCACAGCGTTATGCCGCAGAACTCGGGCTGGCCCTGGTGATGCCGGACACCAGCCCCCGTGGTGCTGACGTGGCAGACGAACCGGATGAATACGATCTGGGCAAGGGGGCCGGCTTTTATATCAATGCCACGCAGGCACCCTGGTCAACGCATTACCGCATGTATGACTACGTCACTGCGGAGTTGCCGGCATTGATCGAGGCACATTTGCCGGTGCTGCCCGGCGTCAAGTCCATCAGTGGTCATTCCATGGGTGGGCACGGTGCCTTGATCTGCGCATTGAAGGAGGCCGATGCCTACCGTTCCGTTTCCGCTTTCTCACCGATCTGTCACCCTGTTAAATCGCCCTGGGGTGAGGGGTGTTTTGAAGCTTACCTGGGGGAAGACGAGGAACAGTGGAAGGCCTGGGATGCCACCGAACTGGTCAGGGCCGGGCACAGCCCCATGCCGGCATTAATCGACCAGGGCACTGCTGACGAGTTCCTGGCCGTGCATCTGTATCCACAGGACCTGCAGGCGGCCTATGCAGAGCAGGGCGGTTCACTTACCTTGCGCATGCAGGAAGGTTATGACCACAGCTACCATTTCATTGCCACCTTCATTGGCGAGCACCTGGCCTATCACGCCAGGGCCCTGCGGGGATAAGGCCTGTACGGCATCAACGCGGCAGGGTGCTCGTTTTACACTGCCGGCTTATTCACTGCTTGAGGGTGTCTGCTGTATCTGCCCGCGGTGCGCACTGAATTCATCGGGACGCAGGTATTGCAACACCTCCTTGCCGTCCGCGTTGAGGATGAGGTCCAGCCCCTTGTCCGGGTAGAGCCAGTGTTGCTGCTGTTCCCCGACCTGAATGACCTCGGCGGGTGTGCCGAAACGGGCCTGCACGATTTCCTCGTCCAGGTTGAAGCTTGGCATGAAGTTGATAACCCTGACAGGTGCCTGGTAGGCGATCGCGAGGTCATCGGGATGCAGGCGATACCTGCGCGTGCCGCCTTCCTGAAACGCCCGTTGCCGCAGGGGTGAGCGCACAGCGGCAGGGATATCCAGTACCAGGATCATCTTGCCCGTGATCGGGCCGGCGGAATGGTGGCTGTAATAGGCCTCTACCGTGCCACTCTCTTGCGGTGCCGCGATGAGCGCGAGCTTCATGTCGTCGCCCAGCAAGCCGATGGCCTCGCCGAGCGTGGTCTGCCCGAGCGTGATGCCGAACACCCGCGTATCCCCGTCCGCTAGTCTCTCGATCTGCCAGGGCAGGCCGGTCACCGGCTGATTGTTGCGTTGCTCGTTACCGGCTTGTTCGTTGCTGTTGAAAAACAGCAAGCCGACCGCGATCAGGGCTACGATCAGCAGGCCAAGAAAAGTTTTCATGGGTGTCCGTCCGCAACCTGTTTTCTGCCTGGATGCATGTTTGCGCAGCGATATCTCGTGAGGATCGACTTTAGGGTTGGTAATTAATGGTAATTATTCATGCTGGTTTCCAACCCCGTTATGATACAGCGGATGTGTCGCAGTTACCCGGCAGTTTTCGACTGATGGAAATCCCCGGCCCGGAAAGATATTACGGTGTGCGCCAGGGGAAAGATAATGTCCCCGCGGGATGAGACAGGCTTCGGGTTTATCGCGCCCGTGTCAGCGGGAACATGAAGGCGGGTGTTGCGTGTTGCTGGAGTGCTGATTACGCGCTTTGTTTCGCTCTGTGCCGGATGAAATCCTCGAATTTTGCGGCGGGCATTGGGTGCGAGATGTAAAACCCCTGGACCTGGTCACAGCGCATCTGCAGCAGCATCTGCATGTGTTCTTCCAGTTCCACACCTTCGGCAATCACCTTCATGCCGAGGCTATGGGACATACTGATGATGGCTGCAACGATGGCCGTGCCCTTGGTTTCTTTCTTCAGGTTAGAAATAAAACTCTGGTCAATTTTCAGCTTGTCAAAGGGAAGTTTCATCAGGTAACTGAGCGATGAATAGCCGGTGCCGAAATCGTCCAGTGCCAGCTGCAGCCCCATACGCTTGAAATTGTGGAGGGTTTCGGTTGCCTGGCTCAGGTCCTGGAGGATGCTGGTTTCTGTCAGTTCCAGTTCCAGATACCCGGGGTTCAGTCCGCTGATCTTCAGGGCACTTGCAATCATGGATTCCAGATTGTTGCCATTAAAATGTACGGCAGATATGTTGATGGACATGGTGATGGGCACATTAAACGCCGTTATCCATCGTTGTGTCTGGCGACAGGCCTCGTTAATGACCCACTCGCTGATATCCACAATCAGGCCATATTCCTCGGCAATGGGTACAAACACTGCCGGCGATACCTTGCCCAGTTCAGCGTCTTCCCAGCGTAACAATGCCTCGACACCCGAAAGTTTCCCGGTCACGAGATTCACCTGCGGCTGGTAATATAATTCCAGTGCATTGTTTTCCAGTGCATGACGCAGCCTGTTCTCTATCTTGAGCTTTTTAGCCGATTCTTCATTCAGTTTTTTGGAATAGAACTGAAAGTTGTTGCGCCCCAGTTTTTTTGCGTGATACATCGCTATATCCGCGTGCTTCAAAAGCTCACCTGCCGTGATGCCATCGTCCGGGTAGATGGCGATGCCGATACTGGTGCTGACATGCAGTTCCTGCGAGTGGATGATAAAGGGCTCCGCGAGCGACTTGAGTATACGGCTGGCGACCTTTTGTGCCTCGACACCTCCCCTGGCTCGCGGCAGTAAAATAATGAACTCGTCGCCTGCCAGTCGCGCGAGCACCCTGGAGGCGTTTCCCTCGCTGGTGTGGGAGATGATATCTGTGCCGCGCAGATGTCGCGAAAGCCTGTCGGCAAATACTTCCAGCAACTTGTCACCGGAATGATGGCCAAGGGTGTCGTTGATGCGTTTGAAGTTGTCGATATCCAGGAACAGTACGGCCAGTCCCTGCAGGTCACGCCGCGCTTCTGTTGTTGCCCTGTTCAGGTAGTCCATGAACATCAACCGGTTGGGAAGTCCTGTCAGGCTGTCATGATAGGCCACGTAACGCACCTGTTCATGGTGATGATGCAGGTTCTCCCCCATTTCCCGGAACGTTGTCGCCAGGTCGCCGATTTCATCACTGGAATCAATATCAATCGGTATCAGCACATGTCCACGTCCGATTTCCCTGGCGGCCTGGCTGAGTTTTTGAATGGGTTTGATCAGCAGCTTCCTGAGGATGCCGAACAGGAAGGCTGTGGCGAGCAGGATGGCAAGGAATGTTATGACGGTAACCGTGTGTCCCAGGCTGATACTTTTTACCAGCAATTCATCCTCATGATGGGCAACAAAGGCATACACCCGGTCATGCAGTTTTATGGACTGGAAGTGGGCGTCTTTGCCCCTGTACTGTGCCTCTATGCTGTTAGCGCCATTGGCATGCCGTCTTGCCTTGCTGAACAGGTCGGCAGGTAACTGTTTTCCAATCAGTTCGGCCGAGGGATGAAACAGGATGGTGCCACTCTCATCGGTGAAAAAGACCTCGCCATTCTCGGCTACATTTTTGTTTTCGGCCTGCGCCTCCAGAAAGCCGAGGTCGATCGTTAACATCAAGTAACCATAGAGTTCTTTGTATGTGTGAGCGCCTCTTTTGTTTAACAGATATAATGGCTTGCTGGTCAGCAGTGCCGGCTGGCCGTTGTCCGGGTTGCGAAAAAAAGTGGTATAGGTGATGTCAGGATTGTTGCCCGCCTCTATGAAATAGCCGCTTGATGATTCGTCCGTTGCCCGGTTGTCACCTTTACCCAGTACCGACCTTATCTGCTCCTTGCCGTCACGGCTGAGGATGCGAATTTCGTAATATTCGGGATAGGCCAGCTGGTAATTGAACAGCAGGTTCATCACCTGTTGTTCCAGTTTGTGGGTATCTCTGGATGACGATTGTGCCCGGATGTATTGTTCAATCAGTGTGGTGCTTGCAAACAGGCTGGCATTGGCGCGGGCGGTGCGTAACTGTGTCTCCGTTTGTGACTCAATCTGCTCCAGCAGGGTCGTCACCTGGTAGCGGGTGCGGTCGCGGGCATCCTCCATCAGCAGGTTATAGGCCATCCAGCCCAATACCAGGATGGGTATGATAATCAGTGGTATCAGCAGTAGCAGAATTTTTGATTGCAGTTGCAAGCCAGATCCCCGGGTAATCTATCTTTTCGCGCACAGGCAGTGGTCGGCAGGTATGCGAGGGCATGGAGGCTGACGGCAAAAGCGACAGAAACTTGAATAAAATCAATGGTGATGAATCATACTCTGCGTCGACGGCATGATGCCGTTCATTGCAGCGCTTGTGAACGGGTGCTCTGGCAGGCCGCGGAGTGCGTGCTCACTGCAGCGGCCGATTATTATATCGTCAGGTACCGGGTCTTGATCGATATTCCGGCTGCATGAGATTCGGGCAGACAGCCTGAATGAAAGCAGACACAAACAACATGCCGGCACGCTCCTTTGTTGCCAGCCGAATGATGCAATGAGCAAACATGTTTTGCCCCTTTTTAACCCCATTTATACTAGGGACGCATGTGTGGCCTGTCCGTAGTAATATCCCTGCCATACCAAATCTGATTAACGACATGAGGCAATAACAATGGAAGCAGTCGTAGATGGCAAGACGATCCAGTTGAGCGAGGCTGGCTGGCTGGAAAATCTGGATGAGTGGAGCGAGGAGCTGGCGCACCAGATTGCAAAAAACGAGAAGATCGACGAACTCACCCAGGAGCACTGGGATATCATTAACCTGGCGCGTGAGTATTTCCAGGAAAACGGAACTGTATGCGAGCCACGTGCCTTCTCCAAGTTGATGAAGCAGAAGTATGGCAAGGACCGCAGTGATCAGAAGTATATCTACTCACTGTTTCCCACTGGCCTGATTAAATGCGCCAACAAGATCGCCGGTTTGCCACGACCCAAGGGTTGTAGCTGAGCGGGTCGCTATCAAGTAATCTGGCCCCTTGACCACACGCTTGCGCGCTTATCCTGCGCTATTTAAGCAGCTTCATGGTTCAGCTTCCCACTGTTTCCGAATCCGATACCCGTGATGCACGGGTGCAGACCCCGCTGGGCGATTATGAGCTGATCGATTTCGGTGCCGGCCGCAAGCTGGAGCGCTGGGGTGAATACCTGGTGGAAAGCCCGGATCGTCTGGCAAGTGGCGAGCCGGCCAGTGCGCACTGGGATGCCGACTGGATCTATGTTGCAGATGTCGGTGTGCAGCGTCACTGGGAGCCGACCCGCAGTGGCCTGTTACGCGAGTGGAGCGTCAGTCTCGGCGATCAACAGGTCATCTGCCGTCTCGATGACCGCGGCCGCGTCGGTCTGCACGGACGCGACATTTCCTGTGCCGAATGGTTGCGTCAGCGTATCGAGGGCTGTTACGACCTCGATGATATCCAGGTACTGAACCTGTTTGCCGGCAATGGCTATGTCACGGCACAGGCGTTACGCGCGGGTGCGTCGGTGGTGCACGTCGATGCCAGTGCGGAGATGCTTGCCTTGAGTCGTGCCACTGCCGGTGAGGCGCAGGTCGAGTACGTGCACGATGACGTCATCGACTTCGTCGAGGAGTTGCTGCGTCGCCAGCGGCGCTTCGATGTCATCATTTTACCGATTCCGCCTGTCGGATATGGCCCGAAGGGCCAGATGTGGGACCGCGAGGTGGACATGGCCAAGCTGGTCAAATACCTGCCACGCCTGGTCACCAAACAATGTCTCGGCGTGTGGCTGTCGACGGACAGTGGCGCCACCACCTGGAAGGCCGAGGGGCTTGGGCAATTGCTGCGCGAGGTGCTGCCCGGTGGCACCATCGAGCCGTTGCAGCTTGGTGTCAGTACCCGCGATGGACGCGTGTTGCCGGCCGGTGTCGCGGCGCGCTGGTATGACGAGACCGAGTTTCTGCAAACCGGTGGTCTGCCGTTGACGGCCGCGCAACTCGAGGAGCGTCTCGATATTCACATGATCTCGCTGGGTGCCGCCGAGGAGCCGGCACGCGCGCTCGCCGAATTCCCGCGTGAACAGCAGGATTTCGTGCTGCACTGGGTCAGTGTCGTGGCGCGTACCAGTTCCGGCATGGCGCTGAACTTTGCCTCGCATGTGTGTCCGGCGTTACGGATGATGGATGCAGACGGTGTCGAGGCCTGGCTACTGTCCTGCATGGATATCTACGACACACGCGGTCTGCACCCGGCGGTGGTCGCGTTCAGGGACGTGGAGAGTTTTGCACGTGCCCACAAGGCGCGTACCAGCGGTGTGGCCTTTGATGATGTCGTCAATGTGCTGGAGATGTTTGTGCAGGGTCTTAACGGACGCCGCCTGAAGATCGAGTGCGCCGAGCAGTGTTACACGGATACCGAAACCATTTACCTGCCCGCCAGCATCAACCGCTATGCGGGTCACGAGGAAAATTTTCAGCTTTACAAGGTGATGCTGGTGCACCTGTGGGCGCAGACCTGGTTCGGTAGCTGGCGCATCGAGCCGTCGCAGGTGTTCGGCCGCTATGCCGACCCCGAGGCAGCGCTGGCCTGTTTTCATGCGCTGGAGACGTTGCGTCTGGACGCGCGTATTCGCGACATGCTGCCGGGAGTCTACCGACAACTCGCGCGCTTTCGCAACGACACTGAGCAGGCGCTGCAGGACGACTGGCTGGCTGCCGCGGAACAGCTTTCACATGCGGATGCGTGTGTCGAGGACACGCTGCTGTGGCTGCAGCGTCTTGCGGGTGGCCCGGTGCCTGCGGGTACGATCTACCAGGGTGTGATGCGTCCGGAGGTGGTCGACAAGGTGCGTGCCGCGCGCATTGCGGCTGACAAGCAGCTGTTCCGCCTGCATCTGTTGCGACTCGAGCAGGAGTTGACGGCTATTGAAGATGCGCAGGATGAGGCAGGGGAGGATGAGCATGACGACAGCGAGGAGACTGACGGGCGCCGCTTGCCATTCGAATTGCGCGAGGTCGAGTCGAATGAAGATCAGAATGGCAAGAGCTATGAAATGCAGCTCGATGGCAAGCCGATCAAGCCACCGGATAACGTCAAGGGCACCATGGCGTCCATCATCCAGGACCTCGGTGAAATACCGGAAGAATATTTGTATGCGGCCGGTGACGGCGCCTATGTTGCAGACGACATCGGTGAGCGCAGTGTCGAGGACGTCTGGAAGGGCACCTACCATGAGGAGGGTGCGTTCCTGTACAACGAGTGGGACTACGAGCGCCAGCATTACCGCAAGAACTGGACGGTGCTGCGCGAGCTGGAAGTCAGTCCGCTGGACGACAGTTTCGTCACTGACACCCTCAACAAGTACCGTGGCCTCGCCGGGCACCTGCGGCGCACTTTCGAGGCACTGCGCGGCGAGGACAAGTTGCTGAAGAAGCAACCCTATGGTGACAACGTCGACATCGATGCCCTGGTCGAGTCCTGGGCTGACACAACTATGGGTCTGGAAATGTCCGAGCGTGTCTTCACCAAGATGCACAAGCTGGAACGCGATATCGCGGTGATGTTCATGGTGGATATGAGCGGTTCCACCAAGGGCTGGATCAACGATGCCGAGCGCGAGTCGCTGGTACTGTTATGCGAATCGCTGGAGACGCTCGGGGACCGCTATGCGATTTACGGTTTTTCCGGCATGACACGCAAGCGCTGCGAGGTGTACCGGGTGAAACGTTTTGATGAACACTACGATGACACCGTGCGCGGCCGCATCAGCGGTATCAGGCCGAAGGACTATACGCGCATGGGCGTCACCATCCGGCACCTGTCGCACCTCCTGAACGAGGTGGAGGCACGCACCAAGCTGCTGATCACGCTCTCCGACGGCAAGCCCGATGACTATGACACCTACCGTGGCGCCTATGGCATCGAGGATACCCGCCAGGCACTGATCGAGGCCAAGCGTAGCGGCATCCATTCCTTTTGTATCACCATCGACACCGAGGCACGTGACTATCTGCCGCACATGTACGGTGCCGTGAACTACACCGTGATCGACGAGGTGCGCAAGTTACCGCTGAAGGTGTCGGATATCTATCGACGCCTGACGACGTGAAATAGCTGCTGCACCTTAAGGCAATTTTAGGCCATGCTGGCAATAGGGGCGGGCGCTTGTATGGAGCCGTTCAGCTGCTAGAATTGCGCAGCATGCAGCATGCAGCATGCAGCATGCAGCAGGCACTGCAAGCGCACACCTTTCAAATAGCTCACTTCCATGACAAGCCAGCCGCACTTTTCAGGCGATGCAAGCGCCTCGTCTGACGACCGTTCAGGACTTCCGGCCATCATTCCCCTGGCGATCATCCTGCTGTTGCTCGGGGTGGTCGTCTGGCAGGCTTCAGTCCGGGCACTGAACGGCACCCTGGAGGCGGAGTCCGCGGAGATCGCCCGGCAGTTCCTGTTGCTTGGTGACTGGGGCGTCAACCACATGAACGGGGCGGAGGACTACGACAAACCGCCTCTCTATTTCTGGACCATTGGACTGGCCAGATCCGTGACCGGGGCGCATTGGGAACTGGCCGCCCGATTGCCCTCACTGGTTAGCGTGGTATTGCTCATGCTGATGTTCCGGCTGCTGCCACAGGAGCGTGGTCAACGGACCCCGCTGTTGCTGGCCGCCGCCATTCTGGTCACCAGTCCCAAGGTGATCGGGATGGCGCAAATGGCGCGCATGGACCTGATGCTGTGCCTGCTCGCCTTTGCCGCGATCGTGTCATTCGCCGGCTACTGGGTGTCGCCCGAGCGGGAGGTCGGGGGACGGAATCACGGCTATTACCTGTTTTTCATTGCGGCCGCCCTGGCGGTGATGACCAAGGGACCGGTGGGCTTCATTGTTACCGGCGTCCCGGTGTTTCTGTTCCTGCTGCTGCAGGGTGCCTTCCGGGAACTGTCCAGGGTGTTCCTCGGCAGGGGCATGCTGCTGTTTCTGGCGCTTGCACTGCCCTGGTTCGTTTACGCGTCCGTCATCACCGAGGGTCACTTTTTCCGCTGGTTCATCCTTGAGGAAAACCTGTCGCGCTTTGGCAATCTGTTCAGCGCGCTTGAGTTCACGACCTTCCAGCGGCAGCCCGGCTGGCAATATCCGATGCACTTTCTGTGGGGCTTCTTCCCCTGGGCACTGTTCATACCGGTGATCATCTACCAGGTGCTGCGCGACCGGTCCAGACGCGCCGGGGTCGAGGGTCTGCTGGTGGTCTATATTCTCTGGATACTGCTGTTCTTCTCGCTCTCCGGGATCAAGCGCAGCGATTACATCCTGCCGCTCTATCCGGCCGCTGCCTGGCTCGTGGCCGGCTACCTTAGCCTGACGATCCGCCCCCGATCGTTGCGCCGGGTGTTCCTGGTGACCAGCGGAACGGCGCTGGTCCTGCTACTGCTGCTTGCACTCATCCCGCAGATTCTCTCTTCAGAGTGGCCCGGGACCTGGCTGAAGGACTCGCTGGGTCCGGAACGGCTGGAGGAGGCCAGACCCTATCTGGCTACCCTGGGACAATGGCGGCATTACATCCTTGGGGGCATCTTGCTGCTGGGCGGACTGTGGGGGTACGGCTGGACCCTCCGCGAGCGGCCGCCGCTGATCCGCCTGTACATCGTGTTCCAGGGGATCTTGCTGGCCTTTATGCTGTTCATGATGCAGTCCATCAACAGTGTCAGGGAGGATACCCGTCCCTATATCGCTGCCATCGCCAGCCTGGTCGGGGAGCGGCCTGTCTATATGTATCGTTCCTGGGACGAAGAATACGGCTTCTACCTGGACCGACGGGTGCCGGAGGTGAACGAGGCCGAACTGATGCGAATAATGCAGGAGACGGACACGCTGTCCTACATCCTGATCGAACCGAAATACTTCGAGCGCTTGTTCAATAACCCCGCTGAGGTGCCTTTTTTCTTCGCGGAAGGCATGCCGCCGGACCGGCCCATGTACCTGATTGCCAACACCCCGCCGGACGGGGCCGGGTCGTGACCGTGAACCGCCGGGGCTGAAGCCCGGCAAGTAACAATCTCCAGGGGGCTATTCCGGGCAGGTATATGCACCCGTTTCTTCCATAGATGGCTTGTAAGCAGTTGTTTTAATAGATTGACAATATATTAGAATATGATAATATAATTGCAAACTGTAGTTTGATTATGAACCGGAGGTGTGCCATGTACATCGATAGTTTGACGATCACTGCTTTTGTTGTGTTTGCGGTCGCGATGGTGATGTTTATCAAGAAGTGCATCATCAACGGCTGCGTGATGTCGAGAGACAACAAAGCTGGTGCCGGGCACGATGTAGAGCCGGGTGACGAACAGTGAGCCTCGCCATCCAGACGGTGTGTCGCGCCATGAGCGGAACGTTATCTCCCGAGCATGCCGAAGACTTGCTGGCCTGCGGTGGCCAACTGCTCGATGTGCGCCCGTCGGCCGATTGCAGACGGCATCGCCTCCCCGGGGCGCTCAATATCCCGGTTGATGCGCTGTGCTATGAACACAAGCGTCTCAACAGTCGACGCCCGGTGATCGTCTACGGGGCCAGTGAAGTCCGCAGTGCCCGCGCCGCGCGGCTGCTCGCCGGCAAGGGCTTTTCGCGCATCTATCACCTCGCGGCCAGTGAATAAAGGACACATCTGCACTAGTGACTATTGAAACCTTCGAGAGCCTGTCCCTGACGCTGGGCGTGGGCGGCCTGATGCTGTACATGGTCTTCATCATGTACAAGCTGGCCAAGGAATCCGGTGCCGGCCGTTATGGCACCGCGATGATCTTCATCTCCCTGGGACTGGGGCTGGTCGGTTTTGCCGCCAAGTCGGTGATCCAGCTGGTCATTCAGGTCTAGATGACGCTTTCCCGGCGTCCTCGTCGGCGTCTTCCTCGCTCTGTTGCCCGCTAACCGGGCCATCATCATCCATCAAAATCTGGTGTGCCGGACCTTCCATGTCATCGAACTGGCCGGACCGCACGGCCCAGAGAAACACCCACGCAATCAAGCCGACGAAGACCAGCGATACGGGAATCAGCAGATAGAGAACTTCCATAAGATCGGTTTATTTGTTCCGGGTCAGTCGCAGGGCATTGAGTACCACCAGCAACGAGCTGGATGACATGCCGATGGCCGCCATCCAGGGTGCGACATAGCCCAGTGCGGCTGCCGGCAGCGCAACCAGATTGTAACCCACGGCCCAGGAAAGGTTCTGCTTGATTATGCGCAGGGTCTTGCGTGACAGCAGGATGCCACTGGTGAGTGCATCGAGCTTGTTGGAGAGTAATACCATGTCCGCGCTGGCCTGGCTGATGTGGGCGGCATCGCGCATGACGATGGACACGTCGGCGGCCGCCAGTACCGGTGCGTCATTGATGCCGTCACCCACCATGGCCACCACCGCGCCCTGCTGCTGCAAGGCCTGTACCTGGTGCAGCTTGTCTGCCGGCGTCATGCCGCCCTGCACGTTCGTGATACCGGCCTCGGTGGCGAGTTGTTGTGCCGCCGCCCTGTTGTCGCCGCTCATCAGGAACACCTGCTTGCCGGCGTGCTGCAGTGCCTTGACGACCGCGGGCGCTTCCTCCCTGATGGCGTCACTGAGCAGGAACAGCGCGTGTAGCTGGCGTGTGTCGGCCAGCAGCACGCGAGTGCCATAGCCGATATCGGCCGGGAGACCGTCGCTACTGGCGTCCGTGTGTGCGGCAATGAATTCAGCATTACCGATAAACCACTGCTGTTCTCCTATGCAGGCACTGACGCCGGCACCGGGAAAGTTTTTGAAGTCGCTGGCGGCAAGTGGTTTGCCACCGGCAGCGGCTGCAGCGATGGCCTTGCCAGCGGGGTGTTCGGATTGCTGTTCCAGTGCCGCCGCGATCCCGAGTACGGTCCTTTCATCCAGATGCGACAGGCACAGGATGCGGCTGATGACCGGCGTGCCAAACGTCAGGGTGCCGGTCTTGTCAAAGATGACGTGGCTGCTGCGAGCCAGCGTTTCCAGGCTGTGGCTGCGAATCGTCAGCAGGCCGTGACTGAGCATGGTCCCGGTGGCGGCACTGATCGCCGTCGGTGTCGCCAGTGACAGCGCGCACGGGCAGGTCACCACCAGTACCGATACCAGGATCGGTAACCAGCTGTCGGGCGCCTGTTGCCACCAGTAAATGCCAACGGCGGCGGCAATCACCAGCACCGCAGCGACAAACCAGCTGGCAACACGATCAGCGAGACGGGTGATGGCAGGTTTCTCGTTCTGTGCCTGCTCCAGCAGCCGCACGATCTCGGCCAGCACCGTATCCAGGCCGACTTGCTCGACACGCAGGTATAACGGGCTTTCAATGTTGATGCTGCCGCCGATGAGGCGTGACCCCTGATGCTTGCCGATCGGCGTGCTTTCACCCGTCAGCAAGGCTTCGGTGACACTGGACTCGCCAGCCGTGACAGTACCGTCGGCCGGGACGGTTTCACCCGGCCTCACCAGCACGCTGTCACCGGCTTCCAGCTCGGTGAGCGGGATGACGTCCTGCTGTTCCCCGTTTTCGGTCACGACAATCCGTGTCGCCATGGCGGGCAGGGCACGGCTGAGTTGTTCCAGTGTTTCCGCGCCGCGCTTGCGCGCCATGAGTTCAAAATAGCGGCTTGCCAGCAGGAAGAAAATAAACATCACCACCGAGTCATAGTAGACCTCGCCGTGACCGGTCCAGCTGGCATGCACGCTGCCCGCGAAGGCGACCAGAATGCCGAGCGCGACCGGTACATCCATGCCAACGCTGCGGTTGCGCAGGTCGCGCCAGGCACCACGAAAAAACGGCGCGCCGGAATACAGCAGTACCGGCGTGGTCAGCAGCAGGCCGACCCAGCGGAAAAAGGTTTTGAAGCCGGCTTCCATGCCGGACCAGCCGCCGGCATACAGGGCAACGGATAACACCATCACCTGCATGCCCAGCACGCCGGCAATGCCAAGACGCCGTAACTGGTTGCGGCGATCACGTTCAAAGGCCAGTTGCTGCTGCTGCGGGTCGTAGGGATGGGCGCTGTAGCCGATATGGTGAATCGCCTGCAAGATGTCGCTGAGTTGTATCCGGGTGTTATCCCAGCGTACCCGTGCGCGGTGGGTTGAGTAGTTGACCTGTACATCCAGCACACCCGGCAGTTGTGCCACGTGTCGCTCATTCAGCCATACACAGGCGGCACAGGTGATGCCTTCCAGTATCAGCGAGGCTTCCCGCTGGTGCTCGGCGGTCGTGCGCACAAAGGTTTTCTGGATTTCAGGGTGGTCATAGACACGGGTCTGGCGAATGAAGTCCGGCAGCAGCTCCTCGCCTTTCGGTGAGGGCGCGGTGCGATGCCGGTAGAAATCGACATTGCCGGAGTCGACGATGGCCTGCGCGACGGCCTGGCAGCCGTAACAGCACATCGGCTCGTCACGGCCATTGATGGTCACGCTCAGGGACAGTCCGCGCGGGATGGGCAGGCCACAGTGAAAACAGTCTGCCTTCTCGTCCGTTGCGGCTGTCCGGGTGGTTGATGGTTCAATTGAATTCACGTTGAAGATACAGGCGGGTGTTCCGGGTGGTGAACAAGGCATAGCCGTTGCCGGGGTGTGCGTAGCATAGCGTATTGTCTCTCGCGTCATTCCCGAATGCATTAGTATTTCAAGATCATTTGATATAGATCAATATCTTTTGGGAAACATGAAAAGATAATCCTTCGGGTTAAAAAAATTCAGCGGCGTCTGCCATGCGCTGTCACCATCCATAACGATGATATAGGGAGAAAATCTCAATGAAATCAGTACTTGTGAAGACACTCAGTGTTGTATTACTTGCCGGTGGTTCGCTGTTGACGGTATCGACGGCCAGTGCCTATCAGGCGGGTGACTGGATTGTTCGGGCCGGTGCGGCTGGGGTCTATCCGACCGGTGACGGAAAAGTCCCGGGTACTAATGGTGGCAAGGTCGAGGCAGACAGTGCCTGGAGCCTCGGCCTCAATGGTACCTACATGGCGACCAATAATATCGGTATCGAACTGCTGGCTGCCTGGCCGTTCAAGCATGATATCGACTGTAAGGGTGGCATAATCTCAGACTTCGGAACCTGCGCCGATACCAAGCACCTCCCACCGACACTCACCGTGCAGTGGCACTTTGACACCGGCAGCAAATTTCACCCCTATGTCGGTGTGGGTGTCAACTACACGAATTTCTTCGATACCAATACCAAGGGTGATCTGAAGGACCTTGGTGGCAAGCTCGATCTGGACGACTCCTGGGGGCTGGCCGGAGAGATAGGCCTCGACTACGACCTGGGGAATGACTGGATGATCGGTGGACAGATCTACTATATGGATATCGATACCGACGCAACATTAAAGGTTTCCGACCTTAACTATAAAGAAAAATTTAATGTGAGTATCGACCCGTGGGTGTACTTGATCACCGTCGGCAAGAAGTTCTGATTGCACATTTTTAGATCGCAGCCATGAGCTAGGGTGTTGACCCGCCAGTCTCTATGAATGTGACTGGCGGGTCACCGACCATCAGCAAAAAATTGAGGAGAGAACAGCAATGGTGCTACAACACGTCTGGGGCTTGTTTACCAATCCAAAACGTGAATGGGAAGCCATTCGCGATGATGAATGCACCATAGGCAAGTGCTATGCAGTACACGTCATGATCCTTGCGGCCATCCCGGCCATTTCCGGATTTATCGGTACCACCCAGTTCGGTTGGCAGATCGGTGCCGGTGATCCCATCAAGCTGACCCTCGCCAGCGCAGGGCTGATTGCAGTGCTTTACTACCTTGCCATGCTGGTGGGCGTTTTCTCTATCGGCTGGATGATTCACTGGATGGGTAACACCTACGGCGCGGATGTGCAGCTGTCGCAGTGCGTGGTACTGGCGGCCTACACGGCCACGCCGTTGTTTCTCATCGGCCTGATGGAGCTCTACCCGGTATTGTGGATCAACATGGTGGTTGGAATTCCGGCACTGGCCTACACGGTTTACCTGCTCTATACCGGTGTGCCCGTCATGATGGGGATTTCCGAGGACCGTGGTTTTCTGTTCTCCAGTGCCGTGCTGGCAGTCGGTCTGGTGGCCTTCGTTGCGCTGCTGGCGACAACCGCGATTCTCTGGGGTATGGGGCTGGAACCCCAGTTCACGCGCTAGCGTTGAAGTATGAGAGAATGTTAGAATTTTCTTAATTTATTATTATTGTGTAGCGGTGTAACCCGCTGTTTTATCAGTACAACTCACTGTTAGATGTAACAAAAAAGGGAGTGCGGCATGGCAGATCAGTCTACCTACAACTACACGGTGGTCAGGCAGTTTTCGATTATGACCATAGTCTGGGGCATCGTCGGCATGCTGGTTGGCGTTATCATCGCGGCCCAGCTGGCATGGCCGGTACTGAACTTTGATATCCCCTGGCTGACCTTTGGCCGCTTGCGGCCATTGCACACCAATGCCGTGATCTTCGCCTTTGGCGGCTCGGCGCTGTTTGCGACGTCCTACTACGTGGTGCAGCGCACCTGTCACGTGCGCTTGCTGAGCGACAAGCTGGCCGCGTTTACCTTCTGGGGCTGGCAGCTGATCATTGTGCTGGCCGCGATCACCCTGCCGCTTGGTATTACCCAAAGCAAGGAATATGCCGAACTGGTCTGGCCGATCGATATCCTGATTGCGGTGGTCTGGGTGACCTATGCCATCGTGTTCTTCGGCACCATCATGAAACGCCGCGTGCAGCACATCTACGTGGCCAACTGGTTCTTTGGCGCCTTTATCATCACCGTCGCCGTGCTGCATATCTTTAACAGTGCGGCCGTACCCACGAGCCTGTTGCATTCCTACTCGGCCTATGCCGGTGTGCAGGATGCCATGGTGCAGTGGTGGTATGGACACAACGCGGTGGGCTTCTTTCTGACGGCGGGTTTCCTGGGCATGATGTACTATTTCGTGCCGAAACAGGCAAATCGCCCGGTCTACTCCTACCGCCTCTCGGTGGTGCATTTCTGGGCACTGATCTTTACCTACATCTGGGCCGGACCGCATCATCTGCACTACACGGCGTTGCCCGACTGGGCCCAGTCACTGGGTATGGTCATGTCGCTGATCCTGCTGGCACCGTCCTGGGGCGGTATGATCAACGGCATCATGACGCTGTCCGGGGCCTGGGAGAAGCTGCGTACCGACCCCGTGCTGCGCCTGCTGATTGTTTCCATCTCGTTCTACGGCATGTCGACCTTCGAAGGTCCGATGATGTCCATCAAGACAGTCAATGCGCTGTCCCACTACACCGACTGGACCATCGGTCACGTCCATTCGGGCGCTCTGGGTTGGGTGGCACTGATTTCGATGGGCAGCCTTTACTACCTGATACCGCGGCTGTTCGACCGCCAGTTGTACAGCCTGAAACTGGTTGAAGTGCACTTCTGGACGGCAACCATCGGCATCGTGCTGTATATCGCTTCCATGTGGGTGGCGGGCATCATGCAGGGCCTGATGTGGCGTGCGACCAATAGCGATGGCACCCTGACCTACAGTTTCGTTGAGTCGGTGCAGGCCATGCACCCGTACTATATCGTGCGATTCCTGGGTGGCACATTCTTCCTCGTGGGTGCTTTGGTGATGGCCTGGAACATCTGGAAGACCATCGCGGGCGCCAAACCGGCCACGGGCACCATCCCGGCCCCCGCCGCAGCGCATTAAGGAGACAGGATATGGCAGCTGGACACGATAAGATCGAGAAGAATGTCGGCCTGATGATCATTCTGATCATCATCACGATATCCATTGGCGGGCTGGTGCAGATCGTACCGCTGTTCTTCCAGACATCGACCACGGAAGCGGTGGCCGGCCTGGAACCCTATAGCCCGCTGCGGCTGGCAGGGCGCGATGTGTATGTTCGGGAGGGCTGTTACCTGTGCCATTCGCAGATGATTCGTCCGTTCCGTGCCGAGACCGAGCGCTACGGGCATTACTCGGTTGCCGGCGAATATGTCTACGACCGGCCGTTCCAGTGGGGCTCGAAGCGCACCGGACCGGATCTGGCGCGTGTCGGCACTCGCTACAGCGATGAATGGCACCGCGTGCACCTGATCAACCCGCGTGATGTGGTGCCCGAATCCATCATGCCAGGTTACCCCTGGCTGGCGGAAAATGCAGCCGATGCCAGCAATATTCAGCGCAAGCTGGAAGTACTGCGCCTGCTGGGCGCCCCCTACAGCGATGAAGATATCGCCAATGCACCACAGGCGCTGGAAGGCAAGACCGAGATGGATGCCGTGATCGCTTACTTGCAGGGTATGGGTACGGCGATCAAGACCCGGAGATGAGGCATGGATAATGCCCTGATTCAATCGATCTGGACCGTGGTGGTACTGGTGTTGTTCGTCGGTATCGTTATCTGGGCCTGGAGCAGCAAACGCAAGCAAGATTTTGATGAGGCGGCAAATATTCCTTTTCACGAGGATGACAAGCCGACAGAAAAAACGTCCAAGGAGAATTCCCATGGCTGATTTCACCAGCAGCTTCTGGAACTGGTACATCACTGTTTTAACCGCCGCCAGTATCCTGGCCTGCTTTCTCTTGATTCGCTGGTTGTCGGGCGCCATCAAGCCGGAAGACGAGGGTAAGGAGATGGACCATGTATGGGACGGCGATCTGGTTGAGCTCAACAACCCGTTGCCACGCTGGTGGCTGAACATGTTCTACTTCACGCTGTTCTTCGGTATTGGTTACCTGGTGCTGTATCCCGGGCTGGGTACCTTCAAGGGCCTGCTGGGCTGGACCTCGCTGGGGCAGTACCAGCACGAGATGGATTTCGCCGATGCGAAGTACGGCCCGCTGTTCAAGAAATACCAGGACATGCCCATCGCTGCGGTCGCTGCCGATCCGGATGCGCGTCGCATGGGTGAGCGCCTGTTCGTGAACTACTGTGCGACCTGCCATGGCTCCGACGCGCGCGGTGCACGCGGCTTTCCGAACCTGCGCGACAACGACTGGCTCTATGGTGGTTCCCCGGAAGCTATCGAGACGACCCTCCTGAACGGTCGCAGTGGCGTCATGCCAGCCTGGAAAGATGCCCTTGGTGGTGATGACGGTGTCGCGGATATGGCGGAATATGTGTTCAGCCTCAGCGGCCGTGATGTCGATGAGGCGGCCGTTGCACGCGCTGCTGAGAAGTACCAGATGTTGTGCGTGGCCTGCCATGGCGCTGATGGTACCGGTAACCAGGCATTGGGTGCCCCCAACCTGACCGACAATATCTGGCTCTATGGTGGTTCCACTAAAGCGGTAATGGAGACCCTGGCCATGGGTCGTAATGGTGTTATGCCGCCACACCGGGATTTCCTTGGGGAGGACAAGGTTCACCTGCTTGCCGCCTATGTTTACAGCCTGTCCACCGGACAGGAACAACTGGAAGAAGAGTAACGCGGGCTCAGGTCGCGGAGAACACCATGGCGGAGAAACAGGTACCCGGGATGCAGAAGTGCATAGCGGTACTGTGGCCGTCCTTCCTGGTGGCGATTGTCGTCACCGGGCTGTTTTTTTCCGCCTTTGACCCGGACGACCTGTACCCCTTCGGCGAGCAGACTGAAATCAGCCGCCTGGGGATGTATACCATCGGCTTCCTGGTGTTCTGGCTGATAACAGCCATCTCGGGAATCGGTACCCTGTATTTTGCGATCACCAACTGCATGCGACAAAACCCGGGTTCCCGGGACCAGTAAGCGGCCAGTATGACGAACCCCGACGCAACCGGGCCCACCAAGGCCCCCCGGTCTGACGAGCAGATCGAGCAATCCCTCTACGCCAAGGCGGAGAAGATCTATCCGCGTGAGGTGCATGGGCTGTTTGCACGCCTGCGGGTGCTTGGCGTGCTCGGGCTGCTCGGTGTTTACTACATCCTGCCGTGGCTGCGCTGGGACGGTCACCAGGCGCTGTTGCTGGACCTGCCGGCGCGCAAGTTTCATATCTTCTTCATCACGCTCTGGCCGCAGGACTTTTTCTACCTGGCGCTGCTGCTGATTATCGCCGGCCTGACGCTGTTCTTCGTCACCGCGCTGGCCGGGCGTATCTGGTGTGGCTATGCCTGCCCGCAGACCGTGTGGACCGAGGCCTTCCTGTGGATCGAGCGCAAGGTCGAGGGTGACCGCATGAAACAGCAGAAGCTCGATGCCCTGCCCATGAGTGCACGCAAGTTCCGCATCAAGGCCACCAAGCATTTTCTCTGGATTGCCTTTGCGGCCTGGACCGGATTTACCTTCGTCGGCTATTTCACCCCTATCATCGAGCTGGGTCAGCGCTTGCTGACATTCAACCTCGGCCCCTGGGAAACCTTCTGGGTTATTTTCTATGGCTTCGCGACCTACGGGAACGCCGGCTTCATGCGCGAACAGGTGTGCAAGTACATGTGTCCCTATGCGCGCTTCCAGAGCGCCATGTTCGACAAGGACACCCTGATCGTTTCCTATATACCCACGCGTGGCGAACCGCGCGGCTCGCGCAAGCGCAGCGACGATCCCGCCACCAAGGGACTGGGTGACTGTATTGACTGCACCTTGTGTGTACAGGTCTGTCCGACCGGTATCGATATTCGTGATGGCCTGCAATACGAGTGTATTGCCTGTTCGGCCTGTATCGATGCCTGTGATGATGTGATGGACAAGATGGGCTATGAGCGGGGGCTCATCAAGTACACCACGGAACATGCCATGAAGGGCGGCAAGACGCACGTCATCAGGCCGCGCATCATTATTTACGCGGTGATACTGCTGGCTATCATGGTGGCCTTTGCATATTCATTTAGTCAGCGCATCTCGCTGGGGCTGGATGTTATCCGTGACCGTAACACGCTGTATCGGGAAACCACCGACGGGTTGATCGAGAATGTCTACATTCTGAAGATCCTCAACATGGACGACAGGGCACATCAGTATGATCTGAGTGTATCGGGTATCCCGGGCCTCACGCTACACAAGGATATGGATATCATCGAGGTTGAATCCGGCGGGGTCATGGAGTTACCGGTGCGCCTGCGTGCCGATGAGGCTGACCTTGAGGTGCGTAGCAGTGATGTTGTCTTTGAACTGGTTGCTACGGATGATGCTGCGCTGATTGCAAGGGAAAATGCCAGGTTCCTGGGGCCACAGTAGATTTTATCCGCTTATTTCGCCCGTTCGGGCGAGGTACTTTCTCTTGAGTGCCCAAGAGAAAGTACCCAAAGAGAAGGGCAGCCCGGCTGCACTCATCGGCTGCGCCGATCCCCTGCGTTCCTCGCCACTCCGGGGGCGCGCACAACTCGGCAGGTAAACCTGCCTCAAACAGGGTGCGCGCCTTGATCCCGGACTGGCTGCGGTACTCGGTGAGTGCAAACGGGAATGAGGAGGCTGTATCTGGGGGTTGGTTTTGAATTTCCCCACCCGTCTGGCGCAGCCGAGCATCGCAGTAAAGTCCGGATGACGCTCGCGCCCTGTTTGAGCGTAGCGAGTTGCGCGAGCGCCGGGCTTTTCGAGAAGCGCAGGAAACCCGCGTAGCGGGCAAGCCTCCGGGATCGCCTTTCTTTTGGGTACTTTTCTTTGGCGGAGCAAAGAAAAGTACCTCGCCCTAATGGGCGAAACACGAAGTCAAAAGAATCTGTACTCTGAGTGCCGACCTGCTGGCTCAAACCGAATTGTATGTATGAAGGAAGTTTATTAAATTATGACTGCACAGAATCCAAAAAGGCCCTGGTACCGCGAGCCCTGGGTATGGTTGATGATCTCCTTGCCCATGACGGCTGTCATCGCCAGCATGTTCACCATCTACAAGGCGGTGAGTACGGCTGATGGACTGGTGGTCGATGACTACTACAAGCGCGGCAAGGCCATCAACATGGATTTGGCCCGTGACGCGGCAGCGGCGCGCTATCAGCTCAAGGCAAGTATCGACATTGATCTGCAGGATAATCGCGTGCGGTTGTTACTGGAGAGCGCTCTCATCGAATCACCGGCGACGCTGACCTTTACGCTGCTGCATCCCACACAGGCCGGGTATGACCAGGTGCTTGTCCTGCAACATAGCGGTGACGGTGTGTATGCGGGTGCCATCGATGAGCTGACCCGTGGCAACTGGTACCTGCAACTGGAGGCCGATGACTGGCGACTCTCGGGCAGTATGCGGATCCCGCAAACGGAAACGACGCTGCTATTGCCGATGGAAGAGGCCGGGTTACCGGCATTGAAGTGACCGCAGACGTTCATTCAAAACATGGTTAGTCATGCCGCAGCGATGGCAAAGATGTGTGTCTGCCGTGATTGATCCTGTGCCGTGCTGGCTGGATGGTGTTAAACGAGACCCCTATGAATATTGAATCCCTGACTGCAGCATTCCTGGTTGGCCTGCTTGGCGGTACCCATTGTATCGGTATGTGCGGCGGTATCGTGGGCGCACTGAGTTCCGGCTTGTCGCTGGATGTACAGACCTCGCGCCGGCGCCTGGTGGCCGCGCAGCTGGCCTACAATACCGGCCGCATCAGCAGCTACACGGTTGCCGGCGTGCTGCTGGGTCTGTTCGGACAACAGTTGGGCGAGACGGGGGTGCTGGAGGGTTTTCCGGTGGGCCGTATCGTGGCGGGTGTCATCATGATCCTGTTTGGTATTTATCTGGCCGGCTGGTGGCACTCATTGCTGTACCTGGAGCAGGCAGGGGCGCGGCTGTGGAAATATATCGAACCCCTGGGGCGGCGCTTCGTCCCGGTTCGCAGTACCGGCCAGGCTTACCTGCTGGGGCTGGTTTGGGGCTGGTTGCCCTGCGGCATGGTCTATGCGGTACTGGCGCTGGCACTGACAAGTGGTTCCGCGGCGGCTGGCGGCAGCATCATGCTGGCTTTCGGGCTGGGTACCTTGCCGGTAATGATTACCATGGGGCTTGCGTTCAATAGCCTCAAGCGCCTGGTACAGGACCCGCGAATCAGGCTGGTCGCCGGCCTGCTGGTGATCCTTATGGGGGTCATGATGTTGCTTGCGAATCCTGCCGGACATGGGCATCATGCCCACCCCCACTAGCCCCGGGCAGGCCTGCTGACAGGCCAATCCGGTGCTAAATCAAGCGCTAGCAGTAAATATTAGAAACACAATATATAGTGTTTCGCTGCTATGCCTGAATTGCCTCTTGACACCGCTCGGCTTGTCTGATCTAAGAGTGTAAGCAATTGAAAAATAAAGTAATTAATGCCGATATAAAATAATATTGACAGGCCGTCTGCGGCTGCCTATTCTTTGTCCGCTGAACACAAGATGTAGTGTTTAAAGATTTGACCAATTGTCTGCAGGGGTGCCCACATATGCGGGGCTTGGGTAGCAGGCAATGTCAGTACTTCTAATAAAGAACCTAAAAATTATCGGGAGGATAATTCACACATGACAACGACTGCGCATCTCGAAGCTGTACCGACCAGCGTCGCTGATATTCCATTGCAGCCTGCCTCGCAGGATATATGGGAGACCAAGTACCGCCTGAAGGCCAAAGACGGCACGCCGGTGGATGACACCATCGACTCGACCTACCAGCGTGTTGCCCGGGCGCTCGCCGATGTTGAAGCCACGCCGGAGCTTCGCGAGCTCTGGCACAAGGAATTCCTGTGGGCGTTGCGTCATGGTGCCATTCCGGCAGGGCGTATCACCTCCAATGCCGGTGCGCAGCAACACAAGCCGGCAACTTCGACCATTAACTGCACAGTCTCCGGCACGGTGCAGGACTCCATGAACAATATTCTCGAAAAGGTGCACGAAGCCGGTCTGACACTGAAGGCCGGTTGCGGCATCGGTTACGAGTTCTCCACGCTGCGTCCCAAGGGGGCCTATGTCTCCGGTGCCGGTGCCTATACCTCGGGTCCGCTGTCGTTCATGGACATCTACGACAAGATGTGTTTTACCGTGTCCTCGGCCGGTGGCCGGCGTGGTGCACAGATGGCGACCTTCGATGTGGGCCACCCGGATGTCCTGGATTTTATTCGTGCCAAGCGTGAAGACGGCCGCCTGCGCCAGTTCAACCTGTCGCTGCTGATCACGACCGAGTTCATGGATGCGGTCAGGAACCGGGATGAGTGGCCACTGGCCTTTCCAATCAACCGCAAGGAACTTGATGACAGTATCGATCTGCACGATCCGCAACAGATCGTATGGCGTGAGTGGCCCTACAAGGGTGATTACATTGCCAACAATGCCGGTCTGGTTGCGTGCCGCATCTACAAGACAGTGCCGGCGCAGCGCCTCTGGGACATGATCATGAGTTCTACTTATGATTTCGCTGAACCGGGGTTCATTCTCATCGACAAGGTCAACGAGATGAACAACAACTGGTTCTGTGAAAATATCCGCGCCACCAACCCCTGTGGCGAGCAGCCGCTGCCGCCGTACGGTTCCTGTCTGCTGGGCTCGGTCAACCTGACCAAGTTCGTGCGCAACCCGTTTACCGAGCAGGCCGAGTTCGACTGGGAGGAATTCCGCAAGGTCGTTGCCATCTTTACGCGCATGCTCGATAACGTCGTCGAGATCAATGGCCTGCCGCTGGACGGTCAGCGCGAGGCGATCATGAACAAGCGCCGTCACGGCATGGGGTTCCTGGGACTGGGTTCCACGGCCACCATGTTGCGCATGAAGTATGGCGAGGCGGCGTCCCTCGAATTTACTGAACGCGTCAGTCGTGAACTGGCCATCACCGGCTGGCAGGTTGCCCTCGACCTGGCAAAGGAGAAGGGACCTGCTCCGATCATGGACGAGGACTTCGAGGTGACCGAGGAGATGCTGCGCAAACGTCCGGAGATGCGCCGTGACGGCTACCTGCCCGGAGATTTCGTCAAGGGCAAGGTGTTGCATGCCAAGTACAGCCGCTACATGCAGCGCGTCGCCGAGGTCGCTCCCGAGTTGACACGGCAACTGGCGGAAACCGGTGCCCGTTTTACGCATCACAGCTCGATTGCGCCCACCGGTACCATCTCCCTGTCGCTTGCCAACAATGCCAGTAACGGTATCGAGCCAAGCTTTGCGCACCACTACTTCCGTAACGTCATACGGGAGGGACGCAAGACCAAGGAAAAGGTGGACGTGTTTTCGTTTGAATTGCTTGCCTACCGGGAACTGGTCAATGCCGAGGCCACGGCGAGTATGGAGGGCGAGGGGCATTCGTTACCGGATTATTTCATCGCGGCGGATAATGTGACGCCAAAACAGCATGTCGACATCCAGGCGGCAGCGCAGAAGTGGGTGGATTCCTCCATCTCCAAGACCGCCAATGTCCCTACCGAGTACCCGTTTGAGGAGTTCAAGGATATCTACCGCTATGCCTATGAAAAGGGCCTGAAGGGCTGTACCACCTTCCGTTTTAACCCGGAAGCCTTCCAGGGTGTGCTGGTGAAAGGCGAGGACCTGGAAAATACCGTCTATGAATTTACGCTCGACGACGGTTCCAAGGTCAGTCTCAAGGGCAATGAAGAGGTCGAATACGACGGTGAGATGCACACCGCCGCGAATCTCTATGATGCCCTGAAAGAAGGCTATTACGGCAAGTTCTGAATCACCGCAGAGACACGAATACGCAGGAGAAACCCATGGCAATACAAATTGACAGGAAAATTGTAGCTTACAAGGTTGGCGGCAACGGCGAAGCGGATGCTGCTGCAGACACCACGTCGGCCGCGGCGGTTGCAAAGCCGCAGGCTGAAGATAACGTGGTGCAACTGCATGAAAAGCTGATGCGTCCGGAGATGTTGATCGGCTCGACCTACAAGGTCAAGACGCCGCTGTCCGAGCATGCCCTGTATGTGACGATCAACGACATCATTCTGAATAATGGCACTGAGAATGAATTGCGTCGCCCGTTTGAAATATTCATCAACTCCAAGAACATGGACCACTTCCAGTGGATCGTGGCATTGACGCGGATTATTTCAGCCGTGTTCAGAAAGGGTGGGGATGTGACCTTTCTGGTGGAAGAGTTGCGTTCGGTGTTCGATCCTCGTGGTGGTTATTTCAAGAAAGGCGGCAAGTACATGCCCTCCCTGGTTGCCGAGATCGGTGATGCCATCGAGTGCCATATGCGCATGATTGGTTTGCTGAAGGATGATGGCCTTGATGAGCACCAGAAAAAACTGATTGCCGAGAAACGCGTCCAGTTTGAGGCCGCTGCGGGCACAGGCAAGGGCACACCGGGCAAGCAGGACGATGGCGAGTTTCCGGAAGGTGCGCAACTGTGCATCAAGTGTCATACCAAGGCCGCGGTAAAGATGGATGGTTGCCTGACCTGCCTGAATTGTGGTGAATCCAAGTGCGGCTAGTACCTTCGACCGATTGCAGTAAGGCTGTTGTTTGTCTATAAATATACCTAAGTCGCCGCTCAGTGGCGTTGATAAAAATAACAGTCTGCCAGGAGGCTTGAATCCTGGAGCATGGAGGCAGGATGCTGCTGCAACAAAAACCGATTCCCGGCTACTGGTACAGTAATTTCTCCGGGCAATTGATACAGGTTCGTGCAATTGTCTATCTGGCCGGCAAACGACGCCGCATCGTGCTGGAGGATATCAGCGGCAAGCGCGACTCAATCGACGTTGATAGCTGGCATGGCATGGACCTGGTGCTGCACTCCCCGGTCAATGCAGAGCCGCATGATGAGGTTGCCCGGGATTTCTGAATAATCTGTCACGGCTATGCCCTGTGCCCGCAGTCATGCGGGGGCAGGGCGCTTTCCAGCGCGATAAAGTTACATCTGTCCCTCTGTTGTCACCACCCTCGCCAGCCACTCGCTGCTTGCCTCGATGGGCCCATCGTTCCAATCGTCAAAATAATGGCCTGCCTGCTTGATGCAGATAGGCGTGCATGTCTATGGCTGTCACGATTTTTCAAACCCTTCATTGTTCACGTTCCAGCCCAGTCGCCAGGTTGCTGACGGTTACCGCCGTCGTGCTTGAATAAAACACGATTCGTGTCGCAACAGGCAGTAAAGAAAGGATATTATTCGCTTTCACGGGTATGGTACGGTTTTCCGCTCATTCGGGGCCAATGGCACTGGCAGCGAGTATGCGAGGGAATGGCCGATCTGCCCCGGGCCGCAAGCGAACAGCCGTAACGGGCTGCACATTGACACGATATGTATCTTGAGCATTTCAATCTGACCGAACGGCCGTTTTCCATAACGCCTGACCCGCGCTTCCTGTACATGAGTGCGCGTCATCGAGAGGCGCTGGCTCATTTACTCTACGGCCTGGGTGACGGCGGTGGTTTTGTGCAGTTGACCGGCGAGGTGGGAACCGGCAAGACGACCATCTGTCGCTGTTTGCTGGAACAGATACCGGAGAATGTGGATCTTGCGGTGGTACTGAATCCCAAGGTCACGTCCATCGAGCTGATTGCCACGGTCTGCGATGAACTAGGCGTGAGCTACGATGCTGATAATGTAAGTGTCAAATTGCTCACCGACGTGCTCAACCGCTACTTGCTTGATGCCTACGCGCGCGGCCGGCACACGGTGCTGATTATTGATGAGGCACAGAACCTGAGCACCGACGTGCTGGAACAGGTGCGCCTGCTGACTAACCTGGAGACGGCCACCCAGAAGCTGTTGCAGATTATTTTAATCGGGCAGCCGGAGCTGCGTACCCTGTTGGCGCGCGATGATATGCGACAGCTCGCTCAGCGAGTTACGGCACGCTATCACCTTGAGCCGATCAGCCGTGACGAGACCAGCGCCTATATCAAGCATCGCTTGCAGATCTGCGGTTCCAGCCAGACAGTCTTTAACAAACGTGCGGTTGACAAGATACAGCAGCTGTCCGGTGGTATACCGCGGCTGATCAATGTCCTCAGTGATCGTTCCATGCTGGGTGCCTATGTTGAGGGCAAGACCCAGGTGGATGTAAAGGTTGTCAAAAAGGCTGCCAGCGAGGTGCTGGCCGTCGATAGCGATGAAACTATTCATCGCAGCCGGCTGCCTTTGTTGCTGGGTGCGCTGTCGTTGCTGCTGGTGATTGCCGTGGCTGCGTGGTACCAGCCCTGGAAGCGTCCTGACGGTGAAACAGTAACAGCAGCCGCGGTAACGGATAAGCCGGCCAGCTTATCTGCAACGGACAGTAGCGCTGCAGTGGTTGCTGCGATGGAACAGCAGCGACCTGTCGAAGAGGCTGCGGCCGCGGTTGAGGAGGAAGCGGAACAGCCATCACTGGCAGACCTGCTGGCAGCCGCTGACAGTTCCTATGAGCGTTCCGCCTGGACGGAATTGTTTGCGCTCTGGTCGGTGGTGCTGCCGGAAAGTGCCAATCCGGATTATTGCGATTTTGCCAAACAGTATGGCCTGCTGTGCCTGGATGAAGAGGGTAACTGGAATACCCTGCGACAGTTCGACCGACCTGCGATACTGACACTGGTTGCTGACAATGGCATACGCGTGCCGGTGGTACTGCTGCACCTTGATGACTCGGTGGCGGAAGTGCTCATCGGCGATGAATTGTACCGGCTTCCGACCGAGCAGATCGAGCGCAGCTGGTATGGTGATTTTACCCTGTTATTGCAGACACCACCGGGTGGTCGCCTGTATCTCCGCGTTGGCGACCGCGATCCGGTGGTCTCATGGATGCGCAGCCAGCTTGAGATTGCGCTGGGTGTGGTTATACCGGCACAGGACCCGCTGATGTTTGATTATGCGCTGCAACGCGAAGTCCTGACGTTCCAGCGCGATCATGGCCTGGTGGCGGATGGTGTCGTTGGCAAGCACACCATGATTCATTTAAATACCGCGTCTGGCCGCGAAGGGGTGCCGCTGCTGTCGGTCCAGTCATACTGAATTTGCCATGTCCTATATTCTCGAAGCACTGAAAAAAGCTGATCGTGAACGCACACTGGGTGATGTTCCTGACCTGGAGACGGCCCATTGGGGTGAGCGACGCCGGCAGCGTTCCTATCGCTGGGTGTGGGGGGTGATAGCTCTGCTGATTGTCAATGGCGTATTGCTGGCGGTACTGCTGGGGCGCAATGATGATGTGGCTGTGCCGCCGCAAGCCTCTTTCCCCGGTGTTGCCAAACAGCTGCCTGAACGTGTGGTTCCCAGGGCGGATAGTGCTGCCGTGCAGCCGTCACGCAATATCACGCGACCAAGAGAGCCGGTCTATTTGCCGCCTGTCGTGCGAAGTCCAGCGCCTGTCGTACAGCAAATGCCGGCAGCGGCAGTGACTGCAGCGCCAGCCTATGAACGGCAACCGCCCGTCAGTGCAGCGCCGGCACCCGCGTCCTCACATGGCGTGCCATACTGGGATGATCTGCCGCTGGAGTTTCGCAGTAGCCTTGTCCTGCCGCACATCGATGTTCATGTGTATGACGATGACCCGGCACGACGTTTTATCCTGGTTGACCTGCAGAAGTTTCGTGAAGGCGGGATGCTGGAGAGCGGCGCGGTGGTCGAAGCGATTAATGAGGACAGCATCCAGCTTAACTATCAGGGCACCCGCTTCCTGATGGAGCGCTAGGACGGGTCGCTGGCCCTGCCGGCACGAATTTCTTTCGCCGTGGCGTCGCGGATACCCTGGATCTCGACCTCGAAGACAAGCGATTGTCCTGCCAGCGGATGATTGCCATCGAGCCTGGCAATGCCATCTTCTATTGCAGTCACTGCAAAAGTGATCTCATTGCCTTCTTCATCCTTGCCGATGAGCCGGCCGCCAACTTCAACGTTATCTCCCGGTGGCAGTTCCACCAGCGGAATCTGGTGCAATAGCTCAACGTCACGCTTTCCGAAGGCATCTTCAGGTAATAACCGTGCGGTGACAATGTCACCGACGCAGTGTGATTCCAGTTCGCGCTCCAGTTTTGGAAACAATGCACCGGCGCCATGCAGATAGGTCACTGGTTTGCCACACGCCTCACGAACCACAACACCGCTGCTATTGGTGAGTGAATATTGCATGGTGATAACCTTGTTTGCACCAATGGTTTGCGGTTTATTCATGAAGTCTGCTCGCAGTTGCTTCCAGGGGGTGTTGTTTATTATACGCAACTGAATATGACGGGCGAACTTTGCCACACTTTTCAGGTCTTACAGGTAATGAAAATTTTCTGCGCAATATGAGCGGGGTTTAATATGAAACAGGCAAAATTCTCGATTGGTCAATGTATCCAGCACCGCCTGTTCGATTACCGCGGTGTGGTTGTGGATGTGGACCCGGAGTTTCTGGGTTCTGATGACTGGTATGAGCAGGTTGCAAAAAGTCGGCCACCCAGGGATGAACCCTGGTATCACGTGCTGGTGCATGATGCGGGTAGCGAGACCTATGTAGCAGAACGAAATCTGACGCAGGATAGCAGTAATGAACCCGTCAGCCATCCCTTGCTCGACGAGTTTTTTACAGACTTCGATCAGGGTCTTTATCAAAGCGACAGACACATAAACTAGTCCGGAACTCATGTTTGGCACCATCCAGGGACTGTTGAAGAAGGCTATCTGCACAGCGCAGGAAGAGTCGCTCGACCGTGATGAGGCACTGCGGATGGCGACGGTCGCATTGTTAATGGAGGTCGCGCGTGCCGATTACGACACCAGTGACAAAGAGGAGCAGGTCATACTGCGCATCATTGAACGCTATTTTGCTGTGTCAGCGAGGCGGGCCCTTGAAATTTCGGAAGCTGCCGAGAGTCATGCGGATAACATGACGTCGCTGTATCCGTTGACCCGCCTGATAACCACTGAATGCAGTCTTGAGGAAAGAATAGAATTAATCAGGCTGTTATGGGAAGTGACATTTGCTGATGGCCATGTTGACAAACATGAAGAGCATCTTGTCAGGAAGGTGGCGGATCTCCTGTATGTGCCGCACAAGCAGTTCATCAGAACCAGACTGCAGGAGAGTGGTGGCTAGTCGTCGCGGCGTTGCACTTTCTGCTCTTGCAGGATGAGAAAAAACGGGGCCGCGAACAGCCCCGTTTAATTTATATGCAGAATCAGACCATTTCCTTCAGGCCTTTCAATGGCAGTACCTTTACGACATTGCGCGCCGGCTTTGCCTTGAACATCATTTCTTCACCAGTGAACGGGTTTGTACCCTTGCGTGCCCTGGTAGCCGGTTTACGAACGACCTTGATCTTCATCAGGCCGGGAACCGTATAAACACCAGGCCTCCCTCTGCCCTTGAGGTCGCGCTTGATAAGGGCCGAGAGCGCATCAAAAACGGCACCCACGTCTTTTCTGGTCAGTTCGGTTGCTTCGGCGATGTAGTTGAGTGTTTCAGACTTGGTGGTAGGTTTCATTGCTGCCTTTGCGGCGGTCTTCTTTTTGGTGGTCGCTTTCTTTTTTACAGCCATTCGTTGTCGCTCCTCTTCAGGTGGTGAAATTAATAGCACGCGTAAGATAGCACAATAATAGAAATGTTAAAGGGTTTTAATTTAATAAAACACCTTCTATAGCAGTACTTCAGCGCCATACGGCAGACGGCGGCATGGATGTTTATTCGGTGTGTTCTGTCATGTGTCTGTTGACGACCCGGCAACCACATTGTTGTCAGAGTATGCAGGGTGAATGGTTATAGCGTGTCACGATGACCGCCAGTGATGTTGCCGGCAGTCCTGGTGGCAGGTGGCCAGATACTTCTACAGCGTTGCCACATGTTAACCGGGTCCTGCTTTTTACTAGACATTGATATCCGAGATATAGTCCAACCAACTGATATTAAACATAAATATAGTTAATTTTGCGCGATGTATAACGCTGTGCAGCAATTCACCTTGGTGGCCGATAGCCTGCTAGCGGTTGCAGACTGATCACCGCCAATGTGCTGCGAGGCGTTGATCCTGTCGTGTCCTGCATCCTGTTACGCGTCTCTTGCCGCACAGTTCATCTCCTTAATTTCAAGCTGTTTTTGCCGATAAACAAGGTGCGGTGTAGTGCCGTGGCGGGGCCCCGTGAACGGGGTAAATAACGACGATCACTGAATTCTGAACCAGGTGAATATGCGCGCAGCGAAGAAATTAACGGTGGATAGCAAGCTTCTGCAAGAGTTGGTGCCGCTGAATGCGCTATCTGCGGAACGCTTCAGGGAAGTGTCGGAGAAAATCATCATCGAGGAAGTGCTGGCAGGGCACTACCTGTTCCGCAAGGGAGACAGGGATAACCAGTCAATCTATCTGCTGGAAGGCAAGGTTAACCTGATTGACGGTTTCAGGAAGGTGACCAGTGAAGTCGAGGCTGGTACGGATATAAGCCGCTATCCGATTGCCAACCAGCAACCCCGATCACTGTCAGCGAGAGCCGTTAAAAAGGTCGTGATCGCGAAGATCGACTCCAGCCTGCTCGATGTCTTTCTGACATGGGATCAATCCAGTACGGCGGAAGTGGTAGAAATCGGTGCAGAAACGAATAAAGACTGGATGACGCGCGTCCTTCAGTCTGAAGTGTTTATAAAGATACCGCCCTCGATGATCCAGAGCCTGTTGATCAAGATGGAATCGCTACCGGTTAAGGCAGGTGACACGGTTATACGCCAGGGGGATAACGGCGATTATTTCTACACCCTTCATGAAGGCCGTTGTGTGGTAACCAGGCAGGAATCCCCCGGTGATGAGCCACAATTGCTGGCTGAACTGGGCGAAGGCGATTCCTTTGGTGAGGATGCCCTGGTGTCCAACACCAGGCGTAATGCCACAGTATCAATGTTGACTGACGGCTTATTGATGCGGCTGGCGAAGAAGGACTTTGTGGAGTTACTGAAAAATCAGTTGGTCAAGCGGGTGGATTACGAACAGGCCGCAGCCATGGTGGATGATGGTGCCGTCTGGGTGGATGTCAGGACGGCGGATGAATATGAGAACGGTGCCTTCGAAGACAGTGTCAACATTCCTTTATTCCGCTTGCGGGATGAACTGTCAGAACTGGTTTTCAACTCGAAATACATCATTTGTTGTGACACCGGACGGCGCAGCGAATCAGCCGCTTTCCTGTTAAGTCACAAGGGCTTTGATGTGTATGTGCTGGAGGGAGGCATCCCCGGCCTGTCAGGCAGTGCCAACGAGCCTGTGGACGGGGAAGATGCGGCAGATTCCATCGAGGTACTTGCAGAGGTTGTCGATTTTGACGGTGGGAGTTCCGGGTTTGCCGGGCAATCAGATGCTGACGGCAGCCCTGCGGGCGACGCTCAGGATGCCCCCGTTGGATCAGAATCTGCGGTAGACGTTATGGTGAACCAGCAGGCAGCTGCAGCTGAAGCACTGCTGCAGGAACGGTATCAGGCACTCCAGGAAGAATTCTCCGGGCGCGCCAGTGACTATGAACAGCAACTTGGACGGTTGCAGGAGCAGCTCGCAGAAAAGGAATTTGACGAGCGTTTGCAGCAGCAAACGACTTTATCCGACACTTTAAGAGAGGAACTTGACCATCTCAAGCATGAGTTTGCCGAGGTTTCGGCGCAACTCAATGAGAAATCGGGGCAGGTGTCCGGACTGGAGGCAGACAACTCTGCACTCTCGGGCCAGCTGCAGGCGCTGCAGCGGGATAACGAGATATTACGCACCGAATTGCGTGATGCCGGTGTGCAACAGGAAGAGCAAAGGGAGCAGCTGGAAAACCTGCTGGCAGACAGGCAGGCCTCGGAAGAGGCCGCCCAGCGGCAGCAGTCGGAATGGGAGGCCGAGCGGGCTGCGTTGCAGCAGGTGCTGGATGGCGAGCAGCAGGTTGTGACCACGCTCCGCGAGGAGTTGTCACTGGCGTTGCTGCAATCCAGCGAAGACAAGTCTGCACTTGAGGCAGAACTTAAAGCACAGCTCGACAAATCAAATGAAAGGATTGAGCAACTTGAGATCAAGCAGCTTGAACTCAAGCAGGATCGGTCCAGACAGGATGATGAGTTGCAGGCCGTGATGGCGGAGCGTGAACAGCTACAGCAACAACACGCTGATAGTGAGGCGCAGAAACAGCAACTGCAAAGCGGGATAGAGTCACTGAAACAGGAGGCGGAGTCACTGGCATCTGCTTCGAATGAGCAACTCCAGCAGTTACAGTCGCAGTTGCAGGAGGCCAGGGAAAAGACAAGTGCTGTTGAACAGTCAAATGAGGAAAAGGATGCGCATCTGAGTTCTCTGCAGGAACAGCTGGCACTGCACGGGAGTGAGTCTGAAGCATTTCAGCAGGAACGTGACATATTACAACAGCAGCTGAGCGACCTGCGTCTGCAGCTCGAACAGCAGGAAGAACGGGCGAAGGCGCTCGAGGAAGAGAACAAGTTGTCTGTGCAGAAAGCGCATGAGGACCTGACACGCAAAAACGACAATGAAAAAGAGCTGCAGGGGCAAATAGACAGGCTGCGAAAAAAAGTCGAGCAACAGACGACGGACCATCAGAAGGACCGCGAAGGTGCGCGTGAAGATGTCGATAATTTGCGGGAACAACTGCATGCTGAACGGCAGGCACGTGCGGAAGAGCGGTCTGAGATGGCCGCACGCCAGCGCGAGTTGAAGGAGCAGCTTGCTTCAATCGCGACAGAGCATGAAACAAATCTGTCCAATCATAATGGTGCTATTGAGCAGGCCCGCAATGCAGCAAGACAGGAGGAGCAGGAACGCGTCCGGGAACTGCTTGCAGAGCATGTAGAAACTGAAGACCAGATTGACAGGCTTCAGCAGGAACTGAAAAAGGCACACGAAGAAATTGCCGTGCTCGCCCGTCAGGAAAAAGACCGCAGGAAGGTCGATGTCGACTTGATGGAAGAACAAAACCGGCAGGCGGTAGCAACTATTTCACAGCTCGAATCACAGCTCAAGCAGTACACAGAAGAACGGGATGCAGCGCTTGAGGAGCAGCAGTCACTGCGCGACAGGATGAATGCCTTGCGTGGTGAGGTAGAGGTCGCACGTGGTCTTATGGGGGTTGGCGAACAGGTCGAAGACCCCGCAAAATTACGCAATGAGCTGAATGAAAGCAAGAAGAACGTTGAGATTGCGTTGCGCTTGAGAGCCGAGGCGGAAGCCGCTCGCGACAAGCTGCAGCAGGAACGTGACGCGCTCCGGCAGCAACTGGATTCCGGGGAGGTGTCGAGCGAGCCGCTACATGTACCGTCCCTTGACAAGCTTGAAGCAGTATCCGGGCACCCGGGGCCTGGACCGAAAGCACGGCAGGCAGTATTGCCAGTAACCCCGGTGGACCGGGAGCAGGACAGCCAGAAGCGTTCCGCGGTAGATGACAGGCGTGAAAACAAGCAGTGGCGCTGGCTTGGTGCTGCAATCGGGTTGTGTACAGTGACTGCGTGTGCGCTGGCTGGCTGGCTGTTTTTCGGTGTGGATGTCCCGCTGTTTGACAACGACGCAGGGCGACAATTACCCGTTGTTACGCAGCCGGTGGCTGAACCCGAAGCGATTGTTATCAGTGAATCACCTGCAACTGAAGTACAACCGGCCGCCGCGTCTGTGGAAATGGAAATCGAGCAAGTTGCGGCAACTGTTCAGGAATCTCCGCCGGCTGTGGAACATGTCACGGTACAGACGTCAGTACCTGATAAGGAACAGTTACAACCACAGGCTGATGAGGCTGTTGACGTGATGTCCCTGGCGCCTGTAGTCGCCGGCCGTTCCTACCGTGAAAAGCTCCAGCTTGGTGGCCAGGGTCCGGTGATGGTTGAGCTGCCGGCTGGCAGCTATGAAATGGGTAGTGTTGGAAATTCTCTGAATTTTGACGAGGGGCCGCGGCATCGGGTGAATGTGGCTGCCTTTTCTGTCGGTAAATATGAAGTTACATTCGAAGAATATGACAGGTTTGCGCGAGCGACAGGTCGTCGGCTGCCTTATGACGAGTCCTGGGGCCGTGGCGGGCGCCCGGTGATCAATGTTTCCTGGGATGATGCGCGTGCCTATGCCCGCTGGCTTACAGAGCAGACAGGGCAGATATACCGTTTGCCATCAGAAGCCGAGTGGGAGTATTTCACCCGTGCCGGCAGTGTCGCCAGTTTCTGGTGGCATGATGACAGTAACAATCTTCATGCAAATTGCTTTGACTGTGGCAGTGAGTGGGACAGTCTGCGCACGGCACCTGTGGGCAGCTTTGAAGCCAATGATTTCGGCCTGCATGATGTAACCGGCAATGTCCAGGAATGGACGTCTGACTGTTATCATGGCAGCTACCATGGTGCACCGGTAGATGGCAGCTCATGGCAGTTTCCCGAATGCGCCATGCGGGTCGTACGGGGCGGCGCCTACACCAGTCCGCTAGACTCACTGCGCAATGCCAAGCGCAGCCAATATGACCAGGATACACGTCTCGACAACCTCGGATTTCGTGTTGTCCGCGAGCACTGAACACGCGCTGTAAAACTGTTTAGCCAACTCCCGGTCTTTGCCAGTGGTTGACAAAACCGCAGACGCCCGTAGTCTGCCGGTATGTCTGGACTTCATTATCCTTGCAAGCGCCTGCCAGCAGCAATCGATGTCTGGCCACCCGGTCAATGAATATGCCCGGCCGGACGGTTGTCTGTCAGCTTGATGCGTTAAATGACCCCGATAGCCGCGGGCTGGTGATGGGTGTGAATGGACAGTTGCGCGACGTATTTATTGTGCGCCTCGGACAGCAGGTTTTCGCTTACCTGAACAGCTGCCCACATACGGGTGCCCCCCTGGACTGGATGCCAGACCAGTTCCTGAGTCTCGACAAGGACTACATCCAGTGTGCAACGCATGCGGCTTTGTTCCGTATAACTGATGGTTACTGTGTCGCAGGCCCCTGTGCGGGGGACCGGCTAACGTCAGTACCGGTGGCTGTCGATGCCGGTGAGGTCGTGGTGCTGCCTCGTGATTTCCCCAAGGACAGCTGCTGACGTGACAAGCTCGGCGGTGATTGAATTGCAGGCGGTTAGCAAGTACTACGATGATGTGCTGGCCGTTGATGCCGTCAGTTTCAGTATTGACGGTGGTACTATCTGTGCATTGCTGGGTGGCAACGGCGCTGGTAAAACAACCGTGTTGTCAATGCTGCTGGGGCTGTTACTGCCGTCAGCGGGCAGGCTTTCTATTCTCGGTACGGATATGCGCAAGCAACGCTACCAGGTGCTGGGTCGCATCAACTTCTCCTCACCCTATGTGGATCTGCCGCAGCGGCTGACGGTCAGGGAGAACCTCTCGATCTACGGTCGTTTGTATGGAATAAAACAGCTGAAACAGCGTCTTGTGGATCTGGCCGCCCAGCTTGATATTGTTGCTTTCATGGATCGTGCCTGCGGTTCACTCTCGGCTGGACAAAAGACGCGCGTGGCACTGGCCAAGTCACTGCTGAACAGGCCTGAAGTACTCTTGCTTGACGAACCGACGGCCTCGCTCGACCCCGATACGGCTGCATCTATCCGCCAGTTATTGCGTGACTACCAGCAAGACAGTGGTGCGACACTGCTGATGGCAACGCATAATATGCTGGAGGTCGAGCGTCTCTGTGATGATGTAATCATGATGCGCAGCGGACGGCTGGTTGACCGTGGGTCACCGGATTTTCTGTTGCGGCGTTATGGACGCGCCACCCTGGAAGACGTGTTCATTGATGTTGCCCGTGATACCGGACGGGTCGGGAATGCGGTGCCTGATTGATGAAGTCAATGGAGCGTATCTATGCCATGGTGCTGCGCTATATCTATCTGCTGCGGGGTTCCTGGCCGCGCATCCTGGAACTGTTTTACTGGCCCGCCGTGCAATTGATATTGTGGGGGTTCATCAGTCAATTTTTCGTGACCAACAGCACCTGGGTCGCCCAGGCTTCCGGTGTGTTGATGGCGGCCGTGTTGCTCTGGGATGTCCTGTTTCGTGCGCACCTGGGTGTGTCACTGGCATTCTTCGAGGAGATGTATTCTCGCAACCTGGGTCACCTTTTCGTCAGTCCCTTGCGGGTGTCCGAACTGATTGGCGCATTACTGACCATTAGCCTGCTGCGTACGCTGACAGGTATCGGCGGTGCAGCCTTGCTGGCAATTCCGCTGTATGACTTTTCAATTTTCGGGCTGGGTTTGCCGCTGCTCGGATTTTTTGCGAGTTTGCTGGTGATGGGGTGGGCGATCGGCCTGCTGGTATCAGGGCTGGTACTGCGCTTCGGGCTGGGTGCAGAAAGTTTTGCCTGGGTGTCGATTTTTGCGATTGCGCCCATCAGTGGTATCTACTACCCGATAGCGGTGTTGCCGGAATGGCTTCAGCGAGTCGCCTGGTTCCTGCCGTCCAGTCACGTGTTCGAGGGAATGCGTGCGCTGATGTTTGAACACGATTTTCGCGGCGACCTGATGTGGCAGGCCGCCGCCTTGAATATTATTTACCTGCTGCTGGGAGCAGGTGCATTCCTGCTTGCGTTTAACAGTGCGCGTCAGCGCGGTTTGTTGTTGCGCGTCGGTGAGTGAACTCAGAGATCTCTCAGCAATTCCCGGATGATGCTCATATACTCGTCACAGGGACCGGGCTTTGCAGCTGTGCTTGTGGTCTCAACCTGCTGCAGGGCAACGCCATATTCCGGCAGCTGGTCATGGTTCTTGATGGTGGTAATGCCGCTGTTTTCCGACACGATTGTGCCGCTCTCGATTTCATAAATAGCTGCCATGATGCCTCTCCTGCGGTTGCCTTAACAAGGCTATCGGCAGCAGGCAGAGGCGGTTAAGTGCTATTTAACCTGTCTGGTCAGGGACTGTTTTTATATGCTTTCCAGGTGGTGGTGGGGTTAGTCAACCTCGTCCAGTGGATTGATATGATCGTTCGGGGACGTCAATTCAAGGTCAACACCATAATCCTCCCGCTCAATATCCAGTGACCCTGACCAGTCCTCCGGCGGCTCAATCGGGATGACCTCCATTTCATTCCAGCTGTCAAAATCGATTTCCTCGATGGCGCCATCAAAATGCTGGATCTCCATGGTGTCAACATCTTCGTCGAGTGCAACAATTTCAAATTTGTCTCCATTGATCGAACGGTACCAGTCACCGAGGCGGGGTTGATATGTTTTTGCCATTTCAATTTCTCCCTTATGGTCAGGTTGCCAACTCGTTTGATGCAAGCCGGATAGTGATGTTGTGATAATTGATTGCTATAGCGCCATTTATAAAACTTGCATCCATGCTTGGCAAGCAGTTCAGTATTGGCTAATTTTCGAGTTTGACTGCTGGACAGCTTGGCCCGGTAGTCTGGCCCTTGCTGTCGGTTATCACCTTTTTCAAATACGATGCTACGGGTGTGACGTTTTGTTCTCAGGCTGCTTGTTAGAATGCCCCATAACTGTTTGCATTTAAAAAGAAAGCAGGAATGCAGCCAGCGCGTGTCACAGCGGCAGGCTGAGATGAATGCCAGGAGTGGCCGGGCATTTATTTAGCCATTTTCTGGCCCCTATATGCTGAAAATTCCGCCCTGTTGGGTTAAAGTGCGCCTTCAAATTTTTACGCATACCCCTTTGAAATTCCGAGTGAGGACAACAACATGGCCGATTACAAGATTGCACCATCGATACTGTCAGCGGATTTTGCCCGCCTGGGAGACGAGGTTACACACGTTCTGGATGCCGGTGCAGATATTGTGCATTTTGATGTCATGGACAATCATTATGTGCCTAATCTGACGATTGGGCCGCTGGTATGCGAGGCACTGCGCAACCACGGTGTCACTGCTGATATTGACGTGCACCTGATGGTGAAGCCGGTGGACCGGATTATCCCTGATTTTGCCAAGGCAGGCGCCACCTACATTACCTTTCACCCGGAGGCGAGTGAGCACATTGACCGTTCGCTGATGCTGATACGCGAAAGCGGGTGTAAATCCGGCCTGGTTTTTAATCCTGCAACTCCGCTGGATTACCTGAAGCATGTGATCGACAAGGTCGACATGATTCTGCTGATGTCGGTCAACCCCGGGTTTGGCGGGCAAAGTTTTATTCCCGAAGCGCTGGTTAAACTGCGTGAGGCCCGCAAGATCATTGATGACAGTGGTCTGGATATCCGGCTGGAGATCGATGGTGGTGTGAAGGTGGACAATATCGGCGAAATTGCCGCCGCCGGTGCGGATACCTTTGTTGCCGGCTCTGCAATATTCGGTGCAGATGACTACAAGGCGACCATTGATTCCATGCGCGCCGAGATTGCCAAGGCCGTTGCCTGAGGCTGACGTGATGCGCAAACCCGAGATGATTCTGATTGATGTCGACGGTACGCTGGTCGACAGCGTCCCGGATCTCGCCTATTGCGTGGATGAGATGATGACGGTGCTCGGACGTGAGCCTCATGGTGAAGTACGGGTACGCGACTGGGTGGGCAATGGTGTCGAACGGCTCGTCAGAAGGGCATTGGTCGGGGCGCTGCGAGGTGAACCGGATGAGGCGGATTTCGAACGTGCCTACCCGATATTCCTCGAGCTGTACGCAGAGAACACGTCCAGGCGCTCCTGCCTCTATCCCGGTGTCCGTGAGGGTCTTGACAGGCTGAAGGCGGCGAATTACAGCCTCGGCTGCGTGACCAACAAGGCGGCACGATTTACCGAGCCGCTGTTAAAGGATCTCGGTATCTATGATGATTTCTCTATTGTCATCAGCGGTGATACCTTGACGAAAAAGAAACCGGATCCGGCGCCGTTATTGCACGCTGCGAAACTACTTGGCTGTCAGCCGGCCGATGCCATGATGATCGGGGACTCTGTCAGTGACGTAGCCGCCGCGCGGGCTGCCGGGTTCCAGATTGTTTGCATGAGTTATGGTTATAATCACGGTGTTGATATACGTGAGGCGGCACCTGACGCTGTGATCGACACCCTGACAGAAATCATGCCATTACTGGAACAGGCCGCCTGAAGAACATGCAATTCACTGGAGAGTTAAACCTGACGCAGCACCGTGTCAGCAGTCGATGGCGGCAGAATGCCTGCTGTTCGATTTGCCGCCTTGTGCAACCCGGTTTTCTCAAAAGTGAGTGTAATGACACCTGAACAATTCAAAGCCCTGGCCAGCCAGGGGTACAATCGCATTCCTGTAAGCCGTGAAGTGCTTGCTGACCTCGATACCCCCGTCAGTACCTTTATAAAGCTGGCTGACAAGCCATACTCCTACCTGTTTGAGTCTGTTCATGGCGGCGAAAAATGGGGGCGTTATTCCATCATCGGACTGCCGTGTTCGACAGTATTGTGCATCAATGATCACGATGTCACGTTGCTGCAGGATGGCGTCGTGGTTGAAACGAGCTGTTGTGATGACCCGCTGGCATGGATAGAGACCTTTCAGTCGCGCTACCGGGCTCCGGAGTTACCGGACTTGCCGCGCTTTAACGGCGGCCTGGTCGGCTATTTCGGTTATGACACCGTGCGCTATATCGAACCTCGACTGGGCACATTCAACAAGCCGGACCTGATAGGTTGTCCGGATATCCTGCTGATGGTGTCGGATGAACTGCTGGTCTTCGATAATCTCGCAGGTACCCTGCAATTGATTGTGCACGTCGATCCCGAAGCGGGTGATGCCTGGGCACAGGGTCATGCCCGACTGGATGAACTGGAAACCCGGTTACGGCTGGTAGCGTCCGGCTATGAAACGCATATTGGAGGTAATCAGGCGATCGAGGAAACCGATTTTATTTCCGGTTTCACGCGTGAAGGCTTTGAGGCGGCAGTCGGCAGAATCAAGGATTACATCGTGGAAGGCGATGCCATGCAGGTGGTGCTGTCACAGCGCATGTCTGTAGCGTATGCAGCGCCACCGCTGGACCTGTACCGCGCATTGCGTAACCTTAATCCGTCACCCTATATGTACTACCTGAATCTCGGGGACTTCCAGGTCGTTGGGTCCTCGCCCGAGATACTGGTGCACCTTGAAGATGATGTGGTGACAGTAAGGCCGATTGCCGGTACCCGCCCGCGTGGCAGGGATGAGGCGGAAGACAAGATGCTGGAACTTGATTTGCTGGCAGATCCGAAAGAACTGGCCGAACACCTGATGCTGATCGATCTTGGACGGAACGATGTCGGACGGGTCAGCAAGGTGGGTAGTGTCGAGTTGACAGAGAAGATGGTCATCGAACGTTACTCGCACGTCATGCACATCGTTTCCAATGTCATTGGCCGCATTCAGCCAGGCATGAGCGCGATAGATGTACTGCGAGCGACCTTCCCGGCCGGCACGGTGAGTGGTGCGCCGAAAATTCGTGCCATGGAAATAATCGATGAACTGGAACCGGTCAAGCGGGGTGTCTATGCCGGTGCAGTGGGTTATCTGTCATGGTCGGGAAACATGGACACGGCGATCGCGATTCGTACTGCTGTTATCAAGGATGGAACCCTGCATATTCAGGCCGGAGCGGGAATTGTCGCGGACTCTGTACCTGCTAATGAATGGGAAGAAACCATGAACAAGGGGCGCGCGATATTCCGTGCGGTGGCCATGGCCTGTCGCGGACTTGAAGGGAGGCACTGAGTATGCTCCTCATGATCGATAATTATGACTCCTTTACCTACAACCTTGTTCAGTACCTGGGTGAACTTGGCGCGGATGTGCGCGTTTACCGAAACGATCAGATTACCCTGCAGGAAATAGAAGACCTGAAACCGGCGAAGATCGTTATTTCACCCGGTCCGTGCACGCCGAATGAAGCCGGTGTTTCCATCGATACCATAAAACAGTTCGCCGGTCGTGTGCCTATTCTGGGCGTGTGCCTGGGTCATCAAAGTATCGGTCAGGCCTTTGGCGGTCACATCGGACATGCGCGTGCGATCATGCATGGCAAGACCTCCATGATTTCCCATAACGACAGGGGGGTGTTCAACGGCCTGCCAAATCCCTTTGAGGCGACGCGTTATCATTCCCTGGTGATCGAACAGGCCACTCTGCCCGAATGCCTGGAGGTGACCGCCTGGACGACGACTGACAACGGAGAACTGGACGAAATTATGGGTGTGCGACACAAGACGCTGGCGGTAGAGGGCGTGCAGTTTCATCCGGAGTCGATCTTGACCGGTTGCGGGCATGACCTGCTGCGCAATTTTCTGAGTATGACGTGAACATCAGTATGCTTTTGACTGATTAGTCGTTTAATCAATACAGGAACAGATCAATGGATATTACAACAGCCATTGCGGCCGTCATCGATCGCCGCGATCTGAGTGCCGACGAGATGGAGATGGTGATGCGCTCGATCATGACCGGGCAGGCAACAGCCGCACAGATCGGAGGCTTCCTGGTTGGTTTGCGCATGAAGGGTGAAACGGTTGACGAGATCGCGGCGGCGGCCAGGGTCATGCGTGAACTGGCTACTGCCGTTGACGTCTCCGGTCCACACCTGGTGGATACCTGTGGCACCGGTGGTGACGGTGCCAGTACTTTCAATATCTCCACTGCGAGTGCCATTGTCACTGCAGCCGCCGGCGGGCGTGTCGCAAAGCATGGCAATCGCTCGGTTTCCAGCAGTTCCGGCAGTGCCGATGTGCTGGAGGCGGCCGGTGTGAAACTGGATCTTGATCCGGCACAGGTGGCGGCCTGTATCGACCAGGTAGGTGTCGGCTTCCTGTTTGCACCGCAGCATCACAGCGCCATGAAGCATGCTATTGGTCCGCGCAAGGAAATGCGGGTGCGGACTTTGTTCAACCTGCTGGGTCCATTGACCAACCCTGCCGGAGCACCGAACCAGGTGCTCGGAGTGTTCAGTTCGGACTGGGTTGAACCGCTGGCGCAGGTGCTCAAACAGCTCGGCAGTCAGCATGTACTTGTTGTGCACGCCGAAGACGGTCTGGATGAAATCAGTATTGCTGCAGCAACACGGGTTGCGGAACTCAGGAACGGAGAGATATCAACGTATACCATTACACCAGAGGAGTTCGGTATGCAGCGTGCCGGTCTTGATAGCCTTGCCGTTGCAGATGCTGCACAGAGCCTGGCAATGATCGAGGCTGTTTTCGATAACCGGCCCGGTCCTGCTCGTGACATCGTCTGCCTGAATGCCGGCGCGGCAATCTATGCTGCCGACCTGATGGCAACGCTGCAGCAGGGTGTCGATCTGGCCAGTGAGGTGATCGCCAGCGGCAAGGCAAAACAGACCTTTGCTTCATTGATCAAGGCATCCAATACGGTCTGACAGCTATGAGTGATACACCGGATATACTGAAACGTATTCTTGCACGCAAGGTCGAGGAAATCGACGAGCGTATTCGCAACACGGGCATGGAGGAACTGGCTCGGGGTGTGGCGGAGGCGGGGACGCCACGCGGTTTTATTAACTGCTTGCAAGAAAAGCTGCAGACAGGACAGGCCGCTGTCATTGCCGAGATAAAGAAGGCATCGCCAAGCCGTGGCCTGCTGCGTGAGGATTTTGATCCTGGCCAGATAGCCGCGAGTTATGAGAAAGGCGGAGCGGCCTGTCTGTCTGTCCTGACGGATATTGATTTTTTCAAGGGTGCGGACGCTTACCTGCAACAGGCGCGCGCAGCCTGTGGTCTGCCGGTGTTGCGCAAGGATTTTATTGTTGATCCATACCAGGTGTATGAGGCGCGGGTGCTCGGTGCTGATGCTGTTCTGCTGATCGTCGCGGCATTGAATGATGCCATGTTACTGGAGTTGTTACAGTTGACCCGTCATCTAGGCATGGATGCCCTGGTTGAGGTGCATGATGGCGGTGAACTGGAACGTGCGCTGGCGATTCCTGCACCCTTGCTGGGGATAAATAACCGTGATCTGCGTTCTTTTGAAACCAGCCTGGATGTGACGCTGGATTTACTGGAGCACATTCCTGAAGACCGTATCGTGGTAACCGAGAGTGGTATACACACGGTCGAGGACGTGGCCCTGATGCGCGCGCGTGGCGTGAATGCGTTCCTGGTAGGAGAGGCGTTTATGAAGGCGTCTGAGCCGGGCGAGCGGCTTGCGGAACTGTTTGCCTAGGATGCTGCAGGGCCAGCAGGTTTAACGCGTCCCGAATACAACAATCGTTTTACCCTTAACCGAGATATGTCCCTGTTCACCGAGTGATTTCAGCACCCGCCCCGCCATTTCGCGCGAGCAACCCACAATACGCCCAATTTCCTGGCGGGTAATCCTGATCTGCATGCCGTCCGGGTGGGTCATCGCATCCGGTTCCTTGCATAATTCCAGCAGGGTGTGCGCGATGCGCCCGGTGACGTCGAGAAAGGCAAGGTTACTGACCTTGCGACTGGTCTTGCGCAGACGTGTGGCCAGTTGGGCGGTCAGTTCCAGCAGGATATCCGGATCTTCCTTGGCGAGTGAACGGAAACGCGAATAGCTGATTTCGGCGACCTCGCATTCAATCCGGGTACGTATCCATGCGCTGCGATTGGGACTCTCCCCGAACAGTCCCATTTCACCGAAAAAACCGCCGGCATTGATGTAGGCGAGTACGATCTCGTGGCCGTCCTCATCCTCGATCAGCACACTGACCGAGCCACTGATGATGTAGTAGAGAACGTCCGGCTGATCGCCTGCGTAAATAATGACGCTCTTGTTCGGATATTTGCGGCGGTGGCAGTGTTCAAGGAATCGCGTAATACAGGGGTTGACGGTACCCGGTAGTGGCGTGTTATTTGCTTCGAATGTCAGTGGAAGTGCTTGCATGACCCTTTATCGGGCAGTCAGGCAATAGCTTTAGGGCTGCTGGCAGACCGCAACCAGGTGCTTTGAACTGTGATAGGATTCACGTTTTTCGAGGGTTGGGTGTACTAATGAAAGCGCGTGTTAAATGGGTTGAGGCAATGACGTTTGTCGGGGAATCCGGCAGCGGTCACTCGGTGGTGATGGATGGTCCTCCCGAGAGTGGCGGGCGTGATCTTGGTATTCGCCCCATGGAGATGCTGTTGCTCGGCATGGGGGGTTGTACGGCATTTGATGTGGTGATGATACTCAGGAAGGCACGGCAGCAGATTGTCGACTGTGTGGTTGATATTGATGCGACACGTGCTGATACAGATCCGAAGGTGTTCACTCAAATCCACGTGCATTTTGTTGTAACCGGTCACGACTTGTCCGACAGGCAGGTTGCCCGTGCCGTGGAGCTTTCTGCAGAGAAATACTGTTCTGCATCGATCATGCTTGGCAAGACGGCAACAATTACGCATGATTACGAGATTGTTGACTCAGTCGCCGGGGCCGGGTAATGCAGCGGCCGCAAAAAACGCTGGGTATGCGGCACGTCGCCCTGAATGTCAGTGACCTGGAGGCCTGTGAGCGGTTCTACGTTGAATTGCTTGGCATGGAGGTTGAGTGGCGTCCGGATGCGGACAATGTTTATTTAACCTCGGGCAATGACAACCTGGCGCTGCATCGGGTTGCGGATACCGGTCCTGATGGATCAGCGCAGCGGCTGGATCATCTGGGCTTCTTTGTCGCCAGTGAAGCGCAGGTCGATGACTGGTATGCGTTCCTGAAGGCCAGTGACGTTGTGATCAAGACTGTGCCACTGACCCACCGCGATGGCGCGCGAAGTTTCTACTGCACAGACCCCGAAGGTACGGTGGTACAGCTTATCTACCATCCGCCCATTACTGTTTGATGTGGTACCGTCGGGTGGTTGCTGCCAGGAAGGTCGATGATGCGAAAACTTAAATTACACGGCTTCAATAACCTTACCAAGACGCTCAGTTTTAATATTTACGATATCGCTTATGCGCAAAAGGCGACTCACCGCAGAGAATATATCGAGTATATAGACGAGGTATATAATGCCGACCGTCTCACCGATATACTCAATGACGTCGCCAATATTATCGGTGCCAACATTCTGAATACGGCACGCCAGGACTATGATCCGCAGGGCGCCAGCGTCACCATGTTGATTTCGGAGGAACCGGTGGCCTCGGAACTGCTGTCAAACACGGCAACACCGGGGCCCTTGCCGGAGGCCGTGGTGTCGCATCTGGACAAGAGCCATATCACCGTGCATACCTATCCTGAAAGTCATCCTGACCACGGGATCAGCACCTTCCGTGTCGATATTGATGTCTCAACCTGTGGCCGGGTATCGCCCCTGAAGGCACTGAATTATCTGATACACACTTTTGAATCGGATATTGTCATTCTTGACTATCGTGTACGCGGCTTTACGCGCGATGTGCGAGGCAGGAAACATTTTATCGATCACAAGATAGACTCGATACAGGACTTTCTGTCTCGTGACACACGCGAGCAATACCAGATGATTGACGTCAATGTGTACCAGGAAAACATATTCCATACCAAGATGATGCTGAAGGACATCGATCTGGGTGATTATCTGTTTGGTGTCGGCATGGAAGCATTGTCCGATGCCGAGCAGCACAAGATACGTACACAGGTCAGGAAGGAGATGCTGGAGATGTTTTACGGGCGCAACATGTCGCGCAGTTCGAGCTAGTGCTTAAATCCGCGAGGCTGTCGAGGTCATTACCCTGGATACGAGCGTCATCATTTTTTTAACCGGGTCGGGAAGGGCGGTGCCGCCTGCATTCAGTGCACTGGCTTTATGCTTTGCCTCGTCGGTTTTCATTTGTTCCAGTATCGCGTGAGACTTGCCGTCGTCCGCGGGCAATTGCTGCAGGTGACCCTCAATATGTTTGACAACCTGGTTTTCGGTCTCTGCAAGAAACCCCAGGCTCCATTTGTCTCCCATTAGACCCGAGGCTGCACCCATCGCGAGGGAACCGGTATACCAGATCGGGTTAAGCAGGCTGGTATGACCGCCCAGCTCCCTGATGCGTTGTCGGCACCAGGCGAGGTGGTCATTCTCTTCAATTGCGGCCTGTTTCATTTGCTGGCGTGTTTCATGTTGACGAGCGGTCAGTGCCTGACCCTGGTAGAGCGCCTGGGCGCATACTTCACCGGCATGGTTTACCCGCATCAGGCGGATGCTCCTGGTCTTGTCGACCGTCGAGAGTTCATGCTCCATGACTGGTTCAGCCGGGTTTTCCCGCCCCGAGCCAACGGGCTCGCCAAAGACGGTTCGCAACGCCTGGTCGGTATGCGTAATCAGCCGGTCAATAAAAGTCTGTTTACGTTCTTGCATCGCATTAAGATAGCATGATCCTGTAAACACGTCCCCGATGGAATTAATTGAATATGTCTTATTATGCTTATCATGTTTTTTTCTGCACCAATCTGCGTGCGGATGGCAGTGACTGCTGTCAACGATTCGATGCGCAGGGCCTCCGTGACTATGCCAAGCAACGCTGCAAGGAACTGGGGCTTGGCGGCGAGGGTGGCGTCAGGATCAATACCGCGGGATGTCTCGATCGCTGTGCGGAAGGACCTGTAATAGTCGTGTACCCGGAATCGGTCTGGTACAGCTATGTTGACCGCGAGGATATCGACGAGATCATCGAGGAGCATCTGAAGAACGGGCGGGTTGTGGAACGGTTGAGAATCTGACACAGGGGTGTACGTATAACCCATTGATATTATTAATAAAACCAAATATTTAACGATTGGCCAATATTATCAATCACTTAGAAGATTTTACGGCCATCTGAAATCCATTACCTCTTTGGGGCTTGACAAGAAGGACATTATATTAGAAGATACTAACACGCTGATTGGCCTGCCCCCCTATTTGGTCAGTCAGCGCTCCTCCACCTCCCCCCAAGGAGGTTTATTAAGCGCGGCCACATTGGTCCGCGCTTTTTTTTGCCTACAGGGATGTAGGCATGTCGCGGGAGGCATGGATGCCGGGAGCGATGTGCTGAATTTAAAGATGCTGTTTCAGATGGAAACCTTGTAAGTTACCGGCGACTTTTGTAACATCCCCGCTCTTTGATTTCGCATGATCCCGAGCTAATACCGATGAAAACATTTTCCGCAAAAGCACACGAAGTGAATCGCGACTGGTATGTCGTTGATGCTGCAGGTAAAACATTGGGCCGACTGGCCACTGAGATCGCACGCCGCCTGCGCGGAAAACACAAGCCTATATATACACCCCATGTCGATACCGGTGATTACATCGTTGTGGTGAATGCCGACAAGGTGCATGTTACCGGCCGCAAGGCAACGGACAAGATGTACTATCACCATACCGGCTACATCGGTAGCCTGAAGTCCGCTAACTTTGAAAAGATGCAGGAAAAGGCACCGGGCAGGGTTATCGAACTGGCTGTCAAGGGTATGCTGCCGAAGAACCCGCTGGGTCGCGCGATGTTTCGCAAGCTGAAGGTTTACGCCGGGCCAGACCATCAGCATGCTGCCCAGCAGCCAAAGCCACTGAATTTTTAATCAGCACCCGATTATCAGAACCCAGTTAAACGAATTGACTGACGCGAAATCAAGTCAGCAACAGGAATAAAGCATGAGTGACACCTACTACAGTACCGGACGCCGTAAAACTTCAACTGCACGGGTTTTTCTGCGCAAGGGTAAAGGCGACATCATTGTTAACAAGCGTCCTCTTGATACCTACTTCGGTCGTGAAACCGCCCGCATGATTGTGCGCCAGCCGCTGGACACATCCAATATGCTGGGTGATTTTGACATTACGGTTACCGTCAAGGGTGGCGGCATGAGTGGCCAGGCGGGTGCTATTCGTCATGGTATCACCCGCGCACTCATTGAATACGATAACGAACTGCGCCCGGTCCTGAGGCGAGCAGGCTTTGTGACACGTGACGCCCGTAAGGTGGAACGCAAGAAGGTCGGTCTGCACAAGGCGCGTCGCGCTCCGCAGTTCTCCAAACGTTAAGCCGCTTTTGGCGGATCGTCTAACGGCAGGACAGTGGACTCTGACTCCACTAATCTAGGTTCGAATCCTAGTCCGCCAGCCATAAACCAAACCCGCCGCATGGCGGGTTTTGTTTAGGCGGACTCGGATGAGAACCTCGGGTTCGACGTGTGAGCGCAGCGAGTTAGAACGTCGTTGTGCAATGGCGACGACCGGTAGAACGAGTGCATAGCGTGATTCATCTTAAGGGTGTTGAAAATCATCAACTAGATATCAAGTATGGCGAGTGCAACATATGACTCACCCTCGAGAATTAACGATCGAACAAGCCATATCACGGGCAAAAAAGGCCATCAAGCGTGGTAATGCTAGGCTGGCATTGCAACTCTACAACATGGTATTGCAGCACCAGCCCAATCACCCGATTGCAACAAAAGGCCTGAGAAAACTGCGAAAAGATTTACCGCTCGATCAATCCACGCAGGTTCAGACTGCAAATCCTTCGCGGGACCAAATTAATGCCCTGGTCAATCTATATCACTCCGGGCAGGTGGCGAAGACAGAGCAGGCTTGTAGAGAATTACTCCAGGTCTATCCACAAGCAGTATTCATTCTCAATGTCCTGGGAGTGGCATGCCAGGAGCAAGGCAAGTTTCATGAGGCAGTGCAAGGCATTCAACAAGGCGATCGAGCTCAAGCCTGATTATGCGGATGCTTACAGCAACCGTGGCAATGCACTCTGTGACCTTGGGCAGCTGCAGCAGGCGCTGGAAAGCTATGAGAAGGCAATCCAGCTCAAACCTGATTATGCGGATGCTTACAGCAACCGTGGCAATGCACTTCACAAGTTAGGGAGGCTGGAAGATGCGGTGAAGAGCTGTGAGAAGGCAATCCAGTTCAAGCCTGGTTATGCCGAGGCTTACAGCAACCGTGGCAATGCACTTTGTGACCTTGGGCGGCTGCAGGAGGCGGTGGAGAGCCATGAGAAGGCGATCGAGCTCAAGCCTGATTATGCCGAGGCTTACAGCAACCGTGGCAATGTGCTTAGAGAGCTATGGCAACTGGAGGGTGCGCTGGAAAGCTATGAGAAGGCGATCGAGCTCAAGCCTGATTATGCCGAGGCTTACAGCAACCGCGGCAATGCACTCTGTGATCTTGGAAAGTTGCAGGAGGCGGTGGAGAGCTATGAGAAGGCGATCGAGCTCAAGCCTGATCTTGGAATCGCGCATACCAGCCTTTGTGATTTCTACGAAAAGCACAACAGGGTTACCGAGCTGAAAAAGGCCTTGCATCGCGCACAGCAGGTACTTCCAAAAAACCATCCAGAACTTCTGTTTCTCAAGGCGCTGCTTGCCAGTAGGGAAAAGCAGTTTGAAGCTGCTCGTGATTTCCTTGAACTGGTAGCTCCCGAAAGACTCTTGCCGCGTACAAGGCAGCGTTACTCGGAACTTCTCTCAAAGACATATGACAGGCTTGGCGAGTTTTCCAGCGCATTTTCTCAGTTCGAGATAACCAATAATATGGCCAGGCAATTTTCTGCTGGCCAGCAATTCAGTGCGCAGCGTTACTTTGATCGAGTATCAAAAACCTCGGAATCCTGGGCGAATGCCGGGAAGATAAGATGGTCCACAAAACAGTCGTCAACCAGGCAATATTCACTGGCATTTCTTGTAGGGTTCCCCCGCTCGGGTACCACGCTCCTCGATACAATTTTACGGTCACACCCCGAAGTATTGGTGGTGGAAGAAAAACACATGGTGGAGTCTATGCGGACTCACATGGGAGGTCTCGCGACAGTTGATCTTCTGACGGACCTGGATGACAAACAGATAGCCGGGTTAAGGGAAGTATATTTCGAGGAGCTTAATTCTCATGTTGAACCTGATGGTTCGCATAAGCTCGTCATCGACAAACTGCCCCTGAATATCATTGACGCTGGTTTGATCCACCGGGTTTTCCCGGCTTCCAAATTCATTCTGGCATTACGGCATCCGTACGACTGTGTGCTGAGTTGTTTCATGCAGAACTTTCAATTAAACGATGCCATGGCGAATTTCCTGACCCTGCAGCAATCTGCCAGCTTGTATGATGCCGTTATGAGTCTTTGGGTTCATTACAACAATGCCCTGGATCTTGATGCTGGAGTTTTGAGGTATGAAGATATTGTCCATGACTTGCAAGGTGCCGCGGAACCGCTACTGAACTTTCTGGGTTTGGCCTGGCATGATCATTTACTGGATTTTCAGCAGACAGCATTGTCGAGGGAGACGATAACCACTCCAAGTTATAATCAGGTGACACAGAGTCTATATACACAAGCAATCGGACGATGGAAGAATTACCAGGATCAGATTAAAGGAATAGTTCCACTGCTTGAGCCCTGGGCTAAAAGCTTTGGATATTCAACTGAACCTTGAGTTTGCCGGTTTGTAATGTTTCAGCGCCGTGTGTACTACTCGTTAATCGGGTTCCAGTAACGGTGTTTCTTCGTTGTGCCGCAGCTGCTTTTCAGGAAGGTCGCATCATTCGCAAAGGTTGCCGGAATGGTTAGCTTCATCCATTCGTTTCTGTCCCAAGGCGTTTCTGGAAGAGTCGTTTTGTACCTATATAATGGTCTGTGGTAGGTAAGCAACACGTGGAAATTGATGTACATCCATCAGTTCTCGGAGTGTCTGCTGGCGTACCCAATTCAGGCGCTGAGTGGCTGCTGTGCCGTAGGAATATTCTAACTCCCTGTAAATACAGTGACTTTCCACAATTTTAGCTATGGAAAACAGTGGCTGGTGAGAGAGTCATGCCTCACGGTGTGACAACAAAACAACACAATAAGGCAGTCTGTGGTTTTTTTGAAAATAAGTGTTGCGTTCTTGCTGTTTGTTGTTGTAAAGTACTCGCGTGCAATGACAAGTGACTTTGTTAACTCTACTTCAACTCTGTAAGGGGAATATCATGATTAAGAAAATCTTACCGGTAATGATTGGCGCCGCCCTCGTGGGTGGTATGTCCAGTGCATTTGCTGACGTGACTGCAATGGGTCACATCGATACCAGTTTTAACAGCGGCAAGGACAAAAACCAGAGCAACAAAACCCTCAACAACCTGACCTGTACCACTTGTTCGTTTGGCTTCAAGGGCAGTGAAGACCTGGGTAACGGCCTGAAGGCGATCTTCAAGATTGACTTCCAGTACGACACCACCGAGCGTAATGGATCTAATCCTATTGGAAATAATGCAATCACCGATCGTGACCAGTGGTTAGGTCTTGACAGCAACTTCGGTAAGCTGCGCATTGGTACCATCTCGACTGTTTACAAGTCTCACGGTGCCATGCTGGACCCGATCTACCGTACCGCGCTCCAGGGTCGTGACTGGGGTCTGCAGTCCAACCTGCACACCGGTGCCGGCGATACCGCGGCTCAGGGTCGTGCCACCAACACCATCCGTTATGACAGCCCGACCTTTGCAGGTTTCCAGGTAGCCGGTCACTACACCGTACAGAAAGAAGACCAGGCTGATCCGAACGCCGACAGCCCCTGGGGTATCGGTGGCCATTGGCAGGCCGGTGGTTTCCTGGTCTTTGCTGACTACATCACCAGCGATGCCGGTGGCGACGACGACGCCTGGAAGGTCGGTGGCCGTTGGGGCTTCGACAAGTTCGCCCTCTTCGGACAGTACGAGGGTGACGGTGGTGCAATCAGTCGGCGCACGGGCTTTGCCGTCAAAGATGGTGTAGTTATCGGCCAGGATGTTGTTGGCAATGGTGATGGTGCCGATACCTGGTTCGTCGGTGGTACCGCCGGTTTTGGCAACAACCTGATCTATGCGGCATACGGCCAGGCTGACGATGCCGACGGTGGTACGCTTATTTACGATGACGGTACGTTGGGCACAGAGTCAGTGGGTACCAAGTCCAAAAACTGGGAAATCGTCGGTGTACATAGCCTCAGCAAGCGTACCAAGGTCTATGCCGGTTACGCTCAGCGGGACTATGATGACTTCGACAAGGTCAGTGATTTCTCGCTGGGTATGAAGCACACGTTCTAATCGGCAGTATCGAGCAGAACCGGGAAACGGGGCCAGTTGGCCCCGTTTTCTTTTCTGTTGCTCAATAACAACATAATGGAAATTGATGTTGCATTTTTGTTGACGATTGAGTAGATTTATCTTTATATTACAAGGCTTGTCAAGTAAGCCGCATTCTGAAGTTTCCGGGGAGCACAGCATGATGAAAAGACAATTACCGATCCTGATGGCTGCGGTCCTCGCGGGTGGCATGAGTGCGGCCTCCGCAGACGTTGTGGTATTTGGACACATCGATACCAGTCTGGATTACGAGGATGCGGATGGGGGCGGTGGCGATTTCATCAATATGAATTGCACGACCTGTTCTTTTGGTTTCAAGGGTAGCGAAGACCTGGGTAATGGTCTCAAGGCGATGTTCAAGCTTGACTTCCAGTACGACACCACCGAGCGTAATGGTAATGGTGCTACTGATTCTGGAAAAAATGCAATCACCGATCGTGACCAGTGGCTGGGACTGGGCGGGGTGTTTGGCCAACTGCGTGCGGGTACCATCTCGACCGTTTACAAGTCACACGGCGCCATGCTGGATCCCATCTATCGCACGGCACTGCAGCAACGTGATCGTGGCCTGCAGTCTGATTTGCACCGTGGTGCAGGCGAGGACGGTCAGGGGCGAGCAACCAACACACTGCGTTACGACACGCCCACCTGGAATGGTCTCGGTGCCGGCGCACACTACACCGTGCAGACTGAAGACCAGGACAATCCAAACGCCGACAGCCCCTGGGGTATTGGCGGCCAGTGGCAGGGTGGTTCCTTTCTTGTCTTCGCAGACTACATTACCAGTGATGCGGGCGGCGATGATTCTGCCTGGAAGGTGGGTGGCAAGTACGACCTGGGTATGTTCTCCTTTTTCGCGCAGTACGAGGGGGATGATGGCCTGATCAGTGCACGTGGCGACAACCAGACCGATGGTTCAGGTGATGGCGCCAACACCTGGATGCTGGGTGCAACCGCCTCGCTGGGTAACTCCATGGCCTATCTTGGCTTTGGACGCGGTGAAGAAGGTAGCGGTGGCAGTACGGCATCCTACTACAATGCCTGGCAGCTGGTTGGGACTCACCATATGAGCCGGCGTACCATGCTCTACGGTGGCTACAGTGAGCTCCGCTGCGATCAGCAGGATAACGATGTCTGTTCGGCTATTGGCGACAACAAGGACGATTCCAAAGACAGAAAGCTGTCATTTGGTATGAAGCACACCTTCTAGCAACCATTATTATATTTTTAATCAACGGGGCCCGAGGGCCCCGTTTTCATATGGGGCCGCCGCCGGTTCTGTTTGTTCCTTCACCTGGCTGCATGACCGATGAAAGATTATAGCAATTCTGTTTTCAATGCTTGCAAGGAAGGCGCGCCTGTGTCACTTCTACTTGCTCTGGTTTTTCAGGTGCTGCTGCTTTCGGCATGCGCCAGTTTCCATCCTGAAGAATCACCGGCCGTGGTGAAGGAAAAGGCCCATAGTGGTGGCAGCGTGGTCGCGTTCAGTGAGTCCGGTGACCTGCTGGCATCGGGAGGCTGGGAAGGCACGGTGCGTTTGTGGCAACTGCCGCAGGGTCGAGAGGTTCGTCACTGGCTTGCACACAGTGACTCTGTTAACGGTATTGCCTTCCTGAAATCGGATCGCGAGATCGTCACAGCCGGTTATGACGGTTTGTTAACCAGGCGTGCAATTGACGGACAATTACTGGAGCAGGTCAGGACACCGTCCGCGGTTACGCACATGGTTGCGGATATTAAAACCGATCGACTGCTGACCGGTCACGATGACGGCACGGTGCGCCTGTGGAAGGCGGCGGACTTTACCTTGTTGAAGGAGCAGCAGTTGCACCAGGGTGCGGTCAAGGCCGTTGCCATTGATCCCGGTGTCGCACGCTATGCGTCCAGCAGTACAGACGGCACCGTGGTGCTGTGGTCTGAAGACGCGATGCCCCGGCAGCTTGCTACACCACCCGCCGATGCCTGGACGCTGGCATTCTCCCCCGATGGGAAAACGTTGTCCGGCGGTAGCTGGTTCCGTCTCTATCAATGGGATCTTGACGACGGTAGGTTAACGACGATCGCCACCGAGCATCGCGGCATCATCAAGTCCATAGAATACATCAATGACGGAAACGAGCTGGCAACCATCAGTCGCCAGACAGACAGTTCCGTGTATTTTCTGAACGCAGAGAGCGGCGAGGTGCGACGCCGCTTCCAGCGGCATGAGCTGTGTGGCGGCGATATCGCCGTTTCTCAAGATGGTCGCTACCTGGCGACAACCAGTGACGATGCCAGTGTGCGTTTCTGGTTGCTTGATAGTGACGGCGAAGTGATTCAATGAAGTGTATCTACCGGTGTAGGAGCGCCGTCCCCGGCGCGATTGATTGCATGTTGACGGGTGTTTCCGAATCGCGCCGGGGACGGCGCTCCTACACGAACCAGAAGCGCCATAGGGGCGGCGCGTCCGTGGACAGATGTGGCTACGTCAGTGTCCGTACGCCATCTTTGCCCCCCAGTAGCAGAACATCCGCGGGCCGTTTTGCAAACAGGCCGACGGTCACGATACCGGGAATGTCATTGAGTTCCTGCTCCAGTTTGACAGGCTCCATGATTTCAAGGTTATGCACATCGAGAATAACGTTGCCATTATCCGTGGTAAATCCTTCACGGTAGACAGGTTGGCCGCCAAGCTTGACCAGTTCCCTGGCAACCATGCTGCGTGCCATCGGGATGACTTCAATGGGCAGCGGGAAATTGCCCAGCACATCGACCAGCTTGCTGTCATCGGCAATGCACACGAACTTGCGGCTGCAGGCGGCGACGATTTTTTCCCGCGTCAGTGCACCACCACCACCCTTGATAAGGTGCAGGTACTTGTTGGCTTCATCGGCGCCATCAATATAGACGGATAATTCACTGACAGAATTCAGATCGAGTACCGGGATGCCGTGGGACGCAAGGCGTTCCGCGCTGGCATTGGAACTGGCTACCGTGCCATCGATCTTGTGCTTGATGGTGGCCAGGCTGTCTATAAAGTGGTTTGCCGTCGAGCCGGTGCCGATGCCGATAATCGTGCCGGCTTCAACATATTCCAGTGCCGCTTCGGCGACCATTTTCTTCATTTCATCCTGTGTCATGCGCTGCTCCCTGATTATGATATGTGCCGATGATAGCAGCTAGCCGCACTCCACGACCAGAGAGCGGCTACTTGCCTCTCGTCACGGAATTAATGAACTGGTACTGTACCCGACATGTTGAAACGCTATATGAAGAAGATACTGGACTCGCGTGTCTATGACGTGGCACAGAACACGCCACTGGAGGCGGCCAGGCGCCTGTCGTTGCGTCTCGGAAACCGGGTATGGATGAAACGCGAGGACCTGCAGCCGGTGCATTCGTTCAAATGTCGGGGTGCCTACAACAAGATATCGGGCCTCTCGCAGGATGAACGTGCGCGTGGCGTGATTGCGGCATCTGCCGGCAACCACGCGCAGGGCGTGGCACTGGCGGCACAGAAGCTTGGCATAAAGGCTCTGATTGTCATGCCGGTGACCACACCGTCCATCAAGGTTGAGTCGGTCAGGGATTATGGGGTGCGTATAAAACTGGCCGGTGATACCTATGATGAAGCCTATGCCTATGCGGCGGCCGAGGCCGAAAAGCGAGGCATGATCTTTATTCATCCCTATGACGATGCGGATGTCATCGCCGGCCAGGGAACGGTTGGGCTCGAAATACTGAATCAGCACGAGGACGACCTGCACGCCATTTTTGTGCCAGTGGGTGGCGGTGGTCTGATTGCAGGTGTCGCCGCAGCTGTGAAATCATTGCGGCCTGACGTCAAGGTGATCGGCGTAGAGCCGGATGAAGCACCCTGCATGTACGAGGCATTGAAGCGTGGTCGTCGTGTGAAGCTGAAGCAGGTCGGTATTTTTGCAGATGGCGTTGCCGTGCGCCAGGCCGGTAAGGAACCCTACCGGATCGCCCGTGAGTATGTTGATGATGTCATCCTGGTGAATACCGACGGGATGTGTGCCGCGATAAAGGATATCTACGATGAATGTCGGGCCATTCTTGAGCCGGCCGGTGCGCTGGCCATGGCCGGGCTGAAACGTTATGTCGATGATACCGGTATTCAGGACGCGAGCCTGGTCGCAATCAACAGTGGTGCCAACATGAATTTTGACCGTCTGCGGCATGTGGCAGAACGGGCGCAGATTGGTGAGCGCCGTGAGGCCTTGCTGGCCGTGACAATTCCGGAAGAGCCGGGGAGTTTCAGACGCTTTTGTCGCTCGATTGGAAAGCGCGGCATCACCGAATTCAATTATCGCTATGCGGACCCGCAACGGGCGCATGTGTTTGCAGGTGTGCAGCTCCAGCATGGAGATAGCGAGCGGCATGAGCTGGTAAAGATGCTGCGTGACGAGGGTTATCCCGTCGCAGACCTCACTGATAGCGAGCTGGCCAAGCTGCATATCCGTCACATGGTCGGTGGCAGGGTTCCGGGTCTCAGGGATGAACTGTTGTATCGCTTCCAGTTTCCCGAGCGACCGGGTGCGTTATTGAACTTCCTGGTTGCGATGGGCAAGCGCTGGAATATCAGCCTGTTCCACTATCGCAATCACGGTGCCGACTACGGGCGTGTACTGGTCGGCATACAGGTACCGGCAAGCAGTCACGGCGAATTCAGGAAATCGCTGGATAAACTGGGGTACCTTTACTGGGAAGAAACCGATTGTCTGGCCTATAACCTGTTTCTGGGTAACGGTTAGCTCAACAGGCATCATTGTTATTCACCCATAAAAAAGCCCGGGCAAATCAGCCCGGGCTTTTCTTATCACGGGTAGGCTAATGCAACCCGGATAATTCAGTAGCTGGCGGCTCTTCTACCGTCGCGCTACTTTACGCTTTACTGCTTTCTTCTTTGTAGCTACTTTACGCTTCACTGCCTTCTTCTTGGCAGCAACCTTCTTTGTGGCTACCTTACGCTTTACTGCTTTCTTCTTTGTAGCTACTTTACGCTTCACTGCCTTCTTCTTGGCAGCAACCTTCTTAGTGGCTACCTTGCGTTTTACTGCTTTCTTCTTTGTAGCTACTTTGCGTTTCACTGCCTTCTTCTTGGCAGCAACCTTCTTTGTAGCTACTTTGCGTTTCACTGCCTTCTTCTTGGCAGCTACCTTACGCTTTACTACTCTCTTCTTAGCAGCAACTTTTCTTGTAGCTACCTTCTTCTTGGTAGCAACCTTTCTCTTCACTTTCTTTTTTGCAGCCATACTTACAACCTCCACATAGTGTTAGCCCAACGTGAGTATAAACAACCAGTAACAAATTACCAGTATTTTTTAGTGGAATTGTTTACGTGGTTGAACGACTGTGTTAGCGGCTACACGTACTTTTAATTAAATAAAAACGTGCGACACAACTTGCACGCAATTGTGTGAGAGGCGACTGATGATGTTTCAAATGATGAAGGTAATGTGTAATGCATTCGATGTGAGTAACGTTAAAACAAAATCGATGCACGTCATGAAATGTTTCGTCGCAACGTCAGTGCAAACAATGTGAGATTACCTGACCGCTCTTGCGGTTCGGCATAGTTGACATGTTGAACGTGTATGGCGTTAGCAAAGCGCAAACCCCTGCTATTGCAGTCGCAAATCATTTATTAGTACAAACATGAACTTATGTTTTGTTTGTAAGAGTGGCCTGTAGCAAGAGTGTGAAGTAAGTCGACAGTCTTGAGGGTCGATTGCAATCGTGATGTCTGCCGGAACACGTTTGCTGGCACATGGTTATTCGAGTGAGAGAATGAAATCCCAGTGTGTCTTGCTGATCGGCATCACGGACAATCGGTTACCACGTCTTACCAGTGGCAGCTCGGATAATTCATCGTGTGTTTTTAATTCAGTCAGCGTGATGATGCGTTTCAGTGTGCGCACATGACGCACATCAACCATGTACCAGCGTGGATTGTCCGGATCACTTTTTGGATCAAAGTATTTTTCTTTTGCATCGAATGCCGTGTGATCCGGATAACCTTCACGCACAATTTTCATGATTCCTGCAATGCCCGGTTCCTTGCAATTCGAATGGTACAAGAAAGCCAGGTCGCCTTTTTTCATGTCATCACGCATCATGTTTCTTGCCTGGTAGTTACGTACGCCATCCCACGGCTCGGTTTTATCGGGACGCTTTATCAGGTCTTCAATACCAAAAACATCCGGTTCTGATTTCATCAGCCAGTAATTCATTCGAAATACACCTTGCAGTTGTTGTTAAAAAGATACAGACACAAACACCTTGTCAGCGCTGTGTCTGGTATATGCGCGCCTCGGTTGCAACGGCATCCAGCGGGATGTCCCAGTCATTCGGTTCAATGGAGGTTTGTTTCTGTAACTCATACGCAAGCCCGAGCAGGCGTGGCTTGCGCCAGTACTGGCGTCTGCGCAGGAAAGCAAAGCTGCGGTCATAGTAGCCACCGCCCATACCGATACGGTGGCCGTTGCTGTCGAAGGCAACCAGCGGGGTTAATACCAGGTCGAGTGCGCTGGGTTTGATCAGGCGGCGGCGCACGGGTTCCGGTATACCGAAGCGGTTGAACACCAGGATATCCCTCGGGTTGAATTCCGCAAACCACAGTTTACCGTTCGAGAACGGTGCCAGCACAGGGAGGTAAAGGGTCTTTCCCGAATCCCAGAGTGACTGCATCAGCGGGTAGGGATCGATCTCACCGTCCGCTGCCAGGTAGGTAGCTATTCGCTGGCTTTGCAGTACCAGGGCATGTCTTGCAGTTCGGTGCGCCAATTGTTCGGCACAGTCATCTGCCTCGGCCCGGGTGAGAGACCGCCGTTGCTGGCGGATGCTCTGGCGCAGTCGAGGAGATGACATGAGCGGTCCCTGCTGACGGTTGGAAGTTCTGCAGATGGAATAATAAGGAGGGCATCCTCCGTACGTACCGTTGCAACTGTTGCCCCTGAACCGAAGGTTCAAGAGGGGGACGGCACTGCTAACTAAGGCTTTCCGCTCATGGCAGACATGCACACTGCTAACAGATTAGTCCCCGGTATTGGTGATTAGGCTCAAGGAGATCTCAGCCGCTATCGAATACAACAGGGGATGCCCAAATTTAATCAGTGATGACGTCTGTGGCGTCAGTTAAGTTCGCTTTCCCGGTATTTCGCCAGTGTTTCTTCGATTTTTAAATTCAGGCTCTCGATCCGGCTTGCCGTTGATCGCGTGTGTTCAGTGTCTACGCAGCCTGACTTGATGGCCTCATGCGCCATGTTTAAACCTGCCATGACGGCAATGCGGTCGACACCGACAACCTTGCCACTGTTACGTATCTCCGACATCTTGGCGCTGAGATGTTCCGCAGAGGCAATCAGTTCCGGGCGCTCTTCATCCGAGCAGGTTACCATGTATTCCTTGTCCATTATCTGGATCTTGACGGCGTTGGATTCCTTGCTCATGCGCCGGTCTCCATCGATTTAAGACGTGTCACGATCGCATCGACGCGGTTGCGTACCTGGTCGTGTTTTTCCAGCAGGTTGGCGCGTTCATTGGCTATCGTATCCTGCTGGGCACGCAGCGACCTGTTTTCCTTGCTCAGGCGTTCAACAGTTTCCAGCAGACCGGTCACCTGTTCTTCGAGACGGGTGAGTTCCAGATCAATCGTTGAAGGTGTCGTTTCGTTTGTCATGCAGTCAATATAGTGCGGTTGTCCTGCACGGTCAATGCCATGAGTGACATGAAGCGGCGTAACGGGGTTCGATGTCAGTGTGTGGTAATCTACATAAGCCCAGCTGCAGGGCGCAGCGATACAGCGATTACCACCAGTCTCAACGAGGTTTTATTTTGCCGCATACATCGCCCCTCAGTCATGCTGAACTCGAACAAACGCTGTCTGCCGCGGCTGCGGAAGGGAGTGCCAGTGAGGCGCATGGTCTGCTGGCCGGGATCATCTGTGCGAGTGGCAAGTCGGCGCCGGAACAGTGGCTGACGCACATGCTTGGCGAGAATACCCTGAGTGCGGCGGCGGCTGAGGTTCGCAGGCAGCTGGACACCTTGCACACCGATATCCTGCGCCAGTTCAACGATGACGCCTTCGGCTTCGACCTGTTGCTGCCAGGTGATGACGCCCCCCTGTCCCTGCGTACCGAGGCATTGAGCCAGTGGTGTGGCGGATTTTTGTACGGGCTTGCGCTGGGCGGGTTTCGCGAGGACACCGAGATGCCGGATAATGTCAATGAAGTCATGAAGGACTTTTACGAGATCTCGCATGCACGGTTTGCCTATGAGGCAACTGACGATGCGGATGAAGCAGCTTACATGGAAATTGTTGAATATGTGCGCATGAGCGTGTTGCTGTTACATGAAGAGCTACAGCCACTGCCACCCAGCGCACGCTTGCAATAGACCCGGAATCGCCATGATTACACGCAAAGAGTTCAGCCGCCGCCGCAATCAGCTGATGCGCATGATGGGCAGGAACTCGATCGCCATTATTCCAACGGCCACGGAGCAACTGCGCAACAGGGACGTGGAGTTCCCGTTCCGGGCGGACAGTGATTTTTACTACCTGACCGGCTTTCGTGAACCGGATGCCGTCGCGGTGCTGATACCGAAGCGCCCGCACGGTGAGTATTTGCTGTTTTGCCGCGAACGTGATCCCGAGATGGAGACCTGGACAGGCAAGCGCGCCGGTACCCAGGGGGCAATCGATACCTTCGATGCCGACGACGCCTTTCCTGTCGGTGATATCGATGAGATTCTTCCCGGGCTGATGGAAAGCTGTGATCGTGTTTACTACACCATGGGCTCGCGTCCGCAATTCGACCAGCGCGTGATGGACTGGATTAATCGTCTCCGTGAGGGCGCACGCACCGGCATGCGCACACCTGACAAGTTCGTTTCCCTGGAGCACTTGCTACATGATATGCGACTCTACAAGAGTCGCTCGGAGATTCGGGTGATGCGCTCGGCTGCCAAGGTTGCCTGTCGTGCCCACGCGCGTGCCATGCAGGCCTGCCGGCCGGGTATGCAGGAGTATGAAATAGAGGCCGAGCTGCTGCACGAATTCCGGCGTGCCGGCATGGTGCCGGCCTATTCAAGCATTGTCGGTGGCGGTGCCAACGGCTGTATCCTGCATTACACGGAGAACAGCGCGCAGCTGAATGACGGTGATCTGCTGTTGATCGATGCAGGGGCCGAGTACGATTGTTATGCCTCTGATGTGACCCGTACCTTCCCGGTCAATGGCTGCTTCAGCCAGGCACAGAAGCAGTTGTACGAAGTGGTGCTGGCCGCGCAGACCGCTGCCATCAAAAAGGTCCTTCCCGGCAACCACTGGAATGATCCGCACCAGGCCGCGGTCAGGGTGTTGACCCGCGGGCTGGTGAAGCTGGGTATCCTGAAGGGCAAGCCGGCGGAGCTGATACGGAAAGATGCCTACCGGCGATTTTACATGCACCGCACCGGTCACTGGCTGGGTATGGACGTGCATGACGTCGGTGATTATAAAGTCGGGAATGCGTGGCGTGAGCTGGAGCCGGGCATGGTGCTGACGGTTGAGCCAGGCGTGTACATTCCTGCCGGCAGTCGCGGGGTTGCAAGGAAATGGTGGAATATCGGTATCCGCATCGAGGATGATGTGCTGGTCACCCGCGGCGAGCCGGATGTATTGAGTGACGCCGTGCCCAGGACCGTTGCCGGCATAGAGGCGTTGATGACCCATGACACAGTATGACGTCATAATTATCGGCGGTGGCATGGTCGGTGCCAGTCTCGCCTGTGCCTTGTCAGGACAGGGACTGCGCCTGGCGCTGATCGAGGCCATTGAACCGGAGACGCGCACCGGGGCCGGTTATGACGATCGCGCCATCGCACTGGCCTACGGTACGCGGCGCATCTTTGGCGGGTTGCAGTTGTGGGACTCGCTGGCGAGTGCGGCGACGCCTATCCATCAGATCCATGTTTCGGACCGCGGCCATTTCGGCATGGTGCACATGGATCGCGCCGATGAAGGTCTTCCGGCGATTGGCTATGTGGTTCCGGCGCGCGCCATTGACCAGGTGCTGGCCGATGCCATCAAAAGGATCGAGGGACTGGACATTTTCTGTCCGGCCACGGTCACTGAAGTAAAACGCTCAGCTGCAGCCGTTGAGGTTGATATGTCCCATGAGGGACTCATGACGACCCTGAGTGGGCGTCTCATCGTGGCTGCCGATGGTGCCGATTCACCGCTGCGCAGGCAGTTTGGCATTGGCAGCGTCGTCAGCGACTATCAGCAAACCGCGATTGTTACCAACATCACGCCGCAGCTGCCGCACAATAACATTGCCTACGAACGTTTCACGGCATCCGGGCCGCTGGCGCTGTTGCCCATGAGTGAAGGTCGTTGTGCCGTGGTGTGGACGGTGGCATCCAGCGAGGTCGAGGCCGTCATGGCGCTTGACGAGGCGGATTTCATTGCCCGGTTACAGTCGCGGTTCGGTTATCGGCTGGGACGGCTCGAGCGGGTCGGGCGTCGGCAGGCGTGGCCGTTGCGGCTGGTGCGGGCAAAGGAAACGGTACGCGAGCGGCTGGCACTGATTGGTAATGCGGTGCACACCCTGCACCCGATCGCCGGGCAGGGTTTTAACCTGGGTGCGCGTGATGTTGCCGTGCTCGCAGAAGTGCTGGTGGATGCGCTCAAGGCCGGTGAAGACCCCGGTTCACTGGCTGTGCTGCAGCGTTATGCTGACTGGCAACAGCGTGATCATACAAATGTCACCGTGTTTACCGATGGGCTCGCACGCATGTTTTCACTGCCGCTGCCCGCGCTGGCTGTCGCACGCAGTGCCGGCATGCTGGCATTTGACCTGTTGCCACCGGCCAAGCGCCTGTTGACGCGGCTGACCATGGGCCGTTCGGGGCGCACACCGCGACTGGCGCGCGGCTTGCCATTGTAACCTGATGCTACCAATGACCGTCCGCAAGGGCCTGAATTTTTCTCGCCAAGACGCAAAGGCGCCATGAAAGAATTGTTTATGAACTTTTAATAACAAGTTATAACTTTGCGACCTTCGCGTCTTTGCGAGAGTCAATCTTTTTGAACGGACACTAATAATACAACCCATGTCTCACTTTGACACTGTAGTTATCGGTGGCGGCATCGTCGGTGCCACTGCTGCCTGTGCGCTGGGCGAGGCCGGTGTGCGTGTCGCCCTGGTTGAAGCGCGCGCACCGCTGGCACTTGAAGAGCAGCAGCCTGATCCCCGGGTGTTCGCCATTAGCCGTGCATCAGAACGAATATTCAGATCACTGGGCGCGTGGGATGCGATCCATCGGAGTGGCGCATTTGCCTTCAGTGACATGGAGGTCTGGGATGCCGGTGGTAAAGGCGTCACCCACTTTGACTGTGCCGAGCTGGGTGAGTCCTGTCTCGGCTACATTATCGAACCACGGTTTATTCAGGACGCGCTGTGGCAGCAACTGCAAGCCTTGACGACGGTTTCACTGTATTGTCCGGCGCGCTTTCAGAGCATCGAAATCCTCGCTGACAGGGTGGAAGTCGGACTGGAGGATTCGCGGCAGCTTAGCGCTGATCTCTTGATCGCCGCGGACGGCAGTCACTCACCGGTGCGTAATACCCTGCGAATAAAAACCCAGGGCCATCACTATCAGCAAAGCAGCCTGGTTGCGCTTGTGAAAACGTCTGAGCCGCACCGTAATACGGCGTGGCAACGTTTCCTGCCGGGCGGGCCGCTGGCCTTTCTGCCGATGGGCGACGGCTGGAGTTCCATTGTCTGGACCATGCCGACAGAAAACACCGAACGACTGCTGACGGCAGACAAGGAACAGTTTCACGAAGAGCTGGCCGCGGCATTTGGACACCGGCTCGGCACGATTCTTGAGTCGGGTGAGCGCGAAGCCTGGCCTTTACAGCGCCTGCATGCGGAGCGTTATGTCATACCGCGCGCGGCCCTGATTGGTGATGCGGCCCATGCGATTCATCCCCTGGCGGGGCAGGGCGTGAACCTTGGTCTGCTGGATGCCGCGGCACTGGCCGAGGTGGTCGTGGCGGCACGAGCACGGGGCAGGGACCCGGGTAGCCTGGCGGTATTAAGACGCTATGAACGCTGGCGCCGGGGTGACAACCTGTTGATGATGATGGCCATGGACGGCATCAACCAGGTTTTCAGTAATGCGCGGTTCCCCCTGCAGCGGCTGCGCAACCTGGGTCTGTCACTCGTCAACCGATCAGGTCTGGCCAGGCGGCAGTTTATGAAACACGCCATGGGCCTCGCTGGCGACCTGCCGAAACGTGCGGCAGCGCATGAAGAAATTCCTTCATCTGATTGATCTGTTTCCTCAATCATTGCAAAAAGTTTCATTGCAGGAGCGCCGTCCCCGGCGCGAATCGCGGCGAGAAGCTTCCGCATCCTGCTTACGCCCCTCACCTACATCCCTGTAGGCGACGGCGCTCCTGCAGGACTGAGCACCTGCCCGGTTGAGAGGGACGGCGACATTGATCACCTATGGAACTCGCTGGCGCGCAGGAGTATATTTGCACCTCAACTAAATGCTGCTGCGGGAGAGGATTTCAGGTTGCCAGCAACCTGGAAACGCCGAAGGCGCAACACGCTCGGAAACGCTCAGGCAAAAGGACCGTGGCAGCAGTTGACTCTGGAGAGCGGTTGCAGTGCGACCCACCGAAGGGGACAGGCCCGCCACCGGCGTGGCCACTCTCTCAGGTTACCGGACAGAGGGGCGACGGTTAGCGCAGGCTGCCGTCGCCCTTTTCGTTTCTGACGATAAATTTTACAGGGAAGAATGCTAACGCCATGAAGAAACAAACCCCCCTCTATGAAGAGCACCTGGCTGATGGTGGCAAGCTGGTCGATTTTGCCGGCTGGGAGATGCCAATCAACTATGGCTCCCAGATCGAGGAACACAACACCGTTCGCCAGGATGCGGGTATGTTTGATGTTTCGCACATGACGGTGGTCGACCTGACGGGCGAGCGCACGCGTGAATTTCTGCGCTATCTGCTGGCCAATAATGTTGATCGTCTCAAGGACAGCGGCAAGGCCCTGTATAGCTGCATGTTGAATGAGGACGGTGGTGTTATCGACGACCTGATTGTTTATTTCCTGCGCGACGATTTTTTCCGCATGGTGGTCAATGCCGGTACACATGACAAGGACATGGCCTGGTTGCAGAAACAGGCTGCAGCATTTGACGTCACGGTCACCGAACGCCCGGAACTTGCCATGATTGCGGTGCAGGGCCCGAAGGCGCGTGAAAAGACCTTGCCCTTGCTGAGTGACACGGTTCGCACCGCTGCCAGCGAGTTGCAGCCTTTCTTTGGCGTGTTTGATGGCGACTGGTTTATCGCGCGCACCGGCTATACCGGTGAGGACGGTTTTGAGATCGTGCTGCCCGCCGCGGACGCGGTGACCTTCTGGCGGCAGCTGCGTGATGCCGGGGTACGACCGACCGGTCTCGGCGCACGTGACACCTTGCGTCTGGAAGCCGGTATGAACCTGTATGGTTCCGACATGGATGAGTCAATCAGTCCACTGGAAGCGGCGCTTGGCTGGACGGTTGCATGGGAACCTGCCGAACGTGATTTCATCGGGCGCGCTGCGCTGGAGACACAACGCGCGCAAGGGACTACGCAGAAACTGGTGGGCCTGTTACTGGAAGGCAAGGGCGTCTTGCGTAATCATCAGAAGGTAGTGACCGAGGGCGAAGGCGAGGGCGAGATCACCAGCGGCAGTTTTTCCCCGACGCTGCAGCGCGCAATTGCCTTCGCGCGGGTACCGAAGGCGACCGGTGATACCTGCCAGGTGGATGTGCGTGGCAAACTGTTGACGGCACGTGTGGTCAAGCCGCCGTTTGTCCGCAACGGGGAAGCACAGGTAGAGCTTTGAACGAAAGTCATAACGAGCAAATCAAGTGAGGGAATCATGAGCAACGTACCGGTTGAACTGAAATACGCAAAAACGCACGAATATGCGCGCACCAATGATGACGGTTCGGTGACCGTGGGCATATCTGACAGTGCCCAGGATCAGTTGGGCGATATGGTATTTATCGAATTGCCGGAAGTCGGTCAGACGGTTGCTGCCGGAGAGGCCTGCGCCGTGGTGGAGTCCGTCAAGGCGGCCTCCGATGTCTATGCACCTTTGGGTGGTGAGATTGTCGAGGTCAACGAGGCGCTGGTCGACAGCCCTGAAACCGTCAACCAGGACGCCTATGGTGAGGGCTGGTTATTCCGTATGCAGCCTGAGGATGTCTCTGAAATGGCTGCCTTGATGGATGGCGATGCCTACGAGGTGTTTCTGGCGTCAGAGGCGCATTAATCTCGAGGTCCGTCTTCATTAACGGAGCGTGTCATTACGGCCCGGCGTCACACGCAGGCCGTAATGACAGCTAGGATTTTCATCATACCCGGAACATAACGACTGCCATGCCATTTATACCCCATTCAGAAAATGATATCCGCAAGATGCTGGGCGCCATAGGCGTCGATAGTATCGAGGACCTGTTTGACGAAATTCCAGCCAACCTGCGCATGGGCAAACTGACCGGCGTTCCGGAAGGTTTGATTGAACAGGATATTGCACGCCTGATGATGGAGCGTGCCGAGGCGGATGGCCGGCCGTTGTGTTTCATGGGTGCCGGTGCCTACGATCACCACATACCGGCTGCCGTATGGGAACTCACCACGCGTGGTGAGTTTTACAGCGCCTACACGCCATACCAGGCGGAGGCGAGCCAGGGCACGCTGCAATTGATCTACGAATTCCAGACCATGATGACGCAACTGACCGGGCTGGATGTGTCCAATGCCTCACTGTATGACGGTGCCTCCGGCCTGGCCGAGGCGATATTGATGGCGGTGCGCGCTAACCGCAAGTCGAAGTCACACCGCATCCTGGTGCCTACCACGGTGCACCCCGATTACCGCAAAACCGCGCACACCATCGTCAACAACCAGAACATTGAATTGCTCGAAGTGCCGTATTCCCCCGAGGGAGGCCATACGCTGGCAGAATCACTGCAGCCCTACGAGGGTGAGGACATTGCCGCACTCGTCATTCAGCATCCCAATTTCTTCGGCATCCTGGAAGACGTCGACCGGCTGACCGACTGGGCGCATCAGCAGGGCGCGCTGGTCATTGCCGTTGCCAACCCGATTTCCATGGCCCTGCTGAAACCGCCGGGTGCCTGGGGTGAGAGTGGCGCTGATATCGCCTGCGGTGAAGGTCAGCCGCTGGGCGTGCCAATGATGGGCGGTGGTCCCTATTTCGGTTTCATGTGCTGCAAAAAGGAGTTTGTCCGGCAGATGCCCGGCCGCATTGTCGGTCGCACCATCGACCGTGACGAACGTGTCGGCTACACCCTGACCCTGCAGGCCCGTGAGCAGCACATTCGCCGCTCCAAGGCGACCTCGAATATCTGTACCAACCAGGGATTGCTGGTCACGGCAGCGACCATCCACATGGCGCTGCTGGGTGCCGAAGGTCTGAAGCGAGTCGCACAGGCCTGTCATGCCAATACCCGTAAACTGGTGGCGGCCCTGACGGCCAGCGAATGTGTCGAACCGGTCTTCAACCGGCCGTATTTTCACGAGGCTGCACTGCGTATATCACTGCCGCTGGAGAATGTGATGCGGCCGTTGCATGCACATAACATCCTGCCGGGTTATGCCCTGACGAAAGACTACCCGGAACTGGGGGATGCCTTGCTGGTGTGTGCAACAGAGTTGCGCAGTGATGCGGATATCGAGACCTATGCAGGCCATCTTGGCCGGGTGATTGAAAAACAAACCGCGGCAGGCTGCCCGGTTAAACCGAAGATGGCCTGAGCGCCATCAACATCAATACAGTGATCAGGAGATAATGATGGCAACAGTGACCTTGCAGGGGAACCAGTTCAATACCAGTGGCGAGCTTCCGGCAGTCGGCAGCAAAGCCCCCGATTTCCACCTCGTGGACGGCAAGCTGAATGATGTCCACCTGGCGGATTACAGCGGCAAGAAGAGAATACTGAATATTGTCCCCAGCCTGGATACACCAACCTGCGCGACCTCTACCCGGACATTCAATGAAAAGGTAGCTGATCGTGATGATGTGGTCGTGCTGGTAGTTTCTGCCGACCTGCCTTTTGCGCAGGGGCGTTTTTGCGAGGTCGAGGGGCTCAAGAATGTTGTCCCGCTGTCACTGATGCGGTCACGCGCGTTTGCCAGGGACTACGGCGTACTGATGACCGACGGGCCGCTGGCAGGTATTACGGCACGTGCCGTTGTCGTCATCGACGAGAATGACCAGGTTATCTACACCGAACTGGTGCCCGAGATTGCCGATGAACCCAACTACAAGGCCGCGCTGGCAGCCTTATAACTGAATCCATGCGCAGGAGCGGTTCGTAACCGCGAAGGGTTTATTCATAACCGGCGCATTGTGGATGCGATTCGCCCCTGCAAAAAAGACATTGATGGAAAAACAATCATGCTGATATTCGAACACTCACACACGGGACGTCGTGCCTTGGCACAGGCGCCGCAGTCGAATGCTGATGTTGTGGACATCCCGGCCGAATTCCTGCGCACGGATGCGCCCGGCCTGCCGGAGGTCTCCGAATTGCAGGTGGTGCGTCATTACACGCGCCTGTCACAGAAGAATTTTTCCATTGATACCCAGTTCTACCCGCTGGGCTCCTGCACCATGAAATATAATCCGCGTGCCTGTAATACTCTGGCGATGCTGCCGGGTTTCCTGGCGCATCACCCGCATGCGCCGGTGTCCATGGGGCAGGGATTTCTTGCCTGCATGTATGAACTGCAGGAGATGCTCAAGGATGTCACCGGCATGAAAGCCGTGACCCTGACCCCGGCAGCGGGTGCACAGGGCGAGTTTACCGGTGTTGCGATGATTCGCGCCTACCATGAGGCCAACGGCGATACGGCGCGCGACGAAATACTGGTCCCGGATGCCGCGCACGGTACCAACCCGGCGACCGCGGTGATGTGTGGTTACAAGGTGCACGAGATTCCCACCGACAGGCAGGGCGATGTCGACATGGAGGCGCTGCGCGCAGCCGTGGGCCCGCAAACGGCTGGTATCATGCTCACCAACCCGTCCACGCTGGGTGTCTTCGAACGCCGTATCAAGGAAATCGCAGACCTGATCCACGAGGCCGGCGGCCTGCTGTACTACGACGGTGCCAACCTGAACGCCATCCTTGGCAAGGTGCGTCCGGGTGACATGGGTTTTGATGTCATCCACATGAACCTGCACAAGACCTTCTCCACACCACACGGTGGCGGTGGCCCGGGGGCGGGACCGGTCGGTGTCAGCAAGCGCCTTGAACCGTTTATCCCGCTACCCATTGTCGGTCACGACGGCGACGAGTATTACTGGATTACCGAAGATGTGCGTCCGCAAAGCATTGGCCGTTTGTCTGCCTTCATGGGTAATGCCGGTGTGCTGATGCGTGCCTATATCTACGCCCGCATGCTGGGCCGGCAAGGCATGCATCGGGTTGCCGATTTCGCCACGCTCAATGCCAACTACCTGATGGCACGCCTGACCGAGGCCGGTTTTCAGGTAGCCTATCCCGGACGCCGTGCAACTCACGAATTCATCATCACGCTGAAGCGTCAGCAAAAGGAACTGGGTATTACGGCAATGGATTTTGCCAAGCGGCTGCTGGACTACAATTTCCACGCGCCGACGACCTACTTCCCGCTGCTGGTGCCCGAGTGCCTGCTGATCGAACCGACCGAGACGGAGACCAAGGAAGAACTGGACGCCTTTGTCGAGGCCATGATCAAGATCCAGCAGGAAGCCGAAAACAGTCCGGAATTGCTCAAGGAGGCACCGCACACCCAGCCGGTGAGGCGTCTCGACGAGGTGCGGGCGGCGAAGCAACTGGACCTGGTGTGGAGCGCCTGATCGCTTGATCCTGGGGGGCACCAACAGTAAGGTCTGGCTCAGCCCTGTAGGAGCGCCGTCCCCGGCGCGAATCGCGGCGAGACGCCGCTCCTACAACAAGACTTTTCGCAATGGTTTTGATAATGCAGATACTGCTTCTTTGCTGGCGTCTTCGCGAGAGAAAAATACAGCGTTTATACATGAAGACTGTTGATGGCAACTGATCAGGAAAATACCGGTATCCGCAGACTGATAAAGGCAACCGGGTATTCCCTGCAGGGACTCGCGGCCAGCTTCCGTCACGAGACGGCCTTTAAACAGGAAGTCGCCGCGACCGTGGTGCTGGTGCCGCTGGCCCTGTGGCTGGGGAACACCGGGCTGGAACGGGCGCTGCTGATCACCGTGTGGATGCTGGTGCCGTTGTTCGAACTGGTCAATTCCGCGGTTGAAGCCATCGTTGACCGCATTGGACCGGAATTGCACGAGCTGTCCGGGCGTGCCAAGGACATCAGCTCTGCAACCGTCATGGTTGCGCTGATCAATGCAGCCGTGGTCTGGCTGCTGGTGTTGTGGTGACGGTGCGCTTTTAGCTAACATTTTCATATTGTCCATTCAGGAATAACCCTATGTCAGCACTCATCTGTGGCTCGTTCGCCTACGACACCATCATGGTGTTCAAGGATAAATTCAAGAACCATATCCTGCCGGACAAGGTACACATCCTCAACGTCGCCTTTTATGTGCCCGAAATGCGGCGTGAATTCGGCGGCTGTGCCGGTAATATCGCCTACAACCTGAAGCTGCTGGGTGGCGAGCCTGTTCCCATGGGAACCGTCGGCAGCGACTTCGGGCCCTACGCAACCTGGATGGACGTCACCGGTATTGACCGCAGGCATGTCACCCGGATCGAGGACCGTTTCACTGCACAGGCCTACATCACCACGGACACCGATGATAACCAGATCACCGCCTTTCACCCGGGTGCCATGGATGCCTCGCATGAAAACCGGGTCACGGATGCCAGTGGCATCAGTATCGGTATCATCTCTCCCGATGGACGCCAGGGCATGATCGAGCATGCCAGCCAGTTTGTGGATGCCGGTATTCCCTTTGTCTTCGATCCGGGGCAGGGGCTGCCGATGTTTGACCGCGACGACCTGAATACCTTTATTGACCAGGCAAGCTGGGTCAGTGTCAATGACTACGAGTTACAACTGATGCAGGAACGCACCGGCATGTCGCCACATGAAATTGCCGAACGCGTGCAGGCGTTGATCGTGACGCTTGGTGGTGAGGGTTCGCATATCTACACGGATAAACAACGCATCGATATCCCGGCCGCGCCGGTCGCCAGGCTGAATGATCCAACCGGCTGTGGTGATGCCTACCGCGGCGGCTTGCTGTTTGGACTGATGAACGGGCTTGACTGGGAAACAACCGGTCGCATTGCCGCGCTCATGGGTGCAATCAAGATCGAACAGCACGGCACCCAGAACCACAGTTTCACTCTCGATGAATTCAGGGAGCGCTACCAGGTGAGTTTTGGTAGGGTGCTCGAATAGCGGACCGCTACTATGGATCAAGCCTGAACCTCCTGTTGAGCGGCCTCCAGCCGCGATCCGTGCCTGGCAACAGAACTCCTTGTATATTGACAGGTCCAGAACACTGGTTGGAGCAGGCTTCGGGAATTTCGTTATGAATATAAAACCAGCGCACCATGTCTGCAGGTACTTCAGCTATGTGCTGATGCTGATATTGCTCGCCAACACGCAGGCGGCCAATGCTGGCGAGGTGGTTGCCAAGTCGATCTTCCTGGTCGATGAAGAAGATCACATTGTTGCCGCGAACACCGTGACCGGGCAGTTTTTCAGATTGACGATTCATGCCAAGGAGAAGATCAGTCAACGCTATGTTGCGAACGGTGTGGCAATCCTGGTGACCAACCAGCGCTTTGCCGGCGTCGGCTCCTATCCCTCCGGCTGGAGCAGTTTGCGACGCATGGCGGATGAAAAAGTGGTGAGTGCAGAGGTGGTCGATAAATCGGCGCTGCTGGTCACCTCGGATCGCATCCTGACCTTTAACGGTGACAGCGGTTCATGGTCCGAGACACGGCGCTGACAAGCCGGACTGGCGGGCTCCAAACAACTGAAAATCACCTGTAGGAGCGGCGTCTCGCCGCGATCATGTTTTTTGACGACTGAATCGCGGCGAGACGCCGCTCCTACAGGTTGTCTTTTTGAGATAGCCGTCTACTTGTCTTTCTTTAACAGATCGGCCAGTCCTGCCAGCGGGTTATGGGTGGCCGTCTGCCGGTTCCTGTTAGCCGCATCCGTGTCGCCGACGCTCTCGCCATCCAGGTAACGTGCATGCTCGTTATCATGGCAGTAAAGGCACAGCAATTCCCAGTTACTGCCATCTTCCGGGTTGTTGTCGTGATTGTGGTCACGGTGGTGCACCGTCAACTCGTGGACATTTGCACGGGTGAATTCACGCGAGCAGCGGCCGCAAACCCACGGGTACATCTTCAGCGATTTTTCCCGGTAGCCCTGTTCTCGTTCAGATTGTTTGCGCCGGGCATCGGCCACGATGGCGTCCAGACGGCTGTTTTTGGATGCTTTCTTTTCAGTCATGTGCTTGCAGGAGTGGTTGTGTAATGTTCATCAGGTTATCCATCAGGTCTTCTTGATGTGTTTGATATAGCGCGGATGTGCAATCGGGTCAACTTTCAGTGAATCACCTGAAATTGTAAAGCCCGTGTCGTGGCCGGCAAAGTTTAACTTGCATGCGATGCTGCCACGCCAGCTGATCGGTAACGGCGCGTGATCGCGGTAGGTAAAGATATTATCGGTGAGATCGCCGCCGGTGACCTCGCAGGGGCAGGTCGGCAGTTCACCTTCGAGCTCGATACCCTTGATGGTGAGGTCGAGTGCCTGGGTCCAGAGTGAGTCTTCGATGGCGTTTTCCATTTCCTGTACCAGCTGAACCTGTGAAAAGTGCAGCGTGATTTCATCCTCGCCCTGCTCAATGCTTTGCAGTTGTGCCCCGGGAAGTTGCAGTTTCTGGGTGGTGTCGCTCATGGCCTGTCCTTCGTTTCAGTGTCAGTGAGTTGTGTCTTAAAGCTGTCAATGTCCGTGACCGGCATGCCACAGGTGTGACCACTGCACACGTAGGCCACGGTTCCCCCCCGGGGTTCACGCTCGCCCAGTAGTCCGGGCAACGGCCCCGCGGTTTCTGGAATCGTCACTGTCAAGCGTCGCGGTGCATAGGGTCGGGTTGCCAGTGCTTGCCAGTCGGCCGTCGCTTCCTGCGCACCGCGAATGACCACCGTCTGCAGCGGAAACAGTGATTCCTCCAGTGCCAGCAGCAGGCTCGCATGACCGTGCGGCATGCTCTGGATTCCCGGCCAGAGGGTCTTCAGGGTGTTTTCCGCGGCTGCCAGGTAGCGGCTGTCGCCCAGCAGGTGTCCAAGGCGCCCCAGTACCTTGGCCGCAATGCCGTTGCCGGACGGGGTGGCATCGTCATGATTCGGTCTGGGTCGCTGAATGAGTATTTCATGGTCATCGGAGGTAAAGAAAAATCCTCCCTGCGGGTCCTGGAAGTGCTTCAATACGACCTCTGCCAGTTCAATCGCGAACGTCAGATCCCGGTCACGCCAGCGCACCTGCAACAGCTCAAGCAGGGCGTCGATCAGGTAAACATAGTCATCCAGATAGGCATTCAGATGCGCGCGATCACCCTTGCTGGTGGCGAGCAGCCGGCCATCTTTCCACAGTGTTCCATGAATGAAATCCAGCGCACGTTCGGCTGAGACGATCCAGTCCGGCGCATCGAGGTGACGCCCGGCGATGGCCATGCCGCGAATCATCAGGCCGTTCCACGAAGTCAGTATCTTGTCATCCCGGCCCGGGGCAATGCGCTGTTCACGTGCTTGCAGCAGCTTGATGCGTGCACGCTGCTCAAGCTGTTCGATTTCGGCTTCATCCAGGGAGAACTCCTGTGCCAGCTCTGCCCGGGTGCGATACACATGCAGATGCCAGTGTCCCTCGAAGTTGGCGGCACGGTCGAGGCCGTAGCGCCGGGCGAACACGGCGTAATCGTCCTCCCTGAGCAGCGCTTTCACCTCGGCCGGCGTCCACACATAGTACTTGCCTTCCTCGCCCTCGGAATCCGCATCCAGGCTGGAGTAATACCCCCCCTGCGGTGACTGCATGTCGCGCATCACCCAGTCAGCGGTTTGTTCGCAGATGCGCCTGAAGAGGGGGTTGCCGGTTGCCGCCCACGCTTCTGCATAGAGGGCAAGCAGGGCGCCATTGTCATAGAGCATCTTTTCGAAATGCGGGATCATCCAGTGGTCGTCCACCGAGTAACGGCAGAAACCACCGCCGAGCTGGTCGAACAGTCCGCCACGGGCCATCTTCTCCAGGGTAAACACGGCCATGTGCAGGGCACGCTGGTCGGTGGTTCCCGCCGTGGTCCGCGCACCGGCCCAGTGACGCAACAGGCGTTCGATATTGGTCGGGTGCGGGAACTTCGGTGCACTGCCAAATCCACCATCACGTTCATCGAAGGCCTGTTCGAGTTGCTGGCGAGCGGTGTCCAGTGGTAACGGGTTGAGGGACTCTGCCGGTTCACCCTGCTGCATCGAATGCAGGGCATCAAGCAGGGTGCTGTTCTGCTTGCGGATGTCGGCCTCGTTTTCGCTGAGGAACTCGTGCACACGTTGCAGCAGCTCACGGAAGGACGGCATGCCATGACGTGGCTCATTCGGAAAGTAGGTACCGGCAAAAAATGGCACCTGATCATCCGGTGTCAGAAACACGGTCAGTGGCCAGCCGCCATGCCGCCGCGTCAACAGCGAGTGTGCTGTCTGGTAAATCTTGTCGATGTCAGGGCGTTCTTCACGGTCAACCTTGATGTTGATGAACAGGCGATTCATCAGATCGGCTGTCTGCGAATCCTCGAATGACTCGTGGGCCATGACATGGCACCAGTGGCAGGCGGAGTAACCGACGGACAGCAGTATCGGCTTGTTTTCCCGGCGTGCCTTCTCGAGTGCGGCCGTTCCCCACGGGTACCAGTCAACCGGGTTATGTGCATGCTGCAGCAGGTACGGGCTGGTCTCGTTGATGAGGGAATTGGTAGGGTTGTTTTCCTTGCTCATGGGATCCTTTTCGTACTGTCGCGCCGGGCAGTGTACTATAGACGAAGCGTCAAACAGTGTATGCAGGCGCCTGTTTTTATACCTAATCGCTGTAAGGAAATTGAGTGGACCTGAGTATTGTCATTCCCGTGTTTAATGAGGTCGAGTGTATAAGGCCGCTGCTTGATGAAATCGGTGTGTGCCTCGTCGCAGAAACAGGTTACGAAGTGATTGTGGTCGATGATGGCAGTATCGACGGCACCGCCGCCATGTTGCAGGGGGCCCGCCAGTCACATCCCGGGCTGAGGATCCTGCACCACCGTGAGCGTTGCGGTCAGAGTGCCGCGATTGCATCGGGTGTAAAGGCAGCCAGCACTCAGTGGATCGCGACCCTCGATGGTGATGGCCAGAATGACCCGGCTGATATTCTGAAGCTGTACCGGATCATGGACGGGAGTCCAGATGATGTACACATGGTCACGGGCTATCGCAAGCAGCGCATGGATGGCCGCTTGAAGCGCCTGACGTCGCGCGTCGCAAACTCGGTACGCAGAGCCGTGCTGCATGACGACACTCCGGATTCCGCCTGTGGTCTGAAGCTGTTTGCACGCACAACGTTTCTGAGTTTGCCGCAGTTCGATCACATGCACCGTTTCCTGCCGGCACTGGTGCAACGACAGGGTGGCAAGGTCCTGTCTGTCGAGGTCAATCATCGCAAGCGCCAGCGGGGGCAGTCGAAGTATGGCATCCACAACCGCTTGTGGGTCGGCATTATCGACCTGCTGGGTGTGCGCTGGCTGCAGCGACGCTGCAAACAGCCGGTTGTTTCCGAAATCGAATAACCTTTATGGCAGCACGATTGATCTTCCGCGGCTTGCTGGTGATGGTGGTCCTGGTGCTGTTCGCCTGGCTGCTGAAGGATGTGCTGGACGCGGACTGGGTTGATGCGCAGGTGCGCGATCGGGGTATTGCCGGTGTGTTGCTGTTTGTGCTGGCCTGTTGTCTGCTCGGCAGTCTCGGCCTGTCACGCCAGGTGATTGCCTTTCTGGGTGGTTATGCCTTCGGATTTTCGCAGGGCCTGGTGCTGTCCATGCTTGCCGTGGTGGGCGCCTGCATCACCACCTTCTACCTTGCACGCGGCTTGCTGCGCGGCTGGTTGCTGACAAGGATGCCGGCACGTATTCAGCGGGTCGACCGGTTTCTGCATGAGCATACCTTCACCATGGCACTGCTGCTACGGCTCCTGCCGCTGGGCAGTAACTGGATGATCAATGTTGCGGCCGGTGTCTCCAGCGTAAAAAAACGGCCATTCTTTCTTGGCTCGGCGCTCGGTTATATACCGCAAATGCTGATCTTTTCACTGCTTGGCAGCGGTACACGCGTGGACCAGTTCTGGCAGGTGGCAATTGCCATGGCGCTGTTCGTACTGGCGGCGGTGCTCGGTGTTGTGCTCTATCGAAAGGCCGCGCGCGGCAAGACACTGGGTCCGGAACTGGACCGAGAACTGGGTGTGGGTGTGTCGACAGTGACACAGGAATGAAGCCGCGCATCGGCGCCTGGCCGGGGTTGATTGCCGTCTGGCTGGTCATCCTGCTGGCGGCACTGCTGACACGGCCGTTACTGCCGGTGGACGAGACGCGCTATGCCAGCGTCGCCTGGGAGATGTGGTCGCGTGGCGACTTTCTCGTGCCGTATTTGAATGGCGAGCCGTACAGCCACAAGCCGCCGTTGTATTTCTGGCTGATTCATGCCGGCTGGTGGCTGTTTGGTGTGCATGAATGGGTGCTGCGCTGCATCGCACCATTGATTGCGTTGTGTATCCTGTTGGCCAGCACCCAGCTTTCACGCCAGCTCTGGCCGGGTGATGCCATCACGGCTCGGCTGGTTCCCTGGCTGGTACTCGGCAGCATCTTCTTTACCGGGTTTGCCAGCTGGGTGCAGATCGACCTGTTACTGGTACTGATGACGCTGCTGGCCATGATCGGCATCATCCGGGCGGCACGCGGTGCGCGCGGCGCCTGGCTGTTAACAGGCGTTGCTATCGGTCTGGGTATCCTCTCCAAGGGGCCGGTGATTTTGTTGCATGTGTTGCCAGTGGCCTTGCTGGCACCGTTGTGGACGCGTGATGCCGGTGTGCACTGCCGGGGACGCTGGTATGCGGGTGTAAGTGCGAGTGTCCTGCTGGGAGCGGTCATTGCACTGGCCTGGGCATTGCCGGCGGCGCAGGCGGGTGGCGACAGTTATCGTGATGCGATCCTCTGGGGCCAGACTGCCCACCGCATGGTGCAGTCTTTTGCGCATGCACACCCGGTATGGTGGTACCTGCCGTGGCTGGCGCTGTTGTTTGCACCCTGGATACTGCTGCCCTGGTGCTGGTCGGCGTTGCGGCGCGCAGGGATAGCGTCTGACGAGGGACTGCGCTTTTGTCTCACCTGGCTGGTGTCGGTGTTTATCCTGATGAGCCTGGTCAGTGGCAAGCAGGTCAAGTATCTGCTGCCGCTGGTTCCCGCCTTTGCCTTGTTGCTGGGCCGGGTATGGAGCCGCATGGATGATGGCGTGATCAGGCAGCGCCCCTGGTTGCCCGGCGGTGTGTTATGCATAGTCGGTGGGTTACTGGCAGTGCTGCCCCTTGTCATGGATGCGGCGCCCTGGATCAATGACATCCAGCCCCTGTGGGGGTTGCTGCTGATGGGGGTGGCGGTAGTGCTGGTGCTGCAGCGGCCCCTGCTGCCGGTAGAGTATCCGCAACGCCTGACCCTGTTCTCCGTCGTGGTGATGGTGATACTTCACCTCGGGGTATACAGAGCCGGCGCACCGGCCTACGACATGCAGTCAGCCAGCCGTGTGATCGCCGCTGCGCAGGCGGCAGGGCGCGAGGTGGCGATTGCCGCGCGCTATCACGGGCAGTTCGGTTTTGCGGGTCGCCTGATACAACCGCTCGTGCAGCTGGAGGCAGACGGGGCACTGGCGTGGGCGGCGCATCATCCACAGGATTACCTGGTTGTGATTACCCGCTCCGCTGTTGAAGAATACCCAAAGGCGGTATTTACCCAGCCGTACCGCAGCGGGTACCTTTTCATCCTGACGGGCGAGGCAGTGGTCAATGACCCTGCTGTCTTGCACTGATACCGGCACTGGCCCCGGCTCACAAGGATCGGAACACACCTCATGACAGCAACCAATCTTCCTGTCCTCGTGCTGAAACGCAACGAGGAGCGCCGCCTCGATGCCGGTCACCTGTGGGTTTACAGCAATGAGGTTGATACCCGCAAGACACCGCTGGCTGGTTTTGAAGCAGGCACACTGGCCGTGATCCAGTCGGCTGCCGGAAAGACGCTCGGCAGCGGTTACGTGAACCCGCATTCGCTGATCTGTGCACGCCTGCTGACGCGCCGACCACGGACAGTGATCGATGCCGGTTTTTTTGAACGCCGGCTGCGCAGCGCATTGCAGTTACGGGATTCCCTGTTCGATCAACCAAATTACCGCCTCGTGTATGGGGAGAGTGATGGCCTCCCGGGGCTGGTGATCGACCGCTATGGCGATGTACTGGTGGTGCAGATCACGACCGCGGGCATGGAGACCGTGCGCGAGTTATTGCTGCAGGTCCTGAACAAGATGCTCGCACCCACCGGTATTTTGTTGCGCAATGACACCCCGGTGCGTGCCCTGGAAGGCCTGTCGCAGGAGCCGGAAGTCATTGGTGAAGTCCCGGAGACAGTGACTCTGGAAGAGGGCGGGGTGCATTTTGATGTACCACTGGCTGCCGGCCAGAAGACCGGCTGGTTTTATGACCAGCGCAGCAACCGCACAGCCATGCATAAATATGTACACAATAAACGCGTGCTGGATGTATTCAGTTACATTGGCGCCTGGGGGCTGCAGGCGGCCGCGGCCGGTGCCAGCGAGGTGTGTTGCGTGGATGCCTCGCCGGTCGCAGCGTCGTTCCTGGAAAAGAATGCGCTGGCCAACGGGCTGCAGGACCGGGTACGTATTGAAACCGGCGATGCCTTCGATGTGCTCAAGGCGATGCAGGCGGGTGAGCAGCGCTTTGACGTGGTCATTGTTGACCCGCCCGCATTTATAAAACGCCGCAAGGAAATCAAGACCGGTGAGCAGGGTTACGCGCGCCTCAATCGTCTTGCCCTGCAGGTGCTGGCCCCTGACGGGATACTGGTATCATGCTCCTGTTCCATGCACCTGGCGGCAGAGCGTCTGCAGCATATCCTCTACCAGGCTGCACGCAAGCAGGGTCGGCAGTTGCAAATACTTGAACGCGGCTTCCAGACCATGGATCATCCGGTGCATCCGGCGATTGCGGAAACTGCCTACCTGAAGGCGTTCTTCTGCCGGATACCGGCGACCTGAGTGGTGCCGTCTGCCATTTGTTGATTTGACAGACAACAGGAAAATAATACGACAAGGAGCCTTATGCTGACCTATCCCGATATCAATCCGGTGGCTATTGCCGTGGGTCCGTTCGAGGTCCACTGGTATGGACTGATGTACCTGTTCGCCTTTGCCGCCGGCTGGTGGCTGGGCCATATCCGGACACGCCGTATCGGCACGGAATGGCGCTCCGCCGAGATCAGTGACCTGGTTTTCTATTTTGCGCTGGGTGCCGTACTGGGCGGCAGGATCGGCTACACGCTGATGTACAACTTCAGCGGTTTTGTTGATAACCCGACGGTGATCTTAAAGATATGGCAGGGTGGCATGTCCTACCATGGTGGCATGATCGGTGTGTTTGTTGCCATGTGGATGTATGCACGGCATACCGGACGGACCTTCTTCCAGGTGACGGATTTTCTTGCGCCACTGGTACCACTGGGTCTGGGGGCAGGGCGCCTGGGTAATTTTATCAACGGTGAATTATGGGGCAGTCCGACAACGCTGCCATGGGGCATGGTGTTTCCGTTTGTCGACAGCCAGCCACGTCACCCGTCCATGCTCTACGAGTTCATCCTCGAAGGACTCGTATTCTTCGCCATACTCTGGATATTCTCCCGCAAGCCGCGACCGACCATGGCGGTTTCCGGCCTGTACCTGATCTGTTATGGCGTGTTCCGCTTTGCGGTTGAATTTGTGCGTGTACCGGATGCACACATCGGCTTTCTCGCCTTTGACTGGCTGACCATGGGTCATCTGCTATCGTTTCCGATGATCGTCATCGGACTCGCCTTTTTCATCTACGCCTATCGCCGCACCGACGGCAAGGTCAGCTGGTAATCCGGGGGTGATTGCAAGCACATGAAACAGTACCTCGACCTGATGCGCCACGTGCGCGACCATGGTACCCGCAAGGAAGACCGTACCGGCACCGGCACTGTCAGTGTGTTTGGCTACCAGATGCGCTTTGACCTTGCCGCGGGTTTTCCGCTGGTGACGACCAAGAAATGCCATCTGCGTTCAATCTTGCATGAGCTATTGTGGTTCCTGAAAGGGGAAACCAACCTGCGTTACCTGCATGACAACAACGTCACTATATGGGATGAATGGGCCGACGAGGAGGGTAATCTCGGGCCGATATACGGTTATCAATGGCGTTCCTGGCCAACGCCCGGTGGCGGCAGTATCGACCAGATCAGCCAGGTGATCGATCAGCTCAGGAACACGCCGGATTCGCGCCGTATCATTGTCAGTGCCTGGAATGTCAGCGACATTGAAAACATGGCCTTGCCGCCCTGCCATGCCTTCTTCCAGTTCTACGTCGCGGATGGCAGGTTGTCCTGCCAGTTGTATCAGCGCAGCGCAGACATCTTTCTGGGCGTGCCTTTCAATATTGCCTCCTATGCCCTGTTAACCATGATGATGGCACAGGTGACCGGGCTGCAGGCCGGTGATTTTGTGCACACCTTCGGTGATGCACACCTCTATCTCAACCATCTTGAACAGGCCGATCTGCAACTGTCGCGTACTCCGCACCCGCTGCCGACGATGCGGCTTAACCCGGACGTGGATGACCTGTTTGCCTTTACCTTTGATGATTTTGAATTGCAGAATTACGACCCGCACCCGCATATCAAGGCGCCGGTTGCGGTGTAACGCCGATGAAGATTTCCATTGTTGTGGCCATGGCGGCCAACGGGGTCATCGGGCAGGATAACGAGCTACCCTGGCACCTGCCGGCCGATCTGAAACATTTCAAGCAGACAACCATGGGCAAGCCGATCCTGATGGGACGCAAGACCTGGGAATCGATCGGACGGCCGCTGCCGGGTCGCACCAATATCGTGATCACCCGCGACCGTACTTATACAGCCGCTGGTTGTATTGTGGTGAATTCAATTGAAGCCGCAATCACGGCGGCCGGCGAGCAGGACGAGGTGATGGTAATCGGTGGCGCGGAACTGTATCGCCAGGTATTGCCGTACACCGATACGATTTACCTGACACGAATTCATGAGCGCTTCGATGGCGATACCCGGTTTCCTGAAATCAGTGATACCGAATGGCAGCAGCTGGAACGCGTCGACCATGAGGCCGACGAAAAAAATCCCCATGATTTCAGTTTTATCCGCCTCGAGCGCATGCACGCCGGCAGTTGATTCACGGAGTGATATGATTTAATACATTCTGTAGGAGCGCCGTCCCCGGCGCGATTCGTGGCATGATAAAAAACAATCGCGCCGGGGACGGCGCTCCTATAGGATTATTTTTTGCATTAACAGCAGCGGGTTCAACCCGGTACCTGTTGCCCGGCACACGGCAACCGAAACCACTGTGGCGTGCTGTCAATCCGTAATGCCGTCAACTCGCCCCCCCAGAGACAGGCCGTGTCCAGCGGGTAAATACCCGGTAGATTGCACGGCCCCAGTGTCGACCAGTGACCAAACACAATATTCATGCCACGGCTCTTGCGATCGGGCAGCTCGAACCAGGGCAAATACTCGGGTGGCTGGCTGCCCGGCGGGCCCTTGTATTTCAGTTTCAGACGGCCGTCCGCATCACAAAAACGCAGGCGCGTAAAACAGTTGATAATGAAGCGCAGCCGTCCCCAGCCTGAAAGCGTGTCTGACCAGCGTCTTGGCTTGTTGCCATACATATGCTCGATAAAGTCGGGGAGTTCGTCGCTGCGCAGCACCGCCTCGACTTCGCGTGCACAGTGTTGTGCCAGCGCCAGGTCCCATTGTGGCGGCAGGCCGGCATGGATCATGGTGAAGCCGAGCGTTTCATCGTGGTGCAACAATGGTTGCTGCCGTAGCCACTGGATCAGCTCGTCGCAGTCAGGTGCGGCCAGGATGGCATCCAGTGTATGGTCATCATCGCTGAGCGTGTGTCCCAGTGACATGGCAATCAGGTGCAGGTCGTGATTGCCGAGCACGCTGACAGCGCTCTGTCCCAGGCCGCGAATGAAACGCAGGGTTTGCAGTGACTTCGGACCACGGTTGACCAGGTCACCGGCAAACCACAAACAGTCTTCAGCAGGGTTGAAGTTGATCAGTTCGAGCAGGGCCTGCAGTTCATCAAAGCAGCCCTGGAGGTCACCGATGGCGTAGACAGCCATGTTACTGCCGTGGACTAGTGCAGGGTACGTGGAATCGCGAGCGTGAAGGGCGGGATCTCCGCGTCAAACTCATTACCATCATCCGCCAGCATCTGGTAGGTACCGCGCATGCTGCCAACCGGCGTCGATATCATTGCGCCACTGGTGTACTGGAAACCCTCGCCCGGATTGAGGTGTGGTTGTTCACCAACAACCCCTTCGCCCTTCACTTCCTGGATGTTGCCGTGGGCGTCCGTGATGATCCAGTGGCGCGATAGCAGTTGTGCCGGCTGACCGCCCTCGTTGCGGATGGTAATAGTGTAGGAGAAGACATAGCGCTCGTTGTCGGGCTCGGATTGTCCTTCAACATAGCTCGTCTCGACCTCGACGATGATGTTGTGATTGTTTTCGGTGTTCATAATATGGATAGCGAACGTTACTGGCTTGTGGGTACAAGCATACCTTTTTCGACCCGGGCTGACAAAATACGGGCGGCATTATTCAACTGTATGAAATATAAGATTAAGTATGTATTTCCTGGGATCGTGGTCGCTTACACTTGCCGATAAAACTTTAGGTCGGATGGCTGAAAATGTGACCGGATCAGCGGAAATAAACGCTGCGAAAGCACACCATAATGGCAACCCTGCAGGAAGTTGATGTCCGAGAGACCAACCTGTTGTTCATACCGAGGTCCGCCATGTTCAAACATAAACACACCCATCGCAAACCGGATCCATTGATGTTGCTGTTTATACTGGTAAGCCTGGCCGTGATCATGACATCGGCGGCACAGGCAGCCGAACCGGGTCTTCATACCATAACCCTGACAGACATCCTCGACGGGGAGTTCATGGTGGCACCGGTCAGCAGGCATGGCGCAGGCCTGCACCTGTCTTATCTAGGCAACCACACTGTGTACCAAGATCCAAAGAGAAATGCTCTCAGTACACAACCAACCGCAGCTTCTCCGACCGTTTTATTGTCTGTACGAATTCCCTGGTAATCTTCTCACCCTGAATCCAGACCCGCCGTGACTGGCATCCGTAGTTAACGATGTGCAGCGGTATCCTGGATCTCTAGTTTTCTGAATAATCAACATCGATCCCGGCAGGCTTTTGCCGGATCCCGCTCATGGCCGTGGCTGCCTTCATGACACGAGGGCGCTCTGAAATTGGAGACTTGCAAGATAAGCGGTAGAATGGCCGCTGTTTTATGTCCCCCTAATGCATTCCTAAAATTTCAGCAATAAGATTCCATTATGACCAATTCTGATGCCCTGGCAGAGACACCCTTCCTTGCAGCCGTCGACCTGGGTTCGAACAGTTTTCACATGAAGCTGGTACGCGTTGTCGGCGACGAACTGGAAGTGATTGATCGTATACGCGAAATGGTGAGGTTGGCCTCCGGTCTGGATGAGAATGTAAACCTGACCGATGAGGCGATACAAAGGGCAACTGACTGTCTGTCGCGCTTCGGTGAGCGGCTGCGTGATATCCCGTCGGAGCAGGTGCGGGTAGTGGGAACCAATACACTGCGCCGTGCAGGCAATTCAAGAAAGTTTTTATTGCTGGCCCAGCAGGCACTGGGGCATCCGATTGAGATCATCGGCGGACAGGAGGAAGCACGACTGGTTTACATGGGTGTATCCCACAGTGTTCAAGGCAGCGAGGGACGCATGCTGGTGGTGGATATTGGCGGTGGCAGCACCGAACTTATTATTGGTCGTGGGTACCAGCCACTGCACCTTGAGAGTGTCACCATAGGTTGCGTCAGTCTGAGTCTGAAGTACTTCAATGACGGATCGATCACTCGCAAGCGCATGCAGCGGGCCATCACAAAGGGACGCATGCATCTCGAACCGATGGAAAAGGCCTATCGTCGGATTGGCTGGGAACAGGCGATTGGATCATCCGGCACGATCCGTACCATCGAGAAGGTCGTGATTGCGCACGGCTGGAGTAATGATGGCATTACCCCGGATGCGCTCGACAAACTGCAGGATGAACTGGTCAAGGCAGGCACTGTCGATGCGCTGGAACTGAAGGGTCTGGGAAAAGATCGGGCGCCGGTTTTTCCGGGTGGCGTGGCCGCGCTGATTGCCGTGTTCAAAAGCCTGAAAATAGAGCGTATGTGGTCATCGGATGGCGCCTTGCGCGAGGGACTGTTGTATGACCTGGTAGGCAAAACCGAACATGACAGTGTCCGCACGCAGGCCGTTACAACCCTGATGAGCCGTTACCAGGTGGATCTGGAACAGGCCGCCCGTGTTGAACAGACAGCCGTTTACTGTTTTTCTCAACTGGCGGGCGTCTGGGGTCTGGACAGGAACGAGAATTATAAAGAATGTCTGGTTTGGGCAGCCCGCTTGCATGAAATCGGCCTGTCGATCGCGCACAGTAAATATCAGAAGCACGGCGAATATATTGTGCGGCACTCCGACCTGCTGGGATTCACCCGCAGCGAACAGCAAATTGTGGCGACCCTGATACGCGCACACCGTTACAAGTTTCCAATCAGTGTGCTCAATGAACTCGGCGACTCGCTGCTGGAGCCGGTGATGCGTTTGTGTATTGTATTGCGCATCGCCGTATTGCTGCGTCGCGGTCGAAGGTCTGAAGAGATGCCGGAAATATCAATTACCGTCAAAGACAGCAAGGTTAAGCTGGGATTTCCTGACGGCTGGCTGAAGAAGCATGCCCTGACACGGGCAGATCTGAAGCAGGAGAAAAAATACCTGAAAGCCGCGAATATCAGCCTGGTATTCAAGTAGCCCCTGCCTGAGGGTGTCTTCCGACACCATGTCGTGACCAGGATCACTGCTTTTTAAACCATGGGTGAGAGAATTAATATTAATTCTGCACCCCTGGCTGGAGGACGTGATCCAATGAAAATATATCCTGTCGTAATGGTATTAGGGCTCGTGGTATTTGAAGCACAGGCTGACAGTTCCACGCTTGATGCGGCAATTGGTGGTGGTATCGGTGGTGCTGCCGGTGCTGCAATCGGTAATGAGGTCGGTGGTCGTGATGCCGCGATTGTCGGTGGTGCACTGGGTGCCGCGGTTGGAACAGCCGTCAATACTCGTGAACAGCATCGTCATTCAGAATCATACGGGCATCCGGATTTTAACGATGTTCGTTATTACGATAGACGCGAGTATGACCGGCCCTCGGGGTATCGATTCTGTCCGCCCGGACAGGCGAAAAAAGGGCGTTGCTAATTTCTGTATAGGGACTATCACTACTTACCCGCCAACTCCCTCTCCCTCCGGGAGAGGGTTGGGGAGAGGGGGTACTCATATTTTTAACGGGTAATTCGGCATGTCTCGTATTCTGCACTACAGGCCCGGCATTGCCGGGCCTTTTACGTTTAATGCAGAAGCAACAGACGTTATCGCGACTTGCGGATCTCGTACAAGCGGTTTGCAAGGGCTGCAAAATTATCAATACCGAGTGACTCGGCGCGCACCGCCGGGTCTATCCCCAGCCTGGAAATGTCTTCTACATCCAGCAATTCACGCAGGGTGTTACGCAGCGTCTTGCGCCGCTGTGAAAAGGCCTGCTTCACCAGGGTCTCAAACGCTGACTGATTCGTGACCGGCACGACGGGTTGGCTATAAGGCTCCAGCCGTACAAAGGCCGATTCTACTTTGGGTGGCGGTTTGAATGCCCCGGACCCGATGGTAAACAGCGGTATTACGCGACAGCGCTGTTGCAGCATGACGGAGAGGCGACCGTACTGGCCACTGCCCGGGCTGGCGGCCATGCGTTCCACAACTTCTTTCTGCAACATAAAGTGCATGTCCTGGATGCACTGGTGCTGGTCCAGCAGGTGAAACAGTAACGGCGTGGAAATGTTGTAGGGCAGGTTGCCGATGACACGCAGCATCTGTTGACCGGCGACCGCGCAGAAATCGAATGACAGGGCATCGGCGCTGTGCACGGTCAGTTCACCGAGGGTACTGCAACGGGCCTGCAAGGGGCCGATCAGGTCTCGATCCAGTTCAACAACGGTGAGCTTGCCGGCGGCCTCCAGCAGCGGGCAGGTGATGGCGCCCTGTCCCGGACCGATTTCCAGTAAGGCATCGGTCCTTAAGGGACGAATGGCATTAATGATCTTGTCGATGACCACCGGGTCATGCAGAAAGTTCTGCCCAAACCTTTTCCTTGGACGGTGATTCAAGGGGTTATCCTGGTATTAGTCATTGTTAACAGTCAGTTATAAAGCGCCAAAATGGATTTACCCACGCAAACCACCCAGCTAGAGCCATAGTGGGTGCGATTACAAGTCGCATCGATATTCGCATCGGTGCAAATGGTGGGTCATATTAGGATGCAAATTAACAATTTATCTCTGTCTGGAAAAATATGTCGGGAAATCTTAGGCACTATCCGGCATGATCAGGGCTGATTTTTTCCACCAGGGGTGCTTGGCTTCAATCAGCTCTTCCCAGTACTGTTCGAAGCGTTCCAGCATATGATGATAGTGGCTGGTACGCCAGCCCACCAGACCGCCCGCATAGACCTGGATTTCCGGATCGGTAATATCGGCAAGCAGGATATCCAGCAGTTGCTGCATGACGGCAACATCGTTCATCAGACCGAGCAGATCCTGTAGCCCCTTCATATGCCGAATGAAGTCGCCCATACCCTGAAATAATGGATGGAAAAACTCAGCGGCATAACGCAGTTTTTTGCATTCGATACGCAACTGATGCATCTCTTTCTGCGATTGCTGGTTTACGTGGCTGCCTGATGTCAGTACCTGGCGCTCCTGTTTGTCCATCAGCTTGCGGGAGAAGGGGATCAAGTTCATGTCGATCCGTTTACGTTGTTTCTTGCGGACCAACGATTTTTCCCATTCTCGGTTTTTAATCCAGTCCCCGAAACCGGTCTTGAATTGAGCATAACGCTCGCTGTCAAGCATCGGGCGGACGATCTCCTGGTAGGCTCGGGCCTGATGAACTTTTGCAACAGCGTAGATTTTTTCTTGACCGGTTAACGGTAGTTTATTAGTGACCTCAGACAGTCCTTCGTCGATGAAGACATCGAGATCGCGGGCCAGCCCCATCTGATTAGCCAGCCAGCGCATTTCCTCACTCCAGTGGCTGCTGACCTCCTTGGGCACCATCTTGCGAAACAGGCTGAGTGCAGAGCGCATCCTTCTGAATGAAACCCGCATCTGGTGCACCCCTTCGATATCATCCCAGCTGCGGGCGGTTTCCTCCCACTGGACCAGATAATCGAGATTGTGTAGCAATATGGTTGCAAGGGCTTCGCTCGCAGTTTGGTTAGCTCTAACAGGTGCCGGCATCTTTGATTTTTTTGGCATTTCACACCCCCCGCAACCTTGTATTATGAAAGTGTTATTAACCAGATTCTGTTCTACGGTTCGCGGTATTGCAACTCGTTGATGTTTTTCTGTCCGACATTACCCGCTGTCTGATCTGGGTTGTAAGAGGTGTTCGACGATGACGTCAGTCGAATGGCAGCTGCCCCAGGCAGGATGCTGGCCCGATTCCGGAATACGCTTGGTGAGATTCTTGAATTGGTAAAACTGGCAGGGAAAGTTGGTCACAGCAGAGCATCAGCCGTGGGTGGATGGTGATCAACTCAGAATTGCGATCAGCCATTACTACAAACATCCATCTGGGGACATGATTGCTGATCCCGATATGGAGATCCTGGTTAACAGGAAAGCTGAAACAGCAGCGGCATTAACGTACCAAGACACCTACGGGTATCAAGAAGTGTATTCAGAAGATGGTTCGTGTAACGAATCACTCCAACACTCTCTGAATGAGTTCCTTCTAATGTGGTTGAGCAATCTGCACGAGCAGGGCCATAAAATCGAATAGCCCTGTTGCTCTCTCAGTATTTTGGTCGGACGGTGGGGTTATGAATCACGAAATCACCACCAAAACCGAGTTATTGTTAAATTGCACCGAAAAATGATCCACCATTTGTACTTAAATATATACCACCAGAACTGCTGTAAGTATGTAGCTACAAACGAATCATTCTTGGCGGAGATGGGTCAAAGCAGAATGCAAATATCCAACTCTATTGGGGCTAATTATGGTGCAAATCAACACCCTTGGAGACATCACCTTCGACCTGGTCTATGCCGGCAACGATATGAAGACCAAACAAACAGGTTATCTCTGAGGTGTCGGTGGCGCAGGAACGCTGCCCACGGCGACCGATTCCGACGTCGCTGGCAAGCAATGGCGACTGGGTCCGGAGCTCTTTGGTGGCGTCATCCGGGAATGGGGGCTGGTCGGCGCGCTCGTCAGTAATCAATGGAATATCGGCGGCTGGGATGACGCGAGCTACAGCGTGATGACCTCGCAGTATTTCTATGCCTACGGCCTCGGCAACGGCTGGCAGATCGCTTCCTCTCCAGTTATCACCTACAATTGGCATGCCGACAGTGATCAGGCACTGACCCTGCCGTTGGGGATTGGCGTGGCCAAGACCACAAAGTTAAGTGGAAAGCCCTGGAAGTTCTCTGCCCAGGTGCAGTACTTCGTCGAGCAACCGGACACGTTCGGGCCCGACTGGCTGTTGAAGTTTACCGTCACGCCGGTTGTGCAGAACAAACTGGCTAGTCTCTTCAAATGAGCACGGTCGGCGAAGCACATGGAAAAGACTCTGTTGGTTTACAAAAGGGGTCAGTACTCTTTATTGGGAAAGGATACTAAATCCCTATCTACGTTATTGCCCTTTCTTTAAGGGTACTGACCCCTGTAGGATAGTTTTCGATAATTTTGTACCCATGGTAAAGGAGAAGAAAGATGCTTATTAGAAAATGCTCGCAACTGGTCGCAGCCTGTGCCGTTGCGGTGACGCCGTTTGTTTCATCGGGTGTATCCGCCGCAGGACTTGATGGCTCCAGCGATATCGTCTGCGCAGCCACACACATCGTCGCGTGCCTGGAAGACGGCTATTGTCTCCAGGGTCAGGCCAGGGACTTCGATTTGCCGGGCCTGATGGTGCTGGACGCGAAGAAAAAGGTCTTGCGCGGCACCCACGAGAGTGGTCATAACGCCGTTTCACCGGTAAAGAATATGGAGCTCAACGGAGATAGCCTGGTTTTACAAGGCGTCGAGAACAGCCGTGGCTGGAGTATTTCAATCAACACAAAGACGGGACACATGAGTGGTTCAGGGGTCGGTGACGGCATCAGTTTCCTGGCAAATGGCACCTGTACGGTACTTTAAGGAGAGATTGATATGAGAATTCGCAACAAGATTATTTTGGCCTGTGTATTTAGCACATTCGCTGTGGGCACCAGTCTGCCGGTATACGCGGATAATGCTGGCGCCTTCATCGGCGGGGTCTTTGCGACCAAAGTGATGACTAACATGCAAGACCGAACTGCGGCCGAGCAGCAGCAGGCCGCTGCCGCCCAGCAGCAGGCGGCACGACCGGTGCCATCGGCCCCTGCGCAGAAGTCACCGCAGCAGCGCCTGGATGAGCTCGACAATCTGGCGGCTGGCGGTTACATCACGCCGGAAGAGTACAAGAAAAAGAAGCAGGCCATTATCGACAGCATGTAACATGCAGGTATCCTGACAGCCCATGGCGTCTGCCATTCTTCGGTGGCTACAAGTTCGAGGTTTCGCCCGGCGTGGCCAATCTGGATGGTGCAGCCTTCTTTTACTATTTCGCCACCGGTGTTACCCCGGCCATGGCGGAGAAGATGGTGGGCAAGGGTTCGCAATATCCCTGGTGTGCACAGGACGCGGACGGCAACCCGTTTGAGGGTGGGAAGAACTACAAGCTGCGCCTGCCGCCGAACATTCCGGTCAAGGACTTCTGGTCGGTCATCGTCTACGACAACCAGACGCGCTCGATGGTCCAAACCGATCAACAGTTCCCCAGTGTCAGTAGCCAGAACAAGGATGTGCTCATCAACGAGGACGGCTCGGTCGATGTCTATTTCGGCCCCGAAGCTCCGGCAGGCAAGGAGAACAACTGGGTGCAGACGATTCCCGGTAAAGGTTGGTTCATGATTTTGCGACTGTACGGACCGCTTGAGTCCTGGTTCGACAAGAAGTGGAAGCCGGGCGAGATTGAGTTGGTTAGATAGGAGCTTAGCCAGCTAACAATCAGTTGTGGCCGGCAGTCACTAACAAGGAATCCCCGCGTCAGCGGGGTTCCTTTTGTCGTGGGGATATCCTGTTGTGGCCGATGTTGTTGAAAAAGTCCTCATAGAGTCGGATTAGTGGGATAATTGCGGGCAGTTATTAGCGACGAGGATCTGCGCTTATGATGGGGCAACTGCCACCCTCCCAGAACGCCTTGTTTTATGAGTTTTTTCTGGAACAATACGTTCCTCAGGCTTCCACACTTTGTGTATGGTGACATATGAGCCCTGTTCGCTCTGCCAGTGGTGGCGACAGCAGAAACAGCCCCTGCAGCACTGGTAGAACCAACAACTGAGGCACCGGTTGCATCAGCGAATCCAGCGCTGATGTTTGGCGACTACGAAGCCGTGGGCTTCCTGAGTGACGACTCGAAGATCTCGAAGACAGCAAAAGATGACGGTTCCTACGAGTATAAGGACACCACGGTCGATTATGGAAAGTACAACAAACTCCTGGTTGACCGCATCAAGATCTTTTTTAATGACGACAGAAACTACAAGGGAGGCGAGCGTTAAACGCTGGCCTCCCTTGTAGTTGCCAGGCAACTGGACTGTTTACTTGGTAACCGCCTCCGCCGCCTCCATGCGCGCCTTGAAGCGCTCCCCGTAATCGACAAAGGTTGCGTTGATCGCATCCCAGGACATCTTTTCTCCAGCCGCTTTCGGGGTATTGTCGACTATTACCCCCAGGCGCTCACCGCTGACCGAATCCAGGTAGTTCCATTTCAAGCACGGCTTCCTGGAGCGAAATGCGCAGACCGGCGGCATCCGCTGCCGCGGTCGCAACCAGGCCGACCGGCGTGTACGTTAAGAATGCTTTCTTCTTTTTAGCGAGTTTCACGTTCGTGAGTGCGGCACGCAAATAAAGAATACCCGGGCCGCTCTTGTTGAGTACCGGGACCTCCGGCTCAAGCGTCTCGGTCAGTGCTATGGTGAAGCCATCTGCCAGGGCCTTCAAATCATCGGCGTTCAGGCCCTTGTATTTCGAATCCTGACTGATGAAGATCGTGATGGGCTTCAATCATCACCTGCGTATAGTATGCGCGGTCGAGGTCGGGCTTTAGCCAGATCATCGCACCCGTACGATCAGCGTCTTGCCCAAGCGGCGGCAGATCTTCTATGAATACAGTGTTGTCTGCAAGGGCCTGTTGCATAGACAGCACCAGCATACCGGTGACCAATAGTACTAATCGGTTAATCATTAGAATGTTCTCCTCTTCTTAATCTTGATATATCACCAACCACCCGCAGAATTGCGGATAACTGATTACAAACGTTGAAACTGTAATAAAGGGTTATCTCGAACATCTCCGGGGCAGGCTTTGCTTATGTCCCACTTGTTCGACGGTAACATGGTTTTACGCGCTCCTGGCGCAGACCTAATGATCACATAATTGACTATTTTATACAACGCTTGGTATGCTCTCTCTGACCGATCATCAACGTGATATTTCGTGGATATGCGGCAGGTTGCGGCGAGACGAGACACCGAAGAAACGACCGTGCAGAATCGGCAGCGCGATGGCAATTCCGGTGGTCCTCAGAAGCCTCGAACTGAGTCGTCCGGTACTGGCCGAAGCAGGGTTTGACCTGGTGCTTTTCGACAATATTGATAACCAGAATTCTTTCGCAGGCGCGAGGCTACCTTCTGGGTCAACGCGCGGCGGGACCGGGTAGAGTCCTCATTGTCCAATATAGTCAATTATGTGATCATTATAGTTTATCCAGCGGTCTGCGCCAGGAGCGCGTATTATGTCGCTACCATCGACAAGCGAACCGGAGCGTGGGTCTGTCCCGGAGATTGGAGACACACTGGCGGTCATGAAAAGCACTAATTTAATCTTTGTCGAACCAACCCAGGAAAATCGAAATGAAACCAGAAAAACTACAATCGCCTCGCTACGGTTATGTGCACTGTTCGCAAGTTGCCCTTTGTGGCGACAGCAGAAACAGCTCCTGCAGCACCAGCAGACCAACATCGAGGTACCGGTTGCATCAGCGAATCCAGAGCTGATGTTTGGCGACTACCAGGCCGTGGGATTCCTGACTGATTATTCCGGTGATCTCGAAGACAAAAAGAACCTTGACGGTTACCCTACGAGTATAGAGGCGAGCACCACGGTCGATTGTGGAAAGTACAACAAGCTGCTCGTCGATATCCGCATCAGGATCCTTTTTCATGGCCGGCAGCGACTGGTACGGGGATCGATCCCCGACGAGCTGAAGGGTGTTGACAAGACTACGTTCTGGGCGATCCCGAAGCAGGTGGGTGATGCCTACCCGATGGTAACGGAGCCGGATCGCGCACGTGCTGCGCCTGCGTGGCGGTTGCTGATCTGGTGCCGAATAAACCCGCAGGGCTGTCTGTTGCAACACTGGTCGTTCCTTTCTTGTAGGTTACCGGATGCCGATGGCGGTGTCGCAACGGGTGGAAACCGGCAGTACTGTGTTCAACGTCCACGCCAGTATCGAAGTCGAGAAACCCTTGATAGCGACAGTAGTGAACAGCTTTCTGGCCGCCTTCATCGAAACGCGAACCGGCAAGAAATACAACTCGACATCCGGCGTTGCGAAGGGCGTAAAGAGCAACCTTAAGTCCTATTCCCAAGTGGAGCTATACCAAGCAGGCCATGGACAATTAGGGCACACCTGCTGCGCGTGCGTCTCGACGCGGCGCACGGCATTACCGGATACAAGGAATAGGTCCGTCTAAAGACTGATGATAGCACTCCACAGGTATTGCAAACTGAAGGGCGACACATCATGACTGCAATAATGCAATGAGGTGTTCTACAAGTTGAAACTGTAGGCTGCCGGCTTCGGCTTGCTGCTGCTTTCCGGCTGCGCCTCCTACGGGGTAATCGGGACAACATCTGTACTCACGACCAACTCGACATCGACAAAACCAACCTTATTCGATCAGGGAATTTACGGCAGAGAAGGGTCGGGTGATATCGGGCTGACGCTCGCCTTCTCGGGTGGGGGGACATGAGCCGCTGCGCTGGCCTACGGGGTGTGGAAGAGCTCCGCGACACGCCCTGTGTGATGATCGATGGACAGCCACGCAGGCTGCTCGACGAGGTGGACACCATCAGTTCCATCTCCGGCGGGAGCTTTACCTCCGCCTATTACGGCCTGTACGGGGATCAGATCTTCGAGGACTACAAAGAGGTTTTCCTGACACAGGATATAGAGCACAAGCTGCTACGAGGGTGTTAAACCCTTTTCGGTGGTTCGGTTGGAGGACTTGCACCGAAATAGCGGTGAAAATATACGAAGAGCAGGTGTTTCACGTAGCGCGACCTTTGCCGACATGTGGCACGCGGGCGGACCACTGGTCCTCGCCATTAACGCATCGGATCTGGCCTACGGTGTACGCTTCTCTTTTCGTACAAGAGTATTTCGATCGTTGCTCTGCTCGAACCTCTCCACGTTCCCGGTTGCGCGAGCCGTTACTGCTTCATCCGCGGTACCTCTGCTATTCCCGCCCTGTCGTAGTCATCAGGACTACCAGGACTGCGCGATAACAGGAAAAACCTGAGTGGCTGGAAAAGTCCACAGAACTTGAACGTAATAACCCGGCACTGGAGGAAATTATACGGGGCCTGGAAACCTACTACGATCCGGCAACTCGCCAATACGCCCACCTTGTGGACGGGGCATTACCGATAACCTCGGGCTGCGTGCGATCTATGATGTGATGGAACTCGCGGGCGGCCCTCTGTCGTTTTATAAGAAAACCAACTACGGTCGCCGCCCGCCGCGCTACACAACGGATATCTCCGGTAACACCTCCTCGGACCCGGTATCGGCGATTGACATATCGAAACGCAACCAATAAAGCCATCGTTTCAGGAGATCATCAGTTCCATAGCAGTGCACAGCTCCACCTCTACGACGACGCGACCATGCAACCTGATGCGGCAAGAGTGGTGACGGAATGGGAGCAGGGGTTGTCAACACCGGAGCAGTGATATACTGCGGATTTCGTCAAATCTTGGCTTTATCGATATTCCTCAGTCCGAGGATCGGAGCTTCTTCAACGCGATCCCAACCAGTTTCAACCTGAGCGAGGAGCAGGTGGACAGACTGATCGAGGCCGGCCGCGAGCTGCTGCGAAAAAACAATCAGGACTATCAGCGCCTGTTGGCTGATCTCGGGGTGACCTTAGGTGTCAGGCAGGTAGAACACATGTGCATTAAAGTGGTCATTGTGAGCCGGTGGCCTGCTGTGGTGCGAGATGAGCTGTTCACAGATCTAGCGTGCAGTAACAGAAAATGTTACACGCTACCATATCTCCCCGATATTTCTGGCGATCTCTCGAATGTACAGAATTGTGTTGAAAAACTCGAACACACAAAATTTATTTTAAACCATGTGCACGAGAGTTCGATGCTTTTATTATATGCGGAGAAAATAATTCCCTTAAAACACTCTCATCGCTGAAATCACACCTTCCCACGCCACTGTTTTATAGACGCAGAGTTTTTCAACAGAATATGCCTTTTCCTTCTAGCGCCGGCATTTTTACGTTGGGCCGGCACTATCGCGCACCTGATCTTCGCCCAGGGGAAACGAAACGGTGGAGATCCACTGGGCGAAGAAACCGCCCGGAAAGGAAGAGAGCCCCCAATGCCAACCTGCTCTGGAGACTCACGGTCACTTGGCAGGTAACGAGTGCCGAACACGACGTTAAACACCCAGAAGATGTAGACGTTGCCGTAGTTCATCGGCTTCGCGATCGTCGCGCGAGTGGTGCCAGCTGTGCGCGAGGTTGCCAATGCTGTAGATCCAGCTGAGCGCCTCGAGCCGAATCGCGATGTTCGCGTGCTGGAATGCGTCGGCCGCTAATGCACGCAACCACGGCCGTCAGGGCCAGCACGTCTTTGGACGCACCGAGCTGCGACAACGGCAGCACCCAGGCGAAAAAAGCCCAGGTACACGATCTCCCGGATGGGCCCGCGTAGCGGCAGGCCAATGCGCGTGTGGCGCTGTGGTGGGTGGCGTGAAGTCGCCACAGCCAGTCAAAGTGGTGCATGCTGCGGTGTGCCCAGTAGTCAAAGAACTCGCGCACGACCGACGCCAGCATCACCTGCGCCCAAAATCGGCCAGTGCGTAGGCCAGAGCGGAAGGCCGCCCGCCCTTGCAGACAGCCAACCGCCAATGATGACCGCGAGCATCCCGAGCACAGGCGCGAGCAGACCGCCGATGAAGGTCTGCATCAGGTAGTAGAGGGCATCCGTACGAAGATCGCCGTGGGAACGGTTCCACTCACGCCGGTAGGGAAGGATGCGCTCCATCACCGCCACCAGTACCAGAGCGGTCAGACTGATCGGGACTACGATCATCTCGGGTTCGACGCCGGAGTCCATGGCACAGAGCGCCGCGACAATCGCGCCGGCAACGCTCGCGGGAACAAGCGATACCGCGAGGGTTACCCGGACTATGCATTTCTTAAGGCTGCGACAGCCATGCCGCTGAATATCGACGTTGACGACTTTGGTTTCTTGCATAGTCGGTATTGATAGTCGTGCTAATGGTGCACCCCGGCGGACTCGAGCCTGTTAGCCTCATATCGGTGCCGGATTGCGACTCTTGGGGAATCACCTCACAACGCTTATTGGAGGTCGAATCATGACAATGACAGCTTCTCGGGCCCTCCCTTACTTGGTGCTGGCAGCCGGGTTCGTGGTCTTCTCCACGGCCTTTGCCCAGCCAGGCTCTGCCGAAGCCCAAGAGGTGGATTGGTTGCAGCTCGGTATGGGACTATTTGGCGGTCTGGCGATCTTTCTCGCGGGGCTGGACGTCCTCTCCGAGGGGCTGAAGGCGGCGGGAAACACGCTTCGTACCGTCTTGCGAAGCTGACGGTCGCTGCGCTTCATGGGAGCGACTACTGGCGCATTTGTCACGGCAATGACATCGTCAATCCGTTACCTGGTCGCGCAAATCAACCATTTCGCTCTATCTCCGGAGTAGCGGTACCGCTGGTCGATGACTACGAGTTCCGATCGCTGGCACAGTTTGCTCCTGCAGGCGCACCTCTTTGCTGTAGGGGCGCTTCGCAAGCGCGATGGCCGAGATATGCAGAACTGGCGACAAACGGTTGAAAGCATTTCCACAGATGCGAGATGCGCATCGATGTATTTCGCGTTAGACTCGCAGACCAGTGTTCCCAATGGGGCTCCAAAAAAGAGGTGCAGCCCTGAATGAAAAAACAGCACGAAATCGTTGAAATTCTGCTCCACTATGTCCGCCATGGCACTGTCTGATTGGCCGGACTGGAAATCCGCAGGTGAGCGCCGATGAGGCAGATGCCAAGAATCTCATCAAGGCCATGTCCGGCTATCTGGGCGCGCAAACGGCCCTTTCATTCGAATACGATGCCATCCTCGAGGTCATCACCCAGGAAGCAACAGAGACTTGCACTGGCGAGTTCAGGCAGCCTCACTCTCAGCCGGCCCCACAAGGTCATCGCCGAGCGCTCCGGCGGGTTTGCAGATGTCGAGATGTCCTTTGACGGTACGACCCTGACCCTGCTGGGCAAAACCCAACCTCTATGCACAGACTGAGGTGCCGGGCACGGTCGGGCACCTGATCGACGAACTGCGGGACAAGCACAACCGCCCCCTGCCTGCCGCCGGATCTGCTGTTGGCAAACTCCTGTGATGCCTTGATGCTTGATGCCGTCGACATGAAAGACCTTGGCAGCGGTGTGATCGGCGGGGTTGAATGCGACTACATCGCCGTACGCGCAAAAGAAGTCGATTGGCAGATCTGGATCGCCCAAGGAGAGTGCCCCTATCCATGCCGATACGTCATCACCTCCAAGTTCATGGACAGCGGACCGCAATACACCATTCAGACCAGGGACTGGAAGACCGGCGGCGACGTGGCAGCAACCGATTTTCGCTTCAAGAACCCAACCAAAGCAAAGAAGGTAGATCTGAATAATCTTGAGGGTACAGATGAATTGCCGGGGCATTTCGTGATAGGAGAATCTAAATGAACATATCGAAGCGAATGGGTGTCTTTTTGTTTGCAGGAACCATCGTGGTTTGCGGATCTGAAATTGGGGAGCGGTATTCAGTTCCCGGGTTTAACAGTGTGATCCCGAGTGCCGAAGCCAGAGTCGGGCGTCCACTGACGCCAGTGAGCGTTGCCGGGGTGGGCGCGGCGCACGGTGCGACGTTGTGCGGTAGGCGTCTATAACTGTTAGTTTTACCGGCGTCATTAAGATCGGGGACCAGAACCAACGGCCACAATGATCAGCTCCATCTAGGCGTAAATAAAACATTGTAAAACATTTAGAGACGGCTTCTTCGGGAGCCGTTTTCGTATGGATTAAGGTCTCCTCTGGCTGAAAGTGTGAGTACAGATTGCTGGGCGGGAATGTCCGTAGTTGCGGCATCTGAGACCTTCGCAGGAAAGCCGGGAATGACCGGTTTT
>CALOCX010000001.1:0-15098 GCA_942491995.1 uncultured Gammaproteobacteria bacterium | reverse complement strand
CATCAATACGATTTGTGTAGTTACCTTCAGTCGCCCCGTAGTAGACCCGGTAACCGTCAATATCCGCCAGTGAGATTGGCGACCCATCAGCTCTCGCAACAGGAGCAACCCAGTTTAAGGTGACGCTGCCATTTGTCGCTGCTGAAGAGGCTGAACTATAGGTACGGTTAGCTGGCACTGCTGAAGATGCTGAGCTATCAGCGCTGCTGGCAGTCACTGCTGAAGATGCTGAACTAACAAAACTGCTGTCCTCACCACCGCATCCTGCCAATTGAACGGCCATTGACGCAGCAATAATGCATTGTCTAAAACTACCTTTGATTGAATGACGAACCATAATTTACTGCTCTCCATGCACCAGAGTGCTAACCCAGAAAACGAGTAATTGATATCGACGTCATCAGTTCGCACTTGAGGGTTCTAGCCAGAGATTGTTTTAGTGCCGCAGTTATCAAACGTTACCCGTACGCAACAAGGTCAACGCGTGGCTCTATCAATTCAGTGACGGCAGGTTGTCGATTCCGGATGTTCCAGCAGTAATAGGCCATTATCATGGATAATGGGAGACTTCAGCGGCCATTCCAAAGCGGCTGCGTTGTTGTGTGAGAGATTTACCGAAACATACGTAGGTAACGGAACCATGAAGTGCGAGGGGAGGATGAATTGCCAAGGATTCGCCACCTGCAAGGGATTTTGTATGTGTAATGGCAGTGGTAAATGTGAAGCGGGGGGTAGATATTCATTAGTCTGTTGCAGAGCCATGTTAAAAATATGAATAGTTAAAGCTTATTGCTTTGATCATAGGTTTGTTACGATTCGCTTGTTAGCACTAACGAATGGAATGTGTAGAATTATGCCATGAGTAATGTAAGTGATAGGCCATTCAACATAGCGGTGACGGAACGCTTGCGCATTTGGCGCAGGAACATAAACAGGCAGCCGTGGCGCTACTAGACAGGGGTATAAAATGAAAGACAAGGTGAATGTTGTGGACAACGTACCGCGCACTTCAGAGATGTCGGAAGGTGAAAAGTACCTGCATAGTTTTATCAGTGCCGCGAGCATTGATGAGCTACCACCACCTGAAACAATGAAGTTTTTAACTCATGCGTTCAGCAGGATACTTCAAGGGAAAGACCCGAAAATGGTATTAAAGCTGACACAAAAACAAGGGAAAAAAGGCGCAGCAAAAAGAACGCAGCACCTAAATAAAGAAATGCGCCTGGCTGTTATGGTTGAAGAATTACGAATCAATGACGGAAAGACAAAAGACGAAGCACGGCAAGCCGTAATGAAAAAGGCCGGACTGAAAGACGACAAAACATTTAATAGTCTGCATAAAAAGCATAAAGCACTTGCGCGGCTATATGTCCTGACTGACGGAATGACAAACCAGAAAGCACTGAAGGGGAAAAAATAAAAATATTTATACGGTACGCTCTATAAGGGGGATTATTATTTAACAACCGTCAGGTGTGGTCGTTTCGGTGGATCAGACTTCTCAATACTGTTATCCAGCAACCTGTGGATAATTGTTCCCATAATTCTGCGCGGTACGAAATTACCCACCTATGCCTGATATAGTCCTTGATATGAATCAAGACGTTTCTGATAGAGGGTGTAAGATGGAGTATGCAGTAGCAGCGGGTGGAATAGGCATATCAGATATCCTTCAAAAGATGTCTGCAAATCCCTGGCTGATAGTTGCCATCGCAGCCGTCGTTATCGTGATCTATCTCGTAACTACACGAGCATAGCGATCCAGTAGATATTTACTCAATATGAGCAGGGCCAATACCTGCACGATTGTGCAATTTGATTGCACTGGCTATGCCGGGAGAGGGTGCAGTCCCGTCCTAGTGGGGGTTTTCAGAATTTCCAATTACGCAGTCGCGACCGATTCATCCAGCACCAGAATAAGCCACCTGTCACGGTAACCATCACAATAGATACAGCGACCAGCGCCAAGCTATTTAATAAGTCAATCATGTTGCCTCACCGAAAATTCATTATTGTTCAGAAGAGCTAGAAAAGAGGTGTAACACCGAGGGTTGTTGCAACCTGATAGAGACCGAACCAGATTGCAGCAGCAATAAGACCCCATTTAAAGTTTTCAACAACCATCATTGATCCCCTTTTTAATTTCGAATGTGGGAATATAAACAAACTCTGATGGGCGGTGCATTGATATACGTCAAGTAATCGACACAGTAATCGGATTTTTCTTACCCACACTGTCGGCATTGTCCTTCAGATGCCACTGGTTCACCCGGGTTACTGTTCATGCACCCGAGGTAGACACCTGTCTGCGAGCCGTCATAACGGGATAGGGTGCAGCAAGGCCACCTGAAAGGGTGGCTTTGCTTTTTCCTTTCCCAAAACCCCTATATAACTGCTTGATACACAAGGGTACATACCATCATAATCTGACATATATAAAAGTGTGCAAATTTCATCTAACTAGCTGATAACATGGAAAAACTCAGGATTTCATGCAGTTAAAACCTGAACAGATCGAGACTCATCTGCGCAAGCAGCTTGCGCCCGTCTACTTTATCAGTGGTGACGAGCCGCTGCGCGTGATGGAAACCGCCGATGCCGTACGCACGGCAGCACGCATGCAAGGCTATGACGAGCGCGAGGTCATGACGGTGCAGACCGGATTCGACTGGGGCAGCCTGATGTCCGAGGCCGGCAACCTGTCACTGTTCTCACAACGTCGCGTGATCGATCTGCGCATGCCCGGTGGCAAACCGGGTGCAGACGGTTCAAAGGTATTGCGCAGCTACGCTGAACAACCGCCAGAGGACACGCTGTTACTGGTGACGGCCGGCAAGATGGAAAAATCAGCGCGTGACAGCAAATGGGTACAGGCACTCGACAAGGCCGGTGTCGTGCTGTTCGTCTGGCCGCTCAGTACACAGGAATTCACTGCATGGATACAGCGGCGCATGCAACAGCGCGGCCTGCAACCCAGTCCGGACGCGGTCGCGCTGCTGGCGGAGCGGGTCGAGGGCAACCTGCTTGCATGTGTGCAGGAGATTGAAAAGCTGTATTTATTACAAGGTGAAGGTGCCGTCGATGCCGAGGCCATACTCACCCTGGTCGCCGACAATGCTCGCTACGATGTGTTTGGCCTGGTCGACAGTGCACTCTCCGGGGAGGCGGCCCGCAGTATCCACATCCTGCAGGGCCTGCATGCGGAAGGTGTTGTGCCGCAGATCGTACTGTGGGCGTTGTCGCGCGAGGTCCGTCAGCTGGCTGCCATGGCGGCCGCGGTTGCCTCGGGTCAGCCAGTGCAGGCGGTTATGACCCGCTACCGTGTCTGGCCGGCGACACGTAAATCCATGGTGGCTGCGGCTCTGCAGCGGTTGCCGGTGGCCCGCTGCAACGCCCTGCTGCAACACTGCGCACGCATCGACAGGATCAGCAAGGGGCAGGCTGCAGGCAACGCCTGGGATGAGCTGTTACAATTAACACTGACGCTGGCGGGCACCCAGATCCTGCCGGACAGTGCCCGGATGGGGCAGGTATCCTGATAGAAAACCATGAGCGCGGAAGCAGAAACATTACACCTCGATATTCCTGAGTACATGCACGCGGTCGGTGTGCGTGCGCGTGCCGCTGCCCGTGAAATCGCTCGCGCCGGCACCGGCAAGAAGGACGCGGCGCTGATTGCGATCGCGGCGGCGATTGAGGCTGGCGCTGGCGATCTTAAAGCCGAGAATGACAAGGACCTTGCGGCAGGCAAACAGCACGGTCTGGATGCGGCCTTGCTGGACCGGCTTGAGCTTACCGATGCCCGCATTGCTGCCATGGCTGAAGGCCTGCGCGAGATCGCGCTGTTACCGGATCCGGTCGGCAGCATTTCGAATATGAACTACCGGCCATCCGGTATCCAGGTGGGACGCATGCGTGTACCGCTGGGCGTCATCGGCATCATCTACGAGTCGCGACCGAACGTGACCGCGGATGCCGCGGGCCTCTGTCTCAAGTCCGGTAATGCAGCGATTCTGCGTGGTGGCTCGGAAGCCATGCATTCCAACCAGGCAATTGCCCGTTACATCCACCAGGGGCTTGCCGAGGCGGGACTGCCTGCTGCGGTGGTGCAGGTGATCGAAACCACCGACCGTGCCGCGGTCGGCGAGTTGATCCGCATGCAGGAGCATGTCGATGTCATCGTGCCGCGTGGTGGCAAGGGCCTGATCGAGCGCATCAGTGCCGAGGCACGCGTACCGGTCATCAAGCACCTGCACGGCGTTTGTCATACCTACATCGATGACTTGGCGGATGTTGACAAGGCCATCAGGGTGGCGGTCAATGCCAAGACACAGCGTTACGGTACCTGCAATACCATGGAAACCCTGCTGGTCAACAAGGACATTGCTGCACGTGTGTTGCCGCAGCTGGCCTCAGCCTACCAGGCTGCCGGCGTTGAACTGCGCGGCTGCGAGGCGACACAAAAAATAGTCGCCGGCATCACGGCGGCCACGGAAGCCGACTGGGAAGAAGAATACCTGGCGCCGATACTGGCCATACGCATTGTCGATGATATGGACGCCGCCATGGACCATATTGCCCGCTACGGCTCCGATCATACGGATGTCATCGTGACCGAATCATTACCACGTGCCAACCGTTTTCTGCATGAGGTGGATTCCAGTTCCGTGATGGTGAATGCCTCGAGTCGCTTTGCAGACGGTTTTGAATACGGTCTCGGTGCCGAAATCGGCATCAGTACAGACAAGTTGCATGCGCGGGGTCCGGTTGGCCTGGAAGGACTGACGACGCTTAAATACATCGTCATCGGTGACGGTCATATCAGGACATGACGGCCCGTCACGCACATCCGGTCTCCAGCGGCCTGCCTCATTCATGATAGGACTTCTCGGCGGTACCTTTGACCCGGTGCATTTTGGACACCTGCGTCCTGCACTGGAAATAAAACAGTCCATTGGTCTCGATGAAGTCCGTCTGCTGCCCAGTCACGTACCACCGCACCGCTCGCAACCGCATGCAACGCCGCAACAGCGACTGGCCATGCTGCATGCCGCGGTTGCCGGCGACCCGGCATTCACCGTGGATACGCGGGAATTCGAGCGTGAAGGACCTTCATACACAATCGATACACTGCAATCATTGCGCGCGGAACTGGCGGGTACCAGCTTCTCCCTGTTGATCGGTATGGATGCCTTCCGCGAATTTTCCAGCTGGCATCGCTGGCGTGAAATCCTGGATTATGCGCATCTCGTCGTCATGACCCGGCCGGGCAAGGTGCCACCGGAGCAGGGAGAACTGGCGGATTTTATTTCCCTGCACCGGGTAGCGGATGCGGCGACGCTGAAATCACGGGCCTCGGGCCTGCTGCTGTTCCAGCCGGTCACGCAACTGGAGATATCCGGTACTCAGATACGCAAGCTACTGGCAAGCGGAAAACGTGCAGACTACCTGTTACCGAAAAGTGTGCTGGAGGTTATATACAGTGAAGGATTATATGGCACAGGAACACAGCATGACGAATAGACAGGACACCGACAGCTCCACTGACGAACAGGGCGAGCGCTTGCTGGAAATTGTCATTGCGGCGCTGGAGGACATCAAGGGCGTGGACATCAGGGCGATCGATGTGCGCGGCCTGACCTCGATTACCGATCGCATGGTAATTGCCAGCGGTACCTCGACACGGCACATCAAGGCACTGGCGGAAAACGTTGTGCTTGAGGCAAAGAGAAACGGCTTTCCTGCGCTGGGTGTTGAAGGCGAGGACACAACCGGCTGGATTCTGGTTGACCTTTCCGATGTCGTTGTTCACATCATGATGCCCGAGACCCGGGAATTCTATGCACTGGAAAAACTCTGGTCGGTTGGCGACCGCGACAATGCCAGCGCCTGATCTGTTTAACTGAATGTCTCATCGTTGATGCGCATTCACCTGGTTGCTGTCGGCACCCGCATGCCATCCTGGGTGGTCGAGGGTTATCAGGAATACGCAAAGCGCTTGCCGCGTGAATGCAGCTTGCAGTTGCTCGAGATTCCACTCAGCAAACGGCGCAAATCCATGACTGCCGCACAGGCGAAACAGCAGGAAGGGCAGGCCATGCTCGCCGCTGTACCGAAAGACTGCACCGTCATTGCGCTGGACGTGCTGGGTAAACACTGGACCACGCATGACCTTGCCGGACGACTCAGGGAGTGGATGGCTGCCGGCCGGGATGTGGCGCTGCTGGTCGGCGGGCCGGATGGCCTGTCACAGGCCTGTCTTGATCGTGCGGACCAGTGCTGGTCGCTGTCTGCGCTCACCTATCCTCATTCCCTGGTGCGCATCGTACTGGCCGAACAACTCTACAGGGCCTGGACCCTGGGCACCGGCCACCCCTACCATCGATCGTAATAAATTTATGAGATAAATAACATAATTAACTGTTAAATATGATATAAGTAATCGTAATGGCGCACCTACCGCAACTTTATCTGGCCTCGCAGTCACCGCGCCGTGCGGCACTTTTACAGCAAATCGGTGTCGACTTTGAAGTGGTGTCAGCCACGGTGGATGAGACCATGCTGGCCACTGAAACACCCGGGCATTGCGCACGACGGCTGGCCACGGAAAAAGCACGGGCAGGATGGCGGGCACTAGACCCCGAACGGCGACGACCGGTACTGGGGGCCGATACCCTGGTCATCGCCGCTGACAGGGTGATGGGAAAACCGGCTGATCGCCAGCAGGCCATTGAGATGTTGCAAACATTGTCGGGCACTACCCACGAGGTCGTGACAGCCGTTGCACTGGCAACTGACCAGGAGAGCGTCTGCAGTCAGCGCAGCCGCGTGACTTTTCGAACATTATCGCGGCAGGAATGTGCGGCATACTGGGACAGCGGTGAACCGCGTGACAAGGCCGGTGGCTACGCAATCCAGGGACTTGCGGCGATGTTTATCAGCCGGCTGGACGGCAGTTATTCAGGCGTAATGGGGCTGCCCCTGTATGAAACAACGGAATTGTTAAAGACATTTGGAATAGTCGTTCTCTAGATTGTAGGATGGGGATGTCCGGCTGTCGTCAACAACGGGAATTTGCCAACAGGGAAGCATGAGCGAAGAGATACTGATAAACGTAACGCCCCGGGAAACACGCGTGGCGCTGGTTGAAAACGGCGTGCTGCAGGAAGTCTATATCGAGCGGTCGCGGCGTCGCGGCCTGGTTGGCAAGATTTATCGCGGCAAGGTCTGTCGGGTATTGCCGGGTATGCAGGCGGCGTTTGTCGACATCGGCCTTGAAAGAGCGGCCTTTCTGCATGCCTCCGATCTGACCGCCCGAAGCGTGGATGATGAATCCGGGGATGAAGCACCGCTTGCCGATATTGCCCAGCTGTTACACGAGGGGCAGGAAATTTCCGTGCAGGTGATCAAGGATCCGCTGGGCACCAAGGGTGCGCGCCTGACCACGCAAATCACGATTCCATCCCGCTACCTGGTGTTTATCCCGCATGTTGATAACGTCGGTATCTCGCAGAAGATCGAGGACGAACAGGAACGGGTACGCCTGCGGGACATCATCCAGCTGTTCATGACTGACCAGGACGGTGGTGGTTATATTGCACGCACCGCAGCGGAAGGTGCGAGCGCCGATGCCTTGCGCGCGGACATGATGTTTCTGAGCAAGCTGTGGCAGTCCGTCAGTGAGACCGAGGCGACCGCAAAGGCCGGTAGCGTTATCTACGATGACCTGCCACTCACGATTCGCGTCATGCGGGACATGCTCGACAGCCAGATCGAACGGGTTCGCATTGACTCCAGGGAGAGCTACCAGCGCGCGCAGGCGTTCTGTAACCGCTTCATGCCCGAACTGGAAACCCAGGTTGAATATTACCCCGGTGAACGGCCGATCTTTGATATCTACGGTATCGAGGACGAAATAGAGAAGGCACTGGATCGCAAGGTTCAACTGAAATCAGGTGGCTACCTGGTGATCGACCAGACCGAGGCCATGACCACCGCGGATGTTAACACCGGCGGTTATGTCGGTAACCGCAACCTCGAAGAGACCATCTTCAAGACCAATCTGGAGGCGGCACAGGCGATTGCCCGGCAACTGCGGCTGCGCAACCTGGGCGGCATTATCATTATCGATTTTATCGATATGTCTGATGCGGAACACAAGCGCCAGGTACTGCGTGCCCTGCAGAAGTGCCTTGACAAGGATCATGCCAGGACACAGATCACGGAGGTCTCGTCGCTCGGGCTGGTGGAGATGACACGCAAACGCACCCGCGAAAGCCTCGAGCATGTCATGTGCGAAACGTGTCCGACCTGCGGCGGGCGTGCATCATTGAAGACGGCGGAGACGACCTGCTACGAGATCTTTCGCGAGATTCTGCGTGAGTCGCGCCAGTTTGATACCGAACAGTTACTGGTACTTGCCTCGCAGGAGGTGGTCGACCTGCTGCTGGATGAGGAATCGGCAAGCCTGGTCGAACTGGAGGCCTTTATCGGCAAGCCCATAAAATTTCAGGTAGAGTCCCTGTACACGCAGGAACAGTACGACGTTGTTCCCGTGTAAGCTCGCGGCCTCTCAACCGGACTAGCCTGCTTTCTTTCCTGTCATGCTGAAGAGCGCCTTTCACGCCCTCTGGACGCTACTGCTGGTACTGCTGGTGCTGATTTCCGCGCTGGTTGCGGCCGCACGTCTGTGGATTCCTGAAGTCAGTGCCTACCGTATGGAGATCGAGCAGGCTGCAAGCCAGGCGCTCAACAAACAGGTCAGTATCGGGCGCCTGCAGGCCGGCTGGCGCGGTTTGAATCCTGTCATCAAGCTGAAAAATGTCGAGCTGTCTGATCCGGCAGGCACGCACGAGACGATGGCCGTGCGTGAAATCTGGTTGACGGTTGATGCCGAGCAGTCCCTGGCACATCAACAGATCAAACTGGCCGGTATTGATGTGGTCGGTGCAGAGTTCACGCTGGTGCACGATACCGGCGGGACCTTCTACCTCGAGGGGTTTCGTTCTGATAACGACGACAGCGGCATGCTTGCAGATCTGTTGCAGATGGCCCTGTCGGTCCATGATGTCAACATCACCTATGTCGATGAGGCAAGCGGCGAGCCGCCACGACGCTTCTCCGCTATCTCGCTGTCGCTGCGCAACCAGGGTGCCACGCATACGCTCACCGGCCACGCGCTGCTGCCGGCCGACGTGGGTTACCGTGCCGACGTGGAAGCGGTGCTGTATGGCTATAGCTCGCGGCTGCAGGACTGGCAGGGTCAGGTCTACATCAAGGGACAATCGGTGGCCTTGACCGGCGTGCTGGGTCCGGTGCTGACGGATGATCAGCTGGTGGAAGGTGTTGCTGATCTCAGGTTGTGGCTCGATGTCGGTGAAGCAGGCATCGATTCCGCCAGCGGTGAGATTGATACCGCGGGCCTGAAAATCATCCAGCATAATGAAACACAGGCCTACACCTTCGAGGCTGACAGCCTGCGAGGCCAGTTCGGCTGGCGGCAGAACGACAAGGGGTGGCAGTTTGCCGTGCAAAACCTGGTTGTCAACCAGCAGCAAAAGCGCTGGGAAACAGACAACCTGTCACTGGCCGGCAGGCAGCAGCAGGACAGTCTCAGTATCAAGGGTTTGACATCGCTGGTGGTGCTTGACGGTGTCGGTGCACTGCTGCCCATTATTCCCGGCCTGACGGTCGAACAGCGCCAGTTGCTGGGCGGTCTCCAGCCCCGCGGAACGGTCAGGGACCTGGTCTTCAGTATCACCAGCCGCGACAAGGTTACCCGGGTGAACAATTTCTCTGCACATTTCAGCGGTCTGAGCATTGAACAGTCCGGTGTATTACCGAAATTGTCCGGTCTGGACGGGACACTCAGAGGCGACATGGAAGCCGGCATTCTGTCGCTGTCCAGCCAGAACACAGTCCTGCATGATGATCGGCTGTTTCGTGAACTGCTGCCGATCGATGTGCTGCAGGGCGATATTTACTGGCAACTGCGTGGCGGCACCATGGAGGTTGCGACGGATGCCCTGACGATCCGCAACGATGACCTTTCTTTACTGGCCAGAATGGGCCTGTACCTGCCGGTAGATGGCAGTGCCGCTTCCATCAACCTGCGTATCGACGTTGCTACAGCGCGACTCGATCGGCTGCATGCCTACCTGCCGGCAAAGGTCATGTCGCCACTGGGTGTTGCCTGGCTCGACAGCAGTCTCAACGGCGGTCTCATCACGGACGGCCGTGTGGTCGTCAATGGCCGCCTTGACCAGATACCGTTTGATAATGGCGAAGGGGTGCTTCAAGTCCGACTGCCGGTCACCGATGCGGTGCTGAATTTCAACAAGGACTGGTCGCCACTGACGCAGCTGGATGCCCAGGTCGATTTTACCGGGCGCGTCATGGATGTTGTCAGCAGTCGGGGCGCCATGCGCAGTGCGGCACTCGAGTCGGTGCATGCACAGATAAAAGACCTTGCGAGTCCGGTACTGACCCTCAAGGGTGTGGTGCAGGGCGCCTTGCCGGTCATGCTGGCCGAACTCGGCAGCAGCCCGCTGGGTATCACCTATGGCGGTTTTGTGGATCGCGTCAGCACTACCGGGAAGACGACACTGGGACTGGATATCGTGGTGCCGCTGGATGACTCACAGGCCCCGATCGAGGTGGCGGGCGATATTACCCTGCGCGGTAATTCCCTGAAGGTGCACGATTCTGATATTGAATTGAAGGATATCAAGGGACACCTTGTGTTTGACCCGGAGGGTATACAGGGTGACAAGCTGCAGGTGCGCTTGTTTGATCACCCGGCCAGCGCACGGGTATGGACAGAAACAGACAAGCATCAGACCAATATCAGCCTGCAGGGACCGCTGCAGTTGTTTGACCGGTTTATCGAAAAGGACAGCTTTCTCGGGGCGGCGACTTCCGGCAGCAGTGACTGGCAGGTACTGGTGGCCCTTCGCGGCATGCCGGAACGCGGCAAGAATGCCGATATCGGCGTCACCGTGACCTCGGACCTGGTGGGGACAGCTATCGATCTGCCGGCACCATTCGGTAAAGGCCCTGAGTCGGTTCGACAGCTGACGATTGTAGAGGACCGGGTGGGGGTTGAAGAGAGCACTGTGAGGCTGAACTATAGCGACCTCCTCGAGGGCTTGCTGCTAATCATTCCCGGAGACGATGGTTTTAAGTTACAAAAGGGCGCCATCACAGTGGGTGGCAAGAAACCGGTATTGCCTGATTCGAAACAACTGCTGTTCAGCGGTCATCTGGATCGCTTTCGATTGACAGACTGGCAGCCTTACCTGGGCGGAAGTGGCAGTGCCAGCGACGCTGGCGACGGGGATGCCGATCTGCCGCTGGCATTTGATGTTGCGATTGATGAGCTGGAAGTGCTCGGCCATGAGCTGGGTGAGGTGTCGTTAACCCTGAAGTCATCCGGTTCACGCCGGGAAATCAGGGTCGATGGACCGGCCGTGTCCGGTGATATCGAGCTGACGAATACGGCCGCCGGGCTGGACAGTGTGACGATGACCCTGGAGCGGCTGGCACTGGAAAGCGGCAGCGGGGAACAGCAGCAGGCGGGTTCCACCAGCGACTATCCACCATCAAATTTTCCGGACCTGCAGATCATTACCCGGCAGTTGCTGTACGACGGCGTCGACCTGGGTTTATTCGAGGTCAAGGCCTACAAGCAACCGGATGACCTGTACTTCATTGAACGCGTGGTGTTCGCCTCGGATTTACTGTCAGCCCGCATCAGTGGCAGCTGGCGGCTGCAACGTGGTGAGCAGTTAAGCAGTGTCGACCTCGAGATCAAAGAGGGTAAAATGGACCGGCTCATGGACCTGTTCGGCTACCAGAAGAACATTGGCGGCGGGGACCTTTCGGGCTCCATGCGTATTGCCTGGCCGGGCCCTCCCTGGGTTTTCTCGCCGCCAGTGACAGAAGGCAAGGTCAAGCTCAGGATTGCAAATGGCCAGTTACTGGATGTTGACCCGGGTGCCGCCGGTCGCATGCTTGGACTGCTCAGTTTGAACAGTCTGCCGCGGCGCCTGTCGCTGGATTTCAGCGACCTGTTCGAAAAGGGTTTCAGTTTTGACGAGATCAGTGGCAGCTTTGTTATTGATGACGGTAATGCCTATACCAATGACCTGCTCGTTGAAGGGCCTGCGGCAAAGATCGAGATTTCCGGGCGCATCGGGCTTGTCGACCAGGATTATGATGAGCTGGTGACGGTCATACCCTATGTGAAGACAGGTATACCCCTCGCGGGTACGCTGGCCGGCGGACCGGCGGTGGGTGCGGTGCTGCTGGTGGCCGAGACCTTGCTGCAGGACCGGCTCGGCCCGCTGAACAGGATTGCACAGAAGCAGTATTCGGTAACAGGTCCGTGGGAGGATCCGGTTATTGAAAAACTGCAATCCACAGCCGCGGAGAAGGAACCGGAGCCGTCTTTTGAACTTGATTAACCCTGTTGCTCTCGGGGTGTTGGCGGTTGCGTTCAGCGACTGTGTTATTCTTGGATGCTGTTACGGGGATTGATGGTTTATTGCTATGAGTATTGCTGCATGTATACAGATGGCTTCAGGGCCGAATATCGGTGCGAACCTGCTGGAAGCCGAGCGCCTCATCGAAGAGGCGGTCAGTCAGCAGGCGCGCCTGGTGGTGTTGCCGGAAAACTTTGCCCTCATGGGCAAGACGGAACAGGATAAGGTCAAGCACCGCGAGGAGCCGGGCAACGGTCCTGTGCAGACCTTTCTGGCGGAGCAGGCTGCACGCCACGGCATCTGGCTGGTCGGCGGAACCGTACCGCTGGTAGCCATCGATGACAACAAGGTACGGGCCACCTGCCTGGTATTCAATGACAAGGGCGAACAGGCGGCACGCTACGACAAGATACACCTGTTCGACGTGGAACTCGTCGACAGCGACGAGCGATACACGGAATCAAGAACCATTGAACCGGGCAACGAGGTTGTCGTCATCGATACGCCCTTTGGACGCATGGGTGTGGCCGTCTGTTACGACCTGCGTTTCCCGGAGCTGTTCAGACAGCAGCTGCAAGCGGGTATGGAAATTCTGGTGCTACCGTCTGCCTTTACAGCCATCACGGGGCGTGCCCACTGGGAAGTACTGGTGCGTGCCCGCGCCATCGAGAACCTCTGTTACGTGATTGCACCTGACCAGGGGGGCTACCATCTGAATGGCCGTGAGACCTACGGGCACAGCATGATCGTTGACCCGTGGGGGACCATACTGAACAGCCTCTCCCGCGGACCGGGCGTTGTCTGTGCCGATATCGAACTGGGGCTGCTGAACAGTGCGCGGCGCAATTTCCCGAGTATCGAACACCGCCGCCTGCAGTGCCTGAATGTGAAGCCATGAGCGCCACAAACCTTGATATCGCACGACAGCGGCTGCTGGCACCGGCGGGCATCGATGAAGGGGACCTGAACAGGGTCTTTGGACAATTGCTGGGGCATGCCGTCGACAGCGGTGACCTGTATTTTCAATCGACACGTTTTGAGTCGTGGGTACTGGAAGACGGTATTGTCAAGGAAGGCACACACAGTATCGAGCAGGGTGCCGGTGTGCGTGCCATCAGTGGCGACAAGACCGGTTTTGCCTATTCCGACGAGATCGTCATGCCGGCCTTGCTGCAGGCCTCCACGGCCGCACGTGCCATCGCCCGGCACGGTAAAGAGGGCAAGCTGCAGGCCTGGCACACTCACAATGAAAATTTGCTGTATCCCGCCATTGACCCGCTGGACAGGATGACCGCGGATGACAAGGTCGCCCTGTTGAACCAGCTGGATGCGGAAGCACGTCAACAGGATCCGCGCGTCAAGGAAGTGATCGTCAGTCTTGCCGGTGTCCATGAAGTCATGATGGTCGCTGTTAGCGACGGTACGCTGGCAGCTGATGTGCGCCCGCTGGTACGCTGCAATGTCACGGTGATTGTCGAGCAGGACGGGCGGCGAGAGCAGGCCGGTTCGGGCGGCGGCGGTCGTTCTGATTACGCTTTCTTTGTAGAGGAAGACCGTGCCATGGGCTATGCCCGGGAGGCTGTACGCCAGGCGCTGGTTAACCTCGAGGCGGTCGATGCACCGGCTGGCACCCTGCCGGTGGTGCTGGGACCCGGTTGGCCCGGAATCCTGCTGCACGAGGCGATCGGACACGGTCTCGAGGGTGATTTCAATCGCAAGGGCACCTCGGCATTCAGTGGCATGGTCGGGCAGCAGGTGGCTTCACCGCTGTGTACCGTCGTCGATGACGGTACCCTGAGCGGTCGTCGTGGTTCACTGAATGTCGATGATGAAGGTACGCCGGGACAGCACACGGTGCTGATTGAAAACGGCATTCTCAAGGGCTACATGCAGGACCGCATGAACGCCGGTTTGATGGGCGTGCGCTCCACCGGTAATGGCCGCCGCGAATCCTATGCACACCTGCCCATGCCGCGCATGACCAACACCTGCATGCTTGCGGGTGAGCACGACCCGCAGGAAATCATCGCGTCAGTGGACAAGGGGCTCTACGCCGTGAACTTCGGTGGCGGACAGGTCGACATTACCTCGGGTAAATTTGTATTCTCTGCCAGCGAGGCCTACCTCATCGAGAAAGGCAAGGTCACGCGACCGGTCAAGGGTGCGACCCTGATCGGTAACGGCCCGGATGTACTGAAGCGGGTCTCGATGCTGGGCAATGATATGCAACTGGATCCCGGTGTCGGTACCTGTGGCAAGGAAGGCCAGAGTGTTCCCGTGGGCGTTGGACAGCCGACCATGCTGATTGACGAACTGACGGTCGGCGGTACCAGCGCATAACACCTGAGACCTGGTTTGTTTATCCGCGGCATCAGGTTAACGGAGGGCACCCTACGGTGCTCAGCAACAGGAGCAGGAACATGAATACAATAGCAGAACTTGAAGCAACCATTTACGACATGGTGCAGGCTGGCAAGGGCATTCTTGCGGCCGATGAAAGTGCGCCCACCATTGCCAAGCGCTTTTCCGCGATCAACGTCGAATCAACGGAACAGAACCGCCGCAGTTACCGCAGCATGCTGTTCAGCACGCCGGGACTTGATGAGTTCGTCAGCG